>NZ_JBIAZI010000002.1:0-777891 GCF_042899005.1 Actinoplanes sp. NPDC000266
GAATCTCCCACCGACATCCAAAGACGCCGGCCGGGGTATTACTTAATTGGCACTGGCTTATCAAGCACCCTGTTGAGTTCTCAAAGAACAACCGCTACCCGGTTAACCACCCCGGGGCGCTTGCAATACTTTACCCGCCGTTTCCCGTTCCGCCAAATTCAGCGTTTCCAGAAAACCGTGGGCACCACGCATCATCACGACCCGCAAAGAGCCGATCAGACTTTCATGATTTCCGTCAGGACGGCCGCGCCGGGCCCCCGCAGAGTTGCCTCAAACCGGGTCCCGCTCGCTCGCCCGTCTCCCTGGCGGCTCGGAAAACATTACTCCTAGATCCCCGCAACGCCAAATCGGGGCCCGAAAGAGTGCGGAGGCCCAGGCCGCAGCCCATGTCAACACCGTTGACTCCATCGGGACCAGGTGATGGGATGCCTGGGACACCCAAGGAGGAGCGCTCATGGCGTACGCGGACCTGGTCTTCGTCAATGGTCCTGTCTTCACCGACGACGGCTTCGACACCGCCCTGGCGGTACGCGACGGCCGCATCACCGCTCTCGGCGGCGACGCCGTCGAACTGCGCGGCCCCAGGACCGAGACCGTCGACCTCGCCGGCCGCCTCCTGATCCCCGGCTTCCAGGACGCCCACATCCACGCCGTCATGGGCGGCGTCGAACTCGGCCAGTGCGACCTCACCGGCACCACCGACCGCGACGAGTACCTGCGCCGGATCCGGAAGTACGCCGACGACAACCCCGGCCGCGAATGGATCGTCGGCGGCGGCTGGTCGATGGAGAGCTTCGAGAACGGCATCCCCGACCGCCATCTGCTCGACGCCGCCGTCCCCGACCGCCCCGTCTATCTCCTCAACCGCGACCACCACGCCGCCTGGGTCAACACCCGGGCCCTCGAGTACGCCGGCATCACCCGCGACACCCCCGATCCCGACACCGGCCGGATCGACCGTGACGAGCACGGCGACCCCGTGGGCGCTCTCCAGGAGGGTGCCATGTCCCTCGTCGACGTCCCGGCCGCGACCGACGAGGAGCGGCTGGCCGGTCTCCTACGGGCTCAGACCCTGCTCCATTCGCTCGGCATCACGGCCTGGCAGGACGCCATGGTGGCCGCTTCCAACGGCTATGACGACATTTCGCAGGCGTACGAGCAAGCAGCCCGGACGAACGCACTCACCGCAACCGTCGTCGGCGCTCTGTGGTGGGACCGCGATCGGGGGGCCGAGCAGATCCCCGAGTTGATCGCCAAGCGCGAGCGCCTCACGATCGGCCGGCTGCGCTGCTCGTCGATCAAGCTGATGCTGGACGGGATCGCCGAGAACTTCACCGCCGCCATGACCGCGCCCTACCGCGACTCCTGCGGGTGTACTACCTCGAACCGCGGCCTGGACTTCATCGACCCCGAGGCACTCAAGGGCTATGTGACCGAGCTCGACGCCCTCGGCTTCCAGACCCACTTCCACGCCCTCGGTGACCAGGCCGTCCGCAACGCCCTGAACGCTGTCGAGGCCGCCCGCGCCGCCAACGGCCACCGTGACACTCGTCCGCATCTGGCCCATCTTCAGGTAGTACACCCGGACGATGTACGCAGGTTCGCCGCGCTCGGCGCCGTCGCCAACATGCAGCCCTACTGGGCTGCTCACGAGCCGCAGATGGACGAGCTCACCATTCCGTTCCTCGACCCGGACCTGGCCCGATGGCAGTACCCGTTCGGCGATCTCCACCGGTCCGGCGCCCGGCTGGCCGGTGGTAGTGACTGGCCGGTCAGCACACCCGATCCGATCCAGGGCATCCACGTCGCGGTCAACCGCGTGCTGCCCGAGGAGGACCGCGAGAGGTTCCTTGAAGATCAAGCCCTTGATTTGCGTACGGCTGTGAGCGCTTACACGAGCGGAACGGCCTACGTGAACCATCTCGACGACACCGGAAGCCTGCGCGCCGGCATGCGCGCCGATCTGGTCGTCCTGAACCGTGATCCGTTCGCCGGCCCGGCCGCGGAGATCGCCGGCACCGCGGTGGCGCAGACCTACGTCGACGGCAGGCGGGTGTTCGACTCCTCGGAGGCGCGCTGAACGGGCACGACGTGAGGCCAGACGGGCGCCGGCTCCAGGACGGCGGGCGCCGGCTCCGCAGCGGCCGGCACCACAGGTCGCGGCACCAGCGCCAGGACCACCGCGAGCAGCCCCACGGCCGCGACCGCGTCCACCCAGTAGTGGTTGCCGGTCACCACCACGACGAACAGCGTGATCACCGGGTGGGCCAGCCACACCCAGCGCCACCGGTGACCGGCCGAGGCCGCCACCAGGGCCAGTGCCACCACCACAGCCCAGCCGACGTGCAGGGACGGCATTGCCGCGTACTGGTTGCTGAGGGTGTCGGTGCTCGGGGAGCCGTACACCGAAGGCCCGAAGAGACGTCCCGTGTCGACCATGCCGGCCGGGGTGAGCATGCGCGGCGGCGCCAGCGGATAGAGCGCGTGCACCACCAGGGCGAACGCCGTCAAGGTGGCCAGCGTGCGCCGCATCCACAGGTAGATCTCGGGGCGCTTCACGTACATCCAGATCAGCGTGATCGCCGTGGCCGGGAAGTGCACGTAGGCGTAGAAGCAGTTCGCCGCCCGTACCCAGAAGGTGTGTGACAGCAGCGATCCTTGCAGCGCCGACTCGCTGGGCAGATGCAGCAGCCGTTCGAAGTCCCAGATCGAGGCGGCGTTGCGCATCGCCTCGTCGACGTGGCCCTCGACCAGGATGCGGCCGAACTTGTAGGCGAGAAACAGCACGGCGACGAGAAGTAACTCGCGCGCCGCGCGTCGGGCAGCCACCCTGTTCACCTGGCACCTCCGGACGAGCCCGCGGGACGCGATCAAGTCCCCAGCATCATCCAGATCTTGCAGGCCACGCAAATTTTTACGGAGAGAAGTCAGTCACCCTCACAGGGTCATCTCAGCAAAGTAAAAGGGACGTCAGATCAGAGGGACGTCCAGCCGGGCCGCAAGCTCCTCGGTCGTTGTGCCGAACGTCTCCACGACCTGGACGCCCTGCGGGGACAGCGCGAACGTCGCCACGTCGGTGTAGACCCGGCTCACGCAGGCCTTGCCGGTCAGCGGATAGGTGCACGAGGGCACCAGCTTCGGCTTACCGTCCTTGGCGAACAGGCTCATCATCACGAATACCTGCTTGGCCCCGATGGCCAGGTCCATCGCCCCGCCGACGGCCGGGATGGCGTCGGCGGCGCCGGTGGACCAGTTGGCCAGGTCGCCCGAGGCGGAGACCTGGAAGGCGCCCATGATGCAGACGTCGAGGTGACCGCCGCGCATCATCGCGAACGAGTCGGCGTGGTGGAAGTACGAGGCGCCGGGCAGCTCGGTCACCGGCTGTTTGCCGGCATTCGTCAGGTCGGGGTCGATGTCGTCGCCGGTGGCCACCGGGCCCATGTTCAGCATGCCGTTCTCGGTGTGCAGCACGACCCCGCTGCCGGTCCGCAGATAGGACGCGACCATGGTCGGCTGCCCGATGCCGAGATTCACGTACGAGCCGTCCGGAATGTCCCGGGCGACGATCTCGGCCATCTCCTCGCGCGTAAGGCTCACGTCACCACCAGCCGATTCACGTAGATGGCGGGCGTCACGACGGCTTCCGGATCAAGCTCGCCCACGGCCACGACCGAAGACACCTGTGCGATGGTCACGGCAGCCGCAGTCGCCATGACCGGCCCGAAGTTCCGGGCGGTTTTCCGATAGACGAGATTGCCCATCCTGTCGGATTTATAGGCCTTGATGAGGGCGACGTCCCCTCGGATCGGATATTCCAACAGATACTCCCGGCCGTCGATGACCCGCACCTCTTTGCCCTCGGCGAGCGGTGTTCCCACGGCCGTCGGGCTGTAGAAAGCGCCGATCCCCGCTCCGGCCGCCCGCATCCGCTCGGCCAGATTGCCCTGAGGCACGACCTCGAGCTCGATTTTGCCGGCCCGGTACAGCCCGTCGAAAACCCATGAATCGGACTGCCGGGGAAAAGAGCAAATGACTTTTCGTACGCGTCCGGCGGCCAGCAAAGCAGCGAGCCCGGTGTCCCCATTACCCGCGTTGTTGCTGACGATCGTCAGGTCGGAGGCACCGTGCTCGATGAGCGCGTCGATCAGCTCCACCGGCATGCCGGCCATCCCGAAGCCGCCCACCAGCACGGTGTCGCCGTCCGCGACGGCCTCGACCGCTTCGAGCGCCGGCATGATCACCGCGGTCACTCGGACAGGACTTTCTGGGCGATACGAAACGCGGTGTTGGCGGCCGGAACGCCGCAATAGATCGCGGTCTGCAACAACACTTCCTTGATCTCGTCGTCGGTGAGCCCGTTGCGCCGCGCCGCGCGCACATGCATGGCCAGCTCCTCCTGATGTCCCAGGGCGACCAGCGCGGTCAAGGTGATCATCGACCGGCTGCGGCGGTCAAGGCCGGGCCGGGTCCAGATCTCACCCCAGGCGTACGCCGTGATGAGCTCCTGAAAATCGCGGGTGAACGGCGTCGTCGCGGCGACGGCGCGGTCCACGTGCTCGTCGCCCAGCACCTGACGGCGTACGGCCATGCCCGCCTCTCGAACGCGCTCCAGGGTGGCCGGTCCGCCGAAGTGCTCGTCGAGCAGCCCGGCGACCAGCTCCGGCTGCTCGGCCGGGGCGAGATGGGCGACGTCCTCGAGCACGACCAGGCGGCCGTCGCGGACCTCGGAGGCGATCTGCGCGAGCCCCTCGGGCGGGGTCGGCTGGTCGACCGCGCCGGCGATGGCGAGAACGGGCGCGCTGATCTCGGCCAGCCGCGGCCGCACGTCGAAGGCGGCCAGGGCCTCGCAGGTCAGCGCGTAACTCTCCCGGTCGACGGCGCGCAACGCGTCCAGCAGGGCCCCGGCGACGGCGGGCTGCCGCTGCGGAAAGTTCGGGGCGAACCAGCGCTGGAGAGAGCCGGCGACGACCGCGTGAGTTCCTTCCGCTCGTACGGTCTCGGCCCGCTGCCGCCAGCCCGCGGCCTCCCCGATCTTCGCGCCGGTGCAGATCAGGGCGGCCGACTCGACCCGTTTGGGCGCGTCGAGCAGCAACTGCAACCCGACGGCCCCGCCCACGGAGTCGCCGGCATAGCGGAACGGTGACCCGGGCCGGATCTCGTCGGCCAGGGCGAGTACGTCCCGGGCCAGGTCGGCGATGCTGAAAGCGCCGTCGGCGGGAGCGCCGCGGCCGTGACCGGGCAGATCCCAGCCCACGACGTGGTGTCCCTTGATCAGCCGGGCGCATCGGGCCCACAGCGCCTGGACCGACGTGCCGAGCGACGGCCCGACCAGCAGAAGGGGACGGTCGGGCGCGTCGGCCAGAACGGTGGATGTCAGCAAGGCTTCTCCGCGGCTCGGGCCAGTACGGCATCGATGATCTCGTCGGTGGCCCCCAGGTAGGGCCCGGACTCCGAGGCGTACTTCCGCTGCTCGGCGTCGATACCCGGGCGGGCCTCGGCGAGGATCGTGGCCATCCGGACGGCGTCGACGCGCAGGCCGGCGAGCAGGCCGGCGGTCTGGGAGCCGGCCACGATCGTGCGGCGGGCGAGCGTCCGCAACGTCGACCACTCGACGTGCCAGGAGCCGTCGGGGCGTTCGTCGACGGCGTTCGCGGCGGCGAGGTGCAGGGTCATGGCCAGGGGTGGCGCGGCGAGGGCGGCCCGGCGGATCAGGACCGACAGGACGGGGTTCTGCTTGTTGGGCATGGCCGAGGAGCCGCCGCCCTGGGCCTCGGCCAGTTCGCCGATCTCGGGACGGGAGCCCACCAGCACGTCGTTGGCGATCTTCCCCCAGGCGTCGGTGCAGGTCACGAGCGCGTCGCCGAAGCGGGTGAAAGGTGCCCGGCTCGTATGCCACGGCTCGCGCAGAGGCAACCCAAGAACCGAGGCCGTGGTGGCGACGAGCTCGCGGGCCTTGGCCGTGCTCCCGGCCAGGGCGGTCGGGGCGGCCAGGCTGCCGGCGGCGCCCCCGATCTGGATCGGCAGCCCGGCGGCGTGCAGGGCGTCGCGCGCGTCGAGGACACCTTGGAGCCAGCCCGCGACCTTGAGACCGAAAGTGATCGGCACGGCGTGCTGCGTCAGGGTGCGGCCGGCCATGTCGGTCCCGCGATGCCGGTCGGCGAGGTCGGACAGCGTGGTGACCTGCTCCGCGAGATCGGCCCGGATCCGGGCGGCGGCGTCGTTGAGCACGAGCACCATCGCCGAGTCCAGAACATCCTGGCTGGTCAGGCCGGCGTGGATATGTCGGATATCGGAGCGTTCCCGGAGAAGCTTCACGAGGGGGATGACCGGGTTGCCGCCCGCTTCCGCGTCCCGCGCGAGGCCGGCCAGGTCCGCCGCGCCTACTAAGTCGGATAAGTCGGGCAGGCGCGGGCTGGCCGATGAGGCGGTGGAGGTGGGCGCGGTTGGCAAGGCCGCGGTGGGGGTGGGCGCGGTGGTGGCCGCGGGCGCCGTGGGAGTGGGCGCGGTCATGGATGGGGGCGCGGGCGCGGTGGAGTTGGGCGCGGTGGGATCGAGCGGAGGGTGGTCGGGCGCGGCGACGGTGAGGCCGTGGTGGTGTAAGGCGGCCAACCAGGCTGACTCGACCCTGAGCAGGGCGGTCAGGACGGCCTCGTCGGTGCAGAAGGGGTCGGCTCTTGTGTCGCCGGGCCAGAGCAGGTCGCTCATGTGGCCTGGCCGGGGAACGTCAGGAACACCGTCTCACCCTCGCCCTGCAGTCGGATGTCGAAGCGCAGGCCCCGCTCTTCACGGGTGGTGATCAGCGTATCCCGCCGGTCCGGCGAAAGCCCCTCGAGAAACGCGTCGAGCTGATCCGACGGCAGGTAGGCACGGGTGAACAGGCGGTCCAGCAGACCCCGGGCGAAGACCGTGACCGCGAAGAACGACGGCGGCTCCAGCGTCGTGAACCAGTAGTGGCCGTCCGGGTCGGTCTGTGCGCGGCCCCAGCCGGTGAAGGTCCACCCGTCGCGCTTGATCGATCCGCCCACCCTCGGCACGGCGCCGGACGGGTCGGCCTGCCAGATCTCGATCACGGCGTCGGGCACCCCGTTGCCCTGGCCGTCGGTGACCCGGCCGTGCAGGCGTACGGCGTCCGGCCGCCCGGGCGGCACGAGCTCGTTGTCACCCTCGTACGGAAGCCCCAGATGGAAGAACGGCCCGACAGTCTGCCCCGGAGCGTGCGTCACTGTTCTTCCTCCAGCGGAGTGCGGTGGGTGCCGGTCAGGACGATGTCCCACCGATATCCGAGGCTGTACTCGGGCGTGGTCAGCTCGTGGTCGTACGACGCCAGCAGGGCCTCGCGGGCCTTCGGGTCGGTGATCGACTGATAGATCGGGTCGAGGTCGAACAGCGGATCGTTCGGGAAGTACATCTGGGTGACCAGGCGCTGCGTGAAATCCGTGCCGAACAGCGAGAAGTGGATGTGCGCCGGCCGCCAGGCGTTGAGGTGGTTGCGCCACGGATACGGGCCGGGCTTGATGGTCTGGAAGCGGTACGTGCCGTTCTCGTCGGTCAGGCAGCGGCCCGCGCCCACGAAGTTCGGGTCGAGCGGGGCCGGATGCTGATCGCGCTGGTGCCAGTAGCGGCCGGACGCGTTCGCCTGCCAGATCTCCACGAGCTGGTGACGGACCGGATTGCCCTGGCCGTCGACGACACGGCCGGTCACCACCATGCGCTCACCGAGCGGTTCCCCCGCGCGCTGGATCGTCAGGTCGGCCTCGTCGGCGGCGACGTCGCGGCTGCTGAAGCAGGGCGCCCACAGCTCGACCCCCTCGGGGTCGGCCAGGACCAGGTCCCTCGTCGGGTGACGCAGCACGCTGCTGCGGTACGGCGGGTAGTCGAGTTGCGGCTGCGGCCCGCCGCGGCCGCGGAGCTCGGCTATCTCCCGGCTGATGTCGGCCTGAGTTTCCACACCGGGGACGCTAGACCGAGGGCGGTCCCGAGACGATACTTTCCTTCCATTGAACGGAAGCTGGACGGAAGGGAGGGCATCGATGGGCGCGACTGTCACCTCCCGGGTGCTCGATCTTCTCGGCGCCTTCGACCCCGATCACCGCAGCCTCACCCTCAGCGACCTGTCCCGCCGGGCCGGCCTGCCGCTGGCCACCGCGCATCGCCTGATCGGTGAGCTGACCCGCTGGGGCGCGCTGACCAGGCTCCCGACCGGCGAATACGTGATCGGCCGCCGCCTGTGGGACCTCGGCCTGCTCTCCCCCGTGCAGTCCGGGCTGCGCCAGGCCGCCTCGCCGTTCCTGCACGATCTCTACGGCGCAACCCTGGCCACGGTGCATCTCGCGGTCCGCGACGGCGTCGAGGTGCTCTACGTCGACCGGCTGGCCGGGCACGTCTCGGTCCCGGTGGTCAGCAAGATCGGCTCGCGACTTCCGCTGCACGCGACGGGGGTGGGCAAGGTCCTTCTGGCGTACGCCCCGGAGGACGTACGCACAGAAGCGTTTTCGCGTCTGACAAGGGTCACGCCCTACACGATCACCCAGCCGTCCCTGCTCGCCGACCAGCTGAAACGCGTGCGTACGGCCGGTTACGCCACGACCGGCGAGGAGATGAGCCTGGGCGCGTGCTCGGTGGCCGTGCCCGTGCGCGGCGAGGCCGAGCAGGTGGTGGCGGCGCTGGGCATCGTCGTGCCGGATCTGCGCCGGGAACAGGCGCGGCTGATCTCGGCGCTCCAGGTGGCCGCGCGGGGCATCGGGCGTACGCTGGCTTCCGCTCAGTGGAAATAGGCCCTTGCCGCGGGGGCGCGCCTGCCGTTGGCTGAGCCCATGCGCACCCAGGTCGCCATCATCGGCGCCGGCCCGGCCGGACTGCTCCTCGCCCATCTCCTGCACCGCGGCGGCGTCGAGGCGGTGGTGCTCGAGACCCGCTCCCAGGAGTACGTGGCCTCGCGCATCCGCGCCGGCATCCTCGAGAGCTCCAGCGTCGAGCTTCTGGAATCGGTCGGGCTGGGCGACCGGCTGCGGGCCGAGGGACACGAGCACCGGGGCATCTACCTGCAATGGCCGGGCGAGCGGCACCACCTCGACTTCGTCGGCCTGACCGGGCGCAGCGTCTGGGTGTACGGGCAGACCGAGGTGCAGAAGGATCTGGTCGCGGCCGGCACCGCCGCGGTGTTCTACGAGGTCACCGACGTGGAGCTGCACGACGTGGAGTCGGACCGGCCGTACGTGACCTTCGTGGACGCCGAGGGCGCCGGGCAACGGCTCGACGCGGACACGATCGCGGGCTGCGACGGGTCGTTCGGTCCCTCGCGGCACGCGGTGCCCGCACAGACCTTCGAGCGCGTCTATCCGTACAGCTGGCTCGGCATTCTGGCCGATGTGGCGCCCTCGACCGATGAGCTGATCTACGCCTGGCACCCGAACGGGTTCGCCCTGCACTCGATGCGGTCGGAGACGGTGAGCCGGCTCTATCTCCAGGTGCCGAACGGAACGGATCCGGCGTCCTGGCCCGACGACCGCGTCTGGGAGGAGCTGGCGACCCGGCTCGGGCACGGGCAGGACGGCTGGAAGCTGACGCCGGGCCCGATCACCGACAAGAGCGTCCTGCCGATGCGCAGCTACGTGCAGACCCCGATGCGACACGGACGGGTGTTTCTGGCCGGGGACGCGGCCCACATCGTGCCGCCGACCGGGGCCAAGGGGCTCAATCTGGCCATCGCCGACGTCACGCTGCTCAGCCGGGCGCTGATCGCGTTGCTGCTGCGGAACGACTCGGGGCCCGCCGAGGCGTACTCGGACGACGCTCTTCGCCGCGTCTGGCGCTGCACGCATTTCTCCTGGTGGATGACGACGATGCTGCACACCAGCGGTGACCCGTTCGACGCCCAGCTGCAGCTGTCGCAGCTGCGGTGGGTGGCGTCGAGCGAGGCCGGCGCGCGGGGCCTGGCCGAGAACTACGCGGGCCTGCCGATCGGCTTCTGACACATGCACTGATTGACATATGCGCAGGTTATTCCCGCGATGAGGTGCGGTATGTTGGGCGGCGGCCGACCCCATGGGAGTGATCTTGACCCGCCTCCAGGACATCGACTGGAATGAGCCCGCGCCCGCACCCGCACCCGCTCCTCCCACGAAGGAGCGGAAGATCGGCTCGCTGGAGGTGCTGGCCGGGCTGCTCGTACTGCTGGTGCTCTTCCGCGAGCAGCTGGCCGGGCTGGTCGACGGCGCCCGGCTGCAGACCTGGACCACGGTCTTCGTGTCGGTGCTGGTGCAGGCGGCGCCATTCCTGGTCTTCGGGGTGGCGCTGTCGGCGGTGATCGCGGTCTTCGTGCCGCGCTCGTTCTGGGCGCGGGCGCTGCCGAAGCACCCGGCGCTCGCGGTGCCGGCGGCCGGCCTGGCCGGGGTGGCGCTGCCCGGCTGCGAGTGCGGCAGCGTGCCGATCGCCGGGTCGCTGATCCGGCGCGGGGTCACGCCCGCCGCCGCGCTGGCCTTCCTGCTGGCCGCGCCCGCGATCAACCCGATCGTGCTGACCGCCACCGTGATCGCGTTCCCCGGGCGGCCGGAGATGGCGGTCGCCCGTGGCGTGGCCAGCCTGTTCGTCGCCGTACTCATGGGCTGGCTCTGGCTCCGCCTCGGCAAGCAGGAGTGGATCAGGCTGCCGCACCGCCCCGAGCTCGACGACCTCTCCAAGGCGCGGGCGTTCTGGGCGGCCTGCCGGCACGACGTCATGCACGCGGGCGGCTTCCTGGTGATCGGCGCGGCCGCGGCGGCGACGATCAACGTGATCGTCCCGGCCGCGTGGCTGCAGAGCCTGGCCGACAACGCCGTGCTGTCGGTGATCGCGCTGGCCGTGCTGGCCGTGCTGCTGTCGATCTGCAGCGAGGCCGACGCGTTCGTGGCGGCGTCGCTGTCGCAGTTCTCGCTGACGTCACGGCTGGTCTTCCTGGTGGTCGGCCCGATGGTCGACCTCAAGCTGATCTCGATGCAGGCCGGCGTCTTCGGCCGCCGTTTCGCGTTCCGCTTCGCGCCGGCGACGTTCGTCGCGGCGCTGGGCGTCGGCGCGGGTGTGGGGGCGATCTTCCTATGAGCAAACTTACTCAGGCCGTTGTGATGCTCCTGTTCGGCGGGGCGATCCTGCGGGCTTCGTTCACCGACCTTTATTTGCGGTACGTCAAGGAGGGGCTCCGTCCGTTTCTGATCGGGGCGGGGCTGCTGCTGGTGGCGGCGGCCGTGATGACCCTCTGGTACTCGTTCCGCTCCCCCGCCGACTCCGACCACTCGGGCCATGATCATCACGAGCCTCGGGTGGGATGGCTGCTCATCCTGCCCGTGCTGGGGCTGCTGCTCGTGGCGCCACCGGCACTCGGTTCCTACGCCGCTTCCCAGGCCGGCAGCGTCACCGCGGCATCTCTCGACAATTCGGACTATCCGCCGCTACCGGAGGGCTCCCCGGTCGACGTCGGGCTGGTGGACTACGCGTCGCGGGCCCTGTACGACGCGGGCAAGAGCATGCAGGACCGGGACGTGCGGCTCACCGGCTTCATCACGACCGCGCCCGACGGCAAGCCGATGCTGGCCCGGATCGTGCTGTCCTGCTGCGCCGCCGACGGCCGCCCCATCAAGATCGGGCTGAGCGGCCGCGCCCCGATCGACGTGCCGGCCGACACGTGGGTCGCGGTGACCGGCGCCTACACGCCCGAGAAGGGCAAGGACCCGGTGAACAACGTCGACGTGGCCTACCTCGAGGTGAAGACCTGGGAAGAGGTCCCCGAGCCGAAGCAGCCGTACGCATGAGCCTGCTCTCCCCGCGGCGCCTGTCCGGCGCCGCTCTCTCCGTCGCGCTCACCGCCGGGGCGTTCCTCATCATCGGTACGCCGGGCACGTCCACCCCCACGCCACCACCTGCCCGGGCCTCGGCCGCCGTCGCCTGGCCGGCCGCGGCCCGCGCCGACCTCCCGGCCGGGCTGCCCGACGGCCCGCTCTTCAACCCGTCGATCTTCCTGGACGCGACCACCGCGGTCGGCACCGCGCCCACCCCCGGCGGCGACGAGGCCCGGCTGCTGCTGCGCTCCGGCGCCCAGATCCGGGAGCTGCGCCGGGTACCGCTCGACGGGAACCCGCAGTTCGAGGCGTTCACGGTCAGCGGCGACCAGCTGTTCTGGACCGAGTCCACGGCCGGCTCGACCACGGTGAAGATCTGGACCGCGAACCTGTCCGGCAACACCGCCCGCCTGCTCACGGCCGACACCGGGAACGCGGTCTTCTACGGCAATCAGTACGACCTGGTGGTCGCCGACGGCCGCGTCCACTGGACCGCCGCCCCGGCCAAGGGCGACTCCACGAAGGAGACCGAGATCCGCTCGGTCGCGGTGACCGGCGGCCCGGTCCGCGTGAGGCTCGAGCCCGGCCAGTGGTCCCTGTCGGCCTGGCCGTGGCTGGTCGACGACGGCAGCGCCTCGGGCACCCCGCGCCTGCGCAACATGGCGACCACCCGCGACCGCGAGATCGTCAGCACCGGAACCGAACAGCTGACCTGCGGCCCGGTGTGGTGCCGCTCGATGGTCCTGGGCGGCGACGTGGTGGCCCGCATCGACCTGGTCCGCCCCGACGGCACGGAACGCCGCCGCATCGCCGGCGGCGCCGCCCAGTCGGCCATCACCGACGTGGCCGTCCTCGACCGCTTCGAGATCCTGGCCGAGCCCACCGGCGAGACCGACCTGACGGGCGTGGCCGCCCTGGTCGTCTACGACGTGGCCACCGGCCGCACCATCGACGTGGCCCCCAACGCCGACGGCGCCTTCTCCCGGGGCGGCATGCTGTGGTGGTCCACCAGCACCGCCAACGACGAGATCACCTGGCACTCCCTGGACCTGCGCACGGTCTGATCCGCTACTCGGGCATCAGGCCGGTGCCCTTGCCGATAGCCGGCCTGCGCACGCCGCCCTGACGCTCACCGCGGCTGGCGAGTGACGGCGTCCACGTAGACGAAGCCGCCCGAGTAGGGGCGGGTCGTCAGGCGGATCCGGTAGATGCCGGGATCGGCGAAGCAGAGCGGGCTGCGGGCTCCGGCCGGCACGGGACCGGCGGGCGTGGTGAAGGTGACAGTGGAGCGGTTGTCCACGTAGGCGCAGGCGCCGGGGCGGATGCGCAGCCACTCGGGATGGAAGCGGTCGGTGCGCACGATCGTCACCGGGGCGCCCGGACGGGACAGCGCTCCGGCCAGGCGCTGGTCGGCCGGAACGTTCCAGGGCTGCTGCCAGGCCAGGACCACCGCCACCGCGAGGGCGAGGGTCGCGGTGACCCGGAGGCGGGGCAGGGCCGCGGCCGTACGGTCGAAATGACGGACGAGATAGCCCAGCGGCCAGCCGTAGAAGACGTGGGCCCCGAGCGCGATGACGATCGGAACCAGCCGGCCGCTGAGGCCGTACCGGTCGGCGAACGGGCTCAGCAGGGCGACCGTCTCCAGAAACAGGCCCCAGGCGACGCCGAACAGGACCGGGCGGCGGGCGAAGAGGACGGCGAAGGCGATGCCGAAGGTCACGCCGTTGGACAGGTGATAGAGCCAGCCCAGCGTTGAGGTCAGGGGTGAGGAGAACGCGGCGTCGGCGATGAGGAGGCCGTACGTCTCGATGGGGGCGAAAACGCGCTGACCGGTGAGCGCCACGGGGACGCGGACGACGTCGTAACCCACGAGGCCGGCCAGTCCGGCGACGGCGCCGACGCGGATCCTGGCCCGCAGGTCCGGATCGACGCGGGGAAGGGTCGCGGCCACGGCCAGCACGATCATCGACGGCACCGAGACGAACCAGAAGACGATGTGCATCGGCGCGAGGCCGTAGAGGTCGGCCAGCAGCGCGGCGATGGAGCCGCCGGCCAGCAGGAACACCGCCAGGCGCGGCAGCCGGGTCTTCACTGCCGTCCCGGTGGGACCGGCGGCCGGGGCCGGCGCGGAGGAGGATCCGCAGGGCCGTCCCCGGGGCGCGGCGGTCGTCGGCGTGGCCGGTTCTCGCGGTCGGGAGCATCGGGAAGGAAGTCGTCGAGGTCGTCCCACGGTCTGCCTCGGCCATGGGAGCCGCCGTGGTCGGGTGGGTGCGGGATGGGGTGTACGCCTCGGGCCGCCCCCTCGGCCGACGCGGACCTGTAGACGTGCCCCTGCTCGGCGTTCCCGGGGTCGTAGGAGGACGACCGGTAGACCGTGCCGCGATCCGGCTGGGCGGAGGGCTCCGGCTGATGATGATGCGGCTCCGGCTGATGATGCGGCTCCGGCTGGAGGTGCCGCTCGGGCTGATGATGCGGCTCGGGTTGGTGATGCGGCTCGGGTTGGTAATGCGGCTCGGCCTGAGGATAGGAAGCCGGCTGGCGATGAGGATCGGGCTGAGGCTCGGGCCGGGAGGGGGCGGGCCGAGGGGAAGGCTGGCGCCGGGGTCGCGCGTGGTGACGGGGCTGGGGCTCCGGCGGGCCGGGCAACGGACCGGGCGGCTGGGGGTGCGGGGGCCACAGGCCGGCGCCGGGATCGGGCGGGCGGGGGTCGGTGCGGGACAGGGCGGCCGACGCGCCCGCGGCGCCCAGGCCCAGGCCCACGAGCGCGCCCACCGCGGCGGCGGAAGCGCCGATGGAGCCTCGCACCAGCACGTGGCCGGCGCCGTCGGACTGGAACCAGGCGAGCACCCCCTCCAGGCCCAGGCCGGAGCACGCGCGGCCGTCGGCGGTGACGCACTCGGACCAGCCGCCGTCGTCGGCGTACGCGCCGCGGATCCGGATCGCCTGGACCGTGGCCACCGCCGCGAACAGGACCGCGGGGCCGGGCATCCGGGAGCCCCGGGCCAGGGTCACCGAGACCAGGGCGGCGAAGACGCCGCCCAGGAACTTGAAGGCCCAGCTGTCGATGAGGCCGTCGAGCAGCAGGCCGATGCTCTCGCCGAACATCACCATGAACGGGTTGACCATCGCGTCGAGCCGGGGCCGGGCCTGGCGGGCCAGGATGCCGCACAGGCCACGCCACACCCGTACGAGCGCGAAATTGAGAATGACACCGACCGGCGACGTGGCCAGGGCCAGCAGCACCAGGCTGAGCAGGATCGCGGCCGCCGAGGAGATCAGGGTGGCGATCACCAGCGCCACCGCCATCCCCCACAGCAGCATCGCGAAGGCACCGGGGCGGCTGGCCGTCATGGCCTCGGCGAAGCGCCGGGGCAGGACCGCCACGTCGGCCCGGAAGGCGGTCCAGCCACGCGTCCAGGCGTACGTGACCACGCCGCTGACGAAGGTGAACAGGATCAGCCAGAACAGGGCGTTCAGCGAGTGGCCGTCGGCCGTCGCGGTCGTGCCCGTGCCCTCGGCCGCGCTGCCCTCCAGGCCGACCGCCATCGCGTACGTGTTCCAGGCCCAGCCGGTGAGGAAGGCCAGCGCGCTGAGCAGCAGGGTCAGGCGCCAATGGGTGCGCGTCCACTGCCGCCACTGTGCGAGGACGTCGCGGGTCCACCGCATGCTGTCCTGGAACGACATGGTCTCGGCCATGCTGATCACCCACTCGAGGGCGCCGACGAGCCGACCGTAAGCACCGGCAAGGCGCCGGGGCAGTCGCCTTTACGTCGGTGCCGAAGGGTGACACCGGGCCGCGCGGGATTCCAGGTAGCGCTGTTCGGCCTGGCTCGTCGTGGCTTTGGCGGCGCGCCGGTAGAGGTCGTGGGCGGCGGCCCGGTCGCCGGCCTTCCCCAGCAGGTGGGCCCGCACCGAGAGGAGGCGGTGGTGGCGGGCCATCCGGTCGTCGGCGTCCAGGCCGGCCATCAGGGACAGGCCGGCCCGCGGGCCCTCGATCTCGGCCAGGGCGACGGCCCGGTTGAGGGTGACCATCGGGTTGGGGGCGACCCGGTCCAGGATCAGGTAGAGGGCGTGCACCTGCCGCCAGTCGGTCTCGCCGGCCGTGGCGGCGTCGGCGTGGGTGGCGGCGATGGCCGCCTGCAGGAGATAGGGCCCGAGGGCGGGGCCGGCCAGAGCCGTCCTGACCAGGTCCATGCCTTCGACGATCAAGGACCGGTCCCAGGCCGTACGGTCCTGCTCGTCCAGGGGGATCAGGTCGCCCGCCGGCGTCGTGCGGGTCGCGCGCCGGGAGTGTGTCAGCAGCATCAGCGCGAGCAGGCCGGTCGCCTCGCTGTCGGCGGGCCGCTGGGCGTGTACGGCGCGGGCCAGGCGGATGGCCTCGGTCGCCAGGTCGGCCCGGTGGACGGCGGTGTAGCCCTCGTTGAAGATCAGATAGAGCACGTGCAGGACCGCGGAGAGCGGCGCCGGCTCTCTGAACGTGCTCCCGGCGTCCTTGATGAGGCGCTTGGCCCGGCTGATCCGTACGGCCATGGTGGACTCGGGCACCAGGAAGGCACGGGCGATCTCGGCCGTGGTCAGGCCGCCGACCGCGCGCAGGGTGAGCGCGATCTGCGAGCCGGGCGTGAGCGCCGGATGGCAGCACAGGACCAGCAGCGTGAGCGTGTCGTCGGTGTCCGGCACCTCCGCGGCGACCGTGGCGAGCGAGTCGGCGGTCTCGCGGGAGCGGCGGGCGACGTCGCTGCGCAGCTGGTCGATCAGCCGCCGGGAGGCGACCGTCGTGAGCCAGCCGCGCGGGTTGGCCGGCACGCCGCCGGCCGGCCACTGCACCGCGGCGGCCAGGACCGCCTCCTGCACGGCGTCCTCGCAGTCCTCGAAGCAGCCGTAGCGGCGGACCAGCGTTCCGAGGACCTGCGGCGTGTGCTCGCGCAGCAGGTCCTCGATCGCCGAGCGGGTCACGCCTCGAGCGCCCCGTCGTAGAACATGACCGGGCGCACCTCGACCGCGAGGCCGGCCAGGGCGGCGTCCGGAACGCGGGCGGCGATCTCGAGGGCCCGCTCCCGGCTCTCGCAGTCGACCAGGTAGAAGCCGCCCAGATACTCCTTGGCCTCGGCGAACGGACCGTCGGTGACGACGGTCCGGCCGTCGCGGACCGAGACCACGGCCGACTGGGACGGGTCGGCCAGGGCCTGGGTCAGGATCAGCTCGCCGGACTCCTTCAGCTCGGCCAGCAGGGCGCCGTGGCCGTCACCGATCGCCGCCTTCTCCTCGTCGGTCAGCGCGTCCAGGACGGCCGGGTTGATGTGCATGCCGATGACGAACTTCATCGTGAGCTCCTCTTCTGTGCAGTGTCACCCGTGAGTCGGAGCCACCGATGAAGTCTTTACACGCTCAGGGCCGTCGCCGGACGCCGGCCACCAGAGCGACGCCGCCGGCGGCCAGCGCGATCTGCAGGATCAACTCGATCCAGTCGATGCCCCGCGTGTCGTCGACACCGACCGCGGCCGCGATGAAGGTGCCGATGAGGGCGGCCACGATGCCGATGAGCAGGGTGAGCCAGATAGGGATGTTCTGCTTGCCCGGAACGACCAGGCGCCCCAGCGCTCCGATGATGAGACCGATGATGATGGCGGTAAAGATCCCGGTGATCTCCATGCTGCCTCCCGAGTGGTCCGCTTCAGCATGAACCTCCGGCACCAGCGCCACTAGTGCCGCTCGGGCCGCGCCGCCTCGGTGACCTTGGTCAGCACCTCCTTGAGGGTCTTCAGCTCCCCGGCGGTGAGCGCGCCCGCCAGGGCCGCGTCGAGGCCGGCCTGCTCACCGCCGCGCCGACGGCGGGCCTGCTCGCCACGCTGATCGCCTGGGGCGCGGCGGCCGACCGCTGGGGCGAGCGGGTCGTCCTGTCCACGGGGCTCGCCCTGGCCGGCGCGTTCCTGCTGGTCGCGGCCCGGCTCGACGGGACGGCGCCGTTGGCCGTGGCGTTCCTGCCGGCCGGCGCGGCCGGGGCGGCGGTGCACGCCTCGAGCGGGCGGCTGATCCTGGGCTGGTTCGCGGCCCACGAGCGGGGACTGGCCATGGGCCTGCGCCAGACCGCGCAGCCGCTCGGCGTCGGTGTCGCCGCGCTCGTCCTGCCGGCGCTGGCCATCGCCGGGGCGCTGACCTTCCTGGGGGCGTTCTGCTGGGTCGCGGCCCTGCTGGTCGTCGTCTTCGTCCGTGACCCGGCCGCCCCGGGATCAGCCGGCCCGGCCGAGCCGACGGGCTCGCCCTATCGGACGCCGTTCCTGTGGCGGATCCACGCGGCGAGCGCGCTGCTGATCGTCCCGCAGTTCACGGTGGCCACGTTCGCGCTGGTCTTCCTGGTCGAGGCGCACGGGTGGGCGCCGTCGGAGGCCGGCCCCCTGCGCTGCCCACAAAGACACCGCGACCCCTGAGGACATTGCCGGCAAACGCACAGCAGGCCCCGACGACGCCGCCCGCGGAGCCGCCGCCTCCACTAACGCCGCGGCCTCCGGCGGCGCCGGCCTGGACGGTGGTGGTCTCAGCCGATAGAGGCCGGGCGGCCCCGCTTCGCTGCCTGGATCTGCTCGTAGACGTGGGTGCGGAGCTCGGTGAAGCGGGGATCGGCCCGGGTGTGCAGCTGGTCGCGCTCGGCCGGGAGGTCGACCGTGATCTCGTCCTGGACGACCGTGGGTGACGACGACAGCATGATGACGCGGCGGCCCAGGTAGACCGCCTCGTCGATGTCGTGGGTGATGAACAGGACCGTCACCTTCAGGCGCTGCCAGAGGGCGCGGACCAGGTCTTCCAGGTCGGCCCGGGTCTGCGCGTCGACCGCCGCGAACGGCTCGTCCATGAGCAGGGTCGACGGCTCGTAGGCGACCGCCCGCGCGATGGCCACGCGCTGCTGCATGCCGCCGGAGAGCTGCCAGGGGTACGCCGACTCGGTGCCGGCCAGGCCCACCGCCTCCAGCGCCTGGTCGACCAGCTCGTCGCGGCGCTGGCGCGGCACCCGCTTCTGCTTGAGCGGCAGCGCGACGTTGTCGCGCACCGTCATCCACGGGAACAGGCTCCGGCCGTACTCCTGGAAGACCATGGCCAGACCCGGCGGCGGGCCGCTGACCTCGTGCCCGTCGAGTTTGACCGTGCCCGAGGTCTGCGTGAGCAGGCCGGCGATGCAGCGCAGCAGCGTGGTCTTGCCGCAGCCGGACGGGCCGACCAGGCAGACCAGGTCGCCGTTGTCGACGGTGAACGTCAGGTCGCGCAGCGCCTCGACCTCGCGGCCGCCCGTGCTGTAGACCTTGCGCAATCCCTGCACTTCAAGCATGGCGATCCCTCATGACTTGCGCTGCGCGTCGCGCAGACCGTGGTACCAGCGGAGCGCCCGCCCCTCGGCGAGCCGGAACAGCAGGGACAGCGCGAAGCCGAGCAGGCCGAGCAGGATGATCCCGCTCCACATCTCGGGGATGGCGAAGCTGCGCTGGAACTGCACGATGGTGAAGCCGAGGCCGTTGCTGGCCGCGAACATCTCGCTGATCACCATCAGGATGATCGCGATGGAGAGCGCCTGCCGCAGCCCGGCCGCGATCTGCGGCGAGGCGGACGGGAGGATCACCGTACGAATCCACGCGAGACCTCGTACGCCATAAGCCTTTGCGGTGTCGAGCTGGACCGAGTCGACTGCCCGGACCCCCTCGACGGTGTTGAGCAGGATGGGCCATACGCAGCCGAAGACGATCACGATGATCTTCATGCCGTTGCCGATGCCGGCGAACAGCATGATCACCGGGACGAGGACGGGCGGCGGGATCGCGCGGAAGAACTCGAGGACGGGCTCGACGGTCGCCCTCAGCCGCCGATTGAGTCCGATCGCGACGCCCATCGCGATGCCGAGAATGGCCGCTAGGATATATCCGGACAAAAGCCGAAGAAGGCTTGGGAGTACGTCGGCGCGGAGGCGCTCCGGCGTCCACGTGTCCACGAAGGCCCGCAGGATGTCCCGCAGCGGCGGCGCGTAGAAGTTCTCGCTGCCGTTGCTGAGCACGAACCAGCCGAGCAGCAACAAAAGGGGCAGACCGGCGACGTACAGGAAACGCTTCATGCCGGGACCTCCCCGCGAACGGACTGATGCCACGACAGCGAGCGGCGCTCGAACACCCGCGCGGCCAGGTTGATGGCCACGCCGAGCAGGCCGGTGACCGCGATCAGGGCGTACATGTCCGGGACCGCGCCCGAGGTCTGCGCCACCGCGATCAGCTTGCCCAGGCCGGGCGCGCCGATGACCAGCTCGGCCGTGACCGCGAGGACCAGGGCGACCGAGGCGGCCAGGCGGATGCCGGTGAAGACGTACGGCAGGGCGGTCGGCCACAGCACGTTGCGGATGCGGGCCCACGTGCTGAAGCGGAAGCTGCGCGCGGTCTCGTCGGCGATCGGGTCGACGTCGGCCACGCCGTACAGCACCTGGACCAGAACCTGCCAGAACGAGGCGTAGACGACCAGCAGCAGCACCGAGCCGAGGTCGGTGCCGTAGAGCAGGACCGCGAGCGGGATCAGGGCCACCGACGGGATCGGGCGCAGGAACTCGATGGTGGACGCGGTGGCGGCCCGCAGCACGGGCACCGCGCCGACCACGATGCCGATCATCACGCCGGCGACCACGGCGATCAGCAGGCCGAGGGCCCACCCGGTCAGGGTGTCGCCGACGGCCTGCCAGAACGCCGTGGTGCCGAGCTCGTCGGCCAGCGCCGCCGCGATCTCGGTGGTGGGCGGCAGATAACTGTCGTCCACCAGCCCGAGTCGCGGCAGCAGCTCGATGACGAGGAGCAGCCCGGCCAGCCCGGCCAGGCCGAGCAGAGCCTTGGACCTCACGGCAACAGCTTCGCCAGGTCAGGCGTCTTGCCGTCGAAGATGCCGTCCTTGGCCCCGAGGTCGGCCAGCGTCTGCACCGAGTCCTTGTTGATCTCGGTCGGCCACTTCGGGAGGATCATCGCGGCCCGCGTCTTCTCATCGATCTTGGTGTACGTGCCGAGGACCGCCCGCACCTCGTCGGGGTGCGCGTCGGCGTACGCGAGCGACTCGTTGATCGCCTCGGTGAAGCGCTTGACCAGGTCGGCGTCCTCGCCCTCGAGCTTGGTCGAGGTGAAGTAGGCGGCCACCGACAGGTTGGGCGCGGCGTCGACGAAGTTGGAGGCGACGAGCCGGGCGCCGGCCGCCTTGGCCTGCGAGAGCTGCGGTTCGACGAGCCAGGACGCCTCCACCTGCCCGCCGGCGAGAGCCGCCGGCGCGTTCGGGAAGGGCATCTCGACGAAATTGATCTTCGACGGGTCGCCGCCGGCCTTGCGCACCGACTCGCGGACCGTGGTGTCGCCGATGTTCTTCAGCGTGTTCACCGAGATCTTCTTGCCGGCCAGGTCGGCCGCGGTCTTGACCGGGCTGTTCGCGTTCACCACCACGCCGCCGAAGTCCTTGCCCTGCTCGCCGACCGAGGAGACGCCGGCCGAGACAGCCTTGATCGGCACGTTCTTCGTCTGCGCCAGCAGCAGCGAGGTGAAGTTGCTGAAGCCGAACTGGAACTGGCCGCTGACCACGCCGGGCACGATGGCGGCGCCGCCCTGGCCGCTCTCCATCGTCAGATTGATCTTGCGGTTGGTGAAGAAGCCCTTCTGCTGCCCCAGATAGATCGGGGCCACGTCGACGATCGGGATGACACCGACCTTGACCTGGTCGACGCCGCTGCTGTCGGTGGAGCCGGCGGTGCCGTCGTCCGACGATCCACACGCTCCCGTGCCGGCGATGAGCGCCGCTATAGCTACACCTATCAGGACACGCCGCATAACGTTCCTCCGGTTGAGGCTGTGCTTTTTCTGGTGTGCGCATTGCGAACAAGAGTTCTCATGGAGAACGCTAGGATGTGCCCCGTGTCACGTCAACGATCTTTATCAATTGGATAGCAAGCTATGAGGGAACCCCATCACGTCCAGTCCCTGGAGCGCGGCCTCGCGGTCATCCGCGCCTTCGACGCCGAGCACACCGAGCTCACCCTGAGCGAGGTCGCGAGGATCTGCGGCCTCACCCGGGCCGCCGCGCGCCGCTTCCTGCTGACCTTGGCCGACCTGGGATACGTGCGGACGGACGGGCGGCTCTTCTCGCTGACACCCCGCGTGCTCGATCTGGGATACGCCTATCTGTCGAGCCTGACGCTGCCGGACGTGGCCGCTCCCCACCTGGAGAGGCTGGCCGCCGAGCTGCACGAGTCGTCGTCGCTCTCCGTTCTCGACGGTGATGACATCGTCTATGTGGCGCGGGTGCCCACCTCGCGGATCATGGCGGTCGCCATCACCGTGGGCACGCGGTTTCCGGCGTACGCGACGTCGATGGGACGCGTGCTGCTGGCCGGATCCTCCAATTTAGACGCCTACCTCGCTCGTGTCCGCCCCGAAAAGCTGACGAACCGGACGATCTCATCGGCCTCATCGCTGCGAACGGAGATCGACAAGGTACGAACGCAGGGCTACTCGATCGTCGACCAGGAACTCGAGGAGGGGCTGCGGGCGATCGCGGCGCCGATCCACGACCGCTCGGGCACGGTGGCCGGCGCGGTGAACGTCTCGGTGCAGGCGGCCCGGGCCACCGTCGACGTGATGCGGCGCCGTTTCCTGCCGCCGCTGCTCGCCACGGCCGCCGCCATCGACGCCGACCTCCGGCGCACCGCAATCATCCGGATCGGGTGAGGCGCGGCGCGCCCGGCGCAACGACGGTCTATGCATGAGCGCCGGGGCGACAGCAGTGTTCCTGGCAGTGGTGGCTGCCCGCTTCATCGTCCCGCTGTTCATCCCGAGGTTCCCGCTGCCGGCCATCGTCGCCGCGCTGGTCCTCGACGGCGTCGACCAGACGATCTTCCAGACCTTCGGGTACGACCCGCCGGGCTACCAGAACTACGACAAGGCGATGGACGTCTATTACCTGGCCATCGCCTATCTGGCCACGCTGCGCAACTGGACCAGCATGCCGGCCGTCGGGATCGCCCGGTTCCTGTACTTCTACCGGCTGGCCGGGGTCGTCCTGTTCGAGTTCACCGGCTGGCGGGCCATCCTGCTGATCTTCCCCAACACCTTCGAGTACTTCTTCATCGCGTACGAGATAGTCCGCCTGCGCTGGAACCCCACCCGGTACGGCTTCCGGTGGTGGTGCCTGCTGGCCGCGGCCATCTGGATCTTCGTGAAGCTGCCGCAGGAGTGGTGGATCCACATCGCCCAGCTCGACGTCACCGACACCGTGGCCGCCTATCCGGTCGCCGCCGCGGTGGTCGCCCTGATCGCCGTAGGCCTGGCCGTCGGCGTGTGGATCTGGGCCCGCCCGCGCCTGCCGCGCCCGGACTGGTCGTGGCACGTGCACGCGGATCCACTGCCTTCGCACGTCGACAGGACGCCGCGGGTGCTCTCCGCCGCCACCCTGGAGAAGGTGGTCCTGATCGGCCTGCTCAGCGTGATCTTCGGCGAGCTCCTGCCGGATCTCCGCTCGACCGGGCTCGAACTCTTCCTCGGCATCGCCGCCTTCGTCGTGGTGAACGCGGCCATCACCCTCGGGGTCGCCGGGACCTCGTTCAGGCCGGCCACCATGGCCGGAGCCTTCGCCGCCCGGCTGGTGCTGAACACCGTGCTCGTCATCGTCGCCGCGTGGCTGCTGGGCCGCGGCGACCTCAACGTGGGCGCCACCCTCTTCTTCGTCGTGCTCCTGAGCCTTCTCACGCTCCTCGACGACCGCTACCGCCCGGCATACGAGCGCCGAAAGTTTCGGGAATCCGCCGTTGTGTCTTCCGGAACAAGTCGTTAAAGTTTCGATCGATCCGGGTCACTGTATTCAGGTGCGGCACTGAGGTCGGGCAAGCCTCCGCCGCTTTATGCGTCCCCGAAAGGCTTCGGCATGAGATCCCGCTTCCTTGCCCTCGCTCTCGTCATCCCCGCCGCCGGCGTGTTCTTCGCCGGCTCCGCCGACGCGGCCACCACGCTCGGCGCCTCGGCCGCGGCCACCGGCCGTTACTTCGGCACGGCCGTCGCGGCGTACAAACTCAGCGACACCACGTACGCCAACATCCTCGCCACCGAGTTCAACTCGGTGACCCCCGAGAACGAGATGAAATGGGACGCCACCGAGCCGTCCCAGGGCACGTTCTCCTTCGGCTCGGCCGACCAGATCGTCAACCTCGCCAAGTCCCAGGGCAAGAAGGTACGCGGCCACGCGCTGGCCTGGCATTCGCAGCAGCCGTCCTGGGCGCAGAACCTCAGCGGCACCGCGCTGCGCAACGCCATGGTCAACCACGTCACCCAGGTCGCCACCCACTACAAGGGCCAGATCGACTCGTGGGACGTGGTGAACGAGGCCTTCGCCGACGGCGGCGGTGGCGGCCGGCGCGACTCCAACCTCCAGCGCACCGGCAACGACTGGATCGAGGTCGCGTTCCGCACGGCGCGGGCGGCCGATCCGGCGGCCAAGCTCTGCTACAACGACTACAACACCGACGGGCAGAACGCGAAGAGCAACGCGGTCTACGCGATGGTGCAGGACTTCAAGGCGCGCGGCGTGCCGATCGACTGCGTCGGCTTCCAGTCGCACTTCAACTCGGCGTCACCGCTGCCGTCGGACTATCAGGCCAACCTCCAGCGCTTCGCCAACCTGGGCGTCGACGTGCAGATCACCGAGCTCGACATCGAGGGTTCGGGCACGGCGCAGGCGTCGTCGTTCGCCGCGGCCACGCGGGCCTGCCTGGCCGTCACCCGCTGCAACGGGATCACCGTGTGGGGCATCCGTGACTCCGACTCGTGGCGGGCCAGCGGGACGCCGCTGCTGTTCGACGGCAGTGGCAACAAGAAGGCGGCCTACACAGCCGTCCTGGACGCGCTGAACGGCGGCACCACCACGCCTCCGACCACGCCTCCGCCCACAACCACCCCTCCGCCTTCGGGCGCCGGCTGCACGGCTTCCATCACGCTCAACCAGTGGAACGGGGGCTTCGTCGCCACCGTCCGCGTCACCGCCGGAAGTTCCGCGATCCGGGGATGGACGGCCACGGTGACCCTGCCGTCCGGCGCCGCCGTGACCAACACGTGGAACGCGTCGCGCAGCGGCTCGGCCTTCACGAACGTGTCCTACAACGGGTCGGTCACGGCCGGCGGCTCGACCGAGTTCGGCTTCCAGGGGACCGGCACGGGCCCGTCCGGAGCCACCTGCGCGGCCTCGTCATGATCAAGCGCCTTGTCGCCGCTCTCGTCACGGCCGGCCTGGCCGTCCTCGGACTGGCCGCGCCCGCGTCGGCGGCGTCACTTCAAGAGGTCACCGGCTTCGGGACCAACCCCACCAACCTCCGGATGCATCTGTACGTCCCGGACCGGCTCCCGGCGGCGCCGGCGCTGCTGGTGGCGGTGCACTACTGCACCGGGACCGGCCCGGCCTTCTACTCCGGCACGGAGTTCGCGTCGCTGGCCGACCAGTACGGCTTCATCGTGATCTATCCGTCGGCCACCCGCAGCGGACAGTGCTTCGACGTGTCCACTCAGGGCGCGCTGAGGCACGACGGGAACAGCGACCCGGTCGGCATCGTGTCCATGGTCCGCTACGTGCAGCAGCGGTACGGCACGGACACGGCCCGCACGTTCGTGACGGGAGCCTCGTCGGGCGGCATGATGACCAACGTGCTGCTCGGCGACTACCCGGACGTGTTCGCGGCCGGCGCGGCGTACATGGGTGTGCCGTTCGGCTGCTTCGCGACGACCGACGGGTCGCTCTGGAACACGGCCTGCGCCAACGGTCAGGTCTCGAAGACCCCACAGGCTTGGGGTGATCTCGTACGGGCGGCGTACCCCGGATACAGCGGCAAGCGCCCGCGCATGCAGGTGGTGCACGGCACGACCGACACGACGCTGCAGTATCCGAACTTCGGCGAGGCCATCAAGCAGTGGACCAATGTGCTCGGCGTCAGCCAGACGCCGGTCATGACCGACTCGCCGCAGCCGAACTGGACCCGCACCCGGTACGGCTCGTCGTCGGCCCAGGCCCCCGTCGAGGGGATCAGCGTGGCCGGGGTGGGGCACTCGCTCCCACTGAGCGGGATGGCCCGGATGGCCATCACATTCTTCGGCCTGGACGCCACTGTTCCGCCGACGACACCGCCACCCACCACGCCACCGCCGACCACTCCGCCGCCAACTACGCCACCGCCGACCACTCCGCCGCCGACCACTCCGCCGCCGGCCACGGGCGCCTGCCGCGTCTCGGCGACGGTGAACGCCTGGAACACCGGCCTGACCGCTCAGGTCACAATCGCCAACACGGGTACCGCGGCAATCAACGGCTGGAGCCTCGGTTTCGCCCTCCCGGCCGGTCAGAGCATCACGTCCGGCTGGAACGCCACCTATGGTCCGGCCTCGGGTCAGGTGACCGCCCGCAACGTCAGTTACAACGGGACTCTGGCCCCAGGGGCGTCAACCACCATAGGCTTCCAGGCCACACATACCGGGAACAGCGCCGCGCCGTCCGGCTTCACGCTGAACGGCACGACCTGCTCCTCAACCTGATCCCCCGAGATCAGGGAGGCGCCGCCGCGGGACCGTCCCCCGCGGCGGCGCCCTTGTAAATTCTCATCCATCAGTGACGAATCACTGACGGCCGGTGAGCGATGTCGCCCCGTCGGTACCACCCTCATGGTGCCCAAACAGCGAGATGTGCAAAGCTGCGCGCTAAATCTGCATTCCTCGTTGTCCGGAGGCCCTTGATGGCATTCTTCTACCTAATTGCCGGGGTCGTGATCGGCTTCGCCGCCGGCTGGCTCTTGCGCCCCACCCGCAAGTCCGAAAAGCCCACGGCCACGCCCGTCGCCGCCCAGCCCACCACCGCGCCGGCCGCCACCCTCAC
Organism: Actinoplanes sp. NPDC000266; assembly: GCF_042899005.1. Lineage (NCBI taxonomy): Bacteria > Bacillati > Actinomycetota > Actinomycetes > Micromonosporales > Micromonosporaceae > Actinoplanes > Actinoplanes sp. NPDC000266. The sequence goes on from NZ_JBIAZI010000002.1 coordinate 26,712, forward strand.
CCCGGCCACCGAGGACCACTCACCCACCACCGCGGAGTCCACCCCGGCCGCGTCCCCCAGCACGTCGGCCGACCCCGACCCGGTGGCCACCGAGCCCGTACCCGCCGAGCCCTTCACCGCCGCGGCACCCGCTTCTACCGCGACTGACGAGCCCGCCTCTTCCGCGCCTTCCGCAATTGACGAGCCCGCCTCTTCCGCGCCTTCCGCGATTGACGAGCCCGCTTCCTCTGCGCCTTCCGCGGCCGACGAGTCCGCTGCTTCCGCGCCTTCCGCAATTGACGAGCCCGCCTCTTCCGCGACTGACGAGCCCGTTTCCTCCGCGCCTTCCGCGATTGACGAGCCCGTCTCTCCGGTGTCCTCCGCCGACGACAAGCCCGCCGAGCCCGTTGCCGCTGAGCCGGTCGCGGCGGACGAGCCCGTGGCCGCCAAGCCGGAGGCCGCCACTCAGCTCGAGCCGACTGTCCCGGCGGTCGAGCCGAACCAGGCCGACGAGCCCAAGTCCGCGGTCGAGGCCGAGCCCGCCAAGACCGAGCCGGCCGCCGAGGACGAGCCGGCCGCGGAGGACAAGCCGAAGGCCGCCGAGCCCGAGACCAAGCCGACCACCCCGACCGCCGCGGTTTCGCCCGCGGAGCCGGACCAGGCCGAGAAGCTGGAGCCCGTCGCCGCTGCGGCCGAGCCCTCCGTCATCGCCGCGCCGATCACTTCGGAGCCAGCCGAGCCCTCTGTCATCGCCGCGCCGATCACTTCGGGGCCGGCCGAGGACACCAAGCCCGCAGGCCTCGAGCCCATCGGTGCCGAGCCCACCCGTGACGCCGAGCCGGCTGCCAAGCCGAAGCGGACGCGGACTCCTCGCCCGCGGCCTGTCGCCGAGCCTGTTGTCGCGGCCGGGACGCCCGTTGCGGTGTCCACTGTCGACACTGTGGCGTCCGTTCCCGGTGTGGCGGAGACCGAGCAGGTGGCCGCGGTTCCCGCGCCGGTTGCCGTGGCCGCCGCGGCCGAGCCCGCCGGTGAGACCGTTGCCGCTGTGCCGGGGATCGGCGAGACCGATGAGGTTGCCGCGGCGCCCGCTCCGGTGGCGGTTGCCGTTGCCGAGCCGGATGACCTGACCAGGATTCCCGGGGTCGGCCCGAAGATCGCGATCGCGCTGGCGGCGGGTGGCTTCACCACGTACCGGCAGATCGCCGACGCCGACGCCACCACCCTGCGGGCCGCCATCCTGGCCGGCGGGATGCGGTCGGCGCCCTCGGTGGCCACCTGGCCCGAGAAGGCCAAGCAGCTGATCGACACCGGTAACTGACCGGCACTGCTCCGATGCCCGGCGAGCGACGCTCGCCGGGCATCACTGTCTCAGGGCTCCGGCCCAGATGTCGCCGCCCTCGGCCCAGGTGGTCAGCCATTCACGGAGCGACGGGGTCACGTGGGCGACGCCGTCCTCGGGGTGCTGGCCTTCGTGCGGATCCCAGCCGTCGGCGTCGTACAGCAGAACCGGGGTTTCAGGACGGCAAAGGTCGGCGTACCAATACATGGTGCAGCCGCCGGGGGTGAGCTCGAACCAGCACTCGGGCAGGCCTCGCTCCCGGTCCCGCCGGCGCAGCGCGGGTACCTCGGCGATCCGGGCGAAGCCGCGGGCGCCGGGGCCGAAACCGCCGTCCGCGACCACGGTGTAGAGACGTCTCAACAGATCCGGCAACGGCCGTCCGGCCTGCTCCACGTCGGCCTCGGTGGCGGGTGGATGGAGCGGGCCGCGTGGGGCGTTCTGGTAGTACTCGAGCGCCTCGGCCGCGCCGGCCGGGTAGAGGACCGTGCCGTCGCTTCTGAATGTGTGGCCCTCGCGGGGGATCTCGCCGAAGTGGCGCGTCACCCAGTCGATCGGGACCGGCACGTCGTCGAAACGGCGGGCGGGATCGTAGGCCCGGGCGCGGAGCTTTTCGAGAAGCAGTTCCACGCGTCCAGGGTGTCAGAGGGCGCCGATGGCCGCGGTCACCCGGTCGCGCAGGGTGGTGGGGAGGGGCGCGTAGCCCAGGCGCGTCGCTGTTTCCTGGCCGGCGGCGCTGGCTGCGTACCCCAGGAAGCTCTTGACCAGATCGGGCGAACCCGAGCGGCACACGACCTCGTAGGTGACCAGGACCAACGGGTACGCCGCGGCGTCCTTCGTCGCGTAGTCGAGCTGGAGCTGGAGATCGCCCCCGGTGCCGGTGACCTTCGCGGCGGCGACCGTGCGGGCGGCGGCCTCGTCGGTCAGGGGGACGAACTCGCCGGCGGCGTTGCCTACGCGGGCAGTCGGGAGGTTGTGGAAGCGGGCGTACGAGGATTCGACGTAGCCGATCGCGCCGTCGGTGCTCTCGATGGCCGAGACCACGCGGTTGCTGCCGTGCTGGGCCGTGCCGCCGGGGGCCGGCCAGGACGAGCCGGACGGGAGGCCCCAGTCGGCCCTGGCGGTGGCGGCCAGGAACTTCGTGAAGTTGTCGGTCGTGCCCGAGCTGTCGGCGCGGTGGATCGTGCGGACCGGGGTCGAGGGCAGGATCAGGCCGGGATTGTCCTTCTTGACCCGGGCGTCGTCCCAGCGCTTGATCTTGCCGGTGAACAGGGCGGCGATCGTGCCGGGGGCCAGGCGCAGGTCGTCGACGCCGGCCACGGTGAAGGCGAGCGCGATCGGGCCGACCACCATGGGCAGGTGGATCGCCGGGCCCGAGGCGCAGCGGGCGGTCGCCTTGGCCACGTCGGCGGCGGCGATCGGCGAGTCCGAGCCGGCGAAGTCGCCGGTGCCGCCGTAGAAGGCGCGCAGGCCGGCCCCGGAGCCTGTGCTGGCGTACACCAGAGAAGCCTGGGGACAACTCACCTGGTAGTTCTTGATCCAGGCGCTGACGGCGGTGGCCTGCGCGGACGATCCCTGCGCGGTGATCGAACCCTCGGCGCAGGCGATCGGCGCCACGTCGTCGTAGGTGGTCGGCGCCTCGCAGGCGCCGACGGCCAGCAACAGCACCAGGCCCAGCGCGCGGAGTTTCACTGCCACTCCCTCATCGGTATTCGGCAAAACGCTTGCGGACGGAGAACGGCACCAGCAGGATCACCAGGCCGAGCGCGCCGGCCGGGATCCACGTCCAGCCGGTGAGCAGCTGCGACGTCGTCCGCATGGCCTCGTCGAAGGCGTCCTGCCGGTCGCCGGCGATCTCGGCCACCGCGGCGTCGTAGTACGAGAAGTCGAAGACGGCGTCGCCGCGGCGGATGCCGGTCAGATAGCCGATGGCCGACGCGTCACGGCCCTGGTCGGCGAGCGCCAGGATGCGGCCGTGCGCTTCCCGATAGGCACGCCATCGGGTCAAGACCTGATCGGTGTCGTACGGGCTGACGTCGCGCCCGGACGCAACGGACCGCAGCCCCGTGTCGCCGTCCAGGAAGGCCGCCTTACGGTCGAAGTCCTGCTTGTAGAAGGCCAGCTTGTCGCTGATCAGGTAGCGGCTGGTGTCGGCGGCGGCGTCGTAGCTGACGGCTCGCGCCGAGGAGAGCGCCAGGAAGGGGCGCAGGCTCTCGTCGCGGGCCGCGCCGAGCCGCTGCTCCTGCGCGACCAGCACGGCGAGCGCGGGGCCGACCAGGGCCACGGTCAGCAGGGTGGCGGCGATCAGGGACGGGTTGAGCAGGCGGCGGAACCGGCGGGCCAGCCACACCTGAAAGGCGAGGAGCAGGACCACGAGCGCGAGACCGAGAACCGTGGCCAGGGCCACGGCCCACTGCTGCGTGGTTCGCTTGGAGGCGTACGCCCGGTCAAGCCTCTCCTCGCTCAAGGTGCGGAGCCGCTCGGCCTCGGGGAGCAGGTCGAGGTGGAGCACGTTGGTGGCCTGCGTGTAGTAGCCGGCGGCGCCCGGACCGGCGGTGAGCGCCTGCCAGACGCGCTCGCGATAGGTGGACAGGCCGTCCATCAGATCGAGGACGCCGACCGAGGAGCCCATCAGCGTCTGCAGGTCGGCGTCGACCTGACGGCTGCGTTCCCGGTACGTGCCGAGCGCGTCGGTCTGGCTGTTGGCCAGCGAGTCCTTGCCGTTGCTGAGCACCAGCCGGGCGACCTGGGCGTCCATGTCGCTGAGCGCGAAGTAGAGATCGGCCGCGGTGGCGGCCTGCGGCGCGGCGTCGTCACCGATGATCCGGACCTGGTCCTGAACCCGCGACATAAGGACGCTGGTCGAGGCGAGCAGGGCGACCGCGGTCAGAACGGTGACCGTCACCCACAACCGCAGACGGGCCGGAGTTTCCGCCTTTCGGAGCCCTTCGAGAACTGCTGGCACAACGGTCACGGTAATGCACGGCGGCAATTCCCCCGGCGCCGGAAGATCGAATTCCTGCTGTTTACCCGGCGTCCATTTTCCGGAAAACTAAAAGGCCGGGGAACGTAACCGCTGCTGCGGAACTCCGGCCGCTTCGAGCCGTTTGGCGACATCGCGCCGCGGATTGTCGACGAAGACGGTGACCTGGTGATCGTCGCCGAGAGCACAGGCGGCGGCGACCGAGCCGACGTTGACCGGATCGAGCTCGGGAACATCGGCCAGGTCGACGATCAGGCGAAACGGACGTACCTTGCGAACGGTGTGCACAAGAACGCGCCGAAACTCGACGGTCTGGTCGTCACCCACCGCCCCGTGCGGGGCGATGACCACGCTGCCGTCGGCGCCGGTGCGCACCTCCACAGAACTCCGCATGAAAGGCACCCCTCGTTCAGCCGCACGCCCACAGTACGACGCGAATTCCGCCCTCGTCGACCACCGAAGGAGTTCCGAATCCCACAATGAATCCTTTCGAGGCCCCGTTGGCCGCGATATGCCGGAATTGGGGACTGAACCCTTCCGAGGCCGAACTGCTCCAGAATTCCACGCACGCGGTCATCCGCTTTCCCCGGGCCGGGGTGCTGATCCGCCTCGCCCGCGACATTCACGCGGACCGTCATCTCGTACGGGTCGCGGCGGCGCTCGCCGAGGCGGAGGTGCCCATCGCGAAGTTGTGGGCACCGGAACCGGAACAGGCGGAGGGCTGGTCGGCCACGGCGTGGCATCTGCTCCCGCCGCCGCCGGCTGAACGATTCCCCGCCGCCGACCTGGCCGAGCCGTTGCGAAGGCTCCACGGCTGCCGCCTGCCGCTCGACCTGCCGGCGTGGGACCTGCCGGGCATGATCCTGGGGGCTTTGGATCGCCCATTGCCGCCCGAGTGGGCCCCGGCGGAAGTAGGTATGTCCTCCGACGAGCTGCGGACTCGCCTAAAAGCACTATGCCACGAAATTTCAGGCGATTTGAGGGCGGCACTGGGCGCGGGCGCGGAAGGGGGCGGCGCGGGCGCGGGAGTGGGCGGCGCGGGCGCGGGCGGCGCGGGCACGGGAGTGGGCAGCGCGGGCAACGCGGGCACGGGCAGCGCGGGCAACGCGGGCACGGGCAGCGCGGGCGCGGGGGCGGGCAGCGCGGGCAGCGCGGGTGCAGGCGGCACGGGCGATGGAGTGGGCAGGGCGGGCGCGGGCGGCGGGGGGCTTGGGCTGGGGACGGTGCATGGGGATGCTCATACCGGGAATCTGCTTTGGGATCCGGGGCGCGGGGCGGTGCTCTGCGATCTCGACACGGTTGCCTGGGGGCCGCTTGAGGTTGATCTCGTGCCGGCGGCTCATGGGGTGGAGCGGTTTCGGCGTGATGCTCGAGACTATGAGCGGCTTGTGGAAGGGTACGGGTTCGATGTTCGTGAGTCGCCGGTCTGGGGTGTTCTGCGGCGGCTCCGGGATCTGCAACTGGCCGTCTACATGTTGCCGCGACCGCCGGCCGGGGAGGAACTCGGGCGGCGTGTGCGTGCGGTTCTCGATGGGGACCACGATGCGGTCTGGGGGCGCTTCGGCGGGTACGCCTGAGGGCGTACGCGTATAAACGATCTTGTGCCGCGCCGTTATCTGATTCTTGCCATCTGCTGCAGCAGCCTGTTCATCGTCGGCATGGACAACACGATCGTGAACATCGCGCTGCCCTCGTTGCAGGATGATCTGGGCGCGTCGCTGTCCGGGCTGCAGTGGACCATCGACGCGTACACGCTGGTGCTGGCCAGTCTGCTCGTGCTCGCCGGATCGACCGCCGACCGGATCGGGCGGCGAAAGGTCTTCCAGACGGGGCTGGCCCTGTTCACGGCCGGTTCGCTGCTGTGCAGCATTGCCCCCAGCCTCGGGTGGCTGATCGCGTTCCGGATGGTGCAGGCGGTCGGCGGATCCATGCTCAACCCGGTCGCCATGTCGATCATCACGAACACGTTCACCGACGCCAAGGAGCGGGCGCGCGCCATCGGCGTGTGGGGCGCCGTCGTCGGGGTCAGCCTCGCCATCGGGCCGGTGCTCGGCGGCTTCCTGGTGCACGCGCTCGACTGGCGGGCGATCTTCTGGGTCAACGTGCCGGTCGGCGTGGCCGCCTTCCTGCTCGCCTGGCGCTTCGTGCCCGAGTCACGGGCGCCGCACCCGCGCCGGCTCGACCCGGTCGGTCAGATCATCGTGCTGGTCCTCCTCGCCTCGGTCACCTACGGGATCATCGAGGGCCCCGGCTCCGGCTTCACCTCGCCCGAGATCCTCGGCTGCTTCCTGCTGGGCGCGGCCGCCCTGGCCGCGCTGCTCATCTACGAACCGCGGCGCGCGGAACCGCTGATCGAGCTGAAATTCTTCAAGAGCGTCCCGTTCAGCGGCGCGACGCTGATCGCGGTGTCGGCGTTCGGCTCGCTGGCCGGTTTCCTCTTCCTGAACACGCTCTACCTCCAGGACACCCGAGGCCTCTCGGCCCTGCACGCCGGCCTCTACACGCTGCCGTTCGCCGCGATGACTGTCGTCTTCTCCCCTCTGTCGGGCCGGATCGTCGGCTCGCGCGGCACCCGCCTGCCCCTGACGCTGGCCGGCGTCGCCTTCATCCTCGGCATCCTGCCGCTGACCCAGCTGACCGCGGACACCCCGGTCTGGCTGCTCTTCGCCTGCTACCTCGTCTTCGGTTTCGGCTTCGCCATGGTCAACTCCCCGATCACCCAGACCGCGGTCTCCGGCATGCCCCGCGAACAGGCGGGCGTGGCCGCCGCCATCGCGTCGACCAGCCGCCAGGTGGGCACCTCGCTGGGCGTGGCCGTGATCGGCGCGGTGGTGGCCGGTGGCTCCGCGAACTTCGCCGAGGCCAGCCACGCCGGCTGGTGGATCATCGTGGGCCTGGGCGTGGCCGTGCTCGTGCTGGCCCTGGTCACCACGGGTCGCTGGGCCCGCTCCACCACTCCCGCCGGCTGACCCGGACAATTCAGCGATGCGGCTCGCGCGAGTGCTGGTGGCGGTCACGCTTGTCGTGGCCGGCCTGGTCGCGTACGCCATCAAGCAGGCCCGGACCCCGGTCAGCCTCCGCCCCGACGGGGTTTACGCGGTCGGCCGGACGACCGGCCTGTGGGTGGACCGGTCGCGCACCGATCAGTTCGCGCCGCTCGGCGGCACACCGCGGCTGCTCGCGGTCTGGACCTGGTATCCGGCGACGCCCGCGCCGGGGCCGGAGTCGGCCTATGCGCCGCCCGGGTGGGAGGGGCTGCACCGCTACGGGCCGGCGGCGACGAGCTTCGACAGCATTCGGACGGGTACGCGGGACGAAGTGGCATTTGCGGCTGGCCCCTTTCCGGTCGTAGTGCTGCTGCCCGACCAAGGCGCGGCGGCGCCTCAATACACGGCCCTGGCCTCTCGCATCGCAGCTCAGGGCTACCTGGTGGTCGGAGTGACGCCAACCTACAGCGCGGGTCTGACAGTTTTGGACGGCCGGCCGGTGCGGGCCAGCGCCGCCGGGCGGGACCCCACGCGGCGTACACAATTGGTCTCGGTGTTGGCGGCGGACGCGCGGTTCGCCGCCGCTCGCGCGGTCACCCAGTACGGCCGCCACGCGGATCCGGCGAAGGTCGTCTACGTGGGCCACGGGTTGGGCGGCACCGCCGCGGCCGAGGCATGCCAAGCTGACGACCGGTGCGACGGCGCCGCCGCCCTGGGCGAAGAAGGCGGCCTGGTTCTCGGCGATCGGGCCTTCACCGTCGAGGGCGCCGAGCGGCTCACCTTCACCGACGCGGCGCTCTACCGCCTCGCTCCCCCGGTGCGCTGGGCGCTGCCCCTGGGCCGCATCGACGGGCGCCGGGCCCTGGAGATCACTTCGGCTTATCTGAGCGCGTACCTCGGCGCCGCCACCCGTGGACGGGCCTGGGCGGCGCCGTCCTATCCGGAGGTGCGCCCGGCTGCCATGCTGGGCCAATGAACATCATCGACGTGTTCGACCGCGTCTCCGGCGAGTACGACAGCGTCGGCGTCGACTTCTTCAAGCCGATGGCCGAAGCGGTCGTACGGGCGGTGGCCCCGCGGCCCGGCGATCGCGTCCTCGATGTCGGCTGCGGCCGTGGCGCCGCGCTTCTGCCCGCCGCTCGTCTCGTCGGGCCGGCCGGTCATGTCACCGGCATCGACCTGGCGCCCGGCATGGTCTCGCGCACCGCCGCCGCCACCGCTTCCCTGCGCAATGTCACCGTCCGGCTCGGCGACGCCCAGCAGCCCGATTTCCCGGACCGGTCCTTCGACGTCGTCACCGCCGCGATGGTGCTCTTCTTCCTGCCCGATCCGCCGGCCGCGCTCGGCGCCTATCACCGTTTCCTGAAACCGGGCGGCCGCCTGGCCTTCAGCTCTTTCGCCGCCCCCGATCCCCGCCACCGCAAGGTCATGCGCATTCTTTCCCGCCTCGGTGACGATCCGCCGCCGGACCACGTTCACCACGCCATGTTCGGCTCGGTGGAATCCTTGCGCTCGGCCATGGCGGAGGCCGGTTTCTCCCGTACGAAGGTGAGCGAACTCGATTTCCGGAGCCACTTCCGCGACGCCGAGCAACTGATCGGCTGGATCGGCTCGCACGCCGGGCGGCGCCTGCTCGATTCCGTGCCACCGGAACGTCGCTCCGAGGCCACCGCCGCGGTGGCCGGCTACCTCGATTGGCCGACCACCTTCACCACGAGAATCAGGGTGGTGACCGGCGGTGTGTAGCCGCTAGGGTGTCTTCCGTGACTGCCGGGTCGGCCTTGGGCCATGACTTAGTGGGGCACCCGGCCGAGGATTGATCCGGGGCCCGCCTTCTGTTTCGGCGACGAAGCGTCCGTTGAAGCCGAACAGAAAGCGACCTATGCCCAACCCGTACAACCAACAGATCATCGACGAGTTCCGCGCCGAAAAGGGCCATAGCGGACTCATCCTGCTCACCACCCGTGGCGCCCGCTCCGGTGCTCCTCATACGACGCCGCTGGGCTTCCGGGCGTACCGAAGCGGAATTGTGGTTATCGCCTCCGCCGCCGGAGCGCCGAAGAACCCCGACTGGTTCCACAATGTCCTGGCCGATCCGCGGGTCACCGTCGAGGACGGCGCCCGCACCTACGAGGCCGTGGCGACGCCGCTGGCCGGGGCGGAACGCGACCGCGTCTTCGCCGAGGCGGCCGCGGACGATCCGGGCTGGGCCGGCTATCAGGCCAAGACCACCCGGATCATCCCGGTGGTCGCGCTCACCCCTGCTTGATCTTCTCGAGGTAGGCGTCGAGGGCCCGGTAGGACTCCTCGGCGCCACCCTCCATGCCGCTCTGCAGCATGCCGTCGCGGTCCTGCTGGTCGCTGAACGTGCTGGTGCAGGTGACCGTGGTGACGCCGCCGGACTCGGTGAACTCGAACTTCTCGACGGCGATGTGGCCGGCCATCGGCTCGTACTCGAACGTCCAGGTGAAGCCCTGGGGCGGGTCGATCTCGCGGACCTCACCGCGGAACGCGTGCTCCGTGCCGTCGGCGTGCTCGACGAAGCGCCACTTGCCGCCGACCGTGAAGTCGATGTCGACGTCGAGCGGGTTGCCCCGGCCCCACCAGTGCCGCAGGTGCTCGGCCTGGGTGTGCGCGGCGAAGACGAGGTCGCGGGGAGCGCTGAAGGCCCGGGACATGACGATCGTGGTGTCGGTGGGGGTCTGGACGGTGATGCTCATGATTCCTCCTGTAGCCGTTCCAGGTAGGTGTCGAGGGCGTCGTAGCGCTGCTCCCAGAGCCGCCTGTACTGCTCGGCCCACTCGGCGACGGCCCGCAGCGGCGCCGGCACGATGCTGCACCGCCGCCACTGGGCCTCGCGGGTGCGCGTGATCAGACCCGCCGCCTCCAGCACGTTCAGATGCTTGGAGATCGCCTGCGGGCTGATCGTGAACCCGGCGGCGACCTCGCCGGCCGTGGCGTCACCGGTCGCCAGCCGGGCCAGGATCGCCCGTCGCGTCGGGTCGGCCAGCGCGGCGAAGACGCCGTCGATCGGATCCGCGGTCATGATCAGCTCTACCCATCCTCTAAACCTGTCGGTTTATCAACCGATGGGTTTAGAGTACGCCCGAGGGCCGCGCCGTCAAGGCCCAGCGCTGAAGAATCAAGTCCGTGGCCCCTTGAGGCAGGACGCGGAACCGAGAAGAAGACCCGGCGCTCGACCTCGGCCCCCGGGTCGAGGCGCCACTCCGGGTTGAGCTGAGGATCGGTGCTGCCGTACGGGCCGCCCGACAACGACAGCATCTGATCGGCCGGGTAGCCCGTGCCGCCCGCGTCGAACACCTGCGCGTCCGCATCGAGGCGGATGCCCATCCGCGCATCGGCCGCCAAGGCACGGAACTGAGGGAAGATCAGACGCCGCTGGGGTACGTCTCCGGCTCTCGGGCGTCGATGTGGAACGGGTGCAGAGGACGTACGGCCGAGGTCTCGTCGAACCAGAGGAACGCGTCGTAGCGGTCGCCCAGCACGGACGGGACGTAGTTGGCCCAGTTGTCGCGCTCCGGGCGGTAGACGACGCCGATCGCCCGGTGGGACAGCGGATCGACCAGCACGTCGGGGCGGTCGGCGATCGGCGGGAAGACGAACAGCGACCGTGCCGGCGCCTCCGCGTGCAGGATCTCCTCCAGCGAATCGGCGCGGGCCGGCGGGACCGGCATGACCTCCATCGGCGAGCCCCAATCGCGGCCGGCGATCACCGTGCCCCGGTAGCTGCCGAAGCCGATGAGGGCGACCCGGTCCGCGCCGAAACGCTCGCGGGCCAGCGAGCCGATGGTCACCTCGCCGTGCGCCGCCTGGTCGGTGGCGTTGGCGTCGCCGACGTGGGTGTTGTGCGCCCAGACGATCGCCTTGGCGTCGTCGCCGTAGTGGTCGAGCAGCCGGGCCATCGTCGCGTCCATGTGGCGATCGCGGATGTTCCACGAGCTCGGGCCGCCGGCGATCATCGACCGGTAGTAGTGCTCGGCGCCGGCCACCACCTCGGCGTTCTGCCATACGGCCAGATCCCGGCCGCGCAGGTCGATCAGCATTCGTACGACGTCGTCCTCGCAGCACGCCTTCACGAAGCGTGTCGCCCAGGCATAGGCGTGCGGATCCTCGGCGTACGGCTCGAAGCATCGATAGGCGGCCAGAGCCGCCGGCACCTGGGACGGATCATGCTCACGCAGCCAGGTCAGGATCTCGCGCATCGACTCCCACAGCGAATAGACGTCGAGACCATGGAAGCCGACGCCACGGCCGTTGTTCATGTTGAAGCCGCGCAGCCAGAGGGCGAAGTCGACCACCTCCTCGTTCGCCCACATCCAGGTCGGCCATCGCTCGTAGCCCAGAAGCGCCTCCTCGGGCCGGGCGCTGCCGCCGCGCACGGTCGCGCCGACCCGCTCGCAGTCGGGCCAGTCCCCTTCGACGGCCACGAACGAGAAGCCGCGCTCCACGATCAGCCGCCGGGTGAGCGCCGCCCGCCATTCGTAGTACTCGTGCGTGCCGTGGCTGGCCTCGCCGATCATCACGACCTTGGCCGAGCCGACCCGATCGACCAGGATGTCCAGATCACCCTCGTCGACCAGGGGCCGGGCGATCGCCGCCACCTCGTCTCCGTACCGGTGCATGCCTTTGGAGATACCCTCGGCGTTTCGCCCCATACGTCCGACATACCCAGCAGACGTACGCCGGGGGCAGGCGCACAATGCGGTGATGTCCCTCTACGAGGCCGCCGGGGGCGCCCCGGCCATGCTGGCCCTGGCCGGCGACTTCCACACGCGCTGCCTGGCCGACCCGGTTCTGGAGCATCCGTTCTCCCACCAACGGCACGCCGACCACGTGCAGCGCCTGGCGTACTACTGGGGTGAGGTCTTCGGCGGCCCGCCCACGTTCTCCACCGAATACGGCGGCCACCTGGCCATGCTGCGCCTGCATGCCAACCAGGGCGCCGAGGGCGACCTGGGCGACCGCTTCATCGCCTGCTTCGACGCCGCCGCCATGGCCACCATCGCCGACCCCGGGGCACGCGAGGCCATGTCGGCCTACATCAGGCACGCCACGGCCGAGGTGATGTCCTACTCTCCCCCGGACGCGGTGGTCCCCCCGACCGCCCCCATGCCCCGTTGGGATCTGGCCCCATGACTTACGACTACGCGCGAACCGGCACGACCCGCAGGGTGATGCGCCGCGTATGCGCCACCGCACCGGCCTCATGGGCGTTCGCCCGGTTCCTGCACCACGTAGACCGCCCGCTGTTCCGCCTGACAAAGGGCCGCCACACGTTCGCAAGCCTGGTCACAGGCTTGCCGGTCGTCATGCTCACCACCACCGGCGCCCGCAGCGGCGTCCCGCGCACCCTCCCTTTGCTGGGCCTGCCCACCTCGGAGGGCCTGGCCGTGATCGCCTCGAACTGGGGCCAGGACCGCCACCCCGCCTGGCACTACAACTTGCAGGCAAACCCCGAGGCCACCGTCGTAATCGACAGCGAGACCCGCAAGGTCACAGCAGTCCTGGCCACAGGCGACCGCCGAACCCGAATCTGGGAGCAGGGCCTGAAGATCTACCCCGGCTGGTCCCAGTACGCCCGCCGAGCCCCCAACCGCGACATGCCGATCTACCTCCTCGAACCGCGTTAGGGAGTATTGGAATGTTGATCGTTCGTTGAGCATGCGCGGCGCGTGGTGAAGAACGGGCCCGTAAGAACCTCGACCGGCAGCCCAATTACATCCTCGCCGCCTACATGGCCTCGGCACCGGAAGCCCCGAGGCCCCGCCAGCCGGTGGGCCTCGTCAGGTCACTGCCGCATCCCGACACGCGCGGACAAACGCCTGCTTCGGCGCGAAGGCTCCAGCACAGACCGTCCCTTGCTGCACGATCACCACGCATGACGCCGGCTCAACGACCGTCATCCCTGCTTGCCACGTATGGCCCTTAGGACAGGATCTGGCGCCGGGGGAGCCGTCAGACGGCCTTGACCGAGCCGGCGTCCACCGCCCAGTTCTCGCCAATTGTGCTCGGCATGACGGGGGAGGCCAGCAGTAGCACCGCGCGAGCGATCTCGGCCGGGTCGATCAGGGTGCCGGTCAGCATGCCTCCGTTCGCCGGCATCGCGGCCAGCAGATCGGCGTGGTCGATACCCATGGTCGCGGCTACCGTGGCGAGGTAGCCGTCCTTGCCCGCCATCAGGTCGGTGTGCGTGCCGCCGGGGGTGACGACGTTTACCCGTACCCCGTCGGCGGCGACCTTTTCGGCCAGGCCCCGGGAGAACGTGTTGAGGGCGGCCTTGGCGCTGGTGTAGGACAGCGGTGTGCCGAACGGGGCGCGGGCGCTGTTGGAACTGATGTTCACGATGGCTCCCTGCGAGCGGGTCAGTGCCGGGAGGGCGTGGCGGGTGGTCCGGACGGTCGCGAAGAAGTTCAGGGCGTAGACCTCGGCCCACAGATCATCGTCGCCGTCGAGCGGGTCGGCCAAAGCCTCGGCTGTCGTGCCGCCGCCACCAACGTTGTTGATCAGGATGTCGAGGCGAGGGTCGGCGGCGAGCACGGTCTCGACCATCCGCCGCGGGCCGTCCGGGTCAGCGAGGTCAGCCGGTACGAACGTGGCCGTGGTCGCGTCGAGCTCGGGCGTAATGCGCCGGGAGACGGCGGAGACCACGGCGCCCTCTTCGAGGAAGGCACGGACGATGGCGAGGCCGATGCCCTTGCTCGCGCCGGTCACGAGAACACGCTTACCCGCAAGGTTCAGATCCATGGTGGTGCTCCTGTTCGGCAGGTTGATCTAGGTTCAGCAAATGAAACATCCAAGCAGCAGCTATGTCAATAAACGAGTCAGTTGTGTCTCAGTTAGGGGTTCGGTAAGGTGATGCCGTGAGGGCAGACGCGGCGCGCAGCACTGCGCGGATCCTGGAAGCCGCCGAGAAAGTTCTCGCTAGCGACGCGAGTGCCTCCCTCGAGAAGATCGCCGACGCTGCGGGGCTGGCGCGCGCGACGGTCCACCGCCGCTTTGCGTCCCGCAAAGCACTGACCGACGCTCTTTCCGAGCGGTTCAACGACCGCTACCGGCATGGCATCGACCAGGCCCGGGTGGGGACGGCGCCCCCACTGGTCGCCCTGCACCGCCTGACGGAGAGTGCCTTCGAGGTCAAGGTGAGCTACCGCCTCGTCGTCGACCTGAGCTACGGGCCCGACGACGACGTCCTGGCCGGTATCGACTTGCTCTTCAAGCGCCTGCACGAATCCGGCGTGATCACCGCCGCGCAGCCCACCTGGTGCCGGAAGGTATACCTCGCCCTGCTGCACGAGGTGCATCTGCTGCCCGCGGACGCCGCGGAACTGGCCGACGGCGGCGACGAGGTGGGAGCCCGCTCGGCGCTGCTGATCCGTAGCGTGCTCGGCGCCCTCGGCGGCAAACCGTGACCTCGTTCCTCCTACCGTTCAGTGAGCAGGACCGAGAGCCCGCTGACCGACACGACGACCGGCTCGAAGTGGTAGAACCGGATTCAGCGCTGCTGAGGGCCCAGGCTCTCGTCGCGCACTCCCAGGGTCACGATCTAGGTATACCTAGGCGCCGCTCGTGGGGGGATCTAAGGCACCCTGACCTGGGAAGATAGGTAGACGCTTCCGATGTGGTGGGTGGTGATCCGGCCGAAGATTGGTGCATCGGCAGATCACCAGGAGGCCAGTCATGTTGGTGCACACGGATCTGATGCTCGATCTCGCCCATCACCACCAGCGGGAGCTTGTGGCCGACGCGGACAAGCGGCGGCTTCTTCGGAGCGCCCGGGAAGCGCGGCGGGCCCGCAAAGCCCAAGCAGTGCGGGGACAGCCCACCGGTAACCTGGCGTCGTGCGAACCTTCCGCGGCGGTGCCAGCCCGGTGATGATCGGGCGGGAGAGCGAGCTGCGCCGGCTGGTGCGGCTCGCTCCTTCGTCGTCGGGCGGTGCTGCTGTCGCGGTCATCGCCGGTGAGCCCGGCATCGGGAAGACCCGGCTCGTTCACGAGTTTCTCGCCAAGATGCCGGCCGGCACCGTCGTGCTGGTCGGGCAGGCCGAGCCGGGGTCGCTGTCGCGGCCGTACGAGGTTCTGCTCGACGCCATCGACGGGCGGCCCGAAGTCGACGAGGAGCAGCTTGCCGCTCTGGCCGACGCCTCCCGCAGCCCGGTCGAGCGGCTGCACACCGGGCTGGCCATTCTGGCCGATCTGATCGGGGACTCGCCGGCCGTCATCGTCTTCGAGGATCTGCACTGGGCCGATTCGGAGAGCGCGGCCCTGTTCGAGCGGATCGCCGACCAGCGGGGGCCGCGGCTGCTGATCGGAACGTACCGGCCGGACGAGGTGGACCGGCGGCAGCCGGTGGCCGGTCTGCTGGCCCGGCTCGAACGGCGGCACGCCGTCACCCACGTACGGCTCGATCGGCTGACCCCGGCGCAGACCGCGGCCCTGCTCGCGGCGGCCACCGGCGCGCCGGCTCCCTTGCGCGCGGCCACCGCGCTGCACCACCGCACCGGTGGCAATCCCTTCTTTCTCGAGGAGCTGTTGCGGGCGCTTCCCGGCTACGACGTGGAGGCGCTCGTCGAGCAGCCGCTGCCGTGGAGCCTGGCCGAGGTGCTGCGCCGGCAGGTCGACGACCTCGAGCCGCTCAGCCACCGGATCGTCGAGGCGGCCACCGTGCTCGGCCACCGCATCCCGTTCGACCTGCTGGCCGACGTGACCGGCGCCGGCGAGGACGAGCTCATCGCCGTGCTGCGCGACCTGGTCACCCGGGGCGTGCTGGTCGAGTCGGGCGAGGACGAGTTCGCCTTCCGGCACGCGCTGGTGCGTGAGGCCATCGCCGACCAGATGCTCGGGCGGCAGCGGCGCCGGCTGCACGAGGCCGCGCTCGACGTGCTGCTGCGCGGTGGCTCCTCCGACCCGGCCATGGTCGCCCATCACGCGCGCGGCGCCGGGCGGTACGACGACATGATCGCGGCCGCTCGTGGTGGCACCGCCCTCTACCTGTCGATCGGCTCCGCCTATCAGGCGTTGCAGCTGGCCGAGATGGGCCTGGACGAGGCGCCCGACGACACCGACCTGCTGGCCGGGGCGGCCCGCGCGTCGTGGCTGGCCGGGCTGCTCGACGACGCGTTGCGCCACGGGCGCCGCTGGCACGACCTGGCCACCGCCGCCACCGACCGGGCCGAGGCGCTCTATCTGCTGATCCGCATCGCCTGGGAGTCCCGCGAGTACGAAGAGATGCGTGCGCTGACACACGACATCGAGACGCTCATCGCGCAACTGCCGCCGGGCGCCGCGCAGGCCCGCGCGATGACCGCGATCGCCCAGTCGTCGTACCTGCGGGACGAGTTCGACGACGCGCTGCTCTGGTGTGACCGGGCGCTGGCGCTCGCGGCCGAGTTCGACCTTCCGGCCGTACGCCTGACCGCGCTCCTGGAGAAGGGTTCGACCCTGACCGAGCGGGCGCAGAGCTCGGCCGACGGCCGCGAGATCCTGTCGGCCCTGGTCGACGAGGCCGAGAAGGCCGGCGAGTGGGTGCTGGCCGCGCGCGCCCTCAACAAGCTGGTGCAGGACGCGCCGCCCACCTCACCGTCCGAGCACGCCGAGATCCTGGAGCGGATGCGGGTCGACGCCGAGCGGGCCGGTCTGGAGTCGCTGTCGGTGGCCACCTATTTCCAGGGCCGGGCCCGGCTGGCCATCCGCGCCGGTGACCTGCGTGCCGCCATCGCCGCGCTCGAGGAGGGCCGCGAGCAGGACCGCGGTTATCAGCGCCGCGGCCGCTGGGCCGACTATCACGGCGTCTTCCTGGCCGGTCTCCTTCTGGAGGCGGGCGAGTTCGACCGGGTCGAGGAGATCATCGCCGATCTGGCCGCGCTGCCCAACAACCCGCCGACCACGATCCCCGGCCTCACCTTCCACCTGGCCTGCCGCCGTCACGACCGGCCGCGCGCGGACGCCGCCCTGGACCAGATGATCGCCGATCTGGCCGGGCAGAACTGGCGCAGCGGCGAACAGGCCCACGACCTGATCTCGGCCGCGCTGGAGATCGGGCTGCCGGTGGAGCGACTCGACCGGGCGGCCGCCGTGCTGCTCGACGCCGAGGTGTGGGACGCCTATCGCACGCTGGTCGACGCGCAGCTGGCCGAGGTGCACGGCCGGACCGCCGAGGCGCGGGCCGGCTACGAGTCCATCGTGGACGACCCGGCCCTGGGACCGGCGCTGCGCGGCACGGTCCGGGTCGGCGCCGCCCGCTGCCTGCTGGCCGAGGACCGGCGGGCCGAGGCCACCGCGCACCTCGAGGTGGCGGCGTCCCTGCTCCAGGAGTGGGGCGGCTGGCGGGTGGCCCAGCTCGACCAGGCCCGGGCCCGGCTCGGCCTGGCCCCGGCGGGCGCGCCGGACGCGGTCACCGGGCCGGCCGCGCTGACCCCGCGCGAGCGCGAGGTGGCCGTGCTGATCAGCGACGGCCTGACCAACTCCGAGCTGGCCCGGCGGCTCTACATCTCGCCCAAGACGGCCGCCGTGCACGTCTCCAACATCCTGCGCAAGCTGGGCATCGCCTCCCGCACCGAGGTGGCCGACCTCATCGGGCGGTGAACGGTCGTGCACCATGGTCATCGTGTGGATCAAAGCGTGTCTCAACGGCGGCCGCCCGTCGCCGGCGCCGATCACCCCGGACGAGCTCGCGGCGGCGGCGCTCGGCGCGGCCGAGGCGGGCGCGGCCGCCGTCCATGTGCACCCGCGGGACGCCGACGGGCGGGAGTCCCTGCACAGCGATGACATCGGGGCGGCCGTCACCGCGATCCGCGCGGCCTGCCCGGGGCTTCCGGTCGGCGTCTCGACCGGCATCTGGATGACCGGCGGCGATCCGCGGCGGCGGGCCGAGCTGGTCGCCGGGTGGCGGGTGCGCCCCGATTTCGCGTCGGTCAACGTTCAAGAGCCGGGCTTCGCCGATCTCGTACGTCTCCTCGACGGCTCCGGGGTCGGCGTCGAAGCCGGCGTCTGGTCGCCGTCCGAGGTGGACGCGCTCGACGGGCTGCCGTTGCTGCGGATCCTCGTCGAGATCATCGACGTGCCGGCCGGCGAGGCCGTGGCGGCGGCCGAGGCGATCCTGCGGCGGCTGCCGGGAACGGCGCCGCTGCTGCACGGCGAGAACGAGGCCTGCTGGCCGCTCATCGCCCACGCCGGCGCCCTCGGCCTGCCCACCCGGATCGGGCTCGAGGACACTCTGACGCGGCCCGACGGCACGCCGGCGGCGGACAACGCCGAGCTTCTCCGGCTCGCCCGGACCGCGTGGACGGACGCGCGCCGGAAACGCGAGAATACGTACGGTTAAAGTCGGGTATCGGGTGATCGACTCCGGCGAATATCGCGTATCTTGGTCCGGCCGGAGGGAGCAAGATGACCGATACGCCGGATCGCGAGGATCCAGTTCTGGTTCGCCCGTACGTCTCGACGAGTGTGGACACCACGGAGTTCACCGCCGTCGAGGACGCGGAGAAGTGGCCCGAGCCCGGAGAGGGCGACACCGCGGTGCAGCCCGCCGTCGAGGAGCCCGAGCCTGAGGAGGCCAAGCCGCCGAAGCGGACCGACATCCCGATCCTGCGGCTGGCCATCTTCGCCGGTGGCGTGATCCTGGCCGCCGGCGTGGCCGCCTTCCTCGTCTTCGGCCTCGGCAACGACCCGGCCATCCCGCAGCCGGGCACGGCCCTGCCCGCGATGCCCGGCCGGGCCCCGATCCCGGAGTCGTCGGCAGTCGCGGCGTCGAAGAGCGCGGCCGCCGCGTCGGCCAGCGCCAGCGCGAGTGTCAGCGCCTCGGTGAGCGCGAGCGCGAGCGTCAGCGCCTCGGTGAGCGCCTCCCCCAGCATCGCGGTGAGCGGCTCCCTTCAGCCCCTGGTGCCCGGGGCTACGACACCGGCCGGCGCCACGCCGTCGCAGACCACCACGGCCCCGCCGGTCGACCGCACCGGCGCGATCACCGCCGCCAGCGGCCGCTGCCTGGCCCTGGGCGGCCTGTTCGGCATCGACGGCAGCCCGGTCAACGTGTCCGGCTGCTCGGGCGGCGACGCGCAGACCTTCACCCTCGCCACCGACGGCACCCTGCACGTCGACGGCAAGTGCGCCGAGCCCAGCGGCGACGGCTCGGTGCGCGTCGGCTCCTGCGAGGGTGCGTCCTCCTGGCGTACGGGCGACGGAGGGTCCTTGGTCGCCTCCGACGGCCAGTGCCTCACCGACCCGGGCCGCTCCGGCGCCACCACGAAGGTCACCGCCTGCGCCGGCTCGTCCGAACAGACGTGGACCCTGCCCTAACGGTGGTGACGGACCGGCTTGGCGCGGTACATGGCGGCGTCGGCCTCGCGCAGCAGGCGGTCGGGGTCGTTGGTGCCGTCGCCCGAGAGGGCCACGCCGATGCTCACGCCGACCTCGATGTGCTCGCCGTCGATCATGTAGGGCTCGCAGAGCCGGGTCGCTATGGCGTCGCGCACCACGCGCTCCGCGCCCGGCTCGCGCAGGCCGTCGAGCAGCACCACGAACTCGTCGCCGCCGAGCCGGGCCACCGTGTCCGACTCGCGCAGCAGGCCGGTCAGGCGGCGCGCCACCTCGATGAGCAGCACGTCGCCGGCCGCGTGGCCGAGCGAGTCGTTGACCGCCTTGAACCCGTTCAGGTCGAGCAGCAGCACCGCGAACCGGTGCTCGGGCCGGCGCTGTGACCGCAGCCCGGCCTGCTCGAGCCGGTCGGCCAGCAGCACCCGGTTGGGCAGGCCGGTGAGCGCGTCGTGCAGGGCGGCGTCGCGCAGCTTCTGCTCCTGCTCGCGCAGCGCCGCCACCATGGCGCCGCGGTCGAGCGCCGTGGCCAGCAGCGCTCCCGAGTGGTTCATGATCTCCCGGCCGGCCGGGGTGCTCTGCTGGACCTTGCCGATCGCCGCCAGCACACCCCAGTCGCGCAGCCCGCTGCGCACCGGCACCACGAAGACGATCTCGCCGGCCGGTCCGTCGGCGTGCTCGAAGAGCCCGGCCGGCGGGAACTCGCTGACCCGCATCGCCTCACCGGCCCAGCCCGGCCGCCCGGGGTACTCCCCCACGATGCTCAGCTCGGTGTCGCGGGCCGGCACCGCCGCGTGGTTCCACAGCCCGAGGCAGCCGGCGGTCAGCGTGGTGCGCTGGAGCCAGGCCAGCGCGCGCGGGTCGCGCTCGTGCGCGCCGAGCAGGTCGATGCCGAGCTCGTGCTGCACGTTCAGGGTTTCCTGGAGATAGCGGACCTCGCCGAACAGCGACCGGGTCAGCTCCTCGCTGACCGGCAGCCCGATGCCGGGGCAGCCGCACGAGCTGCGCCGCACGAAGGTGGTGGCGACGTACGAGATGCCGGAGTCGCCGGGCGTGGCGACCAGCCGGTGCGCGGTGGTGCCGACGTCCTCGACCGGCTGGCGGACGGTGGAGAGGCTGGGCCGCATGTAGGTGGCGTCGACGATGTCGTCGAAGCCGACCACCGCCACGTCGCCCGGCACGCGATATCCGGCGCTGGCCAGCCGCCCGATCAGGCCGATGGCGTTGCGGTCGGTGCCGCAGACGACCGCGCTGACCGGCACGCCCCGGCGCAGCAGCACGTCGGCCACCATCTCGCCGCCGCTCTCGTGGTTGTCGCCCGAGTCGAACACCAGCTCCGGATCGGGCTCGATGCCGTGCGCGAGCAGCGCCTCGCGGTAGCCCTCGAGGCGTTCCCGCAGGTCGAAGTGGGCGAGGTGGCCGGCGTAGGCGATCCGCTCGTGCCCGTGGCCGAGCAGGTGGCCGACCCCGTCGCGGATGCCGGAACGGTTGTCGGCCAGCACGGCCGGGCACTCGTCGAGCTTCTGCCCCACCGACACCACGGGCAGACCGGCCCTCCGGGCCCCCTTGGCGTACGACGCGTGCAGCGCGCCCGGCAGCACGATCAGCCCGTTCAGGCGCTTCCAGGACACCGGGCGCCGGAAGTCGGGCAGTCCGCTGCGGTCGGCGCTGTAGGAGCCCGGATCGAGCGTCTGGATGGCCACGATGCGGTCGCCGGCGGCCACGGCGGCGTCGTTGACACCCGCGATGATCGCGCCGTAGTAGTCGCCACCGACGAAGGGCGAGAGGACCCCGAACGTACGACCCGTCACCCGCGACATGATCTCCCGGATCGGGGCCCGGTGTATCAGACTCCGGTCAAGAACCGCCGAAGATCTTTCGTTTCACCGGTCACCGGGCGGGCGGCGAGGATGCAGGTGTCGTCGGCCGGGTTGGCCTGGCGCAGGCGGGCCAGCAGCTCGCCCAGGGGCTGCCGGGGGTTGGCGCGCACGGCCTGGTCGACCGTGCGGATCACCGCCGCCAGCCCGTCGTCGAGGCCGCGGTGGCGATGCTCGACCAGGCCGTCGGTGTAGAGCAGCAGCAGGTCGCCGAGGTGCAGATCGAGCCGGGCGGTCTCGTACCGCGCGTCGTCGAGCACACCCAGCATCGGACCGGCCGGCCGGTCCAGCGGGGCCGTGCGGCCGTCGCGGCTCAGCAGCGGCGGCGGGTGGCCGGCCTGGGCCCAGACGATCTCGCGGCGGGCCGGGTCGTAGCGGGCCACGATCGCGGTGGCGGCGAGCTCGGGTGTCTCCCGCTCGAGGTCGCAGGTGAGGGCGTTGAGGTGGCGCAGCAGCTCGCCGGGGTCGGAGGTGGTCACGGCCAGGGCCCGTAGCGCGTGCCGGAGCTGGGCCATCGTCTTGGCGGCCCGGGTGCCGTGCCCGGCCACGTCACCGACCGCGAGCAGCACCGAGCCGTCGCGCAGCTCGGCCGCGTGGTACCAGTCGCCGCCGACCAGGCTCTCCTCGCCGGCGGGCAGATAGCGCAGGGCCACCTTGAGGCCGGGCAGCTCGATCGGGCCGTCCGGCAGGGGCAGGATGATGCGCTGGAGCCGGGCCGCCAGCTCGTGCTCGGCCGCCAGGTCGCGGCGCTGCTCGTCGAGCTGGCGCTCGACGTCGGCCAGGCGCTGGGCGCTGGTCTCGCGCTCGGTGATGTCCTGCACGATGCCGAAGACGCGCAGCGGCCGCCCGTCGGCGTCGCGGCTGGCGTCGGCCACGGTGCGCAGGAACTTGGTCCGCCCGCCGATGCGCACGCGGGTGGTCACGTCGATCCGTTCGCCGCGCTCGAAGGCCACCCGGGCCGCCTCGCGCAGCGGCTCGTCCTCGGGAACGGCCAGGGCGTCGGACTCGGCCTGGCTCAGCGGGCCCAGCCGGGGGTCGCGCTCGTAGATGCGGTAGATCTGGTCGGACCAGTAGATCTCGCCGCTGACCAGGTCCCACTCGCCCCAGCCGAGGTTGCCGAGCAGCTCGGTGCCGGCCAGCCGGTCGCCCACCCCGCCCGGCCGCTCGTCGTGCCGGGTCCAGTTGAGCAGCAGGCCCACGCCGAGCCGGTGGGCGCGCACGGTGTAGAGCCCGTCGCCGTGCCGGAACGGGCCGAGCACGGCCGGGACACCGGTGTCGAGCACCTGCTGGTAGGCCTGCCAGCGGTCGCTGGCCACGACCTCGGGGAAGTGTTCGGAGATGCGCAGGCCCAGCAGCTGGCTGCCGCGCAGCCCGTTCGGCGCCACCGCCTCGGGGCTGACCGCGGCCCAGACCAGGTCGACGAGCCGGCCCGAGGGCTCACGCTCGGGGGTCAGGAAGCACGCCATGCCGGGCACGACGTCGAGGACCCGCTGCACCATGCCGAGCCACGGCGCGAACCGCCGGACCGGGCCGGGCGCGGCGAAACCGGGCCGGCTGGTCTCCAGGCCGGAGATCGGCGCGGTCTCGAGGTCGGCCACGTCGAGCATGCGGATGACGCCGCCGGCCACGTCGACCAGATCGCGGCCCTGCTCGGCGCCCATCCGCAGCAGGTGGCGATGGGCCTCGGCCAGGCGGCAGCGGGCACGCCCGGCCAGCAACCCCACCGCGCGCTCGACGGTGAGCCGGCCGGCCTCACCGGGGTCGGTGGTCACCGCCGGCCGCAGACTCTCGACCGCGGCGGCATACGCCTGTCCCACCCGATCCCTCCCGTCCCGTACGTGTCCGGCTTCCTGAATACGTCAACCGCACCGGGGTCGTCATCGGCCGTTCATACGGAGAGGGTCCTACCTGCGGCGAACATGACCCACCGTCACACGATCGGGGTGGACCGAATGGTCTCTACAGTTCGAAGAGGGACCGCATGGCCTCGGTCAGCCGGGCCATGCTCTGCCCGGTGACCATGCCGATACGCTCCGCGCCGATGGCGGCGGGCAGGCGGCGCATCCGGTTGACGACCACGACGCCGGTGATCGGGTCCTGCTCGGTGAGGGCGACCGCGTAGGGCGGCAGCTCGGTCACGCCGCGTTGCCGGACGATCGGCGCGCAGAACGGCGACGCGTTCTTCCGGTCGTTGAAGGAGTCGGCCGAGAGCACCAGCACGCGGTACCGCAGATCCGTCCGGTTGCCGATCGTCCAGATCTCGCCGCGCTTCATCGATCAGCAGGTCCCGCTCGGCATGCGATGAAGCCTACCGCTGCACGGATCTTAGGCCACGTCCAGCCCACGCGCCGCGCCGCCAATAAATGAGAACCGGGGAACACGGTCGAACCACTCCCGCAATCCACCCGTAAGAATGAGCGCGTGGCTAGAGCGACGGAAGGGTGTCAGTGATGACGGAGAAGGCACAGATCGGGGTCACCGGCCTCGCGGTTATGGGGCGCAACCTGGCCCGCAACTTCGCCCGTCACGGGCACACGGTGGCGGTGCACAACCGTTCGTACAACCGCACCAAGGAACTGGTCGAGGAGTTCGGGCACGAGGGCACGTTCATCGCGTCCGAGAGCGCCGAGGACTTCGTGGCCAGCCTGGAGCGCCCGCGCCGCGTGGTGATCATGGTGAAGGCCGGCAAGCCGACCGACGCCGTGATCGACGAGTTCGCCCCCCTCCTCGAGGAGGGCGACATGCTCATCGACGCCGGCAACGCCCACTACCTGGACACCCGCCGGCGCGAGGCGGCGCTGCGCGAGCGTGGCCTGCACTTCGTCGGCACGGGCGTGTCCGGTGGCGAGGAGGGCGCGCTGCACGGACCGAGCATCATGCCCGGCGGCTCCAAGGAGTCCTACGAGGCGCTCGGCCCGCTGCTCGAGGACATCTCGGCCAAGGTCGACGGCGAGCCGTGCTGCGTGCACGTGGGCCCGGACGGCGCCGGCCACTTCGTCAAGATGGTGCACAACGGCATCGAGTACGCCGACATGCAGCTCATCGCCGAGGCGTACGACCTGCTGCGCCGCGTCGGCGGCCACTCGCCGGCCGAGATCGCCGACGTCTTCCGGGGCTGGAACGAGGGCCGGCTGGGCTCCTACCTGATCGAGATCACGGCCGAGGTGCTCAAGCAGGTCGACGCCTCCTCGGGCAAGCCGTTCGTCGACGTGGTGCTCGACCAGGCCGAGCAGAAGGGCACCGGCCGCTGGACCGTGCAGGCCGCCCTTGACCTGGGCGTGCCGGTCAGCGGCATCGCCGAGTCGGTGTTCGCCCGGGCCCTGTCCGGCGGCGCCGACGTGCGCAAGGCGGCGGCCGACGCCGGCCTGCCCGGCCCGTCCGCGACCACCGGCGCCCACCCCGGCGACCTTCAGGCCGACGTCGAGCAGGCGCTGTTCGCCTCCAAGATCGTCGCCTACGCGCAGGGCTTCCAGCAGATCCAGGCGGCCAGCAAGGAGTACGGCTGGGAGATCGACCCGGGCGCGATGGCGAAGATCTGGCGCGCCGGCTGCATCATCCGGGCCAAGTTCCTCGACTTCATCAAGCAGGCGTACGACAAGTCGCCGGAGCTGGCCACGCTGCTCGTCGACCAGTACTTCCTCGACGCCGTCAGCGGCGCCCAGGACGCCTGGCGCCGGGTGGTGGCCACCGCGGCCGCGCAGGGCATCCCCTCGCCCGGCTTCTCGTCGGCGCTGGCGTACTACGACGGCCTGCGGGCCGAGCGCCTGCCGGCCGCCCTGATCCAGGGCCAGCGCGACTTCTTCGGAGCGCACACGTACCACCGCGTCGACAAGGAGGGCTCGTTCCACACCCTCTGGGCCACCGACGAGCGCAACGAGGTCGAAGCCTAGGCAACTCGCAGCGGAGTGGGCGCGTTGGCACTCATCAGCGCGCCCGCTTCGTCCGCGGGGAGCGGCTTGGCCATGTAGAAACCCTGGCCCAGGCGGTAGCCCATCTCCCGGAGCCGTTCCAGCTGGTCCAGGCTCTCGATGCCCTCGGCAACGGCCGACAGCTGGAGGTACTCGGCCAGCTGGGCCACGGCGGCGGCCACCGCGAGACGGCCGCGGTCCTCGCCGTCGGTGATGCCGTCGACGAACGACTTGTCCAGTTTCAGCACGTCGACCGGGAACGCGCGCAGCAGCGACAGCGACGACTGGCCGGTGCCGAAGTCGTCGAGCGCCAGCCGGACACCCATCTCGTGCAGCGCGTGCAGGGTCTCGCGCACCTGCCGGCCGTCGGCCACCGACGACTCGGTCACCTCCAGCACCAGGTTCTGCGGCAGCAGGCCGGTCTCGCTGAGCACCGCCGCCACCTCGTCCACGAAGCCGGACTCGCGCAGCTGGCGGACCGCCACGTTCACGTTGATCGCCTTGATCGCCCCGTCGCCGTGCTCGCGGCGCCAGCGGGCGAGCTGCTCGCAGGCCTCGCGCAGCACCCACGAGCCGAGCGGCACGATCAGCCCGGAGCGCTCGGCGACCGGGATGAAATCGCCCGGCGAGACGAAGCCGCGCACCGGGTGCTTCCAGCGCACCAGCGCCTCGGCCCCGTGCAGGCGGCCGGTGACGATGTCGAAGACGGGCTGGTACAGCAGAAAGAGCTCACGCCGGATGATGGCGTTGTGCAGCTCGCTGCCGAGCCGGGCGTGGCTGACCACCTCGGCCCGCATCTTCGGCTCGAAGCGGGTCCAGGCCGCCTTGCCGCCCTCCTTGGCCGCGTACATCGCGATGTCGGCGTTGCGCAGCACCTCGTCGGCGGTGTCGCCGGGCCCGGCGATCGCGATGCCGAGGCTGGCGTGGGCCAGCAGCTGGTGCTCGCCGACCCGGAACGGCTCGGCCAGCGCGGCCAGGATCCGCCCGGCGGTGGCCTCGGCCGACGACGGCTCCTCCACGTCGAGCAGCACGGCGAACTCGTCGCCGCCGAGCCGGGCCGGCAGCTCGCCCTCGGCGCTGGTGGTCCGCAGCCGCTGGGCGATCTGGTAGAGCAGCTGGTCGCCGACGGCCGGGCCCATCGTGTCGTTGATCGTCTTGAAGTCGTCGATGTCGATGAGCAGCGCGGTCGCCGGCCGGTGGGCGGCCAGGCGCTCGGCCAGCACGGCGCTGAACCGGGTGCGGTTGGCCAGCCCGCTCAGCGGGTCGGTCATGGCGAGCCGCTCCAGCTGGGCCTGCTGTTCCTTCAGGCCGGCCAGCAGCTGGCGGTTCTCGCGCAGGCCGATCAGCTGACGGAGCACGACGAGCGCGGCGATCAGGACGGCGCCGACGATGACGGTGAGCTCGCGCCCCTCCATCTCCTGCGCCGACACCGCCGTGACCAGGCCGGCGGTGACCAGCACGGCCACGAACGGCAGGAACTCGTAGGCCGAGCGGCGGCCGCGCACCTTGAGCACGGCGGTCCGCATGAGGACCCGGCGCTGCCGGAAGGCGGCCGCGGCGAAGGCGAGCGCCACCATCGGGCTGCCCAGCACCGAGAGCACCAGCCGGGCGGTGTCGTCGCCGGCGATCAGCAGCACGGCCAGGGCGACCGCCACCATCGGGGCGGCCGTCAGGATGCGCAGCGCCAGCGAGTCGACCGGCGCGTCCGGGCGGGCCGCCGCCTTGCCGATGACCACGAGGCAGAGCAGGCCGGCCACCCCGACCACGCCGGCCGCGGCCCGGGTGACCAGGTCGGAGCCGGCCGAGGCGTAGCTGAGCACGACGTACCAGAAGACCAGGGTGCCGGCGACGGCCACGGT
The DNA here is from genome assembly GCF_042899005.1 of Actinoplanes sp. NPDC000266. Lineage (NCBI taxonomy): Bacteria > Bacillati > Actinomycetota > Actinomycetes > Micromonosporales > Micromonosporaceae > Actinoplanes > Actinoplanes sp. NPDC000266. The sequence goes on from NZ_JBIAZI010000002.1 coordinate 53,970, forward strand.
GGCGCCGTCGAGCAGCACCCGTGACCAGCCGACCAACGTGCGATCGCCCATCGGCAGGCGCAGGAAGGCGGTCATCGCCCAGAGCACGCCGGTCAGCAGCGGCACGGCCACGTAGAGGGACATGCCCGCGTTGTTGTTGGCCAGGGCCAGGGCCGTGGACGAGCCGACCAGCAGAATGAAGGCGGCGTGCCCGAGCTGGCGCCAGAACGCGCGCACCACCCGGGGCAGCACCACCGTCGAGCCGAGCCGTTGCAGCGAGAAGGTCGCCGCGACCAGCGCGATCGGCCCGCCGATGTAGCCGAGCACGACGTCGGTGGGGTCGCGCACGATCAGCCAGGCGACGACCGCCAACGTGGCGACCGCCGCCACCACCAACGGCGCCAGGGCGCCGCCGCCCGCGCGGATCGCGGCGGGCTTCACGGCCTCAGTCATGCGTGTCTACGGCTCCCGGATAGGCAGATCCCTACCGCCTACCTGTCGGCCACGACCACGCGAAACTGAGAAGATCAGCTCTTGAGCGCGCCGCTCACCACGGCCCGGGCCTCCTCCTGGATCTTGGCGAGGTGGTCCGGTCCCTTGAACGACTCGGCGTAGATCTTGTAGACGTCCTCGGTGCCGGACGGCCGGGCGGCGAACCACCCGGACGCGGTCGCCACCTTGAGGCCGCCGATGGCGGCGCCGTTGCCGGGCGCCGTGGTCAGCACGGCCGTGATCGGCTCCCCGTCGAGCTCCTTGGCCGTGACCTGCTCGGGCGAGAGCTTGGCCAGGATCGCCTTCTCCTCGCGGGTGGCCGGGGCGTCGATGCGGGCGTACGCCGGCTCGCCGAACCTGGCCGTCAGGTCGCGGTAGTGCTCGCTGGGCGTACGGCCGGTGACCGCGACGATCTCGGAGGCGAGCAGGTCGAGCAGGATGCCGTCCTTGTCGGTGCTCCACGGGCCGCCGTCGCGGCGCAGGAAGGAGCCGCCGGCGCTCTCCTCGCCGCCGAAGCCGATCGAGCCGTCGAGCAGGCCCGGCACGAACCACTTGAAGCCCACCGGCACCTCGTCGAGGCGCCGGCCCAGGCTCTCGGCGACCCGGTCGATCATCGAGGAGGAGACCAGGGTCTTGCCGATCGCGGCGGCCGACGGCCAGTCCTCGCGGGCGCCGAACAGATAGTTGATCGCCACCGCCAGGTAGTGGTTGGGGTTCATCAGGCCGGCGTCGGGGGTGACGATGCCGTGCCGGTCGGCGTCGGCGTCGTTGCCGGTGGCCAGCTGGAACCGGTCCTTCTGGGCGATCAGCGAGGCCATCGCGTGCGGCGACGAGCAGTCCATGCGGATCTTGCCGTCCCAGTCGAGGGTCATGAAGCCGAAGGTCGGGTCGACGTTCGGGTTGACCACGGTCAGGTCCAGCCCGTACCGCTCGCCGATCGCGCCCCAGTAGGCGACGCTGGCCCCGCCCAGCGGGTCAGCCCCGATCCGCACGCCGGCCGACCGGATGGCCTCCATGTCGATGACCGCGCCCAGGTCACCGACGTACGAGTCGAGGAAGTCATAGCCGTCGACCTTGTCCCGGGCCTTCGACGCGGGGATCCGCTTCACTCCGGTCAGGCCGGCCGCGATCAGCTCGTTGGCCCGGTCCTGGATCCACTTGGTGGCGTCGGTGTCGGCCGGGCCGCCGCTCGGCGGGTTGTACTTGAAGCCGCCGTCGTCCGGCGGATTGTGCGACGGCGTGACCACGACGCCGTCGGCCAGCCCGCTCGTGCGGCCGCGGTTGTAGGTGAGGATCGCGTGCGACACGGCCGGCGTCGGGGTGTAGCCGTCGCGGCTGTCGATCAGCGTGGTCACGTCGTTGGCCGCGAAGACCTCGATCGCGGTGATCATCGCGGGCTCGCTGAGCGCGTGGGTGTCGCGGCCCACGAACAGCGGCCCGTCGGTGCCCTGCGCCCTGCGGTACTCGACGATCGCCTGGCTGGTGGCGGCGATGTGGTCCTCGTTGAACGCGTTGCGCAGCGACGAGCCGCGGTGCCCGGACGTGCCGAAGGTGACGCGCTCGCCCACCACCCCGGGGTCCGGGTGCTCGGTGTAGTACCGGGAGACGACCTTGGGCACGTCGATCAGATCGCGCGGCTCGGCGGGCTTCCCGGCGCGGGGGTTGACGGACATGACGGTCTCCTCTTCGATGGCGCTGGACCTGCCGTGAGCGTATCCATATCGGCTGTCCCGGGCATCCGGGCGGGTAAGCGGTTGAACCTTTGCGGCCCGTTATCCGAACTACCACCCGTGAAGCGCGTGCTCCTCCTGCTCCTGGTGGCCCTCGGTGTGCTCGCTGTGCCGGCCTCCCCCGCGCAGGCGCACGCCTCGCTGCTCGGCGCGGTTCCGGCGCCGGGAAGCATCGTGGGCACCTCGCCGACCGAGATCGTGGTCACCTTCAGCGAGGCCGTCACGCCGGTCGCCGGCCGCATCCAGGTGATCTCGCCGGACGGCCAGCGGATCTCCGGCGAGGCCAAGGCGACCGGGTCCACGCTGCGCATCCAGGTCCGCAAGGCCGACCAGCCGCTCGGGACCTATCTGGTCAGCTACCGGGTGATCTCGGCCGACAGCCATCCCGTGGGCGGCGCCCTGACCTTCTCGGTCGGCGCTCCCTCCACGCGGCCGGCCGATCCCGGCGAGGCCGGGACCCATCGTTCGGTCACTCTGGTCACGCCGGTCACGCGCTTTCTGGGGTACGCCGGATTGACGCTGGCCGCCGGGCCGGCGCTGTTCCTGGCGGTGCTGTGGCCGCGCCGCCGCTCCCGGACGGGTGCGATCAAGGCCGTGTACGCGGGTCTCGGGCTGATCGGGGTGGCCACGCTGGCCTCCCTCTGGGCGCAGGCGCCGGCGAGCAGCGGTTCGGCTCTGTGGGACGTCTCGGGCCGTGAGCTGGGCGAGGTGCTTTCCAGCTCGTACGGCCTGACGCTGCTGGCCCGGATCGGCGTGCTGGCCGTGATCGCGGGCCTGCTGCCGCCGCTGTTGCGCGGCGGCGCCGGCCGGGCCCGGTCGCTGGCGGTCGCCGCCCTGGCGCTGGGCGGCATGACGACGTGGCCGCTGACCGGGCACGCGGCCGCCTCGCCGCTGGCCGGCGTGATCGTCGCGTCGGACGTGGTGCACATCGCGGCCATGGCGGTCTGGCTCGGCGGGCTGGTCACGCTGACCGTCTTCCTGCTGCGCCGCACCGACCCACGTGTGCTCGGCGTGGTGCTGCCGGTCTGGTCGCGCTGGGCCGCGCTGGCCGTGGTGTGGCTGGTCGCCGGCGGCGTGGTGCAGGCGGTGGTCCAGGTGGGATCGGCCGGCGCGCTCTGGCAGACCGGGTACGGCCGGTTGCTGCTGGCCAAGGTGGCGGTGCTGGCGGTGACGCTGGCCTTCGCGGCGGTCGCCCGCAAGCTGGTGCACCGCGCGCCGGGCGCGGCCGGGCTGCGCCGCACGGTCGGCGTCGAGGTGCTGGCCACGGTCGTGATCCTCGGCCTCAGCTCGGTGCTGGTGCAGATCAACCCGGGGCGCAGCGCGGCCGTCGACCAGGGCGCCGTACGCGAGGAGGGCGTGTCGCAGACGCTCACGTCGCCGCTCTACACGCTGCAGTTCAACATCTATCCGGTGGAGATCGGCGACAACAACACGATCCACGCCTTCGTCTACACGCCGGCCGGGGCGCCGCTGCCGGCCGACGAGTGGACCGTCACGTCGAGGCTGCTCGACCACGACGTCGAGCCGGTCACCCAGCCGCTGCTCGGGCTGATCCCCCGCCACCACGCGGTCGGCGCGATCGCCTTCCCGTTCCCGGGCACGTACGAGATCAAGTTCACGGTCCGCATCGGCGAGCTCGACCAGGCGACGGTGAAGACGACAGTCTCCGTTCCGGCCGGTTCCGTTCCCGCGTCCAGGTGACTTTCGGTCACCGATTGGGCAGTACCTCCGCGACGCCTTCAGGAGGCCGGAAGCGGGGAGGAACTCGTGCACGTGTCCGTGGTGGATAACGCCGACGAATCGGTGGTCATCACCGTGCGGGGAGATCTCGACATCGACAGCAACACCGTCCTGACCACCACGCTCGACCAGGTGCTCGACCGGCCGGGCCCGAAGGTGATCGTCGACCTGTCCGGGGTCGGCTTCTGCGACTCGACCGGGCTGAGCGCGCTGGTCATCGGGCACAACCGGGCCCGGGCCGACGGCGGCTGGCTCCGGCTGGCCGCGCCCAGCGAGTTCCTCGGCCGGCTGCTGGAGACCGTCGGGCTGACGCCGCGCATCTCCGTCTATCCGACGGTGGCCGACGCGCTGGCCGACCGCAACCCGGACTAACCTCACCGGCGTGCTGATCCTCCTGCCGCCGTCCGAGGGCAAGACCCCCGCCACCTCCGGTTCTCCCGTCGACCCGTCCGGGCACTGGCTGCCCGCGCTGGCGCCGGCCCGCAAGCGGGTGCTGTCGCGGCTGGTGGCCATGTGCAAGCGGACCAGCGCCCGGTCGGTGGCCGACTCGCTGGCGACGCTGGGGCTGAGCGCGGGGCAGGCCTCGGAGATCGCGCTGAACGCGGCACTGCTGGAGGCGCCGGCGGCGCCGGCCGCGTCGATCTACAGCGGGGTGCTGTACGAGGCGCTGGACGCGACCTCGCTGGCGCCGGCGGCCCGGTCGTGGCTCGGCGAGCGGGCGGTGGTGTTCTCGGGGCTGTGGGGTGTGGTGCGCCTCGACGACCTGATCCCGGCCTACCGCTGCCCGGTCGGGGTGACGCTGCCGTCGGTGGGCGGGCTGACCTCGTACTGGAAGAAAGCCCTGCCCAAGGCGCTCGATCCGCTGCCCGGGCCGATCCTCGATCTGCGCTCGGGGGCGTACGGCGCGATGTGGGCGCCGGGCGCCGACGCGGCGACGGTCCGGGTGCTGCACGAGCGGGTGGTCGACGGCGTGGCCAAGCGCTCGGTGGTCAGCCACTTCAACAAGGCCACCAAGGGCCGGATCGTGCGCTCGCTGGCCGAGGCCGGTGTGGCGCCGGCGTCGACCGACGAGGTGGCCGGGGCCTTGCGTGATCTGAAATACCGGGTGGAGGAACATCCGGTGCCGGCCGGCCGGGCGCGCCAGCTGGACGTGGTGGTTTCCGAGCTCTGAGCGCAACCCGGCGAACCGGCCGGAAGCCGGTGAGGAGGGTGAGTCGCACCCCGCCGGCCGCTGCGGCGGGTTCCACCAGGATGTGGCGGAACCCGCTCGATACGTACCTCTGAATGCTTTATTTCGCCGCGAGGATGTCCACGACGAAGCGGAGATCGCCCTGCTGTTCGCCGTAGGCGAGGGCGGCCGGGACGTCGAGCTGGACCCGGCTGCCGACCTTCTGGCCGGGAATGCCCTCGTCCCAGCCCTTGATGACCGCGCCGACGCCGATCGGCGTGCTGAACGGCTCGCCGCGCGACCAGGACGAGTCGATCACCTGGCCGGTGGTGTAGCTGACCAGTTTGTAGTTGGCGGTGACGGTCTGCCCCTTCTGCACGGCGGGGCCGGTACCGGGGACGAGCGCGGTGACGCCGAGCTTGGTGAGCTTGCCCTCACCGGCCTTGACCTCGGGCTCTTTGGCGAGCGCGGCCGGCGTCTCGACCTGCGCGGCGGCCGGAGGAGCGGCCTCCGACGGCACGGCCTCGGTGGGAACGGCCTCGGCCGGGGCGGCGGCCGAGGTCGGAGCGGCGGCCGCGGAGGTGTTGTTCGCGTCGTCACCGTCACCGGAACGGACGGTCACGAAGACCGCGACCAGCACGGCGATCACGGCGACGCCGGCCACGGCGCCACCGATGGCCTGACTCCGCCGCTTCTTGGAATCGGTGTTCACGGGGCGAGCGGTCTGGGAACTCATATGTCAGCGACTCTCCTGTATCACGCCGGTCCGGAAACTTCGGACACGATACGCGCTTTACGCGAATACGCCCCGTGAAACCTCCACCGAACCGCCGAGGTGGGTGATCCCCCGTCCGGGCGGTCACGCATCCCGCTCTTCACCGTCACACGGCGAAGTGAGATCGTGTGCGTCTGTTAAGCCCCCTCACCAAATCCCCCCGCAGGAGTTCCGCTTGTCCCCGCGCCGACGCCCGACGGGTCATCGGGCCGATTCCCGACGGCGGGACGACGCGCCGCCGCTGGACGGTCTCGACACCGGCGGCCGCCGCAAAGAGGTGCTGTCCTCGGCCGCGGTGATCCTGGCCGGGGTGCTGCTGGTGATCGGGTTCGGTTTCGTGGCCACGCGCGCGATGGTGCACAAGGAGGAGGCGCTGCCCCCGGTCGATCCGCCGGCGCCGGCGCTGGGCGACCTGCGGCTGCCGTCCTCCGGCACGGGCCTGATCCCGCTGGGCAGCCCGTCGCCGTCACCGTCGCCCACGCCGCCGAGATCGCCGGTCTTCCGCAGCCCGACGGCCGACCCGGGCAGCGTCCAGATCGCCCAGGCCGGCGTGCCGGCCGCGGTCGACCTGTCGGCCGAGGGCAAGGCGGACTGGGTCCACTGGGGACTGAACGGGACGTTCTCCCTGGAACGGGCGGCCGGCGGCGGCTTCAAGATCCTGGAGGGGGCGCCGACCGCGCCCCGCTTCCGCCACGAGCTGAGCCCGCAGCGGTTCAGCTGGGCCGGCGGCAGCCCGGTGGCGGCGAGTGCCGGCACCACCACGGGCATCCGCACCTGCGGAAAGGGCAACGGCTTCACCCTCTCGGTGCCGGCCGGGCCGGCGCCGAGGACCTTGAGGTTGTACGTGGGTTCGCTCGCGGCCCGCGGAAAATTGACCGCCCGGCTCTCCACGGGCACGGCCGGCGGCTCTATCGTGCTCGATCAGCGCACCGGAACGCTGCGGACGGCGGTGCTGACCGTGGTTTACCACGCGCCGAAGAGCGGGCAGGTGCAGTTGAACTGGGCCACCGACGCGACCTATGGCAAGGGTTGCGGCGGGGTGGCCCTGGAGGCGGCGACGCTTCGATGACGTGCTTGCATATCGGGCCGGCCGGGAACCGCCGGCCGTAGGCGACAAGAGGGGTTTTGCGTGTTCGCGGGCTTTGGATCGTGGGTGGCCCGCTTCCGGTGGCCGGTGCTGGCCGTCGCGCTCGTCGCGGTGATCAGTGCGGGCGTCTGGGGGCTCGGTGTCTTCGGGCAGGTGTCCGAAGGCGGCTACAACGACCCGAACAGTGAGTCCTCCCGGGCCGTCGAGGCGGCCACGGAGGCGTTCGGGGCGCAGGGCGGCGACCTCGTCGTGATCTACACCCCCACCAAGGGCAAGATCGACGACGCCGCGCTCGGCAAGCGGGTCCGCGAGCGGCTCGCCGCGCTGCCCAAGTCGGCCGTGACCGGCTCGACGTCGTACTGGCAGGCACGCAGCGCCCAGTACGCGGCCAAGGACAAGAAGAGCGCCGTCGCCGTGGTCACCCTGGCCGGCGCCGACGACGGGGCCAAGCTCGACGCCTACCGCGAGATCGACGACAAGTTCGCCGTCGAGGGGGCCACGGTCCAGCTGGCCGGCGCGACCGTGCTGGCCGACGCGTCGACCTCGCGCTCCACGTCCGACCTGGCCACGGCCGAGGCCATCTCCCTGCCGATCACCCTGATCCTGCTGCTGTTCATCTTCGGCTCGCTGGTCGCGGCGGCCCTGCCGGTGCTGGTCGGCGGCGCCGCGGTGCTGGGCTCGCTGGGCATCCTGCACGCCATCGCCTCGCACCACGAGGTCAACTCCTTCGCGGTGAACGTGGCCTCCCTGCTCGGCCTGGGCATGGCCATCGACTACGGCCTGTTCATGGTGGGCCGGTTCCGCGAGGAGCAGGCGGCCGGGCGCACCCCGGCCGAGGCGGTGCAGCGCACGGTGGCGACGGCCGGGCGCACGGTGGTGTTCTCGGCGTCGCTGCTGATGATCGCGCTGGCCGGGCTGCTGCTGTTCCCGCAGGGCTTCCTCAATTCCCTGGCGTACGGAGGCCTGGCCGCGGTCGGCCTGGCCGCGCTGCTGTCCCTGACGTTGCTGCCGGCGATCCTGGCCGTGCTCGGCCCCCGCGTCGACAAGCTGCCGGTCCGCCTGCCGTTCTCGGCCGGCGACCCGGACAAGTCGTTCTGGGCGCGGCTGGCCACGGGCGTGCTGCGCCGCCCGGTCGTGGTGGCGGTGCCGATCCTGGCCGGTCTGCTGCTGCTCGCCCTGCCCATCTCGGGTGTCCGCTTCGGCGAGGCCGACGAGCGCACCCTGCCGGCGTCCGACCCGGCCCGCCAGGCGATCGAGACCCTCCAGACCAGCTACCCGCAGTTCGCCGGCGACGGCGTGCAGATCGTGCTGCGCGGTCAGGGCGACACGTCGAAGTTCGCCGTCCAGCTGCGCCAGATCCCCGGCATCGCGCAGATCACGCCGGCCCAGCGGGCCAAGGACACGACGGTCTTCACGGCCACGCTTTCGTCGACCGACCCGTTCAGCACGTCCTCGCGCGACGTGGTCGACGGCATCCGGGCGCTGCCGGTGCCGCCCGGCGTGGAGCTGCTGGTGGGCGGCACGACCGCCCGCAACATCGACAGCCTCCAGGCCACGGCCGACAAGCTGCCGCTGATGATCGGCCTGCTGGTCGGGGCCACCCTGATCCTGATGTTCCTGGCCTTCGGCTCGATCCTGCTGCCGATCAAGGCGGTGCTGATGAGCGCGCTCAGCCTGAGCGCCACCTTCGGCATCCTGGTGTGGATCTTCCAGGACGGCCACCTGGCCGGCCTGCTGAACGTGACGCCGGCCCCGCTCGAGGCGGGCATCGTGGTCCTGATGGCGGCGGTCGTGTTCGGCCTGTCCACCGACTACGAGGTGTTCCTGCTCTCCCGGATGGTCGAGGCCCGGGCACACGGCGCCACGTCCAAGGAGGCGGTCACGACCGGCCTGGCCCGAACGGGCCGGGTGATCAGCGCGGCCGCCCTGCTGCTGATCGTGGTGACGGGCGCCTTCGCCCTCTCCTCGGTCACGACCATGCGCTTCGTCGGCGTCGGCATGATCGTCGCGCTCCTGCTGGACGCCACGGTCGTCCGCATGCTGCTGGTCCCCGCCGTCCTGGGCCTCATGGGCAACGCGGCCTGGTGGGCGCCCGGCCCGCTGAAGCGCCTCCAGCAGAAGGCCGGCCTGGCCGAACACGCGGGCGAACTGCCGACGGGCCGCCACGCCGCGAGCGACGACACGCAGGTGCTGGCCCTGCCCGCGGGCCCGAGCCCGACGTGGCTGGCCCCCTTCTTCGAGGAGCCCAGGGCCCTGCCCGGCGCCTCGTCGCCGTACGCCCTGCCGTCCGGAGCGGACGCCGCCGCCACCCAGGTCTTCCCCCGGGTCACCGACGACGAGCCCATCGACGCCGAGATCATCCCCGACGCTCCGGCCGCCTCTTCCTCCTCCGCGTCCGGCCCCGCCGCTGAGCCCGATTCCGATGCCACTCCCGGACCGGATGCCACCGCGGTCGTCGCCGACCTCGGCACGGAGGACCGCACGGCCGCCTACCCCGTGGTCAGCGCCGAGCCCGCCACCGACGACCGCACCGCCGCCTACCCCGTGGTCGGCGCGGGCAGCGTCGCCTCGCCGGGCGCCGACACCCCAGAGGAATCACCCTCCTCCTCGTCCTCTTCGCCCTCCTTGTCCTCCTTGTCCTCCGAAGAGCCGCCCTCGTCCGCGGATGAGCCGGCTCCGGCGGCCTCGGACGACGAGGAGCCCGCACCGGCCGACACCGCCCTGGAGCAGCCTTCGGCCGACTCGGTCGAGAGCAGGCTGGTCGAGGCCGCGGCCGCCGAGGCCGTCCGCGCCGGCATCGAACGCGCCGAGGCCGAGATGGCCGCCGACGAGGCCGACGCCGCCTACGCGCACGCCCCCGACCCGGTCTCCGTCGAGTCGACCACCGACACCAGCCACGATCCCGACGACGACATCATCGACGCCGAGATCATCGAGGACGACGACCTCCCCCGAGGCTCGGTCTACCCCAGCTCGACGGGTTTCCTCCTGCCGTCCGAGCCGTCGAACGGCTCGACGTACAGCAGCAGCAACCACACCGACTACTCGGCACCTGACGAGTTCTTCTTCACGTCCTCCACCAGCACGTTCACCAGCGCTTTCGCACTACCGGCCGAGCCCGACCCGGTAGACACCTCAGCACCCACCCCGTTCTTCGGCGACCGCCCCGAGGCCCCCACCTTCTTCCGCGAGCCGCTGGCCCTCCCCCCGATCCCACCCACCCGCGCGAACGACCTGGCCGACACCGACTTCGAGCGCACCCGAAGCCTCTCCCCCACCGACCTGAACGCGGCCCGCACCACCCCCGAGCCCCCGTCGAGCCCCACCGCCGACGCTCCCACCTCCGGCTCCGAAACTCCCGACCTGGACGCCACAACCCGCTTCACCGCCCCCGATCTGGCCACGACACGCCGCATCCCCGCCTCGCAGATCAAGAAGGCCCTGGAGCCGGAGCCCACACCGACCGAGGAGCCACCGGCCCAGCCCGAGCCCACTCTTCTCTCGAAGCGCCCGGCCCCACCCGCCGAAGCACCACCGACGACGCCCGCTCAGGCCATCCCGCTGCCGCGCCGTCAGCCCCTACCCGACCCGGAACCCGAGGCCCAGCCCTCCCCCACGGCCAAGACCCAGCCCACCACAACGGCCGCGCCGTCGCCCGCGCCCGAGGATCGGCCCACCACAACGGCCGCGCCCGAGGTCCGGCCCTCCACGACGGCCGCGCCCGAGGTCCGGCCCGCCGCTACGGCCGTGCCGCCGCCCGCGCCCGAGGTCCGGCCCACTGCACCAGCCCCGGCCGAGCCGGCCACCGACGCTACGCCCGCCACTCCGGCACAGACCCCGCTCGCGGCCGAGGCTCCGTCCGCAGCGCCGGCCCGGACGCCACTCCCGGCCGAGACCCCGTCCGCGAGCCCGGCCCCGACGCCTCTCACGGCCGAAACGCAGTCCGTGAGCCCGGCCCCGACGCCGCTCACGGCCGAAACGCCGACCGCGAACCCGGCCCCGACGCCGCTCACGGCCGAAACGCCGACCGCGAACCCGGCCCGGACGCCTCTCACGGCCGAAACGCAGTCCGTGAGCCCGGCCCGGACGCCGCTCACGGCCGAGACCCCGTCCGCCGGCCCGCTCGCGGCTGAGGACTCGGCGCCGGCGGAGGCCGCTCCCCTGCCGCGGCGGCGGACGCTGGCCGACGTCGACCCGTTCCGCGCGAATCCGGAGCCTCTGCCTCAGCGCGCGTTCCAGGCCGACCCCCTGCCACGGCGTCAGCCGGCCGAGGCGGACCCGTTCCGGGCCAACCTGGATCGGCCGCTCCCGCAGCGCCCGGCCCAACACGAACTCCCCGCCGCACCCACGGCACCGGCCGAACCGAAGACCTCGGCCTTCCCCGCCCTTCCGGCCCTGCCGGTGGGCCGCGGCGACCGGCCCACGGACCTGAGCAGCTACCTCCCCCAGCGCCGCGCCGACATCCCGGCCCAGCGCCGCCCCGAGGAAACCGCCCAGGCTTCTCCGTCCGCCGAGGCTTCTCTGTCTGCCCAGCCGTCGATGCCCGCCCAGGCCGCGGCGGCCGCGCAAGCTTCTCCGTCCGCCCAAGCTTCGCTGCCCGCACAGGCTTCAGCAGCCGGTCAAGCTTCAGCAGCCGGTCAGGCTGCTGCCGTGCGCCGGCCGGCCTCGCTCGCGGACCAGCCCCTGCCGCATCGATCGGGGCGGAACGAAGCGTCCTTCGCCGAGCCGACCGCCGCCACCGGTGGCGCGCCTGAGTTGCCGTCGTTCCCGGCGCCCCGCGCGCTGCCTCCGGGGCCCGTTCGGCGGCCCGCGGATCTCGGCGATCATCTGCGGGAGTCGCGGCCGGCCGATCTGGCGCAGTACAGCCGTACCCGCCCGGCCGGCGATCGCGCCAAGACCGCCGCCACCGACGAAGCCCCGAACTCCGTTCGCCGGCCCGAGTCCCTGGCCGAGGTCAAGCCCACCCGGCGGCCGGCCAGCCTCGCCGACCAGGTTCCGGCCCGTCCCCGCCCCACCGGCGACCCCGACGGCCCGGAGACGACGGACTGACGGCGCCCCACCGCCGAGCCGGCACAGCGCCGGCTCGGCCTTGCGGGCGGTCCCCGCAGGCCGCCTCCAGCTCCGGAGCGGCGCGGCGGTCAAGGATGCTAACGGCCCAGCATCTCCGACGCCTGGGCCGTCATGTCGGCGATCACCGAGGCGGCGCTCTTCACACCGTCGATCAAGCCCACGCCTTGGCCCGCCAGCAGCGGCATCTCCTCCAGGTCGCCCGTTGTGACCCGGGTCGGTACCAGGTTGGAGAAGCGGGGAATCTCGATCTCGGGGCCGCCCAGGCTCGTATGCCCGATCACCGGGCGTTCCGCGCCGGGCGGGGGCTGCCTCGGCCATTCCTCCGTCACCCGGTTGCTCAGCACCCTCATCGGGTTGAACTCCGGTGTCTCGGGGCCGAACAGGGACGTACGCACCGTCTCCGTCGCCCCCGCCGTGACCAGCCTTTCCTTGTAGCCTTCGTGGGCTCCCGACTCGTCCGTGGCCACCAGCCGGGTGCCTATCCAGGCGCCGTCCGCTCCCAGCATCAGAGCCGCCGCCAGACCCCGCCCGTCCGCGATCCCACCCGCGGCCAGCACCAGGGCCTGGCTCACCGCGTCCACCACCAGCGGCACCAGCGCGAACGTCGGCAGCGTCGCGTAGTTGTGGCCGCCCGCCTCCACGCCCTGCGCCACCACCACGTCGACCCCGTCGTCCACCGCCTGTCTCGCCGCGTCCACCGAGCCGACCTGTTCGAAGACCCGGACCCCGGCCTCGTGCAGCTTGTCGATCCACGTGCGCGACGGGTGTCCCCAGTGGAACGACGCGGCCGCCGGCTGGGCCTCGCCGACCGCGTCGATCTGATCGTCCTGCGTGAAAGCGGTGATGAAGTTGACGTGGAACGGCCGGTCGGTGCCCGCCCTGATGCCGGCGATGGCCTGTGCCAGCGCCGGCGCCGGCATGAGGCCGACGCCGAGCGCTCCCATCGCCCCGGCGTTGCTGACCGCTACCGGCAGTTCCGGTGTCATCGCGACGAACGCCATGCCGGCCTGGGCGATCGGGGTCGACAGCCCGTACTCCTCGGTGAACCTGGTTCGCAGCTCCATCCGGTCGACGATGGCACGGCCGGGGCGCCGGGCCTGTCAGCCGAGGGACAGCAGCTTGCCCACGTTCTCCGGCGCGAAGAACTCGACCGGTGAGGTGATCCCCGAGTTCAGGCGGGCGAACGCGTCCTGACCCTCCCGGCTGCCGGCCAGGGCCGACATGAGCTGCACCGTCTGCTCGTCCGGCGGCTGGAGCGAGGCGATGCCCAGGGTCATCTGATAGACCGGCATGGCACGGGCGTCACGCCTGGCCTGATATCCGGACAGGGCTTCGTCGTACGGCTTCGTGCCGTTCAGCGCCGTGTCGAGCGCCTCGGCCAGGCCTTCGGCGTCGAGGAACGCGTCCGTGATGCCCTGCGCCGTGATGAAGTCGCGGTTGTATCCGGCGTCGCCGACCAGCGCCCAGCCGGGGCCCCACGGCGTGCGGAAGTAGTTCGGCACCGCCATGCCGGAGATCCGTTCCTCGCGCTTGGCGTCGCGGATCCGCTCGGCGAACGAAGGCGACAGCGCGAACGTCTCCATCAGGGTGGCCTCGACGTCGTCGCGGTGCTCGGCCATCTCGGCGTGCGGCCAGCCGCCGATCACCAGGGTCAGGCCGTCGTTGGTGGGGCACACGGCCCAGCCGCGGCCGGGGCGGCTGTACGCCTCGAACGTGTCGGTCGGCAGGTTGCTGTAGTACGAGTAGTAGCCGACCGTCAGCGGCGCCCGCTCCTCGTACTGGGCCGGCTCGACCGTCTTGGCGACCACGGACGTACGGCCGTCGGCCCCGACCACCACGCGGGCCCGCTCGGTCACCGGCGTCCCGCCCGGCCCGCGCCCGCGGATCCCGGTCACCCGGCCGTCGTCGACGAGCACCTCGTCGACGGTGAAGTCCTCGCGCACCTCGGCGCCGGCATCGGCCGCGGCGTCGATCAGGATCTTGTCGAGGAGGGTACGGCGGGGCGCGTAGGCGTACGGCGACTCGGCGCTGCCCGGTGCTCCGGCCAGGGTGATCGGCCCGAAGTCGAACGAGTAGCGGCCCACCGGCGGGCAGCCGGTCGCCGTCACCCGGTCGAGCAGTCCCCAGCGCTGGAGCGCGGCCGCGCCCGGCGGGTGGATGACGTGCGTCGACACCGTGTCGCTGGGGAAGGTGGCCCGGTCGACCAGCAGCGTTCTATAGCCTTTGCGGGCCATCGACATCGCGAGGGGCGACCCGGCGCAGCGGGCTCCGACCACGATGACGTCGTACGTCGTTTCGGTCATCCCGCCATAGTGGAAGATGACGCCGGTCAGCGGAAGACCAGTCCCCCGCCGACTTCGATCACCTGGCCGGTGAGCGCGGCCGACCCGTCGGAGACCAACAGGCGTACCGTCTCGACCAGGTCCTCCGGCACGATCGGCCGGGGCACCGCCTGCCGGGCCAGCAGCGGCGAATGAGCCTCCTGATCGCGGCCGTGGGCGAGCTCGGCCTCCCCCTCGGTACGGATCGCGCCCGGCGAGAGCGCGTTGACCGTGATGCCGCGCGGCCCGAGCGCGTGGGCCAGCGAGCGGGTCAGCCCGATGAGCGCCGCCTTGCTGGAGACGTAGGCCGGCCCGGACGGCCCGCCCATGACGACGGTCGGCGAGACCACGTTGACGATCCGGCCCCAGCCCTTCGCCGCCATGCCTTCGCTGAGGGCCTGAGTCAGCAGCATCGGCGCGGTGACGTTCACCGCGAACGTCTGCTGCCATTCCTGATGCGATAAATCGGGAAAGTTCGAATTTGAGGCGCGAGCCGCGTTGTTGATCAGGACGTCGACCGGACCGGCTTCAGCGGCAAGAGAGCGGACAGCGACCGGATCGGAGAGGTCGGCGTCGAACAGCGAGGCCGAGGCGCCGAGATCGCGACAGCGCTGGGCGACACCGGCGGCCTCCGCCGCGGCGTCCAGGTGATGCAGCAGCAGGGTGTCGCCGGGGCGGGCCAGTCCGGCCGCGATGGCCGCGCCGATCCCGCGCCGCGCCCCGGTGATCAAAATCCGCATGCCGATCACCCTACGGCGACCGCCGAAGGCGCGGGAGCCACGACGCGCGTCGACAACCAGCACCCCGCCGCCACGAGGGTGAAGCCGGCGATCGTGCTCACGCCGAGGTGCTCGTTCAGCAGGACGACACCGAGAAGCACGGCAACAACGGGATTGACGTACGTCACCAGGCCCGCCCGCGTCGACCCGACGAGCCCGATCAGCTGGTAGAAGGCGAGCAGGGCCACAGCCGTACACAGCAGACCCAGAACCACCAGCGAAGCCCACGCCGAACCGGAGACCGGCGAAGCCGGCAGGGCGAACGCCGCGAACGGCGCCAGCACCACCGCGCTGATCCCCGTGGTCGCGCCGGTCAGGGCCTCGGTCGGCACGTCGGACAGGCGGCGCTGCACCAGCATCGTCGCCACCGCGTAGCTCACCGTCGCCACCAGCACCATGCCCGCGCCGATCAGGCCGTTGCGATCGCCCGACAGGTCGAGGCCGACCAGCAGGGCCACCCCGCCGAAGCCGAGGGCCAGGCCGAGGATCCGGATCGGGGTGAGCGGCTCACGGCGAACCATCAGCAGGGCGATGGCGACCGGCTCGATGGCGATCAGCAGACCGGTCAGGGAGGAGCTGATGTGCGTCTCCCCGTACGTGATCAGCAGGAAGGGACCGGTGATGTGCACGAAGGAGAGCAGGACGACCGGGCCGAGGTGACCGCGCAGGCGGCTGAGCGTGCCCCGGGCCGCGGCGATCGGCAGCAGGATCAGCGCGGCGATGGCGATGCGGCCGGCGACCACGAGCAGGGGTGACAGGTCCTCGATGGCGACCTTGATGAGGAAGTAGGGGATGCCCCAGAGCACGGACACGAGCAGGAACAGGAGCCAGGCGCGACGATTCACACTTCGAGCCTCGTCGCTTACGGTAGTAAGCGGTAGTACCTGCTTGCTGATGTGGCTGTTAGGAATTCTTATGATCGACGTGCGGCGACTCGAGATCCTCCGTGAGGTGGCCCGGCTCGGCAGCTTCAACCGCGCCGCCACTTCGCTGCGCATCACCCCGTCGGCCGTGTCCCAGCAGATCAGCGCCCTGGAGCGCTCGCTGGGCACGACCGTGGCCCTCCGGAGCACGCGGGGCGTCGTGCTCACCGACGCCGGCCGGGTGCTGGCCGACGCGGGCGACGCCATCGCGGCCGAGCTGGCCAGCGCCGAACACGAGATCGCCCGGCTGGCGAAAGCCGGCACCGGCAAGCTCACCGTCGCCACCTTCACCAGCGGCGGGCAGCGGCTCCTGCCGTCCGCCCTGACCCGGTTCGCCGTGGAGCGCCCCGGCGTCGAGCTGGCCGTGCTCGAGAACGAGCCCGAGGACGCGATCCCGCTGATCCGCGAGGGCGCGGCCGACCTGGCGCTGGTCTACCACTACGACGGGCCGCCGCCGCAGCCCGCCGGCCTGTGCTTCACCCCGCTCATGGAGGACCCCATGTGGGTCGTGCTGGCCGACGGGCATCCGCTGGCCGGCCGGGACGCCGTCACCGTGGCCGAACTGTCCGGCGAGCGCTGGGTGCACGGCTGCCTGATCGTCGGCGACCTGCTCGACCACTACGCGGCCATGGCCGGCTACGAGCCCCGGGTGGCCTGCCGGGGCACCGACTACGTCTTCGCGCAGTCGCTCGCCCGGGCCGGGGTCGGCGTCAGCATGGTGCCCCAGGTGGCGCTGACCGCCGGAGTGACCGCCGTCCGGCTGCGGCCGCCGTGCCCCACCCGCTACATCGGCCTCGTGATGCCGAAGCGCCGGCCGAACCCGCTGGCCGAAATCCTGGCCGAGGCCCTTGAGAAGACGGTCGCCGCGCTCGATAAGTAAAGTGGTCCAGCACAGTTCGCGTCGCAGAGATAAGGGCAGCATGTCGGAGAAAAGGGTCGATCCCGAGCGCCTGGCGCTCTGCCTCGCGGTGCTCGCCGAGGTCGAGTCCCTGCCCGTGGAGCACCCCGACGCCGTGGCCGTGCGCCGCGCCACCGCGGGCATCTACAAGACGGCCAAGCTCCAGCGCCGCCGCGACCGCCGCGACGCCATCCTGGAGAACGACCGCACCGTGACCGCGTCGACCGCCACGGGCGCACCCGGCCGCATCGACGACGAGACGGCCGGCATCCCGCTGAAGAGCACCGCCCGGGCCGCCGTGGCCGGGGTCCTGCGCCAGGCCCGCGGCTGCTACATCTGCAAGCAGCGCTACACCCAGGTCGACGCCTTCTACCACCAGCTGTGCCCGTCCTGCGCCGAGAAGAACCACGACCGCCGCGACGCCCGCACCGACCTGTCCGGCCGACGGGCCCTGCTCACCGGCGGCCGAGCGAAGATCGGCATGTACATCGCGCTGCGCCTGCTGCGCGACGGCGCCGACCTGACGATCACCACCCGCTTCCCGCACGACGCGGTCCGCCGCTTCAAGGCCATGCCCGACAGCGCCGACTGGATCAAGCGCCTGCACGTGGTGGGCATCGATCTGCGCGACCCGGCCCAGGTGGTGGCCCTGGCCGACTCGGTGGCCGCCCGCGGCCCCCTGGACATTCTGATCAACAACGCGGCCCAGACCGTACGCCGGACGCCCGGCTCATATTCGGCCATCGCGGCCGCCGAGAAGGAGTCGCTGCCGTCGGGCGACCTGCCGCAGCTCGAATACTTCGGCGGCGCCGGCGCCTCGCCCGCAGCGGTCCTGACCAGCGGAGCGGTCACCGTCCTGACCCCCGACGAGATCACGTCGCTGGCCCTGACCGCCCGCTCGGTGGCCATCGACGCCGGCGGCCTGGTCCCCGACACCACGTCGACGAACAGCTGGAGCGACCGCGTCCACGAGGTGGACGCGCTGGAGCTCCTGGAAGTCCAGCTCTGCAACGTCACGGCCCCGTTCATCCTGGTCAGCCGCCTCCGCGAATCGATGGTCCAGTCCCCGTTCCCCCGCCGCTACGTGGTCAACGTCTCGGCCATGGAGGGCGTCTTCAACCGCGGCTACAAGGGCGCCGGCCACCCGCACACGAACATGGCGAAGGCCGCCCTGAACATGCTGACAAGAACAAGCGCGGTCGACATGTTCGCCGACGACATCCTGATGACCAGCGTCGACACGGGCTGGATCACCGACGAGCGTCCGCACCCGACGAAGATGCGCCTGCACGAGGAAGGCTTCCACGCCCCGCTCGACCTGGTCGACGGCGCCGCCCGCGTCTACGACCCGATCGTCCGCGGCGAGCTGGGCGAGGACGTCTACGGCTGCTTCCTCAAGGACTACGAGCCCATGCCGTGGTGAGTAGGTATTACTGACCGTCAAACATCTCGTGACGTAGTGCCGTCTCCGGGTGGTCGCCGGGTTAGCGTCGAAAAATGATCCTGGGTGGTCCGTGAGCGGCGTGCAACGCGCCACCCGCCGCAACGATCTGCCGCTGCCTTCGGCGCGCCGGTCGCCGGACACGGCGGCGGCGGTGTTGCGGGCCGTCCTCGATCACGGGCCGATCGCGCGGAGTTCGATCGCCCGGGCGACCCGGCTGTCCGCCGCGACGGTGACCGGCGTGGCGGCGTCCCTGCTGAACCAGGGCCTGGTCCGTGAGGCGCCGGAAGCGGTCGGGCCGCCGGGGATCGGCCGGCCGCACGTGCCGCTGGACGTCGAGTCCCACGCGGTCGGCGTCGTCGGTGTCCACATCGCGGTGCCCCGCGCCACGGTCGCGCTGCTCGACCTGCGCGGGCGGGTGATCACCCAGCGGCAGTACCCGCACGGCCGCCGTGACCCGGACAGCGTCCTGGCCGCGCTCGCCGGCACCATCACCGCCGTACGGCGGGAGCACGGCCGTCGCCGCCGGATCCTGGGTCTGGGGCTGGCCACCGGCGGCTGGGTCGACGCCGCCAACGGCACGGTCGTCGAGCATCCGGTCCTGGGCTGGCGTGACGTCCCTGTCGGCGCCGTCCTCGGCGAGGCCACCGGCCTGCCCGTGTGGGTCGACAGCAACTCGCGGGCGCTGCTGCGGGCCGAGCAACTGCTCGGACGGGTGGCCGGGCGGGCACGCCAGAGCGCGGTGCAACTGTTCGTGGGCAACGTCGTGGATGTCGCGTTCGCCACCGGCGGCGTCGTCCATCAGGGTCCCCGGTCGGCGGCCGGCGCGGTCGCTCATCTGCCGGTCGAAGGCTGCGCCGAACCGTGTTCCTGCGGTCGCGTGGGCTGCCTCCAGGCGGCCGTCGGTGAGCGGGCGCTGGTGCGCCGGGCGTACACCGCCGGGCTGATCGACCGCCCGGACATCCACGCGCTGGTGGACGCGGCCGCGGCCGGCGGCGCCGAGGCTCTCGGGTTGCTGCGGGAGCGGGCCCGTCTCGTCGGCCGCGCCGCCGCCCTGTTGCTCGATCTGTTCGACCCCGAGGTCCTCGTGGTGGCCGAAGCGGGCGCGAACCGGCTTCCCGAGTGCCTCGCGACGTTGCGCGCCGAGGCCGCCGACGCGTCGTCGTCGGGCGCCGACATGCTGACAACCGTCTATGCGTCGAGCTTCCCGGACAACGTGCTGGCGGTCGCCGGCGGCGCCGTGGCGCTTGATCAGGTGTACGCCTCCCCCCTCATCTAGCAGGGATTACTTAATTCATTCGGGCGCATTGTTGCCAACTAAACCTAGCTGCATAGTATGAATTAAGGACGACGCACGCCGAACGGAGACGTCCATGACCATCATCGATTCCCGGTCCACGTCGGACACCACGATCTTCCGTCGGGCCTTCCGGCGTCACGCCGCCGGCGTCGCCGTGGTGACGGCCGACGCGGGACGCGGCGCGGCCGGCGTCACCGTCACGTCGCTCGCCTCGCTCTCGGCCGATCCGCCGCTGCTGTCGTTCAGCATCGTGGCGACCGCCTCGGTATGGCCACACCTGCGGGATGCCGGCACCGCCGTCGTGCATCTGCTGGGCGCCGGGCACACCGAACTGGCGCGGACCTTCGCCACCAGCGGCATCGACCGGTTCGGCGGGACGACCCGCTGGCGCCGGCTGCCGACCGGCGAGCCCGTCCTGCACGACGCGGCGGCCTGGCTGCGGATCTCGATCGAGCACCGCCACCCGGCCGGCGGATCTCACCTGATCATCGGCCGGGTCGAGGAGGCCGAACTGGCCGCCGAGAGCGCCCCGCTGCTCTACCACGCCGGCAACTTCCACGTTCTGTGAAAGGCAATCATGATCAAGTTTTGGAGACCGGCCACCGTCGCGGCGCTGGTCCTGACGGTGGCGGCGTGCGGCGCCGATGAACCGAAGGCGACCCTGGAACTGAACGCCGCCCTGCCCGACAAGGTCCCCAGTGGAACCACGCTGCGCCTCGGCGACCCGCAGCTGCAGGCGGTCATCGGCGCGGCCGGGCTGGACAAGGAGCTGACCGGCGCCGGGGTGACCGTCGAGTGGGCCAACATCAGCGGCGGCCCGCAGAGCATCCAGGCGTTCCGGGCCGACAAGCTGGACTGCAGTGCGGTTGCGGACATCCCGTCGCTGTTCGCCGCGTGGACCGGCACCTCGACGAAGATCGTGTTCCAGTCGGTCACCGTGGATCCGCTGGAGCACCCGATCTACAAGCTGGGCGTCGCCCCCGGCGTGAACGTGAAGTCACTGGCCGACCTGAAGGGCAAGAAGATCGCCTACAGCGCCGGGCAGGCGCAGGGCGCGCTGGTGCTGCGGGTGCTGCAGAAGGCGGGCCTGAGCCAGAAGGACGTGCAGCTGGTCGAGCTGACCAGCACGGGCGACTCCTACGTGACCGCGCTCGGCAGCAGGTCCGTCGACGTGGCGCCGATCGGCGCGCAGAACATCAAGATCTACGAGGCGAAGTATCCGGGCGCCACCTCGATCGACACCGGCATCCGCGACGACGCGTCGACGCTGTACTGCCTCACCTCGGCCGTCGAGAACGCGGAGAAGGCGGCGGCGCTGAAGGTCTACGTCGGGGTGCGCACCAAGGCCCTGTTGTGGGCCAACGACCACGAGGCCGAGGTCGCGAAGGCGTACTACGTGGACACCCAGGGACTCAGCGAGGCCGACGCCAGGGCCGTCGTCGAGATCAGCGGCGACAAGGCCGTCCCGGCCACCTGGGACGCGGCGATCGTCCGGCTCCAGGAGACCGCCGATCTGCTGTCCCAGGAGCAGGACCACGAGAAGCTGGACGTGAACAAGCTGGTCGACCGCCGGTTCGAGAAGGTGCAGGCGGAGGCCGCGGGCTCCCAGGTGGTCACGGGTGACGCGTCATGACGACCACCCTGCACGCCACGACACCGAAGACCGAGGACAAGACCGACGCCCGGGTCGTACGCCGGAGGCTGGGTCCCGGCCGTCGCATCCGTTTCGCGTTCTGGATCGGCCCGCTGCTCGCCCTGACGGTCTGGTCGGTGGGCTCCGCGACCGGCGTGATCAAACCGGCGATCCTGTCGGCCCCCTGGGATGTGGCGGTGGCGTTCGAGGACCAGTGGGTCAACCACGACCTGCTCGGCAACATCCTGTCCTCGCTGCAACGCGCGGCCGTCGGCCTGGCCCTCGGCGTGGCGACCGGCGCGGTCCTGGCCGTGATCTCCGGATTGTCGCGGGCCGGTGAGTCGGTGATCGACGGCCCGATCCAGATCAAGCGGTCGGTGCCCACCCTGGCGCTCATCCCGCTGTTCATCGCCTGGTTCGGCATCGGCCAGGAGATGAAGATCATCACGATCGCGCTGATCAGCATGGTCCCGATCTACATCCACACGCACAACGGGCTGCGCGGCATCGACGGCAAGTACGCCGAGCTGGCCGAGACGATCGGCATCAGCCGCGGCGACTTCGTCCGGCACGTGGTGCTGCCGGGCGCGCTGCCCGGATTCCTGCTCGGCATGCGGTTCGCGGTCACGTCGTCGCTGCTGGGCCTGGTGGTCGTCGAGCAGTACAACGCGATCGCCGGCATCGGCCACATGATCACCCTCGCCGAGCAGTACGGCCAGACCGACGTGATCGTGGTCGGCCTGGTCATCTACGGCGTCTTCGGATACTGCGCCGACAGCGCGGTCCGGCTCACGGCAAGGAAGGTGCTGGCATGGCGGCAGACACTCGAGGGCTGAGCACGGAGCAGGCGGTCCGCGTACGAAATCTGCATCGCTCTTTCAATAAAGACGGCGGCGTCCTCAACGGACTCGACCTGGACATCGCCCCCGGCGAGTTCGTGGCGCTGATCGGCCGTTCCGGCACCGGCAAGAGCACCCTCCTGCGGGCGCTGGCCGGCCTGGACCGTGACGTCGACGGGTACGGGCAGATCAGCGTGCCGGGCGCGGTGTCGGTGGTGTTCCAGGATTCCCGGCTGCTGCCGTGGAAACGGGTCCTGGACAACGTGATCTTCGGGTTGCGGGGCGACGGCGCCCGGGAACGCGGGGCGAAGGCCCTGGCCGAGGTCGGGCTGGCCGGCCGGGAACGGGCCTGGCCCCATCAGCTCTCCGGTGGCGAGCAGCAACGGGCCGCGCTGGCCCGGTCGCTGGTCCGGGAGCCGCAGCTGTTGCTGGCCGACGAGCCGTTCGGCGCTCTCGACGCGCTGACCCGGATCCGGATGCACGCCCTGCTGCGCACGCTGTGCGAGACCCACCGGCCCGCGGTGCTGCTGGTCACGCACGACGTCGACGAGGCGATCGTGCTGGCCGACCGGGTGATCCTGCTGGACGCGGGCGTTGTCGACACCGACGTGAAGGTGGACCTGGCGAACCGGTCCCGCTCGGACGCCGGGTTCGCCGCGCTGAGGACGCTGCTGCTGGACCGGCTCGGCGTGGACGAGGAGGGCCGGCGATGACCCGGAAGATGCATCTCAACGCGTTCCTGATGGGCGTCGGCCACCACGAGGCGTCGTGGCGCCTGCCCGAGTCGGACCCGTACGCCAGCTGGGACGTCAAGCACTTCCAGGAGCTGGCCCGGATCGCCGAACGCGGGAAACTCGACTCGATCTTCTTCGCCGACAGCCCGGTCCTCCAGGGCCATCCCGGGCGCCGGCCGGCCGGCAAGCTGGAGCCGACGGTGCTGCTCACGGCGCTGGCCGTGGTCACCGAACGGATCGGGCTGATCGCGACGGCCTCGACGTCGTACAACGAGCCGTACAACCTGGCCCGCCGTTTCGCCTCGATCGACCACGTGTCACAGGGCCGGGCGGGCTGGAACATCGTCACCACCGCCGGCGCCGACGCGGCTCGCAACTTCGGCCTCGACGACGTGCCCGCGCACCGGGACCGCTACGAGCGGGCGGCCGAGTTCGTCGAGGTCGCCACGAAACTGTGGGACAGCTGGGCCGACGACGCGGTCCTGGCCGACAAGGAGGCGGGCGTCCACGCCGACGCCGGCAAGGTCCGGGCGATCAACCACCACGGCCGCTGGTTCCGGGTCGACGGGCCGCTGAACGTCCCGCGTTCCCCGCAGGGCCATCCGCTGCTCGTGCAGGCCGGCTCGTCCGAGGACGGCCGGGAGTTCGCCGCCCGCTGGGCCGAGGCGGTCTTCACCGCGCAGCAGACCCTCGAAGAAGGACAGGCGTTCTATCAGGACCTCAAGCGGCGTACGTCCGGACTGGGCCGCGACCCGGACAGCATCAAGATCCTCCCCGGGATCGTGCCGGTGATCGGCGACACCCCCGCCGACGCCCGCGAGCTGGAGGCCGAGCTGGAGCGTCTGATCAGCCCGGAGTACGCCCGTGCCCAGCTCGCCGAACGGTTCGGCCTCGACCCGGAGCTGCTGAGACTCGACGAGCCGCTGCCCGTGGAGCTGTTGCCCAGCGAGGACGAGATCGAGGGGGCCAAGAGCCGGTTCACCCTGATCGTCGACCTGGCGAAACGGGAGAACCTGACCGTGCGCCAGCTGATCGGCCGGCTCGGCGGTGGCCGCGGGCACCGTACGTTCACCGGCACCCCGGTCCAGGTCGCCGACGCCATCGAGGAGTGGTTCGACGGCGGCGCGGCCGACGGCTTCAACATCATGCCCGCCGTTCTGCCTTCCGGCCTGATCGCCTTCGTCGACAAAGTGGTCCCGATCCTGCAGGAACGCGGCCGCTTCCGCACCGAGTACACCGGCACGACCCTGCGCGACCACTACGGCCTGACCCGTCCCGCCAACAGCCTGGAGCTGAGCCCGGTATGACGCGGCAACTGCACTTCAACCTGTTCCTGCACGACACCGGGCACCACGAGGCCTCGTGGCGGCTGCCCGAGTCGGACCCGCACGCCAACCTGTCGCTCGAGGCCCACCAGCACCTGACCCGGGTGGCCGAGGACGCCAAGTTTGATTCGGTGTTCCTGGCCGACAGCCCGGTGCTGTGGAGCGATCCGGCGCGCCGGCCGTCCGGCAAGCTGGAGCCGACCCTGCTGCTGGCCGCGCTCGCGGCGTCGACACGGCACATCGGGCTCATCGCGACGGCGTCCACGTCGTACAACGAACCTTTCAATCTCGCCCGCCGGTTCGCCTCGCTCGACCACCTGTCGAAGGGCCGCGCCGGATGGAACATCGTGACCACCGCCGGGGACGCGGCCGCCCGCAACTTCGGGCTCGACGGCCAGCCGCTGCACAGGACCCGGTACGAGCGGGCCGACGAGTTCCTGCGGGTCTCGACGAAACTGTGGGACAGCTGGGCCGACGACGCGGTGATCGCCGACAAGCAGCGGGGGGTGCACGCGCGGCGGGACCGGGTGCGTGCCGTCGGCCACCACGGCGAGTACTTCCGGGTCGAGGGCCCGCTCAACCTGCCGCGCTCACCGCAGGGACATCCGCTGCTCGTGCAGGCCGGCTCGTCGGAGAACGGCAAGGAGTTCGCCGCCAGGTGGGCCGAGGCGGTCTTCGTGGCCCAGCCGACGCTGGCCGAGAGCCAGGCCTTCTACGCCGACCTGAAGCACCGGGCCGTCGCGGCCGGCCGCGACCCGGACCACGTGGTCATCCTGCCCGGGATCGTGCCGGTCATCGGCGACACTCTCGCCGAGGCCCGCGAGCTCGACGCCGAACTGGAGCGCCTGATCGCGCCCGAACACGCGATCGGGACCCTGGCCACGGTTCTCGGCGTGGACGCCGAGCGGCTGAAACTGGACGAGCCGCTGCCCGCCGATCTGCCGGCCGAGGAGGAGATCGAAGGGCACAAGAGCCGGCGGACGCTGATCGTGGACTGGGCCCGGCGGGACAACCTGACCGTGCGGCAGCTGATCGGCAAGCTCGGCGGTGGCCGTGGGCACCGGACCTTCACCGGCACTCCGGTGCAGGTAGCCGACACGATCCAGGAGTACTTCGAGAACGGCGCGGCCGACGGCTTCAACATCATGCCCGCGGTCCTGCCGTCCGGCATCGAGGCGTTCGCGGCCAAGGTCGTGCCGATCCTGCGGGAACGCGGCCTGTTCCGCACCGAATACACCGGCACGACGCTGCGCGAGCACTACGGACTTCCCCGCCCCGCCAACAGTCTGGAACCGGCATACCGATGAGCATCCCCCTGCGCCCGTTCGGCCGTACCGGTGTCAAGGTCAGCGCTCTCGCGCTCGGCACCATGATGTTCGGCTCACGCGGCAACACCGATCACGACGACAGCATCCGGATCATCCACCGCGCCCTCGACGCCGGCGTCAACCTGGTCGACACCGCCGACGTCTACAGCCAGGGCGAGTCCGAGGAGATCGTCGGCAAGGCCCTGCTCGGCCGCCGCGACGACGTGTTCCTGGCGACGAAGTTCCACGGGCAGATCGGCGAGAACCCGAACCACTTCGGCAACTCCCGCCGCTGGATCGCCCGTGCGGTCGAGGACAGCCTGCGGCGCCTGCAGACCGATCACATCGACCTTTACCAGGTGCACCGGCCGGAGGAGGACACCGACTTCGACGACACTCTGGGAGCGCTTTCCGACCTCGTACGCCAGGGCAAGATCCGCTACATCGGCACGTCCACGTTCGAGCCGTCCGCGATCGTCGAAGGCCAGTGGATCGCCGAGCGCCGCGGCCGGGAACGTGTCGTGGCCGAGCAGCCGCCGTACTCGATCCTGGCCCGGGGCATCGAGCGCGAGGTCCTGCCCATCGCCGCGAAGTACGGCCTGGCCGTCATCCCGTGGAGCCCTCTCGCGGGTGGCTGGCTGACCGGGAAGTACCGCGCCGGCGGCGCCCAGCCGCCCACCAGCCGCGGTGGCCGCCAGCCCGGCCGGTTCGAGATCGGCGAACCGTCCAACGCGGGCAAGCTGGCCGCCGTCGAAGCCCTGGCCCTGCTGGCCGAACAGTCCGGTCTCTCGCTGATCCACCTGGCGCTCGGCTTCGTCCTCGAACACCCGGCGGTCACCGCCCCGATCATCGGCCCGCGCACGTTCGACCAGCTCGAAGGCCAGCTCGGCGCCGCCCAGGTGCGGCTGTCCCGGGACGTCCTGGACGAGATCGACAAGATCGTGCCGCCCGGCGTCACCCTGTCGTCGCGGGACCAGGGCTACCACCCGCCGGCCATCACCGATCCGTCCCGCCGCCGCCGGAGCGCCTCATGAGCCCGACCTTCCTGTGGTACATCCCGAACACGGTCGAGCCCGGCCATCGCGGCGACGACGCCGTCGACGGTTACGGCACCCTCGACCACAGCGTCGAGCTCGCCCTGACCGCCGAGAGACACGGCTGGTCGGGGGCGCTGATCGGCACCGGCTGGGGCCGGCCCGACACGTTCACGGTCGCGACCGCGCTGGCCGCCCGCACCACCACGTTCCGGCCGCTGGCGGCCATCCGGCCCGGCTACTGGCAGCCCGCGCATTTCGCGAGCGCCGCGGCCACGCTGGACCGGCTGTCCGGCGGCCGGCTACTGATCAACATCGTGAGCGGGAAGGACAACCTGGCCGCCTACGGCGACGTGGAAGGCGATCAGGCCCAGCGATACGCGCGCACCAGGGAGTTCATGCGCATCGCACGCCGGCTGTGGACGGAGGAGCGGGTGTCGTACGAGGGGGAGCACTTCAGCGTCACCGATTCGACGGTGGCGCCCCGGCCGTACGGCGAAGGTCCTCGCCTCTATTTCGGAGGAGCCTCCGCCGCGGCCGAGAAGGTCGCCGCGGCCGAGGCCGACGTGCAGCTCTTCTGGGGTGAGCCGCTGGAGGGCGTGGCCGGCCGCATCGCCCGCCTCCGCCGGTTGAGCGGCGACCTCGGCCGGGACCTGCCGCCGCTGGAGTTCGGCCTGCGCATCACCACGCTGGTCCGCGACACCGCGGAAGAGGCTTGGCGCGACGCCGAGGCGAGGGTCGCCGAGATGGCCGCCCGCGCGGCCTCGCCGGAACTGCTGCGCGGCCCGGCGGTGGGCCAGCAGCGCCTGCTCGACCTGGCCGCCCGGGGCGACGTCCTGGACTCGTGCCTCTACACCGCGCCCGGTCGCTACGGCGGAGGCGGCGCCGGCACGACATGGCTGGTCGGCTCGGCCGACGAGGTGGCGGCCGCCCTGCGCAAATACGCCGATCTGGGCATCACACACTTCGTCCTGTCCGACACTCCGTACCAGCGCGAGACGGCCCGGGTCGGCGACGCCCTGATCCACCGCCTCCGCGACGCGGTCCTCTGAGCCGGCCGGAAAGTGTCGTACCCGGGTGCGACGATCCTCCCGGCACGGCTTTTCGACAGAGGAGGAAGCGTGAGGCTCGCCGAGCAGGACGAGGTGGTCGTCATCGGCTACGCGGTGCGGACACACAACGCCGACGAGGCCGACCCGGCGCGGGCCCGGATTCCCGGGCTGTGGCAGCGCGCGACGGCGCCCGGGGCGTTCGACGGCGTGGAGGGGCGGCGGGACCAGCGGCTGTACGCGGTTCTGACCGGCTACGAGTCCGACCACCACGGGGCGTACACCCAGATCGTGGGCGTAGCGGTGACCGAGTCCGCGGCCGTTCCCGGCGGCATGGCCACCGCGCGGGTCCCGGCCGGAAAATACCTGCTGGTGGAGGCCCGGGGCGCGATGCCGGCGGCGCTCATCGAGGCCTGGGCAACGGCCTGGCGGCACACCGAGAGCGGCGCCACCCCGCCCCGCGCGTTCACCACCGACTTGGAGATCCACCACGAGGAAGGAGCCGACCTCTACCTGGCAACAGCCTGACCACCCCCGGCCACCCACCCGACGCGATACGGCCGCTCGCCCGGAGTCGTCCGCCGCGCTCGGCGCTCACCCAGCGCCGAGCGCTGTAGTGGCATGCCGGAAGCATCACGTGTGTCTACGGCCACGTACTCAGCTCATCTCGCAGGGTTGGGGCTCGCGGGCCTGGCTCAACATGTTCGCCGGCGTCGACTGGTGCCCGCCCGGTCCGGGCACGCTGGCCGCTCATCGTTCTGGGCTGTGTTGATCCTGCCCCGGACGAGCGGGATGGCTTTGAGGGCTGAGTCACCAGGAACATGGCGACGACCGTGAAGGCCATCAGATAGGCAACGTCAATGACGGTCATCGGGACAAGCACGCCCACCCAGAAATCACTCAAGTCGTAAGACAGGGCGATCAGCACCCCCAGCTCGATAAGAATGGTTATGCTGATCACTGAGACCACCAGATATTTAAGGTGAAATATCAACATGCTGGACATGAGGTCCACCATTAACCTCAGGAACGGGCGATCCTTGCCGCCTTTAGAGGAGTCCTTGGCGTTCTTGTACAACGATTCGCCCAACACATTCGACCTCAGTGTCATGATTCGTTTCACCAGCGCTGACTCAATACTGACCGCCAGAAGCAACACCGGTATCACCTGAGCTGCTGCGCCATAAAAGTTCTCAAAATCAGTCTTC
Source organism: Actinoplanes sp. NPDC000266 (assembly GCF_042899005.1). Lineage (NCBI taxonomy): Bacteria > Bacillati > Actinomycetota > Actinomycetes > Micromonosporales > Micromonosporaceae > Actinoplanes > Actinoplanes sp. NPDC000266. Next base: position 82,802 of record NZ_JBIAZI010000002.1, read on the forward strand.
ACGTCGATCCCCCCAGTTATCCAAGGTGTGCGTACAAGAAATGGTTGCCACCTCGCAGAGGAGACGCTCTGTCTGTTGCGCGACCGCATGGCTGTCAGCTTCCGGCAGCCAGGGCGTCTGACCTAGTCGCGCTCCCTCCGTCACTTGAACCAGTTGGAAAGATGACTGGCAACCTGCGCCAAGCATCCACGGACTGGATCCTGCCCTCGAGGTCACGATCGCCTTGGGCGCTGGCCTCTCGTTATTACTAAGTGCCGTTGGTTGCGGATCGGTTAGTTCTATGCCGATCCATCATGGCGATCGACATCTGGCGGATCAGTTCAGGGCGTCGGCGAGGGGGTCGCAGGCTGGCGGCTCGAAGGCGAGGCGGGACGACGCGTTCACGATCATGCGCTTCGGAGCCCCGGTAGGTCATGGCCGCACTGGATCGGGAATTTCTTCAGACGGCGTTCAAATTCCCGTCTTCAATGAGCCACCACAATAGGAATCAAAGAATGCCCCGCATCTTTGTCGCATGCGAGCGGGATTACTCCGACGTCTCGACCACAGATTCACGCCGCGACGATACTCATGCCATCCTGGAGCCGGCCTCGCGCGGCGGCGTGCCGACCGGGCTCGAAACGCGGTCGAGGCGGGCACCCTCTTGCCCAGCTACGAAGTCCTTCGCCGTCTGTCACCCATCCGCGTCAGCGACCTCCGTGAACAAGGTGGCGCGCGTCATGACGCCACCGTTCACTGCGTGCTGGACGCGCCTCGCCGCTGGCCATGCCGAACGGAGGGGCGTTCATCGAACGTTGTGTGTTTCGTTCGACGCCCAGCCACTCACCGCCCGCAGCCGGCCCGCTGAAGGACGACCACGACACCGTGGGGTGTCCGGGGGTCGCCCCCGGAAGCAGGAACAGATCGAGCCACGGCCCTGCGGGGCCGTGGCTCGATGTGGTGCTTACTGACGATGTCAGTGCTTGCCCTTGTGGTGACGGTGGTGGTAGCGGTGGTAGTAGCCCGGGCCACGGTCGCCGAAGTCGTCGCGGTCCCAGTTGTACCAGTTGTCGCTCCAGTCGTCCCAGTCGTCGTTGTCCTCGACGACCAGGGCCCAGCGGCTGCGGAAGCCGTAGCCGACCCGCACGCACTCGGCGTCGTCCCAGCGGTCGAAGCGCTCGCCGAGCCGGCCGGCGATGACGCAGCGACGGAAGTCCCGGTAGTAACCAACGACGCGCTCGTCATCGTCGTCCCAGTGCTTGGCCTGGTTCGTGGTCGCCTGGGGGGCAGCGTTCGAGCTGCTGCCCGTGGAGGCCACAGCCGTGCCGGCGCCCAGCGTCGCGGCGGCGACGACACCCAGACCGGAGACCATCAGCATTCGGGTGATTCGGTTCATTTCACACCTTCTCTTGACAAAACGCTGTGTCCCAAGAAGGAGATCATGAGTACGCAATGTCACGGGTCAGTTTCGTAAGGTGTAACCCGATCGTGGGAGAACGGACTTCGGCTACGCTTCCGGCAGCGCCAGGTAGGCGGGCCGCAGAAGCTCCACAATCGGGCGGCCGTCCTGCGCCAGCCCGGGCGGATCGAGCTGGTCGAGCAACGCGTCAGGCCTGGTCACGGCCCCGGGACGCCCGCCGACCGCCGCCGCCGGAGGAAGCGCGTCTCCCCAGAAGTCAGCCGGGTCTCCCAGCCCGTCACCCGGATCGGTGACGGGGATCTCGGCGGCAGCCGGAGCGGCCGGCTCGCCGGTGACCGCACGGGCGCTGCGCAGCTCGCGCAGGCGCATCAGTAGCTCGTCGCGACCCCGGCCGCGCCAGACGAAAGCCCCGAACGGGTCCTCCTCGAAACTGCGCGCCAGCGCGTAACTCGCGGCCGCGAGGTGTACGCAGGGCATGGGCCATCGCTCGCAGGTGCAGTCCATCGCCACTTCGTCGAGCGACAACGGCACCAGCGACAGCCCGGCCGCCTCGAACACCCGCCCGATGCCCGGCGGCATCCGCCCCGCGAGCAGATCGGCCGCGAACCGCGCCTGGAGAACCAGATCTTCCTCGACCCGGGCCCATTCCGAGGCCCCGAAGGCCCGCAACGCGATCCGCGACCGGAACGCCCGCGCGTCGTCCGGGCCGCGCACCAGCGCCACCACGAGACTCCCCGAGATGGTCAGGCTCCGCACATGCCCGGCCCGCTCGTCGCGGCGCCCCCGGGCAAAGGTCGGCCCCATCCGCAGCGACTCGAAAGTCCCCAGAAACGCCAGCGACAACCGCTCGTCAGTCACTGAGGGCCTCCGGGGCGAGGGTCAGCAGGTCGCGGAGTTCGGTGGTGGACAGCGAAGTCAGCCAGCCCTCGCCGTTGCCCACGACCCGGGCCGCCAGGACGCCCTTGTCGGCCAGGAGGCGGTCGATGCGCTCCTCCAACGTGCCCAGGCAGACCAGGGTGTGTACCCGCACGTCGCGGGTCTGGCCGATGCGGAACGCCCGGTCGGTGGCCTGCTCCTCCGTGGCCGGGTTCCACCAGCGGTCCACGTGCACCACATGGTTGGCGGCGGTCAGGTTCAGGCCCGTTCCGCCCGCCTTCAGGGACAGGACGAAGACCCCTGGGCGGGTGTCGGCCTGGAACGCCGCCACCATCTCGTCGCGGGCGGCCCTCGGGGTGCCGCCGTGCAGGTAGCGCACGGGCACGCCGAAGCGGGCGGCCAGGTGGGGTGTCAGCATCGAGCCGAAGCGCGCGAACTGCGTGAAGCACAGCAGGCTCTCGCCCTGGGCCAAGGCCTGGTCGACGATCTCCTCGAGGCGTTCCAGCTTGCCCGAGCGGCCGGGCAGCGCTGAGTTGTCGCCCAGCAGCAGGGCCGGGTGGACGCAGGCCTGTTTCAGCTTTGTCATGCCGGCCAGCACGATGCCCTTGTTCCAGCGGTCGGTCGACTCGTCGAGCCGGTTGGTCATCTCCTCGAGGATCGCCTTGTACAGCGTGCTCTGCTCGCCGGTCAGGCCGCACAGATGCCGCACGTGACGTTTGTCGGGCAGCTCGTCGATGACGATCGGGTCGGATTTGACGCGGCGCAGAAGGTACGGCCGGGTGGCCTGGCGCAGGCGGGCCGCCGCGTCCTCGTCGGCGTAACGCTCGATCGGCACCGCGAAGCGGGCCCGGAACGTGTGGGCCGAGGCGAGCACGCCGGGGTTGACGAAATCGAGGATCGACCACAGCTCGGCCAGGCGGTTCTCCACCGGCGTGCCGGTCAGCGCTATGCGTACCCGGGCCGGGAGGCGCCGCACCGCCTTCGCCGCCGCGCCCGCGCTGTTCTTGACGTTCTGCGCCTCGTCGAGCACCACCCTGTCCCACCGCACGGCCGCGAGGCGGTCGGCGTCGCGCACCGCCGTCGCGTACGTGGTCAGCACGATGTCGGCGTCCAGCGCGACGTCCCGGTCCGTGCCGTGCAGCACCGCGACGCTCAGCGACGGCGCGAAGCGGGCGATCTCGCGCTGCCAGTTGCCCAGCACCGAGAGCGGGCAGATCAGCAGCGCCGGCCCGGAGCGGCGGTGCAGGAGCAGGGCCAGCAACTGCACCGTCTTGCCCAGGCCCATGTCGTCGGCCAGGCAGGCGCCCAGCCCCAGGCCGTCGAGGAACGCCAGCCAGGAGAAACCCCTGATCTGGTACGGACGGAGCGAGCCCACGAGAGCATCCGGCGGGTCGAGCAGGGTGAGCCGGTGTTCGAGGTCACCCGAGAGCAGGTCGGCCATCCACCCCGAGCCGGCCGTGGCCGTCACCGGCAGGGGCAGCTCCTCCGGCGGCAGCAGCTTGATCGTGCGCAGCGCGTCGCCGGCCGTCATCGTGCCGCCGCCGCGGGCCAGGAACCGCAGGCCGGCGTCGAGCCGCTCCGCGTCGAGATAGACCCACCGGCCCCGCAGCCGCACCAGCGGCACCTTGGCCCGGGCCAGGTCGGTCAGCTCGGCCTCGGTGAGCATCTCGCCGCCGAGCGCCAGCCCCCAGTCGTAGTCGACCATGTGGCCGAGGTCGGCCGCCTGGTCGCGCAGCACCGCCGGCACCGCCTCGCGCGGCCGCAGGTTGAGGCCCAGGCCCAGACCGGGCCGCTGCCGCCACCACGCCGGCAGCAGCACGCCGTAGCCCGCCTCCTCGAGAGTGGCCGCGTGGCTGAGGAAACGATGGGCCTCCTCGGTGTCGAGGACCATGTCGACCGGCCGGGGCACGCGCAGCGCCGCCTCGAGGTCGGGGTGGAGCCGGGCCGCCCGCCCCAGCCCGCCGAGCAGCCGCTCCTGCGGGTGCCTGGTCCAGCGGCGCAGCGGCGCGTACGAGTCGCGCCAGATGTCGGCCGCCGTCACCAGGGCGCTCGGCTCGTCGACGGCCTGGAGCAGGAACTCCAGCAGCCAGGCCTCGCGCGGCGGGGTGCCGGACGGGTCGACCGCGTCGGGTTCCGACCCCTCCTGGGTGATGTGGCTGAGCCGGAAGCACAGCCGCACGGCGGCGCCGGAGACCGCACCCGCGTGCCAGGCGTCGAGCTTGTCGGCCAGGTCGTCGGCGAGGGCGGGCGCGGCGACGAAGCGCGGCTCGTCGGTCAGCGCGGTCAGCCACCCGTCGCCGATGCGCACGCCGGCCTCGGCCAGCCGGGTGCGGACCAGGCCGTCGACGAGACGGTCGAGGGCCGCGGCCAGCGCGTCCGGCGCCGGCAGCCCGGCCACGTCGCCGGGCCGGGCCCGCTCGGCCCGGGCCGCCGCCGGCAGCCGGCGCAGCAGGTCGGCGTGGTGGACGGCGTCGAAGCCGGTGAGCACGGGCCGCCAGCGGGCGATCGGCCCGTGCGGATGGACCGCCGGCAGCACCCGCCCGCGCCGCACGAGATCGGCCGCGAACGCGCACAGCTCGGTCATCCACAGCACCGACGGCCCGAGCCGCCCGTCCCACGAGTCGGCCAGATCGTCGTCGAGGAACGGCACGGTCACGGCCGGCACCGGCCAGGCCCGCAGCCGGGGCGTCCCGCGCCGGGGCGGCAGGCCCAGCTGGGGCGAGGGCAGCGGCCCGGCGCTGGTGGAGGGCAGGACCAGGGTGGCCTGGCGCGCATCGCCGGCCGGCAGCGCGGCGGTGGGCAGCGCGAACTCACTCCGGTCGGAGGACTCGCCCCACAGGACCAGGGAGCCGTCGCGCCCGACGAACCCGTGCAGCACCCGCACCATGGCCTGGGCGACGGCGGTCATTCGACGCTCCAGTCGGGCCGCACCCGGGCACACACCGGGTCACCGTGGGCGTCGGTCAGGCCCAGAGAGCCGATCAAGACCTTTCCCTCGTACGCCGATCGCAGCACCGCCGTCGGCACGTCGCCGAACATGAGCTTGGCCCGCCGGAACATCTCGAAGGCGTCCCCGACGACGTTTCCCCAGGTCAGGTAGAGAAATCGGGCCCCCGGACGGCCATGGACCCACGGCCCGCCCACGTCGAGCAGGTCGTCGACCTCCCGCGCGTCGACCGAGATCTCCCACGTCGCCGACGGCGCCCAGGCCGGGATCAGCTGCTCGGCGACCGCCTTGCGCTGCATCCCGGCATGAACGTTGGCCAGGCGCAGGGCCGACGACCCGGCCCGGGCGCCGGGCAGGTCGTGTCCCTCGATCCGGATCCGCACACCGCAAACATTAGGCCCGGGGTACGACATGATCGCGCTGCCAGGCGTCGATCAGGCCGCCGAAATGTGCGAGGAACCTCTCGTGCTCGTGGACCGGATAGGTGGCGCGGACCGTCTCGCGCAGCAGCGACCGGAACTCCTCGGAGGTGACCCAGTCGTTGACGGCCTCGTCCACGTGTCCCAGGTAGGAGGCGCAGAAGTCCTGGTAGCGGTCGACCTCGAAGTAGGCGTCGGCCAATCGCCGATACTCGCGCAGCTTCTCGGCGTACGACAAAGAACTGTCGTCCGAAATCTCGAAATAGGCCGAGGTGTCGGTGTCGAGGCGCGGCCGGCGGCCCGTGACGACGCAGTAGATGGTCCAGCGCGCGAGCGCGGCCATCGCCCACGGGAAGTAGTAGTGCAGTGAGGTGATCGCCACGTCGGGGCAGGCGTTGGCGTAGTCGATCGGGTGCACGTCGGTGCCGCGTACGAGGGACTCGCAGGAGTTGAACTCCCACCGGAAGAACGCGTTGACCAGCCGCGAGATGGTCACCACCTCGTCGCCGACGTCGGCCGAGAGGAAGCTGTGGTCGACCTCGTAGCGCGAGTGCATCGGCTGGTCGGGCCGGAACTTCATCACCATCGTCTCGGGGCCGATGCTCAGCGAGCGGGCGAACACGTCGTACCCCTCGACCGAGGCCTGCAGGTGCATCAGCCGCTCCCCGGACGCGTCGTAGGCCGCGTGCAGCTCGTCCGGATTGCGGATCTTGGAGACGCCGACCCAGGCGCCGCCGTCGTACGGCTTCATGTAGAGCGGATAGCCGACCTGCTCGGCCGTGCGGTCGAGGTCGAACGGCTGGTTGTAGCGGGCGGCCGTGTAGGCGTACCGGCTGTTGTCCAAGGGATTTTTGTACGGCACGAGGACCGTCTCCGGCACTTTGAGGCCGAGCCGCATCATCGCGCAGTACGCCGCGTGCTTCTCCATCGACTGGAACGTGAACGGGCTGTTCAGCAGGTACACGTCGTCCATCAGCGCGATCTTCTTGAGCCACTCGCGCGGGTGGTAGTACCAGTACGCGAGCCGGTCGATGACCAGCTCGTGCCGTGGCTCGTAGCGCAGGTTGAACGGCTCGATGGTGACCCGCTCGGCGTTGACCCGGTGCGTCTTGCCGTCCGGTCCGGTGATCGTCCCGATCCGCCGCAGCAGCGCCTCGTAGGCTCTCGGCCAGTCGTCCTCGGTTCCCAGCAACAGTCCGATGGTGTGCTCGACGTCAGCCACTGCGGCTCCTCTCAAGCCCGTTTAGCAGTGAGGTGAGGTGCGGATCCAGGGCGTCCCGCCACGCGGGCCAGTCATGACCACCTTCGTTTTCCGCAAAGGCGACCGGATAATCCTGCGATCGCAGGGCCGCGGCCATGCTCCGGTTGTTGGCCAGGTTCTCCTCGCCGTGACCGCAGGTCATGGCCACCGGAACCGGCACGGGCGGCCCGCCACGGGCCCGCAGGACCCGCCCGGTGAACCGGACGATCCGCAGCCATCGGGCGAAGCCGGACTCCTGCTTGTCGAAGCGTGGCTGGAAGAAGCTGCCGGACTGCAGGAACAGCCCGGCGAACGCGCCCGGATGCCGGCGCTGGCAGTGCAGCATGGCCAGCGCGCCCAGGCTGGCGCCGATGCCCACCACGGGACCGTCGGACACCTGCGGCAGGATCTCCTCGGCCAGGCTGCGGGCGTACGCGGGCGAGGCCGAATACCACTCCAAGCGGTCGCCGGCGGGCAGCAGGACGAGGCGGCAGGGCGCGATCCGCCCGGCCGTGATCGAGGCGGCCAGATAGCGGCCCAGATCGGCGTGGTGGTCGTAGTCGGGCCCGTCGTGGGCCACCAGGACGCGGCCGGCCCGCTGGGCGGGCGTCCAGATCCGCGCGGCGAGCACGGCGCCGAGCTGCGGGGCCTTGACGTCGAGATCGTGCCATCGCCCGGCCGCCGCGGGCATGCTCAGCCAGTCGGGTTCACGGCCGGCCGAGCGCTCCATCTCCGCACTCTAAACGCTCAAGGCGTATAGGTCTGCGTCGTTGAAGAAGAAGGCGGCAGGCCGAACATCTCGGTCAGGCCGGTGACGCGCAACTGGCGGTGCACGAACTCGCTCGGGTTGCGCAGGATGAACCGGGTGCCGACCTCGCGGGCCGCGTTGTGACCGGTGACCAGCGTGCCGATGCCCTGCGAGTCCATGAAGGTGACGAAGGTCAGATCGACCACCAGGGTGACCGGCCGCTCGCGCTGGAGGGTGCCGAGCAGGATCTCGCGGAGGGCGCCGACGGTGGCGGCGTCGAGAGTGCCGCGGACATCGACGACGATCGCGCCGTCGGCCTGCCGCCGCGTCGTCATCACCGCCTCGCCCATGGCAGAGAACCTCTCTTTCCCGTGGCCACACCGTACCCCGGCGGAACGGACCCTCGCAGGCTGCCGCGTGTTTCCGGCACCACAGCGGACAGCCGGTGCGTGTCCCCCGGTTGCGCGTGACCGGCGGTAGGCACATCGTTACATCGGCGGGAACCGATAACGGGAGGTGAACGCGGTATGGCGACGACTTCGGGACGGCCGGGCATCTTCGCGGTCAGAGACGTACGCTCCCTGATCACCGAGACGGCGGAGGAGGGGCACGGGCTCAAGAAGGCGGTCGGTGCCACGCATCTGACCGCCATGGGTGTCGGAGCGATCATCGGCACCGGCATCTTCGTGGTGATCGGCGAGGGGGCGGGCATCGCCGGGCCCGCGGTCATCCTGTCCTTCGTGCTCGCCGCGGTGGCGTGCACGTTCTCCGCGCTGTCCTACGCGGAGCTGGCCTCGTCGATCCCGGTCGCGGGCAGCGCGTACACGTACACGTACGCCACCCTGGGCGAACTGGTCGCCTGGATCATCGGCTGGGACCTGATCCTGGAGTACGGGGTGTCGGTCGCGGCCATCGCGGTCGGCTGGGGCGGCAACCTCAACGCGTTCCTCGACTCGGCGTTCGGCGTGGCCCTGCCGGACGCGATCGCGAAGTCCCCCGAGGACGGCGGGGTCTTCAACCTGCCGGCCGTCTTCGTGGTCCTGGCCATCACGCTCCTGCTGGTCCGCGGCGTCACCGAGAGCGCGCGGGTCAACCTGGTGATGGTCGCCATCAAGCTGGCCGTGCTCGTGTTCTTCATCGTCGTCGCCTTCGCCAACTTCGGCACCGGCAACTTCCAGCCGTTCGCCCCCGAGGGCGTGGACGGGGTGACGGCGGCCGCGGCGGTCATCTTCTTCGCCTACATCGGCTTCGACGCGGTCTCCACCGGCAGCGAGGAGGCCATGAAACCGGAGCGCGACCTGCCCCTGGCCATCATCGGCTCGCTGCTGATCTGCACGGTGTTCTACGTGCTGACCGCGGTCGGCGCGCTCGGCATCGCCTCACCGGACCAGATGAAGGAGAGCGACGCGCCGCTGGCCGCCGCCCTCGACCAGGGCGCCGGCATCAGCTGGGCGGCGGCCGTGCTCGCGCTCGGCGCGGTCGTGGCCATCACCAGCGTGGTGCTGGTGATCATGTACGGCCAGACCCGCATCTTCTTCGCCATGTGCCGCGACGGCCTGCTCCCCCAGCGCCTGGCCCAGGTCAACCAGCGGTACGGGACACCGGCCCGGCTCACCATCGTGCTCGGCGTGCTGATCGCGATCCTGGCCGCGCTGGTGCCGCTCAGCGAGATCGTCAAGCTGGTCAACATCGGCACGCTGTTCGCCTTCGTCCTGGTCAACGTCGGCGTGCTGGTCCTGCGCCGCACCAGGCCCGACATGCCGAGGCCCTACCGCGTGCCGTGGTCGCCGCTGCTGCCACTGCTCGGCATCGCGTTCGCCATCTACCTGATGACCGACCTGCCCGTGGACACCTGGATCCGGTTCATCGTCTGGCTGGCCATCGGCGGGCTCATCTATTGGCTGTACGGCTACCGCAACTCCCGCCTGCGCAGCGAGCCCCAGTCCACGCCGGGCTGGGCCCGCGACCACAGCGACGACGACGAGGAAGAAGAGCCGCGATGAGCGGCCCGGTGGTCACCGGATACGACGGGGGCGCGTCCGGCGCGGACGCGCTGATGCTGGCGAGTTGGACGGCACAGACGCTGGGCGTACCGCTGATCGTGGCCGTGGTGCACCCGGCGCCGGCCGCCCTGGGCTCGGGCCGGGTCGACGCCGAGTGGGTGGCCGACCGCCATCGCGCGGCCACGCTGGTGCTCGACGGGGCCCGGGCCGCGCTGGAGGGCGCGGCGGCCGACGTCGACTACCGCCTGATCGCGTCGTCGTCGGCCGCGCACGGCCTGCACGACCTGGCCGAGCACGCGGCGGCGTCGATGCTGGTGGTCGGCTCGGGCGGCAGCACGGCGGAACGGCTGCTGGCCGGCACGGTCTGCCCGGTGGCGGTGGCGCCGGCCGGCCTGACCGGCCCGGTGGGCAAGCACGGCCGGGTCGGGGTGGCCTATGTGGACACGCCGGACGGCCGGCGCGCCCTGGAGGAGGCGGCCCGGATGGCGAGGCGGACGGGCGACGAGCTCCGCCTCTACACGGTGGTCGCCGAGGCCGACGCGTCGCTGCCGTTCCTCATCGGCGACGACGCGGAGCGGGCATTCCTGGAGACGGCGAGGGAGACGTACGAGCTGTCACTGTCCCGGGCCGCCGAAACGGTGCCGGACGTGCGCGTGGACTGGCGCGTCGAGGCGGGCGACGTGGTGGGCAGGCTGGCCGCGCTGACCGAGGTGGACGTGCTGTTCTGCGGTTCCCGGGGTTACGGCCCGGCCCGCCGGGTGCTGCTGGGAGGAGTATCCACCCGCCTGATCCGCCGGGCCCGCCTGCCGATCGTGGTGGTGCCCCGAAGCGGCTAGTGCGGTGTCCATGACCGTTGACCGGGTTCGACGGCCGTGACATTCTTGCTCCATGCCTAGACGTCGTGGCGCTAGCCCCGATCCGGTCGTGCATCGCACCGCCCGGATCGGCCTACGCCTGACCCGAGCCCAACGGCAGCGCTGCTTCGGCCTGCTGCGCTCCGCCGGAGACGTGTGGGCCTGCGTGCTGGAGGTCAACGGCTGGCGGCGCCGGCGTGGGACGCCCCGGCGGCGGGCTATCAACAGCTGTGCCGGCTGCTGGCCCAGTCCGGGCCCGGCACGTTCGGTGAACTCGACAGCGTGGGCGCCCGGTCGGTGCTACGGCGTTACTCCGATGCCTGGTTCTCCGCGGCCGCCCGCCGCAAAGCCGGCGCCCTCGAGGTGCGGTATCCGCGCCGCCGGCGCTCGTTGATGCCGATCCGCTGGTACCACGGCACCTTCGGCCTTGACGGACACCGCCTGCGGCTACCGGTCGCCCGGGGCTGCCAGGCGTTGCTGCTGCGGCTGGATCGGGCGGTGCCGTATCCGGTCGAGACGGTGCGGTCGGTGACCCTGCTGTTCGCCGACGGCCGACTGAGCGTCGACGTCACCGCCGAACTCCCGGTCGCCACGTATCCGGCCGGGCAGCGACCTGATCCCAGGCGCGTCGCCGGAGTCGATTGCGGGATCATCCACCCGTTCGCCGTCGCCACCCGCGACGGGCACGCCCTATTGGTCTCCGGCCGGGCCATCCGCGCCGAACACCGCCTGCATCTGGCCGACACCAAAGCCCGCCGCCGCGCCACCGCCACCCGGGCACCCAGCAAAGGCCAGCGCGGATCGCGGCGCTGGCGTAAGACCCGCCGCCGCGCCCGGCTGGTCGAAGGCCGGCACCGCCGCCGCGTCCAGCAGGCCCTGCACGAGGCCGCCAAGACGGTCGTCGGGTGGGCCGTCGAACAGCAGATCGGCACCCTGACCGTCGGCGATCCCCGCGGTGTGCTCGATCTGCCGGCCGGGCGGCGGCACAACCTGCGGCTGCGGCAGTGGCAGATCGGCCGCACCCTGCAAATCCTGCAAGACAAAGCCGCAATGGCCGGAATCCAAGTGCACCTGGTCGACGAACGCGGCACCTCCTCGACCTGCCCACACTGCCGCAAGAAGATCACCAAACCACGCGGCAGGACCATGACCTGCCGGCATTGTCAGTTCGCCGGGCATCGCGACCTCGCCGCGGCGTTCACCATCGCCGCCCGAACCCCGGGCAGCGTCACCACCACCGCACCCGCTCACATGAGTGCAGTCACGCACCGTCGAGCCGGACGACACCTGCCCGGTGTCCTCACGGCCCGGCGTGACCCCCGCCGCCACCCACCCCGGACAGCGGCAGCAGGGTCAGTTGGCCGGCGGAGGCCCGCCCCACCCATACCGGTGGGGAGTCGCTCGTCCACACTCATGGGCGAGGATCCACAACACCACCGGAACCCACCCGGCAAACGTTCGTGGACACCGCACTAGCCGGTGGAGCCGTCGAGCTGTTCACGCAGGATGTCGGCATGCCCGGCATGCCGGCTGGTTTCAGTGAGAACGTGAACCAGAACATTGAACAGCTTGACGGCGGGCCGGGGCCACCACGGCACCAGCCCCGGAGCATCAACGGCGAGGGCGTCGATGGTGGCGTCGGAGTGCGCCCAGGCGCCCCGATACCGGCCGACGATCTCCGCACGGGTCTCGAACTCAGCGGGCCGGTGGGAGTCCTGCCACACCCGCTCGTCGTCCCACGGAGCCAGGGGCTCGGCGGGCGGCCGCCCGAAGACCTCGCCGAAGTACCGGGCCTCGGTGTGCGCGAGATGCTTGACCAGCCCGAGAAGATTGGTGCCGGTGGAGGTGAGGGGCCGCCGGACGTCGTGCTCGGAAAGCCCGTCAAGCTTCCACAACATCACTTCACGAGCGTCACGAAGCTCACCATGCAGGTACTCCTTCGCAAACTCATCGATCACGAAGAATCACCCTGCCACACGCCTGCACACGCTCAGGCTTTCGTCTGCCGTTCGAGCTCGGCTTCGGTGACAAGCCGCGAGAGCAGCGAGCGGTCGTGGATGAACCACCGCGCCACCCGTACCCATTGCCCTCGACGTCAAGATCTGCTCGCCGTCTTCATACGTAGATAGGCGAAACGTCCAGCGTGGTAGTGACCTCACTCGGCCGGCTGGGCCCGGACGGCGGTGACGGGAGCACCCCGTGACACCGAGGAATCACGCGCCCGAGCAGACGCGGCCGACGACAAACCCGATGAGCACTGGCGCGATGTTCCTCAATACGGATGTGCACGTCATTTACTCAACCTGCGTTATTTCAATTACCGTGATCGTTTCTTTGCTGTCGATCTTCGGGGTGCGGGATAATGACTCATGGCGCAGCTGGGGTTCTTTTCGAGATCGGTTATTGCTTCTATGCGGGATTGGTCGGGCGTGCCGAGTCATTCGCCGGAGATGGTGGAGTTCCGGCGTGGTCAGGATGAGCGGCGGCGATGGGGTCTTAAACGACGCCATGCGTTGAAGTTGTGTCGGCTGCATGGTTGTTCGCGGTTGTGCGGTGAGTTGGGTCTGCATGATTCGACCGAGCGGATACCCCCGCTGGTCTGGGATGACGAGATCAGCTGGGTGCGGCGCCCGATGACCGCTTCCCGCCCCGACGGTGTGCCGCAAACTTCGCAGGCCAGTTGCCCGAAGAGGCCGGTCGAGGCCGACACGGTGGTGCGGGCCGAGCCAGCCGCCCAGGCCGGCCAGGCAGTTCGGACAGAGCCGGCCACGCAAGCCGAGCAGGCAGTCCGGACAGAGCCGGCCACGCAAGCCGAGCAGGCAGTCCGGATCGAGCCGGCCACCCCGCCCGAGGCGGAGGTGCGGGCCGAGCCGGCCGTTGAGGCTGAGACGGCAAGGCGGCCCGAGTCGACGGTTCGGGGCGAGGTGGTGGTGCGGATCGAGGCGATGACGCCGCGCCGGCCGAAGGGTCCGGCGAAAGTCGCCGCGCGGGCCGAGTCCACTGGGCTGAGTGGATTCTCACGCGTCGCCCGTGAACGCCGGTCGGGCCATTCTATATCGGGGGCCTCGCATAGCTCCGGTCGGCGGCGCGCAATTTCTGTCGCACATTATCCGGCAGTGTCATCGCGAAATTATCGGCGACAATGAAAACGTGACCGGGGCCATCTCCGCCGACGAATGAAACATGCCGCTGATGCTTTGCCGAGAGGAGTTGGGTCTCGTTTCTGGATGGCCGCGGCCCCACGAGGCCGCGGCCGGTGGTGTCAGCCGAAAAGGGCGCCGGCGATGTCGGCGTAGAAGAGGGCCGGGTCCTTGGACAGGGAGGCCTTGACGTTAGCGGTGGGGGTGTCGGCGATCACCTCGAGCTTGCCCGCCTCCAAGCCGTCCAGGGCCTGGGTGACCACCTCGATGGGCGGGAGCTTGGGGATGTCGTAGCCGGCCATCATGTCGGTGTCGGCGATGGCCAGGGCCAAGGCCGTGACCTGGGTCTTCTGGTCGGCCAGTTCCAGGCGGATGCCGTTCGTCAGGGACCACTCGGCGGCCTTCGAGGCGGCGTAGCCGTTGCTGCTCGGGGCGAAGGCGTACCAGCTCAAGGCCGAGATGACGTTGAGGATGGCGCCGCCGGACAAGCGAGGGGCGAAGGCTCGGGTGACGTTGAGGGTGCCCCAGAAGTTTGTCTCGAACTCGCGGCGGATGTTGTCCGTCGACGGGCCCAGCAGCGGGGCGTCCGTGGAGATGCCGGCGTTGTTGACGAGGATGTCGAGGTTGCCCACCTCGGCGGCCGCGGCCTCGATCGACGCCGCGTCGGTGATGTCCAGGCGCAGCGGGACCACGCCGGGGATGTCGATGCGGTCGGGGTTGCGGGCGCTGGCGTAGACGGTCGTGGCGCCGCGGGCCAGGAGGGCCTCGGCGAAGGCCTTGCCGAGGCCGCGGTTGGCGCCGGTGACGAGGGCTGTGCTGCCGTTGATCTGCATGCTGTCAACGCTAAAACCTCTCGTTGACGTCAGAGGCAAGTATTGCGAGACGAGTCACTCCGCGCGGTGACGGCCGGCGCGCTCCTCGTCCAACGGCCCCGCGACCGACTCCGGCGGCACCGCGACCGGCTCCGGCGGCACCGCGACCGATGTGGGCGCGTCGGCCGCTTGGGCGTCCCACGGCGAGACCTTCGGCCGCGGTGGCGAGAGGTCGACCTCCTGCATGGGTACGTAGACACGGGCGTCCACCGCCTCGGCCAGCAACAGTGCCGCCACCAGCGCGGTCGGGCGGTGCTCGGGGTCGCGGTCCAGGCAGCGCGAGCACAGGTCGACCACCTCCGGCGGCAGGCCGTCGGACTCGGGCAGCGGAATCGGGTCGTTGTAGCGCTGCGCGTGCACCAGTTCGGTCGGGGTCTCGGCCCGCCACGGCAGGTGGCCGGCGATGCAGAGGTAGAGCAGGACGCCCAGCGCGAACATGTCCGAGGCCGGCGTGGCCGGGCAACCTTCGAAGCGCTCGGGGGCGACGTACGCCGGCGTGCCCATCACCGGGCCGTCCGGGTCGGGGTCGTGGGTGCCGACGGCGGCCGCGATGCCGAAGTCGAGGACTTTCGCCCCGGCCGGGGTCAGCATGACGTTGCCGGGCTTGATGTCGCGGTGCACCACCTTCTCGGCGTGCGCCGCGGCCAGCGCGGCCGCCACCTCGGCGCAGATGCGCACCCCGATGCGCCAGTCGATCGGGCCGGCCGCGATGTGCGCGCTCAGCGTCTGGCCCTCGACCAGTTCCATGATGATGTACGGGACGTCGCGCCCCTCCCCCACCGCGGGCGACGTGCCGAAGTCGTGCACCCCGGCCACGTTCGGGTGCGCCAGCCGGGCCGCCGACCGGGCCTCGGTGCGCACCAGGTCGACGCCCACCTGGCCCAAGGTCCCCTCGACCGCGGGCGCCATGATCTTCACCGCGACCGGCCGGTCGAGCACCTGGTCGTGCCCGCGCCACACCTCCGACATGCCGCCGACGCCGATCCGTCGCACGAGCTGATATCGCCCGCCCAGCGTCCGCATCCACCCCACCATCCCCACTGATCTTCGGATGGCGGTACCCGGGCCGTCCGGGCCGAAAACGCCACTACCGCGTTACTGTGCCGCCCCTCACCCGTCCTTTCACCTTCTGAAACCGCGTAGGGACGATCGCGCAAGGGGCACGCGCCTGCGTACTTGTCTGCACCTGACCAGCCACGCAGCATCTTTAGATGCCGACCGTCGACATCCTCGCGCCGTATCAGCAGATCGCCGCCGAGATCCGCCACGAGATCGTCACCGGTCACCTGCCGGTGGGCGGGAAGCTGCCCTCCGAGCACGTGCTGGCCGCCGAGCACCAGGTGGCCCGCGCGACCATCCAGAGCGCCCTGCGCCTGCTGCGCACCGAGGGCCTGATCGCCTCGCGCAAGGGCGCCGGGACGTACGTCACCAGCCTGGCCGCGGCCGACGCCAGCCGCTGCCCGGCCCGCATCGAGCTCGACCACGCCCAGGTCGGCTGGCTGAGCCGGCTGCCACCGCCGGCGCACGCCCTCGACCGGGTGCTGCACTGCGAGCTCGAACATCCCCATCCGGGCCCGCACGCCGGCCTGGCCCAGCAGGCGCACGGCACCGGCTGGTGGGTGCAGTGGTCGCTGACCGCCTCCGAGATCAACCCGATCCCGCTGTGCGGCGCCGAGCGCGATCCGGCCGACGACCGCCGCTGCCTGCTCTTCCACGGCCACCCGGGCCGTCACCTGCACAGCCACGACACGCACTAACGTGAGCTGATGGAGGAACTCGTCGATCTGGCCGCCGATCTCATCGCGATCCGGTCCACCGCCGACCGGCCGGACGAGCTGGAGCGGGCGCTCACGTTCGTGCTCGGGGTGGTGGGGCCCGGTTTCACGGTCGAGCGGTTCGCGTCGAGCGGCAAGCCGAGCGCGCTGGTGCGCACCGAGGGGTCGAGCGGGCCGTTCCGGGTGATGCTCAACGCCCACCTCGACGTGGTGCCGGGGGCCGACGGGCAGTTCACGCCCCGGCGTGACGGGGAGCGGCTGTACGGGCGCGGCGCGCAGGACATGAAGGTCGCGGCGATCGTCATGGCTTCCGTCTTCCGCGAGCTCGCGCGCTCCGTGCCGTACCCCCTGGGTCTTCAGCTCGTCACCGACGAGGAGGTGGGCGGGTTCGACGGCACGGGACACCAGGTCGATCGGGGTGTTCGGGCCGGGTTCGTGGTGATCGGCGAGCAGAGCCGGCTCCAGGTCGTCACCGAGTCGAAGGGGCTGGCGCACGTGCGTCTGCGGGCCACCGGCCGGGCCGCGCACGCCGCCTATCCGTGGCTGGGCGAGAACGCCGTCGTGGCCGTCATGGCCGGGGTCCAGAGGCTGCTGGAGCGCTATCCCTCGCCGGCCGAGGAGGCCTGGCGGACCACCGCCAACGTGGCCCGGATCGAGACCGGCAACCGGGCCGTCAACCAGGTGCCGGCGGAGGCGGAGGCCTGGATCGACCTCCGCTTCCCGCCCGGGGACGCCGACTTCGACCGGCGTACGAAGGAAGAAGTGGCCGAGCATCTGCGTGCCGTCACGGGGGTCGACGTCGAAGTGCGGGCGCTCGGGGCGCCGCACCGCGCCGATCCGGACAGCGACGACGTCGGGCAGCTGCGCCAGGTCGTCCGGGATGTGGGGTTCCCGGGAACGCTGTTGCGCAAGCACGGCGCGGCCGACGGGCGCTTCTACTACGCGCACGGGATCGACGCGGTGATCTTCGGGCCGGGCGGGGACGGGCAGCACGGCGCGGACGAGTACGCCGATCTGACCACGGTCGAGCCCTACCGCCAGGCGCTGACCGCCTTCCTGCGGACGGTCAGTCCGCGTTCGCGATGAGCAGCCAGCGCACCCGGCGGACGAGCTCGGCCGGGCTGAACGGCTTGACCAGATAGTCGTCGGCGCCCACGGTGAGGCCCAGGTCGATGTCGAGGGGACGGTCGCGGCCGCTCATCATCAGCACGGGGATCTGCGCGGTGGCCGCCTTGGAGTGCAGCTCGTAGCAGACGCTGAGGCCGTCCATGCCGGGCATGGACACGTCCAGGATGACCATGTCGGGCTGTTCGGCCTGGACCAGGTGCAGAGCGCTGCTGCCGTTGTCGGTGGTGATGACGTTGTAGCCGGCGGCGACGAGCTTCGCCACGACGATCTCACGGATGTCCTCGTCGTCGTCCGCCACCAGGATCCTGGGGTCGGTGACGTCGCATCCCGACTCGATGAAGAAGGGCTGTTCCTTCGAAGCCGTTGCAAGAACCACTGATCTCTCCTGAACCGTCGGAGGTTGCCGAGCGGTTGGCCCCATCGGCCGGGGCCTGGTTCAGGACAGGAAAATCATGGTTGCCGTACGGGTGCAGTGGCGCGGGAAATGACGAAGCCGCCCCTTGTGAGGGCGGCCCCGACATCGACGGTGCGGCCGTTTTCCGCACGCACCTGGCGTCACCAACGAAGGTAGAGCATCAAGATCGATCCAAGGGCTCAGACCCCGTGGATCGTGATCGCGCTCTCACCACATCAGAACAATTCGGTACGAAGATCGTGAGCTCCGTCGGCCCGGGTGGCCTCGTAGTAGACCCGCTGCCGGCCGCCGGGCAGGGCGACCAGGCTCAGGTAGCGCAGGCCGTTCGGCTCGTGCGGGCTGCCCAGCGGCTCGCGGTCCTCGGCGGTGAGCTCGCCGAAGCTCCCGTCGGCCAGGCGCTTGCCGCGCGCGAGACCGGTGCGCTCCTCCCAGTTCTCGCCGGCGGTCGCCCGCCCGTCGTACGCGACCGTGATCTCGTCGCCGGTGACCTGCACCGAGGAGACCCGCACGCCGCGGGCGTCCCACTCCCCCGGCCGGCCGGCCAGCGCCGTGCCCCGCCAGGTCCAGTGCACGCCGTCGGGGCTGGTCGCGTACTCGGTGGTCATGCGGTCGGCGTCGTCCCAGCTCTCCAGCGGATGCACGGACGCCCACAGGTGCCAGCCGTGCTCGTCGTGGTGCAGCACCGGGTCCTTGACCCCCACGGTGTCGTCGCCGGCCAGAACCGTGCGCGGCGTGGCCGTGGCCAGGCCGGCGAGGGTGGCCGCCTCGAGCAGCTCGACCCGCCAGTGCTTGGTGCCGGGCGTGGCGGCGCTGACGTAGAGCCGCCACTGGCCGTCGGGGGTGTGCACGATGGCGGGCCGCTCGAGCGACTCGGCCCCGAACTGCTCCTTGGTCACCTCGACGACCGGCATGAAGCTCACCCCGTCGTCGGAGGCGGCGATCACGTTGGCGATGCCGCGGCCCTCGCCGATCGGCAGGCGCAGGCGGTAGGCCAGGTAGAACCGGCCGTCCACCACGATCGAGCTGGGCGCGCCGGCCCAGGCGCCCGGTTCCTCACCCGGAGGCTCGACCACGACGGTGGAGTCGTCCCAGCGAGGTAGCGGGAGCATCGAGATTCCGGTGGTCACGGCGACTCCTTCGGCGCGGCGTCAGACTGCGCACAAGTATGCATTGTCTATGGAGAAGATGGGGATTAGACGGCGCCCGCGTGTCGGTCGACGGAGAGCCAGTCGTCATAGCTCTCCCCCGTCACCTCACTCAGCAGCGCGATGTCGTCAACGAACGACGGCAGCAGGGCGGCACGCTCCTGCGGCGTGGTCACCGGCCGGGCTCCCTTCTTGCGGTGCAGCAGCGTGAGCAGCGGCCCACGGGCGGCGAGCCGCAACGGCACCGGGAAGTGATGCCCGAAGGTTCCGCCGGTGCGCAGAAGATAGCGCAGGATCCGGTTCAGGTCGTCGTCCTCGACCACGTGCCGGTTGACGTTCTCGCGCGGGATCGAGGTCAGCACTCCGGTGGCGACGCCCAGGAACGAGCAGACCCGGTCGAGCGCGGCCGCCGGGTCGTCCTTGAGCTCGCGATAGCGCATCAGCAGCACCTGCTCGCGGGGAAAGTGCTCGTAGAGGTGGCGCACCTGCTCGCCGTACTTGCCGAGGCTGACGTAATGCCAGAAGTCGGCCCAGCCGGCCGCCTTGCGCGACTCCTCGGCCCGGCAGGCGGTGAGGAAGTCGGCCTCCGGCTCGAGGCCGGCGTTCCAGAGGTGCGTCCAGTTCGAGTGGGCCCGGTCGACCGGGTCGCGCAGCAGGATGATCAGGCGGGCCGACGGGACGAGCGCCTTGATGCGCTCGTGCGCCTTCAGGTCGTACAGGTAGAAGGGCGTGGCCTCGCCCAGCGTGGCGGCCGGCGGCGCGGGGGCGAACAGGGCCTCGTACTCCTCCTGGCGCCAGACGTGCTCCTGGTACGTCTGCACGTCACCCGGGCCGCCCGTGGTGGGCGGCGGGCCGTCGGAGAGGAAGAACTTGGGCTCCTTGACCGTCGGCAGGAACAGGTCCGGATGCTGGACCAGTGCGGCGTGCAGCGCGGTCGTTCCCGCCTTGGGCACCCCGGCGATCAAGAAATCGGGCAGCGGCATGGCAGTCCCTCTCCACGAGCGGGTCTCAAGTGAGACTTAGCCTACAGATCTAGTAGGCATTCGCACGCGCGAGGCGGCCGCTCAGCTCCGGCCGAGAAGACGCCGCCACCACGTCACACGCCGGAAACGCGGGCAGCCCGCGGTATCGCACAGCGAGCACTCGGATCCGGGGCGGTAGTGCTCGTGCGCCTGACGCGGATGCCCGCAGACACACACGGCTTCCTCAGTGTTCATCGCCTCACCCAAAGTAATCGCGCTCGGAATCTACGGGACAGTACCCACAACTGGGGCTTCCGGTGGCCCCGGGCGGGGTCGTGTCGGGGGTACGGCGCAACCGGCTCGCAACCGAGACTTCACGGACAGTGATGTCGACGTTCGGTGACGAATTTCACGCGGAGTAATCCGACATTTTTCTTTCCGCCCCCGGTGGGTGGTCCGGAGGGGAAAGCGAGGTCCGCGACTTTCGCGCGGTACCTGTCGAACTCGATCTTGGTGTCCGTTACCCACGGTGAGAATGTGACCAAAGTCGTAGCGTGATGCCGGAGCGTATTCATCGAGTTCAACCGCCTCACAGCGGGCGCACAGACAGTCGTAATCCCGCCGTCTCTTCGGTCGGTTGACGCTTCGTAGCTGCTTGCTACGGTGGGGCGACAGAAGCGAGTTCCTTACGCCTCTTGCCGCCACGGCCGCCCCGGAAAGGGACCGACATGGATATTTCCGCTTCCACCAACAACACGAAGGGTGACGGACGCACATCACCGAGCGTGAGTGTCGTGATTCCGACCCTGAACGAGGAGCGCAACCTGCCTCACGTGTTCGCCAAGCTGCCGGCGGACATCACCGAGGTGGTGCTGGTGGACGGCGGATCGGTCGACCGGACCGTCGAGGTGGCCCGCGAGCTGCGGCCCGACGTGGTCGTGGTGCACCAGACCCGCACCGGCAAGGGCAACGCGCTCGCCTGCGGATTCGCTGCCTGCACAGGCGACATCATCGTGATGATCGACGCCGACGGCTCGACCGATCCGGCCGAGATCCCGCTGTTCGTGGCCAAGCTGGTGGCCGGCGCCGACTTCGTGAAGGGCTCCCGCTTCAACCACGGCGGTTTCAGCCACGACATCACCAAACTGCGCAAGCTCGGCAACGACGGGCTCAATCTGGTGGTCAACGTACTGTTCGGTACGAAGTTCACCGACCTCTGCTACGGCTACAACGCGTTCTGGCGCAGCGTGGTGCCGGTGCTCGACCTGCCCGACATCCGCCTGCCGAGGCCGACCGACGGCACGAAGCTGTGGGGCGACGGCTTCGAGATCGAGACGATGATCAACATCCGGGCCGCGGTCGACGGCATGAAGGTCGGCGAGGTCGGCAGCATCGAGCACCGCCGCATCCACGGCGAGACCAACCTCAACACCTTCCGGGACGGCTTCCGCGTGCTGCGGACCATCTTCAGCGAGTACGGCCGCATGCGCGGCGCCAGCGGCAAGGGCGCCCGCCGTCCGGGCGGCGTGATCGTCCACCAGCACAGCAACCCCGCCCCGCAGCGGGAGGTCGGCGCGTCCACCCGGGAGATCCAGACCCCCGTCCTCGAAGACTGACCGTCCTCCAGCCCCCACCCGCCGCCTTAACCGGACTAAAGGCCCTCTCTCCAGCCCCCCACGGTCTCAGGAGATCTCCCCGTGTTTTCCGCTCCCCTTCTCGCCACGTCGATCGTCATACCGACGCACACCGAGGAACGCTGGTCCTCCCTCGTCCGGACCATCGCCTGCGCCAAGTCGCAGCGGTTCGAGCCGGCCGAGGTGATCGTGGTCGTCGATCACAACCCGGAGCTGTTCCGCCGCATCCAGCGCGACCTGCCCGGCGTGACAGTGCTCGAGAACGCGTACGCGCAGGGCGTCTCCGGCAACCGCAACACCGGCGCCTTCCACGCCACCACCCCCCTCGTCGCCTTCATGGACGACGACATCACGGCCCAGCCCGACTGGCTGGAGAACCTGATCGCCCCGTTCGCCGACCCGCGCGTGGTCGGCACCGGCGGCGGCATCGAGCCGGCCTGGGAGCACGATCGTCCCCGGTGGATGCCCGACGAGTTCCTCTGGGCGGTCGGCGGCTCGTACGCGGGCATGCCCACCGTCACCTCGCCCATCCGCAACGTCTGGTCGGCCAGCATGGTCGTGCGCCGCTCGGTCTTCGACGCCGTCGGCGGCTTCCGTGTCGGCTTCGGCAAGCTGGGCGACCGCAACCGTCCCGAGGACACCGAGCTCTGCCTGCGGATGAGCGCCCTCGACGGCGGCCACTGGATGTACGTGCCGAGCGCGGTCATCCGCCACGAGGTGCCGGCCCAGCGCTCCACCTTCGGCTTCTTCGTGCACCGCTGCTACGCCGAGGGGCGCGGCAAGGTGCAGATGGCCGGGCTGCACGACGGCGGCGAGACGCTCGGCGCCGAGCGGTCGTACCTGTGGTCACTTCCCAAGGCCGTGCTGCGCAACATCGGCACGGGCGAGTTCCTGCGCGCCGGCGGCATCGTCGCCGGCGTGTTCGCCGCCGGTTGGGGCGGTGTCGTCGAGACGGTCGCCGCCAAGCGCCGTCCCCAGGCTGAGCTGGAGCCGGCCCGATGAGCATCACCACGAGCACCGGAACCCTGCCCGCCGTCGTCCTCGACGTCGACCTGGCCGACGGGGTCCCGTCCGTGCCGGCGATCCAGCCCGACGGGCGGCGCGCCGAGCAGGCCTGGGTGCTGGTCCGGTCGTACACCCAGCCCCTGGGAACCGTTCTTGTCGACGTACCGGAGAAAGGTCTTGATTCGGAGACCTTGACCTCCGCCATCGAGGCCGAGCTCGGTGACGCCATCGGCCGCGCCCGGGGCGACGAGTTCCTCACCTCGCGCCGGCGGATCCTGGCCACCGCCCCGCACATCACCGTGGTGATCTGCACGCGGGAGCACCCCGAGATGCTCGCGAAGTGCCTGGACAGCCTTCTCGCCCAGAACTACCCGGGCTTCCGCATCCTGGTCGTCGACAACGCGCCGGTCACCGGCGCCACCGAGAAGGTGGTCCGCGCGGCCGCCCAGCGCGGCCCGGTCGACTATCTGCTGGAGCCGCGGGCCGGCCTCTCGTACGCCCGCAACGCCGCCACCAAGGCCGCACCCGGGCAGATCCTGGCCTGGATCGACGACGACGAGGTGGCCGACGAGAACTGGCTGGCCGAGATCGCCCGCGCCCTGCACGAGCACCCCGAGGCCGACGTCATCTCCGGCGTGATCGTCCCGGCCGAGCTGGAGACCCGCGCCCAGATCTGGTTCGAGCAGTTCGGCGGGCACAGCAAGGGCCGCGGTTTCAAGCCCGACACCTTCGGCCCGCACACCGCGCACCTCCAGAGCCCGCTCTACCCGCTGCCGCCGTTCGCCACCGGCGCCAACATGACCTTCCGGCCGGGCGTCATCGAGCGGATCGGCATGTGGGACACGGCGCTCGGCGCCGGCTCGCCGGCCATGGGCTCCGAGGACACGCTCGCCTTCACCCAGGTGCTGCTCAACGGCGGCACCATCGTCTATCAGCCGTCGGCGGTCACCCGGCACTACCACCGCCGCGACTACCAGGGCCTCGAGAAGCAGATGGTCGGATACGGCACGGGGCTGGTGGCCGCGTACACGAGCCTGCTGATGAAGCGCCCCGGCCTGATCTTCCCGCTGCTCAAGCTCGCGCCGCACGCGCTGCGGGACATGACCGGCAAGGACACCCCGCGGACGGCCACCCTGCGCGACGATTTCCCACGGGAGCTTCTCTCGGCCAACCGCCGCGGCATGCTCGCGGGGCCCCGGGCGTACTTCAAGGGGCGACGCGCCGCCACGAAACACACGGAGGCCCGAAAGTAATGCAACCGCGCTCGGACCAGCCGGACGCCACCGTCCGCATCGTGGTCGGTGACACCGACGCCACCGCGGTGATCACCTCGGTCGACAAGGACGCCACCACCCGCCTGGAGGTCGGCGAGCGGACGGTACGCATCCCGCTCAGCCCCGACGACCAGTCGGAGACCCGCATGCTGCCGGCTCCGGTGATCACCACCGGCGGCCCGGCCGAGCGGGTGCTGGACCGCACGACCACCATCGACGTGAGCTCCGACCACCGGCCCGAGTTCGCGGTGGCCGGCTTGATCGCAGCGGTGATCGGCCTGATCGGCCTGGCCGTGAGCGGCCCGGCCTCGGTCGCCCTGCTCGTACTGTTCGTCCTGATCGGCCCCGGCGCCGCCCTGATGTCGGTCGCGAACACGCGCAGCCGCCTGATCTCGTGGGCGCTGACCATGGCCGGTGGGCTCACGGTGACGACGTTCGTCGCGGTCATCCCGCTCTGGCTGCGCTTCTGGCAGCCGTACATCTGGCTCGGTCTTCTCGCCGGAGCCACGCTCGTCGGGTCGGCGGTTCAGCTCTTCCGGCTCGGCTTCTCCCGGCCTCGCGGCGCCGGCCAGCCGGCCGAGCGCGTCGACAACGGCCCGGTGCTGCGTGCGCTGCCGTTCTTCACCATGGCCGCCGGGCTCGGCCTCTGGATCCTGGCGCTGGTCGCGCTTCAGCCGGACCAGGTCGGGTTGTACGGCTTCACGGCCGCCCTCGGTGTGCCGTTCGTGATCGGCGCCGTGCTGCTGCTGCTCGGCTTCGCGGTCGAGCTGTTCGGCCGGGCCCGCCCGTACGTGATGGCCGCCCACCTGGTCATCATCCCGGTCATCATGCAGGCCACGGTCCCGCTGCTCGACGGCACGACCGAGTACGCCTGGACGTACAAGCACATCGGCGTGGTCGACCTGATCCGCGACAACGGCCACCTGATCAGCGGCAGCGACATCTACCAGCAGTGGCCCGGCTTCTTCGCCGTGGTCGCGATGATCTCGCACGTCTCCGGCGTCGACGCGATCTCGTTCTCGGCCTGGTCGTCGCTGTTCTTCGCGCTGGTCACCTCGGTCATCACGGCCGCCCTGCTGCGCCAGTTCACCCGCGACCGCCGCATCATCGCGGTCGGCGTGTTCCTCTTCCAGGCCACGATGTGGGTGGACATCGGCTACTTCTCGCCGCAGGCCTTCGTCTTCCCGCTCATGCTGGCCTTCTTCGTCGTGGTGGTCCGCTGGCTGGTCGTCGTGCCGGCGTTCGAGGGTGAGCCCAAGGGCCGCGTCGACCGCCTGCGCCGCTGGCTCGTCCGGGGCATGCCGGCCGCGATGGAGACCGACAAGCGCACCCGCCTCTGGGCCGGGCTGGGCGCGGCCGGCATCTACGGCGCGATCGTGGTGTCGCACCAGCTGACCCCGGTCGTGATGATGATCCCGGTGGTCATCCTGACGGTCCTCGGCGTCGTACGCCCGTGGCGGTTCACGATCGGCCTGATCGCCATCGCGGTCATCTTCATCGGCCCGCGCATGGTCTCCGTGGCCAGCACGTACACCCTGTTCAGCCTCGACTTCCTGACGAACGCGGGCGGCAACGCGCAGAGCTGGGGCACGCCGGAGCAGGAGTTCTCGGCGCTGGTGTCCCGGGTGCTGGCCATCGGCCTGTGGGCGGTGGCGCTGCTGGCGGTCTTCCTGACCCGCAAGAAGGTCGGCCGGGTCTTCATCCCGGTGGTGCTGGGCTTCGCCCCGATGGCGACGCTGGTCGGAGGCAACTACGGCGGCGAGGCGATCTACCGGGTCTTCGCGTTCTCCCTGCCGTTCGTGGGACTGCTGGTGGGGCTCCTCTGGGCGGGCAAGGGCCGCCGGGGCGTGCCGGCGATGATCGTGTCGGGCCTGCTGATGGCGGCGCTGCTGCTGGCCGGACTGCAAGGACTGCAAGGCCAGCTGTACGTCCATCAGGTGCGGGCCACGGACATCGTGGCGGCGGACTACTTCTACGAGCACGCCGAACCGGATTCGGGCCTGATCCTGGTCGCGCCGAACTTCCCGACGAAGCTGGAGGGCAACTACGGCTCCTTCAACAAGGGGCACGTGTCGGTGGACATCTCGCTGGTCGGCGACCCGCTGTTCACGAACAGCATCACCGGGGCGCGGCTGCCGGAGATCGAGACGTACATCCGGGCGATGAACTACAAGACGAACTACCTGGTGGTCAGCGACGCCATGGACGACTACACCGACTACTTCGGCACGGAGCCGGACGACGCGATGCAGTCGCTGGAGACGGCCCTGCGCGCCTCGGCCGACTGGAAGGTCTTCTACCAAGGTCCCGGCGTGGCCATCTTCCAGCTGGTCGGCTCGTCCGCCTCCACCACCCCGGCGTCCGCCAACTGAAAGCCCACCCCGCCCACCCACCTATTGCATCAAATCCATTTGATGTAATCTGCGGGCATGCTGGTGCCAGCCTTCCTGACCGCCGCCGGCCACCCGGTGCGGTGGCGGCTGCTGGGTGAGCTGGCGGGCGGCGACCTGGCCGTGCGTGAGCTGACGGCGCTGCTCGGCCAGCCGCAGAACCTGGTGTCGTACCACCTGGGCAAGCTGCGCAAGGCGTCCCTGGTGACCGCCCGGCGCAGCAGCGCCGACGGGCGCGACACCTATTACTCGCTCGATCTGCCCCGGTGCTCCAGCCTGCTGGCCGGCGCCGGGGCCGGGCTGCACCCGGCCCTGTCGCTGACACCGCCGTCCACCCCGCCCGCGCTGGGCGGGCGGGTGCTGTTCCTGTGC
This sequence comes from Actinoplanes sp. NPDC000266, assembly GCF_042899005.1. Taxonomy (NCBI): domain Bacteria; kingdom Bacillati; phylum Actinomycetota; class Actinomycetes; order Micromonosporales; family Micromonosporaceae; genus Actinoplanes; species Actinoplanes sp. NPDC000266. The sequence continues at coordinate 109,400 of NZ_JBIAZI010000002.1, forward strand.
ACCGGCAACAGCGCGCGCTCCCAGATGGCCGAGGCCCTGCTCCGGCATCACACCGGGGGCGCCGTCGAGACGTACAGCGCCGGAAGCCGCCCCAAGCCGATCAACCCGCACGCGGTGACCGTCATGGCCGCGCGCGGCATCGATCTGTCGGCGGCCCGGCCCAAGCATCTCGGCGAGTTCACCGGCGAACGCTTCGACTACGTGATCACCCTGTGCGACCGGGTCAAGGAGGTGTGCCCCGAATTCCCCGGCCCGAGCCGGCGGGTGCACTGGAGCTTCCCGGACCCCGCGGGTCTTCCCGACTTCGAACGGATCGCCGACGACCTCACCGCACGCATCGCCTTCCTGCTGCACACCCTCCCCGCTGGGAGCAAGTCATGATCACCGGCAACACCGTGCACGTCCGCTACCTGGTGGACGACGTCCAGGCCGCGATCGACTTCTACACCGGCCACCTGGGTTTCACCTCGAACACGACGTTCCTGCCCGCCTTCGCCGACGTGCTGCGGGGCAACCTGCGCCTGCTGCTGTCCGGCCCGGCCAGTTCGGCCGGCCGCCCCATGCCGGACGGCCGCAGCCCCGAGCCGGGCGGCTGGAACAGAATCCACCTGCTGGTCGACGACATCGACGCCGAGGTGACCAGGTTGCGCTCGGCCGGCGTGGTCTTCCGCAGCGATGTGGTGAGCGGCCCGGGCGGCCGGCAGATCGTCCTGGACGATCCGGCGGGCAACCCGGTCGAGCTCTTCCAGCCGGCCGGCACCTGAATGCACCAGGCGTCCCTGACGACGGTCCTGCGCGAGTGGGGCCGCATCGGCTGCGTGGGTTTCGGCGGCCCACCTACTCACATAGCCCTGCTCCGCAAGCTGTGCGTGGACGAGCGCCGCTGGTTGACCCCGCAGGAGTTCGAGGACGCCATAGCCGCCTGCAACCTGCTGCCCGGCCCCGCCTCGACCCAGCTGTCCATCTTCTGCGCCTGGCGCGTCCGCGGCCGCCCCGGCGCGCTGGTGGGCGGCGCCGCCTTCATCCTGCCCGGCCTGATCGTCATCCTGGCGTTGTCGGCCCTGTTCCTGGGCAACCCGCCCACCTGGGTCGTAGCGGCCGGAGCCGGCGCGGGCGCGGCCGTGGCCGCGGTGGCCGCCCAAGCCGGCACAGCCTTGATGCCCCCGGGCTGGAAGCGAGCCGCGGAACAGAGCAGCCGCCGCCGCTGGACCGCCTACCTGCTCCTGGGCACAGCAGCCGCCGCCACCATCGGCCCGTGGTTGGTGTTGCTGCTGATCGCCTGCGGCTTCGCCGAGATCCTGGCCCAGCACCTCTGCACCGGTCCCCAGCCCGGCGCGAACCCCAACGGCGACCCCGCTCACCGCCGGGACGGAGACCACGGTCCGGGCGGCCATCCGCTGCGCGCCCTCCCTCTCCTGGCCGCGACGACCTTGGGCGGCGGCGTCCTGTTCTCGGTGGCATGGGTGGCCCTCAAGGTGGGCGCGCTGTCGTACGGCGGCGGCTTCGTCATCATCCCGCTCATGCAGGCCGACGCCGTCCACCACTACCACTGGATGACCGCCGCCGAATTCCTCAACGCCGTGGCCCTGGGCCAGGTGACCCCCGGCCCAGTGGTGCACACGGTCGCCGTGGTCGGTTTCGCCGCCGCCGGCCTGACCGGCGGCCTGCTGGCGGCCGTGGTGGCATTCGGCCCGTCGTTCGCCTTCATCCTGCTCGGCGCCCACCGCTTCGACCAGCTGAGGGCCAACCCGCGCGTCCGCGCTTTCCTCGACGGCGCCGCCCCCGCCGCCGTCGGCGCCATCCTCGGCTCGACGATCCCGCTGGTCCGGGCCCTGACCGAGCCGTGGCAGTACGTGGTCCTGGCCGGCGCCGCCGTCCTGACCCTGCTCCTGCGCCGGGGCCCGGTCCTCACCCTGCTGGCCGCCGCCACCGCCGGCGTCGTCATCGTCCTGGCGGGCGGGCCGCTCCCCCACTGACCTGCCCTTGCCCTGAAGCCGGCTTCAACTTCTACGCGGCCGCGTTCGGCGCCGAGGAGCTGATGCGGATCGCCCACCCGGACGGCCGGATCCTGCACGCCGAGCTGCGCGCCGGCGCCTCGGTGCTGATGATGGGCGATGTCGAGCAGCCGTTCGTCTCCCCGAACGCCGCCGGCGGCACCACCATGCTGCGGGATCCGTTCGGGCACATGTGGATCTTCCTCACCCACCTGCACGACATGTCGATCGACGATGTCGTCGCCCGCGGCGAGGCGGCGCTACAGCATGCCGGCGAGCACGGATAGGAGATCCTTGGCGAGATATTCCGCGATCAGCTCGTCCCGCGTGATCTCGACCAGGTCGCCGAACGGCGGGGTCGAGGGGTGGGAGGCGTGGACCACGTCGAGGCCGTCGCCCGCCGCCAGCGCTTCGGCCAGCGCGGGGTGGTCGTCGATCAGCAACCAGTTGGGTTGCTCGCCGATCACGCCGGCCAGCTCGGCACTCGCCGAGTACGCCCGCAACCACGCGGCCGGGGACCCGGCCCGGGGCACGACGGGGGTGACGTTCGCCAGCGAGGTGGCCTGGTGAGCGACCAGGATCACGGGAACATCCAGGGCTTGGGCCTGTGCGCTCAGATCGCGGGCCCCGGCTTCGGTCAGCTGGGCGGTGCGGCCGTCCAGATCCCACCAGATGACGCCGCGGCCCGGGGCCGGGCTCAGCGGGGCCACCGTGGGAACGCCGGTGATCAGCACGTCGGACTGGCGGCGCAGCCGGTCGCGGTAGGGGAAAGGCGCGGTCCGGGCGGAGATCAGCGGGCGGCCGGCCAGGCGCTGGGTGAGATAGGGCAGATGCCAGGCGACGATTTCGTTGCGCAGGGGACCGAAGGAGACCTCTGTCCCCGCGCCTCGAACGCGTTCAAGGCCGAGGCCGGCCACGCGCGGGTCCGGGTCACGGATGCCGGACACGCAGCGGGCGAACCCGCACGAGGCGACCAGGTCGGCGCACGGGGGCTGCTTTCCCCAGTGGGCGCACGGTTCCAGCGTCGTGTAGATGGTGGCGCCGCGCAGGATCGATCGGTCGGGGACGCTGTCGATGGCGCAGCGCTCGGCGTGGCGGCCACCGTACGGTTCCGTGGCGCCGGTGGCGATCAGCACGCCGTCTTTGACGATCACCGCGCCGACCGTCGGGTTCGGGCTCGCGCGGCCCTCGGCCGCCATCGCGCAGAGCAGCGCCTGCCTCATCCAGTACGCGTCGTCGGCCCCCGCCACACCCCGCACGCCGGGCCGAACAGGATCGACCGGCGGCGAGCTGGAAGCAGCGGCCGCGGCGTCTGGGTGCAGGATGCCGGCCAGGCCGTAGCCGGGGGCCAGGCGCAGGTCAGGCGGCATGCAACGTCAGGAGGGTGATCTCGCTGGGGGCGAAGACGCGGAACGGTGGGCCCCAGAAGCCTGTGCCCCGGCTCGTGTAGAGCTGGGTTCGCTCGGAATGGCGGGACAAACCCTGCAGGACCGGCTGGTCGAGACGGACCAGGTAGTGGAACGGCCACATCTGGCCGCCGTGGGTGTGGCCGGAGATCTGGAGGTCGACGCCGTGGGCCACCGCGCCGGCGATCTGGGCCGGCTGGTGGGCCAGCAGCAGGATCGGCAAGGCCGGGTCGGCGCCCTCCAGTGCCGCCTCGTGGTCGGCGTGATGGCCGGGGACGCCCGAGCCGGCGGCCGTGCGGTCGTCCACGCCGGCGATGACCAGGGAAGCTCCTCCCCTGGTCACCTCGACGTGGCGGTTGTGCAAGGCCTCCCAGCCCAGCGACGCCATGTGCTCGACCCAGCGCTGGGCGCCGCTGAAGTATTCATGGTTGCCGGTCACGTAGACACGGGCCATCGACGCCTGGATGTCGGCCAGCGGGGCCGCCTGGGAACGGCGCTGGGCCACCTCGCCGTCGGCGATGTCGCCGGTGTGCGCGACCACGTCGGCGTCCAGCGTGTTCACCACCTCGGTCACCTTGCGCGACCAGCGGGAGCGCTCGATCGGGCCGTAGTGGGTGTCGGTCAGCAGCACCAGGCGCAGGCCGTCGAGCCCGGCGCCCAGGCGCGGCAGGGTCACGTCGACCCGGCGTACCCGCGGGACGCGCCTCGCCTCGGCGTACCCCCAAATCAGCAGGACCGCGGAGACCACCGCGACCACCAGCGTGGCGATGCGGTAGCGAGCCGGGTCGCCGACCCCGAAGGCCCAGAGCAGCAGGGCCAGCACCTGGCCGAGGAGGGACTGGACGAACAGGACCCAGATGACGCCCAAGGTGGTGTCGGCGATCACCGCCGGAACGTCGCGATGGTTGCGGCCGTGGCCGCTGAACATCAGCAGCGGGAACGCGACCAGCACCACCGCGAAGACCACCGTGCCGGTCACGAAGACGCCCGCCGGCCAGTGGTTGCCGCCGCCGATCAGCGTCCACCAGGGCACACCGAACAGCAACGCCAGCACCGCGACCAGGATCAACCCGAAGCGCAGCGCCCGCGACGGGCGGCGGCGCGGCTCGGTCTCGACTGCTTCACCTACGGACACGACTGAAAGCATGCCACTTCAGGCCGGAGGGCTGCCGACCCTGTGGATAACCGCCGCCGGCACGACCACGTCAGCGGAGGACCGCGTGGCGGCGATGAGCACGGCATTGCGTTCATCGGTCCCGGTCGCCCACGCCGAGGCGGCCGACACGTCCTTGCCAAACCGGACATGTCTGGAAATAAGCCGGGAAAGTCGCGTCGTCTGATCAAGATCCGCGTACCAGACCTCAGCGAACAACCCCCGCAAGGGCCGCCATAGCGGATCGTCGAGCAAAAGGTAGTTCCCCTCGCTGATGATCAAGCGCGCGTCACGGAAAATAGGCATAGATCCGGCAATCGGCTGCTCGATCACCCGCTCGAACCCGGGCGCGTAGATCACCTCGTCCTCATCGGCCAGGACGCGCCGCAACAGGGCCGCATAACCGAGCGGATCGAACGTGTCCGGCGCCCCCTTGCGATCACGCCGCCCAAGCCGCGACAGCTCGACATCGGCCAGGTGGAACCCGTCCATCGGCACGTGCGCCACCCACGCCCCCGCGACCAGCCCCGGCGGTGGCGTCGGTGCCAGCGCCGCCACCAGCTCCTCGGCCAGCGTGGTCTTCCCGGCCGCCGGCGCCCCCGCGATGCCGAGCACGGCGCGCCCACCGGGCGGCACGAGCGACCGCGCCCGCTCCACCAGTCCCTCGAACGTGATGGTCATGGCCGGAACCTACCCGGACGGGGGTCGGATCGAGGACTGCGGCCCCGCCGCCGGATGCACAGAATCGGGTGCACGGGGGTAAACATGATCACATTGGTTGCCCTGCTGGGCGCCGCCCTTCTCGGGGTGCCGGTTCAGCAGGAGGTCGATCCGCGCGGCCGCGTCTACGTCACCGAGGGCTCGTCGCTCGTCCGCATAGCGCCGCGCGGCCGCCGTTCCACGGTCGCCGTCTTCCCTTGGGCGGGCCCGCTCGCGCTGCGCCCGGTGGCCAGCGGCGTCGCGCGCGGTCCGGACGGCGCCTTCTACGTCGGTGAAACCACGTTCGTCCCGGGCCGGGCGCGTCTGTGGCGGGTGGTGCCGGGTCAGGAGCCTCAGGTGTACGCCGCGGGTCTCACCGCCGTGGTCGATGTGCGGTGGTCGCCCGGCGGCCGGCTCTCCGTGCGCGAGCGCGACGGTTCGGTGCTGCGTCTCTATCCGAAGGGCCGGTCAGTGCGAGAGTCCGAGGCGCAGACCGGCCACGCCGGCGGGTGACAGCGGCCGCGCCGTGGCCCGGGACAACTCCTCACGCACGCAGGCCGGCAGTTCGTCGGCGAGCGAGCGCAGCCGCGGATAGAGGTCGAGCACGTCCCGGTGCGTGAGCGCGCCGACGCCGATGAGCAGGCCGTTCACCGCTCCCGGGGTGCGCACCAGCTCGGCGCAGAGCTCCCTGCGCCAGCCCGGGTCGTCGACGCGGGTGGCCAGCTCGCGGGCGATCCGGTTGCCGGCCGGCGACGGCTCCTCGGGCGCCGCGTGCCGCCCGGCGCGGGCCGGCACCGGGGCCAGGCGGCAGGCGATGCCGAGCAGCCGGGCCAGCTCGGGCACGGTCAGCACGTCCAGGCCCTCGGCGCAGGTCTCGCAGAGCCGGTGATAGGTCGCCGCGTGCACCAGGGTGGCCGGCCGCGGGCAGTCGCCGAGCGGCCCGCAGAGCCGGTCCAGGATGATCTCGGCCAGGGTGCCCTCGTGGTCGAAGCGCCCGACGCCGAAATACGCGGCGGGAGCGCTGCGATAGCGGGTCAGCGCGTTGCGCGCGCTGGCGTAGTGGCCGGACTCGACGCTGATGCGAGGGGCGCCGCTTTCGGTGTGCAGGTAGATAAGTCGGAACATCTCGATCGCTCCCGGTGGTGCCGCGAACCGTCGTCGACCGGAGATACGGGCGTGGCGGCGCGGGAGTTCAAAATCCGCAGCGCGTCGAAGGTGACGGCGTGCAGCGCGTAGAAACCGGCCGTGATGATGATCAGCATCACGATGAGCACCGCCCCGACCGCGCCGTCGAGCCCGCGCCAGGCCACCGGGAGCACCGCGACTCCGAGCACAAGTGCCGCCTGACCTGCGGCCTCGGCGCAGCGCAGTGGATCAAATGTCATAACCTCACCCTTCCGGGTGGAGGTCCGCCGCGCCTCTGCCCGGAGCGGGAGTTCGACTACGACTTTCGGTAGAGGGACGTAGCGTGGATCTTGAGGAGGACGACCGCGTGACCGTGTTGCCAGCGCTCATGTACCACTCAGTGTCAGCTGTCGGTGGCCCGATGCGTGATCTCGCCGTGCCGCCGGAGCTGCTCCGGGAGCAGTTGAGCGCGCTCGGTGACGCCGGTTACCGCCTGGTCGGCCTGACCGAGGCGCTCGAGCTGATCGACCGGGGAAGCACCGAGAAGCTGGTCGCGGTCACGTTCGACGACGGCTACCGCAACTTCCTCACCCAGGGCGTGCCCATTCTGAAGGAGACCGGCGCGGGCGCCACCCTGTACGCCTCGGTCGGCCACCTGGGCGGCACGGCCGGCTGGCTCGGACCGTGGGCGCCCGATTTCGGGCCGATGCTCACCTGGGACGAGCTGGCCGAGGTCAGGGACGCGGGCGTCGAGATCGGCAACCACAGCATGATCCACCACCCGCTCGACGTGCTTCCGCCGGCCCAGCTGCGTGACGAGATCATCAACAGCCACCGAGAGCTCGAACAACGGCTTCAGACGAGGGTACGGTCGTTCGCGTACCCGCACGGCTACAACAGCCGTCGCGTCCGCGACCTGGTGGCGTCCCTCGACTACGACAACGCCACCGAGGTCGGCCGGCGCCTCCACACACCCTCGGAGAAGCGCCTGGCCGTCCCCCGCCTCCAGCCCACCCCCGACCACAGCGGCGCCGCCCTCGTCGAGCTCGTCCGGACCGGCGAGACCGGCCTCGCGCCCAAGGTGAAGCAGCTCGCCCAGCCCGGCTGGCGGGTCGCGCGCAAGGTCGCCCGGACGTTCGGAAAGAACCTGACATGAACCGCCGCCGCCTGCTCGGCCTGTCCGCGCTGGCCGCCCTCCCGCTGGCCGGCTGCAAGACGTACCGCTCGGACGAGGTGCCGCCGCCGATCCAGTCCCATCCGGCGCCGTCAGCCTCAGCCTCAGCGAGCGCCGTTCTGACCGGCGGCGGCGTGGTGCCCTATCGGAGCGGCCGGGTGCTGCTGGGGGCGTACACCCAGCTCAAGGGTTTGACCACGGCCGAGGGAATCGCGCTGCGCAAGAAGCAGCTGGGGCGCCCGGAGCGGATCGTGCACCGGTTCTATTCGTGGACCGACGCGCTGCCGACGTCACTGTCGTACGTCACGTCGGCCAGCACGGTGATGGTGTCGTGGCGGGGCCCCTTCTCCAAGCAGGTCAACGACGGGTCGTCGGACAAGCTGATCGCCAAGGCGGCGCGCCGGATGGCGCAGCGCAAGGTGCCGACCCTGCTGCGCTGGGCCTGGGACATGAACCGCGACTACTACGACTGGGGCGGGCCGTCGAACAACCAGGACGCCGCGGGCTACGTGAAGGCGTACCGCCGGATCCACGGGATCTTCGCCGACGAGGGCGCGGACAACGTGAGCTGGGTGTGGAGCCCGAACTGGAACTCGTATCCGGACGAGGACTGGAACGCCTACCCGAATTATTATCCCGGTGACGAGTACGTGGACTGGGCCGGTGTCTCGGGCTACTCCGAGGGCCAGGCGCCGGGCGAGATGTTCGACCAGTTCTACGAGACGTACTCGGCCCGCAAGCCCATCATGATCACCGAGGTCTCCGCCACCGACCGCGGCGGCAGCACCAAGCCCGACTGGATCAACGCCTTCCACCAGTGGGTGAAGACCCGGCCCGCCGTCGGCGCCGTCTGCTGGTTCGACACCGACATCCACCCCGGCTCCACCGAGAAGTGGCGCATCGACTCGACCGCCGCCTCCCTGAAGGCGTACCGGGCGATGTCGGCCGACCCCGTCTTCGCCGGGTGAGCGGAACGCACCGCGCCGGGGGCCCGGGCCGCCGGTGGCTCGTCCTGTTCGCCGTCCTGCTGCTCGGTGCCGTCGCGGCCGGCGGTTACCGCCTCTTCTTCTACGAGGGCCCGCCCGACGTCGACGCCGCCGGCCCCGGATACTGGGTCTCCACGCGCGGCGCCGACGACGCCGACGGCTCCCCCGGGCACCCCTGGCGGTCGATCGCGCACGCGGTCTCGGCGGCGCCGGCCGGTTCCAAGATCTTCGTTCGGGACGGCACGTACGACCCGTTCACCGTCACCCGTCCCAACCTGACCGTGATGAGCGCGCCCAAGGAGCACGCGACCGTCAAGGGCGTGTCCGGGGTGCGCGACGGCATCCTGGTCGCGGCGAGCGGGACGACCATCGCCGACCTGACCGTACGGGGGTGCGTGCCCAAGCCGAACGCGGACGTGGACATCACCGGCGACCACGGCAGCGGCATCCGCGTGCACGACACCAGCGACGTCACCGTCAGCGGGGTGACCGTGCAGGACAGCCACGGCACGAACGCGGCCGGCCTCCCGGCCGGCTGCTACGGCATCCTGGTCACCGACTCGCAGGACGTGCACGTCACCGGGTCGGAGGTCATGCACAACGGCGCCGGCATCGTGGTCAGCGGCGGCGGACGGGGCGTCGTCGTCGACGGCAACGACGTGCACGACCAGGACGTCATCGTGCAGAACAGCACGGCGAAGGACGACGACTTCGGTGGGTACGGGCTGGCCGCGACCTTTGTGCGGGACAACCCGGGACCGGTGTTCCGCAACAACACCGTCCGCGACAACCACGGCCCCTCGACCGACTACGGCACCGACGGCGGCGGCATCGAGATCTACGACGCGGCCAACCTGACCATCACCGGCAACACGTTCGAGGCCAACGACGGCGTCCTGGAGACCGGCACCGGCGGCCGGGGCGGCTGCGCGAACAACGTCTTCACCGGCAACCGCGCGATCGGCGGCAACGGGCCCACCGGCTTCGACAGCGACACCGGCCTCGTGCTGCGCTGCGCGGCCGGCAACACGATCAGCAACAACAACTTCAGCGGCCTGCAGAAGTTCACGTTCCTGCTGGCCACGGGCAGCGACTTCGCCGGCAGCATCGAGGGCCTGAAGATCACCGGCAACACGGTCTTCCGCAACTCCGGCACCGTCGTCTACCGCCTCCAGATCGACAGCGGCAAGCCGACCATGACCATCGACGACAACACCTATCAGACCGGTGAGAACGCTTTCGCCGTCCTGAACGGCTCGACTTCCGAGGCCAACGTCCCGTACGACGAGTGGCGGTCTACGACCAAGTTCGACGCCCACTCGACGATGGAGTGACCAGGCCGCACTCGTACGCCACGACGACCAGCTGCGCCCGGTCGCGGACGTGCAGTTTCGTCATGGCCCGGTTGACGTGGGTCTTCGCCGTGACCGGGCTGATCACCATGCGGGCGGCGATCTGATCGTTGGACAGGCCCCGCGCGACCAGGGCGACGGCCTCGCGCTCGCGGTTGGTCAGCTCGGCCAGCCGGGCGCCGTCGGCCACCGGCCGGGGCTGGGCGACGTACCGGTCGATCAGCTGGCGCGTGATCGACGGGGCGAGCAGGGCCTCGCCGCGGGCCGCGACCCGGACGGCGTGCAGGAAGTCCCCGGGTTGCACGTCCTTGACCAGGAAGCCGGCCGCGCCCGCCCGCAGCGCGTGGAAGACGTACTCCTCCAGGCCGTAGTTGGTCAGGATGACGACGTGCACCCCGGACAGCTCGGGATCGTCGGCGATGCGCCGGGTCGCCTCGACACCGTCCACGACCGGCATCCGCACGTCCATCAGCACCACGTCGGGCCGATGCCGCCGGGCCAGCGCCACGGCCTCGCCGCCGTCACCGGCCTCGGCCACCACCTCGATGTCGTCCTCGATGTCGAGCAGCGCCCGGAAACCGCCGCGGATCAGCGGCTGGTCGTCCACGAGCAAGACCTTGATCATGTCGTACGGTCCAGGGGCAGCTCCGCCCGCACCGAGAAGCCCCCGCCGTCGCGCGGCCCGGCCCGCAGGTCACCGCCGAGGGCGGTCACCCGCTCCCGCATGCCGAGCAACCCGACCCCGTGACCCGGTGTGTCCCGCGGGGTGGCGGCGCCGTCGTCGTCGACCTGAATGGTCATCGCGCCCGGCCGGTAGCCGACCCGCACCGAGGCGGCGCCGGCCCGCGCGTGCCGCGCGATGTTGGTCAGCGACTCCTGCACGATCCGGTAGGCGGTCCGGTCGACCGCGGCCGGAACGCCCCGGCGGCGCCCGTCGACCGTCAGGGTCGCCTCCAGCCCGCCCGCGCGGGCCTGGCGCACCAGGTCGGGGAGCTGGTCGAGCCCGTACGGCGGGGAAAGGGTGTCGTCCCGCAGCGCCTCGAGGGTCGCGCGCAGCTCGCGGGAGGCCTCCCGGCCGGCCGCGCGGATCGCGATCAGCGCGTCGGGCACGGGCTCACCACGCTTCCCGGCCACGTGCACGGCGGCCTCCGACTGCACCTTGATCACCGAGATCTGGTGGGTGAGCGAGTCGTGCAGCTCCCGCGCGATGTGCAGCCGCTCCTCACCGGCGCGCCGCCGCGCGATCTCCTCCCGGGTCCGCTCGGCCTCGTCGGCCCGCCGCTCGGCCTGGCGCAGCGCCTCACCGGCCGCGCCGGCCGCGATCAGCCAGGCCAGCTCGAGCACGCCCCGGGCCCGCACGAACGCCTCCCCCGCGCCCCCGCTGACCATCGCCGCCGCCGGAAGGGCGGCCAGCATGACGACGCTGGTCACCACGGTGACGAGCCGCCGCCCGGCCCGCACGGCCGAGTAGACGGCGACCAGATAGGCGACGGCGAAGACATCGAACCCGGCCGCCTGATAGCCGAGCGCGCACACCCCCGTGCCGAGGAGCGCGGCCACGGGCTGCCGGCGGCGCACGACGAGCACCAGCCCGCCCGCGGCCAGCAGGCCGTACCCGGCCCACGGCCCGCCGTCCCCGCCCAGCCCGGCCGCCACGAGGACCGCCGCGGCGCCGACGGCGACGGCCGCGTCCCGGGCATCGATCCGCGCAGTGCCCATGCGGGCACCCTAGCCGCCGGCCGGCCCGGGGCGACTCCTCCCAGCGTGGTCACTTCCCGGCGGAACTACCACGTTCGCGGTAGTGAGAAGTGTCCACATCGGCACGATGCCCGCCGCCGCGCCCGGCGACACGATCGGGGCATGACTGCAGACCGCCTCATCGCCACCGTCGCCGCCCTGCTGGCCCTGGCCGGCGTGATTGCCGGAATCCGGGCGCTGACCCGCCCGGCCGCCCTGCTCCCCCTGTCCGCCCTGATCGCCGGCGTCGCCGGCACGCTGACCGGCATCCTGGTCGTGGCCACCGCCGACGGCGGCCCCGGCACGGGCAACGGCGTGGTCGGCGGCTGGGCCGCGATAGCCCTCGGCCCGATCGCGGCCGGCCTGGGCGGCCTGGCCCTGCTCCGCTTGCGGAGATCGGCGACGATGTGACCCGTGATCTACGTGGTGACCGACATTGAGGCCGACGGCCCGTGGCCAGGTCCCAACTCGATGCGTTCGTTCGCCTCGGTGGCCGTGACCGGCGACGGCGAGGAGCTGGGCGTCTTCGAGACGGTGCTGGAGCCGCTGCCCGGCTCAGCGCCGAACCCGGACACGTACGCCTGGTTCCAGACCCACCCCGAGGCGTGGCAGGCGGCCACGGAGAGCCCGAAGCCACCCGCCGGCGAGATGGCCCGGTTCGCCTCGTGGGTGAAGGCGCTACCGGGCCCGTGCGTCTTCACGGCGTGCCCGATCACCGAGGTGGCCCCGCGCCACCTCCCACCGGAGTGGCTGGGCAACATCGAACACACCCACCGGGCCATCGACGACGCCCGCGGATACGCCCACTTGCTGGGGGTGCTCCTGCGGATGTCCAGCCGCTGAGGGTGACACAGGCGATATACGGCGACGAGGTAATTCCGTTGAAGAGCTTCGGGCGGGCGACAAAGATGGATGGACCCCCTCGGTTCCGCCCATCCCAAAAGGACTTCATCGATGCGCCTGCTCCGCGACCTGTGGATCACCTCGAAAGGCCGCACAGGTCTCGTGGCGGTCCTCATCCTGCTCGGCGCGGCCGGGCAGGCCGGTGCTCTCGCGCTGGCCGGCGCCGTGCTCGTCGACCGGTCCATGTCCCTGTTCACCGTGCTCGCGGCCGCGCTCGTCGCGTCCGTGCTGAGTGACGTCTTCGTCGGGCTCGTCGCCTCGCGGCTGACCGCCGACTGGGCGGCCAAGGTGCGCCGCGGGCTCAACCGGGTCGCCTTCGGGCAGGATCTGCCGACCCTGGAGAACACGCCGGTCGGTGAGCTGCTCGACCGGATCGACTCCGACGTCTACGAGGTCGGCGCCCAGCTGCGCGGCAGCGGCGTGCGGATCGCGCAGTCGGTGGCCGTCGCCGTCTTCTCGATCGTCACCGCGTTCTTCGTGTGGTGGCCGGCCGGCGTCGGCATGGTCCTGGTTTCCCTCTTGCTGTACGTCACCATGAACAAGCCGATCCAGCGCATCTCCCCTTTGCGCATCTCCGAGGAGGAGTCCTGGTCCGACCTGGCCGCCGTGATGGAGGAGTCCATCCACGGGCAGGACGACGTCCGTACGAGCCTCGCCGCCCCCTATGTCCGCCGGCTCTACGCCCGGCGCGCGGCCGAGGTGCTGCGGCGCGGGCGGCTGGTCTGGCGCTCCTCGGCGCGGATCACCATGGGCGCCGGCACGATCACCCGGTCGCTGATCGCCGTACTCGTGGTCGCCGGGGCCTGGGCCCTGTCCACCGGCCACATCGACGGGGCCCGGCTGACCGGTGTCTGGCTGCTCGCGCTCGGCTTCGGCGGCACCCTGGAGCATGTCACCCGCATGGTGCCCGAGCTGCAGAACGCGCTCGGCGCCTGGAGCCGCGTCCAGCTGCTCCAGGACGTACCGCAGGAACCGACCGAGGGTGTTCCGCCCGTCGACGGCGATCTGATCGTCCGAAATCTGACCTTCCGTTACGGCGAGCCCGACAGCGGGCGGCCGCCGGCGCTGCGCGACGTCGATCTGACCTTCGCCCGCGGCCGGTCGTACGCCCTGATCGGCCGCACCGGCTCCGGCAAGTCGACGCTGGCCAAGGTGCTGACCCGGGCCGTCGACGTGCCGCGCGGCACGGTCTTCCTGGGCGGGGTCGACCTCAACGACATGAACGTCGAGGGGCTGCGCCGCTGGACGGCGATCGTCCCGCAGCGCACCGAGATCCTGGCCGGCACCCTGGCCGAGAACATCGCCCTGTTCGACCCCGAGCTGCTGCCCAGGTCGGCCGGCGCGCTCGACGAGCTGGGCCTGAGCGCCTGGGTGGCCAGCCTGCCCGACGGCATCGACACCCGGCTCGGCGAGAACGGCTACAAGCTGTCGGCCGGTCAGGAACAGCTGGTCGCGTTCGCCCGCATCCTGGTCCGCGACCCGCATGTGGTGATCCTCGACGAGGCCACGGCCCGGATGGACCCGGTCACCGAGTCGTGGGTCCAGCGCGCCACCGACCGGCTGCTCACCGGGCGCATCGGCGTCATCGTGGCCCACCGGCTGTCGTCGGTGCAGCGCTGCGACGAGGTGGTCGTGCTGGCCGACGGCGAGGTGCTCGAGTCGGGCCCGCTGCGCGAGTCGCAGCGGTTCGCCGAGCTGATGGCCAGCAGCAACCTGGCCGTCCCGGCGCCGGTCAACAGCGGCGGCGGGGTGCTGGTCGAGGAGCACGACTGGGACACCGCGGCCCAGGTCGAGCTCGGCGCCGAACTGCTGGCCAACAAGCTCCCGCCGGTCGAGCCGCCGCCGCTGCCCGAGGCGCCCAAGGCGCACACGTTCCGCGAGATCGCCCGGCTGACGATGAACGACAAGAGGTACGGGCTGGGCGCGGTCGCCCTGTTCGCGATCCTCGTGCTGCTCGGCCTGGACGGCGCGATCCTCCCGCTGCTGTGGTCGAACGTGGTCGACGGCATCGGCAACCCGCTCTACCCGGCGGTCGGCATCGCGGCCGGCCTGCTCGTGGCCATCCCGACGCTGTACTACACGGGCGCCTGGTTCCCGGAGTGGTGGGTCCGGCAGATGCTGCGGATCAGCATGCGCCTGGTGCACGGCCAGATCGGCCCGCGCCGGGTCAGCAAGCACACCCCGGCCGAGGTGGTCGCCCAGGGCGGCGACACCGAGCGGGTGGTCATGCTGGCCGACAACCTGATCGACAACGCCACCAGCCTCGTGATGATCGTCGCGATGACGCTGGCGTCGCAGTCGTTCGTGCCGGCGCTGTTCTTCATCGGCACGATGGTGCTCTCCGGCCTGGCCGCCACCCTGTTCGGCCCGAAGCTGGAAAAGGCCGCCCGCCGTACGGTGGCCGCGCGCGCCGCGTTCGCGACGTCGCTGGTCTCCTCGCTGTCGGCGGCGCGCACGGTCAAGCTGGCCGGCGCCACCGAGCCGGTGCTCAACCACCTGGCCCGGCTCGACTTCACCCGCAGCGAGCTGCAACGGCGCGAGATCGCCATCCAGGTGTGGGCCCGCTCCACCCCGTCGATCGCCAGCGGCCTGCTGCCGATCGCGGCCTGGGCCCTCTACCTGTCCGGTTCCCTCTCGTCGGCGGCGACCCTGATCGCGGTGGCGACGCTCGGCTCGGCCCGCTGGTTCGCCTGGACGACCGCCTCGCTGGTCTCCCAGTTCCCGTCCGCGCGGGTCTGGACCAAGCGGACGGTGGCCATGACCGGCGAGTCCGAATACTCCAAGGACGTGCCCGGCGTCGACCTCTCGGCCGGCACGGCGCCGGCCCCGCCGACCGCGCCGCGTAACCCGCTGCGCCGTCTCGAGCTGCGCCACTTCAGCGCCGTGCACGAGAACGGCACGGTCGGCGCGCAGGATGTCGATCTGGCCGTCGAACGCGGCCAGCTCGTCCTGGTCGTCGGCCCGGTCGGCGCCGGCAAGTCGTCGCTGCTGCGGGCCCTGGCCGGCATCGTCCACCACACGGGCGAGCTGGCCTGGAACGGCGACCCGGTCGACGAGCCCGAGGTTTTCTTGAGACCCAACCAGGTGGGGTACGTCGCCCAGCTGCCCCGCGTGCTGTCCGGCACCGTGGCCGACAACATCCAGCTGGGTCACGAGGTCGACGCGGCCGACGCCGTCTCCACCGCCCAACTGGAGCACGACCTGGCCGCGGCCGGCGGCGGTCTCCAGTTGCTGATCGGCCACAAGGGCACCCGGCTGTCCGGCGGTCAGCTGCAGCGCCTGGCCCTGGCCCGTGCCCTGGCCCCGCGCACCGAGCTGCTGATCGCCGACGACGTCTCCTCGGCCCTGGACGTGACGACCGAGCTCGAGCTGTGGCGGGCCCTGCGCGCCCACGGCGTCACCGTGGTCGGTTCGACATCGAAACGGGCCGCCCTGAGCCAGGCCGACCACGTCGTCGTCCTGATCGCCGGCAAGGTCGAGGACCAGGGCACCTGGCAGGAGCTGGAGGACCGCTGGGGTCACCTGGCGGGCTGAGCGGTGCGCGCCGCGCATCTTTGCGGGGCGCGCACCTCTGACTATCGTTGAGGTGTGGGTCTCCGGGAACGTAAGAAGCAGGCCACCCGGACCGCGCTGAGCTGGGCCGCCATCCGCCTGATCGTCGAGCGCGGCTACGACGGTGTGCTCGTCGAGGACATCGCCACCGAGGCCGGCGTCTCGGCGCGCACCTTCAACAACTACTTCTCGAGCAAGGCCGAGGCCGTGGCCTCCCGCCACCTCGACCGCTGCCTCCAGGTCGCCGAGGCCCTGCGGGAACGGCCGGCTGATGAGCCACTCTGGGAATCGATCACCGAGGCCGTGCTGGCCCAGTTCGAGCAGACCGCGCAGGTGACCGCCGCTCCGCTCCCCCGCGACACCCAGGCCTGGGCCGCCGGACTACGCCTGATGACCGCCATCCCGGCCATCAAGGCCGAGACGCTCCGAGCCTCGGCCGACGCCGAAACCGCGCTGGCCGCCGCGGTCGCCGCGCGCACCGGCACCAACCCCGAGACCGACCTTTACCCCAAGCTGGTCGCCGCGGCCGTCATGGCCGCCAACACGGTGACCTTCAAACACTTCGTGGCCATCGGGGGCGAGCCGGCCGAGCTGAGGGCCATTCTCATCGGCGCCCTGCGTCAACTGGCCGCCGGACTACCCGAACCACAGCGGTGATCCCGTTATCGGCTCGTTATGAAATCCGAGAACCAGGACGGCCACGTGCGCATCACACCGGAAGACAGCACATTCCGAAAGCACCAGGAGGACCGATTCCCATGCGCGCCCTCACCGCCACCATCACCCTCGCCGTCGCCGTCTTCGCCGTCATCGGTCTCGCCGCCTGCGACGGCCCTGAGCACGTCAACGGCGTCGCCGCGCCGGTGACCACAACCTCGGCGGCCGCCGCCGCTGCCACCTCCACCGTGCCCACCTCCACCGCGCCTACCTCGGCGCCCACCGTCACGGCCACAACCGCCAAGCCGACGGCCACAGCCAAGACATCGGCTCCCCCGCGCGACGCCAACCCCTGCCCGGTCTCGGCCGCCGTCCTCTACAAGGCGCTGCGCGCCGACAAGGACATGTCCGCGCGCACCAGGCCGACGGTCGCCCTGAAAGATGAGACCTGCTACCAGGGTTACGCGACGGCCATCACCATCGTCGAGGGGAAGAACGTGCAGCCGGCCGGCCTGCTCTTCGAATACGACACGGAAGCCCGCACCTGGCGCCCCCTCAACCTGGGCAGCGGCGGTTACTGCGAGGGCTACACATCGGCCGCCATCTCGAAGCGCCTCGGCAACGGCTGCTGACCCGGAACGAGGGTGCTCAGCTGATCTGGTTCTGGAGCTGCTTGACGACGCTGGTGACGGTGTCGGCCGGGATGGCGAAGCCGACGCCGATGCTGCCGGTCGACGAGTCACTGGCGGTTGCGATCGCCACGTTGATGCCGACGACGTGGCCATCGAGGTCGACCAGCGCGCCACCCGAGTTGCCCTCGTTGATCGCGGCGTCGGTCTGGAGCAGCCCGCTGAGCTGTTCGGTGCCGGTGTTGATGCTGCGGTCGGTCGCGGACACGATGCCGGAGGTGACAGTGTTCTCGAGGCCGAGCGGCGCCCCGAAGGCCAGAACAGTGTCACCCACGGCGACGCTGTCGTCGGTCCCGAAGGTGGCCGGCGTCAGCCCGGTCAGCCCGGTCGCCTGAACCAGGGCCAGGTCGTGGGTGGTGTCGGTGGCGACGACGCTGGCGGGAACGGTGGTGCCGTTGGAGAGCCGGACGCTCACGGTGCCCTCGGACGAGATGACATGGTTGTTGGTGAGGATCAGCCCGGTCGAGGTGAGCACCACCCCGGAGCCGAGCGACGACTCACGCGTGCCGTCGACCATGACGGTGACGATGCTGGGCTGAACCTGCTTGACGACGGCGGCGAGATCCTGGTCCTCGGTGACTGTGGTGCTGCTGGCCGTCGTAGCCGTGGCCGCGGTGGTCGAGTCGTGATCGATCAGGTAGCGCTCGGCGACCACCCCACCGGCCGTCCCCGCACCGGCGACGAGCGCGATCAGCGCCGCACCACCGGCGATCCGCCGAGGCCACCGGCTGCCACCCGGCGAGGTGGGCGTCACCTGGTCGTACCGGCCGTCGTAGTCCCCGATCCCCGTGTGGTCCGGGTCGGTGGGCCGGTTCATCAGATCGGTCATGGCGGCGCCTCGCTTCGTTGGCTGATGCGACAACCTTGACTCCGCATGTTGTTGACCAGCGGTGAGCCGTCTGTGGGTTCGCTGTACACCCTTTGGGGTCCGGTTACCACTCATCAGTGGGCGCGGCGCCAGGCGTACGCCTCCAGCCCGCCTACGGTCGTCGGGTGCTTTTCGTCCCAGTTACACCCATCTCGTCCCCCGCCTCCTCCCCCGTTACGGCACACCCCGCCCGACCCATTCCCTCGGTCTCGGCCGCCGAGGTGACCACACCCCCGACCCTTGCCCCGCCTCCGAAGGGTGCGATCGGTCCCACCAGAGCAGAACGCAAACCGTTCGGCCCGACGATCACCCCAGCCACCGGCCCCATGCCGGTCTGGCCGCCGACGAGCCCCGCCCTCAGTCACCCCCAGGTGGCCACCCGATGAGCCTCAGCCTCGGCCGGTCTTTCGCTTCGAAGCGTTTCCGGGTCGGCGGCGTGCTCGCTGTCGTTCTCGCCGGTGCGCTCGGCGCTTGTTCCTCGCCCCGCCCCGCGCCTGTGGCGGACGGCGCCTCTCCCGTGCCGGCGTCTGTCACCCCCGTACAGCAAGAAGAACCGCAATCCGCGGCACCCAGCCCGAGCCCGACGCGGGCCGCGCCCCGCACGAACAGCGAGACCACCGGGCCGAAGGTGGCCGGCGAGGCGCGCGCGAAGCCGCTCGGTGATCTGCGGGCGTTCGTGGCCGCCGTGCAGCGTGATCTTCCTGACGTCGCGATCGATCGGCGGGACGAGGAGGTCGCGGCCTTCGGCGAGCAGGCGTGCCGCGCTCTGGCCGCGGGGAAGCAGGCGCCGGCCGTGGTGCGTGAGTTCCGTGCGCAGGGTGTGTCCAGTGCGCAGGCGAAGCGGCTTTTCGCGCTGGCCAGCAACACCGTGTGCCCCTAGGGAGCAGTCGGGCATCGGCCGAAAGTCGCAGTCGGGCACAGCTTTGACCGACGCCGGTCCGATGCCGGGCACAGCTGCGCGCCCGATGCTGGAGTCATCCCCACTTCAGCAGGAGGTCACGAGATGTCCGCACGAGGAATGCTCAGCGTTGTCGGCACCGCCGTCGGCGGACTGGTGGGCTGGACCGCCGCCCCGCCACCGGCCGACCCCGCCTGCCTGCGCGAACTGTTGACCGAGATCGGCTTGACCCCGGCCGGCATCAGCGACGACGAGACCACCGAGGCGGTGCGCGTCTTCCAGGCCCGCACCGGTCTCACCCCGGACGGCGTAGCCGGTCCACGAACGGTTCACCTCCTCACGAGGTACGCCGCCGAGGCACGCGAGCTCCGCTTGGACCTGGCGGCCTAGGCTTCGGTGCATGACCGGGCACGATCATCTGATCACGTACTACGACGACGCCACCGGTGAACGCACCGCGCTCACCGCGCGCGAGCTCGGCACCTGGGCCGCCGCCACCGCGGCCCTGCTCACCGACGAATGCGGTCACGGCCCCCGCAGCACCGCCGCCGTGCTTCTACCCCCTCATTGGCAGACCGCCGCGGTCCTGCTCGGCGCCTGGTCCGCCGGCATAGCGGTCTCCTACCGCGACTGGGCGAGCGCCGGCCTGTCCCCGGCCGGCGCCCCGCTGGACGTCACCTTCGTGCACCGCCGCCGCGTGGACAGCTGGCTCGACGAGGTCCCCATCGGAACCGACCAGTTCGTCCTGTCCCTCACCGCATCCCACTCACCCTCCCCCGGAGCTCCCCGTGGCTACCGGGACTACCCGGCCGCCGTCCACCCGCATCTGGGCGCCGCCCCGCCCTCGATCACCCCGGCCGCCGACGCCCCCGCCACCACCGACGGCACCACGTACGGCGCCTACGCCGCCGTGGCCGCCGAGATGGCCGCCCAGCGGGGCATCACCCGCGGCGACCGGGTCCTGATCAACGCGGCCACCCAGGAGCAGCCGCTGACCTGGCTCCTGACCCCGATGGTGGCCGGCGCGTCGATAGTCCTCTGCGCCAACCTCGACCCGGCCAAGCTCACCGCCCGGATGGAGGCGGAGCGAATCACTCACTCGTTTCTCTGACCGATTCCGATCACCGGGCCTCAGTCATCGAAGGTCACCGTGACCTTCGGCGACGCGGGGACGGACTGGCAGGTCAGGACGAAGCCCGCGGCGAGCTCGGCCGGCTCCAGGGCGAAGTTGCGCCGCATCGTCACGTCGCCCTCGACGACCCGGGCCCGGCACGTGCCGCAGACGCCGCCCTTGCAGGCGAACGGCAGGTCGGGCCGGGATCGTTGCGCGCCCTCGAGCACGGTGTCGCCCGCCCCGACCGTCACCGTCGTCGAACGGCCGTCGAGCAGCACCGTCACGTCACAGCTGCCGGCGCCTCCGGTCGCCGCCTCCGCGCGCACCGGCTCGGGGGGCGCCTCGTCCACCCAGAACAGTTCCCGGTGGATCCGCTCCGGCGGCACCCCGGCCTCGCCGAGCACCTGGATCGCGTCGGTCACCATGCCGTACGGGCCGCACAGCCACCAGTGATCCACCGCCGGCACGTCGAGCAGCACCGGCAACAGGGCACGAAGCTTGTCCGCGTCGAGCCGCCCGCTGAGCAGGTCGACCTCGCGCGCCTCCCTGGACAGCAGGTGGACGAGCTCGAGCCGCGACGGATGGCGGTCCTTCAGGTCGGCGAGCTCCTCGGCGAACATCACGGTGTCGGCCCGCCGGTTGCCGTACAGGACGGCGACCTGGGCCTCCGGATGGCGCAGCAGTGACGTGGCGATCGACAGCACCGGCGTGATCCCGGAGCCCGCCGCGATCATGACGTGGCGGCCGCCGGCCTCGACGTCGGGGGTGAAGGTGCCGGACGGCGGCGCCACCTCGACCGCGTCGCCCACCCGCACCTGCCGCACCAGCCATCCGGAGACGAGCCCGCCCGGCACCTCGCGCACGCCGATGCGGGGCCTGTCCCCGGCCGGGGCGCAGATCGAGTAGGACCGGCGCTCGTCGCTCTCGTCGCCCGGCCGCCGGACGGTCAGGGACTGCCCGGGCCGGAACTGGTAGGTCCCCGCCAACTTTGCCGGGACGTCGAAGGTCACGGCGACGGCGTCGTCGCAGAGCCGTTCGACCTGCGCGACCCGCAGCGGGTAGAACTCGCGAACCACCATCAGTCTCCCCCGCTCAGATCGCTTTGACGTGCTCGAACGGTTCGCGGCAGGCCGGGCACCGCCGCAACTCGCGGCAGGCGGTCGCGCTGAACGCCGTGATCAGCTCGGTGCGCGGCTGCCCGCAGCGGGGACAGGCGATCCCGTCGTCACGGACGCCGAGCGTCAGCGGCACGGGGCCGGGCGACCGGCGCGGCGCGGGTCCGGGCGGGACGATGCCGGCCTCGGCGAGCTTCGCCCGCCCCGACTCGGAGATCCAGTCGGTGGTCCAGGCGGGAGCCAGCACCGTACGCACCTCGGCCCGCTCGAAGCCGCCGCCCCGCAGCGCCGCGAGCAGGTCGGCCCGGATCGCCTCCATCGCCGGGCATCCCGAATACGTCGGCGTGATGGTCACGACCACCCCGTCCGCGCCTTCCTCGACGTCGCGGATGATGCCCAGCTCGGCCAGGGTCAGCATGGGCAGCTCAGGATCGGTGACGGTGGCGGCGATGTCGGCGGCGCTCACCAGACACCGCCCGGTGTCGCCCGTGCCAGCCCTTGCAGCTCGGCCAGGATCTCGGTGAGCTCATCGCCGTGGACGCCATCGCGCCCCTCCCCGGAACCATTGATCGGAGCCGGCACCAATGTCGCGACTCGGAGGACCTCGGCGATGACCGAGTCGAACTCCTCGCGGAGCTCGGCCGGATCGACCGCCACGTCGAGCTCCGCCAGGCGCCGCTCGACCGGATGCGCCTCGAACAACTCCCCGGACAGCGGCAGCACGACGTCGATGGCGGCCTGCATGCGGGCGTGGGACAGCTCGGTGCCGTCGCCGAGGCGGACCACCCAGCCTGCCGCGTAGTCCCGGTGGTAGCTGACCTCCTTGACGCCCTTGGCGGCGATGGCGGCCACCACGGGGTCGCCGGTGGAGGCCAGCCGGTCGAACAGCGCGAGCCGCCACGTGGAGAAGACCAGCAGCCGCGCTACCAGCTCGGCGAAGTCGGCGTCGGCCCGCTCGGCCAGCCGGACGTTGCGGAAGTCGCCCGGCTCGCGCAGGTAGGCCAGCTGGTCCTCGTCGCGCCCCGCGCCCTCGTCGCGCCCCGCGCCCTCGGCCTCGCCGGCCCGGGTGAGCAGCAGCCGGGCCTGTCCCAGCAGGTCGAGCCCGATGTTGGCCAGGGCCAGCTCGTCCTCGATCTCGGGCGCGCGGGTGACCCATTGCTGGAGCCGGTGGGACAGGATCAGCGCGTCGTCGCCGAGCATCAGGCAGTAGGCGGCCAGATCGCCGCGGTCGACCCCGTCGGGAAAGGCCGAGGGCACGCCGGCCAGCGGGTCGGCGAACCCGGTCCCGTACGCCCAGCGGGCGTCGTCGTCGTGGTCGGTGAGGGCCAGGTAGGCATCGTCGAAGGACATGGCGGCCTCAGATGTGCGGCACGGAGTCGGGGATGGAGTAGTACGTCGGGTGGCGGTAGGCCTTGTCGCCGCTGGGCGCGAAGAACGCGTCCTTGTCGTCGGGCCCGGACGCCACCACGTCTTCGGAGCGCACCACCCAGATGCTGACGCCCTCGTTGCGCCGCGTGTAGAGGTCGCGCGCGTGGTGCAGCGCCATCGTGTGGTCGGCCGCCCGCAGCGACCCGACGTGCACGTGGTTGAGGCCCCGCTTGGCCCGCACGAACACCTCGAACAAGGGCCACTCGTGCCGGATCTCGCTCACGCCCGCACCTCCGTCCGCTTGGCCGCGTGCGCCGCGGCCGCTTCCCGCACCCATGCGCCGTCCTCGTCGGCCTGCCGGCGCCGTGCTATCCGCTCGGCGTTCATCGGCCCGTCGCCGGAGATCACCCGCTTGAGCTCCGACCAGTCGATCGCGCCGAAGTCGTAGTGCTCCCGCTCGGCGTTCCACCGCAGGTCGGGGTCGGGCAGCGTCACGCCCAGCGCCTCGGCCTGCGGGACGGTCATGTCGACGAATCGCTGCCGCAGCTCGTCGTTCGTGTGCCGCTTGATCTTCCAGGCCATCGACTGCCCGGTGTTCGGCGAGTCGGCGTCGGGCGGGCCGAACATCATCAGCGACGGCCACCACCAGCGGCCGACGGCGTCGCGCACCATCTCCCGTTGCGCCTCGGTGCCGCCCATCATCGTCATCAGCAGCTCGTAGCCCTGCCGCTGGTGGAAGGACTCCTCCTTGCAGATCCGGATCATCGCCCGCGCGTACGGCCCGTAGGAGCTGCGGCACAGCGGCACCTGGTTGCAGATCGCGGCACCGTCGACGAGCCAGCCGATCACGCCGACGTCGGCGAACGTCAGCGTCGGGTAGTTGAAGATCGACGAGTACTTCTGCCGGCCCTCGATGAGCCGCCGGGTCAGGTCGCCACGGTCGGCGCCGAGCGTCTCGGCCGCCGAGTAGAGGTAGAGCCCGTGGCCGGCCTCATCCTGCACCTTGGCCAGCAGGATCGCCTTGCGCCGCAGCGACGGCGCGCGGGTGATCCAGGCGCCCTCGGGCTGCATGCCGATGATCTCGGAGTGCGCGTGCTGGGCGATCTGCCGGATCATCGTCTTGCGGTAGCCGTCCGGCATCCAGTCGCGCGGCTCGACCCGCTGGTCCTTCTCGATGATCTCGGCGAAGGCCTGCTCCTCGCTCATGACACCTCCCAGGTGAAGAAGCCCTGCCCGCTCTTGCGCCCGAGTTCCCCGGCGGCCACCTTGTCGCGCAGCAGCCGCGGCGGCGCGAACCTCTCGCCCAGTTCCCGGTGCAGGTGTTCGGCGATGGCCAGCCGCACGTCGAGGCCGACCAGGTCGGTCGAGCGCAGCGGCCCCATCGGATGGCGGTAGCCGAGCTCCATGGCCCGATCGATCGAGGCCGCGTCGGCCACGCCCTCCTCGAGCATCCGGATCGCCTCGAGCCCGAGCAGCACACCGAGGCGGCTGGTGGCGAAGCCCGGCGAGTCGCGGACCACGACCTCGGTCTTGCCGAGCCCGCCCACCCAGGACCGGGTCGCGTCGCGCACGGCGTCGCTGGTCGACGGGCCGAGCACGACCTCGACGAGCTTGCTGCCCGGAACCGGGTTGAAGAAGTGCATGCCGAGGAACCGCTCGGGGCGGCCCAGCCCGTCGGCCAGCCCGGCGATCGACAGCGAGCTGGTGTTGCTGGCCAGCACGGCCTGCTCGCCGACGGCCTGCTCGACCGCGGCCAGCACCCGCACCTTCAGGGCAGCGTCCTCGGGCACGGCCTCGACGACGAGATCGGCGCCGGAGCCGAGGGCGGCCACGTCGTCGACCAGCACCAGCCTCTCCAGGACGGCGTCCTCGGGCTCGGTCAGCAACCCCTTCTCCGAGGCCCGCCGCAGGCCCGCGGCCACCCGGTCGCGAGCGGCCGCCGCGGCGGCCGGGTCGCGCTCGACCAGGCTGACCGCCGCACCGGCGACGGCGAAGACCTGGGCGATCCCGGCACCCATGCGGCCGCCGCCGACGACACCGACGAGTTTCGGTACGGAGCCGGTCATGAGCGGCCTCCCGCCAGGAACGCGTCCATGCGCTCGGCCTTCTCGGCCGACTCGAACAGGATCGCCTGCGCGAGGTCATCGGTGAGCGGATGCCCGCCACCGTCGGCCACGAGTTTCGTCAGCCTCAGGGCGAGCTGCCCGGAGCGGCCCATCCGGTCGAGCAGCTCATGCGCCCGCTTGAGCAGGTCACCGGCCGGCACCACCTCGGCCACCAGGCCGAACCGCAGCGCGTCGTCGGCGTCGAGCCGCCGCCCGGCGAGCAGCACCTGCTTGGCGACGGACGCGCCGGCCAGCTCACGCAGCCGCCAGCAGGCGCCGGCCGCGGCCAGGATGCCGAGACCCGGCTCCGGGTTGCCGAACACCGCCGACGGCGAGGCCAGCCGGATGTCGCACGCGTACGCCAGCTCGGCGCCGCCACCGAGCGCGTAGCCGTCGACGGCGGCGACGGTGGGCAGCGGCAGCCGGGCGATCCGGTCGAAGAGCCGGCTGTTGATGCCCTGCAACGCCTGCTCGCGGCCGCGCTGCCGCAGCTCGCCGATGTCGGCCCCGGCCGCGAAGGTGCCACCGTCGCCGGTCAGCAGCAGAAAGCGCGGGCGCTCCTCGAGCGAGGCGCAGACCTCGTGCAGCTCACCGACCATGGCCGCGTTCATGGCGTTACGCGCCTCGGGCCGCCGCAACGTGACGACGACGCGGTCGTCCAGCTCCTGCACGGCGAGGGTGTTCACGGCCGCTCCAGGAGCATCGCGACGCCCTGGCCGACGCCGACGCAGAGGGTCGCCAAGCCGCGGCGGGCGCTCTCGCGCTCCATGCGGCCCAGCAGGGTCACGGTGATGCGCGCGCCCGAACAGCCGAGTGGGTGGCCCAGCGCGATCGCGCCGCCGTCGGCGTTCACCCGCTCGTCGTCGAGCTTGAGCCGGCGGATGACGGCCAGGGACTGGACCGCGAACGCCTCGTTCAGCTCGACGGCGTCGAGGTCGCCGACGCCCCAGCCGGCCCGGGCCAGCGCCTTCTCCGTGGCCGGCACGGGGCCGAGACCCATGAGGTGCGGCGCCACGCCGGCACTGGCCGAGGTGACCACGCGGGCGCGCGGCGTCAGGCCGTACCTCTCGACCGCTTCGCCGCTGGCCACGACGAGGGCCGCCGCGCCGTCGCTGAGCGGCGAGGACGACGCGGCCGTGACGACGCCGTCGCCGCGGAAGACGGGCCGCAGCTTGCCGAGCTTCTCCAGGGTGGAGCCGCGGCGCGGGATCTCGTCGGCGCCGACGTCGCCCACCGCGACGAGCTCGCCGGCGAACCGGCCCGCGTCGATCGCGGCGATCGCCCGCTCGTGGCTGCGCAGCGCGAAGGCGTCGCTCTCGGCACGGGTGATGCCGTCGAGGGCCGCGACCTCCTCGGCGGTCTCGCCCATGCTGAGGGTGGCGCGGTCGCGCTCCTGGAGCACCGGGTTGGTGAAGCGCCACCCCAGGGAGGTGTCGAAGACCTGGCCCGGGCGCGCCCACGGCGTTCCCGGCTTCTCCATCACCCAGGGCGCGCGGGTCATCGACTCGACGCCGCCGGCGACGATCAGGTCGGCCTCGCCGGCGCGGATCGTGTTCGCGGCCGAGACGATCGCGGTCAGCCCGCTCGCGCAGAGCCGGTTGACCGTGTAGCCGGGCACGGTGTCGGGCAGGCCCGCGAGCAGCACCGCCATGCGGGCCACGTTGCGGTTGTCCTCGCCGGCCTGGTTGGCCGCGCCGAGCACCACCTCGTCGATCGCCTCGCCGGGCACCCCGGCCCGGCCGGCCGCCTCGCGGACGACCAGACCGGCAAGATCGTCGGGGCGGACACCGGCGAGCGCACCACCGTATTTGCCCTGTGGGGTGCGCACACCGCCGACGAGATAGGCCTCAGGCATCGGTGCCCTCCGCGGCCGGCACGTGGTGGCGGGACTGGATGGTGAAGAAGCGGCCGCTGACGAAGTAGTCGTCGGACAGCGAGGCGGTCGCGGCCGGGTTGGCGCCGCTGCCGTGCAGGTCGCTGAACGCGGCCGTCTGGTTGACGAAGACGCCGCCGGTCAGGTTTTCCGCCAGGTGCACGCCCGCGTCGAGCGCCGCCTCGCGAGCCGCGGTGAGCACGTCGGGCGAGGTCGAGTGGACCATCGCCGTCAGCGCGCCGTGAGCGCGGACGGTCTCGGTGAAGATCTGAATGCTGTGCGGCGTGGACTCGGTGGCGATGACGAACGAGACCGGCCCGAACCACTCGCGGGTGTACGCCTTGTCGTCGGCCGCGTCGAGCCGCACCACGACCGGGGTGCGGATGGTGGCGCCGGGGTGTTGTTCGTCGGCCACCTCGGCCGACGGGTGGATCACGCTGGCCGCCCCGCCGGCTTCGGTGAGCCGCGCCAGGACGCCGTCGTTGACGATCGCGCCGAGCGTGCCGGCGGCCCGCGCCGGGTCGCCCAGCAGCTTGTCGAGCGCGGCCGACAGGTCGGCGCCGAACTCCTCGACGCTGCGCCGCCCGGCGTCGGTCACGATGCCGCCCCGCGGCACCAGGATGTTCTGCGGGGTCGTGCACATCTGGCCGCTGTAGAGCGACAGCGAGAACGCCAGGTTGCGCAGCAGGCCCTTGTAGTCGGCGGTGGAGTCGACGATGACCGTGTTCAGGCCGGACTTCTCCGTGTAGACGACCGCCTGCCGCGCGTTCGCCTCGAGCCAGTTGCCGAACTCGCTGGAACCGGTGAAGTCGACGATGCGCACGTCGGGGTGGGTGGCCAGGGTGACCGCGATGCCGTCGCCGGGCTCCTCGACCGCGAGCGTGACCAGATCGGGGCTCAGACCGGCCTCGGACAGCACCTCGCGGCAGATCTGCACAGTGATGGCGAGCGGCAGGACGGCGCCCGGATGCGGCTTCACGATCACCGGGTTGCCGGTGACCAGGCTCGCGAACAGGCCCGGATAGCTGTTCCAGGTCGGGAACGTCGTGCAGCCGATGACCAGGCCGACGCCGCGGCCGACGGCCGTGCTGGTCTTGGCCAGCCGCAGCGGGTCGCCGCCACGCTGGGGCTTGGCCCACTCGGAGGTGGCCGGAATGCGGGTGCTGGCGGCCAGCGCGACGGCCACGGCCTCGAGGGCGCGGTCCTGCGCGTGCGGGCCACCGGCCTGGAACGCCATGACGAAGGCCTGGCCGGTGGTGTGCTGCACCGCGTGGGCCATCTCGAAGCTGCGCGCGTTGATCCGCTTGATGATCTCGACGGCGACGCCGGCGCGGCCCTGCGGCCCGACGGCGCGCCAGGCCGGGGTGGCGGCCCGGGCGGCCGCGATCACCGCGAGCGGGTCGGCCTTGGGATAGCTGACGTCCAGCTCGACGCCGTAGGGTGAGCGCTCGGTGGAGACAGTGCCGTCAGCGCCGGGCACCTCGATCGGGAACGGCTTGCCGAGGAGGGCGCGGAACGCGCGCTCGCCGTCGGGAGCGGCCTCCTCGCCGTACACGGACTTGCTGGGAGACTCGGGAAATGCGGACCAGTAGTCGCGCGCGGAGGCGGCGCGGATCGCTTGATCGAGCAGGTCGGAATGCGTCTCGTACAACTCGGTGGGGGTTGTCATCGTCGCTCCATTGCGTTCGGCTGTGCTCATATTTACCGACCGAACGGCCGGTAATCAACCCCCGGGAGACAGGATGGCATTGACATGACCCCACCTGCGGCCCCACGAAGGCGCGGACGCCCCGGTCATGACCAGGATGCCGTGCTCGCCGCCGCGGTGCGGCTGTTCAACGAGCGCGGCTACGACGCCACCAGCATGTTCGACATCGCCGAGTCCCTGGGCATCACGAAGTCCAGCGTCTACCACCACATCAGCGGCAAGGAGCAGCTGCTCCAGATGGCGATGGACCGGGCGCTGGACGGCCTGTTCGAGGCGGCGGACGAGGTGCGCGCGCTCGACCTGCCCGCGCCCGAGCGGCTGGAGCGCCTCGTGCGGCGCAGCGTGCTGGTGCTGGCCGAACGCTTCGAATACGTGACCGTCCTGCTGCGGGTACGCGGCAACACCGAGACCGAGCAGCACGCGCTGTCCCGCCGGCGCGACTTCGACGCGATCGTCACCGACCTGGTGAAAGAGGCACAGGCCGAGGGCGGCGTACGGCCCGACATCGACCCGGCGACCGTCGCGCGCCTGATCCTGGGCATGGTCAACTCGCTCACCGAGTGGTACCGCCCCCGCACGGGCGGCGCCGAGGCCATCGCCGGCGCGCTGACCCGGATAGCGTTCGAAGGACTGCGTGCGCCCGCGCGCTAGCGTGGGCGCCGATGAGACATTGGCAGAGCCGGGCCGCCACCGCGGCCGCGACGATCCTGGTCCTGACCGCCTGCGGGACCACCCCGTCGCCGGAGAAACCCGTCGCGGCACCGGCAAGCGAGAGTCCTTCAGCCTCGGCGCCGCCGACGACGGCGCCGACACCGACACCGACGCCGAAGGACTGCGTCACGCGGACGCTGGACGGACTCGACCTGGCCGGGCGCGCGGGTCAGCTGCTCATGGTCGGCGTGCCGGTCGACACTCCGACCGGCTACGCCAGCGCCGTACGGCAATATCGCCTCGGCGGCGTCTTCCTGCGCGGCCGCAGCACGCACGCCGCCTCCGAGCTGCGCGGCGACATCGCGACCCTGCAATCGAAGGCGACCCTGCCGATGCTGGTCGCCCTCGATCAGGAGGGCGGCAGCGTGCAGACGCTCAAGGGACCCGACTTCCCGATCCTGCCGTCCGCGGAGCGTCTCGGCGCCGGCCCGATCGCCACGTTGCGCAGCACCACCCAGGACAGCGCGCGCCGGCTCTCGGCGATCGGCGTCAACCTCAACCTCGCCCCGGTCGCCGACACCGTGCCGACCGACATCGGCAAGGCCAATCCGCCTATCGGCGCCTTCAAGCGGCAGTACGGCTCGGATCCCGCCAAGGTCGCCACGGCGATCAGGACCGTCGTGCCGGCCTCGCAGGACGCCGGCGTCTTCACCACGCTCAAGCACTTCCCCGGGCTCGGCCGGGTGCGGGCCAACACCGACACGTCGACCGACGCCGTCGACAACGTCGCGACGGCCGCCGATCCGTACCTCCAGCCGTTCGCCGCCGGCATCGGCGCGGGCTCGGCCGCCGTCATGATCTCCTCGGCGTCCTACCCTCGCCTGGACAAGGTCAACATCGCGGCCTACTCGAAGACGATCGTGACCGGCCTGCTCCGCGAGAAACTCGGTTTCCAGGGCCTCGTCATCTCCGATGACCTCGGCGCCGCGGTGGCGGCCAGCACTCTTCCTCCAGCACAGCGGGCCGTACGCTTCGTGGCCGCCGGCGGCGACATGGTGCTCACGATCATCCCGTCGCACGCCAAGCCGATGTCGGCCGCGCTCATCGCCAAGGCCGAAAAAGATCAGGATTTCCGTGTACGTCTGGACGACGCCACCCGCCACGTCCTGCAGGCCAAGGAGCGGGCCGGCCTGCTCAAGTGCGGCTGACCGGCGCCGCCGTGCTGCCCCGCACGACCAGGTGGGGCACCAGGACGATCTCCGTACGCCGGGTACGGCCGCCGTCCAGGCGGGAGACCGCGGACCGTACGGCGTTGCGGGCCTGGGCCGCGGCGTCCTGGTTGACCGAGGTCAGATCGATGTGCGCGAGGCGGGCCAGCGTGCTGTCGTCGTAGCCGACCACGGAGATCTCGCCCGGGACGTCGATGCCGGCGCGGAGGAAAGCGTCCATCACTCCCACTGCGAGGCGGTCGTTGGAGGCCACGACGGCGGTCGGGCGGCCGGTCGATGCCACGAGCGCCTTCCCCGCCCGTACACCTCCTTCTTCGGTGTGATCGCCCGTCAGGACCTGCCCGGAGAGGCCGGCCCGGCGCATCGCCCGGCGATAGCCGCGGCGCCGGGCGGCGGCGACGGCGCCCAACCCGCCGTCGACGAAAGCGATGTCGGAGTGTCCAAGACCGATCAGATGATCGAGGGCCGCGTCGACGCCCACGTCGTCGGCCGAGCGCACCACGTCGACCTGCGCGTCACGGGCCATGCGGCCGACGACGACGCACGGAACCTGCTCGGCCAGCCTGTCCAGTGACGAGGTGGACGCGTCGGGGCCGAGCAGGATCAGCGCCTCGCAGCGGAAGTCGAGCAGGGTCTCGACGGCGCCGTCCTCGTCGCGGTTGCGCGTCAGCGTGGACAGCACCACCTCATAACCCGAGCGGTCGGCCTCGACGTGCAACTCCTCGACCAGCTCGGCGTGGAACGGGTTGCGCACGTCGAGCATGACGCCGAGCAGGTGGCGCCGGCGGCGGGCCAGCAGGCTGGCCGTGCGGTCGGCGCGATAGCCCAGCTCGGCCGCGGCGGCGAGCACCCGCTCACGGGTCTCGGCGCTCGGGCCGGGCGCGCCTCGCAGCACCAGCGACACCGAGGCGGGCGAGACCCCGACGCGGGCCGCCACGTCCGACAGGCGCGGTCGCTGATCCACTTCGGATCCCCCTTGACATTCATCGAGATCAAGATGGATGGTACAGGAGTTCTTAAAGCGCTTTAAAAGCGAGGTCCCCCTGATGACGCACCCGCCCCTCGGCGTGGCGGTGATCGGGGCCGGCATGGTCGGCCGCGCGCACGCCAACGCCTATCGCAATGCCGCCACCGTCTTCGGTCTCGACCTGCCCGCGCCCCGGCTGGTCGCCATCGCCGACCTGCACGAGCCGTTCGCCGCCGACGCCGCCCGGCGCTACGGCTATGAGCGCGTGGAGACCGACTGGCGCGCGGTCGTGGAGTCCCCCGAGGTCGGCGCGGTCAGCGTCGCCGTGGCCAACAGCCTGCATCGCGAGGTCGTCGAGGCGGCCCTCGCCGCCGGCAAACACGTCCTCTGCGAGAAGCCACTGGCGCCCACCGTCCACGACGGCGAGGCGATGGCCGCGGCCGCCGCGGCGGCGCCGGGCCGGGTCGGCGCGGTCGGCTTCACGTTCCGGCGCTCCCCCGCGCTGAACGCCATGAAGAGAGAGGTCGAGGGCCGGCTCGGGCCGGTGCGCCACTTCGTCGGCAACTACTGGTGCGACTACGGCTTCGATCCGGCCCGCCCGATGAGCTGGCGCTATCAGGGCGGTCCCGGCTCCGGTGTGCTGGCCGACATCGGCAGCCACCTCACCGACCTGGCCGAGTTCTTCTGCGGTCCGACGGCCGCCGTGCAGGGCACGACGATGGCCACCCTGGTGAAGCAGCGGCCCAAACCGCTCGGCGTCGCGGTCGGCCATGCCGGCGGCGTCGAGGTCAGCGACGAACTGGTCCCGGTGGAGAACGAGGACGTCTGCACCTTCACCACGGCGTACGAGGGTGGCGCGGTCGGCACGTTCTCGCTGTCGCGGGTCGCGTTCGGTCACGCCAACTCGCTGCGGGTCGACCTGTTCTGCGAGAACGGATCCGCCTCGTTCGAGATGACCCGGCCGGCCGAGTTCAGCATCGTCGACGGCAGCGCCGAGACTTCGATCAACGGCTCCCGTACGGTCTTCGTCGGCCCCTGGCATCCGTACGTGGCCCGAGGTCTGCCCATGGACTTCCCCACCGTCGGCCACGGGCAGAACGACTTCTTCGTCTACCAGGCCCGGGCCTTCCTCGACCAGATCGCCGGCGTCGAGGGCCTGCCGCCCTGCCCCGACCTGGCGCACGGCCTGCACAACCTGCGCGTCCTCGAGGCGGTCGTGTCGGCCGCCGACAAACCCGTCCAGCTCTGAGGAGTCCCCCATGCGACTCGGCGCCTACACCGCCTGCCTGCACGACCGCTCCCTCGACGAGACCCTGAAGATCCTCGGCGAGCTGGGCCTGACCAGCGCCGAGATCAACACCGGCGGCTTCATCGGCGCGCCGCACATCCCGATCGGCGACCTGCTGGGCAGCGCCGGCGCCCGCGAGGACTACCTGGGCCGCTACCAGCAGGCGGGCATCACGCTGACCGGCCTGAACGTCAACGGCAACCCGCTCAACCCCGACCCGAGGGTCGGCCCGCAACACGCGGCCGACCTGCGCCGCACGATCGACCTGGCCGCCAAGCTGGGCGTGAAACGGGTGGTCACCATGTCCGGCCTGCCCGGCGGCGAGCCCGGTGCCACGGTGGCCAACTGGGTGGTCAACCCGTGGGACAGCCAATATCTCGACGTCATCGACTACCAGTGGCGCGAGGTGGCGATCCCGTTCTGGCGCGACATCCAGGCCCGAGCGGCCGACGCCGACGTCAAGGTGTGCATCGAGATGCACCCGCACAACCTGGTCTTCAACCCGCCCACGCTGGTCCGCCTGGTCGAGCAGACCAACGCCACCCACGTCGGCGCCGAGATGGACCCGAGCCACCTGTTCTGGCAGGGCATAGACCCGGTGGCCGCCGTACGCCACCTGGGTGACCTGGTCTTCCACGCCGCCGCCAAGGACACCCGCGTCAACGGCGACAACGTCAAGCTCTGGGGCGTCCTCGACGACCGTTTCACCCGCACCCCCGCCGACCAGAACCCCCTGAACCTGGGCGGCGCCAACACTTTGAACCAGTGGCCCGAAAGCCCTTCCTGGCAGTTCGTGGCCGTGGGCCGCGGCCACGGCGACGACTTCTGGGTGCCGTTCCTGCAGGCCCTGCACGCCGTAGACCCCGACATGGCCGTCAACATCGAACACGAGGACACCGAACTGGACCAGATAGAGGGCCTACGCCAGGCCGCCGAAAACCTCTTGTCGGCCGCCCAGAAGGCCGGAGTCTGACCCTCCCAAGCAACCAGCCCCGCCCACCACCCTTCGCTCCTCAGTACAGCCTGGGCTGGATCTTGGGCAGTAGGGTGGGTTCGTGCCTGTTCCTCCCTACGTTGTGCGTATGCGGGCTCATGTTGGTCATGAGCTGTTGTTTCTGCCCAGTGCCAGCGGTGTTGTCGTTGATGACGACGGGCGTGTTCTGTTGGCTCGGCGGGCTGACAACGGGCGGTGGTCGGTGCCGGCCGGGACCATTGATCCGGGTGAGCAGCCGGCTGAGGCGGCGCTTCGGGAGGTGTTCGAGGAGACCGGGGTTCGGGCGGAGATCGTCCGGGTTGCGGGGGTGGCCACCCATCCTGTGGTCTATCCGAACGGTGACCAGTGCGAGTTTCTGAACGTCTGGTTTCTGTGCCGGGCGCTGTCCACCGCGGCCAAGGTCGCGGATGACGAGTCGCTTGAGGTGGGGTGGTTCGCGCCGGAGGCGCTGCCCCGGATCGACGACTGGTCGAAGCTGCGCATCGAAGCCGCCCTCTCCGGTGACGCCGCGGCCTGGCATGCGGGGCCGGGGGAGAAACATCCGGCGCTCAACCAGCCGGACGCGCTCTGACTGTTGACTCCGGTATCGGTAAGTCGTAGCTTACGGTTCGTGGCGACTTACCGAGAGGCGGACGGGTGGGAGATCCTCGGCGATCCGACCCGGCGCGCCATTGTCGCCTCTCTGGCGGAGCGGCCCCGGGCCGTGGGAGAGCTGGCCGGTGAATTGCCGATCAGCCGGCCCGCCGTGTCCCAGCATCTGCGAGTGCTCAAGGACGCCGGTCTCGTCGATGACGAGGCCGAGGGCACGCGGCGGGTCTACCGCCTCAATCCCGCGGGGGTCGCGGCGCTGCGTGATCAGCTGGACGCCTTCTGGCGCCGGGCGCTCGAAGGCTTTCAAGAGACCGTCGAGCAGGCGGCCGACGAGGAAGGACAACCATGACGGAGACCTCTGCGCCCACGGTTCAGCGGCAGATCGTCGTCAAAGCGCCCGTCGAACGGGCCTTCGAGGTGTTCACGAAGCGATTCGGCGACGTCAAGCCCCGTGAGCACAACCTCCTGAGCTCGCCCCTGGTCGAGACCGTGTTCGAGGCGCGGGTGGGCGGCAACATCTACGACCGCGCCGAGGACGGCACCGAGTGCCGGTGGGCGCGGGTGCTGGTCTTCGAGCCGCCGACCCGGATCGTGTTCAGCTGGGACATCGGGCCGCAGTGGACGATCGAGTCCGACCTGGCAAACGCCAGCGAGGTCGAGGTCCGCTTCATCGCCGAAGGGCCCGGCCAGACCCGCGTCGAGCTGGAACACCGCCACATCGACCGGCACGGGCCCGGCTGGCAGTCCCTGCGCGACGGCGTCAACCACGACGAGGGCTGGCCGCTGTACCTGAAGCGCTACGCCGCCCTCTTCGCGTAGCGGTCGCTCATGGCGAGGCGGGTCGTTCTCGTCAACGGGCTGCCGGGGTCGGGGAAGACGACACTGGCGACCGCGCTGGCGCGGGCGGCCTCGCTTCCCCTGATCTCCAAGGACGCGATCAAGGATGAGCTGGCCGCGGGCAGCGCCGGCCACGCGGGGTCGGTCGCGGGTGGCGCCGCGCACGCGGGGCTGGGCGCGAGTGGCGCCGCGCACGCGGGGCTGGGCGCCGCCGCCTCGGAGCTGGTGTGGACTCGGGCGGCGGAGCACGACGGGGACGTGATCCTGGAGTCCTGGTGGTTTCGGCCGCGGGATCTGGCGTACGCGCAAGCTGGTTTGAAGCGCAGCCTGGCGATCAGCGTGACCGAGATCTGGTGTGAGGTGCCGGCCGAGGTGGCTCGGAAGCGCTTCGTGGCACGGCGACGGCCTGACTATTACCGCGACGCGCAGAGCCTGGCCGGCAACTGGGCGATCTGGAGCGCCGGCGCGGAGCCGCTGGGACTGGGTGTTGTCCTGCGGGTTCGCACCGACGCTCCGGTCGATGTCGCGGCGCTCGTCAAGCGGGTCCGTGCTTCTGGGTGAACTGGGTGATCTGGCTCAGGTTGTAGCGGGCGCTGTCCTCCGCCCTCTCCTCCCAGGCGAAGACGCACACCGTCGCTATGCCGTCGAAGTCGACCGAGTTCAGGGTCCGGAAGAAGACGTCCCAGTCCACCTCGCCCTGGCCGATGTCCAGGTGCTGGTGGACGCGGGCCGTCGAGCCGGGCGGGTTGACGATGTACCGCAGGCCGGACGAACCGCGGAAGTCGAACGAGTCGGCTATGTGGACCTGCGTGAGCAGCGGACCGGCGTACCTCATGATCGCCTCCAGGTCTCCGCCCTGATGGAACGTGTGCGGGGCGCAGTAGAGGAACGACACCAGGTCCGAGTCGATGCCGTGGATCATGTTCACCGCGGCCAGGCCGTCCTCGATGAAGTCGTCCGGGTGAGGTTCCAGCACCAGCCGGACGCCCTCCCGTTCGAAGATCGGCAGCAGTTCCTCCATCGAGCGCCAGAACAGGGCCTCCGACTCGCCCGGCTGGTCCGGACGGCCGTTGAACTCGGAGTTCATGACGTTCACCCCGAGGTCCACCGTGATCTCGATGGCCCTCTTCCAGTAGCGCACCGCCGCCTGGCGGGCCTCCTCGGAAGGGCCCGACCAGCGGTAGAGCGGCAGGACCGACGCCACCTCGACCGACGCCGCGGCCAGGGCCCGCCGGAACGCCGCCACCCCGGCCTTGTCCACCCGGGGGTGGACGAAGAACGGCAGGAAGTCGTCGCGCGGGGACATCTCGATGTAGTGATAGCCGAGGTCGGCCACCACCCGGGGAAGGTCGAGCAGGGGGACCTTCCGCAACATGTACGGGTCGAGGGCGATCTTCACGCGGCCACCTCCGCCCCGTACAGCTTCGGGCGTTCCACCAGGGCCACCGGCACCCGGTCGCCGGTCCGCAGGGCCGCCACGCCCGCGTCCGACACCACCGCCGCCGCGTAGCCGTCCCAGGCGCTCGGCCCGACCGGGCGGCCGCCGGCCGTCAGGGAGTCGATCCATTCCTGGAACTCCACGTCGTACGCGCGAAGGAAGCGCTCCCGCCAGTCGGCCGGCACCGGGCCGGCCGCGACACCGCCGTGGCGGATCGCCACCAGTGGGGCGTTGCCCAGCGCGGCCGTGCCGTTCTCGCCGACCACCTCGCCGCGGATGTCGTAGCCGTAGCGGATGTTCACCGAGATCTCCACGTCGACCAGCACCCCGCCGGCCATCTCCATGACCACGAACAGCGGGTCCTGCAACTCGCCGCCGTTGCGGCTGCGGCGAGGAACCAGGACGCGGACGGCCACCACCTCGTCGTCGAACATCCAGCGCACCATGTCGATCTCGTGCACGGCCGTGTCGGTGATCGCCATCTCCTTCTCGTAGAAGGCCGGCACGCTGGCGTTGCGGTGAGCGCAGTGCATCATCAGCGGATCACCGACGACCCCGGAGACGACCGCCGCCTTCAACGCGCGATACTCGGCGTCATATCGACGCATGTATCCGACCTGCACCAAGCGGCGGCCGAAAGCGACCTCCGCCTCGAGGATGCGCAGACAGGCTTCCTGGCTGGTGGCCAGCGGCTTCTCGCAGAAGACCGGCTTACCCGCGGCGATCGCGGCCAGCACGTATTCCTCATGCGTCGGCCCCCATGAGCACACCACGACCGCGTCCACGGAAGGATCGGCGATCACCCCGGCGCCGGTGGCATGGACCTGGGCGCCGATCCGTGCGCCGACGGACGCGGCCACCACGGAATCGACATCCGACACGGCGGTCACCTGGACGCCGGCCAGCACCGTGGTCATCCGGCGGATGTGGTCCTGGCCGATCATTCCGGTGCCGATGACTCCGACCTTCAGCATGGGCACCCCTTCAGCGCTTCAGCTCGTGCGACAGCTCGGCCAGCTCGTCGCCGCCGGCCATCTGCTGGGTCAGCTCGTCGAGGCCGACCTCCTTGCGGGTCTTGTCCAGCGTGGTCGCCCCCAGCTTGAGGATCACGAAGTGGTCGCCGACCATGTACGCGTGGTGCGGGTTGTGGGTGATGAACACAACCCCCAGCCCGGCGTCGCGGGCCGCCGCCACGTACTTGAGAACCACCCCGGACTGCTTGACACCGAGGGCCGCCGTCGGCTCGTCGAGGATCAGCACCCGCGCGCCGAAGTAGACGGCCCGGGCGATCGCCACGCACTGGCGCTGGCCGCCGGAGAGCGTCCCGATCGGCTGGTTGATGTCCTTGACGACGATGCCCATCTTGCGCAGCTCGACGTCGGCGATCTCCCGCATCTGCTTGACCTTGAGCCCCGCGAGGGGATAGCGGCCGGCGGTCAGCTCGGAGCCGAGGAAGAAGTTGCGCCACACCTCCATCAGCCCGACCACGGCCAGGTCCTGATAGACCGTGGCGATGCCGTGCGACAGGGCCTCCCGCGGCGAGCCGAAGTTGACCTCCTTGCCGTCGACGCGCAGGCTGCCCTCGTTGTGCGGGTGCAGGCCCGAGATGATTTTGATCAGGGTGGACTTGCCGGCGCCGTTGTCGCCGAGCACGCAGGTGACCTCGCCCGCGTTGACCCGCAGGCTGATGCCGCGCAGGGCCCGGATGGCGCCGTACGACTTGCCGACGCCCTCCATCTCGACGAGCGGCTCCCCGCGGTGCAGACCTTTGTCGGCGTGGTCGGCCAGGGTGTCGGTCATGACTCAACCCACCTTCCTTCTGGTGGACATCCGTTTCACGTAGAGGTTCACCAGCACGGCCAGCAGCAGCATCACGCCGAGGAACGCCTTGAACCAGTTCGGGTCCCAGCCCGCGTAGATGATGCCGAGGCTGGTCATGCCGAAGATGAACGCGCCGATGGCGACGCCGATCGCGTTGCCGAAACCGCCGGTCAGCAGCGTGCCGCCCACGACGGCGGCGATGATGTAGAGGAACTCGTTGCCGACGCCGCCGCCGGCCTGGAGCGTGTTGAACCGGAACAGCTGGTGCATCCCGACGAACCAGCCCAGGAACGACACGACCATGAAAAGACCGATTTTCGTACGGACCACCGGCACGCCGACCGCACGGGCGCTGTCCGGGTTACCGCCGACCGCGAAGATCCAGTTTCCGACGCGGGTGCGCTGCAGCGTCCACGCGGCGAGAGCCACGAAGAAGAACCACCACAGCACGGACGTCCAGATCGTCACCGACCCGATCTTGAAGCTGGACGCGAAGATCGTGCCGAGCGAGTCGAAGCCGTCGATGTTGCTGATGTCCGGGGTGGAGACGGTCTCGGTGACCAGCTTGGTCACGCCGAGGTTGGCCCCCTGGAGCACGAAGAACGTGCCCAGCGTGATGAGGAAGCTCGGAATCCCGGTCTTCATCACCAGATATCCGTTGACGAAGCCGATCAGCAGGCAGAACACCAGCGACAGGGCCGCGCCGAGCCACAGGTTGACCCCGTAGTACCAGCAGAACATCGAGCTGAACAGGCCGGCCGTGTAGACGATGACGCCGGAGGAGAGGTCGAACTCCCCGCCGATCATCAGCAGGCCGACGCCGACGGCCACGATGCCGATCACCGAGGACTGGTAGAGAACGGTGAAGAACGACTCGGCCGACCGGAACGACGGGGCCAGGATCAGGAAGAAGATGAAGATTATGACCGCGGCGACCAGGGCGCCGATCTCGGGCCGGGCCATGAGCCGGCTGGCCAGGGCGGGCCGGACCCGGTCGGCCGATTGAGAGGAAGGCGCCGGAGCGACTGTCTGTGTCATGACGGCACCTCCTTACCGGGTGTTGTTCTTGGTGAACGGCAGGATCTTGTCGATGTTCGTCGAGTCCACGAAGGACGGGCCGGTCAGCACCGCCTTGCCACCGCCGATGTCGTTGCCGTTCTTGAGGTTCAGGTAGAGCGAGGTGACGGCCATGTAGCCCTGCACGTACGGCTGCTGGTCGATCGAGAAGAGGATGTTGCCGCTCTTGATCTCGGTGGCGGCCTGCTCGTTGAGGTCGAAGGTGACCAGCTTGGCCTGGCTGCCGGACTGCTGCCGGGCCTTGATGGCGTCGAGCGCCTGCGGGGCGCCGAGGGTCACGATCGAGTCGATCGACTTGTCCTGGGCCAGCTTCGCCTGAAGGGTCGAGGTCACGGCCGCGTCGTCGGCCCCGTTGACCTGGATGTTCTCGGTGCCGGGGACGGAGCTCTTCACGCCCGCGCAGCGCGCCTCGAGGGCGACCGAGCCGGTCTGCTGGATGACGCAGAGCGGGTGCTTGGAGCCCTGCTCGGCCAGCCTCTTGCCGGCCTCGGTGCCGGCCAGGGTCTCGTCCGAGCCGAAGTACATCAGCGCGCCGAGCCGCTGGTAGTCGTTGATGCCGGAGTTGAAGCCGACCACCGGGATCTTGGCGTCGGTCGCCGCCTTGACCGCGCCGGCCAGGGCGTCCGGCGTGACCAGGGTGGTGGCGATGCCGTTGACCTTCGAGTCGACCGCGTTCTGGATCAGCACGGCCTGCTTGGGCGCCTCGGGGTCGTTGGAGTATTTCAGCGTGACCCCGGTGTCCTTGGCGGCCTGGTTGGCGCCGTTCTTCACCTTGTCCCAGAACGTGTCACCCGGCGTCTCGTGCGTGATGAAGGCGATCGTGTAGCCGGAGCTTCCGGCCGCGTTGCCGCCGCCGGTATCGCTCTCGTCGGTCTTCTCGCGTCCGCCGCCGCTGCACGCGGTGGCGGCGAGGACCACGGCCGCGCCGAGGGCGGCGATCCGGAAGGTACGGGTCCGAGCGGTCATATCTTCTCTCCTGAGGGACGGGACGTGAGTCCACGGGAATTGAGATACGCGCGCGTCCGCTGCGCGATCGGGAGCGGGACGTCGAAGTCGACCGGGTACATGTCCTGCTCGACGACGACGAAGATCTCGGCGTCGAGCTCGCTGAGCGCGTCGAGCACGGAGGGGACGTCCGGCTCACCGGCCGGCGGCTCGACGCTGGCGCCCATGGCGACCGCCTGGCCGAAGGCGAGGTCCTCGGCCACGGCCCGCCGGGCGATGGCCGGATCCATCTGCTTGATATGGACATAGCCCACACGTTCGGGATATTTCCGAATGATGCCCGGAACGTCAGCCCGGCGGTAGGCGAGGTGTCCGGTGTCGAGGCAGAGCGAGACGAAACGCGGATCGGTCTCGTCGAGGAAGCGCTCGGTCTGCTGCTGCGTCTCCACCTGATAGTCCGCATGCGGGTGGAAGCGCATGTGAACCCCGTACTCCTCGAGGAGCACCCGCCCGAGGGTGTTGGTGTTCCTGATCAGGGCGCTCCAGGCGTCCTCCCCGAGGGTGGCCGGCTCGAGATAGGCGCCCGTTTTGTCGTCGCGATAGCCAGGTACCGGGACAAAAACGACATTGGATGCGCCGACGGCGGCGGTCAGCGCGGCGACCTTCCGGGTTTCCGCAAGAACGGCGTCGAAGTCCTTGTGAGGCCCGCCAGCGCCGGCCACGGTGCCACCGGCGACCGAGAGTCCTCGCGACTCGACTTCATCGCGCAATTGCGAGGGATCGGTGGGCAGGTAGCCGTACGGCCCGAGCTCCAGCCAGTGATAACCCGCCGCGACCATCTCGTCGAGAAAGCGGTTCCACGGCGTCTGCTGAGGATCGTCGGCGAACCAGACACCCCACGAGTCCGGGCAGCTGCCTAGTTGAAGGTGGCGGATTTCCATAAGAACCTCAGCTCGCCGTAGGGAAGTGCAAAGAGGCGTCGGATGCGGTGGAGACGTGAGGCCATCGGGAAGTGACGACCTTGCCGCGCGTGTAGAACGAGACGCCCTCGGGACCGTGGATGTGCTTGTCGCCGAACAGGGACGCCTTCCACCCGCCGAAGGAGTAGTAGGCCATCGGCACCGGGATGGGCACGTTGATGCCGATCATTCCGACCCGCACCCCGCGCTGGAACCGGCGCGCCGCCTCGCCGCTGTTGGTGAAGATCGCGGTGCCGTTGCCGTACGGATTGCTGTTGATCAGGTCGATCGCCGCGTCCACGGTGTCCGTGCGGACCACCGACAGCACCGGCCCGAAGATCTCCTCGGTGTAGACGTCCATCGACGGCGCCACCTGGTCGAGGACCGTCGGCCCGACGAAGAACCCGTCCTCGTAACCCGGCACCCGCAGCCCGCGCCCGTCCACCGTGACCTTGGCGCCCTGGCGTTCGCCGCTGTCGATCAGCCCTTCGATCCGCTGCTTGGCCGCGGCCGTCACCACCGGCCCCATCTCCGATTTGGGGTCGCGCCCCGAGCCGACCACCACGTCGCCCGCCTTACGCGACACCAGGTCGACCAGCGCGTCGCCGGCCGCCCCCACCGCCACCGCGGCCGAGATCGCCATGCACCGCTCCCCCGCCGACCCGAACGCCGCCGCCGTCAGGTGACCGGCCGCGAAGTCGAGGTCGGCGTCGGGCAGGATGATCGCGTGGTTCTTGGCCCCGCCGAGCGCCTGCACCCGCTTGCCGTGCGAGTTGGCCTGCTCGTGGATGTAGCGGGCGATCGGCGTCGACCCGACGAACGACACCGCC
The DNA here is from genome assembly GCF_042899005.1 of Actinoplanes sp. NPDC000266. Classification (NCBI taxonomy): domain Bacteria; kingdom Bacillati; phylum Actinomycetota; class Actinomycetes; order Micromonosporales; family Micromonosporaceae; genus Actinoplanes; species Actinoplanes sp. NPDC000266. Next base: position 151,503 of record NZ_JBIAZI010000002.1, read on the forward strand.
GCCACGTCGCCGTGGTGCAGCAGCGCGTCGACCGCCACCTTGTCGCCGTGCACGACGTTGAAGACGCCGTCCGGCAGCCCGGCCTGCTTGAGCAGCCCCGCGATGTAGTTCGAGGCCGACGGGTCGCGCTCGCTCGGCTTGAGCACGAACGTGTTGCCGCAGGCGATCGCCACCGGGTACATCCACATCGGCACCATGGCCGGGAAGTTGAACGGCGTGATCCCGGCGCAGACGCCGAGCGGCTCGCGGAAGCTGAACACGTCCACGTCGGTCGAGGCCTGGTCGGAGTACGAGCCCTTGAGCAGCTCGGGGATGCCGCAGGCGAACTCGATCACCTCGAGCCCGCGCTGGACCTCGCCGGCCGCGTCGGACAGCACCTTGCCGTGCTCGTCCGAGATGATCTCGGCGATCTGCTTGACGTTCGCGTTCACCAGCTCGCGGAAGTTGAACATGATCTTCGTGCGCTTGCTGAGCGACGCCTGGCTCCAGGTCTGGAACGCGATGCGGGCGGCCGTGACCGCGGCGTCCACGTCGGCCTCGGAGGCCAGCGCCACCTCGTGCTGCTGCTGCCCGGTGGCCGGGTTGTAGACGCGGCCGCGCCGGTCGCCGGACCCGGCGGTGAGCTCGCCGTCGATCCAGTGCTCGATGGTTGCCATGGCTCTCTCTCCTAGAGGTATTGCCGCTGGTCACGTTTCGCGGCGTCGTAGCCGGCGCGGGCCGACCGGGTGCTCGCGAGGGAGGAGACCTCCGGCACGGGCACGTCCCACCACGACTCGGAGGACGGCACCGGTGACAGCGGGTCGGTCTCGATGTGCACGACGGTCAGCCGGTCGGACTCCCGCGCCCGTTTCAGGCCGTCGCGCAGGTCGGCGATGGTGCGGCAGCGGATCACGACGGCGCCGAGGCTCTCGGCGTTCAGCGCCAGGTCGATCGGCAGACGGCCGCCGTCGTAGTCCTGGTTCGCGCCGCGGAACTGGTAGCTCGTCCCGAACCGCTGGGAGCCGAGCGACTCCGAGAGCGCGCCGATCGAGGCGAACCCGTGGTTCTGCACCAGGACCAGGATCAGCTTGACGCCCTCGGCGACGGCGGTGACGATCTCCTGCGCCATCATCAGGTACGACCCGTCGCCGACCAGGGCGTAGACCTCGCGGGACGGGTCGGCCATCTTGATGCCGAGCGCCCCGGCGATCTCGAAGCCCATGCACGAGTAGCCGTACTCGACGTGATATTGCTTCGGGTCCCGGGCCCGCCACAGCAGTTGCAGGTCACCGGGCATGCTTCCGGCCGCCTGCACCACGACGTCGCGTGCTCCGCACGCTTCGTTCACGACCCCGATGACCTCGCTCTGGGCGGGCAGAGGTCCATGTCCGAGGTGGTACGCCTTGTCGACCGTCTCCTGCCACCGGGCCACATCGCCCTGATAGCCGGCCGGGAACCGCCGGCCGTCCAGCGCCGCGAGCAGCTCCGGCAGCCCGCACCGGGCGTCGGCCAGGATCGGGTGGGCCGACTCCTTGTGCGCGTCGAACGAGGCCACGTTGATGTTCACGAACTGCACGCCGGGGTGCTGAAAGGCCGTACGGGAAGCGGTCGTGAAGTCGCTGTATCGCGTGCCGACACCGATGATCACGTCGGCCTCGCGGGCCAGCCGGTTCGCGATCGGCGTGCCGGTCGAGCCGACCCCGCCCACCGAGTTCGGATGGTCCCAGCTCAGGGCGCCCTTGCCGGCCTGGGTGTCGGCCACCGGGATGCCGGTCTCGCGGGCGAACCGGTCGAGCTCGGCCGACGCCTCGGCGTAGATGACGCCACCGCCCGCGATGATCAGCGGGCGTTCGGCCTCCCGGATCACCTCGGCCGCCCGCTCGACGAAGGCGGGCTCGGCCAGCGGGCGGGGCACGTGCCAGACCCGCTTGGCGAACAGCGCGTCGGGGAAGTCGTACGCCTCGGCCTGGACGTCCTGCGGAAGGCAGAGGGTGACCGCGCCGGTCTCCACCGGGTCGGTCAGGACCCGCATCGCGGCCAGCAGCGCGGACGGCAGCTGCTCGGGCCGCCAGATCCGGTCGAAGAAGCGGGACAGCGGCCGGAAGGCGTCGTTCACCGACACGTCGTAGCCGCGCGGGTCCTCCAGCTCCTGGAGCACCGGTGACGCGGCCCGGGTCGCGAAGACGTCGGAGGGCAGCAGCAGGACCGGCAGCCGGTTGACCGTGGCCAGCGCGGCGCCGGTGAGCATGTTGGTCGAGCCGGGGCCGATGGACGCCGTACAGGCCAAGGTGGACAGCCGGTTTTTCATCCGCGCGTAGCCGGCGGCCGTGTGCACCATCGCCTGCTCGTTGCGGGCGAGCCGATACGGGAGGTCGGCCTCACGGGTGCGCTGCGCCTGAAGGAGGGCCTGGCCGATCCCGGCGACGTTGCCGTGCCCGAAGATGCCCAGACATCCGGCGACCGTGCGCTGCTCGGCGCCGTCGCGCTCGGTCCACTGGCTGGCCAGGAACCGCACCACGGCCTGCCCCACAGTGAGTCTCACAGACGGGTCCTTTCGGTGTGTGTGGTCATCGGCAGTCGCGGGTCGACCGGGACACCGGTCCACGACGCGCGCACCCAGCCGTGCGCCGGGTCGTCGCGCACGAGCCACTCGCGCCGGCCGGGACCGGCCATCACGTTGAGGTAGTAGAGGTCGTAGCCGGGCGCGGCCATCGACGGCCCGTGCCATCCGTACGGGATGAGCACGACGTCGCCCGAGTGCACCTCGGCGCAGACGTCGATCGGGCGGTCCGGGTGTCCGTACACCCGCTGGAAGCCGCACCCCGACGTGCCCGCCGGCGACGTCGCGACCTCGAAGTAGTAGATCTCCTCGAGGCTGGACTCCCCCTCGCCGATCTCGTCGTGCTTGTGCGGCGGATACGACGACCAGTTGCCGCCGGGGGTGAGCACCTCGCAGGCGATCAGCCGGTCGGCCTCGAAGTTCTCCGGCGTGCAGAAGTTGTTGACCTGCCGGCTGGCCTGCCCGGCCCCGCGCATCTCGACCTTCACGTCCTGCGCCGCCCCGTAGCGGAACGGCAGCCGCTTGCTGGCCCGGGCCGCCGGCAGCGCGAACCGCCCGCCGTTGGGCGCGCGCACGGTCACCGTCGAGTCGCGCGGCACGTAGGCGAAGTCGGTCACCCGGGAGAAGACCGAACGCCGGCCGGTCAAGGTCATTCGCTCGTCGTCGCAGGTCACGTCGCAGCCGCCGGACAGCGGCAGCACCAGCATCTCGTCCGGCCCGGTGACGAACTTCGCCCGTGAGCCCACCGGCAGGTCGAGCACCCGCAGCCCGCTGTACCGCCAGCCCGCGTTCTCCGGCGTCACGACCAGGTCGAACGGCTTGTCGGCCGTGCTGCCCCGCCGCATGAGCGGGTTCACCCGGGCCATCACAGCAGTCCGACCGCTCGATCGACCGCGTCGGCCACGCTGCCGCCGGCCGGGTAGAGCAGCGACCGCCCGATCACCAGCCCCTGCACGGTCGGCAGATCAAGAGCTTTCCGCCAGGCCGTGTACGCCGCCTCGCCCTCACCGCCGAGGATGAGCGCCGGCAGCGTGGTCGCGGCCATCACCCGCTCCATGTCCTCGACGACCGGCACCTTGAGCCACGTGTAGGCCGAGGTCGTGCCGAGCCCGGCCGCCACCGTGACCGCCCGGATCATGGCGTCGGCGGTGAGCTCGTTGCGCACCCGCCCGTCGACGCGGTGCGAGATGAACGGCTCGACCATGGCCATCTTGCGCCGGGCGGCGAGGGCGCCGACCGCGTTCCCGCAGGCTTCGAGGGTGGCCACGGTGCCCGGGTCGGTGGGGTCGATGCGCAGCAGCATCTTGCCGCCCTCGTATCCGGCGGCGGCGATGCTGCCGGCGTCGTACGCGGTGAACCGGTCGTCGATCTCGAAGCTGGTGCCGGCCAGGCCGCCCCGGTTCATCGAGCCGATCACGACCTTGTCGTCGAGCGCGCCCAGCAGCAGCAGGTCCTCGAGGATGTCGGGGGTGCCGAGCACACCGTTGACGCCGGGCCGGGCCAGCGCGGTGCGCAGCCGGTCGAGCAGGTCGACCCGGTTGGCCATGGCGAGCGGGTCGTCACCGGCCCGCAGGGCGCCACGGGCCGGATGATCGGCCGCGATGATCATCATCTTGCCGTGCGGGCCGAACAGCGACGACGGGCGCCGCCGCGAGGAGGCCGCGGCGGCGATGGCGGCCGGCCGCCGGGTCCGGATGTCGAGGAGGCCGTCCAGGTCAGGCATGCCGTGCTCCTTCGATCAGGGCCCGCACCTCGTGCTCGGTGGGCATGGCGTCGGCGCAGGACAGTCGCGAGGCGACGATGGCTCCGGCGGCGTTGGCGAAGCGCATCGTCGCCTCGAGCTCCCATCCGGCGAGCAGGCCGTGACAGAGCGCCCCGCCGAAGGCGTCGCCGGCCCCGAGGCCGTTGACCACCTCGACCGGCACCGGCGGCACCTCTGTTTTCCGGCCTTCCGCGGATGCCAGGACACCGGCCGGCCCCTGTTTGATCACGGCCAGCTCGATGCCCGCGTCGTGCAGAGCGGCCGCGGCTTCCTCCGGTTTCCGTACGCCGACCGCGGTCTCCGCCTCGTCGAGGTTGCCCACGGCGACGGTCGCGTAGGGCAGCGCCTCCGCATACCACCGGCGGGCCTCGGCGCGGGACGACCAGAACATCGGGCGGTAGTCGAGATCGAACACCGTGATGCCCGATTTCCCGCGATATTTGAGGGCGGTCAGCGTGGCGGTGCGGCTGGGTTCCTGCGAAAGGCCGGTCCCGGTGACCCAGAAGATCTCGGCGTTCCTGATCGCCTCGAGATCCAGTTCGGACGGATGGATCTCGAGGTCGGGCGCCTTGGGGAACCGGTAGAAGTAGAGCGGGAAGTCGTCGGGCGGGAAGATCTCGCAGAACGTCACCGGCGTCGGCAGCGACGCGACCGGCGTGACGAACCGGTCGTCCACCCCGAACCCGCGCAGCGCGTCGTGCAGGAACTCACCGAACGGGTCGTCGCCGGTGCGGGTGATGACCGCGGCGCGCCGGCCGTAGCGGGCGGCGGCGACGGCCACATTGGTCGCGCTGCCGCCGAGGAACTTGGCGAAGGTGCGCACTTCGCGCAACGAGACACCGGCCTGTTCGGGATAAAGGTCGACGCCGATACGTCCCATCGTCAGTACCTCGTCCGCGGGCATGCGCGATCCTCCGGTTGCGATCTCCGGCGAATGATCAGATTTCGGGCACGGTGAAGCGTGCCGTGTGCCGTGCTCGTATCCGGCGCGTTGAGCGAGATGATCGCCGTTCGTAACCAGTCGGCGACGCTATGTTTGCTGCCTTCGATGTAATAACTTGGAGCGGTCTACGTCAATACTTTGTCATGACAAACCGATGATCCGAGGGGGAGCAGTGACATCGGACCTGTCGCCGCCGTTTCGACCGGTCGAGGTGGACCGCACCAGCCCCGTGCCCCTGTATTTCCAGGTGGCGAGCCGTTTGCAGGAGCTGATCGAGAAGGGCGAGATCGGCGTCGGCGCCCGCATCGAGAATGAGGTCGACCTGGCCGAGCGCCTCGGCGTCTCGCGCCCGACGACGCGGCGGGCGATCCAATATCTGGTCGAGCGCGGCATGCTGGTGCGCAAGCGCGGCGTCGGCACCCAGGTGGTGCACCCCAAGGTCCGCCGTCCGGTCGAGCTCTCCAGCCTGTACGACGACCTGGTGGCCGGCGACCGCTCCCCCCGCACCGAGGTGCTCGAGCTGCGCACGATGCCGGCCCCCGACCCGATCGCCGCCGCCCTGGAGGTGGCGCCGGGCACCGAGGTCACCTGGATCGAACGACTGCGCTACGCCGGCGGCGAGCCCCTGGCCCTGATGCACAACGCCATCCCGGTCGACGTGCTCCCTTTGACCCGCGACGACCTGGCCGCACACGGCCTCTACGAGCTCCTGCGCCGGGCCGGCCTGACCCCGCGCATCGCCACCCAGGTGATCGGCGCCCGCTCGGCCACCGCCGCCGAGGCCCGCACCCTGCACGAGAAACGCGGCGCCTCCCTGCTGACCATGACGCGCACGGCCTGGGACGCGGGCGGCCGCGCCCTCGAATACGGCAGCCACGTCTACCGGGCCAGCCGCTACAGCTTCGAACTCAACCTCAGCGCCGGCTGACCCTAACCGGCAGAACGGCCCCACCCACGGCTTGTGCTCGCCGGGGTCGCCCTGACACCATCGCCACCATGATCGAAAGAATCGAGCCCTTCACCCGCCGGTGACCGCGGCCACGCTCTTCGGGCATGCGATGCGTCTTCACCGCCTGCACCCGGACGAGCCCCTCCCCCGCGACGGCTATCCATTTCCCGACGACGATCTCCACTCGGGCCGCCGTCTCCCGGCAAGCGACGATCACCGCCGGGCGGGCGCTGCCGTCGCCGTCATTCTCGACGCCCATTTCGCGCGGCCGCACGCACCGCCGAGTGCTCTCAACGGCGCGTTCCACGACGTCTACGTCCCGATTCACCGCAACGAGCACATCGTGGCGGCGGCCTTACGGGCCGACGCCGACCGGGTGCGCCAGGCGGGCCGCTGGCTCGTCCGGCACGGCACGGATCGCTGCTCGGCCACGGTCGGCCTGGCCCTGCTCGCCACGGGGTGGGACGCCGAGGACATTCCGCTGATCCAGACGATCGGGCTGTTGTCGAACCACTTCGGCCCGCTCGCCGTGGACGCCTTGGCCCGCCGTCCCCGAAACGGCAGCCAGACGCTGCTCTGGCTGGCGCAGCGGGTGGCCGGCTGGGGACGCGTGTACGTGGTCGAGGCACTATGCCGTTACGGCGTCGACGACGATCAGCGACATTGGTTGCTTCGCCACGCCTGCGACGGCGATTACCTCAATAGTTATTTTGCCGAGCGGCTCGCCACCGTCGGGCACCTGTACGAGGCGATCACCTCCGCGGCCGTGGATGACGAGCTGATCGCGCATACCGGCCGGCTTCTGCTGGCCATGGCCGACGCGGGCGGCATGGGAGCAACACTGGAGAGCTACCCGCCGGCCGCGGCCGTGCTCGCGAGGCACGCGGAACTGTTCGGCGGGCTCGCGCCCACGGCGCAGCGGTATCTCACCGTCGCTCTGCTCGCCGATCGCCTCGAACGGAGGCCACCGGAGAAGTCCGGCTGCGACGACGAGGGGCGAGATCGCCTCGTGCTGGAGTATCTGGCCGTCCTGAATCGGCCGGAGTGGTGTGCGGTGATCCACGACGATCGCGAGACGCACCCGGAGTTCCTCGAGTGGTTCGTCCCCGAGGTCGCGATGCGGCTCGGGCTGCGAGCATTCAGCCGGTGATCGGCGGCCGTGGGGGCCACGACAGAGGATCGGGCGGAGCCAGGCGGGCGCGGAGCTTCTCAGTGCAGGCGGTCAGGGCCTGGTGGGGATCCACGTCCAGGCTGGCGATGGCGACCAGGGCGGTGAAGGCCACGTCGGCCAGTTCGGCCGCCACGTCGTCGCGGGTGTGGGTGACGCCCTTGCGCGGGTTCTGGCCCAGCAGGCCGATCCAGGCCGCCGCGGCCTCGCCCGCCTCCTCAGTGACCTTGAGGATGCGGCAGGTCATCTCCAGCGGCATCGTGCCGTTGTTCAGGTCCAGCCAGCGGCGGGCCTCGTCCACCGCCGGCCAGATCGGATCGGTGTCGCCCACATCGCCTCCACCGGCGGTCAAGTAAAGGAGAAACGAACCTTACGGGATGGGGTGACGGGCGAGCGGCGCGACTGACCGTGAGTGAGAGTTCGGGCGCCGGACGGTTGCCCGTACCGCCATCGATCAGGACGATCGGCGCGGTTCGGCTACGTTGGACGCGCTCGATGGAAGGACCCGACCACAGGTGCAGTCATCCCCCTCCGTAACCGGTGGCATCATCCCCGGCGAAGCCGCCACCGCCGATCTCAGCGGCCGCTGCGTAGGCAACTCGTACGTCCTGGTCTGCCCGGTCGGGCACGGTGCGACCGGCACCGTGTGGCGCGGCATCGACCGGGCGACCGGGGCCGACGTCGCGGTCAAGCTGCTGCACGAAGGGCTGTTACGGCAGCCCAAGCTGGTCATCCGCTTCGTGCAGGAGCGCACCATCCTGATGATGATGCGGCACGAGAACATCGTCGGCGTCCGCGACCTGTTCAGCGTGGGCGGCTCGCTCGCGCTGGTCATGGACTACGTCTCGGGCGGGAGCCTGCGGCAGTACGTCCGGGCCATGGGCACCCTGCCGCCGGCCGACGCCGCCGAGCTGCTCGCGCAGGTCGCGGCCGCCCTGACCCAGGCGCACGAGCTGGGCGTCGTGCATCGTGACGTCAAGCCGGACAACATCCTGTTGCAGGAGAACGCCGGCCGTTTCGAGGTGCGCCTGACCGACTTCGGCATCGCCCGGGTGCTCGACACGGCCGGGCTCACCACCCCGCAGGCCATCGTCGGCACCCCGCACTACATGGCGCCCGAGGCGATCCAGGGCGAGGCCTCCCCCGCGTCCGATGTGTACGCCGTCGGCGTCGTTCTCTACGAACTGATAACCGGTTCCACGCCGTACGCCGGTGAGCCGCTGGCCGTTCTCCGCGGGCACCTGGACGAGAAACCGGTGTGCCCGCCGGGCGTCGCGCCCGCGGCCTGGGAGCTGATCGCGTGGTGCCTGGCCAAGGATCCGGCCCGCCGCCCGGCCGCCGCCGAGCTGGGCGCCGCCCTGCGCGAGCTGGCCCGGGAGATGGCCGGGGTTCCCGCCCTGGCCGGGCAGACCCAGGAGTACGCCGACACGGCCACCCCGGATCTGGGGCTGCGGGCCGTCTCGCACCCGTCGTCGCGGCCGGTTCCGAACGCCCGCAAGCGCCCGCGCAACGGCCCCCGCACCTGGAAGTGGCGCCGGCCGGGGATGATGGTCGCGCTGATCGGGCTGGCCGTGGCCGTGTCGGGTGTGGGCGGCTTCAACGCGTGGCAGCTGCTCGACTCCCCCGGCTCCGGTGCGGCGGCCGCCCCGCCGGTCACGTCCGTGGCGCCCGGTGCGGCCACCGCGGTCCCGGCCGGCCAGGGCAAGGCGCCGCGGCCGACGGCCGGTCCCCCGCAGATCTCCGGCAGTCTCGCCGAGAGCGGCGCGCAGATGGGCGGCGGCGGGCTGACCGGTGGAGGACTTCCTGGCGGCGGGCCCAGCGGCGGCACGGTGGCGGGCGGCGGCGCCGCGGGCGCGGACGGTCCGGCGAAGGCCCGGCCGCCGGGCGCGCACGTCTCGGTGGGCCCGACCGGCGTCGGCGTGTCCGCCGGGCCCGGACGGGCCGAGGCGCAGTTCGGGCCGTGGCGCTGCGGCGACGAGTACAGCTGGGATCTGGGCCATCCGGTGCTGGCCAAGCCGTGTCACGCCCTGGGCGGCTCGGTGCGGGTGGCCGGTCAGATGGAGGCGATGCCGGGGATCCAGGCCGACATCGAGCTGACCGTACGGGACGCGGACACCGATGACGTGGTCGCCGGCCCGTACCTCTGCAAGGGACTGATGTTCACCGACTTCGCCCTGCGGCACACCTGCGGGCCGGGCGACCTGCGACCGGAGCACGGCGACCGCAAGGTCGTGGTCGCCATGTCCTGGCGCTACACCCAGCGGCCGCTGCTGCCGGGCGGCGTCACCCGCGGGCCGGCCTTCCGCTGGTGAGACAGCGGAAGGCCGGCGACGCGATCAGGCCGCGTGCCACATCCGGTAGAACGCCGTGCCGTCGGGCAGCAGCATCTCGAACGGATCCATGTCGGCGTAGCCGGTCCGGCGGTAGAGCCGTACGTTGTTCTGGTTCGTCGCCTCGAGGTAGACCGGCACGCCGGTCTCCTTGAGCTCGTCGTGCGTGTGCTTCATGAGCTCGCTGCCCAGACCGTGGTGCTGGTGGTCGGGGTGGACCGCGAGGAACGCCAGGTGCCAGTGCGGGTCGTGCGGGTGGTGCTTCTCGAAGAGTTCGTCCAGGGCGACGAACCGGTCGTGGTAGACACCGGCCAGCGCCTTGAGGCGCTCCTCGTAGTTCTCCGGTCCGGCCGACTCCTTGGTGTAGTCGAACCACACCGCGGTCGCCGCCAGGCCGTCGCCGTCCGGGTTGTCGATCACGTCGACCCGGGCCGCGGACTCGGTCAGCAGCGTGAAGAAGTCGGCCATCACCCGCAGCCGGTCGTCCAGCGACGGCACCAGGTACCGGTTGGCGTCCAGCTCGAAGAACGAGTGGCTGATCAGCAGACCGACGTCGGCGATCTCGTTCTCGCGGGCGGGACGGATGGTGCCGTGACTCACTTGTTCTCCTCGGTGCTGGCGAGGGCCGCGGAGAATCCGCCGCCCCCCGTTGCGGTGGCGCTGCGGGCTCCGAGCCCGATGCCGGCGTAGATCTGGGGACGGGTCGAGCGCAGGATCAGCGCCCAGATCAGACCGGCGACGAACAGAACGGCGAACGACAGGGGTACGACCACCGCGGGCGTGCTGCCGGGCTCCACGCCGAGCAGCGTCGCGATGTTGTCGATGGCCAGGTAGGTCATGATGATCAGCAGGATGGTGCCGATGACCGGGGCGCCGATGCGGTGCCAGAAGTCCTCGCCCTCGGGGTGCTTGAGGAAGTAGCCGATGACGGCGACCGAGGTGATGGTGACCAGGATCAGCACGCCGAGACCGCCGGCGGTGCCACCCCAGAAGAACATGTTGACCAGCGGGTCCCAGCCGTTCACGGCGTAGACCACGATGACGACCAGGGCCAGCGCGGACTGGGCCAGCGAGCCGTTCTTGGGCGCGCCGGTGCCGGGCACGGTCTTGCCGAACGCGCGGGGCAGCACGCCCTCACGGCCGAGCGAGAAGGTGTACCGCGAGATGATGTTGTGGAACGAGATCATCGCGGCGATCAGCGAGGTCAGGAACAGCGCGTGCCCGATGTGCAGGGCGGAGCTGCCGAGCTGGTCGGAGGCGACGTTGAAGAACAGGTCGGGGCCCTCGTTGGCGGCGCGGCCGACGACGTCGTCACCGGCGGCCGAGATCATGGCCCAGGCGGCGAAGCCGTAGAGCACGGCGATGATGGCGACCGAGAGATAGGTGGCGCGCGAGACCGTACGGCGCGGGTCGCGCGACTCCTCCGAGAACACGACCGACTGCTCGAAGCCGACGAAGCCGGTGACGGCCATGACCAGCAGGGCGCCCGAGCCGGCGCCGACCAGTGTGCCGGGGTCGAGCGGGGCCGAGGAGGCCGAGAAGTTCGGCGAGAAGATGTCGGCGAAGCTGAACGCGATCACGACGACGATCTCGGCGACCAGCAGCGTCGCGAGGACCTTGCCGTTGACGGCCACGTCGAGCACGCCGAGGACGGCGGTCAGCGCCCAGCAGGCCAGCGCGAGCACCCACCACTTGATGTCGACGCCGAACCAGTCGGAGAACAGCGGGGCCGCGATGGCGCCGAAGCCGCCGTACGAGGCGATCTGGAACATGTTGTACGCCAGCAGGGCCACCCAGGAGGCGCCGACGCCGAGCGGCCGGCCCAGACCCTGGGAGATGTAGGCGTAGAACGCGCCGGCGTTGGCGATGTGGCGGGCCATGGCGACGTAGCCGACGGCGAAGATCGCCAGTACGACGGCGACCGCCACGAAGGCGATGGAGATGCCGGTCAGGCCGGTGACGGCGAGACCGGTCGGCACCACGCCGGCGACGACGGTGAGCGGCGCGGCCGCGGACATCACGAAGAAGACGACCGCGGCGACGCCGAGCCGGTCGCGGGCCAGTGCGTTCGACAGCTGGCTCTGTTCAGGGGGTTGTGTAGACGTGGTGGACACGCGGATCTCCATTGAGGGGGTTGTGGGAAGGGGGTGGGTGGTCCGGTGTTCGTCAGGCGCGGCGGGCCATGACGGCGTCGCCGACAGCGGCCTCGGTCTGGCTCACCAGCTCGTGCAGCATGGCGGGGAGACGGCGCTTGAGCTGGTCGAACAGCTGGGTGCGGCCGCGGGCGTCGAGGGTGACGAAGACGTGCTGGTCGAGCCCGGTGGCCAGGATGAGCCCGGCCAGCACCAGGTCGGGGACGTCGAGCATCTCGCCGCGGCCGATGAACGTGCGGATGCGGGTGGCGGGCCAGCCGGCGATCATGGAGTCGCTCGGCACGAACGACACCTTGCTGCCGAACAGGCCGCGCTTCTCCTGGCGCTGCACCAGGCCCGCGCGCGACAACCGGCGCTCGACCAGGTCGACGGCGATGCCGGTGGCCAGGAACGAGATCCAGTCGCGGATGGCCCGGTGGTGGCCCTCGCGCAGCAGTTGGTCGAGGACGGCGGTGGCCGCCGGGTCCCCGGTGGGGCGGTCGTCGATGATCTGGATCTTGCCGTCGACCAGATCGAGCCGGCGCCAGAGCACCAGCTCACCGATCAGGGCGGCGGCCATGCCGAGGCCGAGGGTGGCCGGGGAGAGCAGGCACTTGCCCTTGACCGAGTCGTGGGCGGTGAGAAACAGATCATCGGCGAGGGGTAGCTGCGGCGATGTCGCCACTGCCGGGCCTCCTCTCCACGCGCGCGCCTAGTCGCGCCGTGACTTGCGGTGAACTTCGCGCGGTGACTACCGAGAGTAGTTTCGGTGGCTCGACGCGAACGTTACGGTGAGCGCCCCCCAGCACGACATCGGGTAGCATGCCAGCGCGCCAATCCCGGCGCAATGTCCTCATGAGACTAATTTTCAGTCCGATGTGCATTCATCGAGGATGCATGATGCAAGGCGGCATCTACCAGGCATTCCACATCCGGGGGACGACACCCGTAAAGGGAATTTAACGAACACCGAAGTGGACTGAACGCAAGATCAACTCCCCGGTTATTTTCTGCACCTGCTCAATAACGGACCGTGGCCCCTACGGCGCGTGAACACTGAGGGTAATGTCGTTCGTTTTAGTTGACGCTACAAGTAAATGGGCGTACGGTTGGTGTCAGAAAGTTGAACCTTCAACCGGAGGCACCCATGGCCCGCATGCCCGCCCTCTTCCTCAGCCACGGCGCCCCGCCGCTGGTCGACGACGCGCGCTGGGTGAGTCAGCTCGAGGAGCTGACCGCCGGCCTGCCCCGGCCCAAGGCGATCCTGATGGCCTCGGCCCACTGGGAGTCGGCGCCGCTCATGCTCGGCGCGACCGAGCCGGTGCCGCTGGTCTACGACTTCGGCGGTTTCGAGCGCAAGTACTACGAGGTCACGTACGCCGCGCCGGGCGCGCCGGAGCTGGCCACGCGCATCGAGAAGCTCATGCCCGACAACGAGCGGGTGGCCCGCACCGGCCGGGGTCTCGATCACGGTGCGTACGTGCCGCTGACCGTCATGTACCCCGACGCCGACATCCCCGTGCTCCAGATGTCCCTGCCGACCCTCGAACCCGGCCGGTTGCTCGAGATCGGCCGGCGGCTCGCTCCGCTGCGTGACGAGGGCGTGCTGATCGTCGGCTCCGGCTTCACCACGCACGGCCTGCCGTTCCTGCGGGACTGGCGGCCGGACGCGGCCGCGCCGGGCTGGTCGCGCGAGTTCGACGCCTGGGCCGCCGAGACGCTGGCCCGCGGCGCCGTCGACGAGCTGGCCGACTTCCAGAACAGGGCGCCCGGCATGCCCTGGGCCCACCCGACCATCGAGCACTTCGCGCCGATGTTCCTGACGCTCGGCGCGGCCGACGATCCGGAGCGCGCGCCCGAGCAGCCGATCGACGGATTCTGGATGGGCCTGGCCAAACGATCTTTCCAGGTGGCATAACTCCCTGGTCAATCCGGCGTTATTCAGGAATCTCCCAGGGTAAGCGGGGACGATTGATCGGCAACCGCCCCGCTTATCGCCCGGAGGTTCCCCACTCATGCCACTTGAGGTCACCGCGCTCGGCTGGACGTTGACGATCGGCGTCATCGTCGCCCTGCTCGCCCTCGACCTGACGTTGGGCGTCCTTCGCCCCCACGCCGTCGGCTTCCGCGAAGCCGCCGCGTGGTCGATCTTCTACATCACCGTGGCCGTCGCCTTCGGTGTGGTTTTCGGCATGATCGCCGGCTGGGACTTCGGCGCTCAGTACTTCGCGGGTTACATCGTCGAGAAGAGCCTGTCGGTCGACAACCTCTTCGTCTTCGTGATCATCATGAGCACCTTCGCGGTGCCCGAGAAATATCAGCAGGAGGTCCTGACCTTCGGCATCATCATCGCGCTGGTGCTGCGGGTCATCTTCATCGCGCTCGGCGCGACGCTGCTGTCGCTCTTCTCGTTCATGTTCCTGATCTTCGGTCTCATCCTGATCTTCACGGCGGTGCAGCTGTTCCGGCACCGCGACGAGGATCCCGACGTCGAGGACAACGCGCTCGTCAAGGCCAGCAAGCGCTTCCTGCCGGTCACCGACGACTACATCGGCGGCAAGATGATCACCAAGGTCGACGGCCAGCGCGTCGTCACCCCGATGTTCATCGTGCTGATCGCGATCGGCAGCTCCGACCTGCTGTTCGCCCTCGACTCGATCCCGGCCGTGTTCGGCGTGACCGACGAGGCGTTCATCGTCTTCGTGGCCAACGCGTTCGCCCTGCTCGGCCTGCGCGCGCTCTTCTTCCTGGTGAAGGGCCTGCTCGACCGGCTGGTCTACCTCTCCACCGGACTGTCGCTCATCCTGGCCTTCATCGGCGCCAAGCTGGTGCTGCACTGGCTGCACGAGGACGTCACCCACTCGGCGCCGGAGATCTCGACGTCGCTGTCCCTGGTCGTCATCCTGGTCATCCTGGTCGTCACGACGGTGGCCAGCCTGATGAAGACACGAAAAGACCCGGATGCCAAAGCCCACGCGGGCAGCATCCGGGCCAAATCAGCGGTCCCCGAGGACCGCAAGCACTAGTCAGCCGAGGTAACCGCCAAGGCCGGCGGTCTGACGGTCGCCGGCCTGCTGGCGGTGCAGGTCCTGGCGGTAGAGGATCGCGCGGATCTCTTCGGTCTCCGCGGCCGTGTGGCGGCTGATGAGCTCGTCGAGCTCCGCGCGCTCGGCGGTCGAACGGAAGGACGCGAGCTCGTCGGTGAGCTTGCGGTGGGCGACCCGCATCGTCCGGCGGTTCGCCAGAACGGTGCGAACGTCGCGAAGCTTGGTCGTGAACGGCATGGCCGACTCCTTAACGGATCGTGATGGCGATAGGCCTCGTCGCCTTCCTGTACAACGATCCAGGGATCGGGCTCCATACCCAAATCACGCAGGTAAAACGTTCGTTACGGGCGTGACTGTCACCACTGGATTACTGTAGCGGCGGTCACTCTGCGTGCCGTATGTCCTGGTCAGACGTTTGACGTGAACTCCGCCACGGAGGGCAGCCGCGACGACAGCTGGGTGCGGGAACGGACGCCCAGCTTGCGATAGATGCGGGTCAGCGTCGCCTCGACCGTCTTGACACTCAGGAACAGCCGGCTCGCGATCTCCCGGTTGCTCGCGCCGTCGCGCACGAGGGCGGCGATCCGCAGCTCGGTCGAGGTCAAACCAAGATCCAGGGGAGCGGAGTTGCTTTCCGTACGGGCCAGGGCCCGCTCCGTCTGCTCGGCCCACGGTTTCGCGTCGGCCGCCAGGAAGATCGCCAGCGCGGCGCCGATGGCCACCCGCGCCGCCGCGTACCGGCGGCGCCGCCGCTCCGCGCTGCCCTGCACGAGCAGCGCGTGCGCCTGTTCGATGGGCTGATGCAACTGAGCGAAATGCTGGGCGGCCGCGGCCGACAGCCGTACGGCCGACTCGGCCTGTCCGCTCTCCGAAAGCACCACGGCGGTGGCCCGGTCCAGATATCCGCTCAGCCCCGGATGGTCGCCGAGCCGGTGCGCGGCCGCCCGCGCCTCGGCCAGCATCGCCTCGGCCTCGGCATGCTCACCCAGGGCGGCCAGCCCACCGGCCAGATCGCCGTGCCAGCGCACGATCATCGGGTCGGCCCCGCCGGTCTCGGCCTCGAGCTCACGCAGCCGCAGCAGCGCGGCCACGCCGGCCCGGGTCTGTCCCGCCCGCAGCTCGGCCTGCCCGAGCGCGTGCAGGTTGCGCCGAAGATAGAGGGTGTCACCCTCCTGTTCGGAGGCCCGCACACCCCGGCGGGCGAAGCCGGTGGCCGCGGCCAGGCTCCCGCCGGCCAGCTCGGCCACGGCCGCGGTGTGCCAGGTCGGTCCCGGGCTGAGCCCGGCGTGCTGGGCGGCCCGCACGGCCCGGTGCGCGTACCGCAGCGCCTCCCGGCAGCGCCCGGCCCGGGTGGCCACCTCGGACAGGCTCCGCAGCACCTCGACCCGGGCCTCGCCGATGCGGTCCTGTTCGGCCACGACGAGCAGCTTGAGCAACTCGTCGCGGGCCTCGTCGAGCCGGTCGTCGACCATCGCGAAGCGCGCCGCCATGTAGCGCGGCCCGTAGTGCAGCCAGTCCGGCGCCGGAGCGGCGGGCAGGGCGAGCGCCTGCCGCAGGGTCCGCGGCCAGCCCGGCTCACCACGCAGCCGCTGGATCTGGGCCAGGATGCTCAGCGCCATCGCCTCGGTGGTCGGATCACCGGCGCTGCGGGCGGCGGCAACGGTCCGCCCGGCCTCGGCCTCGGCCGCGTCGGGGTCCCCGGTGAGGAAGGCGGCCCAGGTCAGTCGCAGCCGCACCGGCGCCAGCAGGGCGGGATCGTCACCGGCCTCGGCCAGCGCCGCCGCGAACATCTCCCCCATGTCGGCGATCCCCTGCCCGGCCAGATCGAGCAGCACGACCCGGGCCCGCACCCGGTGCCCGGCCGGCGCGCCACCGGCGATGACCGCCTCGGCGGCCCGCCCGGCCAGCGCGCCGGCCCCCGCGGTCAGGGCGGTGCGGGCGGCCGCGACCAGCCAGTCGAGCCGCAGCGCGGCGTGCGTGTGCGGACACCGGTCGGCCGCGAGCAGGTAGAGCTCGGCGGCGGTGCGCCCGGCCCCGCCTTCCGCACACCGGTCGGCGGCCGAGGCGAGCGAGCGGGCCACGGCGGCGTCCGGCCGCCCGTTGCGCAGCGCCCGATGCCGCAGGGCCTCGACGGGATCGACGGCACCGGCGGCCAGGGCGGTGTGCACCTCGACCCGCTCCCCCGCGCTCGTCCCTTCGATCAGCACGGTGGCCAGAAGCGGCGGCGTGAACCGCACGGCCTCACCGTCGAGCCGGACCACACCGGTCCCGGCGGCATGACGCAGATCCCGTACGGCGTCGTCCCGCCCGGCCCGCAGAAGAACGGTGACGGTCGGCTCGACCGCCAGCGCCGCCACCAGAAGAGTCCGCCGCACTTCGTCGCCGAGCGCCGCCAGCCGCTCCCCCAGCATCTCCCGGGCCGCTTCGGGCAGCGGCGCCGGCCGCCACGCGGGCCCCGGCGACACGGCAGCACCGAGCGTCAGCGCCAGGAAAGGGTTCCCCGCGCTGGCCTCATGCATCCGGCTGGCAATGCGACAGGGAAGCCCACGAGCCTCAAGCAACTCGGTGAGATCATCCGCCGACAGCGGAGGCACCATCACCTCCAGAACCGGCGCCGGGCAGAGCCGAGCCGCCCGATGCCGCTGCCCACCCACGTCAGCCCGCCCCGGCCCAGCTTTCCCCGAGTCAGCACCCGCAGGCGCGACACCTTCCGACCCGGTCCGCCTCGACACGGCCTCGCCCGACGCCGCATCCACCGGCTCCGCACCTTCCGGCCCGCCCCATCCCGGCACGGCCCTCCCCGGCGTCGCACCCACCGGCGTGACGCCCGTAGCCGTGGCCCGTGCCGGCGCGCCGCTCCCGGCCACGGCCCTCGGCAACGCGACATCATGCGACTCCCCCAGGTGTCCCGGCGCGGAAGGGTCAACCGGGCGGGGCGGCGCAGAGGGAGCGGACGAGCGGGGCGGCGCGGGGCGTGCGGGTGGTGTGTCGGGCCAGCGCTGGGCGGTGATCGCCCGGACCCGGGGGCCCGGGCGGCGGCGCATGGCGAAAGCGATCAGCTCGGCCGACTCCGTGTCCAGCCACTGGCAGTCGTCCAGGACCAGCAGGACCGCGCGGCGGCGGGCCGCACGGGCCAGCAGCAGCGGCAGCACCAGGCGGCGGGCCAGCGCGGGGGCGCCCGCTCTCGGCGGCAAACCCTGGCGCAGGGCGGTCAAGGCGGCGCGCTGGGCCGGTGGCAGGCCGGCTGCCGCCTCTTCCGGGAGCTGGGTCACCAGGTCGGAGATTCCGGTGTACGGCAACGTGTGCTCACTTCGCACCGGCCGCAACCGGACCACCAGCTCGCCGCGCGCGGCCGCCGCGGCTGCCACCGCGTCGAGCAGGGCCGTCTTGCCTATGCCGGCCGGGCCGTGCAGGGCGATCCCGCCGCCCGTGGCCAAGCGGCCCTCGATCGTGGCAAGGAGCTCATCGCGCCCTCGCAGGGCGGTTCCCTCGGGCAGCACGCACCCACCCCCTCCGCTCCCAGCTGGCTCTCAGCCTAGGAACACGGAGGGGACTCATCAATGGGTTCGCACGTATTGACAATGTCACATACATACTGCTCAGGACATATTTTTCATGTCACTTCTGGGCCGTCACCGAGGTCGCCGTGACCGAGCCGTCGGTTCCGGCCGCGCCCTGGATGGTGACCGACTGGCCCGCCTTCACGTCGGCGACCTTGCCCGACGTCGCCGTCGAGACCTTCGTCTTGCCGTCCGTCTTGACCGTCACCACTGTCCCGTCGGCCGTCTCGACGTAGATCGTGGTGCCGTTGACCAGCTTGACCTTGCCCGTCGTGGCGGCCGCGGCGGTGGAGGCGGTGCCGTTCCCAGCGGCGCCGGCGCCCGGGAAGCCCTGGCCGCCGCCGGGGAAGCCGCCCGCCGCGCCGTATCCGGCCCGGTTCTGGCCTCCGCCGAACGCGGCCGCCCGGTTCCCGCCCCCGCCGGCCGTGCCCGAGTCGCCCCACTGCTTCTGGGCCTGCAGACCGCCGGCGAAGCCGCCGACCAGCAGCACGATCGCCCCGAGCACCAGGGTGCCCTTGTTCCACCAGCGCTTCGGCGCCGCCTTGGCCAGTTCGGTGGCGAAGCCGTCGTCGTCGCCCTTCGGCGGATCGGTCATCGACAGCACGGCGGTGTCGTCATTCATTGTCACAGCGGGTCCTCACTCGTAGCGCAGCGCGTCGATGGGACGCAGCCGGGCGGCGCGGCTGGCCGGCAGGCCGCCGAAGAACAGTCCGATCGCGATGGAGACGCCCAGGGCGAGCCCCACGGAGCTGGGCACGATCACCGGTTTGACGCCGACGATCTCGAAGCTGCTGCCGATCAGCGCGGCGGCCACGCCCAGGGCGCCGCCGATGACGCTCAGCAGCGTCGCCTCGATCAGGAACTGGGTCAGGATGACCCGGCGCGGGGCGCCGAGCGCCTTGCGGATGCCGATCTCGCGGGTCCGCTCGGTCACCGTGACCAGCATGATGTTGGTGATGCCGATGCCGCCGACGAGCAGGCTGATCGCGGCCACCGCGCCGAGCAGCGTGGTGAACGTGTCGGCCGTCTCGGTCTGCGTCGCCAGCAGCTGGGAGGCGTTCTGGATGCGGTACGGGGTGGACGTGGACGAGCCCGTCGAGGTCACGCTCAGCTTCTGGTTGAGGATCGTGGACACCTCCGACTGCACCGCGTCCACTTTGCCGGGGTCGGCCGCTTCGACAAGGATGGAGTTCAACGACCCGTAACCGGTCAGGACCTGCCGTACGGCGGTCAGCGGCGCCACCGCGGTGTCGTTGGCGTCCTGGAAGCCGGTCGAGCTCTTCTCCGACAGCACACCCACCACCGTGAACAGCGCCCCGCCGACCGTCACCTGCTTGTCGATCGGGTCGACGCCGGGGAAGAGCTCCTCGGACACGGTCTGCCCGATGACCACGACCCGGCGGCCCTGCGCCTCGTCGTCGGCGGTGAAGGCGGCGCCCTGCCCGACCGGCGTGTTCGACGCGGTGAACCAGCCCGGCGTGGTGCCGACGAACGAGCTCACGTCGTGGTCGGTGCCCTCGTAGGTGACCGTCGCGGACGAGCTGACCACCGGCGACACCGACTTCACGTCGGGGGCGAGCACCGGGTCGACCAGCGCGTCGGCCATGTCCTTGGTCAGCGCGGTGCTGCTCGACCCGCCCCGGCCGGTGCTCATCACGGTGATCGTGTTGGTGCCGAGCGCCTCGATGCGGTCGCTGATCGCCTTGGCCGAGCCGTTGCCGACCGCGACCAGCAGGATCACCGCCGCCACACCGATCAGGATGCCGAGCATGGTCAGCGCCGACCGCAGCTTGTTGGCCGACAATCCGCGCAGCGCGAACCGGACGACCTCGTAAAAACTCACAGCGAATGCCTCCCGGCGAAGACGCCCACCGGCGGCTGGTTGATCGGCGACTGCCGTACGTCGGTGACGATGTCGCCGTCGACCAGGCGGATCAGCCGTTTCGCCCGGTCGCCCACCTCGGGCTCGTGGGTGATCAGCACGATCGTGCGCCCGGACGAGCTGAGCTGGTCGAAGACGTTGAGCACGTCCTCGGTGGAGCGGCTGTCCAGGTTTCCGGTCGGCTCGTCGGCCAGCAGCAGCGCCGGCTCGGTGACCAGCGCCCGGGCCACCGCCACACGCTGCTGCTGCCCGCCGGAGAGCTGATTCGGCTCGTGCCGGGCCCGATCGGCCAGCCCCACGATGTCGAGTGCGGCCATGGCGCGCTTGCGGCGTTCCTTGGGCTTGACTCCGGCGTACGCCAGGGGAAGCTCGACATTCGCCACGGCGGAGGTCCGGGGGATCAGGTTGAACGCCTGGAAGATGAAGCCGATGAGCCGGTTGCGGGCCAGGGCCAGCTGCCGGTCGCCGAGCCGGCTGACGTCCACGCCGTCCAGCAGATAGGTGCCGGAGGTCGGGATGTCGAGGGCGCCCAGGATGTTCATCAGCGTCGACTTGCCGGAGCCGGACGAGCCCATGATGGCCACGTAGTCGCCGCGCTCGACGGTCGCCGACACCCCGCGCAGCGCGTGCACGGTCGCCTCGCCCTGCCCGTAGATCTTCTTGAGGTCGCGGACGTCCAGGACCGGGCGGGTCATCGTCCGCCCCCGCCGCCGAAGTTGCCGCCGCCACCGCCGAGGTTGCCACCGCCGCCGGGGAAGCCGCCCTGGCCGCCCCCGCCCGGGAAGCCGCCGCCGGTGGTGCCGTTGCCGGACGTACCGGTGGAGGTGGTCTTCAGCTCGACCTGCTCGCCCGCGGTGAGCCCGGAGGTGACCTGGGTGGCGCTGTCGCCCTCGAGGCCGATCTCGACCGACCGTGTCTCGGACGCGCCGTTGCTGACCACGGTGACCGTGTGCCGGTTGCCGACCGTGGTGATGGCGGCCGAGTTGACGTAGACCGCGTTCTCGACGCTGCCGGTGGTGACCGCGACCGAGACGGTCTGCCCCGCCTTGGCCCCGGCCGGCACTTTGTCCAGGGTCAGCGTGACGCCGTACGTCACCACGTTGTTGGAGGTCGTGGCCGACGGGTCGATCGCGGCGACCTTGGCCGTGGCCGTCGTGTTGTTGAGCGCGTTCCAGGTGACGTCGGCGGTCTGCTTCTCCTTGAGCTTGGTCGCGTCGGCCTCGGCGAACGAGGCGGTGACCTGGAGCTTGCTCAGATCGGCGATGTCGACGAAGCCCGAGGAGGAGGACGAGGACGACGAGCTCGACGACGAGGACGAGCCGCCGCCGGTCGCGCCGCCGCCCTGCTGGCCCCCGCCGGAGGACGAGGACGACGAGCCGGTGCCCGAGGAGGAGCTGCCGAGCGTGCCGTTGACCGCGGTGACCGTGCCGGCCATCGGCGCCTTGAGGACCGTGCCGGTGACACCGGCCTCGGCCTCGTCGACGGCGAGCTGGGCCTGCTCGACCTCGTTGGAGGCGGACGAGGTGTCGGAGCCGGCGTCCTCGGCCCGGTCGAGCGCGTCCTGGGCGGCGTCGAGGTCGGCCTCGGCCGCGTCGAGGGTCCGCTGGGCCGCGGCCGGGTCGACCTCGGCCAGGATCTGGCCCTTGGTGACCTTGTCACCGACCTTCACGGTGATGGAGGTGACGGTGCCGCCGGTGACGAAGCTGGCGCTCGCGGTGCTGCCGCTCTCGAGCGTGCCGTCCGCGGTCACGGTCTTGGTGACCGTGCCCGTCTGCACCGCCATCGTGCGGGCCGACGCGTTGGCGGCCGGGGTGGAGTCCGATCCCGAGAGGGTCTGGTACGCCCAGAAACCCCCGGCTACGAGGGCGACGCCGAGGGCGGTGTTGACCGCCACCGAGGGACGTCGCAGGTTGAGGCGCGCTGGCATGCCGGACACTGTGGCGAAGCGGCCTGGGAGGAGCTTCCTAGCAACCTCGGAGCCACCTCGGAAAGATCACGCGGTGTCACCGGCGGTGGGCAACAACACCCGGAAGGTGGCGCCGCCCTTGCCCGAGGTGTCGAGCTCGACCCACCCTCCGTGACCGTGCACGATGGCGGCCACGATGGACAGGCCGAGGCCCGATCCACCGCCCTTTCCCCGCGTACGGCTCGAGTCCGCCCGATAGAGGCGCTCGAAGACCCGGGCCGCGTGCGCGGCCGGGACGCCCGGGCCGTCGTCGGTCACTTCGAGCACCGCGAGCGGCGTGGAGTCGTACGAGATGGGACCCGAAAGCACGCTGCCGTCGGCCGGCGGACGAGCCGGCACCCGTCCCACCCGGACCGTGACCTTGGCCTGGGCCGGCGTGTGCTGAAGGGCGTTGGCGACGAGGTTGGTCGCGACCTGGCGCAGGCCGTGCTCGTCGCCCAGGACGGTGGCCGGCTCGAACGTGTCGTCGTCGTCGGCCAGACCCTCCAACTGCACCGGCCGGTCCGGCACGCGGGCGTGCGCGTCGCGGATGGTGTCGGCCGCGATCTCCAGCAGGTCGACCGGCTTGCGCCGGGGTGTGCGCTGCTGGTCGAGCCGGGCCAGCAGGAGCATGTCCTCGACCAGCACACCCATCCGGCCCGCCTCCGACTCGATGCGGCTCATCGTCTCGTCCAGCGCGGGGCCGGGCGGGGCGCCACCGCGCCGGTAGAGCTCGGCGAAGCCGCGGATCGAGGTCAGCGGCGTCCGCAGCTCGTGCGAGGCGTCCGCGACGAACTGGCGCAGCCGCCGCTCGGAGGCGGTGCGGGCGTCGACCTCGGCCTCGATGCGGCTCAGCATCGAGTTGAGCGCCGAGCCGAGCCGGCCGGGCTCGGTGTGCGGGTCGGTGTCGGCCACCCGGCCCGAGAGGTTGCCGGCCGAGATGTCGGTGGCCAGGCGTTCCATGTCGGTCAGCGGGCGCAGGCCGAGCCGTACGACGAAAGCCGCACCCAGACCGAGAAGGGCGAGCAGCAGCAGGCTCACCCCGGCGTCGATGAGCACCAGCGTCTCGGTGGTCTGCTGCACCTCCGAGAGGGACAGCCCCATCACCGCGACACCGCCGGTCTCCGCGTTGGCGACCGCGATCAGCCGCCAGTCGGCACTGCCGTCGCGGGCCGGGACCGTGAAGGGGCGGCCGGCTTCTCTTCCGGCGACTTTGCCGTACGCCTCGACCGCCGGCCGGTTGGCGTCGGCGCTCGAGCTGAGCGACGCGTCCAGCGTGCCGTCGGCGTTGTAGACGTAGACGACCTGATCGGGGCCGAGCCGCAGGACACGATTGCGGGGGAAGAATCCGGCGTCCGGGCGCGGCGCGGAGGCGTACGGCCTGGTCATGCCCCGCAGTTGATCGTCGATCCGCTGTTGCAGGTACGAACGGATGAGCAGGACCCCGGCCACGTTGGCCAGCACCAGGGCGACCGCGGCGAGCGCGCCGACGACCAGGACCAGCCGCGAACGGAGGGTCCAGTGCCCCCAGCGCCTGACCTTCACTCTTCGCCGCGTGGCAGACGGAGCGCGTATCCCACACCCCGCACCGTGTGGATCAGCGGCGGGTCGGTCTTGTCGATCTTGCGGCGCAGGTAATAGACGTACGACTCGACGATCCGCCCGTCACCGCCGAAGTCGTACTTCCACACCCGGTCGAGGATCTGCGCCTTGCTGACCACCCGGCCCGCGTTGATCAGCAGGTACTTGAGCAGGTTGAACTCGGTCGGCGAGAGGTCGATGAGCCGGCCCGCCCGGCGGACCTCGTGCGCGTCCTCGTTCATCTCCAGGTCGGCGTAGCGCAGCACCCCGGTCTCGGCCGGCGCGAGATCGGGCTGGCTGCGGCGCAGGATGGCCCGGATGCGCAGCACGACCTCCTCCAAGCTGAACGGCTTGGTCACGTAGTCGTCGGCGCCGGCCGACAGCCCCGAGATGCGGTCCTCGACCGCGTCGCGGGCGGTCAGGAAGAGCACCGGCACCCGGGAGCCGGTCGAGCGCAGCCGCCGGGCCACGTCGAAGCCGTCCAGGTCGGGCAGCATCACGTCGAGCACGACCAGGTCGGGCTCGAACTCCTCCATCGCCACCAGCGCCTTGTGGCCCGAGTCGGCCACCCGCACATCGAACTCGACCAGGCGCAGAGTGGCGCTCAGCAGGGCGGAGATGTTCGGCTCGTCGTCGACGACGAGCACCCGGGCGACACGCGCCGGGGCCATGGTTTCAGTCAGCACCTGGAAGGGATATCAACGCTGTCTTTGAATTCCCTATGAACGAGCTGGCTGTTCACCATCCTTACCAAGATCGCACCACCTCGTCGCCCTCGGCGAGGCCGGCGCTGACCTCGGTGTACTGGTCGCCGCGGAGGCCGACGGTCACTTTGACCTGGCTGCCGCCCTTGAGCACGGTGCCGGAGGTGCCCTCGACGTCGTGGACGGCGGTGCTGGGGACGCGCAGCACCTCGTCCTTGGAGCCGGTGGTGACCTTGACCGAGGCGCTCTGGCCGACGAGCAGATCCTCGGGCGAGGTGTCGAAGGCGAGCACGACGCCGTAGCGGACCATGGTGCCGTCGCTGGTGCCGACCGGGTCGACCTGCACGACGGTCGCCTTGAACTCCTTGCCCGGACGGTCGGCCAGGGTGATGACGGCTTTCTGCTTGACCGCGAGACGGTCGGCGTCGGCCTCGGGGAAGTCGGCGCTGATCTGCATGTCGTAGACGTCGGCCAGGGTCACGAAGGCGGAGCCGGAGTTGACCTGGCTGCCGACCTTGCCGCTGACGCTGATGATCCGGCCGGCGATGGGTGCGGTGATCGTGGCGCCCTCAAGGGCGTCCTCGGCGTTCTCCAGGGTGGTGGTGGCCTGGGTGACACGTTGCTGGGCGCTCAGGATGGGGTCGCCCTGCTGTCCGCCCTGCTGACCACCGGACGTGCCGCTGCCGCCGCCCGAATTGCCGCAATTGGTGCCGGTGTTACCGCTCGTGCCGCCGCCTGGGGTGCCGCCGCCGGTGTTGCCACCTGTGTTGCCGCCTGTGCCGCCGTCCGTATTGCCGCCTTTGTTGCCGCCGCTGGTGGGCGCGCCGGCGGTCCGGGTGGGGGACGTGGTCGTGGTCGGCGCGGTCGTGCGGGTCGCGGTCGGCGCCGGGGTGGCGGTCTTCGTCGGGGTGGCGGTCTTTGTCGGCGACGCGGTCGGGCTCGCCGTCGGCGAGGTGGTGGTCGCGGTGGGCGTCGGCGTCACGGTGGTGCCGGTTCCCGTGACGTACGCGGCGGCGACGTTCGTCCCGCAGGAGGTGGCCGTGCCCGCCGTGGCCGAGCTGGTGGCCGCGGCCGAGCTCTCCCGGGCCTCGGTCAGCGCGTCCTCGGCGTCGTCGAGCGCGTCCTGCGCGTCCGAGACGGCCTCGGCCGCGTCGGTGTCGTCGACCTTCGCCAGGGCCTGCCCGGCCGTGACCGTGGTGCCGGCGCGCACCGACACGCTCTCCACCGTGCCCGATACCGCGAACGAGAGACTCCGCGTCTGTGCCGGCTGCAACGTCCCGGTGGTCGCGACCTCGGTGGTCACCGCGCCGCGATCGACCGCCACCGTGGTGGCCGCTTTCGGCGTCTCCTTGGCGTCGGCGCTCAGCGCGCGGACGACTCCGTACACGATCAGCGCGAGCACGACGACAGCCGCGGCGACCCAGATCCAGCGCCGACGACCGGCCAGTGCTTCACCCATGGGCCGGAAGTGTTCCTAACCGTCCTCGCCGATCGCTCGGTCCCACCTCGGAGTTGCCTCGGAGCTTTCCTCAGCGCACAGCGGAATGACAGGTCCTCCGAGGCAACTCCGAGCTGGGATCGACGTTTCGGCGAGGTGGACCGGTTTGGGTGGTCGCGACCTATGGCCGAGGAAAAGAGGAATCGTGCCGAGATTCGGAACGAAAGCGACCCGTCGCATGGTGGCGCTGTTCGTGGCTTCGGCGGCGGTGGCTCTCACCGCGGCCTGTGGTGGCGGGGACTCCGGTGACTCCGCGTCGGCGAACGGCCAGAACGCGCAGGGTGGGAACACGGCGTTCACCGCGTACACCGAATGCATGTCGAAGAACGGCGTGACCATCACGATGCCGTCGGGTGGCCCGCGCAACGGCGCCTCCGGTTTCCCGCGTGAGGGCGCGTCCGGCATGCCGCGCCCCGACGGCAGCGGCTTCCCGCGTCCCGAGGGCAGTGCTTTCCCGCGCCCGTCGGGCAGCGCCGGCGCCGGGGGTTTCCGCGGCGGCTTCAACCAGAAGCCCGAGGGCGTCGACGACGCGACGTGGCAGAAGGCCCAGGAGGCGTGCGCCTCGGTACGCCCGACCGGCCGCGCCGGCGGCGGCCAGGGCAACGGCAACGGCCAGGGCAACGGCGGCAACGGGCAGAACGCGGCCTATCAGAACTGCCTGAAGGACAACGGCGTGACCGACACGTCGAACCTCGACGCCACCAACGCCACGGTCAAGAAGGCCATGGAGACGTGCAAGGTGCTCGCCCCGGCCGCGACACCGACCGCGTCGCCGACCGCCTGACGCAGCCGCCCGATTCACGCCTGCCATCGCAACAAGCCCCACCCACGGCCCGCCCTTCCCAGGGGGAGCCCCCGTCGGCCATTCTCGCGGAATTTGCGGGCGTGTGTGGGGAGCCCTGTGGACGACGTTCTTCTGTGGAAAAGCTTGACCGGCCGGCCGGTGCGGCGTGACCAGGGCGAACCGGTCTGACCACGGCCGACTCCGACCGCGTCACGGGGCCGGCTGCAAGCGAATCACGCGGCCGGCTCCAAGCAGGCCGTCAGATCTCCGCGCCGGCGCTGCCGTAACCCCCGTGACGGCGGCGCCGGCGCGGTCCGCCCCGTGGGCGATGCGGTGTCCGCCGTGACACCGGGACCACCGAGCGGTTCCGCAGCACCCACTGCTGCTGGTCGGCCGGGTCGGCCGTGGTCCCGTGCGGGGTGCGCCGGTCGAGGGCCGCCCCGATCACCGCCGCGGCCGCCCGGAACATCGCGACGGCCCAGCGACTCAATGCCGCTCCTGCATGTTCAGCCTTGTCCAGCGGTCGGCCATCTGCCGGCGGCGGCACGCCACCAGGTGGCTGGCCAGGATGGCCGGCTGCCCGCCCCGTACGCAGGCGTCGGCGCCGGCCGTGAGCACGGCCGCGACCAGTTCGGCCGGGGCGTCCTCGTCGACCAGGGCGACGATCGTCGTGCGGGACGGCAGCACGCGGCGGGCCGTGGCCACCTCGCGGACCGTGGCGCTCGCGAAGAGCACCAGTTCCTCCGGCTCCAGGTCGTCGATGTCGGCCGGGCGCCGGGTCGACCAGCCCGAGGGCAGGTGCTCGGCGAGGCCGGCCACGCGGCCGGCCGGCCCGAAGACGGCCACCACCGGGAGGGGACCGCTGGTCGCGGGGAGACTGGCCGGGTTGATCGGCAGGTCGGTCGCGGTGGCGGTGAAGTCGCGGGGTCCGCTCTGGCGGTTCAGCTGAACGAGCATGGGGCTCATCCCCTTCGGGAGGTGGTTGGGCACCTCTCACGATTCGCCCGCAGGCTGAGTCACCCATGTGGCCTGCCTGTGCGTTCGTTGTGTCAGGCTGACTCCCGCGAAACCACTGTGACGATGCTGGTCACGGGCAGGGCGGGACCCTCCCGGCCGCTCACCGCGGCCACCACCGTCGCGGCCAGGTGGGCGGCGGCCGTGACCTGGTCGGTCATCACCGTGGTCAACGGCGGCGCGGCCAGGCGGGCCGACGGGATGTCGTCGACGCCGATCACCGCCAGGTCGGCCGGTGATGTCAGGCCCAGGTGACGGACGCCGGCGAGCACGGCCAGCGCCACCTCGTCGTTGTAGGCGCACACGGCCGTGACCCCGGTCGCCTGCCACCGCCGTACGGCCTCGGAAGCCTTTTGCACGTCCAGCGCGACCGTGGCCGCCGCCGGCACCGGCAGGCCGCGCGCGGTCGCCGCGGCGCGGACGCCGGCCAGGCGCGGTTCGGCGAAGAAGCGCACCCGCTGGTCGTCGGGATAGGCGTAGCCGAGGCGGGTGTGGCCGGCGGCGATCAGGTGCTCGGCCTGGCGGCGGCCGACCAGTTCCTGCGGCACGGTGGCGGCGCGGCCCTGTGCGCGACTGCGGGCCAGGGCCACGATGGGCGCGACGCCGGCCGAGCGCATCGCGGCCATTTCGGCGTCGGAGAAGTCGGTGAAGGCGATGACCGCGGCCGGGGTGATCGCCTTCCACAGGTCGGCCATGGGGCGGTCGTTGTGGTTGCCGGGGTGCACGACGAAGGTCAGCCCGTGCCGGGCGAGCGCGGTCGACAGGTTGCCGAGCAGGGAGCCGACCTCGGGGCCGATCGGCCAGTCGGGCAGCAGGCACAGCACCACGTCGGAGCGGCCGGTGCGCAGCGTGCGGGCGGCAGCCGAGGGGGCGTAGCCGAGCTGGGCGGCGGCGTCGAGGACCCGGCCGCGGGTGGTGGCCGAGATGGTCTGGCGGGGCGTGTCGTTGAGGACGTAGCTGACCGTGGCGCGGGAGACCCCGGCCAGGCGGGCGACGTCGGCGCTGGTGACCCGGCGGGTGGCCGATTCCGTCATGCTGACAATCTAACTTACACGTGTAACCATATGGCCATGACGTTCGACTTCGCCGCCCTCATCAAGTCGCTCGATTTGCCGGCCAAGGTCCGCCTGCTCACCGGCGCCTCCGCCTTCTCGCTCGCGCCGGAGCCCGCCATCGGTCTCGGCGAGATGCGTTTCTCCGACGGCCCCACCGGCGTCCGCGGCCTGAAGTTCGTCGGCGGGCGGGTGGTGTCGCTGTTCCCGAACGCGACGCTGCTGGCCTCGGCGTGGGACGAGGCTTCGGCGTACGAGGTGGGAAAGCTCCTCGCGGAAGAGGCGATGGCCCAGCGGATCCACGTCGTGCTCGGGCCGACGATCAACCTGCATCGCAGTCCGCTCGGCGGGCGGCTGTTCGAGGCGTACTCGGAAGATCCGCTCCTGACCGGCAAGCTGGCCGCGGCGTACGTCCGCGGCATGCAGGACAGCGGCATCGCCGCCTGCCTCAAGCACCTGGTGGCCAACGAGTCGGAGACCGACCGGAACACGGTCAACAGTGTGGTCGACGAGGCGACGCTGCGCGAGCTCTATCTGCTGCCGTTCGAGATCGCCGTGGCCGACGGCGACGCCTGGTCGATCATGGGCGCCTACAACGACGTGAACGGCCAGGCCGCGACCGAGCAGCAGCACGTCAACAACGAGATCGTGAAGGGCGAGTGGGGCTACCCGGGCCTGATCATGTCGGACTGGTTCGCCACCAAGACGGCCGCGGCGGCCGCCAACGGCGGTCTCGACCTGGTCATGCCGGGCCCGGACGGCCCGTGGGGCGACGCCCTGGTCGAGGCGGTCAAGGCGGGCGAGGTCGAGGAGGCGGTGATCGACGATCACCTGGGCCGGCTGCTGCTGCTCGCCTCGCGCGTGGGCGCGCTCGGCGAGCAGCGGGCCTGGCCTTCGTCGCTTCCCTCACCCTCTTCGGCCGTACGCCGGGAGCAGCTCACCCGCCTCGCCGCAGCCGGCATGACCGTGCTGAAGAACGACGGCGGCGCCCTGCCGCTGGTGCGCTCGCAGTCGGTCGCGCTGATCGGGCGGCACGCGGTCGAGACGATCGACATGGGCGGCGGCTCGGCCCAGGTGAACCCGCCGTACCAGATCAGCGTGGCCGAGGGCCTGCGTGAGCTGCTCGGCGGCGGGGTGAGCGTGACCGACGGGGTGGAGGTCCGCACGCGGCCGGTGCCGGCCCGCGACGGCTTCCTGACCGCGCCGTCGAACGGGCAGCCCGGCATCGACGTGACGATCTACGACGCGGACGGCAACGAGCTCGAGACGCGGTACTGCTCCCTGGCCAAGACGATGATCGGGATGGACGACGACTTCGCCGGCCCGCCCGCCTCGGCCCGCCTGTCGGGTGTCGTGGCCGCGACCGGCGCCGTGGAGCTGGGCGTGCTGGGCGTCGGCGACTGGACGACGTCGGTCTCGGAGGCGTTCGAGCTGCGGGTCTCCGGCGGCGGGATCGGCGAGGAGGTGCTCACTCCCCCGGCCCGGACCTTCGTGGTCGAGCCGGACGGCGAGCTGCTGTTCGAGGCGACCGTCGCCTTCGAGGACATGGGTCTTTACGGACTTGTCGGAAATTTGGCTTCACGTGAAACGGTCGACGTGATCGACGACGCGGTCCGGGCGGCGGCCGCGGCCGACGTGGCGGTGGTCGTCGTGGGCCTGACCGAGGAGCAGGAGACCGAGGCGGTCGACAAGACCACGCTGGCGCTGCCCGGAGCGCAGGACGCGCTGATCGAGGCGGTCGCGGGCGCGGCCCGGCGCACGGTCGTGGTGGTCAACGCGGCCACCCCCGTGCTGATGCCGTGGCTGCCGCGGGTCGACGCCGTGCTGTGGGCCGGCCTGCCGGGCCAGGAGGGCGGCCACGCGGTCGCGGCCGCCCTGCTGGGCGACATCGAGCCGGCGGGCCGGCTGGTCACCTCGTTCCCGGCCGCCGACGGGGCGTCCCCGGCCTGGTCGGTGACGCCGGTCGACGGCGAGCTGCGCTACGGCGAGGGCACGTTCATCGGCTACCGCGGCTACGACGCGGGCCGGGCGCCGTCGCCCGCCTTCTGGCTGGGGCACGGCCTCGGGTACGCCACGTGGGAGTACTCCGACGTGCGCCTGGTGCTGGGCGACGCCCCGTCGGTCACCGCGACCGTCACGAACACCGGAATCCGCCCCAGCCGCGAGGTGGTGCAGGTCTACCTGCGCCCGGTCGAGCGCGACCAGCCCGTACGCCTGGTCGGCTGGGAGTCCGTGACCGTGGCCCCCGGCGAGTCGGCCCGCGTGACCGTCCACACCGATCGCCGCCTGTGGCGCAAGTGGAACGCGCGGGCCGGGGCCTGGGACCGCCTGGCCGACGGCGGCGAGTTCCTCGTGGCCCGCGGCCTGGGCGACATCCGCGCCACGGTCTCCTAGGCGGTTCGCCCGGCCACCTCGTTCCCGGCGCTGCGCGGCAGCCTGATCGCCTCCAGCGCCGGGAGCACGAGCAGGGCCGCCAGGGCCAGCAGCGCGAAGCGGAACTCGGCGTCGGTCAAAGAGGCTCCCAGACGTACGAGCAAAGCACCCAGAGCCACCCCCAAGCCGGAACCGACCTCCTGGATCGTCGACATCAGGGAGTTGGCGCTTGTCATCCGCGAAGGCGGGACGTCGGCGAAGGCCATCGTGTTGTAGGTCGTGAAGCCGATCGAGCGGAAGACGCCGCTGAGCAGCAGCACCGCCAGCAGGAGCACGATCGGGGTGCCGCTCTCGACGAAGGCCAGCGCGACCAGGATCGCCGCCGAGGCCAGGACGGCCATCAGCATCATCGAGCGGATGCCCAGCGCTCGCATCATCGGGGTGGTCGCCGGCTTGATGCCGACGTTGCCGGCGAACAGGGCGATCATCGTCAGGCCGGCCTGGGCCGCGGTCCAGCCGAAGCCGAGCTGGAAGAACAGCGGTAGCAGGAACGGCACGGCGGCCCCGATCACCGCGCGGAAGACCGAACCGCCCAGCGCCGTCACCCGGTACGTCGAGACCTTGAGGATCCGCAGGTCGAGCAGGGGCCTACGGGTGGTCAGCAGATAGACGACCGCGGCCGTCAGGGCCGCCGCCGCGAAGATCAACTCGGCCGAGGCGAGGGGCCAGCGCGGATGCGTCCCGGCCACCGCCTCGAGGCCGGCCACCAGCGCCGCCAGGCCGGCCGCGACCAGCGCGAAGCCACGCCAGTCGAGCCGCCCGGCGTTCTCGGCGCGCACGTCCGGGACCAGGCGGCGGGCCAGCAGCAGCGCGGCCAGCCCCAGGGGCAGATTCACCACGAAGATCAACCGCCAGCTGGCGTACGTGCTCAGCACGCCCCCGAGCGCGGGCGCGATCAGCGGGGCCACGAGCGCGGGCCACGTCAGGTACGCGATGGCCCGGACCAGGTCCTTCTTCTCGGTGGTGCGGATGACCACGAGGCGGCCGACCGGCACCATCATGGCCCCGCCGACACCCTGGAGGATCCGCGTGCCGACGAGCATCGGCAGGTTCACCGCGAGCGCGCAGCCGGCCGAGGCGAGCGTGAAGATCAGCACGGCCGTGGTGAAGACGCGCCGGGCGCCGTAGCGCTCGGTGAGCCAGCCGCTGATCGGGATGAGCACGGCCAGGGTCAGGACGTACGCCGTGATCGTGACGTTGATCGTCACCGGGGCGACGCCGAGGTCGGCCGCGATGTGCGGAGCGGCCGGGGCGATCACCGTGGCGTCCAGGATCTCCATGAAGAACGCGCCGGCCACGAGCAGCGCGAGCCCGCGCCTCATAGGCGGGGCAGCCACACGTCGTCGACGATCTCGGCCATGACCTCGTCCGGCACCGGGCGCAGGGTCATCAGCATCTCGTGCCGGAGCAGGTCCATGGGAAGGTTCACCACCCGGGGCGCCCGGTGCACGTCGGGCAGTTCGCCGCGCTCGACGGCCCGGGCGATCAGCATGTCGAGGCCGCTGGGCCGGCCGGGACCGCGCAGCGCGTCGCGCAGCTCGCGGAAGTTGGTGCCGGTCTCACGGAAGTAGTCCATCAGCTGCACGGTGAGCGTCATCATCATCCGGGCCCGGCCGGCGTTGACGTTGCGCAGGAACTCCAGAGCGTCGTCGCGCAGGTTGCCGGTGTCCGGCAGCTCGATCGGCTGGTCCATCCAGCCCCGGCCCAGGGTGGCCAGCAGCAGGTCCTCGCGCTGGGGCCACCGCCGGTAGAGCACGGGGCGGCTGGTGCCGGCGCGCGCGGCCACCGCCTCGTACGTGAAACCGGAGTATCCGTGCTCGGCCAGCACGTCCCAGGCCGCGTCGAGGATGGCGTCCTCCAGCTCGGCGCCGCGCCGCCGTGTCTTAAGACTCACTTGCGTATCTTATCGCACCGGCCTACGGTGAAGCCGTTAGATACAGATGCGTATCTTAAGGCGGTTCTCCCCATGACCAACCCGTTCCGCGTCGCGACCGCGGTGATCGCCGGCGGCGTGGCCGTCATCCTCGACTCCACGATCGTCGCCGTCGCCCTGCACCAGCTCGCGGCCGACCTGAACGCCGGAGTGAGCACCATCCAGTGGGTCAGCACGGCCTATCTGCTGGCGCTCGGCGTCGTCATCCCGGTCGTCGGCTGGCTCCAGAGCCGTGTCGGCGCCAAGCGCCTCTGGATGACGGCCCTCGCGGTCTTCCTGCTCGGCTCGGTGCTCTGCTCGCTCGCCTGGGACGCGCCCAGCCTCATCGCGTTCCGGGTCGTCCAGGGCATCGGCGGCGGCGCGATGCTGCCGCTGATGACCACGATGGTCGTCCAGGCGACCAGCGAGGCCGACCGCAACCGGGTCGTCTCGGTGGTCGCCCTCCCGGCCGCGATCGGCCCGATCCTCGGCCCGGTGATCGGCGGCCTGATCCTGGGCGCGGGCAGCTGGCGCTGGCTGTTCCTGGTCAACGTGCCGCTCTGCCTGCTCGGCCTGTTCCTGGCCGGCAAGCTGATCCCGGCCGACGTCCCGTCGCGGCGGGTACGCCTGGACGCGCGCGGCTTCGCACTGCTCTCCCCCGCGCTGGTCGCGCTGCTGTGGGGCCTGTCGAACGCGGCCGGCTCGTTCCTGCGCGCCGACGTGCTGATCCCGCTCGCCCTGGGCGCGGCTCTGCTGGTGGCCTTCGTCCTCCGTGCGCTGCGGCTCGGCTCCGGCGCGCTGGTCGACCTCGGGGTGCTGCGGTCGCGGAGCACGTGGGCGGCGAGCGCGCTGCTGTTCCTGTCCGGGGCGGCCCTGTACGGGGCGATGTTCCTGCTCCCGCTCTACTGGCAGCAGCTGCGCGGCAGCACCGCGCTGGAAGCGGGCCTGCTGCTGATCCCGCAGGGCGTGGGGTCGCTGCTGTCCCGGGTCGCCGCCGGGCGCCTGCTCGACCGGGTCGGCGCCCGGGGCGTGGCCCTGGCCGGCTTCGCGATGGTCGGCGTGGCCACGGCGCCGTTCGCCTTCGCCGGCGAACACACCGCCGTCTGGCCGTTGATGATCGCCTTGTTCGTCCGGGGTCTGGGCCTGGGCATCGTGCTGATCCCGCTCATGACGATCGCGTTCACCGGCCTCCCGCACGAGAAGATCCCGCACGCCAGCATCGTCACCCGCATCGCCCAGCAGGTGGGCGGCTCGGTCGGGGTGGCCCTGCTGGCCGTGATCCTGGCGAGTTCGGGCTCCTTCGACGTGGCGTTCTGGTGGACCCTGGGCTTCACGGCCGTCGCGATGCTGTTGTCGTTCGCCCTGCCCGCGCCTTCCCTTCCGGCCGGTCCCGCGCCTACCCCTGCGGCCGGTCCCGCGCCTACCCCTGCGGCCGGGCCCGCGCCTACCCCTGCGGCCGGGCCCGCGCCTACCCCTGCGGCCGGGCCCGCGCCTTCCCTGCCGGCCGGGTCTTCGCGCGCCGCCCGGACGGCGGCCTGAGGCGATCTTCCGTACGATCGGCGGGTCACCGGGCGGTGACGGTGTGCTCGGGGGAGGCGCTCACAGTGGACTCGGCGACAGCTTCGACCGGAACTCGGCGGCAAGCGGGGCTCACCGGGCTCTACCTAGGACTGTTCGCGACCGTCTGGTTCAGCGTCCCGTCCGCCGGCGGCGGGCTCCGCGTTCTGCTGGTGGTGGCCAGCGTGGCCGCCCTGCTGACCGCGGGCTGGGGCCTGAGCATTCTTCTCCGGGCCGGTCGCGGCGGCGGGGAACCCCGCGACCGCCGGGCCGACCGGCGCTACCTGCTGATCGTGCTGGCCGAGTTCGTGGCGGCCGGGGTGGGCGCGCTGATCCTGTCCTCGGTGGGCCAATCGGCGTACACCCCGGCCCTGGTCTCCGCCGTTGTCGGCCTGCACTTCTTTCCGCTCGTCCCAGTCCTGGGCGATCCGCGGCTGCGCGTGCTGGGCGCGGTGGTCTGCGTGGTCGCGGTCGCCGCCCTGATCGCCGGCCTGGCCACCTCGGCCGCGCCCGGCCTGGTCGCCGGCGTGGGAACCGGCCTGGCGCTGCTCATCTACGCCGTTCTATCGATAGGCCGGAAACTGGCCTGATTCCCGCCTACGGTGAGGCGCGAGCCCACCGACACCCGGGGAGAGAACGCCATGACCAGCGCCGCACCGGATGGCTACACGACCGTCGCGCCGTGGATCGTCACGCCCGACACCGGCCGATTGCTCGACTTCGTCAGCGCGGTCTTCGACGGGGCCGAGCTCGGACGGGTGCCGATCGAGGACGGCACGATCGGTCACGCCGAGATCCGGGTGGGCGACACCGTTCTGCTCGCGTTCGACCAGCGGCCCGAGTGGCCCGCCATGCCGTCGCTGCTGCGGGTGTTCGTTTCGGACGCCGACGCCACCATGGCGCGGGCGGTCGCGGCGGGCGCGCACGTGATCACCCCGGCCGCCACCCACGCCTTCGGGCAGCGGGGCGGGCGGGTGCGGGACGAGTGGGGAAACATCTGGTGGATCAGCGCGGTGGTCGAGCAGGTGACACCCGAGGAGGGGATGCGGCGGCTGGCCGAGCCCCGCTACGCCGAGGCGATGAGGGAGGCGCAGGAGACGTTCGACCGGTCGATCCGAAGTGGCCCGAGTGATCGATGATCTTTGTGTGGCGGACGGCACCGGCGAGAACGGAAGACCGGGCCTTAGTACGCCGTTTCGCGGGGTAGAAAGAACGCGGGCGGACTAAGGAGTCACACCATGGGCGAGATCGTGCTCATCCGGCACGGGCAGACCGAGTGGAGCGCGACGGGCCGGCACACGTCGTACACCGATCTCGAACTCACCGAGGAGGGCGAGCGGCAGGCTCGCGCGGCCGGGGAACGGCTCAAAGGCCGTACGTTCGCCGCGGTGATCTCCAGCCCGCGTACGCGGGCCCTGCGGACCGCTGAGCTGGCCGGGCTCACGGTGACCGAGACGACCGAAGACCTGGCCGAGTGGAACTACGGCGAGTACGAGGGCATCACCACGCCGAAGATCCACGAGACGGATCCGGGCTGGTGGCTGTTCACCGACGGCGCCCCTGGCGGGGAGTCGCCGGAACAGATCGCCGCGCGCGTCGACCGCGCGCTGAAGCACGCGCGCACCTTCCTCGATCAGGGTGACGTCGCCCTGATCGGTCACGGGCACGCGCTGCGCGTGGTGGGCGCGCGCTGGGTCGAGCAGCCGGCCGAGTTCGCCGGCCGGCTCAAGCTGGGCACCGCCACCCTGTCGACGCTGTCCTTCGAGCACGGGCGGCCCGCGATCGACGCGTGGAACGCCTGAAGATCTTGCCGCGTGTTTGCCGGGGTTTAGGGTTCGGCCGCCATATTCACGGTCGTGGAACGACGTAATCTCCTCCGCGCGGCCGTGGCCGCGCCCGCTGTGTCCCTGGTGGCCGCGCCCGCCCTCGGCTCGTCGCCGGCCTCGGCCCACTCGTCCGCCGGCAAGTTCGACGAGGACGGCCCCCGCTTCGCGCTGGCCGTGCTGCCCGACACGCAGTACCTGTTCGACGCCGACAGCGCCGACCCGGCGCCGCTGCGCGAGACCTTCTCCTACCTGCTCGAGCAGCGCTCGGAGGACAACATCGCCTTCCTGACGCACCTGGGCGACGTCACCGAGCACGGCACCGACGCCGAGATCAAGCTGGCCGGCGAGACGTTCAAGAAGATCGACGGCCGGCTGCCGTACAGCGTCCTGGCCGGCAACCACGACGTGAACGGCTCGACGGACGACCAGCGCGGCAGCACCGCCTATCTGTCCACGTTCGGCCCGGCCCGCTTCCGGGGCCGCAAGACCTTCCTGGGCGCCTCGGCCGACGGCTACAACAGCGCCCACCTGATCGAGGCCGGCGGCCGCCAGTGGCTGATCCTCGCGCTCGACTGGCGGATCTCCGACGGGGGCCTGGCCTGGGCGCAGGGCATTCTCAAGGCCCATTCCCGTACGCCGGCGATCGTCACCACGCACGACCTCGCCTACGCCGACGACGGCGGGCAGGCGTACCTGTCCGGCAACGGCCAGCGCCTCTGGGACAAGCTGATCAAGGGCAACGACCAGATCTTCCTGACCCTCAACGGCCACTACTGGCCGCCCGGCCGGACCGTGCTCAAGAACGACGCCGGACACGACGTCCACGTGCACATCACGAACTATCAGGACCGCTACTACGGCGGCGCCGCGATGATCCGCCTCTACCACTTCGACCTGGTGCGCAACCGGATCGACGTGGAGACGTTCTCGCCGTGGTTCCTGTCGAAGTCGCCGCGCACCGCCCTGGAGGCGGAGACGATCGAGCTGACGAGCGACGTCGACCGCTTCTCGCTGGAGATCGACTTCGACGCCCGCTTCGCCGGCTTCGCTCCCCCGGCCCTGCCCGCGCCCCGCCCGGCCGCCCAGGTCGTCGACCGGCACACCGCCGCCTACTGGCGTTTCGACACGGCCGGCCAGTCGGTCGCCGACGGCGCGACCGTGCGGGACCTGAGCGGCAAGGGCAACCACTTGACCGTACGGCGTCTCGCCACCGGCGACGTGTCGCTCTCCGAAGACCACCACGTGGGCGCGCCCGCGCACGCCAGCCTGTACTTCGCCGGCGGCAAGAACCCCAACCGCGGGGCGATCCTGCACACCGGCGACAAGGCCCCGATCAACAGCGCGAAGTTCCTCGGCGGCTACACGATCGAGGCCTTCATCAAGCTCCCGGAGCCGTTCGTCGGCGATCACAGCTGGATGGGAGTCTTCAGCTGGGAGGGCCGCGCGCTCGACGCCGGCAAGAAGAGCGGATACGACGAGCTCGAGCCCACGTGCAGCCTGAACCTGTCCGGCGAGCGCTTCCTGCAGTACGTGCTGTACACCGAGGACGGCGACCACAACCCCACGTCGTGGAGCCACGCGCTGCCGACCGGCGTCTGGCAGCACGTGGCGATCGTCAACGACGGCCGCCGCTCGGTCATCTACGTGAACGGCTCGAAGATCGCCCGCAACCCCACC
Organism: Actinoplanes sp. NPDC000266; assembly: GCF_042899005.1. Lineage (NCBI taxonomy): Bacteria > Bacillati > Actinomycetota > Actinomycetes > Micromonosporales > Micromonosporaceae > Actinoplanes > Actinoplanes sp. NPDC000266. Next base: position 189,798 of record NZ_JBIAZI010000002.1, read on the forward strand.
CAGCCCGCACACGGCATCGCCACCCTGGGCCGCCCCTTCGTGATCGGCGCGACCTCGTACGACCTGAAGTACGAACAGGGCTTCTACGGCTGGATCGGCGACGTGCGCATCAGCGACCGCCCGCTCAAGCCCACCCAGTTCCTGCCGGGTGGCCGTTTCATCTGAGTGCCCGATCGGCGCGGCCGTCCTCGGTCGCGCCGATCTATAGTCGCATCGGCCCTATCGAGGAGTTGCCGATGCCCCACGTGACGCTGTACGCGCTCGAGGAAGAACTGTCGGGTCGCGAGACCGCCGCGATCGGCGAACTGACCAGCGCGGTGGTGTCCGTGTACGGCGAATGGGCGCGAGCTTCGGTGGACGTCCGGCTCATCGGCATCCCACGGGGACGGTGGGCACGCGGCGGAACACCGGTCACCACGGCGGCACCCGCGGTCGTCTTCGGTATGCGCGAGGAAGTGTTCGCACGAGAGGACGCCACCGAACTCGTGGAACGCTTGGTCGCGGCGTTCACCGAGGCCGTGACCACCGTGTTCGGCGACAGCCACCGCGACGAGATCCTCGTCGAACTGGTAGGCCAGCCCACTTCCCGCTCCGGCCTGGGCGGCAGGGTCATCAGCACCGCATAGCGTCGGAGGTTCACGAACCTCAGGACCGGCGCCGTGGTCAGCCCACAAACCCCGCCCTCCCAAGGGGGCCCCCATCCTGAGCAGCATTCTCTCGGAAAACTGCTAGATCGTGCCGGCGGGCTGTGGATAACTCGCCGATGTGGACAACGACCCGCTCGGCTCTCTGGACTGTCAAGACGGTGCCACTCGATGGTGTGAGGAGTGGTTGCGGTCTGCGGTGAGGCGGCCGTCGAACGCGTTGAAAGCGGATGATCCAGCGGCGCCGGCCGGTGGTCTTCACCGTGGCCGTGTCGTCGATTCACGGCGTCGGTCGTGATGGTCATCAAGTATCGCCTGATCAAGAGTGACACCGTTCTCTTGAAGAGGCGGCAGCAATTCGGCGGTGGGGGCATGACGACTTTTGATCCCGCTCGGCGATGCATGGGTTGCAGGTGCTGGCGTTCACCGCGCCTGGGGCGACGCTCTTTCCGCAGTACATCGGGGACGTGTTCGTGGCGTTCGCCGGGCCTTGTCACGGCGCGGGCTGCCGTGCACAACCAGCGCGGGGAGCTGGTGCTCTCCGCGGAGCACCGCTATGTGCTGAAAGCCTGACCGGGTCGACGCGCGAAAGAGGCGTTACGGCCTTGAGTTGCCGAAAGGCCGCCCCGGGGTGCCCGGAGCGGCCTTTCTGCGGTTGGGTGGGTGACGACGCGTACCTCAGAGAAGGTCTTTGAAGTCGACCGTCAGGGCGAACGGGTCCACCACCGTGACCGGCTCGCGGGAGGCAAGTTCGCGAGCCAGTTCGGACGACGCGCGGGTGATGCGCGAGCGCAGTGTGCCGTCGGCCGAGTCGGCGCCCCAGTCGTCGCTGGCTGCGAAGACGGCTGTGGGGACCACGACGGCGTGCAAGTAGGCGAACATGGGGCGCAGGGCGTGCTCCAGTGCCAGGGAGTGGCGGGCCGTGCCGGCGGTGGCGGCGATCAGGACCGGCTTGTCGGCCAGGGCGTCCTTGTCCACGACGTCGAAGAACGACTTGAACAGGCCGCTGTAGCTGGCGGTGAAGATCGGCGAGACCGCGATGAGGGCGTCGGCGGCGGCCACCGCGTCCAGGGCGTCCTTCAGCTCGGCCGGCGGGAAGCCGGTGAGCAGGTGGTTGGCGATGTCGTGGGCCAGGTCGCGCAGCTCGATGACCTGGACCGTGAGCTCGACGCCGCCGTCCGCGGCGGCGGTGACCACCGCCGCGGAGAGCTGGTCGGCCAGCAGGCGGGTCGACGAGGGCTGGCTCAGGCCGGCCGAGACGACTACCAGGTTGCGCTGCTTCATGCCTGAACCTCTTCCTTGCTGTCCTTCTCCAGCTTGGCGGCGAGGAGGGACGCGTGGGTGGGTGCGTCCGGCACGTGGGCCGGCTTGAGGGCGGCGAACTCCTTGCGCAGGACCGGGACGACCTCGCTGCCGAGCAGGTCGAGCTGCTCGAGGACCGTCTTCAGGGGCAGGCCGGCGTGGTCCATGAGGAACAGCTGGCGCTGGTAGTCGCCGACGTAGTCGCGGAAGCCGAGCGTACGGTCGATGACCTGCTGCGGGCTGCCGACGGTGAGCGGGGTCTCGCGGGTGAAGTCCTCCAGCGCCGGGCCGTGGCCGTAGACGGGGGCGTTGTCGAAGTACGGGCGGAACTCCTTGACGGCGTCCTGGCTGTTCTTGCGCATGAACACCTGGCCGCCGAGGCCGACGATGGCCTGGTCGGGGTCGCCGTGGCCGTAGTGGGCGAAGCGGCTGCGGTACAGCTCGATCATCCGCTGGGTGTGCGAGGCGGGCCAGAAGATGTGGTTGGCGAAGAAGCCGTCACCGTAGAAGGCGGCCTGCTCGGCGATCTCGGGGCTGCGGATCGAGCCGTGCCAGACGAACGGCGGGACCTCGTCGAGCGGGCGCGGGGTGCTGGTGAAGCTCTGCAGCGGGGTGCGGAACTTGCCCTGCCAGTCGACGACGTGCTCACGCCACAACTGGTGCAGCAGCGCGTAGTTCTCGATGGCGAGCGGGATGCCGGCCCGGATGTCCTTGCCGAACCAGGGGTACACCGGCCCGGTGTTGCCGCGCCCGAGCATCAGGTCGACGCGCCCCTCGGCCAGGTGCTGGAGCATGGCGAAGTCCTCGGCGATCTTGACCGGGTCGTTGGTCGTGATCAGCGTGGTCGCGGTGCTCAGCTGCAGCCGCTCGGTCTGCGCGGCGATGTAGGCGAGGGTGGTGGTCGGCGACGAGGAGAAGAACGGCTCGTTGTGGTGCTCGCCGAGCGCGAAGACGTCGAGGCCGACCTCCTCCGCGTGCTTGGCGATCGTGACGATGTCCTTGATCCGCTGGCCTTCGGTCGGGGTCACGCCCGTCGTCGGGTCCGTCGTGATGTCACTGACGCTGAAGATTCCGAACTGCATGGCGTGCTCCCGATGCTTCCCGCCGGGCCTCTTGCCGTCCCGACTGACACCCACAACTCATTTGATCGGACAACTATTTCAAAATCAAAGAAGTTGGGGTGCGGCGGTCGTCACACTCCTGGGGCCGACCGACGTTGCGTAACCAGGAGGTGATCCGCTGTGATGGGGGCACACGTAAACCCTGGGGGGCCCGCACGTGCAGATCCTCATCAAGATCGTGGTCACGAGCATCGCCGGTGGCGTGGCCTATCTGCTGACCAACGTCACCAAGCAGCCCGAAGTCTGGCAGATCACGATGTCGGTCTTCGTGGCCGGCGTGGTCCTGGTGGTCCAGTTCCTGATCGACGTGGCCGAGCAGTCGCGCCAGCTGGCCGAGGCGATACGCGTGGACGGGGCGAAACAGTCCCAGGAGCTGGTCAGCTCGGTGGCCGAGATCAGCGCGGCCGCGACGCACCTGGCCATGGCCGAAGCCCTCATCGGCCGCGACAGCCTCGTCCGGCTGGTCGAGTCCGCCGGCCGGATGAATCCCCGGGAGGAACTGCAGCTTCGGTTCGCCCGCCGTCAGATCGAGGACGTGGCCAACCTCATCGACGGTCTGCGATCCGGGCGCGCGGAACACGAGGGTGAGGACCCGGACTGGCTGCTGGGCCTCACCGAGACGGCGAGCACCAGCATCGACGCCACGAGCATGACGTCGTTCGACAAGCATCGCGGATTCGTCGACGAGGGGGAATTCTGGGAAAGCGACTTGGGACTGCGATACCTTGACCGTCAGCGCAAGGCCCTCGAACGAAAGGTGAGGATCCGGCGGCTGTTTCTGCTCACCGAGGACGCAACGGACCCCGTCCAGCTCAAGAAGCTGCTCGAACCGCACCGGAAGATCAATGTGGAAACCCGGATCTTGCGCTCGGACGACGTCTACTTCCTCCACCAGAACGATCTGGAGGACTTCATCGTTTTCGATCAAAAAGTCAGCTACGAGTTCCACACCGCGAGGGCACTCAAGAAGAATGTGACACCATTGATTGCTAGCGTGGCCCTGGTGGTCGAGCCCCGGCTGGTGGCGAGACGCCGGGAGCGATTCGAAGAGCTGTGGGACGCCGCCCAGCCGCCGCAGGACGAGCCAGCACCGCACGTTGCCAGCGATGCCGACCCAGGAGGACGAGCGTGACCCCGATCGATCGAGGCCTGGTGGAGGACGTCACCCCGTTGATCGGCAACGGTGATGTCGATTGGGACAGCTTCGACTCTGCGGCGTACTTCAGCAACAACTACGGCGAACTGCGAGCCGACGACGCCCGGATCATCACGATCGTCGCTGACTTCTTCGCAAGGACGATGTCGCGGATGCCGGAGCGAGCGATTGATGTCGGATCTGGGACCAACCTCTACCCCGCTTTGACCATGCTTCCCTACGCGGGGCGGATCACGCTGTTCGAGCGGGCGTTCACCAACCGCGCATGGCTTGAGAAAGAGCTGTCTGAGCCGCACGGCTCGTGGTGGCAGTTCTGGGAGGCGATCTCGGACCGCCGGCCGAGCTACGGGCCGATCAACAGGCCGCTCGACGTGCTGCGCAGCCGGGCCGCGGTCGAACGGGGCAACGTCTTCGCCCTGCCTCCCTGGCAGTACGACATCGGCACCATGTTCTTCGTCGCCGAGTCGATTACCACTCGCATCGACGAGTTCCAGCGCGCCACGCGGTGCTTCGTCAACGCGCTCAGGCCCGGAGCGCCATTCGCCGCCGCCTTCATGCGGAACTCCTCCGGCTACGTCGTGGGCGGCCAATATTTTCCCGCGTGTTCGGTCGACGAGTCGGATGTGTCCCGGGCTTTGGCGCCCATCGCTCGCAACGTCGACATCGAGACGGTGGAGAGTAATGACCTTCGCGACGGTTACTGCGGAATGATGGTGGCCACCGGCCGGAAGAAGTAGGTCCGGACAGGACTCGCCCACTCGCGGGTCAAAGGCCGCCGTGCGCGGGAGCCCTAATCTGAAAGACATGGCCTTCATGCGCACAGACGTCGTCATTGTGGGCGCCGGTGTCGTCGGTCTCACCACGGCCGCCCGGCTGGCCGAGCGCCGTCCGGGCGTACGCATTTCGATCTACGCGGATCATCTGGGCGAGGAAACGAATTCGTACGCGGCCGGTGCCATCTTCGACCCGCATATGGCCGAGCATCCTAGGCGTGATCTCTGGGCCCGGATGACACATACCGAGCTTCATCGATGCCACCGGAACGGCGAACCCTGGGTCCGGTTCCTCCGCGGAATGGAGGCCTCGCGTACCCACCTCGCGTCGCCGCCGAGCTGGGCGCTGGATCTGCCGGGCTACCGCGAGTGCGATCCGGCGGACCTACCGGCCGGCTTCGCCACGGGCTGGCACTATGAAGCGCCGCTCGTCGACATGCCGCTCTATCTGGACTGGCTGGGACGGCGATCGGCGGCCGCCGAGGTGCCTGTGCACCGGAGACGCCTCGAAACGCTGGAAGAAGCCTTCGACAGCACCGCGATCGTCGTGAACTGCAGCGGCATCGGCGCCAGCAGTCTGGTGCCTGATGGCTCGATGCAGCCGATGCGCGGACAACTCGTCAAGGTCAGCAATCCCGGCATCCATGAGTTCTTCGTGGAGTATCCCGCCGCCCCGGACATGGGCGAGAGCACGTACATCCTTCCGCAAGGCGATTCTCTCCTCCTCGGAGGGAACGCGGAGAAGGGCGAGCCGGAACCGGTCCCCGATCCGGTCGTCGCGGCGGGCATCCTGGAAAGGTGCCGAGGGGTTTTCCCGCAGCTCGCGTCCGCGGGTGTGCTGGAACATCGTGTGGGGATACGGCCTCGCCGATCGGAGGTACGTCTCGAGCATGAGGACCTCGGCGACCGCCATATCGTGCACAACTACGGCCATGGTGGATCCGGGGTGAGTCTGGCCTGGGGGTGCGCCGACGACGTGGCGGACATCGTTCTCAGTCTCCTCGATGCCGGTATCGGGTGTTCGAACGTCTGAGGTCGTCTTTGGCGCCCGGCCGCTAGCCTCGGGGGTGAGGCGATCGACCCGACCCCCATGGGCAGGTGACAGCGCACCGATGCAGATCCAGCCGCGGCAGCAACTCCTCGACATCTGGCGATACACGATCAAGGCGTCTTTCGACGATGGTGAGTGGCGCCCGGACGGCGGCAACTCGATCAGCGACGCCGAGCAGCTTCTCTGCCTGATGTCCCCGGCCACCAAGCTCAAGCAGTTGCAGCTCAGCCGGCCGGACGCCGTCAGTCCCGACATCGAGGAAGCCCTGCGCGAGCTGGGCGACGTCATCCGGATCCCCCAACGGCTGCTGACCATCCTCGACGACTACATCGACCACTACACGAAGGACGGGACACCGGTCTTCCCCGGCGGCTCCTACTTCCAGTCCGAGGGCGGGGAGCTGAGCGACGAACAGCAGCGCTGGGATGTGGTGGACTCGTACGCCATCTCGGTGACGCTGATGCTGGCGATCATCGGTTTCACCCAGGACTACCGGCGCGTTGCCCGGCCGTCCGCCTTCGACCGCATCGACGACCTGGAGGACAAGGCCAGCAAACGGCTGACCGCCGCGATGATCGGGCTTCTTCGCAGCTTCTCGGTGAACGTCTTCTCGATGGACGTCGAGATGGGCACCCATCTCATGCGTACGGTGAATCAGAGCCGCCAGCGGCCCGATCAAGCGGCCGAGAAACTGCGCGAAGCCCTGAAGGAAGTCATCGCTGGACTGCGTGACGACCTGTCGATCGGCATCGGCACGGTCAAGGCCGAGGAGCTGGAGGACCCCCGCTGGCTGTTCGAGTGCGGCTGGTCCTGGGGTGTGGTTCGCGGCGCGTCACCGATCGAGACGAACGCCGACATCGGAGCGCAGGGCGAGGGCATCGCCGAGAACGCGCCCTACCTGTATTTCACCACGGTCGCCATGGACGCCGCCCAGGCTCTGGCGGCCGAGCGCACCCGGCTCCCCGGATGGCTCGACCCGGAACAGCTCCGGCTCGCTCAGCAGTTGCAGGCGCGGTCCGAGCTCGTACGGACGTACTGGGCCACCGTGGCGACCTTCGAGTCCGAGGGCGCCTGGCCGATCGAGGACATCCCGTGGAAGACCACGGACGGCCGGGAGACCGAGTACTACAGCCTGCTGGTCGTCGGCCTGGTCATGTCCCAGATGGCCACCGAGACCGTCACCGATGAGGGGTTGCGGCGGGTGTTGAACGTCCTCGACCGGCTGGCCGAGCGGAGCCGGATCACCGCCCGGGTGACCGGCGACGACGCCTCGGGCGTCGAGATCCATCATCCGGGCGTCAGCTTTCCGCTGGTCGGCAGCCGCACGAGGAGCGGACCGCTGCTGGAGTGGACTTTCGTCGACATGTCGCCGGTCCTGCTCAAGCGGACCGTGGAGCTCGCCGCCCTGATGCCGAGCGGGGCGCTGCGACGGCGGGCCAACGATCTCGCCGACAAGATCTGGGGCCATCTGTCCCGCCGGCGGATCCGCGACGGCGTGGGCGAAGGCCTGTGGGACTCGCCGTCGGGGGTGTTCACGCACGCGGGCGCCGTCGAGGAGCGGCTCAGCTGGGCGTACACGAAACGCGTCGTCGACTGCCTGATCGCCGCCGCGCAGAAGGTGTCCACGCAGCAGAAGCCGGATCAGGAGCTGGGCGACCTGGCAACGAGCCTGTTGGACGAGGCCGAGCAGTTGCACGACCTGGAGTTGCTCAACAGCTCGGCCCGGGCCGGCAGCCCGGGGCGGGCCACGCTCGACCAGCTGGGCTCCCAGCTGCGCGCCGCCCGCGAGAACCTTCCCGAACGGCCGGGCGTCTCGGCGTCCTACCTCTACCCCGTGCTCCTCGAACTGGGCCGCCTCGACGCGGCCCGCCGAGCCAACTCCTGACTGACGAGGAGAACGAGATGCAGATCCAGCCGCGTCAGCAACTCCTGGACATCTGGCACGCGACGGCGCGGGTGTCCTATCACGACGGTGAATGGCGGCCGAGCGGGAACTCCATCAGCGATGCCGAGCAGTTGCTCTGCATCATGGCGCCGGCCACCGAGATCCACCTGTTCCGCCTCGACCGCCCGGACGCTGTCGCGAACGACGTGCTGGAGGCCCTCAGGCCGCTCGGCGACAATCTGCAGATCCCGCAAGCATTGTTGCGCGCGCTGAGCGGCTACATCAGTCGCTACACCGCGGACGACGGCACGCCGATCTTCTCCGGCGACTCCTACTTCGCGCCGGAGGACGAGGGCGCCGAGATCAAACAGGAGCAGCGCGAGCTCGACGTGGTCGACTCGTTCTCCATCTCGATCACGCTGATGCTGGCCACGATCGGGTTCACCAAGGTCTTCCGCCAGGTGGTGTCCAGGCCGGTCCTGCTCCAGAGGGTCGACGAGTTGGAGCGGGCAGCGGCCGTGCGGCTGTCGGCGGCCATGGCCGGCATGCTGCGCAGCTTCGCGGTCAATGTGTTCAGCGCGGAGGACGACGCCGGCCGCGAACTGATTCGGGCCGTCAATCAGGAGAGGCGTCCCACCCGTCTGGTCGTGGAGGAGCTGCGCGACGCTCTGCGGGAGATCAACGCCCGCCTGCGCGACGACGTCACGATCGGATCCGGCGCCGCCGAGGGTAATGAGCTGGACAATCCCAACCTGCTCTTCGAGTGCGGCTGGTCGTGGGGCGTGGTGCGGGACGCACCCGAGATCGAGACCACGGCTTCGATCGGCGAGCAGCGGGCGGGCGTCGCGCTGAACGCGCCGTACCTTTACTTCACGACCGTGGCGATGGACGCCATCCAGGCGCTGTCGTCGGAGCGCACCCGGCTGCTCGGGCTGCTCGACAGCGAGCAGGCCCGTCTGGCGCAGTCGCTGCAGCTGCGGTTCGAGCTCACCCGGTCGTACTGGACGGCGATCGCGACCTTCGGCTCGGGCCGCTGGCCGTTGGAGGATCTCCCCTGGTGTACCACCGACGGTATCGAGTCCGATTACTCCAGCCTGCTGGTCGGCGGCATCGTCATCCAGGACATGCAGGCGGCCCGGGCGTCGAACACCGAGCTGCGCCGGGTCGCCGACGTGCTGGAAGAGCTGGCCAACCGCAGCCGTATCACTCGTCGCTCGTCACAACCCGAGACCGCGATCATCATTCAGGTCCCCGGCTTGCGCCTTCCGCTGGAGGGCAGCGAGGACGACGGCGGCCCGCGGCTGGCGTGGACGGTCGCCGACATCTCCCCCACGCTGTTCAAGCGCTCGATCACTCTGGCCGGCATGCTGGACGACGGCACGATCCGCAGCCGTCTGCTCGACCTGGCCGATGCGATCTGGGAGCACCTGGCCGATCGGATGATGCGCGAGGGAGAAGCCCGCGGCCTCTGGGACAGACCCGCGGGCGTTTACAGATACCTCCCGGACGATCTCCGCGAGGCCTCGTGGTACTACACGAGACGGGTCGTGGACTGCCTTGTCGCGGCGGCCCGGCTGATCAACGCGCCGCCGCTGGGGAGCCCGCTGCTGACCCAGATAGCGGCCGACCTCCTCAACGAGGCCGACCATCTCTACAACCGTGAGCTGCTGAACGGCACCACGCCCGGCGAGATCCTGCGCGCCGAGCTGGAACGCATAGGCTCGGAGCTGCGACGGGCCAAGTTCGTACGGCGGGAACGGCCCGGCGTCGCGATGGCGGTGGCCGGGGAGGTCCTGCGCAAGCTCGACCGGCTCTCGGCGGCCCGTCGGGCGGACAGTGGGGTGTCCTGAGGTGCTCGTCTTCGGGACGTCCGACAAGGGCGGCACAGGCCGGTCCGTGACCATCAGCAACCTGGCCTACCGGCACGCCTTGCAGGGCTACGACGCCTGCTATCTCGACTTCGACTTCGGCTCACCGACCGCCGGGGCCATCTTCGACCTGCCGGAGGCCGTCGCCGGGGTGGAGTCCGGCGGACTGCACAGCTATCTGCTCGACGGCGAGGCGGAGCCACAGCGGATCAATGTGTGGGCCGGCACGCAGCGGGAAGCTCTGCGCAGCCGGCCACCCGGTGCGGGACGGCTGACTCTCCTGCCCGGCGACGCGGGGGGCGGCGAGTTCCCATCGGCGGCCGGCATCGTCGAACGGTGCGTCACGTTGTTCCAGCGGCTCGACGAGGAGTACGACCTGATCCTGGTCGATCTGAGCGCTGGGCGATCGTACGCGACGGAGATCGTTCTGGCCGCTACCCGGCACGAGGCGCTGCGACACGTGCCGGCGCGCTGGCTGGTCTTCCACCGCTGGACCCGGCAGCACATCATCGCCGCCAGCGGCCTCGTCTATGGCCGTTCCGGCATCATCGAGACCGGCGGGCGCCTGGGTCATGACACCGCCGGGCTGCGGGAGTCGATCCGGTTCGTGCGTACGGCCGTGCTGGATCCGTCTTCACCGGATCAGGCCGGTCTGCGGCCCGAGCAACTGGCCTGGCTCGATGTCTGCAACCGGCGCCTGCAGGATCTGGCCTCGCGCAAGGGGGTCGGCCGGCTCAACATGATCGGTGAGGTGCCGCTCGATCCGGTGCTGCAATGGCAGGAGCAGCTGATCTCGAACGATGACGTGTGGCTGCACCGCACGGCCAACGAGCGGACGGTCGCCGCGTTCGAGGAGCTGTCCAAGAAGATCGTCGACGAGAACGCGTGGGTCGGCCTGTGACCCGCTCCGTGGCCCTGTCGCACCTGTCGGTCGAGCTGGGTCACCTCTACATGGACGACTTCGCCGGGGGCGAAGCACGACTCCGGGAGCAGTTCCATCGCGTACGGCCGTGGGCCGAGACCGCCGTGCGGGAGGCTTCCGCAGCGCGCGGCCGGCCGCGGATCAGCACGTGTTTCCTGATCGACGACTACTTCACCCGGTTCTCGACGCCGCGGGAGGTGGTGTCGATGCTGGTCGAGGCGGCCGCCGCGGAAGGGCTGACGATCGACTACGTGGCCCGAGAGTCCGGTTGCGCCCGGGCCGGGAGCGTCGAGGTGGCCCGGCTGGTGGAGGATCACCTGGTGGACGAGCCGGCCGAAGGGGCGAACGGCCGCCCGGCCACCAAGATCACGGGCTGGCTCACCAACGGCGAACGTTCTCCCTCCCTTCCCGCGTCGGCGATGGCGGCGCCGCGGGAATGGCGGCCGGCCCGACAGAGCGCCGTCCAGAACCACTCGATCTTCGTGGACGTCGAGCTGTGGAGCGAGGAGCCGGGCGGCGAGCGTCTGTGGTCCTGCCCGTTCCTGGCCGCGGTGTGGCAGCTGCAACGTCTCGGATTGCTGCGTCACCTGGGCGAACCGGTCGCCGAGCCGGTCCCGGTGGCGACCGGCGAGCTGCCGGCCGAGTGGAATCTCATGCCACCGGTCGTCAGGTTGAATCCGGGAGCCGCGCCGTTCCGCGCCTACCGCACGTTCACCGTGATGGACTCCCGGTTCCTGCCGATCGAGCTGGCCGTACGCACGATCCTGGGCGCCGTGGCGATCGATCCGGCCGCCGCGGCCCAGGTCCGTGACCGGGCCCGGGGCGAGGGCCTGGATCTGCCCGGCGAGACGGTGGGCCGCATCGGTTACTCCCTGCTCTGACCCAGCTCCCGCGAGATCTCCCACAGCTCGCGAAAGAGCTGCGCGCATTCCTTGACCCGCGAATCGGTCAACACCAGCCGGGTCTCGGCCACCTGCGCCAGCCGCGGGTCGGTGGTGGTCGGTGTCGTCTCGTACGCCAGGGTGTCGTCGAAGATGATGAGATCGCGCACCTGGACCTGGAGCGGAGTGGGCACGGTGGAGCGGTCCAGCAGGCGTACGTCGATCAGCATCTCGCGCTGCTCCTGGTAGGCAGTGCGCAGGCCGGGATCGTGTTCCATGGCCGGGTCGTCGAGCACGAAGATGCGGCGCACCCGCTTGCCGGCCCGGGCGGCGCGGCGCTGCGCGTCCAGATAGCGCTGACCGATCTCGCTCTGCCACAGATCGTGGTCGACGGCGGCCATGCTGATCGCGTCGACGCTCTCGGTGGCGTGCCGGGTCAGGCCGAGCAGCCAGTCGCGGTCCTCGCCGTAATAGGTGACCGTGCCGCCCTCGGCGAGCTGCTTGAGGAAGTCGGACGTCTCTTTGATCTTCGCTTGGACGAACTGGTAGACGATCGGCGGCGAGTCGGGCGAGATGGTGGTCGAGTTCCGTACGAGCTGCGTGACCAGGTCGGTCTGCAGCGCCGACGCCTCGATCAGGCCGAACAGCGCGGTGGCGTCGCTGATCTCGGCGAACGCGTCGCCGACGAGCTTCTTGGTGTCCTCGACGCTGTCTCTCTGGACTTTCTCGACGGTGGTTAGCCTCTTCTCGAAGTTGACCAGGAAACGGATGATCAGCGCGATGCCGCCGATCAGGACGGAGAGGATCAGGCTGACCGCCGCCGGCTGATCCAGCCCGTTGGTGATCAGGTAGGTGATGCCGCCGGTGGCGACGGCGACCAGCGCCATGCGCAGGGCGCTCACCGCGGGACCGCCGCCGACAGAGCCTCCACCGCTCCGAGCGCGAGCTGGTCGCGGATGCGGTCGCGCAGCAACACCCACTGACGGGTGAGCGCGGCCTGTCTCTCCGCTTCCGCCCAGAGCCACTCGGTCCCGGCGGGCAGCCAGAGATGAAGCAGATAGTCGACGGCGGGGCGCAGCCGGCGCAGCGACTCGTCGAGCGGCAACGTGCCTATGGCGGCTCGCTCGAGGATGCCGATGACGGAGGTGAGCAGCCAGTCGTGCAGCGCCAGGTCCTCCGCGAAGGCCAGGAGCGGCTCCGGCTCGGCGTCGGACGGCACGACAACGTGGAGCAGCCGTAACCGGTCGTCGTGCACGGCGAAGCGGGACAGCTCGGATCTTTCGGCCCGCTCGACGACGAACCTCAGCCCGGTGCGAGGAAGGCGCAACCGCCCGCCACCGGGCAGCGCCCGCTGCACCATGTCGGACGCCCGTCCCGCTATTTCCCCCAGGTCGAGGGCGCTCGGCGGCCGTTCGGCACCGGTGAAACCCGCGGCGAGCTCGCCGGGGCGCCAGCGGCCGACCGCCTCGATCACTCCGGGCCGAGCCAGATAATGCGACCAGGGCCGCCGGGCGCCGCCCGCGACGGGCTCCACCGTCGCCCAGGCCGTGCCCTGCACGACATGACCGCCGGTGATCGCGGCGCGTTGCAGGACGGTGCCGATGCCACGGACCTGACGGGCCGGCGCGCCGAGTGGGCAGTCGACGCCGACGGGGCGATCGGGCGACCGGACGTACGCGCGCGGCCGTTCCCGGCGCAGCACCGGCTCGCCGGCCACCAGGTCGACCAGCAGGCCGGCCTCGGCGGAGCTCACGGGGCCGTGCCCGCGCAGCAGACCGGTGTGGACCTCACCGACGATGAGCAAGTCGCACCACCATTCGTAGCCCCGCGACTACCATCCCATGGGGCGGCCGGCAAGCGCGAGACGCGAAAAGCGGCAGCCGCCGGAGAACCGGTCACGTCGCTGCACCGGCGGCGGGTCGATCACCGCTAGCTTCGGAACGTGACCCATGACCGACCCGATGTTCTCATCGTCGGCGCCGGTGTCTCCGGCCTGACCACAGGCGTGCTCCTGGCCGAGAGCGGCCTTCGCGTGCGTCTGCGCGCCGAACACGAGCCGCGGAAAAGCAGTTCGGCCGCGGCCGGGGCGATCTGGGATCCGATCTACGCCCAGCACGCGCGGGTCGAGCAGTGGGCCGCCCGGTCCTACGACGTGTTCGCCCAGCTCGCTTCGGCCGGGTCTCCGGGCGTACGCGTCGTCGACGGGGTCGAGGCCTCCCGTGTCCCGATACCCGTCCCGGGGTGGGCCCCGGGCCTGCCGGGCTATCGCGAGTGCGACCCGGCCGAGCTGCCGCCGGGCTTCGCCAGCGGGTGGCGCTACACCGCGCCCCTCATCGACATGCCGACCTACCTGCTGGAACTGCACAGAAGGCTGCTCGACGCGGGTGGCGAGCTGATCTTCGGCGAACGTCTGCCCACCCTCGGCGCCGCGTTCGCCGACAGCGACGTCGTGGTCAACTGCAGCGGGGCCGGCGCACGGGAGCTGGTGCCCGATCCGTCGGTCCAGCCGATTCGGGGGCAGATCGTCGCCGTACGCAATCCGGGTCTGACCGACTTCTTCGCCGAGCACACCGATGAGCTGGGCGAGATGACTTATCTCCTGCCGCAAGGGGATGTGCTGCTGCTGGGCGGCAGCGCCGAGAAGGGTGAGACCGAGCCGCGACCGGACATCCGGATCGCCGAGGCGATCGTGAGCCGGTGCAGCGAGATCTTCCCGGCCATCGGCGGCGCCGAGATCCTCGGGCACCGTACGGGCATCCGGCCGTCGCGGCCCGAGGTGCGCGTCGAGCGCGAGGAGCTGGGCGACGGCCGGTGCGTCGTGCACAACTACGGGCACAGCGGGGCCGGCGTCAGCCTCTCCTGGGGCTGCGCCGATGACGTGCTCTCCCTGGTGCGGGCAATAGCCTGAGGGATGTGACAAGCGACGTTCTCGTGGTCGGTGCCGGTGTCGTCGGCCTGACCACCGCCATCCGCCTGCAAGAGCAAGGCCTTCGAGTACGGGTCCGCGCGGCATCGGCGCCGGCGGACACGACCTCGGCGGCGGCCGGGGCGATCTGGGACGCGGAGCTGGCCGAGCATCCGGACGTACGACGGTGGACCGCAACCAGCTTCGACGTCCTGGCCGGAATCGCCGGCGACCCCTCGGCCGGCGTGCGGGTGACCGCGGGCGTGGAGGCCTCCCGAACTCCGGTGGCCATTCCCGAATGGGCGACGCCGTGCGAGCCGGCCGACCTGCCGCCGGGGTTCGTAACCGGCTGGCGGTACGAGGCGCCGGTCACCGACATGCCGACGTATCTGACGTGGCTGGTGGGGCAGTTCACCGGTGAGATGGTGACCGGACGGCTGGACCGGCTCGCGGACGGTTTCGCGGAGGCGCCGATCGTCGTCAACTGCACCGGCCTCGGCGCTCGCGACCTGGTGCCGGATCCGTCCGTCACACCTTGCCGCGGGCAGCTCGTCATCGTTCGCAACCCGGGTCTCGACCGCTTCTTCCTGGAGTACACCGACTTCGTCGAGGAGATGACCTACCTGATTCCGCAGGGCCCCACTCTCCTGCTGGGCGGTTGCGCCGTCCTCGGCGACGAGAGCGCCGTCCCCGATCCGGCCATCGCGGAACGCATCGTCGAACGCTGCGCGAAGGTGTTCCCGGAGGTCGCCGGCGCCGAGGTGCTCGGGCACCGGGTCGGGCTGCGGCCGATGCGGCCCACGGTGCGGCTGGAGGCCGAGGATCTGGGTGGCGGCGGGCGGCACCTGGTCCACAACTATGGGCACGGCGGCGCCGGCGTCAGCACCTCGTGGGGCTGCGCCGGCGACGTCGCGGAGATCGTGCGGGGTCTGCTCAGCGGCCCTGGAGGCGCTTGACGTTGTCGCCGAAGGTCCAGGACTTCGAGCCGTCCCAGTTGATGGACCAGGTCATCAAGCCCTTGATGGACGGGACGCTGTTGTACGCCTGCGTGACCAGGGCGGGGGTCATGTAGCCGCCGCCGGCGCCGGGCTGGGCGGGGAGGCCGGGGACCTGCTTGTCGTACGGGATGCGGATCGTGGTGCCCTGGATGGTGAGGCCGTTGTTCAGGCACTGGGTCTGCACGGTGAAGCCCTGCACGGTGCCGGCGGCGTACGAGTCGCCCGAGCAGCCGTACATGGAGCCGTTGTAGTACTGCATGTTCAGCCACCACAGGCGGCCGTTGTCCAGGTACTTCTTGATGATGGGGAGGTACGAGCCCCAGATCGAGCCGTAGGTGACGCTGCCTCCGGTGACGTAGGCCGTTTCGGGGGCCATGGTCAGGCCGAAGTTCGCGGGCATCTGGGCCAGCACGCCGTCGATGATGCGGATCAGGTTGGCCTGCGAGGTCGACAAGGTGGTGATGGTGCCGCTGCCGGTGAGGCCGGTCTCGATGTCGATGTCGATGCCGTCGAAGTTGTACTGCTTGAGGATCGGCACGATCGTGGCCACGAAGCGGTCGGCCACGGCGGACGAGCTCAGGTCGACGCCGGCGGTGGCGCCGCCGATCGACATCAGGACGGTGGCGCCGGCGGCCTTGGCCGCGCAGATCTCGGCGGCGGTGGGAACCTTGACGCCGGCGTCCATGCCGTTCTCCCACAGCACCGTGCCGTCGGAACGGATCACCGGGAAGGCGGCCATCAGCACGTTGTAGCCGTGCTGCGTGATCCGGCTGTCGTTGATCGGGATCCAGCCCATTCCCGGGTGTACGCCGTTGGAAGCCCCGTCCCAGTTCTCCCAGTATCCCTGAAGCACCTTGCCGGCGGGCCGCCCCTTGACGGCACAACCGGTGGCCGGCGGCGTGGTCGTCGGCGGGGTGGTGACCGGAGGAGTCGTCGTGGGAGGAGTCGTCACGGGAGGGGTGGTCGGGGTCGTCGGGCCCCCGGTGCACGCGCCGAGGTCCTTCCACAGGGTCGGCGTCGCGGCCGGGTTCCAGCCGGTGCCGGCCCAGGCCGTGTGCGTGACCAGCGCCTGGTACAGGTGGGCGTTGTACGTGACCTGCTGACCGGCCGTGTACGTCGGGCCCTCGCTCCACGTCACCGACGAGCAGGCGACGGCCGCTTCGCCGGCGGGAGCGACCAGCAACGAGGAGCCGGCCGCCACCGCCACCCCGGTGACCAGCGCTAACACAAGACGACGGACACCCATGGCGACTCCCTCGATGCGTGCGTGACGTGCGACACCCACATCATGGAGTTCACATTCGTAAATATCAAGGGTTCTTAACAGTCAGGGGCAGCCCCAGGTAGGACGCGTAGACCGCGAGGGCGTCGTCGGCCGCCCGGCGATCTTTGGCAGTGAAGGACACCAATGGGATGACGGTGACCGTGACGCCCTTGGCGGTGATCGACCGCTTCCAGGTCGCCATGACCCGCCCCTGCTTCACCAGCGTCGACTGGAAGATCCCGTTGCCGCCCGGAATGATCGCCGCCAGCTGTTCCGGCGTGGCCATCAGAGAGCGGTCCTTGTAGCCGAGCATGTATTCGTCGAAGCCCGGCAGCGCTCGCCAGTCCGGAAGTGCCCCGTAAGAGAAGCCGGGCGCTACAAGCATCTCGACGCCGTCGACGTCTACCGTCTCCAACCCGGCTTCGGCTATGCCGGTCTTGCAGTCGGCCATGGTCAAGCCTGTCCAGCCGGCGAAATCCTTGCGGGTGGCGGGGCCATGGCTTCGGAAGTAGCGGAGCGCTATCAGGGCCAGCGCCTCTTCACGGGACGGGCGGCGCGGCGACGGGACCCACTCGTCCAGCAGGACGAAGCTCTGTTCTTTGCCTATGTGGGGGCCGATGACCGTCACGCCGCGCTGAGCCACGTACCAGAGAAGGTGGTAGCCGCGCTGGCCGCTGGAGTCGACGCCCTTCTCCGACAGGACCGACAGGCACTGGGCCCGGGTCAGACGCCCTCCCCCGGCCAGCGCTGTTCCCAGGATGTCGACGGCGCGGTCGACGTCCGCCTCCGACAGGCCCAGCGTCTCGCGGCGCTTCGCGGCACCGGCCAGGGCCCGGACGCCCATCAGCTCCAGCATCCAATGGACGTCCTGCGGCGGCACGAAATGGACCGTCCCGCGCATCGGCCATGTTCGCACGGCCTCGCGTCTCTCCACCGCGGCCTCGACGTCGGCCAGGGTCAAGCCGGGCAGCCGCGCGCCGAAGGACCACAGGCCGCTGTTCACGTCTTGTGCCTGCATCGCCCCGAACCACTCCACCACCTCAGCCACCGTGGACACGGCCGAGGGGAACAGCGCGGACATGCGAAGGCCTAGGGCAGTCGTCCCATCCATGACGACGACCCTAGGCCCCGGGTACGACAGAAATCAGCGGCCGCGGACCGCTCGGTACAGGGCGATCAGGTTGTTCGTCGACGAGTCGTCGTCGGTGGCCGGAGCCGACGAGGCGGTCAGCTTCGGGGCCAGCTGGTTGGCCATGACCTTGCCCAGCTCGACGCCCCACTGGTCGAACGAGTTGATCTGCCAGATGGTGCCCTGGGTGAAGGTGATGTGCTCGTACAGGGCGATCAGCTGGCCCAGCACGGCCGGGGTCAGCTTCGGGGCGACGATCGTCGTCGTCGGGTGGTTGCCCTGCATCACCCGGTGCGGGGCGATCTCCTCGGACGTTCCCTCGGCCAGGACCTGCTCGAGCGTACGGCCGAACGCGAGCGCGCCCGTCTGCGCGAAGAAGTTCGACATGAACAGGTCGTGCATCTCGCCGATGTCGTGGTTGGGCGTGCTGAAGCCGATGAAGTCGGCCGGGATCAGCTTCGTTCCCTGGTGGATCAGCTGGTAGAACGCGTGCTGGCCGTTCGTGCCGGGCTCGCCCCAGAAGACCTCGCCGGTCTGATATCCCACGGAGCTGCCGTCGAGGCGTACGGACTTGCCGTTGCTCTCCATGGTCAGCTGCTGCAGGTAAGCGGCGAAGCGGTGCAGGTATTGCGAGTACGGCAGGATGGCGTGCGACTGGGCGCCCAGGAACGTGTCGTACCAGACGTTCAGCAGGCCCAGCAGGGCCGGGACGTTGCTCTCCAGCGGCTGGGTGCGGAAGTGCTCGTCGACCGTGTGGTAGCCGCCGAGCATGTCGGCGAACTGCTCCTTGCCGATCGCGATCATGACGGAGAGGCCGACCGCGGAGGGCAGGGAGTAGCGCCCGCCCACCCAGTCCCAGAAGCCGAACATGTTCGCCGTGTCGATGCCGAAGTCGCTGACCCGCGACGCGTTCGTGCTGACCGCCACGAAGTGCTTGGCCACCGCCGCGTTGTCACCGCCGAGGCCCTTGAGCAGCCAGTTGCGGGCCTCGGTGGCGTTGGTCAGCGTCTCCTGGGTGCCGAAGGTCTTGGAGACGACGACGAACAGGGTGGACGCCGGGTCGAGGTCGTGGGTCTTCTCGTACAGATCAGTGGGATCGATGTTCGAGATGAAGCGACATTCGATTTCCGGGGCCTTGTACGCCTTCAGCGCCTCATAAGCCATCACCGGTCCCAGGTCGGAGCCGCCGATGCCGATGTTCACCACCGTCTTGATGCGCTGACCGGTGTGGCCGGTCCACTCCCCCGAGCGCACCTTGTCGCTGAACGCTCCCATGCGGTCGAGCACCTCGTGCACCTCGGCCACCACATCCTGCCCGTCGACCACCAGCTTGGCCGTCCGGGGAAGACGCAGCGCCGTGTGCAGCACGGACCTGTCCTCGGTGACGTTGATGTGCTCGCCGGCGAACATCGCGGCGATCCGCTCGGACAGCTTCGCCTTGCCGGCGAGCGCCAGCAGCGCCGAGACCACCTCGTCGGTGACCAGGTTCTTGCTGTAGTCGACGGTCAGGTCGGCCACCTTCGCGGTGAAGCGCTCGGCGCGCTTGGAGTCGCTGCCGAACAGGTCGCGCAGGTGCACCGCCGAGAACTTCTCCGCGTGGCCCTGCAGCGCCTGCCACTCGGCGCTGTCGGAAACGTGTTCGCTCATTGACCTTGTCTCTCGCTCGAAACCCGGACTCTCATCCTCATCCTGGCACGAATCGGAGCGCGGCGACGGCGACGCAGTGGAGATCACTACCTCATAGACCGCCCACAGGCCGGCCACAGAGCCGGCACGGCCCGGCCCCCGAGGGTGGACGCCATGACGACCTTGATGGAACGACCAGCGGCCGCCGCGCCCCGGCACGAGGCCCCGGTTCCCAGGAGAGACCGCCGGTGGCCCGTCCTGGTGCTGTTGGCGGCGACCGCAGTCCTCTATCTGTGGGACCTGAGCGCCTCGGGTTACGGCAACAGCTTCTACGCCGCGGCCGCGCAGGCCGGATCGCAGAGCTGGAAGGCGTGGCTGTTCGGCTCGCTGGACGCCGGCAACGCCATCACCGTCGACAAGCCACCGGCCGCGATGTGGGTCATGGGCCTGTCCGCTCGGATCTTCGGCGTGAACAGCTGGTCCATCCTGGCCCCGCAGGCCCTCATGGGCGTGGCCAGCGTCTGGTTCCTGTACGCGGCCGTGAAGCGCTGGTTCGGCACCGCGGCCGGCCTGACCGCGGGGGCGGCGCTCGCCCTCACCCCGGTCGCGGTGCTGATGTTCCGCTACGACAACCCGGACGCCCTGCTCGTGCTGCTGATGACGGCCGGCGCCTACACGACGGTCCGCGCGGTCGAGAAGGCCTCGTGGAAGTGGCTGGCGCTCACCGGCGTACTCCTGGGCTTCGGTTTCCTCACCAAGATGATGCAGGCCTTCCTGGTCCTGCCCGCGTTCGCGCTGGTCTATCTGGTCGCCGCGCCGACCGGCCTCGGCAAGCGGATCCGCGACCTGCTCGTGGCCGGCCTGGCCCTGGTCGTCTCGGCCGGCTGGTACGTCCTGCTGGTCGAGCTGTGGCCGGCGTCGAGCCGCCCGTACATCGCCGGTTCGACGAACAACTCGCTGTGGGAGCTGGCCCTCGGCTACAACGGACTCGGCCGTATCCTCGGCGGCTCCGGCAACGGCGGAGGGGGCGGCGGCGGTGGGGGCAACGTCGGTTTCGGCGGCGCCACCGGCATCGGCCGCCTGTTCGGCGAATCGATGGGCCTGGAGATCTCCTGGCTGCTGCCGGCCGCGCTGATCGCCCTGGTCGCCGTGCTGGCGGCCACATGGACGGCGCCGCGCACCGACCGGGCCCGCGCCTCGATGCTGCTGTGGGGCGGCTGGGTCCTGGTCACCGGCATCACGTTCTCGTACATGAGCGGCACCATCCACCCGTACTACACGGTCGCGCTGGCCCCCGGCATCGCCGCGCTGATCGGCGTCGGCGGCCGGGTGCTCTGGCTCTACCGTTCCCGCCTGTGGGGCCGCGTCACGCTGGCGGCGATGGTCCTGGCCACGGCGGTCTGGGGCTGGGTGCTGCTGGGCCGCGCCGACTGGCTGCCGGTGCTGCGCTGGGCGTCGCTCGCGCTGGGCGTGGTCTTCGCCCTGGCCCTGCTGGTGCCGGCTTCGCGGCTTCGCCGCTTCGGGATGGTCGCCCTGGTCGCCGCCATTCTCTCGGCGGGTGCGGGCGGGGCGGCCTACGCGGCGGCGACGGTCACGGTGGCGCACACCGGCTCGATTCCCACGTCAGGACCGTCGTCCGCCGCCGGCGGCATGGGTGGTGGCGGTTTCGGCCGGGGTACGCAGGGTGGTGCGCCCAACCGCAACGGCACTCCCCCGGGCTCATCGAGCACCACGGACTCGTCCTCGGACAGCTCTTCGTCCACGACGGACGGCACGGCAAACGGCGGCGCCACGACCAACGGCGGCTCCACCACGGACGGCACGGCCAACAATGGCGCGACCACCGACGGCGCGACCGCGGACGGCACGGCCAACAACGGCGGCGGGCCGGGCGGCGGGGGCATGGGCGGGGGCACGAGCAGCAACACGGAGCTGAACGCCCTCCTCGAAGCCAGCACCACGAAGTGGAGCGCGGCCGTCAGCGGCGCCACCTCCGCCGCCGACCTCGAGCTGGCCTCCGGCACCTCGGTGATCGCCCTGGGCGGCTGGAACGGCAGCGACGCCTCCCCGACGCTGGAGCAGTTCCAGGCCTACGTGGCGGCCGGCCAGATCCACTACTACATCTCCGGTGGCGGGATGGGCGGCGGTGGCGGCATGGGCGGCACCACCACCGAGGCCAGCAAGATCGCTTCCTGGGTGGCCGAGAACTACACCGCGACCACCGTCGGAAGCAGCACCGTCTACGACCTGACCAGCTGAACCGGTCACGACAGGAGCCCCGCGCCCGTCCGGGCGCGGGGCTTTCGCGCGACCAAAGTCTTCGCCCCGGATGCCGCCCTACGGCCCGGTGTCCCACTCAGCTCGCTCCGAAGAGCCCGGAGCCGCGCCGCTGCGGTTGGGTGTCCGACGACGCGTACAACTTCCGCTTTTGCGTCCTAGGAGGCTAGTTCGAAAGGAGCCGTCAGCACGCGGGTGGCCTCCGCGGCCGGCAGCGGCCGCGAGAGGTGGAAACCCTGGGCGTAATCGCAGTCCATGTCGCGGAGGATGGCCAGCTGGGCGGCGTTCTCGATGCCCTCGGCGACCGTGCGCATGCCGAAGCGGTGGGCCAGGCGGATGATCGTCTGGACCATGGCGTCGTCGGCCGGATCGCCGCCCAGACGGTCGACGAAGGAGCGGTCGATCTTGAGGACGTCCATGGGGAAACGGCGCAGGTAGGCCAGGGACGAATAGCCCGTGCCGAAATCGTCCATGGCCAGGGTGACGCCGAGCGCCTTCAGCTCCGTGATGCGGGCCAGGTTCTCGTCGGTGTCGGTGAGCAGGACGCTCTCGGTCATCTCGAGGGTGAGCAGGTGCGGTGGCATGCCCGTCCCGGCCAGGACGGCGGCGACCGTGCCGGCCAGCCCGCCGGTCTCGAACTGGCGGACCGAGACGTTGACCGCCATGTGCACGCCGCCCCACTCGACCGCCTGCCGGCACGCCGTTTCCATGACCCAGCGGCCGAGCGGCACGATCAGGCCGGTCGACTCGGCGACGCCGATGAAATCGAGCGGCGGCACCATGCCCCGCGCCGGATGCTGCCAGCGGACCAGCGCCTCGAAACCCACGATCGCGCCCGTACGCATGTCGACCGTGGGCTGATAGTGCAGCACCAGCTCGTCGCGGTCGAGCGCGTGCCGCAGGTCGTCGGCGAGCGAGACCCGCCGCATCAGCTCGTCGTGCATGCTCGGGTGATAGGCCGTCCACATGCCGCCGCCGGCGTCCTTCGACTTGTACATGGCGAGGTCGGCGTTGCGCTGCAACTGCTCGATGTCGCTCGCGTCCACCGAGGACGCGATGCCGATGCCGGCGCCCGCGTGCACCTCGCGGCCGTCGATGACGAACGGGGCCTCGAACGCGGCCAGGACGCGGTCGGCGACGTCGGTGGGCGAGCCGGACGAGACGATCACCGCGAACTCGTCGCCGCCGAGGCGGGCGACCTCCGGATCGGCGGCGCGCAGCCTCTCGGCGACCCGCACGAGCAGCTGGTCGCCGGCGGCGTGGCCGAGGCTGTCGTTGATCTCCTTGAAGCCGTCGAGGTCGAGGAAGAGGATCGCCACCTCACCCTGGGCGGCGGCCTCGGCCAGCCGCTCGCGGAACAGGGTGCGGTTGACCAGGCCGGTCAGCGCGTCGTGATACGCGTCGTGGCGCAGCCGTTCCTGGAGGTCGTTGGCCTCGCTGACGTCGCGCGTGTTCAGCACCAGGCCCCGGACGTGCGGGTCGCCGAGCAGGTTGGTGATCGTCATCTCGGCCCGGCGCTCGACGCCGTCGGCGTGGCGCAGCGGGATCTCGAACGTGGTGATCGCGCCGTGCATGACCTCGTCGATCCGCGCCGCGACGACGGGACCGGCGACGTCGACGACCCGCCGGCCGGCCAGGTCCTCGACGCGATATCCGAAGATCCGCTCGACCGACGAGCTCTGATAGCGGATGGTCGAGTCGGCGTCGAGGATGGCCAGCGAGTCCGAGCTCTGCTCGACCAGCGCCCGGAACCGCTGCTCGCGGCCCTGAAGCTCGGCCGTGCGGGCGGCGACACGCTCCTCCAGGCTGCGGGCGAGCTGCCGGTTGTCGGCGCGCAGGATCGCCTCACGGACCACGATCAGGAAGATCGAGAAGTAGCGGCACCACGTGCCGAAGGGCGACGGCGAGCCACCGGACGACATCCAGAAAAGCCCGACGATCAAGGTCAGGACCACGACCGCGTACGGGAGGAGGACGCTGACGTTTCGCCGGTGGGCGGCCGCCTCCTGGCGGACCGTGGCGTCGTCGAGCCGGCGGCGCGTGGCGATCGTGGCCGCGACGAGCACGAGCAGATATCCGGCCAGGGCGACCGGATCCCCGCTGCCGAGCCGGATCGCCATCGCGTCGGCCACCGCCAGGAGGAACACGGCGGTCGAGGTCAGCGCCAGCGCCGTCGCGCCGGGAGTGCCGGGGCGGCAGCGGGCGAGCGCGCACAGCGCCACCGCGCCCAGGATCACGTCCGCCACCGGACGGCCGATGGCTTGAGGATGACCGGCCGCGATCGCCGGCTGCATGACGAGGTTCCAGCAGATCACCATGAGGGACGTGGTGATCAGCAGCGTGTCGACGGCCACGCGGAGCCGGGCCAGCCCGGTGCGCGGGGGCCGGGGAATCGCCGACAGGCTCAGGGAGGCGAGGACGACCAGGACGAGATGCCCGGCGACGAGACCGCCGAGGATGCCCAGGACGAGAGCGGCCCAGGCCAGCCGGAGCCGGCCGCCGCGGCGCGACACGACGACGAGACCGGCCACGGCAGCGGCCAGCGCGGCGATGGTGGTGACGACGCCCATGCCCGCATGATCGGGGCCGGGGCGGGGCAGTTGAGACAAACGCGGCGGCTCCCTTTCGGAAGCCGCCGCGCGAAGATCACTTCTTCTTTTTCTTCTTGTCTTTCTTGTCCTTCTTGTCCTTCTTGGACTTCTTCGCCATGGCGGACCCCCTCTCAACGTTCCAACGTCGGTCGTTAACGTTACGGAAAGACGGGGCTACGGGAAGTCAAACGAACGTGAACAGTGGGTGTCTCAAGACACCTGGGATTCGCTTGACCTCACCGTTCACGCCAGGTCAGCCCAGCTTGACCTTGAAGACCGGGTCGGCGGCGAGCTTCTTGAAAGCGGCCAGCGAGGTCGCGGTGCTGTTGATGCTGATGTCGCGGTCGCCCTCGTCGTCCTTGGCCGTGTCGAAGTACACGATCGCCTTGATGGCGGGCCGCTTGGCCAGCTCGGGCAGGACGCTCTGGAAGACCGGCGCCTTGTCGGCGACCTTGTTCACGCGGTGGTAGGCGCCCCACTCGGCGACCATGATCGGCTTGGCGGCGTGCTTGGTGGTGGCCCACTCGTAGAAGCCGGTGCCACCGCCGGTGGGCGCGCGGTCGAGCAGGTCGTTGAACTTGCCGTAGTGGTAGTAGCCCTTCTCGGCGCTGACGTACGAGTCGAGACCCATCCAGTCGACGATGTCGTCACCCGGCCACAGGTCCTTCCACCAGCTCTGCGCCATCCACTTCTCGTTGCCCATGTACGCCATCACGTTGATCACGTTGGTGGCGCCCTTGGCCCGCAGCCGCTCGATGGTGTGGCGGTACATCGCGGCGAAGTCCTTCGCCTCGAAGCCCGAGCCGGCCTTGGCCACGACGTCGTTCTCCGGCTCGTGGTTGATGGCGAGGAAGAACTTCTTGCCGTACGCCTTGGCGCGCGCGGCGAAGGCGTCGATGCGCTTGTCCTGCTCGCCCTTGGCGACCTTGGCCCAGTTCGAGCCGTACGCGATCTTCCAGTTGGTCAGCAGCACCCGCGGGCTGGCCGCGTCGGAGGTCATCGCGATCTCGGCCTTGGTCGGGAAGACCTCGTCGCCCTTGTGGTACGTGTGGAAGATCGTGGAGGTGCGGCCGCTGAGCTTCTCCCAGTCCTTCAGGGCCTGGTCGCGAGGAGCGTCGGTGAAGCCGCCGGCCGCCGCGCCCCAGAGGACGCCGCAGGTGGGGACGAGCTTGTCACCCGTCGTGCAGTCTTTTCCTGCCGCCGGCACTGGCGGCGACGTGTCGCCTTCCGTGGTGACCTCGAGGACCGGGGCGCCGGTCTTGGCCTCGGCCGAGTTGAAGCGCATGGCCGAAGAGGATGAGGTCAAGGCGAAGGCGTACGTGCCGGGGCCGGTGACCGACTTGCCGAGGTCGACCGAGAAGGTGCCGTTCGGGGTGGCGGTGCCGAGCACGGCGCCGAGCGCGGGCGCGGTGGCGCCGGTCAGCTTGCCCTCGGTCCAGGCCGTGCTGGTCACCTTGCGGACGCTGAGCTGGCCGGCGAACTTCGCCTGCGCGGTCAGGGTCAGGCGGGCCGACGCGACCTTGGTGCCGGCCGGAACCGCGAACTTCAGGAAGGAGGTCTTGGTCTCCTTGCCGATCACACCGGCGACCAGCTTGTCCTCGGCGCCGAAGACGGTGCCGGTGCGCGTGGTGGAGACGTACGAGTCGTCACCGGCGGCCAGCTTGATCGTCGCGCCGGTGCCGGCGACGGCCGTGGCGCCGGTCAGGGCGGTGGCGCCCGCACCAGCGAGCACGGCGGTCAGGACCGAATACCTCTGCAGCTTCGAACGACGCAACTTCTCGAACTCCCCCGCTGTGTCCGGCACCGTCGCGGCCGGGCATGGGTAAGAGATTCCGGCGTCGAAGGTGCGCGCTCGGTCCCCTGAACGGTGCGGTCAGGTTGCGGAGGCCGTTTTCCTCAACTTGCGCTTTTCTCCTCTCCTCGGGTAGCCAGACAGGATGATGCCGATCATCGACGGGCACAACGACCTGCCCATGCAGCTGCGCGGACGCTACGGATACGCGGTGGAGGGCCTCGACGAGCCCCGGCCGGAGTTGCAGACGGACATCCCGCGTCTGCGCGCCGGCGGGGTGGGTGGGCAGTTCTGGTCGGTGTACGTGCCGGGCGACCTGAGTGAACCCGAGGCGGTCGTGGCGACGATGGAGCAGATCGACGCCGTCTACCGGATGGCGGCGGCGTACCCGGACGACTTCGCGATCGCCTACAGCGCGGACGACGTCACCCGTGCCATCGGGGCCGGGAAGATCGCCTCGCTGATCGGCATCGAGGGCGGCCACAGCCTGGCCACGTCGCTGGGCGTCCTGAGGGCGTTCGCCCGCCTGGGCGTGCGCTACGTGACGCTGACCCACAACGAGAACCTCTCCTGGGCCGACTCGGCGGTCCGCGAGCCCCAGGTGGGCGGCCTGAACGACGAGGGCCGGGCGGTGGTGCGCGAGATGCAGCGGATCGGCGTGCTGGTCGACCTGTCCCACGTGGCGCCGGTGACGATGCACGCGGCCCTGGACACGGCCTTCGCCCCAGTGATCTTCAGTCATTCCGGCGTACGGGCCCTGCACGATCACCCGCGCAACGTCCCCGACGACGTCCTGACGCGCCTGCGCGACAACGGCGGCGTCATCCAGCTCACGTTCGTGGCCCCGTTCGTCTCGGCCGAGGCCCGCGCGTGGTCGGCCGCGGCCGACGAGGAGCTGACCCGCCTGGGCCTGCCCACGGCCGGCTGGCCCCGGGCGCCGCGCCCCGGCCAGGAGCCGTCGACGGTCCAGGACTGGCCCGGCCCCGACCCGCTCCAGCACCCGTCGTTCGCCCCGTGGCTCTCGGCCAACCCGCGCCCGCCGGTCCCGGCCACCCTGGTCGCCGACCACGTGGAACACGCCCGCGACGTGGCCGGCCTGGACCACGTGGGCCTGGGCGGCGACTTCGACGGCACCACGGAGCTCCCGGACGACCTCCGGGACGTCTCCGGCTATCCACGCCTGCTGTCCGAGCTGGCCGGCCGGGGCTGGACGGAGCCCGAACTGGACAAGCTCACCGGCGGCAACATTCTCCGCGTCCTGCGCGAGTCGGAACGCCTGGCGCAGGAGCCCCTCTGGCCCCTGTCCCCCGCTCGCTGACCCGCCTCCCGGATCCGCCGCCTTCCCGGCGGCCCCCTCACTTCTGGGGTGCCGCCGGCGGCGGTCAGGCCGCCGCGTCGCCGGTGACTGCGTCGCGTGGAGCACTCGCCGCGCCTTCGCGGACGGACATGACGCACCCCTCACCGGCGGCCTCCGCGCCGGCGGGAAGCAAGGGGCGGAACCGGGCCGGCGCCGGCACGAAGTAGTCGCTCTTCTTCGGCTGCTCGGCCGTGGCGTCGCGCCCGCGCTGCCGCGGCACGCGCATCATGCGCGGAATGTGCTTCGCACAGTGGATGTAGGCCTCCTCGACCCGGGCCACGACCCACACCTGGGCCCGCAGCCCCGGCGGCACGTCCGCCTGCTCGCCGGGATCTTCGACGATCTCCGCGACGCCGTTCACGTGCAGCCCGATGACGTCCTGGAAGTCGACGAACAGAATCCCGACGTGCCCGTTCTCGGTGATGTTGCCGAGACTGGCCATGACCCCGTTGCCCCGGAACTCGGGCCAGCTCAGATGCTCGTCGTCCAGCACCCGCACGAATCCGGCCGGCCCGGCCCGGAACGTGCTGTCACACTCCCCACCGGCATCGGCCGTGGCCAGGAACATCATCTCCTGCCGCCCGATGAACTGCCGCATCCTGTCGTTGAGGTGGTTCAGGGTCTGCCGCTCGGCAAAGGCGTCCGCCCGCTGACGAGTACCGAGCACGTCCTGCAGTTGCCGCTCACCGTGGTTCATGATGGCCCTCCAGTCGCCGGATCCCTCCCCGCTGCGCGACAGTTTCACATCGTGCGCACGAGATCGCACTGAGTCACATTCGCGAACAGGCATACGTCACCGGACGCCGAATCAACGGCGCTGACGCAGCTCAGCCCACGTTTGGTGTCGTGCCGCCCCGCCACCGCTGGTAACTCGATCGGGTGACATGAGAGAACGATTCACGCAGCCACTTAACGCCGATCATTGGCCGGATAGCGCGGGACCGGCGGCACCCCGGCCGGCTCAGACGAGCCCGGCGTCGTGAACCAGCAGGGCCACCTGGACGCGGTTGTTCAGCTCCAGCTTGATCAGCAGCCGCGACACGTGCGCTTTGACGGTGGCGACGGACATGTGCAGGTCGGTGGAGATCTCCGCGTTCGACCGCCCCTGCCCGAGTGCGAGCGCGACGTCCCGCTCCCGCTCGCTGAGCCGTTCGAGCCGCTCGGCGGCCCGCAGTTGCGAGGGTTGCGCCGGCGACGCCACGTGCGCGATGAGCTGCCGCGTCACCGTGGGCGACAGCATCGCCTCACCCTGAGCCACCCGCCGTACCGCCCGCAGAATCTCGGCCGGCGGCGTGTCCTTGAGCAGGAAGCCGCTGGCTCCCGCCCGCAGGGCCCGCAACACGTATTCGTCGGCGTCGAACGTCGTCAACACGATGACCTCGGGAGCCCCGGCACGGGCCCGCAACGTCTCGGTGGCCGCCAGCCCGTCGACTTTCGGCATCCGAATATCCATCAGCACCACATCGGGCCGGAGCGCCGCCACCGCTCCCGGCACTTCCGCCCCGTCCGAGGCTTCCCCCACGACGGCCACGTCCGCCGCCGCCGACAGAATCATCGTCAGCCCGGCCCGAACAAGCGCGTCATCATCGACGATCAGCACCCGAACCGGCTCAGCCATCGGCCCGCCCGCGTCGATCCCCCGCGGTTCCGGCCCTTCGGACCGGGTGGTCCCACCCACGCTGCGCTCCCCACCTGCACGGCCACCGACGCCCTCACCCTAAGCGGTCCGCGCCGTGAGCCCTCGCCGGCGCCGGCCAGAACGGGCTTCACAGTGCCAGCGGGCAGCGCGGGCAGGCAGCGCGGGCGGGCACCGCAGGCGGGCACCGCAGGCGGGCACCGGGGCAGGCGGGGCGGCGCGCGGGTCAGGTTGGCCAGGGGAGCCAAGCGGTGAGGGCGAACTGGTTGTCGGGGGTGCGGCCGTGTTTCAGGTAGCCGCCGGCCAGGGTGGCCCGCTCGGTGAGGCCGATCAGGCCGGTTCCTGTGCCCGGGATGGTCATCGACGGGTTGAGCAAGGGCCACGGGTTGCGGATGTCGATGGTCAGGCCGTCGCCGACGGAGCCGTCGACGGCGACCTGCACGGTTGTGCCGGGCGCGTGTTTGCGGGCGTTCGTCAAGCCCTCCTGGACGATGCGGTAGGCGGTGCGGCCGGTCCCGTCGGGCACGGTGGCGGGCTCGATGCGTACATCCAAACGGACCTTGACCCCCGCCGAGCGTGACTCGTCGGCCAGGGCCGGCAGTGCGCCCAGCGTGGGCTGGGGCGGCTCGGGCGCACCCTCGGGGCTCTCGGCGCGCAGCACCCCGATCACCTCGCGCAGGTCCTGCAGTGCTTGGTGGGCGCTGGCCCGGATGACACCGGCGGCGGTCGCCACGTCTTGCGGC
This sequence comes from Actinoplanes sp. NPDC000266, assembly GCF_042899005.1. NCBI lineage: Bacteria > Bacillati > Actinomycetota > Actinomycetes > Micromonosporales > Micromonosporaceae > Actinoplanes > Actinoplanes sp. NPDC000266. The sequence goes on from NZ_JBIAZI010000002.1 coordinate 219,719, forward strand.
GCCGCGTCGGGACGGATCTCGAGCGCCCCGGCGTGCAGGCTGAGCAGCGAGATGCGGTGGGCGAGGACGTCGTGCATCTCGCGGGCGATCCGGTTGCGCTCGAGCGAGCGCGCCTGCGCGACGCGCAGCTGCTGCTCCGACTCGGCCCGCTCGGCCCGGTCGCGCAGCGACAGCACCAGCTGGCGCCGGGAGCGGACCACCATGCCCCACAGGCAGACGATCACGATGAAGACCGTCCCCCACGCCATCGTCTCCCAATAGGGGCGACCCGCCTCGGGCCGTAGCACCGGGAAGGCGGCGTTGGTGAGCACCGCGCCGCCGGCGAACACCGCCATCACCGCGAACCGGCGATGCACCGCCACCGTGAACAGCACGATCATGCAGGTGATCGCCGCGGCGACCGCGAACAGCGAGATCAGCGTGCAGAACGTGGCCAGTGGTATCAGCCAGCGTCCGCGCCGCCACCACAGGCCGAGCGCGGCGATCGTGCCGACGGCGAAATCGAGCCAGATCAGCCAGTCCGGCGCGGCGCCCCACTCGGGCACCACGGTCGGGTCGGGCTGCAACAGGTCGATCGTGACGAGCAGCGTGAAGCCGTAGCCGAGGACGAAGCAGAGGACATCGATCAGCCAGTCACGGGTGGACCGGCGTATCGGGAGGGCCGACTCGAGCCCGGCCGGCAACAGCCACTGGTACTCCGGCTTCAGCTTTCCCACAAAGCCGACTTTACGAGCCGGCGCCGTCCGCCCGATACCTACCAAAGTAGGGGTCCGCTCCCTACCAAGGTTTCTCTCCGGCGACCTCCGGCCGACGCGCTCAGCCGGTCGGCGCCGCCACGCTGGAAGCATGATCACGGTCGAACATCTCACCAAGAGGTACGGCAACCACCCCGCCGTCGACGACGTGTCCTTCTCCTGCGAACCGGGCACGGTGACCGGCTTTCTCGGGCCGAACGGCGCGGGCAAGTCGACCACCATGCGCATGATCTGCGGCCTCACCCCTGCGACGGCCGGAACGGCCACCGTGAGCGGCGTCCCGTACCGGCGGCTCGGCAACCCCGGCCGCCACGTCGGGGTCCTGCTCGACGCCTCGGCGCAGCACGCCGGGCGTACCGGCCGCGAGGTGCTCAGCCTCGCCGCGCTCACGATGGGCGTCGACACCAGTGAGGTGCCCCGTGCGCTGGACCGGGTCGGGCTCAACGCGACGGCGGCCAAGCGCCGCGTACGGGCGTACTCGCTCGGCATGCGGCAGCGGCTCGGCCTGGCCCTGGCCCTGCTGGGCGACCCGGCCGTGCTGATCCTGGACGAGCCGGCCAACGGCCTCGACCCGGAGGGCATCTTCTGGATGCGCGGCCTGCTACGGGATTTCGCCGACCGCGGCGGCACCGTGCTGCTCTCCTCCCGCCTGCTGCGCGAGGTCGAGGCGGTGGCCGACCACCTGGTGGTGATCGGCGGCGGCCGCGTCGTCGCCCAAGGTGACAAGGCCGAGCTGCTCGCCGCCTCGGGGACCCTGGTCCGGGCGCTCGACCCGGCCGCGCTCGACCTGACGCTCAAGCGCGCCGGCCTGGCCGGGACGAAGACGACCGACGGGGGCGTCGTCGTCCAGGCCGGCGCCGAGACCATCGGGCGGGCCGCGGCCGACGCCGGGCTCGTCCTGATCGAGCTCCGCCCGGCCGGTGGCGGCGGGCTGGAGCAGATGTTCCTCACCCTGACCGCCGGTGATTCCGTGAAGGAGGCCGTCCGATGACCGCCGTGCTGGAGACCCCGCCGCAGATCGAACGGGCCAGCACCCGCCCGGTGCCGATCGGCCGGCTCACGATGATCGAGCTGCGGAAGCTGGCCGACACCCGGGCCGGGCTGTGGCTGCTCATCGTGATCGCGTTCGCCACGGCCGCCACCTCGGCGATCATGATCGGGTGGGCGCCCGACGAGGAGCAGACGTTCCAGGAGTTCTTCCAGTTCGGCCTGCTGCCCTCGTCGGTGCTCCTGCCCGTGCTGGGCATCCTGTCGATGACGGGTGAGTGGTCGCAGCGCACCGCGCTCACCACGTTCACCCTGGTGCCGGCGCGTGGCCGGGTCATCGCCGCCAAGCTGATCGCCGGGGTGCTGATCGCGACCGCGTCGACCGCGGCGGCGCTGGCGCTCAGCGCCGTGGCGAACCTGCTGGGCGCGGCCCTCGGCGGCGACGGCTCCTGGTCGATGGACGGCTCGCTGGTCTGGCAGGGCGCGGGCCTCCAGGTGATCTTCGTCCTGATGGGCATCGGTTTCGGCGCCCTGCTGCTGAACACGCCGCTGGCGATCGTCGCCTTCTTCGCCGTGCCGATGGTCTGGTCGATCCTCGGCGGGACCATCAAGGCGCTGAAGACCGCGGCCGAGTGGATCGACATCAACACCACGACGACGGCCATGTCGGAACCGGCCATGACCTCCGGCGAATGGGCCCGGGTCGGTGTGTCCGCCGCGGTGTGGGTGGTGCTGCCGCTCGCCCTCGGTGTGTGGCGCGTGCTGCGCCGCGAGGTCTCGTAGTTTGCCGCCGGCCGGGCGGAGGTACCGTGAAACATGCCCATCGGTGCCCAGCCGCCCGGCCGTCGCGGCACGGTCGACCAGCCCTACAGCGCGCTGAATCTGCGGCTGATCCTCGCCGCGTTCGGTTTCGTCGTGTGCACGGTGCTGGCGATCGTGCTTTTCCGCAGGGGCTGGACGGTGCCGGGCTGGCTGCTCCTCGCGTGGGCCGTCGTGGCGGTGGCCGACATGGTCGTGGTGCAGTTGCGCCGCCGGGCCCGCCGCCGCGCCGAGGGCGGCCGCGACCACTCCGTCTTCGAATAGACGGCTGACCCACTCTCCGAATCGCCGCATGTTGCCCGTCCGCCCGGCACGTGACGGGTACCGTCCCTTTTCATGGACCGCGTCCGATTCGCAGCCTTTGCGGTGATCGCCCTTCTCGTTCCCCTGATCGTTCCAGCCGGGCCGGCCATGGCCGAAAAGGATTACGCCGGGACGACAGCGGACACCCGCGAGCTCAGCAGTACCCGCTTCACCCACGACGGGCGGGCGCTGCCGGAGAACCCTCGATATCGGCCGGGCCCGCAGTCGCGGGCGGCCGTACAGCCCAAGCCGACGCCGCCGGTGGGCACCGCGCGCGACTGGGTGGGTCTCGACGACACGACGGGCAAGTTCTACAACAAGCCGTACACGCTGCGGGCCGTCGGCCGGCACATCGAGGTCTGGGTGGCGCAGGACCTCGCCTTCCCGGCCACGGATTGCCGCAAGGGCTCGGTGGAGATCACCGACACGCAGGTGGCCGACCTGATCAGCGAGTTCGATCGCAAGATCTACCCGCTGGAGACCGCGATCTTCAGTACGCCACCCAGCCGCGACGGCACCAGGGCCACGGCGACCGGCGATTTCACCGGGGACGGCGACAAGACGGTCACCCTCGTGGACAACGTCCGTGACACCAACTTCTTCACCTTTCCCAAGGCCGTCACCTACACCGCGGGCTTCTTCACCCCGCAGCTCAATGAGCTTTTCGACCGCAACGTCATGACCATCGACGCGTACGACTGGAAGCACCGCCTCGGCGCGGAACCGGCCGACGACCCGACCACCGACCTGTGCACGAGCCGGCCCGCCCGCCCGCGGATGTACGAGTCGACGTTCGCCCACGAGTGGCAGCACCTGCTGGAGTATTACGCCGATCCGCAGGAGGCCAAGTGGCTCAACGAAGGGCTGGCCGATTTCGCACAGACCCTCGTGGGCTATGTGGACGCGCGCTCCAAGGTCGACGAGCCGGGCAACGACACGCACATCATGTGCTTCCAGGGGTTCGGGACGGTCAAGACGAAGTACAACGCGAACCCGCGGGAGTGCGGCGGTCCGCAGAACTCGCCGAACCTGTGGGACGAGGGCACGCCCAGCGAGGTGCTGGCCGATTACGGCCTCGTCTATCAGCTCATGCTCTATCTGCGGGACCGGTTCGGCCTGAAGACGATCTCGGTGCTGCACCGCGACGGCATCCGCCAGGGCCTGGCCGCGATCCAGGCCGCGCTGCCGACCGGCGTGCCCCTTTACGAGGTGTTGCACGACTTCCAGGCCATGACGCTGGTCGACCGGATCGCCGGGGAGCCCGGCGGCAAGGTGATCGGCATGGCGGCCGGCAGAGTCACGGCCAAGAGCTTGAGATCGACGGTCAACCTCGACAACAAGACCTTGTACGCCGAGCCCGGCGCGGCACCGAACGGCGCGGATTACGTGCCGCTGCCGACTCCCGTCCGCTCGCTCAGCTTCGCCGGGGCGGAGAACCTGCCACCCCTGCCGACGGGCTGGACGGTGGCCGAGAAGACGCTTTTCTCCGGCAACACCAACGACCTCGACTCGCACGCCGTCCGGGCCGTCACCATCCCGGCCGGCAAGCCCGCGCTGACGCTGGAGACCTCCTATGCGCTGGAGGACCGGTACGACTACGGCTATGTGACAGTGTCGACGGACGGCGGGCGCACCTACATGGCGCTGCGCGGCGACCGCACCAGCGTCGGGCCGCTGGGTTTCGGGATCACCGGCGCCAGCAACGGCGTGGTCACCGCGAGGTACGACCTCACGGCGTACGCGGGAAAGAAGGTCTTGCTGGGTCTGCGGTTCGTGACCGACGCGGGCGGCGGCCGGGGTGGATGGCGGATCGGGACGATCGCCCTGGGCGGGCGGACGCTCAGCGACGGCTCCACCCTGGACGGATGGACCTCGCCCACCTCGATCCGGCCCATGGCGGTGCACAACTGGCACGTACGGCTCGTCGGGCTCGGTAAGGACCGGGTGGAGATCGTGACGGCCGGCCAGTTCGCCCGGCTCGCGGACTATCCCCAGGTGGTCGCCATCGTGTCCTACGACGAGCCGACGGAGAAGGTGAAGCAGTACGCGCCCTATCGCCTCACGGTCAACGGCGTGCTTCAGCCGGGCGGCAGCAAGCCGTAGATCAGCGCGGTGGAGCCCGAGCCGGCCTTGTTGATCTGGCCGCCGCACAGGACAAAAGCCCCCGAGGGCGGCAGCGCGGCGAGGTTGGCCAGCACCTCCAGGCTGATCCGATGGCGCTGATAGACCAGCCGGGAGACCGCGAGGCTGCTGTCGCGGCCGGGGTCGGGGCCGAACGTGTCCGTCCCCGTGCCGCCCCGGCGCCCCAGCCGGCCCGTGTCGATCAGCCAGCGCACCGTCTCCAGGGCGAAGCCGGGCTGATGAAGCACCCCGTCGGCATCGCGGTTGAGGAAGGACTCCGAGCCCCAGCGCTCCTCCCAGCCGGTCCAGATGATCACCATCGACTCGTCCGGAACCCGGCCGTGGCGCCGCTCCCACTCCTCGACGTCGGCGATCGTCACCTCGTAGTCCGCGTCGCGGGCGCACTGCTCCCGCACGTCGATCCGCACCGCCGGCAGGCATAGGTCCTCCAGGTCGAGCTCGTCGGCCAGCGGGTGGCCGTAGGTGAAATGGCCGGGCGCGCCCCAGTGGGTGCCGGTGTGCTCGCCCTCGCGGACGAAGCGCAGGTAGAAGCCCTCCTGCCCGATGGTGGCGACGGTCTCGAGCTCGAAGGCGGGGTCGCCCGGATAGACGACCGTGGTGTCCGGGTCGTTGAGATGGGACAGGCTGATCAGTCGGGGCGGCACCCAGGGGCCGGCGGCTCGGGTCATGCGCACACATTGACACTGTCACGATGACAGTGTCAAACTCTTCGGCATGTGGACGATCGACGAGCTGGTGGAGCGGGTACGCGAGGCCCTGACGGCCGAGTACCCCGGTGCGCCCAACGCCCGCGTCCGCGACGTGCCCGACCGGCGGGCGATCCGGTGGTACACGACCATCGGCCTGGTCGACAAGCCGTTGGGCATGCGCGGGCGCACCGCGCTTTACGGTCCTCGTCACCTGCAACAGCTGGTGGCCATCAAGCGCCGCCAGGCGCAGGGCCAGAGCCTCGCGCAGATTCAGACCGACTTCACGTGGATCTCCCCCGAGGCCCTGCGCGAGGCCGCCCAGATCCCCGAGCACCTGCTCGACAACAGCGACAGTGCTCCGCCCGACCCTGCCATCGAGGCCCGCACCCGTTTCTGGGCCGATCCACCCGCGCCGCCGCCGATCGTCGAAGCGGCGATCGGCCGGTCGCCGCGCCAAGTGACCGCCCACCCGGTCACCGGCGTCGCCCTCGGCGGCGGTGTCGTCCTGCTCGTCCCGCACGCCTTGACCGACCGCGACCGCGACGACATCGCCGCGGCCGCCGCGCCACTGTTCGAACTGCTTGCCGCCCGTGGCCTTATTGATGGGAGCTCCGTATGACCTTCTCCGTCGCCCCGATGAGCCCCGGCGAGATCAGCCGTGTCCGGATCCTGCCCGACTCCGGCTTCGGCTGCCTGCGCACCGACCGCGGCGCCCTGCCACTCGACCGCCTCGACGTCCGAGCCCACATCAGCGGCCTGGTCGCACGGACGGTCGTGCTCACCGAGTTCGTCAACGTGCACGAGGTCGCGCTCGAGGCGACGTACGTCTTCCCGCTGCCCGACCGGGCCGCGGTGACCGGCATGACGATGACCGCCGACGACCGCACGGTCGAGGCGGAGCTCCAGGAGCGGGCGGCCGCCCGCGAGACGTACGACAAAGCCATCGCGGCCGGTCAGCGCGCCTCCATCGCCGAGGAGGAGCGGCCCGACGTCTTCACCATGCGGGTCGGCAACATCCTGCCCGGCGAGCGGGTGACGATCCGGCTCAGCCTCGTGGGCCCGCTGCCGTTCGAGGACGGTGCCGCCACGTTCCGGTTCCCGCTGGTCGTGGCCCCGCGCTACATTCCCGGCACCCCGCTGCCCGGCCCGTCGGCCGGTGACGGGCAGGCGCAGGACACCGACGCCGTGCCGGACGCTTCCCGCATCACTCCCCCGGTGCTGCTGCCCGGCTTCCCCAACCCGTTGCGGCTGTCCGTCGGCGTCGACATCGACCCGGCCGGCCTCACCCTCGGCGAGGTCAAGTCCAGCCTGCACACGGTCGTCGACCAGGACGGCACGCTGAGCATCACGCCCGGCGAGCGGGCCGACCGCGACTTCATCCTGCGCCTGCCCTACCAGGGCGGCGGTGAGACGGCGATCGCCGTGCCCGGCGAGAGCGGCGAGGAGCCCGGCGGCGTCTACCAGGTGGTGATCCTGCCGCCGGCCGACACCACGCCCGCCCGCCCCAAGGACGTGGTGCTGCTGCTCGACCGTTCGGGGAGCATGGGCGGTTGGAAGATGGTGGCCGCCCGCCGCGCCGCGGCCCGGGTCGTCGACACGCTGACCAGCACCGACCGCTTCGCCGTGCTCACCTTCGACCATCAGGTCGATCGGCCGGACGACCTGGGCGAGGGACTGGCCGAGGCCTCCGACCGTAACCGTTTCCGCGCCGTGGAACACCTCGCTCACGCCGGCGCCCGCGGCGGCACCGAGCTGCTCGGCCCGCTGACGCAGGGCCTCGGGCTGCTCCGGGCGAGCGAGGACCGCGACCGGGTGCTCGTGCTGGTCACCGACGGCCAGGTCGGCAACGAGGACCAGATCGTTCACGACATCACCCCGCTGATCGGTGTCACCCGCATCCACACGATCGGCATCGACCGGGCGGTGAACGCCGGGTTCCTGGGCCGGCTGGCCGCGCTCGGCGCCGGGCGGGCCGAGCTGGTGGAGAGCGAGGACCGGCTCGACGAGGCGATGGAGCACATCCACCGCCGGATCGGATCACCGGTCGTGTCGGGCCTGCGCATCACCGGCGACGGGCTGCGCCTGGTCGACGACGAGCGCACCCCGGCCCGCCTGCCGGGGCTCTACCCGGGTGTCCCGCTCGTGGTGAGCGGCCGCTACGCCGGCTCGGCCGCGGGTGGGCGCTTCACGGTGACGGGCCGTACCCGTGACGACCGCGAGTTCAGCACCACGATCGCCCTCCAGGAGCGGTCGGAAAGCGCGATCACGGCACAGTGGGCGCGGGCTCGGCTGCGCGACCTCGAAGACGCCTACGCGGCCGGCGACCGGGGGCTCGAGCAGCGGATCGTCGCCACGTCCCTGCGGTACGGGGTGCTGTGCCGGTTCACCGCGTTCGTCGCGGTGGACAGCCGGGTCGTCAACGAGGGCGGCCAGACCCGCCGGGTGACCCAGCCGGTCGAGCTTCCCCAGGGCTGGGAGGCGCCGGGCGACGTCGCGCCGGCGATGCTCCACATGGCCGCCGCGTCCTTCGCTCCGCCGGCGCCGCCGGCCGCGCCCGCGCCGGCCGGTCCCTCGCTGATGAGTTTCGACAGTGCCGCGGAGACCTCGGCCGGCGGAGGCGCCGGCGCGGTGCTGGGCAGCCGCCGGACGGGCGCCACATCCGGTTTCGCCTCGCCGCGAGCCAGGGCGTCGTTCGCGAAGATGGGTGGCACGGCTGGTTCGGCGCCGTCACTCGACGAGATGCGTGCCCTGGTGGCCACCGAGGCCCAGCGTCTGCGCGACGCCGCGAGCCTCCCGGTCTGGGAGAAGCGCGACCTGCTCGACGACCTGGCCAGCCGCCTCGACGTCCTGATCGGCTCGGCCGTCGACGAGGTCTTCCGCCCCCTGATCGACCTGGTCGCGCGGCTGCGAGGCGACACCGCGATCGACGAGAAATGGCAGGCCGCACTGGAGAGCTTGACCGCGTTCGCCGGCCCGGGCGCTTCCACGCCGCCGCCCGCCGATCCCGGCCCGGCGCCTACACGGAAGGCGTTCTGGAAACGCTGACCACTCCGGGCTCTGGTGAGGTGGTGCGAGTGTCGGGGGTGGAGGGTTCCGGGGTAGGTTCTTGGCGATCTTGGGCCGTCTGGGGAAGTGGGTCTGGTGGCGGCTGTGCTGGTGTCGGTTAGCCGACCTGTGGTGGTCGTTCGCTGTCCAAGCGGGCGCATCGGGTGGAAAGTCGGATGTTCGGCGGGCGGTGTGGGATCGATCATCGCGGGTAGGTTGGTCGGTCGATCGTCTCTTGAGGGCTCTACGGCGGCGGGGGAATCGTGACTGGCGACGAGGTGGGTGACGAGCGGGATCCGCTGCTTGTCCGGCCGTTCGTGCTTCGCGACTCCGGGGCGGTGGAGGGCGAGACGGGCGACGGCGATCGGGACGGCGCCGAGCAGACGTGGCCGTCGGCGGCCCGGGACGCCGGAGCGCGGCAGGGGCCGGACGGCGCGGACGACGCCACGGCCGTGATCGTTCTGCCGGGCGCCGAACGGCGCGGCAGTGGCCGTCGGCGGCTGATCGTGGTGGCCGCGGTGGCGGTGGCCGTGTTGCTCGGGGTTGCGGCGGCGGGGTACGCGGCGCTGCGGTCGGATGTGCGGCCGCAGGTCACCGGTCTGGCCGACGGGCCGCTGCCTCCGGCCACCGGCCCTGCGGCGACGGCCGGTTCGGCGCCGGCAAGTGCGGGTGCGAGTGCTGGTCTGGGCGCGTCGACAGCGACGGGGGCCGGGTCGGGTGTCGGTACGGGGTCGGGGACGAACCCGGGATCGGGGCGCGGGCCGACAGCGGGGGCGACGTCGACGGGATCGACACCCACGCCGAGCGCGGGGGCCGGCGGGGTTCCGGCCATCGCTACGTCGCCGGCCTCTCCGGTGGCCACCACGACTACGGTGCCGGGCGGGAAGACCGCCACGCCCAGCGTGCCGGCGGGGATCGCTCCGGTGCCGCCCGCGGCCGAACGGGTGGGGGCGATCCGGGGGCAGAACGGGCTGTGCCTCGACCTCAACGGCGGGGTGCCGTTCGACGGGAACCACGTGCAGGTGTTCGGGTGCAACAGCTCGTTCGCGCAGACGTGGACCATCGCCTCGGACGGGACGCTTCGGGTGGCCGGCAAGTGCGCGCTGCTCGTCGGCGACGACTCGGTCGAGATCGTCGGCTGCGACGGGCGCACCACAGCTCAGTGGCGGGTGTCGGGTCAGCTGATCGTCAACGCGTCGAACGATGACTGCCTCACCGATCCATCGGGTGGGCGGTGGGCCGGAACCGGGGTCCGGGTCGAGGACTGCAACGGTTCGGCGAAGCAACGCTGGTCACTTCCGTAGCCGGAAAGCAGGTGGTTCGTGCTTCTCTAACTTGTGAGTCTTTTGATCGCGGCGCTCGCCGCGGTGGCCTACGCGGTCGGATCCGTCCTGCAGGCAGTCGCCGCGCGTAGGCCGGGCACGGTGCTCGCGCTGGCGGTCTCGCCGCTCTACCTGGCCGGGCTGGCCGGGGACGGCGGTGGGTGGCTTCTGTCGCTGTGGGCGCTGCGCGGGCTTCCGGTGTACGTGGTTCAGGCCGTGCTCGCCGGATCGGTCGGGTTGACCGTGCTGCTGGCCGGTGTGGTGCTGCGGACACGCCTGCGGCGGCGGGACTACGCGGCGGTTGTGGTGATGGTCGCGGCGCTGGCTGTGGTCGGGCTGTCCAGCCGGGAACAGCCGGCTTCGATGCCGTCGCCCGGGACGACTGTGGTGTTGACGGTCGGCGGGTTCGTGGTGGCCGCGGTCGCGGGGGTCGCGGTGCTGCTGGCCGGGCGGACCGACCGGCGGGGTCTGCTGCTGGCAGGGCTGGCCGGGCTCGCGTATTCGGCTACCGCGCTGGCCGGGCGGGCGGTGCACCTTCGTACGCCATGGGTCTCGACCTTGACCGAACCGCTGCTGTGGGTCGTGATCGGCAGCGGGGTGGCGGGGACGGCGGCCTACGCGGCGGCTCTGCGCAGGGGAAGCGTCGCGCCGGTCACCGCGCTGCTCTGGGCGGTCGAAGTGATCGTTCCGGCGGCGGTGGCGGTTCCGTTGCTGGGCGACGAGATCCGCCACGGGTGGACGGTGCCCGCCGCGCTGGGGATCCTCGCCGTGGTCGGAGCCGCGGCAGTCCTGGCCGGCGCGGAAGGCACCACCGCCAGCGCCGGCGCCGGCGCGGACGGCACCACCAGCGCCGGGACGGAAGCCAGCGCCCGGGAGGGGCACAGCTCCGGCGAGGGGCACAGCTCCGGCGAGGGGCACAGCTCCGGCGAGGGGCACGGCCACCTCGAGGTGCGGCAGCCGTCGGAGCGGTAGCGGTCGAATGGCTACAGGGACTGGGCCAAGGCCTTGCCGGCGGCTCGGCCGCTGAACAGGCAACCGCCCAGGAACGTGCCCTCCAACGCGTTGTAGCCGTGTACGCCTCCGCCGCCGAAGCCTGCTGCCTCGCCTGCGGCGTACAGGCCGGGGACGGGGGTGCCGGACGGGGACAGGGCTCGGCTGCTCAAGTCCGTCTGGATGCCGCCCAACGTCTTGCGGGTCAGGATGTGCAGCTTCACCGCCACCAACGGGCCCGCCGCCGGGTCGAGGATGCGGTGCGGGGCCGCCGTACGGCCGATCTTGTCGCCCCAGTAGCGGCGGGAATTCCGGATGCCCTGGATCTGGGCGTCCTTGCTGAACGGGTTGTCCATCTGGCGGTCCCGGGCCTCGATCTGGGCCCGGACCGTCGGGGCGTCCAGCAGGGGCTTCTCCGTCAGCGCGTTCATGCCGTCCACCAGCTCCTCCAAGGAGGAGGCGACCACGAAGTCCTCGCCCTTCTGCTTGAAGGCCTCCACCGGGGCCGGTGCTCCCTTGCCGAAGATGCGCTCCTTCAGGAACGCGCGGCGGTCGCTTGCCGTGATGTCGGGGTTCTGCTCGGAGCCGGAGAGGGCGAACTCCTTCTCGATGATCTTCTGGGTGAGGATGAACCAGGAGTGGTCGTGCTCGGCGATGTCCGGCGTCGTGCGCAGGTGCCGCAGGGTGCTCATCGTGTCGTAGCCGGGCAGGCACGGCGCCGGCAGGCGGCGGCCCAGCGCGTCGAACCACATCGACGACGGAGCCGGCAGGATGCGGATGCCGTGCGACGGCCAGATCGGGTCCCAGTTCTGGATGCCCTCGGTGTAGTGCCACATCCGATCGCGGTTGACCAGGCGGGCGCCCGCCTGCTCGGTGATGTCGAGCATCCGGCCGTCGACGTAGGCGGGGACGCCGGTGATCATCGACCGGGGTGGGGTGCCGAGGGACGGGGGCCAGTACCGGCGTACGAGATCGTGGTTGCCCCCGATGCCGCCCGAGGCGACGACGACGGCCTGGGCCGTCAGCTCGAAGTCGCCGGCCTCCTCCCTGGGTGACGCGGCGCCACGCGCGCCGTCGAAGGGAGCGAGCCGGGCGCCGCGCACGCCGGTCACCGTGCCGTCGGTGACGATCAGCTCGTCGACGCGGTGGCGGAAGTAGAAGTCGACCAGCGGTGAGGACTGGACCGAACGCACGAACGGGGCCACCACCCCCGTACCCGTCCCCCACGTCACGTGGAAGCGCGGCACCGAGTTGCCGTGGCCGTCGGCCCGCAGGTCGCCCCGCTCGGGCCAGCCCACTGTCGGCAGCCAGCTCATGCCCAGCGACGACAGCCACGCGCGCTTCTCGCCGGCGGCGAACTCGACGTACGCCCGGGCCCACCGCACCGCCCACGCGTCCTCGTCGTCGAGACGGTCGAAGGCGGCGCTGCCCAGCCAGTCGCTCCAGGCCAGCTCGACCGAGTCCTTGACGCGCAGGCGCCGCTGCTCGGGGCTGTCCACGAACAGCAGGCCGCCGAACGACAGGTACGCCTGCCCGCCCAGGTTGGCCGCGTTCTCCTGGTCGACCAGGGCGACCCTCTTACCGGCGGCGATCAGCTCATGGGCGGCGGCCAGACCGGCGAGACCGGCACCGACGACGATGACGTCAGCGTTCATGACCCGGCAATGTACCGGAGATTCCGAAGAAGTTTCGGATTCCAGCGGCGACGATTTCCCTCGACGACTTCAACTAAGGAGCGAACTAAGGCAACGAAACGGTCACGAGAAACTTAAGTCAATCGATGCCTTCTTGACCCGGCCCGGAGGCGCGGGAACTGTTAAGTCACTTTCCGGTTCCCCACCCCCACCCGGGAGATCCCCATGCGCAGACGCGCCCTTTTAGCCGCGTTCACGGCATTAGTCGCGGCGACCGCCACCTTCGGCGTCCGCCTGATGAGCGCCGACGCCGCCCCGATCGCCTTCGCCCATCCGGGCGTCCTGGTCAGCCGGGCCCAGCTCGACTTCGTCAAGGGCAAGGTCAACGCGGGCGCCCAGCCCTGGCTGAGCGCCTACAACCAGATGATGGCCAGCCGCTACGCCTCGCTCTCGCGCACCCCCGCGCCCAGGGCCACGGTCGAATGCGGCTCCTACTCCAACCCCAACAACGGCTGCACCGACGAGCGTGAGGACGCCATCGCCGCGTACACCGACGCTCTGGCCTGGTACATCACGGGCAACGCGGCGTACGCGCAGAAGTCGATCGCCCTGATGGACGCCTGGTCGGCCACGATCAAGTCGCACACCAACAGCAACGCCCCGTTGCAGACGGGATGGGCCGGCTCGGTCTGGCCGCGTGCCGCCGAGATCATCAAGTACACGTACTCGAGCTGGCCCAACCAGGCCCGGTTCGCCACCATGCTGCGCAATGTCTACCTTCCGGTGGTCATTCCCGGCAGCTCCAGCAACGGCAACTGGGAGCTGTCCATGATGGAGGCCGCCGTCGGCATCGCGGTCTTCCTCGACGACAAGGCCAGCTACGACCGGGCCATCACCCGCTTCAAGGCCAGGGCCGAGGCGTACGTCTATGTCACCGCCGACGGCAGCCAGCCCAAGTACCCGCCGGTCGGCAGCGTCGACACCCGGGCCGAACTGATCAGCTACTGGCAGGGCCAGAGCACCTTCGTCGACGGCCTCTCCCAGGAGACGTGCCGCGACTTCACGCACACCGGCTACGGCATCTCGGCCATCAGCCACATCGCGGAGACCAGCCGCATCCAGGGCGAGGACCTCTGGCCCTCGCTGGCCGACCGGACCCGGCACGCGCTCGGCTTCCACACCAAGTTCGAGAACGGCACGGCCGTGCCTTCGAACATCTGCGGCGGATCGGTGGTCAAGGGACTCGGCCCGGTCACGGAGGTCGCGTTCAACGCTCTTTCCCACCGATTGGGGTACGCCATGTCGAACACCCAGACGTACACCGAAGCCAAGCGGCCGCAGGGCACGAACAACCTGTTCGTGGCCTGGGAGACGCTGACCCACGCCAACAACCCGGCCTGAGGGAAGACGATGCGCAAACTACTCATCAGCGCCGTCCTCGGCGTCGTCGTGGCCGGCGTGGGCGTGGCCGGTGTGACCACCGCGTTCGCGGCGTCGACCGGCACCCTGGTCAGCGCGGCCAACAGCAAATGCCTGGACGTGACGAACGGCAGCACCGCCAACGGCAACCAGCCGCAGATGTGGGCCTGCTCCCCCGGCGCCAACCAGACCTGGACCTTCGCCGACGACGGCTCGGTGCGCGGCCTCGGCAAGTGCCTGGACGTGGCCAACGGCGCCGTCACCGACGGCGCGGCCGTGCACATGTGGGACTGCTACGCCGGGCTGACCAGCCAGCAGTGGACCCTCAACGCGGCCAAGGACCTGGTCAACGTCAAGGCCGGCAAGTGCCTCGACATCAAGGACAACAACCTCGCCGACGGCGCCAAGCTCCAGCTGTGGAGCTGCGGCGGCGGCGCCAACCAGAAGTGGAACTACTCCGGTACCCCCACCACGCCCCCGACGACCGTGCCGCCGAACCCGAACAACCCCGACCTCGGCCCCAACGTCACCATCTTCGACCCGTCCATGTCGCAGTCGACGATCCAGAACAAGCTGAACAGCGTCTTCAACAGCCAGGTGAGCAACCAGTTCGGCAACGCGCGCTACGCGCTGCTGTTCAAGCCGGGCAGCTACAACGTCGACGCCAACGTCGGCTTCTTCACCCAGGTGGCCGGGCTCGGCCTCAACCCGGACCAGGTGAACATCAACGGCCACGTGCACGTCGAGGCCGACTGGTGGCCGGACGGCTCGCAGAACGCCACCCAGAACTTCTGGCGTTCGGCCGAGGGCCTGTCGGTGACCCCGCCGGACGGGCTCGACCGCTGGGCGGTGTCGCAGGCGGCCCCGTACCGCCGGATGCACGTCCGCGGCAACCTGGCCCTGTCCGACGGCGGCTGGTCGTCGGGCGGCTTCATCGCCGACTCGAAGATCGACGGTCAGATCCAGTCCGGCTCGCAGCAGCAGTTCCTGACCCGCAACTCGCAGATGGGCAGCTGGAACGGCTCCAACTGGAACCAGGTCTTCGTCGGCAGCCCCGGCGCGCCCGCGCAGAGCTTCCCCTCACCGCCGTACACGACGATCGGCTCGTCGCCGACGATTGCGGAAAAGCCTTATCTGTACGTCGACAGCGCCGGGGCGTACCAGGTGTTCGTGCCCGCCCTGCGCAGCAACGCCAGCGGCACCACCTGGGCCAACGGCACCCCGGCGGGCACCTCGCTGCCGATCAGCACCTTCTACGTGGTCAAGGCGGGCGACACCGCGGCGACGATCAACGCGGCCCTCGCAGCCGGCAAGAACCTGCTGGTCACGCCGGGCGTCTACAACCTCAACCAGACGCTGAACGTGACCCGCGCCGGCACCGTGGTGCTGGGCCTCGGCCTGGCCACCTTCGTGCCGGTCGGCGGGGTGGACGCGATGCACGTGGCCGACGTCGACGGCGTACGGCTGGCCGGTGTGCTCTTCGACGCCGGCACGACCAACTCGAACACGCTGCTCCAGGTCGGCCCGGCCGGCTCGTCGGCGTCGCACGCGGCCAACCCGACCGTGCTGTCCGACGTCTTCATCCGCGTCGGCGGCTCGATCGCCGGCAAGGCCGGCGTCAGCATGCAGATCAACAGCAACAACGTGATCGGTGACCACGCCTGGATCTGGCGAGCCGACCACGGCAACGGCGGAACCGTCGGCTGGAACATCAACACCGGCCGCAACGGCCTGATCGTCGACGGCGACAACGTGACGTTCTACGGCCTGTTCGTCGAGCACTATCAGCAGTACCAGACCATCTGGAACGGCGAGGCCGGCCGGACGTACTTCTATCAGAACGAGATGCCGTACGACCCGCCGAACCAGGCGGCGTACATGAACGGCTCGACCCGCGGCTGGGCCGCGTACAAGGTGGCGGACTCGGTGACCACGCACGAGGCGTGGGGCCTGGGCAGCTACTGCTACTTCAACGTCAACCCGTCGGTGGTCAACGCCCGCGCCTTCGAGGTGCCCGTCAAGTCCGGAGTGCGCTTGCGCGACATGGTGACGGTCTCCCTGGGCGGCACGGGAACCATCACCAATGTCATCAACACCACGGGCGCCGCCGTCAACAGCGGCCACCAGGTGACAAGCCTGGTCAGCGGCCCGTAACAACCGCTCAGCGCCCGGTCACGCCGTCGATCCGCTCCCGCAGGATGTCGGCGTGACCGGCGTGCCGGGCCGTCTCCTCGATCATGTGGGCCAGCACCCAGCGCCGTGAGGGCGGCAGCCCACGGCCGGGCGGGCGGGGAGCGTCGAGCGCGAGATCGTCCCAGGTGGCGACGACCTGGTTCGCCTCCTCGACCGCCCGGCGATAACCGTCGAGCAGGCTCTCGGCCGTCTCGTCGCGGGCCGGCCGCATGGTGCGGCGCAGGTTGGTGATCGGCTCGCCGAGGAAATAGAACCGCTCGACGTACGTCAAATGCTTGATCAGGCCCAGCAGATTGGTGCCCGACGGCACCCCGGCCGTGCGCGTCTGGGGCTCGGGAGCGCCGGCAACCTTGCCCGCGATCGACTCGCGCAGGTAGTCCAGAAATCCCAGCAGGGTGCTTCTCTCGTCCGCGCCGGTCCACCCGGGCCCGGCGTCCTTCGCACGGCACGTCTTCATGGCCGCCAGCATCGCCACCGTGATCGGCCGCCCACAAGAAAAGTTGCCGGATCCGCAAACGGGCCTGGTCGGGGCGTGGCGTCGCCGACCATGGGGTCATGCGTGTGCTGCTGCGCGTGGAGAGCTTCGTGCCGGCCTCCGGGCTCACGGCCTTTCTGCTGCTCTTCGGGGTGTTCGGCGGGGTGTCCGATCCCGCGCCGGTCGCCCGGTGGCTGGGTCTCGGGGTGCTTCTGGCGCCGGCTCTCATGGTGTACGCCCATCGGCCCGCCGCCGCGTGGGCGGGGCTCCTGGGCGCCGTGTTGTGGACGCCCCTGGCCACCGGGTTCGGCGCAGTTCTCATCGTGTGGGCATACGCCCTCATCGGCGTGGCCATCGCCCAGCGCGACCGGCCCCCGGCCGCCCTGCCGGTGCCGCACCGGAGACCGCCGGCGCCCTTCGAGCTCCCGCACGTCGGCGCGCCGGCCGAGGCCGGCGGGTTCGCGCTGCTGATGGCCTCGGCCGCGGGCGTGGTGTGGGTGTCGGTGGACGAGGCGGCGGTCCCGTGGCTGGCCGGCACGATCGCGGCCTTCGGGCTGGGCTGCGCCCTGCTGGCGCGGGCGGTCAAGCAGCAGAGCGCGCTGCGGAACCTGTTCAACCATCCCCAGCCGGTGCACGCCGTGCGGGCCGTCGAGCAGGAGGGCTACGTGCACGTGCTCGTGCCCGCCGAGGACGATCAGACGGCGCTGGAGCTGGCCTTCGACGTGGCCGAGCCGGAGCCGTGGGACCCCGGCGAGGACGTGCACACGGTGGCCGGGGTGCTCTACGGGCATCCGCGCAAGGACGCCTGGTGCGCGCTCGAGGTGGGCGACCGCCTGCACGTGCCGGTCGGGCCGGTCGGCGAGGTGATCACCGTGCCGTTCGACGTGGTGCACGGGCTGCCGCGCGAGATCGAGGACGACGAGGAGCAGCTGGTCGACCCGGAGGCGCTGCGGCCGGCCGACCGGGACGCCGACGCCTTCCAGCCACGCGAGCACCGGATCGCGCCGGCCCGGGCCTGGACCACCACCATCATGATCGGCGCCGGGTCGGCCCTGGCCGTGGGCGAGCTGGGCTACCTCGCCGGCTTCTCGCACACGGCGGTCGCCGTGCTGGTGGCGGTCGCGGGCGGGGCCGGCTTCGAGTTCGGGTGGCGCTCCCAGCTGCGGCCCCGGCTGCGCTGGCACGCGGGCGGCATCGCGGCGGTCACCTTTCGCGGCCGGGACCGACAGCCGTGGGCGACCGACAGCGCGATCGTTTACGACGACGGCAACAGCATCGTCCTGACGGCCGGCGAGTCGGTGATGACCGTGCCCGTGCCACCGCCGTGGCCTCGCCCGAAAACCGGCGACAAAGGCCGCCGGTCTCCCACAAAGGCCTCAGATCGCCGAGTCAGACCCGAGGGCCGAGCAGGCCGGCGCGCCGGAGCCGGCGCGACAAGAACGGGCGGCGGGACGAGAACGGGCGGCGCGACAAGAACGGGCGGCGCGACGAGAACGGGCGGCGCAACGAGAGCGGGTGGCGCGGCCACAGACGCTCCCGCAGCGGGAGAGGCGGGCGCGGCGGGAGCGGCGGGAGCGGCGGGAGCGGCGGGCGCGGCGGGAGCGGCGGGAGCGGCGGGCGCGGCGGGAGCGGCGGGAGCGGCGGGAGCGGCGGGAGCGGCGGGAGCGGCGGGAGCGGCGGGAGCAGGGGGGCGGGCTGAGGTCGGGCTCGCCGGGGAGGGCGGCCCGCGCGGTGGGGCGCGGCACTGGGTGCGGCCCGACGTCAAAGCCCGCCGCAAGGCCAACCCGGCGACCCCGCAGCGGACGGCAGACCAATTAGTGGCGGCTCTGAGGGACTCGCGGACCCGGTCGCTCGCGCTGAGCCCGCTGCCGCCGCCGCCCGAGATCGAGGTGCCCCGGCGGCCGCTTCTGCTGTACGCGGCGTGGGCCGTGGCCACCGCCGGAACAACATTGATCTTGACGTGAGAAGTCCGGAACGGAAACACGAGGCGCGTAGCGTACGAACGTGGATCTGAACACTGTCGCCGAAGTGATCAGCCCCGCCGAGGTGGGCCAGTGGCGCCCGGGTGACGCCTGGCTCGGCGGCGGGACGGCCCTGTTCGCCGAGCCGCGCCCGCACCTGACGCGGCTGCTCGACCTGACCGCCGCCGGCTGGCCCGCGCTCACCGAGACCGCCGAGGGGCTCGAGATCGCCGCCACCTGCACGATCGCCGAGCTGGCGGCGAGCGGGCACGCCATCGTGGAGAAGTGCTGCCACGCGTTCCTGGCCTCGTTCAAGATCTGGAACGTGGCGACCGTGGGCGGCAACCTGTGCGCCGCGCTGCCGGCCGGGCCGATGATCGCCCTGGGGGCCGCGCTCGACGGGACGTGCCTTCTCCAGGGCCCGGACGGCGAGCGGACCGTCGCCGTGAAGGACTTCGTCACCGGCGACGGCGCGACCGTCCTGAAGGAGGGCGAACTCCTCCGGTCGCTCCATCTGCCCGCGGAAGCGCTCGCCGCCGTGACGGCGTACAGGCAAGGCTCTCTGCATGCCCACGGACGGTCCGGAGTGTTGGTGATCGGGCGGAGGGACGCCGAAGGCGGCCTGACGCTGACCGTGACCGCCGCCACCGGGCGCCCGTTCGTCCTGGTTTTCCCGCAGGGCCCGAGCGAGGAGCAGTTGCAGGTGGCGCTGGCCGAGCGGATCCCCGACGGCGCCTATCTGGACGACGTGCACGGCCTGCCGGCCTGGCGGCGCCACATGACCCGGCTCTACGCCGAGCAGATCCGGCGGGAGCTGCGGCCATGAGGATCAACCGGGAGGAGCACGACCGCCCGCCGCGCCCGGGTCAGTGCTTGCGCACGTACCTTCGCGAGGAGGGCTGCTTCGGCGTCAAGAAGGGCTGCGACACCGGCGACTGCGGCGCCTGCACGGTCCACGTCGACGGCCGGCCGGTGCACTCCTGCGTCTACCCGGCCTTCCGGGCCGCCGGCCGCGAGGTCACCACCATCGAAGGCCTCGACGATCACCCGGCCCAGCGCGCCTTCCTGGACGCGCAGGGATTCCAGTGCGGCTTCTGCACGGCCGGCTACATCATGACCGCGGCCGCCCTCACCGACGATCAGCGCGACGATCTGCCAAGAGCTTTCAAAGGCAACCTCTGCCGGTGTACGGGCTATCGCGCCATCGCCGACGCGATGAACGGCGTGGTGAACGCGTGCGTCCCCACCGAGGGCAAGGCGGTCGGCGCCGGTCTGGGCGCCCCGGCCGGCCCCGACGTGGTGACCGGCCGGGCCCGCTACACGTTCGACCTGGACGTGCCCGGCGTACTCCACCTGAAGGTCCTGCGCTCGCCGCACGCGCACGCCCGGATCGTGGCCGTCCGCACCGAGGCCGCGCTGGCCGTGCCGGGCGTCGAGCTGGTGCTCACTCCCGCTGACGATCCCGGCAAGCTCTTCTCGACGGCCCAGCACGAGAACGTCTCCGAGGACCCGGCCGACACGCGGGTGCTCGACGAGGTGGTGCGCTTCGTGGGCCAGCGGGTCGCGGCCGTCGTGGCCACCTCGGAGGCGGCGGCCGAGGAGGGCTGCCGCGCGCTGGCCGTGGAGTACGAGGTGCTCCCCCACGTGCTCACGGCGGACCAGGCGATGGCCGGGGACGCCCCGCTCGTGCACCCCGGCGGAAACGTCGTGGGCCAGCTGCACGCCGCGCTCGGCGACGTGGAGGCCGGGTTCGCCCAGGCCGACGAGATCTACGAGGGGACCTTCTCGACGCCGAGGGCGCAGCACGCGAGCCTGGAGACGCACGGGGCGGTCGGCTGGCTCGACGACGAGGGCCGCCTGGTCATCCGGTCGAGCACGCAGACCCCGTTCCTGACCCGGCGGGCGGTCGCCGGCCTGTTCGACCTGCCGGCCGACCGGGTCCGGGTGATCGCGGGCCGGGTCGGCGGCGGTTTCGGCGGCAAGCAGGAGATGCTGGTCGAGGACCTGGTGGCGCTGGCCGTGCTCCGGCTGGAACGGCCGGTCAAGCTCGAATTCACCCGGGCCGAGCAGTTCACGAGCGCCACCACCCGGCATCCCTTCGAGGTCAAAATCAAGGCGGGGGCACGCTCGGACGGCACGCTGACGGCGCTGCGACTCGAGGTCGTTTCCAACACCGGGGCGTACGGGAACCACGGCCCCTCGGTCATGTACCACGCCTGCCACGAGTCGCTGGCCGTGTACCGGTGCGAGAACATGCGCACCGACGCCTGGTCGGTCTACACGAACACGGTCCCGGCCGGCGCTTTCCGGGGCTACGGGCTGGGCCAGGTGTCGTTCGCGGTCGAGTCGGCCCTCGACGAGCTGGCCCGCCGCCTGGACATCGACCCGATAGAGATGCGCGCCCGGAACGTGGTCCGACCTGGCGATCAGCTGACCGCCCCCGGCGACCACGCCGACGATCTGACGATAGCCAGCTACGGCTTGGACCAGTGCCTCCAGCACATCCGAGAAGCGTCCGGCACACCGGATGTCCCCCCCGGCGGGTGGCTGGCCGGAGAGGGGATGGCCATTGCGATGATCGCGGCGGGGCCGCCCGGTGGGCACTACGCCGATGCGACTGTGACCCGGCTCGGGGATGGGCGGTTCGAAGTCGCGGTGGGTACGGCCGAGTTCGGTAACGGCAGTTCGACCGTGCATTGTCAGATCGCGGCCGACGCTCTGGGCGTTACGGCGGACCGCGTCGTGCTCCGGCAGTCCGACACCGACGTCGTGGGGCATGACACCGGTGCCTTCGGGTCCACCGGTGTTGTGGTGGCCGGGCAGGCCGTTCTTCGCGCGGCCCGGGCTCTGCGAGCCGAGATGGATGCCGGATCAACGGTGACCAGCGCCGACGGGCACTGGGCCGGCAGCCCCCGGTCGGTGGCCTTCAACGCTCACTGGTTCCGCGTCGCCGTCGACCCGGCCACCGGCGAGATACGGATTCTGCGCAGCGTGCACAGCGCCGACGCCGGCACCGTGATGAATCCGGTCCAGTTGCGCGGGCAGATCGAGGGTGGCGTCGCCCAGGCGCTCGGGGCCGCGCTCGCCGAGCACGTCGACATCGACGGCGACGGGCGGGTCACCACCGCCGGGTTCCGGCAATATCACCTTCCGACGTACGCCGATGTGCCGCGCACCGAGGTGCTCTTCGCCCACACCGACGACGCGATCGGGCCGCTGGGGGCCAAATCGATGAGCGAGAGCCCCTTCAACCCGGTCGCCGCCGCGCTGGCCAATGCTCTGCGCGACGCCACCGGCGTACGGCTGACGCAATTGCCATTCACCCGTGACCGGATCTGGTCGGCTCTGGAGCGGGCTGCTGACTCAAGGGCAGTTTGATGGTGAACGTGCTGCCCTGACCCAGCTCGGAACGGGCCGTGACCGTCCCTCCGTGCTCGCTGACGATGTTGCGCACGATGGCCAGGCCCAGGCCGGAGCCCTGCACGGCCTGGTGCATCGCGTTGGACGCCCGGTGGAACGGCGTGAACAGCCCCGGCAGATCGTCGGGCGGAATGCCGATGCCGGTATCGGTGATCTCGATGACCACCTGGTCGTCGGCCGTGGCCACCCGGCATTCGAGGCGGCCGCCCTGGTCGGTGAACTTGATCGAGTTCTCCAGGAGGTTGCGCAGCGCCCGTTCGAGCTGGCCGGCGTCGCCCAGCACCCAGGCCGGCTCGGTGCTCACGTCCCAGCGCAGGTCCTTGGCCCGCGCCGCCGTGCCCAGGCTCTCGTAGAGGCCGTCGACCACGCCGGCCACGTCCACCGGCACCGCTTCGGCGCCCACCCGCTCGTTCGAGCGGTCGAGCAGCAGCAGGTCGGTCACCGTCTCCTGGAGGCGGTTGGCGTTGCGCAGGATCGCGTCCAGCCCCCGCTTCTGTATCGGCGAGAAGCTGTCGTCCTCGTCCTCCACCAGCATCTCGGTATATCCGAGGATGCTGGTCAGCGGCGTGCGCAGCTCGTGGGTGACGGTCGAGACGAAGACGTCCTTCTGCTCGTCGAGCACCCGCAGCTCGTTGATCAGCCGGGCCTGGCGCAGCTGGAGCCGGAACTGGTGGACGTTGTGGTCGACCTCGCGGCAGAGCGCGGCCAGCAGCCGCCGCTCCTCCGGGCTCCACTCCGGGCCGCCCGGCCGCACCACGCAGACCAGGCCGGGTGGGCAGCCCGAGTCGCCGCTGAGCGCCACGGCGAGTCCGCCGGGCAGCGTGGCCGGGGTGATCGCCTGCCCGATCGGCGCCGTCCTCAGCTCGTCGGCCACCATCGGGTCGAGGGTGGCCGCGTTCGGCGGCCAGTGCACCTCGAACCGTTCGCCGGGCTGCAGGGTCACCCGGCCGTAGACGGCGTCGGCGCCCATCGCGTTGCCGACCAGCATGGCCATCCGCCAGGCGGTCTCCTTGGGGTCGCCCTCCGAGCGCAGCTCGGCCGCGACGGCCTGGCGCAGCTCGCTGCGGGCGGCACGGGCCCGCTCGGCGGTGATCAGCCGCTCGGTCTCGGCGGCCAGGTCGTTCACCGAGCCGGCCACGGCCTTGAGCTCGCCCGGGCCGACCGGCTGGGCCCGGGCGGTGAGATCGCCGCCGGCCAGCCGCCGCAGGGTGACCCGGATGTCCTCGAGCGGGGCCAGCAGGTGCCGCTGGTGCAGCAGGGCCAGGCCCATCCCGGCCAGCACGACCACCACGGCCAGAGCGCCGAAGAGCAGCGTGGCGGCCCGGTAGTCGCTGCGCTCGTCATCGGCCAGGGAGTCGCCGTACGCGTCGATCGCGACCGTGACGTCGGAGTTGGCGGTGCGCAGGCCGTCGAACAGCTCCTTGCCGCGCGCGAGCCGGGCGGCGTCGGTGTCGGCCTGCCCGGCGTTCACGATCGGGATCGCGTATCCGTACAGCCAGTTCTCGGCGGCCTCGCGCTCGCTCTGCAACAGCCGGCTGACCTCGGGGTCGTCGACGATCGCGGCCAGATTGCCGAGCGCCTCGAACGCGGCCGAGCGCCCACTGTCGTACGGCTGAAGGAAGGCATCGTCGCCGGTCAGCTGAAAGCCCCGTACGCCGGTCTCGGCGTTGGTCATCTGCTGCATGACGGCCTGGTTGGTGTCGTGCAGGACGTCGACCCGCTCGGTGTGGCCCATGTGCTCCACCCGCAGCCGGTCGCTGACCACGAACTGACCGATGATCAGCACCAGGAAGAGGGCGAGCAGGCCCGCGAAGCCGCCCGCCACGCGGATACGCAGTGAGGAGAACACGCTCCGGTCGAGCCTCACGCCGGCCGTCCCGGTGACGGAAGCGTGAACCAGACCGTCGTGCCGCCGCCCGGCGTCTCCTCGGCGTGGATCTCGCCGCCGTGCCGGTCGACGATCCGCTGGCAGGTGGAGAGCCCGACGCCGTGCCCGGTGCCGGCCGATGGGTCGACCTGGGCGAACATCTCGAAGACCCGGTCGCGCTGATCGGCCGGGATGCCGCGGCCGTTGTCGGCCACGCCGACCCGCCAGCAGCGCGGCCGCAGCGGCACGGCGGTGATCTCGATGCGGCAGGGCCGGTCCGGGCTGCGGTACTTCAGGGCGTTGCCGATCAAGTTCTGCAACAACTGGCGTACGAGGACGGGGTCGCCCTCGATCACCGGAAGATCGTCGTCCACCGCGACCGTCGCGCCGGCCATGCCGCCCCGCAGGTCGGTCAGCGCCAGCTCGACCAGCTCGCCGAGCGGGGCCGGCTCGGGCTGGTAGGGCGCGTTCCCGGCCCGGGCGTACGTCAGCAGCGACGTGATCAGCCGCTGCATGCGGCCGACCGCGCGGGTGCCGGCGGCGATCCACTTCTCGGACTGCGGATCGGAGCCGGACATCCGCTCGTCCAGCAGTTCCAGATAGCCGCTGACCACGCTCAGCGGGGCGGCCAGGTCGTGGCTGACCACCCCGGCGAACTGCTCCAGCTCGGTGTTGGAGCGGCTCAGCTCGGCGATCGTGGCCGCCCGTTCCGCGTGCGCCCGCTCCAGCTCGGCGTGCTGGGCCAGCACCACCCGGGCCTGCCGGCGGCGCTCGAACAGGGCCAGGATCACCTGGGCCAGGTCACGCAGGCGCTCCAGCTGCTCGGCGGTCAGCTCGTGCACCTCGTTGTGGAAGACGCAGAGCGACCCCAGCGCATAGCCCTGCGGGGTCACCAGCGGGACCGAGACGTAGAACCGGACGTCGGCCAGCTTGCCGGTCACCCAAGGGTTGCCGACGTACGCCGGATCGGCCCGGGCGTCGGGCAGATAGGTGAAGTCGCCCGTCTCGAAGCGGATCGCGCACATCGAGTCGGTACGGGCCGTGTCGCTGCCCTCGAAGCCGGTGGTGGTGAGCTGGCACTGCCGGTTCTCGTCGATCAGGTTGAGGGTCGCGGTGGGCACCCCGGCCAGCGTGGCCGCGACCCGGACGACGGCTTCGAGCTCGTCGCCGGCCGGCGCGTCCAGCAGGCCGTACTCGTGCAGCGCCGCGAGGCGGCGCTGCTCGTGGGCGGTCCTCACTTGGTTCTTGTCGGCAGGCAACCGCCCTTCCCTGAGTGCTTGTCCGCTTTATCGGCCTCTATCCCCCGAAGGCAATGGCGCTGCTGGGCGGGGTGAAGTCCTGGGACTCGTCCCCGGCGGCGTACTTCAGCGTCTTCGCGACCGCGGTGACCACATCCGCCTCGACGCCCGAGCCGACGTGGTCGGACGGGTTGACCGGGTCGTTGGCGATGCCGGCGGCGGCCACGGTGGGCGTGAAGCCGACGAACGTCTCGGTGCGGTTGTCCTCGGTGCTGCCGGTCTTGCCGGCCACCTGGACGCCGCCGAAGATGCTCGCCACCTGCGTGCCGGTGCCACCGTCGCACTTGCCGTACGAGCTCTGCTGGCCCACCGGGCAGCGCGCGGCGTCGGTCGCCGCCCGGGCCACCTCGGTGTCGAGGACCTTCTTGCAGTTCGTCGAGACCGCGACCTTCGAACCGTCCGACTTCGTGATCGAGGAGACCGGGAGGGGTGAGCAGTACGTCCCCTCGGAGGCCACCGTCGCATAGGCCGAGGCCAGCTCGAGCGGGGTGGTGTCGATGACGCCGAGCGTGAACGAGCCCCACGAGCCGGCGCTGCTCTCGGCCTGCTTCTTGTCGGCCGGGTTGGCGAAGCTGATGCCCAGGCGCTGGGCCATCTCGACCACTGCGGCCGGGCCGACCTGCTCCTCGAGGCGTACGAAATAGGTGTTCACCGAACGCCCGAAGCCGTCCCACATGGTGCGGAAGCCGTCCATCCAGGCCGGGTTGTCGTTGCCCGGGCAGTACTTGCCGTCGCAGTTGCCCGATCCCCAGTCGGTCCACTCGGTGACCAGCGGCGACTTCGTCTCGTAGCCGGTGTTGAGCGGCAGGCCCTTCTCCAGGGCGGCCAGCATCGTGAACATCTTGAAGGTCGAGCCGGACGGATAGCCGTAGAGGTTCTTACCACCGCTGACCAGCGGGTTCACGGTGTCGGTGGTCTTGACCGCGCTGCCGTAGTGACGGTTGACGGCGAGCGCGAGCACCTTGCCGGTGCCGGGCTGGACCACCGCGATCGGCAGCGTCTTGGAGTTCTTCAGCCCGTAGACCGAGCGGGACTCGGCGGCCGCCTTCTTCTGGATGCCCGGGTCGAGCGTCGTCACGATGGAGTAGCCGCCGCGGCGCAGGGCGTCGTCGCGCTCGGCGACGGTCTTGCCGAACTGCGGCTGCTCCTCCCACCAGCGCTGCACGTAGTCGCAGAAGAAACCCCAGCCGTCGGTCTCCCCGGTCGCGTCGACGCAGCCGTTGGGCTGGGTCTTTCCCGAGTACGTCAGTTTCTCCCCGGCCGCGGCGTCGCTCTGAGCCTGGGTGATCATGCCGGCCTTGACCATGGCGGCGAGCACGTAGAGCTGGCGCTCGCGGGCCTTGGCCTTGGAGCCGCCGATCGGATTGTCCGCGTCCGGCGACTGGACGATGCCGGCGATCAGCGCCGACTGGGCCAGGTCGAGCTTGGCCGGGGTGGTGTTGAAGACGCGGCGGGCGGCGGCCTCGATGCCGTACGCCCCGTTGCCGAAATAGACCAGGTTCAGGTAGTTCTGCAGGATCTGCTTCTTGCTGAGCTTGGTCTCGAGCTGGATCGCGTACTCGATCTCGCGGAGCTTGCGGGCCGGGGTGTCCTCGGTCGCCTCGGCCCGCTCCGACGCGGTCAGCGTCGGGTCCTCCTTGAGCACGTTGCGCACCAGCTGCATGGTCAGCGTCGAGGCGCCCTGCGCGGCCTCACCGCTGCTCGCGTCCTTGACGAAGGCGCGGGCCAGGCCCTTGAGGTCGACGCCGCCGTGGTCGTAGAAGCGGGTGTCCTCGGCCGCGACGATCGCGTTCTGCATCACCGGCGCGATCTGGGCCAGGGTGACGTCGTGCCGGTCCTCGTCGTAGAACGTGGTGATCAGCGTCTTGCCGTCGTTGGCGTAGATGCGGGTGACCTGCGACGCGGACGGGCTGAGCAGCTGGGACGGCAGGTCGTCGGCCTGACTGTTCTGCCAGTGCGCCCCAGCGCCCAGTACGACTCCCAACGGGATCGCGGCCACCCCGACCAGGGCGCCGATGAGCACCAGAACGCCACCCAGGCGGCCCAAGGCGCGCTTCTTCTCGGTCATTGATCAACCGGTAACACCGATTCCTGAGAACAACCTGGGTTTTGTTACCGATCCGTAATTTTTCTCACGTCATATACGTGTGGTTACGGTCACAGGTCGTTTGGCGGTGAGATTCGCCCGAATTGATGCGCGTCGCTCTTGATGTTGTCACGCAGCGTTACCAAGATCCAGTGAGCTGGGTTACTGACTAGTAGCCAAGCCTCTTGTAACCCGCTGACCAGAGCGGCAACATTTCCCGCACGTTAAGCGACGGCATCGACGGACCTCTCTGCGCGCCGACCGTAGCCGTCTCCATCACTAGGAGGTTCCGTGACTGATGCGCAAGGCGATCCGGCGTACGGACGCACCAACTGGCGCCGCTTCGCCGTAGCGGTGGGCGTGCCCACCGTGGTCGCCGGTGGCCTGGTCTTCGCCCTGGCCCAGGGCGCGCTGGCCGCCAGTTTCTCGATCTCGGGCACGCAGTTCAAGCTCTCGGCCGACCGGCTCGAGGGCCAGGGCTTCACCCAGTACAGCGGCCCGCTGGAGAAGAAGAACGGCCAGAAGATCCCGGCCGCCATGTCGGGCATCAACACCGCCACCCTCACCAACCTGTGCCAGTCGGTGGCGGCCGGCCCGATCACGCTGCGGATCGAGGCCGGTAAGGACGCGAAGAACCCGGTCGAGGCCGAGGACCTGCTGATCGGCATGTCCGAGCTGAGCGGCAACGCGACGTTCGAGGACATCGACATCGGCCAGGACGCCTCGACCCTCACCCGGGACGGCCGTCCCGTGGAGGAGCACGGCGAGGAAGGCAGCTTCGGCCAGCAGGCGCGCACCGTCACCATCGACGGTCTGCGCCAGAAGGCGTACTCGACCTCGGCGTCGACCTTCCGGCTGAGCGGCATGAGCCTCAAGCTCTACGTCGGCCAGTCCGGCAAGGAATGCTTCGAGGGCTGATCAGCACCACCGGGGCTCGCGGAACAGATCGTCCGCGGGCCCCACTCCTTTCTTTTTCGGATGACTTTCGGAAGGCAGCAGACTGTGGCGACGGACGACTTCTGGAGCAGGTTCCGCCGGTGGCGGCGCGGCCGGCCGTTCTGGGGCGGGCTCTTCCTCCTGTTGTCCGGCGTGGAGATGTTCCTGAGCGCCAACCTCGACCTGGGCGACATGGAGCTGCACCTCGGGCCGCAGGGATTCCTCTCCTACCTGCTGCCGCTGATCATGCTGCTCACCGGGGCGCTGACCTGGGCCACGCCGGCGCAGCGGCTGTTCTACGGCATCGTCGGGCTGCTGACGGCGCTCTACTCGTTCCTGGGGCTCAACCTCGGCGGCTTCATCCTCGGCATGATGCTCGGCATCGTCGGTGGCGCCCTGGTGATCGCCTGGGGCCCGCCGCGGGCCAAGCCGGCCGTCGACGCCTGGGCCGGCCCCGCGGCCACCGCCGGCCCCGCCTCCACCGATCCGGCCTCCCCCCTCGACGGCACCTCGGGCCCCGATGACACCCGGCATTACGACGACACCTCGTACTACGACGACGACCAGATCGCCGGGCACGACGACCGGCCCACGCGGCCGATCCTGCGGCCCGCAGACACCGACTCCGGCGACACCGCGATCATCCCGGGGCTGCCCCCATCCGCGCCGGACGAGCCTCGGGGTGGGATGCACCCGCGGGCTTTGAGCGTGATCCTGCTGATCGTCGCCGTGACCGGCAGCGTCCTGATCGCCGGGAGCAACATGCCGGCCAAGGCCGTCACCTGCCCCGAGGGTCTTCCATCGCGGTCCTTCTCGTCGGCGCCGGCCTCCGCCCCGTCGGCGGCCGACCCCGATTCCGCCTCCTCGGCGCCGGCCCTCAAGGCCGGCGCCCCCCGGGCCGTCGCTCCGACGGTCACCAGCCAGCCGGCGGCGGGCGGGGCCAGTGCCCCCGCGAGTCCCGCCCCGCCGTCGGCTACCACCTCCGCGCCGGCCAAGTCCACGAACCCCGTCAAGGACGGGGTCGAGGACTTCTTCGACGGCCTCGGCAACCTGCTCGGGATCGGCGACGACTCCACCCCGAGCACGTCGCCGGAGCCGTCGGAGTCAGGATCCGCGCCGGTGTCCGCCCCCGCCACCACGACGTCGGCGCCCGCCACCACCCCCGCGGCCGAGCCGACCACGACCGCGCCGTCAGCGGCGGCTCCGCCGTCCGCGCCCACCACCACCGAGGCCTCGTCGGCTGCGGCGTCCGCCAAGCCGGCGGCCTCCCCCAGCGTCGAGGAGATCCCCTGCCTCGGCCCGCGCGTGATGAACAAGGTGGCCGGCGCGGACGACATCCCCCAGGTCTCGGAGAAGCCCGGCCTCATGGAGGTCGATTCCCTGACCATGTACGAATCGACGTACGACGGCGTCGTCGACATGCCGACCGCCAAGGGCAGTTTCAAGGCGCTGAAGTTCAGCATGGACAAGGCGGTGAACAAGCCGTTCACGCTGACCATCGCCGAGCCCGGCGGCGCCAAGACGGTG
This sequence comes from Actinoplanes sp. NPDC000266, assembly GCF_042899005.1. NCBI lineage: Bacteria > Bacillati > Actinomycetota > Actinomycetes > Micromonosporales > Micromonosporaceae > Actinoplanes > Actinoplanes sp. NPDC000266. Next base: position 249,587 of record NZ_JBIAZI010000002.1, read on the forward strand.
ATCAAGAGCAACGAGCTGGTCACCGACAAGAACGTGCGCTTCTACACCCCGAAGTTCGAGGGCAAGCTGTTCGGCCTGATCCCGGTGACGTTCACCCCCGAGCAGCCGCCGCCGCTGACCCTGCCGGTGCTCTGGTTCACCGACGTGACGATCCAGCTGGCGTACGTCCGCTGCGACACCTTGACCGCGGCCCCGCTGGACATCAAGGAGACCTCCTAGCCCTCCACCCGGCCACGACGGCGTCGGCGTCGAAGGGCCGCAGGATCACCGGCGGCCCGTCCATCAGGCCGACGTTGGCCTGGCGGATCCGCTCGTTGAGCCCGTCCACGCGCTCGCGCACCTCGCGCTCGGCCGTGAGCCGGTCGACGATCTCGTCGAGGTCCTCGGTCTCACGGCGAAGGGCCAGCGTGGGCGGTACGACACCGGCGGCGGCCCCTTCACGCCGCAGCCAGTCCTTGACCCACCAGTCGTCGTCGTACTCCTGGCCGTGATCGGTGAGGGGCTTGCCCGTGCCGGCCAGGTTGTCGAACTCCCCGCGCTCGGCCGCCTCCCGGAGCTGCCGATCGATCGACGACTCGTACCAGTGCGCCATGGTCCGATTTTACTTGGGCCTTTCGCTTACCAGCGCGGCCAGACGATCGGTCTCGGCGTACGACCGGACCCCGTCCGGCGCCGGCGCGCCCTCCTGAACGGCGGCCGCGGTGACGAGCGCCGCGTCGAGGGCGGCCCGGTACAGCAGCGAGCCGGTGCTGATCCGCGCCACGCCGAGACGGGCGAGACGCCCGACGGTCATTCCCGGGAGCAGCAGCACGTTGAGCGGCCCCGGCAGCGCCCGGATCTCGTGATCGTCCCGGATCCCCGGCACGAAGATCCCGTCGGCGCCGGCCGCGAGATAGGCCTCGGCGCGCTTCGCGGTGTCGCCCTGACCGGTCCCGAGCCAGTAGGTGTCGATGCGGGCGTTGACGAAGAGCCCCGGAACCCGCTGCTTGATGGCGGCGATGAGCTCGGCCTGCTCCTCGACCGGCGCCAGCCCGTCGGCGCCACGCCCGTCCTCGACGTTGATTCCCGCCGCCCCCGCCGCGAAGAGCTCGGCCGCGAACTCAGCTCCCGCGCTCTCCACATCCACGGTCAGCGGCACCCTCAACCCCTTGACCCGCCGCACCAGTTCGAGAGTCCGTTCCTGGGCCAGTCCGGCCCCGTCCGGCACGCCGTAGGCCGCCGCGATGCCGAGGCTGGTGGTCCCGACCGCCTCGAATCCGGCCTCGGCCAGCGCGAACACGGAGGCCACGTCCCACGCGTTGGGCAGCAGGAGCGGCCGCCCCGGCCGGTGAAGCGCACGAAAATCGGTCATGCCGCGACGCTAGGCCCCGAACACTTCGGCGCGGTCCGAACCATTCGTGTCACACCCCCGGCGTAGGTTGACCAGTGGCCGCCCGAGTCTCCGGAAGGACCCCGCAGATGTGCCGCAACATCCACCAGCTGCACAACTTCGAACCACCCGCCACCCACGACGAGATACACGCCGCCGCCCTGCAATACGTCCGCAAGGTGGCCGGCTCCACCCGCCCGTCCCAGGCCAACCAGGAAGCCTTCGACCGCGCCGTGGCCGCCGTGGCCGCCGCCACCGCCGACCTGCTGGGCGAGTTGGTGACGACCGCCCCACCGAAGAACCGCGAGGAGGAGGCAGTCAAGGCCCGGGCCCGAGCCGAACGCCGCTACGCCTCCTGACGCCCCGCCCCGCGCCCGCCCGCGCCCGCACGCCCGCGCCCGCACGCCCGCGCCCGCCTCGCCCCCGGAGCCGTCAGCGGGTCGCGGTGATCAGCTCGGTGTGCTTGCGAACGCGGAAGTGTCCCTCCGCGCCGATCCGCGCCTGGACGAGGGCGCGGGCCGCCGCGAGCTGCTCGCCGGTGAGCGGCCCGCCCGAGAGGCTGGCCAGGTAGGCGACCACCGGCTCGGCGTCCGGAACCAGCAGGTCGCCCGGATAGGCCTCAGCGGCCACGTCCCGAAAGTGCCGCCCCACGGCCGCCGGTGCGTCCTCGGCCGGGAAGTTGCTGCGAGCCGCCGAACCGTTCACGTCCGGCTTGCCCGCCGCCGCCGCGACGGCGAACAGCTCCTCCATGTGCCCGCGCCCGTTGGTGGCCACGTGCAGCCGCCCACCCGGCCGCAGCACCCGCGCGAACTCCCGCAGCGCCAGTTCCGGTTCGTCGACGTGATACAGCATGTGGTTGGCGATGACCGCGTCGAACCGCCCGTCCGCGAACGGCAGATCCGTCGCCTCGCACCGGCGCACCTCCGCCCCCGCGACGTCCCCGAGCCGCTCACACATGGCCGCCGAGAAATCGGTGAGCGTCAGCCGCAGCCCCGGCCGCCGCGGATCGAGATGCCGCCACAGCTCACCGGTCCCCGCACCCACTTCGAGCACGTCCCCGGCAGTCGGCAGCCGCTCCCCCAGCCACGAGAACCATCCCTGCGGATTGCTCCCGTACGCGTGGATGGCAATCCGCGCGTTCAGATTTTCGGTCGTCCCCGCGTACTGCTGCACTGCGTCATCCGACGGCATCCTCACGACCGTGAAGCTACCGACCTAGATCAACCGCTGGGTGGACGAGTCCACTGCATGGAGAAGCCCGTCAGCGCCCGGTCGGTGCGGATCTCCATGGCCGTGCCGAGAATGGTCGCCCGGTCGACCACCACGGCTACCCCGTCGGGGTCGTAGGTGACCCGCTCGGAGAGAAAAACGGGAGTGCCGGGCGGCTGGTGCAGCAGCTCGGCCGTCTTGTCGTCGAGAACACCAGGCCGGATCACCTCGCTCGCTTTGTGGACGATGACGCCGTGGCCGGCCAGCACGGCGTACAGGGACTTCTCACTCAGATCCGCCTTCTCCAGCTCGCGATCGCGGACATAGGAGAGCTGGTGGACGACGGGCCGGCCGGACAGGAGCCGAAGGCGTTCCAGCCGCACCACAGGAAACCCGTAGTCCATCAGCGTCGCGGCCCAGGCCGGGGGATACGCCAGCCCCTGACCCAGCACGTACGTGGACACCGTCTGGCCCTGCTCGCGCAGGTCCTCCTCGAAGCCGCGCATCGAATGCAGCATGTACGTCGGGCGCGGCTCCGTCACGAACGTGCCCCGGCCGGCCTGCTGCGACAGCAGCCCGTCGTTCTCCAGGCGCTGCAAGGCCTGGCGCAGCGTCGCCAGCGTCACCCCGTACGAGGCGCTGAGCTCACGCTGCGGCGGCAACGCGGCACCCGGCGGCAGCTCGCCGTCACGGATCTTCGTAGTCAGGTCATCGGCGATCACCTGATACTTCGGCAGTCGCGTAGTCAGTGGAATCCTCCAGAGCTGCGGCGAGGCTCGCGACGGTCTCCCGTAGTTCTGCCGCCGTGGCCCCGTCAAGAACCCTACGCATCAACGCGGACGCCACCACCACCCCGTCCCCGGCGCGCCCGGCCTCGGCCGCCTGCTCCGGCGAGGAGACGCCGAACCCGATGAGCACCGGCCGGTCGGTGATCGCTTTGACCCGCGCCGCGAGCCGGCCGGCGGAGTCGCCGAGCGAGGCCCGCTCACCGGTCGTGCCCATCACGCTCACCGCGTAGATGTAGCTGTCGCCCAGCTCCGCGATCGCGGTCAGGCGGTCGTCGGGCGTGACCGGCGCGACCAGCGGGATGAGGTCGATGCCGGCGTCGGAGGCCGCCCGGGCCACCGGCCCCGCCTCGTCCACGGGCAGGTCGGGAACGATCAGCCCGCTGACACCGGCCTCGGCCAGCTCGCGGCAGAAGACGGCCGCGGAACGGTGGAACACCAGGTTGGCGTAGGTCATGACGATCAGCGGGACCCGCATCCGGCCCCGCACGGCACGAAGGTCGCCGAGGATCGACGCCACTGTCGTGCCCCGGGACAGCGCCCGGTCGGACGCCTCCTGGATGGTGACGCCGTCGAGCACGGGATCGGAGAAGGGCAGGCCGATCTCGATCGCCGTCGCGCCGGCCTCCTGGTAGGCCAGCAGGTAGTCGGTCCAGTCGTCGGTGATGCCGCCGGTGACGTACGGGATGAGGGCCGTCATGCCGCACCGCCGGGCAGCGTCGCCATGTCTTTGTCGCCCCGGCCGGACAGGGTGAGGATCACCCGCGAACCGGTCGGCAGGTCGGGCGTGCCCGCCGCGCGCAGCACCCAGGCGACCGCGTGGGCCGACTCGAGCGCGCAGATGATGCCCTCGGCGCGGGCCAGCCGGCGGACCGCGCCGACGACCTCGGCGTCGTCGACCGTCCGGTATTCGGCGCGCCCGATGGCGCCCAGGTGGGCGTGCTCGGGGCCGATGCCGGGATAGTCGAGGCCGGCCGCTATCGATTCCGCCTCGGCGACCTGACCGTCCGCGTCCTGAAGGACCATCGAGCGGGCGCCGTGCACGACACCGGGCGAGCCGCTGGTCATGGCCGCGCCGCCGGCCGCCTCGACGCCGACCAGCCGCGCGCTCGTGTCGACGAACCCGGCGAACGTGCCGGCCGCGTTCGAGCCGCCGCCGACGCACGCCACCACCACATCGGGGACGGTGGGGCTCTGCCGCCGCGCCTCGGCGCCGATCACGCGCTGCAACTCCCGGACCATCCACGGGTACGGGTGGGGGCCGCCGACCGAGCCCAGCAGGAAATGGGCCTCGTCCACGTCGGACACCCAGGCGCGCATGGCCTCGTTCGTCGCGTCCTTGAGGGTGCGGCTGCCGCTGGTGACCGGGACGACCTCGGCGCCGAGGGTGGTCATCCGCAGGACGTTGAGCTGCTGGCGCTCGATGTCGCGCTCACCCATGTAGACCGTCGCGCGGAGGCCGAGCAGGGCGGCCGCCGTGGCGGTCGCGACCCCGTGCTGCCCGGCGCCCGTCTCGGCGATCAGCCGGGTCTTGCCCATCCGGCGGGCGAGCAGCGCCTGGCCGAGCACGTTGTTGATTTTGTGGGAGCCCGTGTGCGCCAGGTCCTCGCGCTTGAGCAGCAGCTCCACGCCGAGCTGGGCGGAGAGGTTGCGCGCCGGGGTGAGCGGGGTGGGCCGGCCGGCGTAGACGGCGAGCAGCTCGTCGAGCTCGCCCCGGAAGGCGGGATCGGCCCAGGCCTCACGGAAGGCGGCGGACAGGGCCGCGCAGGCCGGCACGAGGGACTCGGGGACGAACCGGCCACCGAAGTCGCCGAAGCGACCGGCGGCCGGTTCCGTCATCAAGGTAGACGTCGTGCTTGTCATGGGGCACGCCTCCAAAAGTTGTAGAACTCTCCGCCGAAGTGTTGCATAACTCGGCGGAGAGTTCTAGAACTATTTGGCAGCGGCCTTGTACAGCGTCTCCGGGGCCACGGCGCCGGCGAAGACCCGGCCGTCGTCGGTCACCAGCACGCTGAAGAGAGAACCGGAGAAGAGATGTCCACTACCCCAGCTCCCGCTCACCTTCGGCAGCATGTCGATCACGCCGTCGAGCTGCTTGCCCTCGTCACCGGTGGCCTTCGGCAGCTTCGCCGTGACCACCGACGCCCAGCCCTCGCCGATCACCGTCGGCTGCTCGCCGGCGGCCGGCTGCTTCGCGGCCTCGGCGGCCTTGTGCTCCTTCTCCAGCTCGGTCTCGAGCTTGCCCGCGTCGGTCTTGTTGACCTTCGTGCCCGGCGGCGGGTTGAAGGTGAACTGCTGAGCGTCGGGCGTGTCGAAACTGATCTGCTGGAACGCGACCCGGACGGCCGGGTTGACCGCGTCCTTGGCATAGACGTCGACGCGCAGCGGAATCTTCTTCTCGGCGTCGATCGCCAGGCGCACCTGCCCGATCAGCGACTCGGACGCCCGCGGGCTGAGCACGAGCTCATAGGCGTCGCGGCCGGCCACCTTCGCCGCGCCGGTCGTCGAGACCGCCGTGGTCGGGTCGATGGCGTCGAGCGCCGCCTCGGCCGCGTCCTGCGGCGTCGAGGGGACCCCGGTCGGCAGCGACGCGGGCTTCTTGTCCACGTCCGCCGGCAGGGTGAGGTGCGTGGCGGTCTTGGCCTTGCTCTGCCAGATCCAGACGTCGGAGCCGTTGCGGATGACGTCGGTCTCGCCGAGCGTGCTCATCAGCGCCAGGCGAGCCTTGTCCTCACCGGCGTACCAGACGCGGGCCGTGTTGCTGCCCGCGACCAGGTTGACCAGGTCGGCGCCGCCCGAGTCGGCGGTCAGCCCGGCGATTTTCGGCAGGCCCAGGTCGGCGCTCTGCACGATGGTGCCGGACAGTCCGTCGACCTTGGCGTTCTGCAGGTCGACGAGCAGTTCGGCCGCGCTGCGGTCGGGCAGCGAGGGGTCCGCGCTGGCGACGATCGTTCCCGCCGCCGCGCCGCCCCCGATCACGACCACCGCGGCTGCGGATGGTACGAGCCAGCGAAGGGCCGGCCTCGATCTGAACACGGACACGATGTCCACCTCCCGTTGATCTGCCACAAGAGTGCGCCGTGGCCGCTGTGACCGGGCTGAGAGCCGCCTCTAGGGGTTGCCCCTCCCATGCAAAGGTAAGGGGGTGCGGTTGCTGGTGGTGGAAGACGAGGCGCGGCTCGCGGCCGCGTTGCAGCGCGGGTTGCAGGCCGAGGGCTTCGCGGTGGACGTGTCCGGCGACGGGCAGGACGGGCTCGAGATGGCCCGTCACGGCGGGTACGACGCGATGATCCTCGACGTGATGCTGCCGCGGCTCAGCGGCTATCGGGTCGTCCGTCAGCTGCGCGCCGAGGGCAACTGGGTGCCGGTGCTGATGTTGTCGGCCAAGGACGGGGAGTACGACCAGGCCGACGGTCTCGACTGCGGCGCCGACGACTACCTCACCAAGCCCTTCTCCTACATCGTGCTGCTCGCCCGGCTGCGCGCGCTGCTGCGGCGCGGCGTGCACGAGCGGCCGACCGTGCTCGCGCACGGCGACGTCGAGCTCGATCCGGCCGAGCGCCGGGTGATGGTCGCCGGCGCCGAGGTGACGCTCACGGCCCGCGAGTTCGCCCTGCTGGAATACCTCATGCGCCGGCCGGGCGAGGTGGTCAGCAAGATCGAGCTGCTCGACCACGTCTGGGACGCCGCGGTGGAGACCGCGCCCAACGCGGTCGAGGTGTACGTCGGCTACCTGCGCCGCAAGATCGGGCGCGACCGGCTCGAGACCGTGCGCGGCGCGGGCTACCGGCTCGCGGCCGTGACGGGAGACTGATGCGCCGGCCGCGCGAGCTCAGCCTGCGCGCCCGGCTGGTGCTCACCTCGGTCCTGGCGCTGACGGCCGGCCTGGCCGCCGGCGGGGTGCTGCTCGTCTTCGTGCTCAACTTCGGGCTGCTGCGCGCGGTGAACGCCGAGGCGCTGGACACGGCGCGAGGCGTGGCCAAGCTCGCCGAGCAGGGACAGCTGGCCGAGCCGATCCCGGTCAACGCGGCCATGCAGGTGCAGGTCATCGACGCGCAGGGCCGGGTCCTGTCGATCTCGGCCGGCGCCGACCGGCTCATCCCGATGCTGCACCCGGACGAGCTGAGCGGCATGAAAGACGGCAACGTGCGCGAGATCCCCGGCAGCCGGGTCGGGCTCGACGGCGACGCCCGGGTCGTGATGGTGACCGCCGGTCCGCCCACCGATCCCGTGCGGGTGCTGGTCGCGCGGTCCACGAACGACCTGACGCAGGGCGTGCACATCCTGCGCGTGACGCTTCTGATCATGTTCCCGCTGCTGGTCGGAGCCCTCTGGCTGGTGCTGTGGCGGGTGCTCGGCGCGGCGCTCAGCCCGGTCGACGCGCTGCGCGCGGGCGCCGAGGAGATCACCGGGGGCACGCGCGCCGGGCGGCTGCCCGTGCCCGAGTCCCGCGACGAGATCCACCGGCTCGCGGTGACGCTGAACGGGATGCTGCACCGGCTCGACGCGGCGCAGGCCCGGCAGCGGGCGTTCGTCGCCGACGCGGCCCACGAGCTGCGCAGCCCGCTGACCAACATGCGTACGGAGTTGGAGGTCTCGCAGCGGCTGCCCGACACCGATTGGAACGCGCTCTCGGTCGATCTGCTCACCGACGTCGACCGCCTCAGCCGGCTCGTCGACGACATGCTCCTGCTCGCCCGGGCCGACGACGCGGCGCCGGGCCGTGTCGTGGCCGCGCCGTTCCGCGACGTCGATCTGGGGGCGGTGGTCGGTGACGTGGTGGCCCGGTACCCCACGGTGGGCTATGTGCGCCCGGCGGCGCCGGTGACGATCACCGGCGAGCCCGACGCGCTCGGCCGGGTGGTGGCGAACCTGCTGGACAACGCGGTGCGTCACGCGAAATCGCGGATCTGTGTCGAGGTGCGCGCCGACGCGGCGTACCGCTGGATCACCGTGACCGACGACGGCCCGGGCATTCCGGAGGCCGACCGGGAGCGGGTCTTCGACCGGTTCACCCGGCTCGACGACGCCCGCGCCCGCGACGCCGGCGGCTCCGGCCTGGGCCTGGCGATCGTCCGCGAGCTGGCCCGCCGCCACGGCGGCACGGTCAGCCTGAGCGACGCCGCCCCCGGCCTCCGGGTGGACGTGCGCCTGCCCGCCGTCCGGTGAATCACGCGTGAGGAGCTGAGGCGCGAAAAAAGTTGGGATCGGCGGGAACTATCGCGAGTCGTGGGGCGACCAACGCGAGTGCCCGGCAACGGGCTGTCCCCCATGCGGAAGGTTGACGACTTCGATGTCCCTGCTCAAGCGCTCGGCCCTGGTGGCCGCCACGGTCGCCGGCCTCACCCTGGCGCTGGCCGCGCCGGCCTCCGCCCACGTCACGGTGAACCCTGACACCGCGACCGCCGGTGGCTACGCCAAGGTGACCTTCCGGGTGCCCAACGAGTCCGATACCGCCTCCACGACCAAGCTCGAGGTGAACCTGCCGGCCGACAACCCGGTGGCTTCCGTCTCGGTCAAGCCGATCACCGGGTGGGACGTGGCCACCACCGTGTCCAAGCTGGCCAAGCCGCTCGAGGCGCACGGCGCCCAGATCACCGAGTCGGTTTCGAAGATCACCTGGACGGCCAAGGCCGGCTCCGAGGTCAAGCCGGGGCAGTTCCAGGAGTTCGACGTGTCGCTCGGGCCGCTGCCCGAGTCCGGCCAGATGGTCTTCAAGGCTCTGCAGACCTACTCCGACAGCACCGTCGTCCGCTGGATCGACGAGCCCACCACCGACGGCACCGAGCCGGAACACCCGGCGCCGGTGCTGAAGCTGGCCGCGGCGAGCACGACCGACACGGCCGCCGCCGCGCCCACCGCGACCGCCACCGCCGAGGCCGCTCCCGCCGGCGACAGCTCCGACGGGCCCGACGCCTTCGGCATCGCGGGCCTCATCGCCGGGGTGATCGCTCTCATTCTGGCGCTTCTCGCGTACGCCAAGGCCGGTCGCCGGCCGGCGCAGGAGAGCCCCACCACGAAGTCGTGACACCCGGGGCCGGCCGCGCGAGCGTGGCCGGCCTCCGCTTTCCCCGAGAGTGGATCAAGGGTTTACTACCGGACGTGAATCGCGTTCGCACGGCCTCACGGGTCTGGCACGGTCTGCTCTTCGCCGTCGTCCTGACCTCCCTGATCATTCAGATGGTGCTCAGCGCGCAGGGGACCGACGCGCCGGCGATCACGCGGTTCATCCGGCTGTTCAGCTACTTCACCATCCAGAGCAATGTTCTCGTGCTGCTCGCCGCGGGCAGCCTCATGATCGATCCGGGGCGCGACGGGCGGTTCTGGCGGATCCTGCGGCTCGATTCGCTGCTCGCGATCATCGTGACCGGCATCGTGTACGCCACGATCCTGGCCGGCGAGTCCGATCCGCACGGCGCCGGCTGGTGGTCGAATCTGGGATTCCACTACATCGCGCCGTGGGCGGCACTGGCCGGCTGGCTGCTCTTCGGCCCGCGCCCCCGGATCGAGCGCCGCACGGTCGCCTGGGCGTTCCTGTGGCCGGCCGCGTGGATCGGCTACACGCTGGCGCACGGGGCGACCACCGACTGGTTCCCGTATCCCTTCACGGACGCCACCACCGTCGGCTACCCCACCGCCGTCCTCAACATGCTGATGGTCGCCGTCATGGCCGCCGTCTTCGCCGCGATCCTGTGGCTCCTCGACCGCCGCCTGCCACAGACCGCGACCGAGCCCGCCCCACTGCCCTGAGTCAGTCGTCGCCGGGCGTCTGCCGGCGGGACGGCTGCGGATTGGTCCAGGCTTCTCGAAGATCTTTCTTGGTGGTACGCCACCAGTCGCGGAACTCCGCGGCCAGGTCGGTGAGGGCGGGCCGCATACCCGGGTCGTCCAGGCCCGCCCCCAGCAACTCGGCCAAGCTCAGGAGCCACAGGAACGGGGTCAGGGCCAGGGCCAGTAGTGGGAGTGGCCACCAGGCCGTCCAGGCGTACAGGAAAAGCAGGGTTATGGCGACGGCCGTCAAGCACAGCGCCGTCCGGTCGGCGCGGCGCATCAGCGGCGGCAGCAGGCGCAGGCAGCGCCACGGGAGACGGCCGGCCGGGATCAGGATGCGGGCGGCGAAACCGGCCATCACCGCGGCCAGCACCGCGGCCATGACGCGCCCGAACGGGCCGGCCGTGGGCCACCACCACAGAGCGATCAGCTGCAGCAGGCAGACCAGGGCGGCGCTCGCGGCCAGGCCCCGGCGCAGGCCGTTCAGGACGCCACGGATCGGCCAGGTCATCGAGACGATGTCGGCCCGGGCCGGATTGTCGCGGGCCACGTCGCGCAGTGCTCGCATCGAGCGGCGGACCCGCAGACGTTCCGCGTCGAGCATCGCGAGCAGCCAGCGGCCGTACGGATTGCCGGGCGAGATGGCCAGCGCGGCCCGGGCCGCCGCCACGGCGACCTCGCGGTTACCGGCGTCGCGTTCGACGTCGGCCACCGTCAGCAGGCCCTCCACCGAGTTCGGATCCAGCGAGCGACCGTGTGCGGCGGCCGCCCGCGCCCTCGGGTAGTCCTTGGCCGAGGCCAGCGCGCGGGCGAGCACGAAGTGGCCGGTCGGCTCGGCGGGTTCCAGACGTACGGCCTCGGCCGCGGCCGAGACGGCGTCGCGCGAGCGGATCATGACGATGAGGTTCTCGGCCCGTTCGGCGTGGGCGTCGGCGAACTGCGGTGCCGCCGCGACCGCGGCGTCGGCCGTGGCCAGGGCGCCGGCGTAGTCACGCCGCAGGCGCAGGACCGACGCGAGCAGCGTCAGCAGGCGGGCGTCACCCGGGTCGGCGGCCAGACCGTCGCGGGCCGCCTTCTCCGCCTCGTCGTAGCGGCCCACCTGCGCCAGCCGGTGGGCCCGCCCGTAGGCGCCGGCCGGCTCACTCAACGGATCTTGCGCTTCTTGAGGTAGGCCGCCAGGTCGTCGTACTCGCCGGACTCGTTGGCGAACATGGCCACGTTGCGGGCCGTGGCGAACCAGCCGTCGGTGGAGGGGCGGACCTCCCGTACGGCGTCGAGCATGTCCTGCTGGTTGATCATGCGAATGTCGCCGCTGGCGATGGAGTCGCGCATGGCGAACTCGGCCGCCGTCTCGCATACGTGGGCCAGGTCGGCGCCCGAGTAGTGGTCGGTGGCGTCGGCCACGCGGCCCAGGTCGATGCCGGCCACCGGGCGGTCGCGCAGGTGGTACTGGAGGATCGCCTCGCGCGCGGGCTTGTCGGGCGGCAGCACCAGCACCGTACGGTCGAGGCGGCCCGGACGGCGCAGCGCCGAGTCGATGTCCCAGGGCGCGTTGGTCGCGGCCAGCACGAAGACGCCGTCGTTGTTGCCGTCGACCCCGTCGAGCTCGGTCAGCAGCTGGTTGACCACCGTGCGCATGGACGACGAGTTGAGCTGGCTGCGCTTGTGGCCCAGCGCGTCGATCTCGTCGAGGAACAGCACGCAGGGCGCGTGGCCGCGGGCCGAGTCGAACAGGTCGTGCAGGTTGCGCTCGGAGCTGCCCACCCACATGTTGAGCACGTCGGTGATCGACAGGGAGATGAACGAGGCGCCCATCTCGCCGGCCACCGCGCGGGCCAGGAAGGTCTTGCCGCAGCCGGGCGGGCCGTAGAGCAGCAGGCCGCCGCGCAGGCTCTTGCCGAACAGGCTGCGCAGCTTGGGGTTGCGCATCGGGCCCAGGAACGAGATCTCGAGGCGCTTCTTGACCTCCTCCATGCCGCCGACGTCGGCCAGGGTGATTCTCGAGGTCTCGACGTCGAAGGCACGGTCGGCGTGACCCTGTACGGGGTCGGGTTCGCCGTCGGCCCGGGTGAACCGCGGCGGCACCACGTCACCGAACTCCTGCTCCATGGCCGCCCAGTCGACATCCTGAGGGGGCGTGGCGGGGGCGGGTGCGGGCGGCGACGAGGGGGTCAGGGCGGCGCCCATCAGTTTCTGGGCGGTGGCGTTGCCCGGCTCGCGGGCCAGGACCTGGGCGGCGTGCCCGATCGCCTCTCCCCCACGACCGGCCGCCACGAGCAACTCCGCCAGGTGCAGCCGCAACGGCAGGTCGTCCGGGCTGGCCTCCACGGCCGCGGTGAGGCTGTCGATCAAGGGCGAGTCGCTCATGACATCGAATTATGCAACGCCCCGGGAACAGCCGAGGCCGCCAGGGCTCCTGCCCGGGCGGCCTCGACCGTACGAACTCGGGAATCAGCCCGGCCGGCGGAAGCCCGCGATGGGCATCCGGTCGATCTCCGCCATCCGCACGTGATCCCCCGTGTGCGGAGCGTGGACCATCAGGCCGCCACCGATGTAGATGCCGACGTGATGGAGACTTCCCGGGAAGAAGAAGACCAGGTCACCCGGTTGCAACTCGTCCCGCGACACCGCCTTGCCCTCGCCCCACTGGTCTTTCGTGTAGTGGTCGAGGTGCACACCGACGCTGGCCCAGGCCTCCTGGGTCAGACCGGAGCAGTCGTACGAGTTCGGGCCTGCCGACCCGAAGACGTACGGCTTGCCGATCAGGTCGCACGCGCGCTGTGCCGCACGCCCGCCCTTGTCATTGGTGTACGTGACCGGACAGGCACCCAGGCGCAGGGGCCCATCCGAGGCGTCCGCCGAGCCGTACGCCTGGATCCGCAGTTTCTGCAGCGAAGTGATCTTGGTTTGGATCGCCTTCTTGCGCGTGCCCAGGTCCTTGTCGCGCGCGGCGACGGACTTGGTCACGACATCCAGGTCGGACTTGGTGGCGGAAAGCTTGTCGCGCAGCGCCGCCACGCCCTTGATCTGCTCCTGCTGATGACGAGCGAGCTGATCGAGATAGGTCAGCTTGTCGGTCAGCCCGGTCGGCGAGCCACTGATGATCATGGCGTCGAGGGCGTTCGGCGCACCCTGCTTGTACGCGTCGACGGCCAGGCCTTGCACCTGGGCCATCGCCAGGTCGACCTGCACCTGGAGCGGAGTCAGCTGGGCGGCGAGCTTCTTCTGCTGAGCGCGGTTCTTGAGCAGCTGGTTGTGCACATCGTTGTACTGCTCGATGACCGGCTCGAGTTCGTTCCACTGCTTGTCGATCTGAGCCTCGACCGAGGAGGGCGAGGGTGTGGCGTGCGCGACGGCTGGTCCGGTGACAACGACCCCGACCGCCGCGAGTGCGCAGACGAGCCCGCGCAGAACTGCGGCGCGGCCGCGCGCCCCAATCCGTTTCACGTTGGGTGTGATGTCCTTTCTTCCCTCGTGCCGCCGACCGGGTTAGCTGACGGGTTCGGACGGGAAGACGCGTCCGGCCGCGACGCGTCGCGGCTTCACCCCAACCACTCGGGTCCCCGGTTCGCCCACACGGCGATTAGGCGGTGGTCCGTCAGATCGGCCGGGTGGACGATGGGGGGCTGCCGAACCGGGGACCACCGTACTCCGGATCATGTGGAGAACTGAAGCCGCCGCGTACGGGAAACTGCTTGCTCAGGACGGCATACGCAGAGTCACTAGAGCGGCCAGTGGTCCAGCGCACGATCGAGCCAGGGCACCACCAGGATCACCGTGGGTAGCACCAGCAGACCCACGGCGGCGAGCCCGGCGGCGACGTTGAGGCCGACGGACACGGTGTGCGGCTGGCCGAGCCGGGCCAGCCGGCGACGCCTGGCGTCACCCGTCGGATCGGCCCGCGCGTCCTCCGCCAGGGGGATGGCATCGGTCAACCGCTCGAGGGCGGCTCGCAGCGGCTCCGCCCCGGTCTTCCTCCGCGCCACGTCGTCCGAGATCATTTCCAGGAGCAGATGTACGGCGTCAAGGGGCGCCCGGCTCCGCAGAGGCCCCGGCACGGCGCGGTAGAACGCGGTGAACGACTCCATCACCACCTCGTGCCGATGACGGAGGTGGGTCTGCTCGTGGGCGAGGACCGCGTCGACCTGCTCCCGGTCGAGCACCTGGAGCACGCCGTTGCTCAGGACCACGCGCGGCTCGCGGCCGGGCACGCAGTAGGCCAGCGGCAGCGCCCCGTCGAGCACGCGCAGGTTGTCGGGGCCGAGCTCGCGGTGCTGCTCGGCCCGGTCGAGCAGGTCGACCAGCTCACGGTGGCGGGCCCGGCGCGCCCGCGAGCGCCGGGTGACCCCGGCCAGCGAGACGATCAGGCGCAGGATGATGACACCGGCCACGACCAGGGCGCCGATGAGCGCGGCGGCGGCGACCGGCTTGCCCGAGCCGGCGGCCCGGGTGACCTCATACGGCGCGGAGAGCACGACGCCGAGCGCGGACAGCACCGCGCTCAGCGTGATCGACTGCCAGAGCAGCACGGCCGCGACCGGCGCCCGGTCGGGCCAGCGCGCGCGGGCCAGCGCGCCCGGGACGACCAGCGACAGGGTCAGGCCGAGCGCGCCGAGCAGGAGCGCGGTCACCCCTCCGGCCGCCCTGAAAAGGAACGGCAAGCCGTCATTTCTTTGTGACGGCTTCGATTGCCGCCTTCAGGGCGTCGGGCGACAACTGCCCCATGAAGTAGGCCAGGGCGGCATCCTGGTCGCCGCTGGCGGTGAGCGCGTCGAGCATGAGGCCGGCGGTCATCTCCTCCCGCGACTGCGCGGGCACGTACTTGTAAGCGCGGTCCTCGTCCTGCTGGATGACGACGCGCTTTTTCGTCAAGCGGTTGAGCACGGTCATCACGGTCGTGTAGGCGAGGTCGCGCTCCCGGAGCCGCTCGTGCACCTGCCGCACGGTGAGCGGCTCCCCCGCGTCCCACAACTGCCGCATGACCTCGCGTTCCAGGTCCCCGAGAGCCATGTATGCCATCTTACACAGGCCTACTGCACAGCGTCGTACTACGCGTCGTAGTATCTACTACGAGACGTCGTAGAGGGGGCATTCCCATGGACGTGCTGGACCTGACCCGGCTCCAGTTCGCGGTGGTGACGATCTATCACTACTTCTTCGTGCCGCTGTCGATCAGCCTGGCCGCGGCCGCCGCCGGCCTGCAGATCGCGTGGCTGCGCACCAAGCGGGAGGAATACCTGCATCTCACGAAGTTCGTCGGCAAGATCCTGATCGTCACCTTCGCCGTCGGTGTCGTCACCGGCCTCGTGCAGGAGTTCCAGTTCGGACTGGGCTGGAGCAACTTCGCCAAGTTCTACGGCGACGTCTTCGGGCCCACGCTGGCCATCGAGGGCATGCTCGCCTTCTTCCTGGAGGCGACGTTCCTCGCGCTCTGGTATTTCGGATGGGACCGGCTGCCCCGCCTCGTGCACACGGCCACCATCGTCATCGTTGCGATCGGCACCGTGCTGTCCGCGTTCATCATCCTGGCCGCCAACTCCTTCATGCAGCACCCGGTGGCGTACGAGCTCGACCCGGTGACCAACCGCGCGCGCCTCACGTCGTTCACCGAGCTGCTGCTCAACAAGGTCAACCTGGCCGCGTTCCCGCACACCCTGGCCGGCGCGATCATGGTGGGCGGGGCGCTGCTGCTGGCCCTCGGCGTGTGGCGGCTCGCGGCCGACGGCACGTTCCGGATCATGGCGCGGCTCGGCGCCTGGATGACGCTGGCCGGCGGGGCGCTGACCGCGCTCACCGGCGACCACCTCGGCAAGGTCATGACCGAGGTGCAGCCGATGAAGATGGCCGCGGCCGAGGCCCTCTACGAGACGACCAAGGGCGCGCCGTTCTCCATCTTCACGCTCGGCTCGCCGTTCCCGGACTTCTCGCTCGACATCCCGTGGCTGCTCTCCATCCTGGCCAAGGGCAACCCGACGGCGACCGTGCAGGGCATCAACGACCTTCAGGCGCAGTACGCCGCCCAGTACGGCCCTGGCTCGTACGTGCCCATGATCCCGGTGGCGTTCTGGTCGTTCCGCGTGATGATCGGCGCCGGCATGCTGGCCGCGGCCGTGGCGGCGTACTACCTGTGGCGTACGAGGAAGCACCGTGACGCCCCGCGCTGGCTGACCCGCTGGCTGCCGCTGATCCCGGTCCTGCCCGCGGTCGCCAACACCTTCGGCTGGATCTTCACCGAGACCGCCCGCCAGCCGTGGATCGCCTTCGGCATCTCGAAGGTCGCCGACGGCATCTCCCCCGGGCTCACCAGCTCCGAGGTGATCGCCTCGCTGGCCGGCTTCACGGTCGTCTACGGGATCCTCGCGGTCGTCTGGTTCCGCCTGGTCCGCCATCTCGCGCGACAGCCGCTGGCGCCACCGCCGGCCACCGTCGCCGAGACCGCCGAACCCGCACCCGTCTACTGAGGGACTACCCATGATCACCTTCTGGTTCGCCGTCGTCGTGCTCGCCTGGGTGCTCTTCTTCGTCCTGGAGGGCTTCGACTTCGGCGTCGGCCTGCTCGGCCCGCTGCTCGGCCGCGACGACCACGAGCGTGGCGCCGCGGTCCGCACGATCGGCCCGTTCTGGGACGGCAACGAGGTCTGGCTGGTCGCGGCCATCGGCGTCACGTTCGCCGCGTTCCCGGCCTGGTACTCGGCGATGCTCTCCGGCCTCTACCTGCCGATGGTCGTCCTGCTGCTCCTTCTCGCGGTCCGCGGCGTCGCCCTCGAGTTCCGTGGCAAGGGCGACGGCCCTTCGTACCGCCGCCGCGCCGACATCGCGCTGGCGCTCAGCTCGCTCGGCATCGTGGGAGTCTGGGGCGCCCTGCTGGCCACGTTCGTGCGCGGCCTGGCCCTCGGCGCCGACGGCTCGGTGACCGGCGACGGCCTGTCCCGCACCCTCGGCCCGATCTGGTCGCCGGCCGCCGGTCTGGGCGCACTGGCCGCCCTGTTCGCGGCCCTGATGCTGGGCGCCACGTTCCTCGGCCTGCGCACCAGCGGTCCCCTGCGCCATCGGGCCCGCACGCTGGCACGGTGGCTGGGCACGGGCGGGGCCGTCGCGCTTGTCGTCATCGGTTTCGGTACGGCGTCACGCCTGACCCTGGCCGCCGCGGCCCTCAGCCTGCTCGTCGGCATGCTGGCCCGCTCCAGCCGGGAGGCCCTGGCCTTCGCCACCACGGCCCTGTCGGTGGCCGGCGCCGTGGTGGCCGTCTTCACCACCCACGGCGACGTCGTCCTGCGCAGCACGCTCGACCCCCAGTGGTCGCTGACCCGGGACGCGGCCGCCGCCACGCCCCAAGCCCTCGAGCTGATCACCTGGGCCGGCGTCCTCATCCTCCCCGGCGTCCTGGCGTACCAGGCCTTCTCCTACTGGGTCTTCCGCCGCCGCGTCGCCAGCGAACGGGTCCCTTCATGACCACCCGCACAGCGCCACGGCCCGGCGCCGCCGCCGCCTCCACAGTCACTGCTCCCGCCGCGCCGAAGCGGTCCGCGTCAGCCCGCGGGCCGCTGGATCCCCGGCTGGTGCGTCACGCCCGCACCAGCCGGGCCGGCATCGTCCTGCTGGCCCTGCTCGGCGCCGGTCAGGCCGCGGCGACCCTGGCCGTGGCGGTGGCGCTCAGCCTGCTGATCGCGGGCGACCACCGATGGGCCACCGCCCTGCTCGCGGGCGCGTTCGCCGCGCGGGCCGTCTTCTCGTGGGGCGAGCAGGTCGTCGCCCAGCGGACCGCCGCCCGGGTCACCGACGAGCTGCGCCGCTCGATGCTGGCCGCGGTGCTGCGCCGCGGCCCGGCCTGGGTGGCGTCGTTCGGTGCGGGCCGGCTCGTCGCCGTGCTGAGCAACGGGCTCGACGCGCTGCGGCCGTGGTTCAGCGGCTACCTGCCGTCGCTCGTTCTCGGCGTCGCGCTGCCCCCGCTGGTCATCGTCACCATGGCCCTGGTCGACCCCGCGTCGGCGGTCGTCGCCCTGGTCACGCTGCCGCTGATCCCGGTGCTCGGCGCCCTCATCGGCTGGGCCACCCAGGCCCGGGCCCGGCAGCGCTGGCAGGCCGACGCCCGCCTGGCCGGCCACTTCCTCGACGTGGTCCGCGGCCTGCCCGCCCTGCGCGTCTTCGGCCGCGCCGAGCGCCAGACCGCGGTGGTCGCCGACCTCACCGACAAGCACCGCTCGGCCACCTTGCGCGTGCTCCGCGTCGCCTTCCTGTCGTCGACCGCCCTCGACCTGGTCGGCACCCTCTCGGTCGGCCTGATCGCCGTGGAGGCCGGACTGCGCGTGGCCGCCGGCAACCTGTCCCTCGGCCCGGCCCTGCTGGTCATCCTGCTGGCCCCCGAGGCGTACCGCCCGCTCCGCGAGATGGCCGCCCGGTATCACGCCGCCACCGACGCCACCGCCGTCATCAACGACGTGGACGAGATCCTGACCGCCGGATCACCTCCGGCCCAGCGCCACCCAAGCCCAGGCGCCGTTGGAATCGGGGCTTTCGGGCTGCGGGTGCGCTACCCCGGAGCAACGCGGGACGCCCTAGCTCTCGACGAGTTGAGCGTCCGGCCCGGCGAGATGGTGGCGCTGCGCGGGCCATCGGGCGCGGGCAAGACAACCGCGCTGCGCGTGCTCGCCGGCCTTCAGGCCCCTGAGGCGGGCGTGGCCGTCGCGGACGACCCGCTCTATCTGCCGCAGCGGGTCACGCTGCCACATGCCCGCACGGTCGCCGACCTCTTCCCGGCCACAACCTCCACGACGGAGATCAGCGAAGCACTCCGCACGGTCGGACTCGACCTGCCCACCGACACCCCGCTGGGCGAGCGCGGCGCGGGAGTGTCCGCCGGCCAGCGCCACCGGCTGGCCTTGGCCGCCCTGCTGCATCGTGCCGGCGCCGAGCCGGTGACCCTGCTCCTGGACGAGCCGACCGCCCACCTGGACGCCACCACAGAACAACTGGTCATCAAGCACCTCCGCACGGCCGCCCGCCGAGGCAGCGCCGTACTCGTGGTCGCACACCGCCCCGCCCTGCTCGCCGCCGCCGACCGCACCATCGGCGTCACACCACCATCCGACACCGCCTCCACCCCTCTGACCGCCTCCACCCCTCTGACCGTCTCCGCCGCTCGCGCCGCCGGGCCCGAGCCCTCGTCGGGCGCGACGATTCCGCCGGTCTTGGCAACGGCGTCGCGGCGGTCCGGTGCCGGGAGCTGGTCCTTGTGGCGGCGCCCGTGGGCGGCGGTCGTCCTGGGCAGCGGCTCCTCGCTCGCCGGGCTCGTGCTGACCGGGGCGGCGGCCTGGCTGCTGGTGCGGGCGTCCACGTTGCCGCCGGTGCTGTCGCTGTCGACGGCGGTGGTGCTGGTGCGCGGCAGCGCGGTGGCCCGGCCCCTGCTCCGATATCTGGAGCGGCTGGTCGCCCATGACGTCGCGTTCGCGCGGCTCGGCGCCTGGCGGTCGCGGGTATACGCCTCGCTCATCCCCCTCGTCCCGGGCCCACGGCTGCGGCGGCGCGGAGACCTGCTCACCAAGCTCGTCGACGACGTGGACTCCCGGGTGGACGGCCTGCTGCGCGGACGCCTCCCGGCCTGGGCGGCCGCGGCGACCATCGCGATCGCGTCCGGGGTGGCGCTGCTCCTGGCGCCGGCCGTGGCGCTCCCACTCGCCGCCGGCCTGGCGATCGCCGGCGTAGCCGCACCCCTGGTAGCCGCCCGCCAGGCGACTCGCAGCGACGCCGCCACCGGTAAAGCCAGAGCTGAGCTGCGCGACGCGATGGTCGAGACGGTGGACGGCATCGAGGAGCTGACCGGTCCCCCAACCGTGCCGGTGCAGCACAGCCGAGAGCTGACCGGCTCCCCCACCGTGCCGGAGCGGCTCAGCCGAGAGCTGACCGGCTCCCCCACCGTGCCGGAGCGGCTCAGCCGAGAGCTGACCGGTCTCCCGGCCGTGCCGAAGCGGCGCAGCCGCGATCTGGCCCGGCTCGAGGAACAGTCGGCCCGTGCCGCCGGCTGGGCTGCCGCCCTGGGCCACCTGGGCTGGGGCGTCGCCGTCACGGGAACCGTGTTCGCCCTGGGCGGTCTCTCCCACGAGTGGTCCGCGGTCCTGCTGCTGGTCATGGTCGTCCTGGGCGAACAGCTGATGACCCTCCCCGACGCCGCCGTCGCCCGCCGTCGAGCCGCCGGCGCCGAACAACGCCTGGCCACCCTGCTGACCGAGCCGCCGGCCGCGACATTCCCACGCGCCGAACCGCCGAACTCCGGCGTCAGCCGGGTGGGGGCTCTGGGCGTACGGCTGGAAGGCATTGTCGCTGGGTGGGATCCGGGGCGGGAGGCTGTGCTCGACCGGCTCGACCTCGATCTGACGGCGGGTGTGCGGGTTGCTGTGCTCGGTCGGTCGGGGGCGGGGAAGTCGACGCTGGCCGCGGTGGCCGGGCGGTTGCTCGATCCGCGGGCGGGGGCGCTGACTCTGAGCGACGGGACCGATCTGCGGGAGCTGCCGGAAGAGGCCGTGCGGGGGCGGGTCGTGCTCGTGGGGGACGAGACCGATCACGTCTTCGCGTCGACGGTTCGGGAGAATCTGCGGCTGGCCAAGCCTGGTGCCACGGATGGGGAGCTGCGGACCGTGCTGGAACGGGTGCGGCTCGGGGAATGGCTGGACGGGCTGCCCGACGGTCTCGACACGTGGCTCGGCAGTGGGGGCAGCACGATGTCGGGCGGGCAGGTTCGCCGTTTCGCTACCGCGCGGGCGCTGCTGGCCGAGCCGGGGCTGCTGATCCTGGACGAGCCCACCGAAGGACTCGACGTCGACGTGGCCGAGGCCTTGATGGCCGACCTGCTGGAAGCCGGGCGGGGCCGGACGGTGCTGGTGCTGACACACCGCACCGAAGGGCTCGACCTGGTCGACCGGGTGCTGACACTGGAGAACGGCCGGCTGATCGAGACGAACGACCACGCGGCCGAGGACGGTCAGGCGGCCAGGAACTTCAGTGCCGCGGCGGCGGGACTTTCGGGGGCGGCCATGTAGGTGATCAGACGCTGGCCACTGCCGTCGGCGGGTTGAAGGACTTCGAAGTCCAGGTCCAAGTCGCCGACGACGGGGTGGTGCAGAAGCTTGCGGCCCGTCACGCACTCGGCGATGGGGTGATTGGCCCACATCTCGGCGAAGTCGGCGCTGCGGATGCACAGGTCGCCGATCAGTTCGGCCAGGGCGCGGTCACCACGGACACGGCCGGCCACCAGGCGAAGGGACGCCACAGCACGGCAGGCCTCGGTGTGCCAGTCGCGGTGAAGGGCGCGAAAGCGCGGGTCGAGGAACAGCATGCGGACCAGGTTCACGCCGGGCGCGGTGTCGCCGGTAGCCAGCAGGGCCCGGCCGAGAGGATTCCAGGCCAGCACCGTGGTACGCCGGTCAACCAGCACAGCCGCAATGTCCGGCATGCCATCGAGCAACCGCAACAGGGTGGGACGCGCGGTCTCGACCGGGGCCGCGCCGTGGTGTGCACCCGAGGCCGGGACCGTGCCGGGCCCCGCCGTACTAGCCGGGGCAGCCCCGGCGCTCGCGTTCTCCACCAGGGCAGCCGCGGCGCTTGCGTTCTCGACCAGGGCAGCTCCAGTGCGTGCGTCCTCCGCCGGAATCCCGCCCGGGCGAGCAGTCCCGTCCAGGACCGCGCCGGCACGCGCAGCCCCAGCGGCAGAAGCCCCGCCGCGCGCAGCCCCAGCCGCAGAAGCCCCGCCACGCACAGCCCCACCCGCCGACACCCCGCCGCGCCCAGCCCCAGCCGCAGACACCCCGGTGCGCGCAGCCTCAGCCGCCGACACCCTGGTGCGTGCAGTCTCGGCTGGGGTCGTGGCGGGGTGGGAAGCCGCGGTGGGAAGGGCGGCCGGGTGCGCCAAGTCGTAGAGGTGGGAACGCTCGTCCGCCGATAACCGCAAAGCGCGGGCCAGTGCGTCGATCACCGCGGTGGACGCGTTCTGGCTCTGGCCCTGTTCGAGGCGCATGTAGTACGTGGGGCTCACGCCGGCCAGCTGGGCCAGTTCCTCGCGCCGCAGGCCGGGGACTCGCCTTTTCCCGTACGAGCGGAGGCCGGCCTCGGTGGGAGTCAGGCGGGCGCGGCGGGTTCGCAGGAAAGCCCCGAATTCGTTCACCGGGACATCGTTGCTCGCATCAGCGGGGGCTGCCTATCCCTGTGAGTGCTAGGCAACAGCGGGTTCTGGTTGCTTCGAGCACGAACGAACAATGTCAACGCTCATGACGAACACTAAGCGCGCGGCCATGGCCGTGCTGCTGACCGCCGGGTTCATGCTCGCGGTCGACTTCTCGATCCTCAACGTGGCGCTGCCGGCCATCGGGCGTGACGTCGGGCTGTCGCTTGAGGGGCTGCAGTGGGTGACGACGGCGTTCGCGCTCTGCGCGGCCGGGTTCACGCTGCTCTTCGGGCGGGTCGCCGATCTGGCCGGGCGGCGGCGGATGTTCCTGATCGGCATGGCGGCGCTCGGCGTCTCCTCGCTCGTGGGCGGGCTCGCGCAGACGGCCGAGGTGCTGCTCGCCGCCCGGGTCGTGCAAGGGCTGGCCACAGCGGCCGTGACGCCGGCCGCGCTCGCGCTGCTGACCACGCTCTTTCCGGCCGGTCCGGCGCGGGACAAGGCGCTCGGGCTCAACGGGGCGCTGATGGCCGCCGGCTTCACCACCGGCGCGGTGCTCGGCGGTGTGCTCACCGGGTTGCTGAGCTGGCGCTGGGCGTTCTTCCTCAACGTCGTGGTCGCCGCGGTGGTCCTTCTGGCCGCGCCGGTTCTGCTTGACGCCGATGTACGCCGTCAGGAGCGCCGCCGCATCGACGTACCGGGTGCGATCACGGTGACTGGCGGATTGCTCGCACTTGTGCACGGGTGGACGCTCGTAGGCGTACTCCTGCTCGGAATCTTCTGGTTGATCGAGAGGCGTGTCGCCGAGCCGCTGGTGCCCGTGCGGGTGCTGCGATCCCGCGGTGTGGCCTGGGGGAACCTGGCCGGGCTGCTGGCCTTCGCGACCGAGACGTCGCTGGTCTTCGTGCTGACCCTCTACCTGCAGGACGTTCTCGGCTATTCGCCGTTGCGGGCCGGGCTGTCGTTCGCCGTGCTCGGAGCGGGCACGGTCGTGGGCGGATTTGTCGCACCGCGCATAATCGCGCACGTCGGAGCCCGCGGCGCGCTCATCGGCGGTCTCGTTGCGCAGGCGGTGGCGACCCTGCCGTTGGTGCTGCTCGGGCCGGAGAGGCCGTGGCTGCTGGTGCTGACCTTCGTGGGCGGGGTCGCGAACCTGGTCGCGATCGTCGCGTTCATGGTGACCGTGACGAACGCGCTGCCCGCCGCCGACCAGGGACTGGCGACCGGGCTGGCGACGATGAGCCAGCAGATCGGCATCACGGTCGGCACACCGGTCATGTCGGCCGTGCTGGCGCACGGCGACACCGCGTCGGCGATCACCGTCAACGCGCTTGTGGCGCTGGCCGCCGGCGTACTCGTCAGGGTTGCAGTGCCTCCTGCAAGAAACGCAGTTGCGGTGTGAGCAGGTCGACGTCCGGCGGCATGTGACTCGCGCCGGGCAGGGGCAGCACGGTGTGCGGCTTCCCCGCGGCCAGCAGCGCCGCGGAGAAGCGCATCGTGTGCACCGGGTAGACGTTGTCGTCGGCCAGGCCGTGGATCAGCATGAGCGGCCGTTCGAGCTTCGCGGCGTCCCGCACGACCGAGGCGTTCTCGTACGGACGGGGGTCGATCCGGGGATCGCCGAGGTACCGCTCCTGCCAGTGTGTGTCGTAGAGGAACTCGTCGGTGACCGGCGCACCGGCGACGGCCGCGTGGAAGACGTCCGGCCGGCGCAGCACCGCCAGCGCGGCCAGGGTGCCGCCGGCCGACCAGCCGCGGATGCCGACCCGGCCCAGGTCGAGCTCCGGATAGAGCGCGGCCACCGTGTGCAGGGCGTCGACCTGATCCTCGACCAGCTGGTCGGAGTTGTCGCCGTGGGCCTCCTTCTCCCAGCGCGGTCCCCGCCCGGGCGTGCCCCGGCCATCGGCCACGATGACGGCGAATCCCTGGTCGGCGAACCATTGCGAGATGTAGTAGCTGCGCCGGTCGGCGACGGTCCGCTGCATGGCCGTGCCGCCGTACGGATCCATCAGGACCGGAAGCCGCTCGCCGCGCTGCCAAACGGCGGGGAACAGGACGGCCGTACGCAACTCGCGCTTTCCGGCGCGGAGCAAAGACACTTTGGGTACGACTGGAGAGCTCGCCGACAGATCCGCAACCGTCCGGGCGCCGAAGCGCGTGTCCTCCCCGTCGAGCCGATAGGACCGGATCACGGTGCTGCCGCCCGAACGACTGCCGGTGTGCACGCCCTTGGCCGTGGTGATCTGGTGGAGGCCGCCGGCTCGCGACCAGGTCCACAGGTGCAGTTCGGTGGGCTCCTCGGTCGCGGCGAACAGAAGGGTGTCGCCGTCGACCGACAGCAGTTCGGCGACCTGGAGCCCCGGCGGCGTGACCGGCTCACCGGCGACGGTCAGGTGGCGGGTGTCCTCACGGTCCTCGGTCCAGATCAGCTCACCGGCGGCCGTCCGCCTCGGCACGCCGGGCACGATCGGCGTCCAGGCGTCGTCGACCATCTCGGCGATGACCGCGGTCGTACCCGTCGCCGGGTCGACTTCGAGCACCCGCATGACGGTTTGTGGCCGGTTCTGCACGACCGCGAGCAGACCGTGCTCATCCCACACCACGTCGACGAGGTATTCGTACTCGGCCTGGACGGGCACCTCAGCGCCCGATTTATCGTAAACATGGAGCGTTACGACAGCGTTGTCCGTGCCGGCGCGCGGATAGCGGTGTGTGGTGGGCGGCTCCTGCGGATTGCTGGGATCGCTGAGATGCCAGATCTCGACGGGCTCGTTGTCGACCCGCGCCACCGCGAGCCGGTTGCCGTCCGGCGCCCACCAGAAGCCGCGCATCCGCTCCATGGACTCACCGGCCACATGCTCGGCCAGCCCGTACGTCACGTCGGCTTTCTCCGGCGTCGCAACGGCCCGGTCTCCGGTGCCGTCCGCGCCCACGAGCCGCAGCTCCCCCTCGTGCACGTAGGCGACGGTCGTACCGTCCGGGCTGATCGTCGCGTCCTCCACCGGCGTCCGCGCGGGAAGAGCGGAAACCGCTCCACTGTCGACGTCGACCACGAAGAGTTCCTGGTCCGCGGTGAACGCGACCCGCCGTGCGGCCCGATCGGCGCTGTAGTCCGAAATCCCCGCCGACCGGTCACGGGCCCGCTCGCGCCGGGCCCGTTCCTGAGCCGACAGCGCCTTGCCGGCCGGCGTGGCCGGATCGACGAGGAGCCGCTCGTCCCCGCCGTCGAGGTCGAGACTCCACAGCCGCAGGACCGGGTCTTCCCCACCGAGGCTGCGCAGAAAGAGCACACGTTTCCCGTCGGGCCCGATGGTGAACCGCCGCGGCCGCCCGAGGCCGAACCCTTGCGTCCGCCCCACCAGCCGCGGAAAAGAGACAAGCATGCCGCCAGTCTTACCGCACAGCGCCCACACCCGCGCCCCCGACACGGCCACCACCGGCCACCAGCCGTTCCCGCACTTCCCAGCCCCAACCTTTTCGTAACGCCGAGTCCATTTGGTCCCGTTGCCAGCCCCTGGCGTGCAGTTCTCCGATCGGCGCTGGCGATGTGGGCACAAACGTGCAACGCGGTGTGCGCGAACGTGCAATGGCGGCCCTTACAGGCGTTCGATGATAGTGGCGTTGGCGGTGCCGCCGGCCTCGCACATCGTCTGCAAGCCGTAGCGGCCGCCGGTTCGCTCCAAGGTGTTCAGCAACGTGGTGGCCAAGCGGGCGCCGCTCGCGCCCAGCGGGTGGCCGATGGACAGGGCGCCACCGTCCACATTGACCTTTGCGGGGTCGGCTCCGGTCTCGGCCTGCCAAGCCAGGACCACTGAGGCGAAGGCTTCGTTCACCTCGTACGCGTCCATGTCGCTCATGGTCAGGCCGGCCCGGGCGAGCACCTTCGCGGTGGCGGGGATGACGCCGGTCAGCATGAGGACGGGGTCGTCGCCGACCGCGGTCGCGGTGTGGACGCGAGCCCGGGCGCGCCAGCCGTGGCGGGCGGCGATCTCACTCGTGGTGAGCAGCAGCGCGGCGGCGCCGTCGTTGACGGGGCTCGAGTTGCCGGCGGTCACCTTCCAGTCGATGGCGCCGAAACGCCGTTCCCACCCCGGGTCGGCGAAGGCCGGGCGCAAGGCGGCCAGGGTTTCCCCACTGCTGCCGGGACGGACCGTCTCGTCGACGTCGAGAGCCGCGGGGCGGGTGATCTGGGTGTCGAACCAGCCGTTACGCCACGCCTCGGCGGCGCGCTCATGACTGGTGACCGCGAAATCGTCGAGCTGGGTGCGGGAAAAGCCCCACTTGCGCGCGATCAGTTCAGCGCTGACGCCCTGGGGGATCAATCCGCCGTAACGCTGCTCGACCGCCGGTCCGCCGACGAAAGCGCGGGCACCGCCGCCCGAAGCGCGGGCACCATCGACCGAAGCGCGGGCGCCGCCGACCGAAGCACGGGCACCGCCGTCCGAAGCGCGGGCACCATCGACCGAAGCGCGGGCGCCGGCGAAAGCCGGGCTGCCGATCGGGACGCGGGACATCGATTCGGCGCCGGACGCGATGACCAGGTCGTACGCCCCGGCGACGAGGCCCTGGGCGGCGAAACTCAGCGCCTGCTGGCTGCTGCCGCACTGGCGGTCGACGGTCACGCCGGGCACCGACTCGGGGAAGCCGGCGGCCAGCAGGGCCATGCGGGCCGGGTTGGTGCTCTGCTCGCCGACCTGGCTGACCGTGCCGCCGATGACGTCGTCGATGTCGGCCGGGTCGAGGCCGGGGTTGCGGTCGAGCAGCGCTTTGAGCACGTGTGCGTGCAAATCGATCGGGTGGATGTCGTGGTAGGCGCCGCCCGGCTTGCCCTTGGCGATCGGGGTGCGTACCGCGTCGACGATGACGGCGTCTCGCATGAATTCGTCCCTCCCGAAAATTACGGACCGGTCGGTCCGATGGTGGCGCGCCGAGACGTACGGCGTCAACGCCGTGGATAAGCTCGTCACTGATGGCACGAACGGAAGATCCCTCGGGGCGGCAGCGGATCCTGACGGTCGCGGCCGAGCTCTTCTACGTGCGCGGGGTGCGCGCGGTCGGCCTCGCCGAGGTGATCCAGGCCGCCGGCTGCGGCAAGAACATGCTCTACCGCCACTTCCCCGGCAAATCGGCCCTCGTGGCGGCCTATCTCGGCCGGGCGCGGGAGGAGCGCGAGGCCGCGGCCTCGGCTGCCCTGGCGGGCGAGCCTCGGGAGCAGCTGGTCGCGCTGGCGGCGGAGGTGGCTTATTGGGTACGCCGGAGCGCCTACCGCGGATGCGCGTTCCGCAAATACCTCGCCGAGTTCCCGTCCCCCGACGACGATGACGAGGCGGCCGCGGTGGCGCGCGCGTATCTGAGCGACACCCGAGCGCAGGTGAACGACCTGGTCGCGGCGGCCGGCGGCCCGCCACTGCTGGGCGACCGCCTGTGGCTGCTGATCGACAGCCTCTACAGCGGCACCGGCCCCGATCCCTCGGTGGCGGTCGCATGGGCCCGCGAGTTGGTGGCCGACCCTATGTAGAGTGCGTACATGGGTCTCCCCCGGATCACCGCCTCGGTCCTGAAGGTGCTGGCGGCACTGCTCGCCGACCCGGCGGCCGACCGGTACGGCCTCCAGCTCATGACCGACACGGGCCTGCCGAGCGGCACGCTCTACCCGATCCTGGTCCGTCTCGAGCGCGCCGGCTGGGTCGAGTCGCACTGGGAACAGATCGACCCGGTGGCCGAGGGCCGGCCGAGTCGCCGCTACTACCGCTTGACGGCCGAGGGCGAGGCCGCGGCCCAGCGCGAGGTGGCCGCGATGCAGCGCCAGATGTCCCGCGTGGTCAACCGCCCACAGGAGGCCTGATGCCCCCGGCAGCGGACAAAAGCTCAGCACCCAGCCACTCCGACGGCGACCTCCCCGGCCCGGGAAGCCACCCCAAGAGCAGCCCGCCGTGGAACGACTCCCACGGCGGGCCAGCTGGCATCCACGTCGAAGGCAAGATGCCCGAATCCGGCCTCCGGTCGCGAGGCGGGCCGACCGAGCGGATAACCCGGTCGCGAGGCGGGCCGACCGAGCGGATGGCCCGGGCGGGAGTGGCGATCGCGGCACGGCGGTGGCCGAAGGACCTGGCCGATGAGATGCGGGATACGTGGCTGGCCGAGCTCGCGGCACTTGAAGGGCCGGGACGCGCGCGGAAGCGGCTGGTCTTCGTCGCGTCGCTGCTGGTCTCGCCGGCCGTCGACGAGGCGAGCTGGCGGGAGAGGGGCGAGGCGTTCGGCCGGGCCGCGATGGTGGCGGGCGGGGTGACGTTGCTGGCGGCGGCTTCGGCCAATGCGATCCGCTCGGGCGGAGAGGCGCTGCTTCTGCTCGGAGTGCTGACGTTCGCGGCGATCGGGGCGCGGCTTCAGGCGCGGGCCAGCCGGTCGGAGCCTTCGACACCGGACGACCGGTTCGGATCGACAGCACCGGACGGCGGGCCACAGTCGGCGGCGTCGGGCGGCGGGTCGGCGGCGTCGGGGCGAGGGCCGGGGCTGGCGGCGGTCGTGGGGCTGCTCGGGGTGGCGATGTTCGGCTTTCTGGTGGCCGGGAATCAGGTCGCGGTCATGCCTTTCATGGGCGTTCGGGACGTCGCGCCGTCGGTTGCCGTCTGGACGGTGGGGACTGCGGTTGTCGTGCGCCTGGTTCAACGGCTCGCCGCGGCGGGGCAACGAGGCCGGGCGGTGTGGCTGGCGGCCGGCGGCGGGCTGATCACGCTGGACATGGCCGTGGCCGCCGGGTCGCTGCACGCGGCGGCCTCGGTGGGGGTCAGTGCCTGGTCGACCCCGGCGTGGTTTCCGCTCGCGCTGCTGCCGGGTGGCACGGTGTCGTTCGGGCCGCACTTCGCCGATGGGGCTGCGGCCTTCGGGAGCCTTCAGGCTTACGGGCCGGCCTTCCACGCCTCCGAGATCCTGCTGGCCAACGCCGCGGTCATGGCCGGCCCGCTCCTGCTGATCAGCGCGTTCACGGCAGCCGCCGCACTCCGCACGGCACCGACCCCCCAGAGCACGGACTCACGTGCGTCCTCTGGGTGGAGGCAATTCCTGACGGGCAGCGCGGCGGCGATCGCGGCGATCGCCCTGTGTCCTCTGCTGGCGGACCATGGCGGGGACGCCGAGGCGACCCTGCGGCGGATGCTCGACAACTCCACCGAGTTCGGCTTCGGCTTTGCCGCTCATCCGGCCGGGCAGGGGGCGATCGCCCTGCTCGCGGCGCTTCTCGTGATGGGGGCGGCCTCCCGGCGCCAAGCCTGACGACCACCGGGCTACCCAGACTTGCCGACCCTATGTAGAGTTCCGAGCATGGGTAGGCAACGTGTGGTCTGGGTGACGGCGGGGCTGGTCGCGGCCGTCACCGCCGGGGCGGCTCTCGCGCGGCCGGCCGAGGTTCGGCTGTCGGATCTCTCGGTCTATCTCGGTGCCGTCTCGGGGCTGGCGGACGGGGACAGCCTCTACGACTTCATTCGCGGGGCGGCGCCGTTCACCTATCCGCCGTTCGCGGCACTGCTCCTCGCGCCGCTGACGTGGGCGCCCGTCGCGCTGGTGCAGGCCGCCTGGACGCTCGCCACCCTGGGCACGGTCGCGGGGCTGGCCCGCCTGGTAGTTGCCGACCGTCGAAGGGGAACGGCCGAGATCCTCACGCTTGTTCTTCTGCTCTCCGCGCCGGTGGCCTCCGACATCAAGTACGGGCAGGTCAGCCTCTTCCTGGCCGCGCTCATCGCCGTTGATCTGCTGGCGTTGAGACGTACACCCTGGCACGGGGTTTTGATCGGTCTAGCCGCCGCCGTCAAGCTGACCCCTCTGATCTTCGTCCCTCTGCTCTGGTTCTCCGGGCGACGGCGGGCCGCGCTCATGGCCTCCGCGACCTTCGCCGGTTGCGGTGCCCTCGCGGTGATGGCCCTTCCCGGCGATTCCTGGCGGTTCTGGACGGCCGAGGTCTTTCAGGTCGACCGGCTCGGCTACATCACAGGGGTCGGCAACCAGTCGCTGAACGGGGCCTTCATGCGGCTCGGCCTCGACTCGAAACTGGCCGTCCTCGTACTCGGCGGGATCGTCGCGGCGCTGGCGCTGCACCGGGGCTCGCGGCTCGCCCGCAACGGTGACTGGCTCTCCGCCATGACCGTGGTCGGGGCCGGCAGTGTCGTCCTTTCGCCGGTCTCCTGGACGCACCATCAGATCTGGCTCGTTCTCGCCGCTCTCCTGCCCGTGACCCGGGCCAGAACCGCCTGGGCCGTGCTGGTTCTCGCCGTCATGCTGCTTCCGGTCACGGCCGTCCTCAGCGAAGCCCGGCTGCTGCTGGCGATCGCGGTGGCCGCCGCGGTTCCGCTGACTGTCCTTTCTAGAGGGACGCCGGCCGTTGCGCCGGCAGCCGTACGCCGGTGACCTCGCTCGGCGGGCGGATCGCGGTCACCGTCGCGTAGCCCTCGGCCAGCAACGCTATGTCGGAACCGGGAACCAGGGGCTCGCCGGTCTTCTCCACCGCGGTGCGGACGAAGCCCTCGCCGTTCTCCGCGAGCGCCATCTGCGCCTGCCCGAACGGCGCCAGCGTGGCCTCCCGCAGACCCTTCACGGCGTCCAAGGGGCGGTCGGGCACGTTGAGGTTGAGGACCGTGCCGGGTGGCGCGGCCTCGAGCGATTCGAGCAGGCCGGCCGCCGTGCGGGCCGCCGTGTCCCAGTGCAGCACCGAGTCGTCCGGCACCACTATCACCGCTCCCCCGCTGGCCGTCGCGTCGACGTCGGACGGGTTCAGCACGTCCAGCGACACCGCCATCGCGCGCACCCCGTCGTTGGCCGCGGTCAGGGCCGCGCCGACCGTTCCCGAGTGCAGGACCGCCCGGCCCGCGTTGGCGCCGCGGTTCGGGCCGGACAGGACCAGGTCCGGCGGTTCGCCGAAAACCCCCAGACCGGCCAGGACCACGATGTACGCCGGTGAGGCCGTCACGCCGTACGCGATGATCCCGTCCCACTCGTGGCGCTCCACGACGATCCGGCCGTCCGACGTGACGGCGGTCAGCGCCGCGCTCATCCCGCTGGCCTCCTCGCGCGGGGCGGCCACCACCACCTCGTATCCGGCGTCGCGGGCGGCCAGCGCCAGCGCCCGCAGGCCGGGCGCCTCGACGCCGTCGTCGTTGGTGACCAGGATCCGGGCCGTCACTTCAGATCCTCCAGGCGGACCCGCTTGTACAGTTCCCGCACCGCCTCGGCCCGGCCCGTTCCCAGGCCGTGCCGGGTGACGTTGAGGGCGCCGGCCGCCGCGCCCGTGCGCAGCGCCTCCTCGAAAGAGCCGCCCCGGGCCAGCACGGCCGCGACCCCGGCCGTCATCGAGTCGCCGGCCCCGCGATGCTCCTTCACCCGCAGCGGCGGCGGCTCGACCTCGACCTCACGGCCGTCGAACAGGGCGAGCGCCGGATCGCCGGCCCGGCTGATGAGCACCGCCGCCGCGCCCGATCCGCACAGCTCGCGGCCCGCGGCCAGCAACTCGTCCACGCTGTCGCCGGCCGCGCGGCCGTCGTCGATCAGCTCCTCGTGGCTCACCTTCACAAAATAAACGCCACCCTTGAGTACGGCCGAGAGATGCTCACCGGACAGGTCAGCCACCACCCGCACGCCGTTGCCGGTCAGGTCCGCCGCCAGGCGCTCGAAGACCGACGGGTCAACGACATCCGGCGACGCCGGTCCACTGAGGACGGCCACCGGCGCGCGAAGGCCCTCGGCCAGCGCCACGCTGTAGAGCTCGTCCAGCTCATGCCGTTCCAGCGGCGTGCCGGGGTGGTCGGCCACCGCCTCGCGGGCGCCGTCGCGGCGGTCGTGCACATACCAGCCCGATCCGCTGCTCCTGGGCACCGCGCGGAGACGTACCCCCTCCTCAAGCGCGAGCTGACGCTCAAGGATCTCGCCCGTCTCGCCGCCGACGGCGGCGCAGAGCGTGACCGGCACGCCCAGCGAGGCGATCATCCGGGCCTGCCACACGCCCTGCCCGCCGGGGTGGACGTGCAGCTCGGGTCCCGAGGTCTGTTGTTCGATGGTCACGGTCAGGAGGGGTGCGGGGGCGAACACCATCACCGGATCGCTCATGGCAACTCCTCTTACCCAGCCAGGAGCGGGTCAAGCAGCCGCGGCCGGAGCCAGCCTCTCCGGTGGCACCGGGCGGCCGAAGTGGTAGCCCTGCAACAGATCGAAGCCGGCCTCGGCCAGGATGTCGGCCGTCGCCTGGTCCTCGACGCCCTCGGCCACCAGCGTCAGCTCCAGGCCCTGGGCCATCCGGGCCACGGCGTCCACAATGGCCCGTTCGCGGGGGTCGTGGACGCGGTGCACGAACGACTGGTCCAGCTTCAGCTCGTCCAGCGGCAGCCGGGTCAGCAGGGCCAGCGACGTATAGCCCGTCCCGAAGTCGTCCATGGCCACCCGGACGCCGAGCTCGCGGACGCGGCGCAGGCGCTCGGCGCCCCGCTCGGGCCGGGTCATCACCGCGCTCTCGGTGATCTCGACGATCAGCGCGTGCGAGGGCAGGCCGTGCTGGGCCAGCAGGCCCGCGATGACCTCGACGATCCGGTCCTGAGCGAGCACGGGCGCGGGCAGGTTCACCGCCACCGGCACCCGCCAGCCCTCCCGGTGCCAGCAGGCGGCCTGGCGGATGGCGTCGCTGAGGATCCGGTCGGTGAGGGGGGTGATGACGTCGGAGCGCTCGGCGGCCGGCACGAAACGCCCCGGCAGCAGCAGCCCCTGCCGCGGATGCCGCCAGCGGACCAGCGCCTCGAGCGAGCGGACGGCGCCGGTGCGGGCGTCCACGAGCGGCTGGTAGTGCAGCTCCAGCTGGCCCTGGTCGATCGCCGTGCGCAGCTCGGACTGCAGCCGCAGGTCGGTGACGCTCTCGGCGGCCAGCTCGGGACGCCAGTGCTCGACGGTGGTGCGGTGACGTTTGGCCGCGTACATGGCGGAGTCGGCGCCGGCCAGCAGGTCGCCGAGGTCGAGGCAGCCGGCGGCGATGCCGAGCGAGGCCTCGGCGGTGATCGGCACGCCGGCCACGGGAAAGGGACCCTGGATGTCGCGCAGAAGACGACGGCCGACTTCTTCGAGGTACGTGTCGGAGCCGTCCCCGAGATCATCGAGGAGCATGACGAACTCGTCGCCGCCGAGCCGGAACGTGCCGGCGTGACCCGGGAAGGCGCTCAGCTCGTCGGCCACCTGCCGCAGCAGCTGGTCGCCGCGGGCGTGCCCGAGCGAGTCGTTGATCTCCTTGAACCGGTCGAGGTCGATGAGCAGCAGCGCGATCGGCTTCTCGGCCGCCAGCAGCGCGCCCGCCACCTCGCCGAGCAGGCGGCGGTTGCCGAGCCCGGTGAGCCCGTCGTGCAGGGCCAGGGTCTCGTAGCGGCGGCTCAGGTGCTCGATGAGCGGGCCGGCCGGCGCGAGCCCGACGGAACCGCCGGGAAGGTCGACCACGACCGGGCCGGCCTTGTCGGCGCCGGGCCGGGCCAGACAGGCGCGGGCGGCGTCGTCGAGGGCGGCCCCGGCGGGGACGACGAGGGCGGGCTCCTTGAGAAGGCGCCGCACACGGCGGCGGAAGAGCAGCGCCCGGCCGTAGCCGAGCCGCCCGGCGAGGACGGTCTCGAGATAGGGCCGGTCGAGGACATACAGCTGCCCCGCGTCCGAAGCGACGACACCGAGGGATTCGGGGTCGGCGCGCAGAAGCGCCTCGATCACCCCGATCTCGGCGTCCGCGTCGACAACCGTCACCGGCGTGGCAAGATCGCCGACCACCGGCGCGTCCGACATCGGCACCCTCCCCAACCCGACGGCGAGCGTACGCCGGGCGGCGCCCGAACTCCGACACGGTCATCGAAAATTCATCAAGCCACCCGGGTCAGACGCAGGTAGTTCCGCCCCACGGCGTGACGAGCGCCACGGGGTTCGACCCGTAGCCGTACGGTGGCGCCGGGTCCGAGATGGACCGGAAGGTCCGGACTGCCGGTCCAGTCGAGCTGCGCCCGCACGGTGTGCGTCCCCGGCGGCAGGGCCACGGAGATCTCCCGCCCACAGCGCACGGCCCCCTTGACCTCCCCGTCGACAACGATCTGAAAGGCCCGGGCACGGTCGAGCCACGCCCCGGCGGGCCGCTCCACAGTCAGCGTGGCGATAACGGTCATACCGACGATGTTCCCACCGGAAGCGCTTGCCCGCAGAGCTCGCCACGGTCACTGGTACGCGGGTGAGGGCCGCCGGTCCTCGTGACACTGACGCAGAGCGGACGCCACCGCCATGATGGCGATGACGGCGTTGGATCGCGTGTACTGGGTGGCGCCCACCGCGTGGGCCGTGGCGTGCCGGTTGTAATGAGCAGGCACCGGGTCCGATCGGCGCTGGTACGTGCCCACCGCGAGAAGCAGAGGTGCGAACGCCAGGCCACGGCGGAGATGAATCCATTCCTCGCGACGGCGCAGATCTTCGATCGCTTCCCTGACGGCTCGATAGGCCTGCCACTCCCCGAACGGACAGGCCTCGCGCAGAGTGGTGTCGAGAATGTTCGACGCCAGGGCCTGGGCCGCGGAATGATGTCCGTCCCGGGCCGCGGCGCAGGCTTCGGACACTCGTGAGGCCAGTTCCGCGAGAGGCCCCGGCTGCGACTCCGCGGCCGCCGAGCAGCAGTCATCGAGGATCTCAGCCTCATGAGCAAGAACCCGGGTGCGAAGATCCGAAGGGTCCGATCGCATGAGATCGGCCAGGACCTCGGGGCGCGGCACCCAGGCCACCGCGATTCCTTGGTGAGCCACCCTCCCCAGTGCCGCCACGATGCCGCCCGCCACGCTGAAAGGCTCACCCGTCCAGTTGGGCGCGAACCCGTACCTGATCGTGCGCATGGCCGCGCTCGCCGAACCGCCCAGCCGTGGCTCATGCGCCGCGAGGACTTCCAGCAGGCCACGGACCCGGGTGTTCAGTGCTCCCATGCACCCATTGTCCGCTAGTAAGCGACACCGATGGCGTGGCGGATGGTGGTGGGGTCGGTGACGCAGTGGAGCATCTGGTGGGCCACGTCGGCTCGGGAGATGGACGTGCCGCCGCGGACGTTGCGGTCCACCGCGGTGCGGTAACGCCCGGTCAACGGCTTGTCGGTCAGGCGCGGCGGGCGGCTGATCGTCCAGTCCAGGGGGCAGGCCCGGACCGCGTCCTCCATGGTGGCCAGGTCCTCGTAGTGGGTGCGGAACATGGTCTTGGCGAACCGCGCGCCCAGGTGCCTCATGAAGAAGCCGTCGCCCGGGTCGTGGCGGGGCGGGTGGGGCCGCGCCGGCGACGGGACCGTACCCATCGGGGCGGCGCTGACCACGATCAGGCGGCCGCCCTCCGGGGCCGCCTCGATGATGGCCTCGGTGCCCTTGGTGGCCACTCCCGCCTCCGCGTTCGTGCGCGCCCCCAGGCCCGAGAGGATCGCGTCGGCGTCCGCGAACGCCTCGGCCAGGGCGAACACATCCGGCCGGGACAGGTCGGCCGGGACGACCCGGACCGATTCGGTGATCTTGTCGGGGTTGCGGACGACGGCGGTCACGTCGTGGCCGGCGGCCAGGGCCTGCCTCAGGAGTTCGCGCCCGATGCCGCCGGTGGCGGCGACGATGACGAGTCGCACGGTAACCTACCCTTCGAGCCTCGGATAATACGAAAACCGTAGCAGTTTAGTTCGGAGACCGAAAGATATGAGTTCCGTAGAAACTCGGCGCCTGGCCAACGGCGTACGGCATGAGCTGCGCGAGCTCGGTCTTCAGCTGACGCTGCTCACCCACCAGGTGAGCGCGCGGCTGGACCTGCGCGACGTCGATCTCGACTGCCTGCACTTGATCGTGCGCAACGGGCCGTTCTCGCCGAGCGCGCTGGCCAAGGCGGCCGGGCTGCCTCCGGCCACGGTGACGGGCGTGCTCGACCGGCTGGAGAAGGGCGGCTGGATCGTCCGCGAGCGCGACGGCGCCGACCGCCGGGCGATCCTGGTGCGGATCGTGCCCGAGCGGGGCGCCGACGTGCTGCGGCAGTTCCGCGGGATGATCACCGCGGTCGGGGACATCTGTGAGTCGTACAGCCCGGAACAGCTCGAGGTCATCACCGACTTCCTGCGGCGCACGGCCGAGGCCGGTGCGGGCGAGGCGGCCCGGCTCAGTCGGTGAGCAGCTTGCGGACCTCGCGCTCGTCCGGGGAGCCGACGACCTCGCCTTCCTCGTACGCCTCGATCACCCGCGGATCGACGTAGGAGGCCCGGGCCACCGCCGGGGTGTTGCCCAGCAGCTCGGCCACCTCCTTCATCGCGTGCGAGACCGCCTTCTTGCGCTTGGCCTTCGTCGGCTGCGGTCCCACCTCGGCCAGCTCGGCCGCCGCCTTGACGGTGCCGTGCCAGGTGCGGAAGTCCTTGGCGGTCATCCGGTCACCGCTGATCTCGCGGAGATACTCGTTGATCTCGTCCGCGTGCACCTCGTGCCACTTACGCCCTTCCCAGTACGCGAACAGCCGGGCGGCGCCCCGCCGGCGGCGCTTGAGATCCTTCAGGACCGTGCACACCTCGCCGTCGTCCACCGAGCCCGAGTGCTCCACCCCCGACTTGCCCGTGAACTCCATCAGCACACAGCCACCGCTCGTGCGGATGTGCTCCGGCCGCAAGGTCGACAAACCGAAGGACGGGTCTTCCTCCCGTACGGCGTACTGGTCGCTCCCGATCCTGAACATGTTCATGTCGAGCAGCGTGACGATCGAGGCCAGCACCCGCGACCGGCAGAGCCCCCGGCCTGACGTCAGGTCGGCCCGCAGCCGGTCGCGGATCTTCGGGAGGCGGGCCGCGACCTCCAGCGCGTGGTCGAACTTCTTCTCGTCCCGGGCCGCCCGCCAGGCGTCGTGGTAGCGGTACTGCTTGCGCCCGGCCGCGTCGACGCCGATGGCCTGGATGTGCCCGCGCGGATCGGCCGAGATCCACACGTCCTTCCAGGCGGGCGGGATGACCAGCGCCTTGATCCGCGCGATCTCGTCCTCGTCCTTCAGGACCGCGCCCTCGGTGTCGAGGTAGGTGAAGCCCTTGCCCGCGCCGCGCCGCCCGTAGCCGGGCCTGCCCAGGTCAGAACGCCGAAGCCGCATCGAGCACCTCGGCCGGCGTCACTGCGAGCAGGGCGGGATGCACGCCGGGCGCCATGCTGTCGCCCGGCGTGCTGCGGGTGCCATGCCAGATGCTTCGGTGGTACGCCCGTTCGGGCGGCCCCCAGCGCGAAGGCGACATCGGCCCGAACAGCACGACCGACGGCGTCCCGTAGGCCGACGCCAGATGCGCGATCCCGGTGTCACCGCTGATCAGAAGACGCGCCTTGGCGACAAGCCCCGCCAGCTGAGCCAGCCCGGTCCGCGGCACCACCGCTCCGCCGAGCCCGGCCTGCTGGGCCACTCGTTCACACAGTGGGCGTTCCGCCTCGGAGCCCGTGACGACCACCCGATGGCCCGCACCGGTCAGCGCGGCCGCGACCGCCGCGAAGCGTTCGGCCGGCCAGCGCCGCGACGGCGACTTGGCACCCGGGTGGATGATCGTCACACCGGACGGGACATCCACCTCGGGCACGGCCAGAGACAGGTCCGAATCGTCCGCGGGCACGCCGTAGTGGCGCAGCAGACGGCACCAGCGATGCACCTCGTGGTCCTCCTCGTTCCAGGTGGGACCGTCGAGATGCCCGGCCGGGCCGCTGGCAAACGCCCACAGCTTCGCCGGTTGTGTCGCTTGCAGCAGCCGGTGCGACTCCGGGCCGCTGCCGTGCAGGTTGACCGCCACCTCGGGCGCGTCGCGCTCCCACCGCCACGGGGTCAGCCCGCCGGTCGGGATCACCTCGTCCACCACCCCGGTCAGCTCGATCAGCGGGGTCAGCCAGGCGGGCGCCGCGAGCGCCAGGGCACGACCGGGAAAGGCGCCGCGGAGCCCGCGCAGGGCGGGCACCGCGGTCGCCAGGTCGCCGACGCCGAGGGCGCGAAGGGCGAGGATCACGGGTACGAGCTCTCCTGCTCGGCGGCGATGACCAGTTCCCGCACCGCACAGCCGGCCGGCTGGGCGAGGGCGAACATGATGGCGTTGGCGACGTTGGCCGGGTCGTTGAGGATCGCGTCCGGCCCCGGCTTGTACTGCTCGTCGCGCTCGTCGAAGAACTTCGTCCGCATGCCGCCCGGCACGACCAGGGTGACGTTGACCTGCCCGGCCAGCTCGGCCGACAGGGCGCGGGTGAAACCGACGACACCGAACTTCGCGGCACAGTACGCCGTCGCGTCGCTCACCGCCTTGACACCCAGCGTCGACGAGATCGTGACGACGCCACCGTGCGACTGCTTGAGCGCCGGGATCGCGGCCCGGATCACCGCGGCCGTGGACAGCAGGTCGATGGTGACGATCCGGTCCCAGACCTCGCCCGGAATGTCGGCCAGCGCCCCCGGCACGTCCATGCCGGCCGCGGTCACGACCCCGTCCAGCGATCCACCGGCATCGGCGATGGCCTGCCGGGTGGCGGCCTCGGCGGCGCGGGTGTCGGCCAGATCGCAATCGATCCAGGGAACGTCGGCCGACGGCTTCTGCCGGTCGATGACGTACGGCCGCCCGCCCGCCTTCAGAACCGCGTCGACCACAGCGGCGCCGAGCCCGCTCGATCCACCGGTGACAATGACAGCGTCCATGTGTGTCTCCTTCATCTCTGTGACGTCGCGGAGCGGGCCGCGGCGATGGTGCCGGTGGTGGAACGGCCGTCCAGGTAGGGGACGATGACGGTCTGGCCACCCCAGCGTTTGACCAGCTCGGCCTCGGGAAGCTCGGGCCCGCCGTCGGCATAGTCGCCGCCTTTGACCCAGACGTCAGGGCGAAGCCACGACAGGACCGACTCGGGCGTGGGTTCGTCGAAGACCACGACGGCGTCGACGCAGTCCAGGGCCGCGAGCAGCCGGCTCCGGTCGCGCTCGTTGGTCAGCGGCCGTTCCGGCCCCTTGAGCCGGCGTACGGAATCGTCGCTGTTCAGGCAGACGATCAGGCAGTCACCAAGCTTGCGGGCGGCTTGCAGTGTGGCCAGGTGCCCGATGTGGAGCAGATCGAAGCAGCCCCCGGTCGCGACGACGGTGCCCCCGCGCTCCCGCACCGCGGCGAGGAGCCTGCCCGCCTCCGCCGCACCCAACCTCGCGCCCGCAGCACCCAAACTCGGGTCCGCAGCACCCACCCTCGAGCCCGCAGCACCCAGACTCGCGTCCGCAGCACCCACCCTCGAGCCCGCCGCACCCAGACTCGCGTCCGCAGCACCCACTCTTGAGCCCGCCGCATCCACTCTCGAGCCCACTCTCCCCACCCTCTCCGACATTTCCGATTTGTCGCCCGAGCCTTGGCTCGGGGCGGAAGCAGAGGGGAAGGCAGGGCTGGAAGCGGAACCGGAAGCAGGGCTGGAAGCGGAACCGGAAGCAGGGCTGGAAGCGGAACCGGAAGCAGGGCTGGAAGCGGAACCGGAAGCAGGGCTGGAAGCGGAACGGGAGGCAAGGCCGGAAGCAGAACCGGAAGAGGAAGCGGAGCCGATGGCAAAAGCGGAGGAGGAGCGGGAAGCGGACGCGGAGCCCGAGGAGGAGCGGGAAGCGGAAGCGGAGCCGGACAACGGTGGCGCCAGCGCGGTGGTGACACCGCCGGTGGCGACGTATGAGGAAGCGGCGGCTACCGCGTCCTGCACGGCCTCGGAGACCAAGGCGCCCGAGGCCAGGGCCAGCGCGGCAGTGGCGGCGAACCGGTCGCCCGCACCGCACGTGTCTCCGTCGGACACTGACGGGGCCAGGACTACCAGCGGGGTCGGGCCCGAGTGACACAACACCGCGCCCTCCCCTCCGCAGGTGACCACGACCGCGCCGGCCCTCCAGAGCTGGCGCAGATGGTGGCCGCCGCGTTGCGCGACGGTCAGGGTTGATCCGTCCCCGGCGTCGCCGCTCATCCGGCGTACCTCCGAGAGGTTGGGGGTGACCAGGCGGGCGTTGGCCACCGGGGCCGGGCCGTTGGGGTGTGGATCCCAGACGATCGGCGCCCTGACCTCGCCGAGTGCCCGGCGGATGGCCGCATGCCGGGCCATGCCGCGGCCGTAGTCGCTCACCAGGATCGCCGCCGCCGAGGCCAGCATCTCCAGGACCGCCGCCGGCGCCTCGCCCGGCTCCTGCGGCGCGCCGCCCCGGTCCAGGCGCAGCAGCACCTGCCCGTCGGCCTTCAGCCGCATCTTCTCCGGCGTCGAGCCGGCCAGCGGCAGTGCGTACACCTGCACGCCCGCCTCGGTCAGGAGCTGACTCAGCCGCGCGCCGCCCTCGTCGTCGGCGAGCGCGGTCACCAGGGCCACGTCGTGTCCCTGCCGGGCCGCCAGCAGGGCGGCCAGCCCGGCCCCGCCCGGACGGTCGTTCACCTGCCGCTCGTCCAGGACCGGGACCGGCGCGTCCGGCGCTATCCGGTGCACGCTGCCCTCGACGTCCTTGTCCAGCAGGGTG
The DNA here is from genome assembly GCF_042899005.1 of Actinoplanes sp. NPDC000266. Taxonomy (NCBI): domain Bacteria; kingdom Bacillati; phylum Actinomycetota; class Actinomycetes; order Micromonosporales; family Micromonosporaceae; genus Actinoplanes; species Actinoplanes sp. NPDC000266. The sequence continues at coordinate 290,373 of NZ_JBIAZI010000002.1, forward strand.
TCGCCGATGATGACCAGCAGCGGGCTCATACGCTCACCCGCATCTGCTCGCTGAGGATCTCCGGGGTGCCGGCGAAAGGGCGTACCACCGCCGGCAGGGTCTGATCGATGTATTCGCACATCAGATGGACCGCGAGCAGGTGCAGCTCCTGCACCACCTGGCTGTCCGGTGACGGGCACCGCAGCGCCTCGTCGCTGGCGTCGGCCAGCGGATTCGGGCCCTCGCCGGTCATCGCCCACGTGCGCATGCCGCATTCCTTGGCCGCGCGCACGGCGGCGATCAGGTTCGGGCTGCGGCCGCTGGTCGACATCGCGATCAGCACGTCGCCGGGGCGGCCGTGCGCGCGGACCTGCCGGGCGAAGACCTCCTCGAAGCCGTAGTCGTTGCCGATCGCGGTGACCGCCGACGAGTCCGGGGTGAGCGCGATCGCCGACAGCGGCATCCGCTCGTCGCGGAGGCGGCCGACCAGTTCGGCCGCCAGATGCTGGGCCTCGGCCGCGCTGCCGCCGTTGCCGGCGACCAGCAGGCGGCCGCCCTGGCCGAGGTGCCAGGCCAGCTGGCCGCCCCACCGCGCCAGCCGGCCCGCGACCGCCCGGAACGGGACGATCGAGGTCGCCAGCGCGGTCAGGTGCCGGTCGACGGGGGAAAGGTCGTGGGACATCAGGCAACCGCCTCACGGGTGGGTTCGGGGGTGACGCCGGCCGCGCTCGCGTAGACGGAGGCGAGCCGCCCGGCAATGCGGGGCCACGCGTAGGAGTGCACGGCGCGGTCGACCGAGGCCGCCGCGTAGGAGATGCGCCGCACGTCGTCGGCGAGGAGTTTGCGCAGCGTGACCGCGAGGGCGGCCGGGTCGCGGGCCGGCACCAGATCGCCGGTGACGCCGTCGACCACGGTGTCGGTGAGCCCGCCGACGGCCGTGCCGACCACCGGCACGCCGCAGGCCATCGCCTCGAGCACGGTGAGCCCGAACGGCTCGTACCAGGGCGTCGCCGCCACCACGTCGGCCGAGCGGTACCAGGCCGGCATCTCGTGGGCGGCCACCGCGCCGGCCAGCCGCACACGGTCGCCGACCCGGCAGGCCTGGGCCAGGGTCAAGAGCTTCTGGGCGTACGGGTCGGAGTCGAGCCCGGTCAGCGACGGCCCGCCCACCACGACGAGTTCGGCGCGCGGCACGCCGGGCAGCGCGCGGATCAGGTCCTCCACGCCTTTGCGCTCGACCAGCCGCGCGACGGTGAGGATGCGCGGCCGCTTGCTGCGGGGCACCGACGGCCCGTCCGGGCGGAAGCGGTCGGTGTTGACCCCGGAGGGCACGAGCGACATCCGGGAGCGCGGCACCCCGAGCTTGATCAGCTCCTGGATCTCGTCCTGGCACTGCACGATCACCCGGTCGACCGCGCGGCCGAGCTCCCGCTCGTAGGCGATGCGCCGGGGCGGGCTGGTGTCGGCCGCGCCCTGGTGGCGCCGCTTGACCGAGCCGAGCGCGTGGTAGGTCTGCACGACCGGCACGTCGCAGGCCCGCCCGGCGGTGATGGCCGCGAGCCCGCTCATCCAGAAGTGGCCGTGTGCCACGTCCGGCCGCCATTCGCCGCGCCATTCCGCGGTGAGGCATTCGGCGAACTGTCCCATGTAGGGCAGCAGCTCGTCCTTGGGCAGCGAGGTGGCCGGGCCGGCGGGCACGTGCACGACCTCGAAGAGCGAGCCCACCGGCACCACGGCCGGCAGGTCGGGGTCGTCGCGGCGGGTGTAGACGCGTACCTCGTGGCCGTCGGCGGCGAGCGCACTGGCGAGCTCGGCCACGTGCGCGTTCTGCCCGCCGGCGTCGATGCCGCCGAGGGCGGCGAGCGGGCTGGCGTGCTCCGAGATCATCGCGATGCGCATGTTTCCTCCTCCAGCAGCCGGTCCCAGTCCGCGAGGAACCGGTCCAGGCCGTAGCGGGCCAGCGCGACCTGACGGGCCCGGGTTCCGAGGCTCCGGGCGGCCTCGGCGTCCTCGAGCAGCCAGTGCGTGGCCTCGACGAGCGTGCTGACGCGGGTGTCGAGCACCCCGGCGTCGGGTGGCACCGCGGCGACCGCCTCCGTGGTGGCCAGGCCGACCACGGGCATGCCCATCTGCATGGCCTCGATGAGGCTGAGCCCCAGCGACGTCCAGCGGGTGAGATGCAGATATATCCGCCGCCGGGCGACTTCGGCGTGCATGACGTGCTGGGGCGGGTCGTCATAGGGCGTGATCCGGGGCCCTCGCAGGCCCTCGACACCCATCCCGAACACGTCCAGCGGCGCCACCGCGGCGAACCGCGGGAACAGGTCGGTGCCGGTGACACGGTGGCGCCGGACCGGCTCGTTGGTGACGATCGCCAGGTGCTCGATGTCCCCCGACCACCTCGGTGACGGCTCGACGATGCCGTGCTCGATCACGGTGGTGCGGGTGCCGCCGGTGTCCCAGAACAGCTCGTTGAAGTCGGTGACGTGGGCGACGATCAGGTCGTCGCGGTCGGCCATCGGATGCCGGCTGTTCGGCACGTCGCCCTTGGGCGTGTTGTGCTCCACGTAGATCACCGGCACGCCGCGCGGCACCAGCTCCAGTTCCTCGGGCCGCTGGACGATCGCCACGTCGACGTCGCGGATCTGATCCAGCGGCAGTTCCTCGGCCGTGGCCGGCCAGTCGAACGTCTGTGCCCGCCCGCGGCCCATCGCGTCGCGGGCCTCGTTGACCGGGATCAGGTAGCGGTGTTTGCCCTGGACGAACGACGTCGTCCAGGATCCGTGCACGTGCCAGAGCAGAATGTTCACGCTGCTACCTCGGTGCGTTCGTGAGCCCCGGCGGCCAGCAGCCGGACGGCCGCCACCACCCGCGCGGGCTCGATGTCGGACAGGCAGGGATGGCCGGCGACCGGGCAGAGGGTGGCCCGGGTGGCCCGGCAAGGCGCGCCGGCGTCGCCGAGCCGCACGTTCGGAACCCGATAGGGGCCCCACTGTCCGTAGGGGACGGTCGGCGCGTAGAGGCTGACGACGGGTGTGCCGACCGCCGCGGCGAGATGCGCCGGCCCGGTGTTGCCGACGACCAGGCAGCTTGCTCCGGCCAGCAGATCGGCCATCTCCCGGAAGGAGGTCCTTCCGACTTCGACCCCCACACCCCCACTGACGTACGCCGCCAGGGCGCGCTCGCCGCTGCCGCCGGTCACCAGGACCCGGTGCCCGGCGGCGGCCAGCCCGGCCACGATCCGGCGCATGGTCTCGGGCGGGCACGACCGCGCCTCGCAGCTGGCTCCCGGATGAACCACGACGTAGTCACCGCCGCCCTGGTGGCGGGCTCCGGTCACCCGCAGGCTCCCGTCGTCGCCGGGCGGCAGCCCGAAGCCGGCCGCGGCGGCGACGCTGCGGGCCCGCTCGGCTTCCGGGATGCCCGCGGGAACGCGATGCCGGACGTCCAGCAGGGAGCCCGGGTAGTCGTCGCTGATCGCCGTGATCCGCCCGACTCCGGCCAGGCGCAGCAGGAGCGCGAGCGGCAGCGCGGACTGATGGAACGACGTGAAGACGACGGCCTCGTCGGCGCCGACGTCACGAAGCCGCTGGGTGAGCGCGGCCATCTCGTCCGCGTCCACCGCACCCGGCTCGGCGTCGATCCAGGGCAGCCGCCACTCGACGATCTCGTCGACCCCCGGCAGCAGCTCGGCGGCGCCCCGCCCCCGGGGCCCGCAGAGCAGAACGACCCGCCGCGCCCCATGCGCGACGGCCCGAATGGCCGGCCCGGTGACAAGCACATCCCCCGCCGAGTCGGACCGCACCACGAGCACAGTCCCAGCGCGGGCCGACTCAGCGCGGGCCGGCTCAGCGCGGGCCGGCTCGGGGTGGGCCGGCTCGGGATGGGCCGGCTCGGGGCGCGGGGCCGGGGTGACCAGGGCTTCTCGGCCGAGGATCAGCTCGGCGGCTTCGAGCAGGGACGAGGCGACCGCGGGGGCGGCGGCGACCTCGGGCGGAAGGGTGACGGGGGTGGGCACGAGGACCCCGGCGGCGCCGGCGGCCAGGGCGGCGCCCATGTCGCGGCCGATGTCACCGACGACCACGCAGCGGGCCGGGGTCGTGCCCAGCGCCTCGGCGGCCGCGAGGACCAGGCCGGGGGCGGGCTTGCGGCAGTCGCAGCCGGCCGTGTCGTCGTGCGGGCAGATCTGCCAGGTGCCGAAGCCGCCGAAGATCTCGTCGACCCGCCGGTTCACCGCGGCCAGCTGGTCGGCGCCGAACCGGCCCCGGGCCAGCCCGGACTGGTTCGTGACGACGCCCAGGCGCAGCCCGGCCGCGCGCAGCCGGTCGACCGCCTCCCGAGCGCCCGGCATGGGCTCCACGAGGGACGGATCACCGTTGTACGGCACGTCAACGACAAGCGTGCCGTCCCGGTCGAACAGCACAGCGTCGAACAGCTCGGTCACCGGCTCGCCCCCACCGGAGCCGCGGCCCCCACGAGCGGTTCCGCCCGGCGCCACCGCCAGGCCCCGCGCAGCCAGTGCACGACGGCCACCGGCGGGATGACAGCGCTGGTCACCAGCATCGTGCCCACCTCACGAGGCGTCCGGGGCCCGGGGGCGATCCGCGCCGCCGCGAACTCGGCCGTCCCCGCCGCCCAGACCAGACCACCCGCGACCGCGGCCGCCGCCCAGAAGCCCCTCCCCCGAGCCGACGCGCCCACGACGGCTGCGGCGGCGAGAGCCGCGACGCCGGCGGCCGTGACCGCGGCGTGGCGGGACCGACGGCCCGGCGGAATCTCCAGCAACGAGCGCCAGTCCGGGCCGTACAGGCGGCGCAACAGCGCGTCGTCCGCGTTCCCCCGCTGAGTCCGGACGCTGACCCACGGGCTCTCCGGGCGTACCGGATGGGTCACCCGGCGGTGGCCACGGACCAGGGACCAGCCGTCCAGGCGTACGCGGAAAGCAAGATCGGCGTCCTCCCGGAAAGCTCTCGGCAAACGCTCGTCGAAGCCGCCGGCCCGCGTCAGGGCGGCGCGGCGATACGCCATGTCGGCGGTGATCCAGGCCCCGTCGGCCAGGGCCGCCGTCACCCGCTCCCAATCCGTCGGCCGGCGGCCGGCCGGCACCGGAACGTGCACCCTGCCCTGCACGCCGCCCACGTCCGAACCCGCCTCATCAAGATCCGTGCGCAGCCGCATAATCCAGTCCGAATCGGGCAATACGTCGTCATCGAGGAAGGCGATCCAGTCGCCGTGGGCGGCCTTCACCCCGGCGTTGCGAGCGGCCGCCGGCCCCCGGGCCGGTCCCGCTACCACGTTCGCCGCGATCTCCAACGGCGGATGCGGCGCGGGCCGGTCGTCGACCACGATCAGCTCCACGCCGGGCGGCAACGGCCCGAGGGCGGCGATGAGGGCGGCCAGGCTGGGACGCCCCAGCGTGGGCACGACTATGGAGATCACGCGCCGAACGCCTTCGCGCGGTGCACCGCGAACGGGCCGATGGCGAGCAGGTCGACCGGCGCCGAGCCGAACAGCTCCATCGCCTCGCGCGGGGTGTCGACCATCGGCCGGCCGGCCGTGTTGAGCGACGTGTTGACCACCACCGGAAGACCGGTGAGCTCCTCGAACTCAGCCAGCAGCGACGCCACCAGCGGTTCGGTGTCGGTGTGGACGGTCTGCACGCGGGCCGTGCCGTCGACGTGGGTGACCGCCGGGATGCGGTCCTTCCACTCCGGCTTCACCTTGTGCACGAACAGCATGTACGGGCTCGGGTAGACGCCCTCGAAGATGTCCGCGAAGCGTTCGGCCCGCACCATCGGGGCGATCGGGCGGAACTGCTCGCGGCCCTTCACGTCGTTCATCCGGGTCTGCGTGTCCTTGTCGCCCGGGTGGGCGATCAGCGACCGGTGCCCCAGCGCGCGCGGCCCGTATTCGCTGCGCCCCTGGTACCAGGCCACGATGCCGTTGCCCGCGAGCACGCGGGCCGCCTCGGCCGCGATCGACGAGGGCCGGGTGTACGGCAGGGCGGCCCGCTTGAGCTCCGCCTCCAGCTCCTCGTCACTCCAGCCCCGGCCGAGCGCGGCCGAGCCGAACGGGATGTTCTTCTTGCCGATCGCCAGCGCCGCGCCGAGCGCCGTTCCCGAGTCGCCGGCCGCCGGCTGCACCCACACCCGCTCGTACGGTCCCTCGGCCGCGATCCGGGCGTTCGCGACGCAGTTCAGCGCCGTCCCCCCGGCCATCGTCAGCGTCGACGGGCCGCCCGCCGCGTCGTACGTCCATCGGGCCAGATCGAGCATGACCTCTTCCAGCCTGGTCTGGACGCTGGAGGCCAGGTCGGCGTGCGCCTCGGTCATCTCGCCGTCGGCCGTGCGCGCCTTGGCCAGGGCGTCCCAGTCGATGCGCTCGACGGTGAAGCCGCCGTCGTCGTCGGCGTGCACGAGTTCACGGAGAAGACCGAGGAACTTCGGGCTTCCGTACGACGCCAGCGCCATCACCTTGTATTCGTCGCTGGAGTGCAGGAACCCCAGGTGGCGGGTCAGGTCCTCGTAGAGCAGCCCGAGCGAGTGCGGCAGCTCCTGGCTCCGGAGGATCTCCAGTTCGCCCCCGCGGTAGGCGCCGGCCAGGTGGCTGGCCACCTCGCCGCGCCCGTCGAGCACGAGCACGGCGCTGTCCTCGGGCACCGACAGGCCGGCCGAGGCGGCGTGGGCCACGTGGTGCGGCACGAACGTGACCTGTGACGGGTCGAGGCCGGGCAGCGCGGTGGCCAGGAACTGCGGCGCGCGGCGCGCGTAGTCGACGCGCATGGCATCCGACGGGTCGCTCACGCCGAGCGAGGACAGGTCGCGGGTCAGGGAAGGGTCGAAGGAGTAGGCGACCGCGTCCAGGTCGTCCGGGCGCAGTCCGGCCTCCTCCAGGCACCAGGCCGCGGCCAGCTCGGGCAGTTCCCACGCGGCGAACGGGACGGGCCTCTTGCCGTGCTTGCGACGGCTGAACCTCTCCTCCTCGGCGGCGGCCACGACGCGGCCGTCGACGATCAGCGCGGCGGCCGGATCGTGGAAGATGGCATTGATTCCCAGGACACGCATGAGGCGCCGGATACCCCCGCTTCCGCGAAGTACTCCCATGATCATTGACTTCTCAAAAAAATAAAAAGTGGCCTCCTACCTGCACTGATGTGAGGTTTGGAATCCTTGCCCCTGGGCAAACGCCCGCCCATGTATGACGTGGAGCAATATGTGGCCGGCGCCTGGGAACCGGGCAATTCGGGCCACAAACTGACCGTCGCGAACCCCGCCGACGGCACCGGCGTGACACGGGTTCCGATCTCCTCGGAGAGCGACGTGACGGCAGCCGTCGCGGCCGCCCGCGACGCCGCGCCGGGCTGGGCCGCCACCGCCCCGGCGGCCCGCGCGGCCGCCCTGCACGCCGCCGCGAACGCCCTCGAGGCCGGCGCGGACGAGCTCGCCGAGATCATGAACGCCGAGATGGGCAAGCCGGTCGACGGCGCCCGCGAGTCGATCGGCGCCGGCGCCGGCACGCTGCGGCAGTACGCGGAGCTGGGCCCCACCCACCGCGGCCGCACGCTGGCCGGCGACGACGGCGCGATCGACCTGATGGCGTACGGGCCGCGCGGCGTGGTCGCGGTCATCACCCCCTGGAACGACCCGGTCGCGGTCGCCTGCGGCCTGCTCGGCGCGGCCCTGGTCACCGGCAACACCGTGGTCCACAAGCCGAGCGAGCGGACCCCGGCCACCGGCTGGCGGGTCGTCCAGCTGCTGGCCCCGCACTTCCCGCCCGGCGTCCTCAACCTGGTCAACGGCGACGGCGCGGCCGGTGCGGCCCTGGCCGCGGCCGCGGTGGACGTGGTCGCGCAGGTCGGCTCCACCGCCACCGGCCGGTCGATCGCCGCCGCGTGCGCCCGCACCGGGGCCAAGGCGCTGCTGGAGAACGGCGGCAAGGACCCGGTGATCGTCGACGCCGGCGTGGACCCGGCCTGGGCGGCCCAGCAGGTCGCGCTCGGCGCCTTCGTCAACTCCGGCCAGATCTGCGTCGCCGTCGAGCGCGTCTACGCGCACCGCGACGTCGCCCCCGCCTTCCTCGACTGCCTGGCCGCCGAGGCCGACGCCTGGGCCTCGCGGATCGGGCCGATGGTCGACCGCCGCATGCGCGACGCGGTCGACGAGCAGGTGCAGCAGGCGGTCAAGGACGGAGCCCGGGCCGTACGCGGCGGCGCCGTTCCCGCCGGTCCCGGCGCCTACTATCCGCCGACCGTGCTCGCCGACTGCACCGACGACATGACGGTGATGCGCGAGGAGACGTTCGGCCCGGTGGCGCCGGTCATGGTCGTCGACTCGTTCGAGGAGGGGCTGCGCCGCGCCGCCGACTCACCCTACGGCCTCGCGGCGACCGTGCTCACCACCTCGATGAGCCACGCCCAGCAGGCCTGGCGCTCGCTGCCGGCCGGAACGGTCAAGGTCAACGCGGTCTTCGGCGGGGCTCCGGGCGGCGCCGCCCATCCGCGCCGCGGAAGCGGGCAGGGATTCGGATACGGCCCGGAGCTGCTCGACGAGATGACGGTGGTCAAGGCGGTGCACATCGAGGCGCCGCCGTCGGGCTGGTAGCTACAGCTTGCGCAGGGCCGCTTCCACCTCCGGCGGGAGCGGCCTTCGGTGGTTCAGGGCCCAGGGCAGGTCACTCAGGGCGTCGGTCATTCCCCGGGGGCTTTCCCGTACGGCCGTGAGCAGCGCCCGCCCCACGACGGCGGGCGGGCGGCGCAGCAGCGCGGTCAGCACCCGGTTGCGCGTCTCCCGGCGGGCGCGGGCGCCGTTGTCCCGGCCCGCCGGTTGCGGCAGGTGCCGCACGGTGAGCTCGGGGGCGTACGACAGTTCGTACCCGGCGGCGGCGAGATCCATGGCCAGGAGCGCCTCCTCGCCGTACACGAAGAGTCTCGGCTCGAAGCCCCCGGCGGCCAGGAAGGCGTCCCGCCGCACGATCACCGAGCAGGCCAGGAAGCCCAGGATCGACGGCCCGGCGCTCCCCCGCCCCAGCGCGCTCGCGGCCATCGCCGCCGACACCGGGTCGAGCCGGCCCTCGGGCCCGACCAGCACCCGCGCCGCCAGCAGGGCGACACGGGGATGGTCGTCCATGATCCGGACGGCGCGGGCCAGCGAGCCGGGCGTCCAGTACGAGTCGTCGTCGGCGAAGGCGACATAACGGGTGCGGGCCCGCTCCACCCCCACGTTGCGGGCGGCCGCGCCCCGGTTCTCGCCCAGTCGGACGACGTCGACGCCGGGCAGGGCGGGCAGCTCCTGGTCGGAGGCGTTGTCGACCAGGATCGTCCGGGCGAGATGCCGGGGCATCGTCTCGCGCAGACGGTCGGCCCGGTTACGGGTGGCGACCACGACGGTGACGTCCTCGGTCTCCACCGACAATTCATTGGTGTCCAGCGACATGGCGGTGCGCTTACCCCGGACGGACTTTTTCTAGAGCTGGTTTTTCAGCTCTTTTTCGAAGAAGTCGAAGAATCCATCGGGATCGGGGCCGGCATTCATCAGAACGATGTGGTCATATCCCGCTTCCGTGTATTCCTTCACCGATTTGACGTACGGCTCGGGGTCCGGCCCGTGCGCGAACTTCTCGGCCACGTCCTCGGGCCGCACGGTGGCCGACGCCGCCTCGAAATTGACCGGATTCGGCAGTTCGGCCATCACCTTCCAGCCGGTGACGCCCCAGCGGCTGGTCTCGTGCGCGGCCTTGACCGCCGCCTCCGCGGTAGGGGCCCACGCGACCGACACCTCGGCATATTTCGGGCCCTTGCCGCCGCTCTTGGCGTACGTCTCGACCAGGTCCTTACGCGGCTCGGTCACGAACAGGCCGCCGCCGTGGGTGGCGGCGAGCTCGGCGGCGTCCTTGCCGCCGGCGGCCACGGCGATCACCGGCAGCTTCTCCGGCAGGTCGAACACCTGCGCGTCCTCGAGCTGAAGGTGCTTGCCCTCGTACGACTGATAGCCGCCCCGCCACAGCAGATTGATGATCTCCAGCGCCTCCACGAGACGCTCGTGCCGGCCCCGCACGCTGGGGAATCCCTGGCCGACGACGTGCTCGTTGAGCCGCTCGCCGGCGCCGATGCCCAGCGTGAAGCGGTCGTCCGAGATGATCGCCAGCGTGGCCGCGGCCTGCGCGATGATCGCCGGGTGGTAGCGCACGGTCGGGCAGGTCACGCCGGTGGCCAGGCCCAGCCGGTCGGTGCGCATGGCGATCGCGCTCAGCACGTTCCAGGCGAACGGTGAGTGGCCCTGCACGTCGAGCCACGGGTGGAAGTGGTCGCTGATCTCCACGAAGTCGAATCCGGCCTGCTCGGCACGGACCGCCTGACGGATCAGCTCCTTGGGTCCGAAGGCCTCGGCGGCCAGCTTGTATCCGAGTTTCATACCTGTACAGCTTCCCGGCCCGGACCTTCGCAAACGCGCTGGTCCGGGCCGGGATCGCCGCTGTGTCAGGAGGCGGCGGAGCGCGCCTGGTCCCGTACGTCCTGCGCGTTGTCCTTGGCCGTCGACTTGGTCGTCTGCACGGCGTCCTGTGCCGTCTCTTTGACCTGGCCGAGCGCCTCCTGGGCCGAGCCCTGAAGGTCCTCGCGCAGCTCCTGGGTGGCGTCCTTGACCTTCTCGGTCAGGTCGCCGCTGTGCTCCTTGAGCGCCGCGCCGGCGCTCTTCTCGGCCTCGGTGACCGGGATCAGCGTGGCCGCGAGCATGCCGACACCGAACGCGATGATGCCGGCCGCGATCGGGTTGCCCTGCGTCTGCTGGGCCACCGCGTGCGGGGCCTGCTTGACGGCACCGGCCGCCTGGTGCGCCTTCTCGCTCGCCACGTCGCCGACCTGGCTCGCCTTGTCGCTGACCGCGCCGCCCACCTGGCTCGCCTTGTCGCTCACCGTTCCTCCTACGTCCGACGCCTTGGTCGTCGCGCTGTCGCTGACGCCCATGACCTTGTCCTTGACCGCGGTCCAGCGCCGCTGCGCCACCTTCGTGGGGCTCGTCTTCTCGGCGAGCAGGTCGACGTCGCGGGTCAGCGAACGCCGGGTGTTCTCGATGTCCTGCTTCAGCCGGTCGGGTTCTTCAGCCATTGGGCGTCCTCCTTGAGCGTGTCGACGGTGCGGCGCGGCATGGGGTCGACGTTCTTGAGCTTCTTCTTGCCGTTCGCGTAGAGGACGCCGCCGACGGCGCCCCAGACGACCGCCACGATCAGGGCGGCCCAGCCGGCGGGCATGACGGCGTCGAGCGCGAACACGGCGGCCAGGCTGAGGAAAAGCACCGCGAGGTAGCCGGCGAACCCGGCCCCGCCGAGCATCCCGGCCGCCTTGCCGGCCTTCTTCGCCTCCTGCTGGACCTCGGCCTTGGCCAGCTCCACCTCCTGGCGGAACAGTTGGGACAGGTCGTTGCTGATGTTGCCGATCAGCTCACCGACCGAGGTCTCGGAGACCTCTTCGGCCCGGTTGTGCTGGTACGGGGTGGTCATCGTGGACGCTCCGGGCTGTCCACCACGTACTCGCTGGCGACCGAGGGCGTGCCGGTGCCGGTCGAGGTGTACTCGGTGGCGCTGGCGTATCCGCCGGTCGGCGCGGCCACCGGCTGCGTCGTGCCGGCCGGGTACTCCGGCGTGGTCGCCGGATAGCCGGTCGCGTACTGGGCCGTCGTGGCGCTCTCGGTGTTCGTGGTGGACACGAACGAGTCGCTGCTCGGCTTGGCGGCGCTGTCGCTCGAGTCGGCCTTGGCCACGCTCTTGCCGAGGCGGCCCACCACGAAGCCGGCGGCGAGCGCGGTGGCCAGGAACGCGCCGGGACGCCGGCGGGCGAAGTCCTGCACCTCGCGCAGCACGCCCTCGGGCCCGTTGCGGTCCAGATAGTCGGCGAACTGCCGGCCGCCGTCGGCGATCCGGGTCACGACCTGCGCGGCCGGGGTGTCGCCACGGTCGCCGCGCATCTGGTCGAGCTGGTCGGCGGTGTCGCGGATGGAGCCGACGAGACGGTCGTTCTGCGTACGCGCCTGCTCGTTGACCTTGCCCTTGACGTCCGAGGCAAGGTTGCTCACCTGCGTCTTCGCCTCGTCACCGACCCGGCGGGCCTGTTGTTTGGCGGTGTCCTTCACGTCGGCCGCGGCCTCGCCGGCGGCCTGGCCGGTCTGGGAGGCGACCTCCTTGGCCTTCTCCTTGGCCCCGCTCGACTGGCTCTCGGCCGGAGTGGAGTAGGTCTCGGTGTAGACCTCGGTCGTATACGTCTCGGCCGGGTACGTCGCCTGGGTAGGCACCTCGACGGGATCGACGGCGCCCGGTCCGCGAACGCCCGATGGCACGTCACTCATGGGTTTCCTCCAGTGGGGATTTCGACGTCCATTCAGCTACCCGTCACGACGCCACCCATTCACGAATTCGTGTGCTTAATAGCGCGAATCCCGGTACGCATGATTCGCGCCGGAGCGGGTATCCGACCGCTTCTGCCCGGCGCCCGGGCCGCCTGTTACCCTCCCGAATCGTGAGCGATCTTTTCGGCCGCCGGGTCATCGGCGGGCGCACATTCGATTTCAGCCGCCAGGTCGCGGTGATGGCGATCGTCAACCGCACCCCCGACTCGTTCCACGACCGGGGCCGGACGTTCGCGCTCGACCGCGCCGTCGAGGCGGTCGAGGCGGCGGCCGAGGGCGGAGCCGACTGGATCGATGTCGGCGGTGTGCCCTTCGCGCCCGGCCCCGAGGTCTCGGCGGCCGAGGAGCTCGACCGGGTGCTGCCGGTGGTCGAGGCCGCGCGCTCGCGCACGGTCGTCTCGGTCGACACCTACCGGCCGGAGGTGGCGGCGGAGGTCATCAAGGCGGGCGCGGGCGTCATCAACGACACGTCGGGGTTGCGTGACCCGGCGATGGCGGACGTGGTGGCCGGGACGGACGCCCAGCTGGTCATCACCCACAGCCTGGCGGCGCCGCGCACCCTCTGGCCCAGTCCGCGGTACCGGGACGTGACGGCCGAGGTCGCGGACTTCCTGCGGTCCCGCGTGCGCCTGGCGCTGGACCACGGCGTACGGCCGGATCAGATCATCATCGACCCCGGGCCGGACCTGAACAAGAACACGCGGCACACGCTCGAACTGACCCGGCGGCTGGGCGAGATCGCCGAGGTGGGATATCCCCTGCTGGCCGCGGTGAGCAACAAGGACTTCATCGGGGAGACGCTGGACGCCCCGCAGCACGAACGGCTGGCCGGCACGCTGGCCGCCCTGGTCTTCTGCATCGAGCGGGGCGCGCGGATCGTCCGCGTCCATGATGTCCGGTCGGCCGTGGACGCCGTCCGGATGACCGAGGCCCTGCTCGGGTGGCGCGAGCCCGCCTATCTCCGGCACAACATCTGAGGCTTCAGAGCAGGGCGGCCACCGTCCACTCGCCGGCTATGGCGACTGTCACCAGCAGAGCGACGGCGACGCCATGGCGCATGGTGGCGTCCGGGCCGGCCACCCAGCGGTAGGCGAGGACCGCGAAGGGGATGAAGGGGAAGCCGCCCAGCAGGCCGAAGAAAAGGGCGCCGGCGGTGCCCGCGGTCAGGCGCCACCAGGAGGACTCGTAGGCGACGTCGCCGACCAGGCGCACGTCCACGCGGGTGCCGGTGGCGACCTCGTCGCGGACGAAGGCGACCGTGACCTGGCCCGGCGACGCGGCGGTCTCGCCGGCCGGGGTGAACGGGCCGGCGCAGTCGGTGATTCTCGTGTTGATCTCGGCGTCCAGGACGTCGGTGGCGCAGGCGGTGACGGTCACTGTGCCCCGCTCGCCGATCAGGCCCGAGCGGGCCAGGGCCTCCCGGCCGAACTCGCGGGCGCCCAGGGCGCACAGCCACATCCAGCCCAGCGTGACGGCGGCCAGGAGAGTCCAGAAAACCAGTTTCGATCCCAGGTCACGCTTCTTCTCGCCGCCCCGCGTCACACTCACGAAGTCCATTCTGGACGTGGGGAGCGCCTCAGTCGAACTTCTCGTCGGGATAGGTGCCGGCCAGCTCGGCCGACCAGGGCTGGAGCGGCACGGCGGCCGGACCGATCACGCGCATCGAGGCCAGGCAGGTGAGCAGCATGCCCTCGCCGAAGAAGGCGCGGGCCTCCTCCGGGGAGCAACCGGTCAGGCCCCGGATGGTGTCGTAGAGACGGCCGAAGCCGGCCCGCACCGGGTCGCCGATGGCCGGGTCGTCGCTGGCCGCGAAGCCGTGCAGCAGCATGGCCATCAGCTCGCGGCGGCCGAGCAGCTCGAAGTAGGCGTGGCCCAGACTGGGCAGGGTGGGTTCGCGGTCGGCGGCGGCCCGGAACGTGGCGTCGATCAGGTCGACGGTGTGGTGCATCGCGGCCAGGAAGAGCTCCTGCTTCGTGCGGAAGAGCCGGATGACGTACGGCTGTGAGACGCCGGCCAGGCGGGCCACCTGATCGGTGGTCGTGCCGGCGTAGCCGCCGCTGCTGAACGCGGTGACGGCGGCCGCGACGAGCTGCTCCTGGCGCTCCTCGGCGGTGAGACGGATGCGAGACATGTTGACAGATTATCAGTCGATAACTACGTTGGTTATCAGTCGATAACAACTTGGGGGACGACAGTCATGACCGCCGTACTGGAAGCACCCGCCGCGCCCCGGCGCGGCGCCAAACCGCTGGCCGCGGTGCTCGCCGCCGTCGGTATCCCGACCTTCATGGTCGCGCTGGACAACCTGGTCGTGAGCACGGCGCTGCCGGTGATCCGGGCCGACCTGGGCGCCTCGCTGACCGACCTTCAGTGGTTCGTGAACGCGTACACGCTGCCGTTCGCCGCGTTCCTGCTCACCGCGGCCGCCCTCGGCGACCGCATCGGCCGCCGCCGCATGTTCGTGGCCGGCCTGGTCGTCTTCACGCTGGCCTCGGCCGCCGCCGGCCTGGCCTCGTCGCCGTGGCAGCTCACCGCCGCCCGCGCCATCCAGGGCCTCGGCGGCGCCGCGGTCGCCCCACTGGCCCTGACCCTGCTCTCGGCGGCGGTGCCCGACCGCATGCGGACCGCCGCCATCGGCATCTGGGGCGGCATCAGCGGCCTGGGCGTGGCGGTCGGCCCGGTCGTCGGCGGCGCCGTGGTCGAGGGCCTCGACTGGCACTGGATCTTCTGGCTGAACGTCCCCGTCGGCGTGGTCGCGGTGGTCCTGGCCCGCACCGTCCTGAGCGAGTCGCGGGGCGGCGCCCGCCGCCTCGACCCGCTGGGCCTGGTCCTCTCCGCCGCCGGCATGCTGCTGGTCATCTGGGGCGTCGTGGACGGACCCGACCACGGCTGGACCTCGGCCCGCGTCCTCGGCATGCTCATCACCGGCGCCGTGCTGATCGCCGCGTTCCTGTTCTGGCAGACCCGCAACCCGTCACCCATGATGCCGCTGTCGCTGTTCCGCTCCCGCGGCTTCGGCCTGGTCAACCTGGTGACCCTGGCCTTCTCGGCCGGCGCCTTCGGCTCGGTCTTCCTGCTGGCCCAGTTCTTCCAGGTGGTGCAGGGCCTGAGCCCGCTGGACGCCGGCCTGCGCACCCTCCCCTGGACCGCGGCCCCCATGATCGTGGCCCCGCTGGCCGGCATCTTCGGCGACCGGATCGGCCAGCGCAACCTCATCCTGGCCGGCCAGACCTTCCTGGCCGCCGGCATCCTCTGGATGGGCCTGTCCATCGGCACCGACGTCACCTACTCGTCCCTGGTGGCCGCGTTCGCCCTGGCCGGCATCGGCATGGGCCTGACCTTCGCCCCGGTCAGCACGGTAGCCATGGCCAGCGTCACCGAGGACCAGCGCGGCGTGGCCTCCGGCGTCAACAACACCATCCGCGAGCTGGGCGTGGCCGTCGGCGTGGCCGCCCTGGCCTCGATCTTCAGCTCGTACGGCAGCTACGCCACCCACCAGTCCTTCGTGGACGGCATCAAGCCCGCCGTGATCGTAGGCGCCCTGATAGTCGCCGCCGGCGCCTTGATCGCCCTGTTCCTCCCCCGCCGCAGGCCCTGACCCACCACCACGCCCACGAGCCGGACCGCCACCGCGGCCCGGCTCGCCGTGGTTCACCGTTGCTCGAAATCGAGGAGACACCCCACCGCATGCCCCCGGCGTCATAGCAAAGATCGGCATACCGGACCGCGTCGACCTCCCGCCCCCGCACGCGAGTCTCCAGCACCCGCCTCGGGAATCGGCGTAGCCGGATCCGGCCCGGCGTCCCGATACATCCCCAACTCCGGGACACCGCGCCGCGCGTAATCACCAGGCAGCGCGCAAGCTCCAACCCGGCGGCCGCCCTGCGATCTCGACGGCTTCGGCCGGTTCGGTATCCAGGCTGGTGGTGACGGGCGCGAGGCACGCTTCGCGGAGCGGGCCCAGGCCCCCGCAACGGCGCTCTTCGGCCCATATGCCCGTCGACACGCGCGAGAGGTGCCGGGCAGTTGACCAGGGCGCGGACGTCGATGGCGCGGCCGTGCCCAAGGACCTCGACGACCATGGCGTCAATCCACACGAGGCGCAGGGCCCAGCGCCCAAGGGCGGCCCGAACCGACCGGCACGGGCCGAAAGACAACCCACCGGCCGCGCACAGAGGCCACCGAACCCGCGCAACCGGCCTGGAATTGCCGCGCAACCCACCACCAAGCAGGCCCGCGTGACAAAGCTCCCCCACTTTCACCACAGCGCGGCAGCGAACAGCACCGCACCCCCATCGCAAGGTGACCCCTGAGCCGGACCACCCACCCAGCGGCCCCCAACCACATCCTGGCCGTCACGGAAAACCCCGCAAGGCGGGGAGCCGGGGGTGCCCAATCGAGGCATAAAGCGCTCCCCAGCCAGCCCGATTGGGCACCCCCGGCTCCCCGCCGTCTCAGCGCAGGAAAGCCCCACCCACCCAGAGCAACCACAGCAGTCAGTCGGGTGGGTGACAGCGATCGAAAAACCGTTCGGACCGAGATGATCTCCACAGATCCACCCGGATGATCTAGCACCCCCTCCCCACCTGGGCGCCTACCACCTAAAGACCCGACGCCCCACTGGACAAAAAGGACGATAAAGGCAGCGATTCCAAGGTGCGGCTCATTGACGCGTCTCTTAGCGTCGGAGGCGTGGGAGACGAACCCAACATCGGCCGGGCGCCCGTTCAGCGGCCGCCACGCGGTCAGGCCCGGGTCGGCAAGGCCGTGGGCAAGGCGCGCACGCCCGAGAACGCGCCCACCCATTTCATACCTATCGGCTCCCAGGAGCCCCCGCCCGTCTTCGTCGATCCGACCGGTGGGCGGCGCCGGTGGATACGGCGTACCGCCTACGGCGTCGGGCTCCTTCTCGTCCTCGCCCTCATCGTCGTCTGGCTCAGCCAGCTCGGCGGCTCCGCACCCCCGCCGGAACGCAGCCCCGGCCCCAGCAGCGCGGCCGCCGCCCGGTGACCGTCTACCGGGCCACCCCGCCGCCGCACGATCCGGCCGAGTCGACCGGCCGGCTGCCTCCGCTGCAACGCAAACGGCGGATCCGGCGCCGGCGCTTCTTCGCCGGCGGGCTCGGCCTTGTCGCTCTTCTTCTGCTGGCCACCGTCATTCTCGTCTCGGTCTACACCGACGCCGGGTTCAGTCCGGACGGCACCGCGCAGTCCACCACCTCCTCCGAGGACGTGCCCGACTCGATCAGCGAGGGCGGCCCGATCATCGATGTCAACGCCGAGGGCGAGGTCCGGACGTACGGCATGCCGGCCCGGACCATCGCGCTCACCTTCGACGACGGACCCGATCCGGTGTGGACCCCCAAGATCCTCGACGTGCTGAGCCGGCATCACGCGCCCGCCACCTTCTTCGTCGTCGGCTCGCAGGTCGCCCGGCATCCCGACGTCGCCCAGCGGATCACGGCCGAGGGCCATGAGATCGCCGGGCACAGCTTCACCCACCCCGACCTGGCCCGGCTGCCGAACTGGCGGCGCGAGATGGAGAACTCGCAGACACAGCTGGCCATCGCGTACGCGACCGGGCGGTCCTCGTCGCTGATGCGGCCGCCCTATTCGTCGTTCGCCGACGCGATCTCCGACGACGACTGGAAGACCGTGCAGGCCGTCGGCGCGCAGGGCTACCTGACCGTGCTCGACACCATGGACAGCGAGGACTGGAAACGGCCCGGCGTCGACGCCATCGTGCGTAACGGCACCCCGCGCGGCAACGGCGGGCAGATCCTGCTCATGCACGACGCCGGCGGGGACCGGTCGCAGACGGTGGCCGCGCTCGACCGGCTCATCCCCGAGATGCAGCGCAAGGGCTTCCGGTTCAGCACGGTCAGCGCCGCCATGGGCGACGAGGTCAACCCGGTCGCCACCGACGAGGCCGTGTGGCGCGGGCGGGCCCTGGTGTGGACCGTGCACGTGGCCGACATCGTGCTCGACGTCCTGTGGGTGCTCCTGATCGTCGCGGGTGGGCTCATCGTCGTACGGACCCTGATCCTCTTTCTTTTCGCCTGGCGTCATTCGCGACATCGCCGCAGCCCGGAGTGGTCGTGGGGGCTGCCTGTCACCACGCCCGTGACGATCGTCGTGCCCGCCTACAACGAGGAGAAGACGATCTCGCCCGCGGTCCGGTCGCTGGCCCAGTCGGCCCACCCGAACGTCGAGGTCCTGGTGGTCGACGACGGTTCGACCGACGGCACGGCGAAAGCCGTGGAAGATCTGCACATCGGGAACGTCCGCATCGTACGGGTCCCCAACTCCGGCAAGGCGAACGCGCTCAACGCCGGTGTGGCCCTGTCGCGCAACCCGCTCGTCGTGATGGTGGACGCCGACACCGTCGTCGAGCCGGAAGCCGTGCACCGGCTCGTGCAGCCGTTCGGCGACCCGAAGGTCGGCGCCGTGGCCGGCAATGTGAAGGTCGCCAACCGGGGCAGCCTGATCGGCAAGTGGCAGCACATCGAGTATGTGATCGGCTTCAACCTGGACCGGCGCCTCTACGACACCTTCGGCTGCATCCCGACCATCCCGGGCGCGCTCGGCGCGTTCCGCCGCAAGGCCCTGGTCGAGGCCGGCGGCCTGAGCACGGACACGCTGGCCGAGGACACCGATCTGACCATCGCGATCCACCGGGCCGGGTGGCGCGTCGTCTACGAGGAGTCGGCGCGGGCGTACACCGAGGCCCCGGCCACCGTGAAGCAGCTCTGGAAGCAGCGGTACCGCTGGAGTTACGGCACCATGCAGGCGATGTGGAAGCACCGCCACGCGGTCGTCGAGTCCGGCGCGTCGGGGCGGTTCGGCCGGCGCGGCCTGCCGTTCATCACCCTCTTCAGCGTGCTTCTGCCACTGCTCGCCCCGCTGATCGACCTGATGGCGCTGTACGGTCTGCTCTTCCTGGATCGCAAGATCACCATCATCGGATGGCTGGCGATGCTGGTCGTGCAGGTGCTGACCGCCATCCTGGCGTTCCGGCTCGACCGCGAGCCGTTGCGCCCGCTGTGGACCCTGCCGTTGCAGCAGATCGTGTATCGCCAGCTCATGTATCTCGTTCTCCTGGTGTCAGCGCTCGCCGCGGTGACCGGCCGGCGGCTGCGCTGGCAGACGATCCACCGTACGGGCGACCTCAGCTCGGCCCCCAGCCCGGCCCGCGGCGTATAGCCTGATCGCCGGCCGGGTAGAGGAGAGCTATGCCTTCCGCGGGAGAGATGTACGGCGGTCGTTATCGTCTCGACGAGAGGATCGCCGCCGGTGGCATGGGCGAGGTCTGGCGGGGCACCGACACGGTGCTCGGCCGGGACGTCGCGGTCAAGACGCTGCACGCCGACCGCGCCGGCGACCCCAGCTTCCAGACGCGGTTCCGCAACGAGGCGCGGGCCATGGCCGCGCTGCACCATCCGGGCGTGGCCGACGTCTACGACTTCGGCGAGACCGCGGGCGGCACCGACGCCTTCATCGTGATGGCCCGGGTCGAGGGCGAGCCGCTCAACCAGCGGATCGCCGCGCGCGGCCGGCTGAGCGCCGACGAGACGCTGTCGGTGGTGTCGCAGGCCGGGCGCGCGCTCGAGGCGGCGCACCGGGCCGGCATCGTGCACCGCGACGTCAAGCCGGGCAACCTGATCATCAAGCCGGACGGCACGGTCGTGCTGGTCGACTTCGGGGTGGCCCGCCAGGCCGACACGGCGACCATGACCGCGGCCGGCGAGGTCGTCGGCACGGCCATGTACATCGCGCCCGAGCAGGTGTCGAAGGAGGCGATCACCCCGGCCGTGGACGTGTACGCGCTGGGCGTCGTCGCGTACCACTGCCTGGCCGGTCATCCGCCCTTCCTGGGCGACAACCCGGTCGCCATCGCCATGCAGCACCTCAACGAGCCGCCACCGCCGCTGCCGGACGACATTCCCCCGGCGGTGCGGGCGCTGGTCATGCGGGCGATGGCCAAACGGCCGCAGGACCGGTTCGCGTCGGCCGCGGCGATGGCCGGCGCGGCCGATCAGATCCTCGCCGGCGTCGACACGACGACGGTCCTGGCCGCGATCGCCACTCCCCCGGCCGCGACCACGGCCGCGCTTCCCGGCCAACAAGAACGATCGAAATCCCGCAGCCGTACGCCGTGGATCGCGGCCGCGGTGGCGGTTCTGGTCCTGGCCGCGGCCGGCGTGGCGCTGGCCCTCACCTGGCCGGACGACGACAAGGAGACCCCGTCGGGCACCCAGCCGTCGGCCACCTCGCCGGCCTCGGCCGGCACCGGCAACGCGCCGGTCAGACCGGCGACCAGCGCGCCGAGGCGGACGTCGAACCCGGCGACCTCCCGGCCGCAGCAGCCGGTGCCCGCGACCACCACGCCGTCGGCGCCGGTGACCACCTCGACGTCGCCCAGCTCGGACGAGTCGGAACCCTCGGAACCGGAGACGTCGGCGCCGGAGGAGACCACCACCCCTCCGGAGGAGACCGAGGGCCCCGAGGAGAACGCGAGCACCCCGGCCGGCGCCGGGGAATGAGAAAAGGGGGCCGGGGCCCCCTTTTCTGGTTCAGTCCACTTGGACCATCGTCAGCGCCGCCACTTGCTTCTGCAGCTGGGCGACCTGCTCGCTCAGCTCGGCGATCTGGCGGGACAGATCGTTCAGCGGCTGCTTGCTCGGCGCGTACCGCTGGAAGTCGGAGGCGGCTTGGTTCACGTTGGTGTACGGGTTGCGCAGGCGGTAGTCCCAGACGCGCTCTTCCACCTTGTTGATCTCACCCGAGATCCAGGACTTGTCAGAGGAAGTGAGAGCCACGGGAATGTCCTCCAGATGCCAGGAAGCCGTCGAGGCCTCGTGGGACGTGGTGTACGACGACGAGAAGTGCGCGTGATGGTCGTGCGGGTTGCTTCCGCTGTACGACTGCTGCTTCCAGCCGTTGCTCTGCTGCCAGATGCGGCGGTTGAAGATGATGTAGCGCAGCCTCTTCTCGGCGCCGGAACGGCATCGCTTGAGGAGGAACTGCACCACGGCCTCCATGGTCAGGCCCGGCTCACGCAGATCGACGTCGACGTCGATCGCGTGCACTTCGTGGATCTTGTCGGCGTCGCGGATCGGCACGTTGCCGACCTCGTCGTCGTTGTGGTCCGACTGCGTCGCCTGATGTGCGGTGTCACCGATCGAGCCGTCGCTGGTCTTGTCGCGGTTGGGCGCGATGGTGTTGAACTCGGACCGCAGCTTCACCAGGCACGGGACCAGGATCCAGTCGGCCATGCGTCAGCTCCTCACGCTGCGTAGACAACGGCGGGCAGACTAGCAGTACCCGGGGCCGATGGTAATCATTCAGACCAGCGGCCACCACCGGCCACCCGCGAGCCTCGCCTCCATCGGGTGACCCACTGTCACCGAGGAGACACCCGTCAGCCGATGTGGATCCAGACGTCGTCGAGCGACCCGTGGAACTGGTCGTTGTTCTTTCCCACGCCCTTGCCGCCGAGGGTGAACGGCTGAGCGCTCACGATGGAGAGTTCCCCGGGCACGGCCGAGGTGGCCTGGACCTGGTCGTCGACGACGATGGCGAGGGTGGGCCCGGTGCGGCGGCACTCGATGGTGTGCCAGTCATCGTCCTTGATCGACTCTCGGCTGCGGGCGACATAGGCGCCGCCGTCCTTGCCGCTCAGCACGCAGCTCGGCTTGCCGGTGGCGCCGTCGAACTGGAGCTTGTACTGGCCACCGGCGCCGGCGACGCCCTTCTGGAGGACGTTCTGGCTGGTCGCGGTCGTGCCCGCGCGCACCGTGGCGCCGTACCGGAAAGGCTTGTCCGAAGGGTTGAGATCCGGCGTGCCGGCGGCCTGGAGCACCAGCTTGGGGCAGGCCTGCTCCGAGCAGCCGGGCGGGAACGAGAGGGCTTGGCCGGCGCCGTGCGGGGTCATGGCGACCTTGCCGCCGTCGCGCATCACGGCCCGCAGCAGGTGACCGTGGCCGGAGCCGTCGTCGAAGGTGCCGTCGGCGATCGTCGTGTCGAAGTTGTACGAGGCCACCGGGCCGGTCGCGGGACCGCCCTCCTCACGCGGCGACACCCCGTTGAAGGCCGCGTAGCGCTTGCGCGGGACCGCGTTGACGGTGGTGAAGTCGCCGGCCGCGCTGATCGAGCCGAGCGCGGGGCTGGTGGCGATCTGCCTGGTGCCGGCCACGCCGTTGGCCTGCGGGGCCCATTCGAGCAGGTTGCCCTGCGCGTCGACCGCGGCCAGCTTGCCCCGGGTCACCGAGCCGTCGGTGCAGACGCCGCGGACGCCGTTGTTGCTGGTCGTGCAGGCCTTGTCGAAGTGGCCGCCGACGTAGGTGACGCCGTCGAGCACGGCGATGGCCTGGGCGTCGCCGTCGAAGACGCGGGTCCAGCGGGTGGCACCGGCCTTCGTGTACGCGACCGCGCGCCCGCCCTGCCCACCGAGCGCGGCGTAGACCCCGTTGGCGTCGGCGGCCAGGGCGAAGACCTGCGAGACCGGCTTGGGGACGAAGGAGGCGTCGGTGACCCCGGTCGCCGGGTCGATCGCGGCGAGCCGGATGGTCGACTTGACGTTGTTGGTCCGGTGGAAGCGGCCGCCCACGTAGACGCGGTCGTTGGTGACGGCGAGAGCGTTGACGGTGTCGTCGGCCGAGGGCGCCCACGCGTCCAGCGCGCCGGTGCTCAGCGTGAAGGCGGCCAGGTTGGCCCGCGGCACACCGTCCACCGCGGAGAGGCGGCCGGCCAGGTAGAGGCGGCCGTTGCCGGTGGCCAGGGCGTTCGGCTGGCCGGTCACCGAGTGGCGCATGGTGGTGAGCAGGCCGCTGGTGGCGCCGATGCCGGCCACCGCGTCGCGGGCCTCGCCGTTCACCACGTCGAAGTCGCCGGCCGCGTAGACCACGTCGCCGGCCACGGCCAGCGCGCGGACGTTGGCGTCGGCGCTGGGCTGCCAGTCGAGCAGCGCGCCGGTGCGGGCGTTGAAGGCCGCGAGACGGGTGCGCGCCACGTTGCGGCCGCCGATGATCGCGGTGGTGAAGTTGCCTCCCACGTAGACGGTGTCACCGCGGTAGACGACCGCGTAGACCGGGCCGTTGAACGAGGGGGCGGCGGAGGGCTCGGAGGTGACGACCCCGGCGAGGGCGGCGCCGGCGGCGACTACGACGCCGGCGATCGCGAGGACGGCACTTTTTCGGAGGTTGCGCACATTGGTCGTTAACTAGCCTTTTTGTACGAGGTTGCGGCGCCGGCCGGGTGGCGGCCGTGACGGCGGCCACTATGCTTCCTGCGTACGGAATCGAAAAGGGAGAATGCCGTGCCTCGACGCCGCCGCCTGCTGCTGCCCCTCGCCCTGGTCGCGACGGCGGCCCTGGCCGCCGGATGCGAGATCGACATCGCGCCCGAGGCGGTGCGGGCTCCGGTCAGCATCAACCCGACGCCGTCGGAGTCGGCCGGCGTGCCCAAGTACGTCTGCACGACGGTCTACAAGACACTGACCGACGGCGCTCTCCAGCTGGCGCCGCTGCTGGCCAACTCCGGCGACGAGGCCAAGGCGAAGATGAAGCAGACCTTCACCGACATGGCCGCGCAGGTCGACGCCGAGGTCGCCCGCACGACCGAGCCCGCCCTCAAGAGCGCGCTGCAGGACATCTCGGGCGACCTCACCGCCGGGGCGCAGCTGAGCGACCCGGCGGCGTACGTCAAGGGCGACTTCCAGACCGTCGGCCAGAAGCTCGACGGGAAGTGCGGAGCCTGAACGACGAGGCCCTAAACGACCAGGCTGAGCAGCATCACGCAGACGAAGCCGACCACCGAGATGATCGTCTCCATCACCGACCAGGTCTTGATGGTCTGGCCCACGGTCATCCCGAAGTATTCCTTGACCAGCCAGAACCCGGCGTCGTTGACGTGCGAGAAGAAGAGCGAGCCGCTGCCGATGGCCAGCGCCAGCAACGCCACCTCGGGCTTGTCGAGCGTCGTGGCCAGCGGGGCCACGATGCCGGCGGCGGTGATCGTCGCGACCGTGGCCGAGCCCGTCGCGACCCGGATGCCGACCGCGACCAGCCAGCCCAGCAGCAGCGCGTTGATGTTCGCGTCCTGAGCGGCGTCGGCCACCACGTTGCCGACGCCCGCGTCGACCAGCACCTGCTTGAAGCCGCCGCCGGCGGCGACGATGAGCAGGATGCCGGCGACCGGCGGAAGGGCGCCACCGACCACGGCCGAGGTCTGCTGACGGTTGAAGCCGGCCCGCTTGCCCAGCGTGTACATCGCGATGAGCACGCCCGCAAGCAGGGCCACGATCGGCTCGCCGATGGTCTCCAGGGCCGACCGGACGCCGTTGCCCTCGTCCAGGGTGAGCTCGGCGATGGCGCGGGCCAGCATGAGCACGATCGGCACCAGGACGGTGAGGACGGCCGGCCAGAAGCCGGGGTTGCGGGTCGGCCGCGGCGCGCCCTTGTCCTCCACCACGTCGCCCAGGTCGTCGCCGGTCGAGATGCCCGATCCACCGGCCGCCGGGGTGGCGCCGACCAGGGCCGGCACCTGCAACGGCACCCGCTTGGCGATGAAGTTGCCGAACACCGGCCCGGCGATGATCACGGTCGGGATGGCGCAGATGATGCCGAACAGCAGCGTCAGGCCGAGGTCGGCGTTCAGGTTGGAGATCGCGACCAGCGGTCCCGGGTGCGGTGGCACCAGGCCGTGCAGCACCGAGAGGCCGGCCAGGGCCGGGATGCCGATCCGGAGAAGACCGATGTCCGTACGCCGGGCCACCAGCAGCACGATCGGCACCAGCAGCACGACGCCGACCTCGAAGAACAGCGGCAGGCCGATCAGCGCCGCGACCCCGGCCATGGCCCACGGCAGGGCCGAGCCGGAGACGCTGTTGACGATCCGGTTCACGATGCCGTCGGCGCCGCCGGAGTCGGCCAGCAGCGCGCCGATCATCGCGCCGAGCGCGATCAGCACGCCGACGCTGCCGGTGGTGCTGCCGAGCCCGGCGGTGAAGGACTTGATGGTGGCGCTCGCCGACGCGCCGGCGACGAGACCGAGCACGGCCGAGCCGATGATCAGAGCGAGGAAGGGATGGAACTTCGCCCAGGCGATGAGCAGAACGACGGCGATGATCCCGAGCACGGCGGCCAGTACCAGCTGACTGGTGCCGGCGTCCGTGATGGCCTCGGCGGCGAGGGGCGTCATTTCCGGCCGGTTACCCAAGGCGAACGGTTTTCAATCTTGGCTGGGTAATGTCGGACCCGGTGAGTGTCGGTACCGTTCCTCAGGACCTGCGCGCCGCGGTCCGGATCCGCCCGGCCGACGCGGCGTGGGCTTTCGCGCTCCGCGCGGGCCTGGCGGTGGCGGTCCCGCTGGTCGTCCTGGTCGCTTCCGGCCGTACGGGCTGGGCCGGCGCCGCCACGTTCGGCGCGTTCACGGCTCTGTACGGCCGCGACGAGCCCTACCGGCGCCGCGCGGCGATCCTGGCGTGCGGCGCGGCCGGCCTCGTCCTCTGCGTCACGCTCGGCACGCTGGCCGCCCTGGCCCCACACCCCGAGATCGTCGGCGTCGGCGTGACAGCCCTGATCGGGGCCGCGGCGACGCTGCTCTGCAACCGCTACCGGGTGGGCCCGCCGGCCGGCCTCATGTTCACGTTCGCCGCCGCCGTGTCCAGCGCCATGCCCGCGACGGCCGCCTCGATCCCGCGCAACGCCGCCCTGGCCGCCGCCGCGGCCGCCGTCGCCTGGCTGATCGTCATGTCCGGCGCTCTGGTCACACCCGACGCCCCACGCCGCCTGGCCGTGGCCCGCGCCTTGAGAGCCGCCGCGGCCCTGCACACCGCCCCGCCCGGCCCCGCCGGTCTCCAGGCACGCCAGCAGGCCGCCCTGGCCGTCGACCGGGCCTGGCGTGCCGTCGCCGCCGGCCGCTGGGCAGCGTCACCGCCCGGGAAGCAGGGCGACGAGTTGCGGGCCGAGGAGATCCTCGTGGCGCATGCGGAGACCGAGCTCAGCGGGTTGCACGGGCACACCGCCGAGGCGGCGGCCCAGCTGCGGGCCCTCGCCGCCCGGATCAAACCGCGCGGGCCCATCCCCCGGCTGAGCGCGACCCCGGCCGAGGACGCGCGGATCGCCGAGCGCCGGCTGGTCGCCCTCGTGCTGCGCGAACCGCCTCCTCCGGGACCCGGTGCGCCCCGGCGGCCGCTCTGGCCGGCGGCCGCGCGTGTCGCGTCCGGCGCGCTGATGGCCGGGGTCGCCGCGGGCGCACTCGTGCAGGTCACCGGTTTGCACCATCCGTACTGGGCGGCCGTCTCCGCGGTGGCGGTTCTCCAGACGGCTTCCCTGCGCCTTTCCGCGCAGAAGGCCGTCCAGCGCGCCGGCGGCACCATCCTCGGTCTGCTGATCGCCGGCGTGGTCGTGTCCGTGCCCGGCGGCCCCTGGGTGATGGTCGCAGGCATCGTGCTGGCCCAGGTGATCGCCGAGCTGCTGGTCATCCGCAACTACGGCCTGGCCATGCTCGCCATCACTCCCCTGGCCCTGTTGGTCGGCGAGCTCGGCCACGAGACCCCGTCCCTCGACCTCATCGGCGACCGTCTCGTCCAGACCGTCCTGGGCAGCCTGCTCGGCCTGGCCGCCGCCGCGCTGGTCCGCAACCGCGCCGCCGACCGCCACCTCGACGAAGCCATCGCCGCCGTCGAGGCCGGCACCGAGACCCTCCGCAACGACCCCGGCGACCCCATGCTGGAGGCGAGACGACTCGCGCTCCTGGTCGCCACTCTTCGGGAGGCCTACGACGTGGCGGCCGGCGAGCCCGGCCTGAAACCCGAGGTCACCGCCCGGGTCCTGGCAGCCGAGCAGTCGGCCCGGGCCTCCCTGGCGGCGCTCTAGAGCCGGTCGGTGATGGCCTTCCACTCGCCGGGGCCGAGGGGGAACGGGTTGCCGCCGGCCGGCATGCGCAGGATCAGGGCCTGACGAAAGCGGTCGTCGGCTTTGAGGTCGGCGCGCGGGATGCTCTGCCGGCGGTCGAAGCGGACGCCCACGACGGTTCCGCCCGGGGTCTCGTGGGGAGCCGCGACGATCACGCCGAGCGCGACCACGCCGCCCGCCCGGCCACTGTGCCAGAGGGCGACCTCGTCGCCCTCGGCGATCCGGTCGCGGTAGCGCCGGACCGTCCAGTCGCCGTCGCCGCAGTCGCCGCGGGCCGGATCGTGCTGGAGGAGCCAGTGGGACATCAGGTGGCTAGTTCGCGGACGAAGACGCCGACGTTGCGGAAGACCTCGGCGATGCCGTCGCCGATGCCCTGGGCGATGTCCGCGGCCGGGCCCGGATTGGTGCCGATATAGAAGATCACCAGGATGAGCACGATCCAGCCGAGGGCCTTCTTCATGAGCTCGGCTCCCTTCCCGCGCGCCGACTACATGATCGTGGCACGCCGGCGCACGAACTTGCCGGAACTTCACCCGCGCGTTGCTCACAGAACTTGACAGTCACTATGAAGTGAGAGCTACTGTCAAAACATGGTTACTTCCACTTCGCGTTGGTACGCCCTCGCGGCGCTGGCGCTGAGCACGCTGGCCGTCGGCCTCGACACCACGGTGCTGAGCGTCGCCCTGCCCACGCTCGCCCGCGATCTGTCCGCCTCCACCGGTGACCTCCAGTGGTTCACCACCGCCTATCTGCTGGTCCTGGCGGCCGCCCTGCTCCCGGCCGGCCTGCTCGGCGACCGGCTGGGCCGCAAGCGCATGCTCGTCGGCGCCCTGACGCTGTTCGGGGCCGCCTCGGTGGCCTGCGCCTACGCGCAGAACTCGGGCCAGCTGATCGCCGCCCGGGCCGTGCTCGGCCTCGGCGCAGCCGTGATCATGCCGCTGTCCGGGGCCGTCCTGACCACCCTGTTCGACAAGGAGTCCCGGCCCCGGGCCATGTCGATCTGGGTGACCGCCAGCGCGCTCGGCATCCCGCTCGGCCCGCTGCTCGGCGGCTGGCTGCTCGACCACTTCTGGTGGGGCTCGGTCTTCCTGATCAACGTGCCGGTCGTGGTCGTCGGCGTCGTCGCGCTGACCCTGTGGCTGCCGGAGTCGCGCGGTGAGAGCGGCCGGCTCGACCGGCTCGGCCTGGTTCTGTCGGCGGCCGGGCTGGTCGCGGTGACATACGGCGTCATCTCCGTCGGTGACCGCGGCTGGTCCGACGCGCGCTCGCTGGTCACGATCGCCGCCGGGCTCGTGCTGCTGGCCGGCTTCGTCCTCTGGCAGCGCCGCGCCGCGGAGCCGCTGGTCGACCTCGGGCTCTTCCGGTCGCGGGCCTTCACCGGCGGTGGCGTACTGGCCACGATCGCCAGCTTCGCGATGCTCGGCCTGCTGTTCACACTGCCGCAGTTCTTCGCGGCGGTGGGCGGCCACGACGCGTTCGGCTCCGGTCTGCGCCTGCTGCCGGTGATCGGCGGCCTCGTCGTGGGCGCGCGGGGAGCCGACACGCTCCGGTCGCGCCTGTCCGCTCGTACGACAATCGCTCTCGGCCTCGTTCTGATCTCAGCGGCGTCGTTCCTCGGCGCGCGGACCGGCGTGTCCAGCGGATACGGATTCATCGCCGTGTGGATCACCCTGGCCGGGCTCGGGCTGGGCCTCACCATGCCTCCCTCGCTGGACGCCGCGCTCGGCGCCCTCTCCCCCGAGCGCGGCGGCGTCGGCAACGCCGTGCTGCAGACCATGCGCCAGGTCGGCGGCGCGATCGGGGTGGCCGTGCTGGGCACTGTCGTGAGCGCCGGCTACCGGGCCGGTGTCCCCGACTCGGTGGCCGACGGCGTCGCCACCGCCGTCCGGCTCGGCGACCCGGGCGTGCTCGCCCAGGCGCAGCGGGCCTTCACCCACGGCATGGACATGTCGCTGGTGGTGGCCGGGGCGGTCGCGGCCGTCGGCGTGGTGGTCGCGCTGGTCGTCATGCCGGCCCGCACGCCGCGGCCACCGGCCGAGGCCCGCGAGGCGGCTTTGGCAGAATCGACCCTATGACGTCGTCCCCCGGTGTGCCGCTCGGCCTGCGCGAACGGAAGAAGGCCAGGACCCGGGCGGCGATCCGGGAGGCCGCGATGCGCCTGTTCGAGGAGCAGGGCTACGCGGCCACCACGGTCGAGCAGATCGCCGAGGCGGCCGAGGTCTCGCCGAGCACGTTCTTCCGGTACTTCCCGGCCAAGGAGGACACGATCCTCAGCGACGACTACGACCCGCTGGTCGTCGAGGCGATCCGGGCCCAGCCCCGCGACGTACCTGTGATGCGGGCCGTCCTGCGGGGCATGCGCGGCGTCTTCGAGAACCTCACCGAGCAGGAGTGGTCGAACGAGCGCCGCCGCATGCGCCTGATCGAGGCGGTTCCCGAGCTGCGCAACCGCCAGCAGCAGCAGACCGTGGCCGCGGTGGACCTGCTGGCCGCCGTCATCGCCGAACACGAGGGCCGGCCGACCGACGAGAACGCCCGCGTGGTGGCGGGCGCCCTCGTCGGCATCGTCCTGGCGATCAGTCCTCCCGGAGCCGGCTTCGAGCCGCACGACTTCGACCGGATCGAGCTGGCTTTGACCGCCCTCAAGAACAGCCTGAGGGACTTCTAGACGGTACGGGCGAGCCGGTCGGCCAGAAGCTTGGCGAACCGGGCCGGGTCGTCCAGGTCGCCGCCCTCGGCCAGCAGCGCCGTGCCGTACAGAAGCTCGGCCGTCTCCGGCAGAGCATCGGCCGACGCGTCCCGCTCGTGGGCCGCCCGCAGGCCACTGACCAGCGGGTGGTTCGGGTTCAGCTCGAGGATCCGCTTGACCCGGGGGCCCTCCTGGCCCATCGCCCGGTACATCTTCTCCAGCGTCGGGGTGATGTCGTCGGCGTCGCTCACCAGGCACGCGGCCGAGGTGGTGAGACGGTGCGACAGACGTACATCCTTGACCTGCTCCTCCAGACGCTCCTTGAGGAAGCCGAGCAGCGGAGCGAAGTCACCCTCGGGCTCCGGCGTCTCCTTCTCCGAAGGAAGATCGACGGAACCGCGCGCGATCGACTGGAGCTTCTTGCCGTCGTAGTCGGGCACGGCCTCGACCCAGATCTCGTCGACCGGGTCGGTCAGGATGAGCACCTCGTAGCCCTGAGCCTGGAAGGCCTCCATGTGCGGCGAGTTCTCCACCTGCGACCGGCTCTCGCCGGTGAGGTAGTAGATCTCCTCCTGGCCCTCCTTCATCCGCTCGAGATAGGCGGCCAGCGTGGTCGGCTCGCTTCCCGCGGTCGAGGCGAAGGTCGCCACGTCCAGGATCGCCTTCTGGTTGTCCTGGTCGTTGAGCAGGCCCTCCTTGACCGCCCGGCCGAACTCGCGCCAGAACGTCGCGTACTTCTCCGGGTTGTTGTTCAGCAGGTCCTTGATGGTCGACAGCACCTTCTTGACCAGCCGGCGGCGGATCATCTGGATGTGCCGGTCCTGCTGGAGGATCTCCCGGGAGATGTTCAGCGACAGGTCGGCCGCGTCGACCACGCCCTTGACGAAGCGCAGGTAGTCGGGGATCAGCTCACGGCTGTCGTCCATGATGAAGACGCGCTTGACGTAGAGCTGAAGCCCGCGGGCCGAGTCGCGCTGGAACAGGTCGTGCGGGGCCCGCGACGGCAGGAACAGCAGCGCCTCGTACTCGAAGGTGCCCTCGGCCCGCATGTTGATGATCTCGAGCGGCTCGGACCAGTCGTGGCTGATGTGCCGGTAGAACTCGTGGTACTCCTCGTCGGAGACCTCCGAGCGCGGCCGCGCCCACAGCGCCTTCATCGAGTTGAGCGTGTCGTCGCCCATCTTGATGGGGAACGAGATGAAGTCCGAGTACTTCTTGACGATCTCCTTGATCTTCCACTCATCGGTGTAGTCGTAGAGAGCGTCCTCCTCGTCCTTCGGGCGCAGGTGCACGGTGACCGTGGTGCCGACCGGCGCGTCGGGCGCGTCGTCGATGGTGAAGGTGCCCTCGCCGGCCGACTCCCACCGGGTGCCGTGCCCCTCGGTCCCGGCCTTACGGGTCACCAGCGTGACCTGGTCGGCCACCATGAAGGTCGAATAGAAGCCGACGCCGAACTGGCCGATCAGCTCGGGGCTCTCCTTGGCCTCCTTGAGCTTGCGCAGCAGCTCGGCCGTGCCCGACTTGGCGATGGTGCCGATGAGGTCGACGACCTCGTCGCGGGTCATGCCGATGCCGTTGTCGCGAACGGTCAGCGTACGGGCTTCTTTGTCGGCGGCGATCTCGATGTGCAGGTCGGTGGCGTCGGCCTCGAGACCGTCCTGCAGGGTGGCCAGGCGCAGCTTGTCCAGCGCGTCCGAGGCGTTCGAGATCAGCTCACGCAGGAAGATGTCCTTGTTCGAATAGATCGAGTGGACCATCAGCTGCAACAACTGCCGAGCTTCGGCTTGAAACTCCAACGTCTCCATGCCCTGATGTTACGAAAACGCCCCGCCGGAGATCCGGCGGGGCGTCACACTTCCTTCGTACGAACTCAGCGCTTGTCGATCGCGACGAACTCGCGCTCGGGCGAGCCCGTGTAGAGCTGCCGCGGGCGGCCGATCTTGTTGGCCGGGTCGTTCATCATCTCGGTCCACTGCGCGATCCAGCCGGGCAGGCGGCCCAGCGCGAACAGCACGGTGAACATGGTGGTCGGGAAGCCCATGGCCTTGTAGATGAGGCCGGTGTAGAAGTCCACGTTCGGGTAGAGCTTGCGCGAGACGAAGTAGTCGTCGCTGAGCGCGATCTCCTCGAGCTGGAACGCGAGCTCCAGCAGCGGGTCGGGCTTGTCGAGCGTGGAGAGCATCTCCTTGGCCGCCTTCTTGACGATGGCGGCACGCGGGTCGTAATTCTTGTAGACCCGGTGGCCGAAGCCCATGAGCTTGACGCCTTTTTCCTTGTTCTTCACCCGGGTGACGAACGCGTTGACGTCGCCGCCGTCCTTGCGGATCTGCTCGAGCATCTCGAGCACCGCCGCGTTGGCGCCGCCGTGCAGCGGGCCGGAGAGGGCGTTGATGCCGGCCGACACCGACGCGAACAGGTTGGCCTGCGCCGAGCCGACCAGCCGCACGGTCGACGTGGAGCAGTTCTGCTCGTGGTCGGCGTGCAGGATGAACAGCATGTCCAGGATCTTGGCGATCTTGGGGTCGACGTCGTACTGCACCGTGGGCAGCCCGAACGTCATACGCAGGAAGTTCTCGACGTAGTCGAGGCTGTTGTCCGGGTACGGCAGCGGGTGGCCGATGGACTTCTTGTACGCGTACGCGGCGATCGTCGGAAGCTTCGCCATCAGGCGGATGCCCGAGATCTCGACCTGCTCGGCGTCGAGCGGGTCGAGCGCGTCCTGGTAGAAGGTGGACAGCGCGGTGGTGGCCGAGGAGAGCACGGCCATCGGGTGCGCGTTACGCGGGAAGCCGGAGAAGAAGGTGCGCATCTCCTCCTGCAGGAGCGTGTGCACCCGGATCTTGTCGCCGAAGTCCTTGAGCTGTTGCGGCGTCGGCAGCGCGTCGTGCATCAAGAGGTACGAGACCTCGAGGAAGGTGGATTTCTCCGCCAGCTGCTCGATCGGGTAGCCGCGGTAGCGGAGGATGCCGGCGTCACCGTCGATGTAGGTGATCGCCGACGTGGTGGAGGCAGTGTTGACGAAACCCTGGTCGAGGGTCACATAGCCGGTCTCCTTGAGGAGGGCGCTGACGTCGATGCCACCCGGGCCCTCGACAGCCTCACGTACCGACATCGACAGTTGCCCGCCGGGATGGTCGAGCTTGACATCCGTCATGTATTTCCCTCGCTTCACCGGCAGATGTCCTACGAATTTTGTCGTTTACCGTAAACCCTCAACCTGAATGGGTCATCAGGCGGCTCCCTGCTGAGGGATTGATCACGAAGAGTGGCGCTCCCGCATAGATAATGGTTGGTATCAGAACCCGGAGGTGCACCACATGCGTCGTCCGAGTCCGTCGCCCGTCGTCGTAGGAGTCACCGGCACGTCGGCCGGTC
Source organism: Actinoplanes sp. NPDC000266 (assembly GCF_042899005.1). NCBI lineage: Bacteria > Bacillati > Actinomycetota > Actinomycetes > Micromonosporales > Micromonosporaceae > Actinoplanes > Actinoplanes sp. NPDC000266. The sequence continues at coordinate 323,728 of NZ_JBIAZI010000002.1, forward strand.
TCGCCGCCGTGCGCCTGGCCGCGCGCGAAGCCCTCTCACGCGGCCGTCAACTCCGCATCGTCCACGCGTTCACCTGGTCCGATCTCGATCACGACCGAGCCCGCCGAGCCGCCTCCCGGGTGGTCGACGAGGCGATAACCACAGCCCAGCGTTCCACACCCGGCGTCCGCGTGACGGGACAACTCGTCGACGGGCCGCCCGATCGCGTCCTGTTGCGCCTGGGCCGCACGGCCGAACTGCTGGTCGTCGGCGACGACGACCTCGCCACGACCCCCTGGCTTCCGGAGATGTCGGTGCTGGTCCAGGCGGTCTCCCGGGCCTGGTGCCCGGTCATGGTGGCCCGGGGGCCGCGGCCTCCGGCCGGTCCGGTGCTGGTCGCGGTCGACGGGTCCGCTCACTCTCTCGTCGCCCTCCAGCACGCGGCGAGAGAGGGTGTACGTCACCAGGTCCCCGTCCATCTGGCTCACGTCTGCTCCGATCCCCGGAAGGGACAGGAGCTCGTCGAGAAGGCCGTGCGCTCCGTTCCCGACCTCGACGACCACGAGGTGCACGTGCTCACCGGGGCGCCCGGCCCCACCCTCGTGCGCCAGTCCGGCCACGCCCGCATGATCGTCATCGGCCATCGCGGCGCCGACGGGGCCGGCCTGATCGGGTCGGTCGCCCGCGAGGTGCTGCACCACGCGGCCTGCCCGACCGTCTTCCCGCACGGCCGCCGGCTGCCCTCCCCGCGCAAGCCGCTCAAGGGGAACGCTCTCGCGCGGTAACCGCTCAGCCCGGCCGCTCGCAGGTCGAACTGGTCAGTGATGACCGAGAAATGGCGGCTCTTCGGAGCGGCCGGGCTGGCGGCGACGGCCGCGTACACGGCGAACCTGGGCTCCGTGGTCAATGCCCTGTGCCTGCTGGCGATCGGCGCCGGCACCATCTGGGCCTGCTTCACCGGGCCGAGCCGTTTCGGCGCCGAGCCGCGCGTGGCCTGGCGGCTGATGGCCTTCGCCGCCACCAGCTTCCTGCTCGGCGTGCTGATCCGGCCGGTCGTCGACGACCTCGCGCAGCCGCTGCCGCTGCTGGCCGACGCGGCCACCATCCCCGGCTACATCATGCTGGCCGCCTTCCTGGTCGTCCTGTTGCGCTGGCGGGTCAGCATCGACCGGCACGCCGTCCTCGACGGCCTGATCTTCTGCCTGGCCGGCGGCCTGGCCGCGGCGCTGCTGCTGGCCGCGCCGGCGGCCGAGATCCAGGACCGCGACGACATCCAGAACGTGCTGGCCGCGTTCTATCCGCTCTTCGACGTGCTCCTGCTGCTGCTCGTGGTCAACCTGACCTTCACCGCGCGGCAGTGGCCGCCGAGCCTGTTCACCCTGCTCGGCACGATGACCATGCTCTTCGTGGGCGACACCGCCTACGCGATCATCGGGACGACCGGCGAGACGTACGCGTCGCCGCTGCTCGACGTGCCCTTCCTGATCGCCTACGCCCTGCTCGGCGTCACCGCCCTGCACCCGTCGATGGTGCAGCTCAGCCGCCCGGCCCGGCCGCCCGTGCAGGCCTGGTCGGTGCGCCGGGTCGCGGTGCTGGCGCCCGCCTCGGCCACCCCGTTCGTGCTGCTGGTGGTGATCACCGACCCGAGCCGGGCCGAACGGGTGACGATCGCCGTGGCCGGCGTGCTGGCCACCGCGCTGCTGCTCGTGCGGGCCGTCTTCGCCGTACGGGCCCAGGTCGTGGCCCAGCTGCGCACCGAACACCAGGCGCTGCACGACGCGCTCACCGGCCTGCCCAACCGCCTCATGCTGGCCGAGGAGATCGAGCGGCTGCTGGGCCGGGCCACCCCCGGCGGCCTGCACCGGGTCTGGGTGTTCGTGCTCGACCTGGACGGCTTCAAGTACGTCAACGAGAGCTGGGGCCACGACACCGGCGACCAGCTGGTCATCGAGCTGAGCCGCCGGCTGCGCTCGGCCGCGCCGGCCGCGGTGCCGGTGGCCGCGCTCGGCGGCGACGAGTTCGCGCTGGCCTATCTCGGCGAGCGTGAGGGGGCGCTGCGGCTCTCCGACGAGATCAGCCGCTGCTTCGCCCAGCCGTTCTCGATCCGCGGCATCGACGTCACCATCACCGCCTCGATCGGCGTGTCCTCGGCCGCACCCGTCGAGTACGGGAAGTATCCGCAGGTCACCGAGGCCCTGCTGCGTGACGCGGACACCGCCATGTACCGCGCCAAGTCCGAGGGGCCGGGACACACCACGATCTTCGACGCCGCCATGCACGAGGAGGTCCGCGAGCGCATCGAGCTCGAGGTGGCCCTGCGCCACGCCCTCGAGGTCGGGCAGCTGCACGTGGCGTACCAGCCGCTCGTCCGGGTCAAGACCGGGGTGCCGGTCGGCGCCGAGGCGCTCACCCGCTGGGTGCACCCCGAGCGCGGGTCGATCTCCCCGGCCGTCTTCATCCCGATCGCCGAGGACGCCGGGCTCATCGGGACCCTGGGCGACTGGGTACGCCGGGAGTCGCTGCGCCAGCTCGGCCAGTGGCGGCGCGACGGCACGGTCGGCGACGACTTCTACCTCTCCATCAACGTGTCGGCCCGCCAGCTCACCGACCCCGAGCTGCCGCTGATCATCTCGGCCGAGCTGCTCGAGACCGGCGTGCCGGCCCGCTGCGTGGCCCTGGAGATGACCGAGTCGGTGCTGGTCGACCCGGACAGCACCTCGGGCCGGGTGCTGTTCGAGCTGCGCGAGCTCGGCGTGCAGCTGCTGATCGACGACTTCGGCACGGGCTTCTCGTCGCTGTCCTATCTGCGCCGCTTCCCGGTGACCGGGGTCAAGCTCGATCGTTCTTTCATCACGGGGCTCGGGCAGAGCACCGAGGACGACGAGATCGTGCGGGCGGTGACGGCGATGAGCTACGCGCTGGGGCTGACCGTGATCGCCGAGGGGGTCGAGACCCGGTTGCAGCGTGACGTGCTGGACGCGATCGGCGTGACCCGGGGCCAGGGCTGGCTGTGGGGACCGGCCGTGCCGGCGGCGGAGTTCGCCGCGCACTGGCACGTGTCGGGCGCCGCCTCTTTGCACAGTTCTCTTGATTCGGGCAAGACCACTGGCGGTTGAGGGTTCGTTCGGGCATTATTCGCTGACCGGGTCTGGTAACGGGGATCACACTCGGGTCAGGTTTCGCTACAAACTTGGTAACAAAGGAGCGACATGTCGGGCCTCGTGGTCGTCCTGCTCGTGCTCATGGCCGGCCTCGGCGCCGCCCTGATCCTCGCCACGGCGCGCCCCCGCCACACACGCCGGCCCAATATGTAGCACCCTGGGTTGATGCGCTTCGCCACCTGGAACGTCAACTCGGTCAAGGCCCGCCTGCCGCGGCTGCTGGAGTGGCTCGACACCACCAAACCCGACGTGCTGTGCCTTCAGGAGACCAAGGTCGCCGAGGGCGCGTTCCCCAGTGACGAGGTCGCTGAGCTCGGGTACGCCACCGCGGCGTACGGCCAAGGCCGCTGGAACGGTGTCGCGATCCTCTCCCGGGCCGGTCTCGACGACGTGCGCCGGGGATTCCCCGGTGAGCCGGGCTATCCGGATCCGGAGGCCCGCGCGATCGGGGCCACCTGCGGCGGCATCCGCTTCGTCTCCGTCTACGTGCCGAACGGGCGTACGCCGGACGATCCGCACTACGAATACAAGCTGCGGTGGCTGGCCGCCCTGCGCGAGGCGCTGATCCCCGAGATCGCGGCCGGGCCGGTCGTCGTCACCGGCGACTACAACGTCGCGCCGACCGACGCCGACGTGTGGGACCCGGCCGTCTTCATCGGATCCACCCACGTCACGCCCGCGGAGCGTGACGCGCTCGCGGCGATCCGTGACATCGGGCTCCGCGACGTGGTGGCGCGCCCGCTCAAGGGCGACCACCCGTTCACCTATTGGGATTACCGCGCCGGAATGTTCCATCAGAACAAGGGCATGCGGATCGATCTCGTCTACGCCACCCCGGCGGTCGCCGGACGGGTGACAGACGCGGTGGTGGACCGCGAGGCGCGCAAGGGCAAAGGCCCCTCCGACCACGCGCCGATCGTGGTCGACCTCGGCGACTGACACCGCCGATCACCCGGCCGCGCCCGGCCAACCCACCGGAAAGCACGTAGGCTCTGCTGATCAGAGAAACATCCGGCGGGGAGAGACGGGAGGGAACATGACAGCGCATTCGCCGGTCACCACCGGCGACAAGCTCGTCGAAACACCCGCACCGGCCCTGCTGCGCGCCGCGCTCGACGCGGCCAGCGAGGCCGTACTGCTGTGCGGTACCGCCGACGACAAGATCCTGCTGGTCAACGCGGCCGCCGCCGCCCTGGTGCCCGGCCTGGCCCCCGGCGGCCTGGCCGGCTCGGGCCCGCTGCCCGGACTGGCCCGCGCCGTCGCCTCCGGCGACGACAGCTTCACCGACGAATACGCCGGGCACCACCTGCACGGGCGGCGCCGCGCGCTCGGCGACGACCACTACGGGTGGTACCTGCGCGATCGCACCGACGAGGTGGTCCGGGCCGGCGCGCTGGAGGCCGAGCGGGCCCGCACGGCCTTCCTGGCCGAGGCCGGCCGGCGCCTGTCGGCCTCGCTGCACCAGGGCCGATGCCTGCGCATCACGGCCGAGCTGGCGGTGGCCCACCTGGCCGACGCCGCGATCATCGTGCTCCCGGTCAACCGCCGGCACAGCCAGTGGGTGCGCCTGGTCGCCGGCGGCACCGTCCAGGAGGGCCGTCTGCGCGAGAACGTGCTGCCCGGCGTGCCCGGCCTGGTCGAGGTGCTGGGCGGCTTCCCGCCCATCCCCAGCAAGTGGCTCGACGCCGCCCAGGCGCCCGAGTGGCTGCTGCCCGGCGACTTCGGCCCGATCGGCGCCCTGCTGGTCACGCCCCTGCCCGGCAACGCCGAGCCGGCGGGCGCGCTGATCCTGGCCCGCCGCGGCGCCGGCGCCCAGTTCACGCCCGAGGACGAGATGCTGACCCGCATCTTCGCGGCCCGCGCCGGCGCCGCCATCTCGGCCGCGGGCCTCTACCGCGAACAGGTCGACACCACCGCCGTGCTCCAGGCCGACCTGCTCCCGCCCGAGCTGCCGCAGCCCGACGGCATCGAGCTCGTCGGCTCCTATCAGGCGGCCAAGGACGGCCTGCGCATCGGCGGCGACTTCTACGACGTGTTCGGCCCGACCGACAAGAGCGCCGACACGGTGATCGCGCTCGGCGACGTCTGCGGCAAGGGCCCCGAGGCGGCCGTGCTCACCGGCAAGGTCCGCCAGACGCTGCGCGCGCTGCGCCTGGTCGAGGCCGCGCCCGGCGACATGCTGCGGGTGCTCAACCAGGCCCTGCTCCAGTCGACCCGCCAGCACCGTTTCGTCACGATGGTGGTGGGCTCGGTCAGCCGGGCCGACCACGGCCGGGTCCACCTGACCCTGGCCACCGGCGGCCATCCCCCGCCCCTGGTGCTGCGCGCCGACGGCACGGTCGAGGAGGTGCCGACCAGCGGCACCCTGATCGGCGCGGTAACGCGCACGGTGGTGCGGCCGGCCGATGTGGAGCTCGCTCCCGGCGAATTGTGCCTGCTCTACAGCGACGGCCTGACCGAGGCGAGGGGCGGAGCGTCCGGCACCGAGGAATACGGCGAGGCCCGCCTGCGCGACGCGCTGTCGGAGTGCCGGGGCATGCCCGGCGCGGCCACGGTGGAGCGCATCCGCCAGCTCGTCTCCGACTGGGTGCACGGCGGCACCAGGGACGACATCGCGATGCTGGCCGTACGGGCCCCCGACCGCACCCAGCTCAGCCTCCGGACGGGCGCCCGCAACGCGTCGCCGTTCGCCATCGACGCGCAGCGGCGAGGTGACCGGCGCGTGAGGCAGCGGACATGACGGTGCCCACGTCGTTCCGCTCCGGCCTGGCCGACGAATATCTCCAGCTGGTCGGTGACAGCGACGAGTACGGAGCGGTCGCGATGGTCACCGAGCTTCTGGACGAGGGCGTGCCGCCGCAGCGGGTCATGATGGACCTGATCGCCCGCACGCAGGCCCGGGTGGGCGAGCTGTGGGCGGCCAACGAGTGGTCGGTGGCCCGGGAGCACGCGGCGACGGCGATCAGCGAGCGGGCCCTGGCCGCGGTGGCGGCCCGCACGCTGGTGAAGCCGAGCCGGGGCAGCATCACGATCGCCTGCGTGGACGGCGAATGGCACGCGCTGCCGGTCCGCCTGCTGGCCGAGATGCTGCGCCTGGACGGCTGGCGCGTCGACTTCCTGGGCGCCAACGTCCCCGGCCAGCACCTGGTCACCCACCTGCACCAGACGGGACCGGACGCGGTCGCCCTCAGCTGCATGATCGCCACCCGTCTCCCCCGGGCCCACGCGGCCATCACGGCCTGCCGAGCGGCCGGCGTCCCGGTGATAGCGGGCGGCCGGGGCTTCGGCCCGGGCGGCCGATACGCCCAGCACCTGGGAGCGGACGCGTGGGCGGCGGGCGCGGAGGAGGCGGTGCAGCGCCTGGCCCGCAACTGGCCGCCACATTCCCCCGACCCGCAGCTGTCGGCGTTCCTGGGCGACGAGGAATACACGTACGTGGTCCGCCACCGGGGAAACCTGATAGGCACGGCGATGGAGACGCTGGCGCGGACATATCCGCGCCTGCGCGAATACAACACCCGCCAGCTGGACGCGACCACCGAGGACATCGCGCACATCGTCGATTTCCTGGCCTCGGCCCTGTACGTCAGCGAGACCCAGATCTTCACCGACTTCATAACGTGGACCGCCGCCGTCCTCGACGCCCGGGGCGTGCCGCCGGTCGCCCTGCGGGTCGGCTTGGAGGCGGTCCGCGCCCAGTTGCGGGACTTCCCCACCGCCGTGGCCATCCTCAACGCCGGCACCCAGCTGGTGAAATAAATAGCTCGCGCCGGATCGGCGGTGCGGCTAACGTGCTCCCCATGCGCTGACAACTCCTCCGGCCCTCCCTGTCCGGCCCCGCCTTCCGCGGCGCCGTCGACCGTGGGTGTGTGCCGTTGATCGTGCTCGGTTCCGGGTGCTCCGGTGGTTGTCCGCCGTGGAGACGCCTCAGCGCCGACACCCGGAGCGCGTTCACTCTCTTCTCACCACGGCTTCGCACTGCCCGGCCCGGCGTTCGCGCCGGGCCCCGAGGAGGCCCGTATGCCTGCCCAGCCCTTCACCGTCCACGTGGACGCCGACGACCTCGCCGCCAACGACTTGGCGGCCGGCCTGTTCGGCTCGTCCACGACGGGTTCTCCCGCCCGCCGCGACACCGCCGCGGGCGCACAGCACCACGGCGCCCACGACACCCGGCAGGACGCCCGCGAACGATCCGGCCGCTCCCGCTCGGGCCGAGCCGCCGGAGCCGCTTCCAGCCGCTCCTACGCTTTCCGCCGCAGCTAGGCCACCATCGCCGGCGCGCTCACGGTTCCCCGTGGCGCGCCGGCTTCACGGCGTACCGCTTTCCGCAGCACGCCGGCTTTCGAGGCGCTCGCTTCCGGGGCGGGCCGGCCTTCCGTGGCGGGCCGGCCCCACACCGCCTGCCCAAGCCGCTCGATGGTGCGGCTACGGGCCCAGCCAGCGATCTGGTGGCACCCTCGAATAGTCGGCGAGGCTCTCCACGAAAGCCGCGAACTCCGGATGGCCGGGACCGATGATCCACTTCGGTGGGTTCACGGGGCGGCCGGTCAGCAGGGCCGACAGCTCGCGGAACACCTCCGCGTTCCTGGCCTGGCGCCGCCACAACAACAGCGGGCCGGGAACTCGCGTCGACAGGCGCTGGCCCAGCGCCGTCACCACGATGTGGCTTGCCATCTCCGTGTCCAGCAGGCACAGCGTCGTGCCGGTCGACATCGCCAGCGCCGCGAACGTCTCCCGGACCGACGGCGACATCAGGAACAGACGGCTCTGTTCGGTCGTCGCCGGCATGAACCAGAACGTCAGGTGATCCGGCAGGATGCCGAACCTGTCGCTGACGCTCAGATAGACATAGCCCACCGTGACCCGCGAGCCGGCTCCCTCATCGTCGTACTCGCGCAGCGGGCCGTCCACCGGGAAGCTGAGCGACAGGTCGAAACTCCGGCCGGTCTCGTCGGCCGCCGCCACGTCCAGTTCCACGGCCCGGTCGCCGATGAAGCCGTACGTCCCCGGCATCGACATCGGCGCGCCGCCGGGCAGAACGATCGCCGTCGACGTCTCGACCTCCGGGTCGCAGAGCTTCGCGACCTCGGCCAGGAAGACACCGGCATCACGCCGGGGCACGTGGAACTCATAGCTGAAGTCGATGCCCACGGTCACCTACTATCCCGGGGACGGCACAGACGATCCAGTACGCCACGAGCGGCCCCCTCACCACGATCCGCGCCGCCGCCGCCGGCCAGGATCTTCCTCGTGGCCCTGACGCGCTGTGCCACCTCGTCATCCAGCCCACCGACGCCAAGGGTCTCGCCCTGTTGCGCCATCGCGGCATAGCCGCCCGGGCCCGCTGCGGCTTCGCCACCTACTTCCAGCCCGGACGGGGCCTCGACCACTGGATCACCGAATACCGGCAGGACCGGTTCGGAGTACGACGCCCTGATGGACACGATCGCAGCGGTCGCCGCCCTCTACCCGGTCGAGGATCTCGCCGTGCCGGCTGACCTCGTACGCTGACTTTCAACTAGTTGGTTGACACGCTCGTGGCACGGGTCTACCGTTACTTTCAACCGATGAGTTGAAAGAGGGTCGACATGGCGGCGGAGGAGCTCTCCAAGGCGTTCGCCGCCCTGGCCGATCCGACGCGGCGCGACATGGTGGCCCGGCTGGCCGGTGGTGATGCCACGGCCGGGCAGCTCGCCGAGCCGTACGAAATGTCTCTGCAAGCGGTCTACAAGCACCTCAAGGTGCTGGAGGAGGCCGGGCTCGTCAGTCGCCCGCCGGGGCCGCAGCCGCGATCCGTGCGGCTCGAGCGGGACGTCTTCGACGAGATCGGCGGATGGGTCGAGCAGTACCGCCGCCGCGCCGAGTCGCGCTACCAGCGCCTGGACGCGGTGCTCGCGGACATGAACGAGCAAACCGACGAGGAGAAGGGCAAGTGAGATGACCGAGGCACGGATCGAAGCCGACAAGGAACTGCCGATCATCCGGATCACCCGCGACTTCGCGGCCACGCCGGAACAGCTGTTCCGGGCGCACACCGACCCCGAGCTTTTCGCCCGGTGGACCGGCCCCGACGGGACCACGGTCCGGATCGACCAGTGGGACGCCAAGAGCGGCGGCGCCTGGCGCTTCGTGGGCGCCGTGGGCGACGGCCCGGAGTTCGGCTTCCACGGCTGCTTCCACGAGGTCCGCCCCGACCGGATCGTGCAGACCTTCACCTACGAGGGCGACCCCGACGGCGTGTCCCTGGAGACGCTGACCTTCGAGGATCTGGGCGATGGGCGTACGAGGTTGCACGCCCAGTCCCTGGTCGACAGCTTCGCCGGCCGGGACGCCTGGCTGGAGAGCGGCATGGAGACCGGCGTCAACGACGGCTACGCCAAGCTGGAGGCACTGGTCGTCAAGGGCGAGATCTGACCGCGGAAGCGAACAGGGCGGCGCGTGCCGCCCTGTTCGCCGCGGGTCAGCCCAGTTCGGCGTAAACGTCGTCCAGGCGTCCGTGGTACATGTCGGTCTTGGTGTTGAAGTTGGGGCCACCGATGCGCAGGGGCAGCGGGTTGCTGATGTTCAGGTTGGCCGGGATCGTGGCCGTGCCGCGGACGACGTTGTCCACGAAGACCGAGAGCGTGGAGCCGCTGCGCTGGCAGAGGATCTTGTGCCACTGTCCGTCGGCGACCGAGGAGGCCGAGCGGGCGACGTAGATGGTGGCGGAGCCGGTGCCGACGACGGCGCACTGCGCCTTGCCGTTGGTGCGGCCGACCTGCATCTTCCACTGGCTGGCGGTGGTGGCCACGCCCTTCTGCATGATGTTGGCGGAGCCGGTGATCTGCGCCTTGGTCAGCTGGATGCGGGCCGACCAGCGGAACGTGCGGGTGCCGGGGTTGAGGTCGGCGTCGTCGGGAGCTTCGAGGAGTCCGCGCGGGCAGCTGGTGGCGTTGCTGGCGCAGGCGCCGGGGAAGCTCGCGTAGCGCCCGGTGGGCGTGCCGGCGTCGAAGCGGATGACGCCCTGGTCGACGGAGCGCACGGTGAGGGAGGTCCCCCGACCGGAGGTGTCGGCGACGCGGCCGTTCACAGCACCGGCGTCGAAGGTGTAGCGAGCCACTAGAGCGGGCGCGGCCGCAGCGGCGGGAGCGGGCGCGGCCGCAGCGGGCGCCGCCGCCGGCAGGGCGCCGGAACGGGCAGCGGCGGGAGCGGGCGCGGCCGCCGGCAGGGCGCCGGAACGAGCAGCGGCCGGAGCGGGCTGGGTGGTCGGCGATACGCCGGAACCAAGAGTGGCGGGAGCGGTGGTGGCTACCGGGGCGGCGCCGGGGCGGATGGCGGTCGGGGTGGTCGCCGCGAGGGGCGGCGGCGTGGTGGCCGCGGGCGCGGGGAGCCCGGGAGCGGCCATCGCGGGCGCCGGGACCGCGAGACCGGCGAGCGCAACGAGGGCATAAGCCATTTTCATACGTATAACTTCACGTATAGGCCGCCAAAGGGCAAAGGACCGCTTTCGGCGTTTCGGCGGGATTCCCCCGCCCGGACGGGCGAGCCCGTCCGGGCGACGGGAGGTGCCCGTCCGAGGGATCAGCGCCAGCCCGGCCGGGTTACGGCGAGCTGGGCCACAGCAAAGTCAGAGGACCTCGTTCTCCAGGGCGATCTGGCACACCGCGACCAGGCGCAGGACGTGCCACTCGGCGGTGAGCCACTCGGCCGTGCGGACCGGGGCCGTTCCGGGGGACGGCAGCGAGCGGCCCATGCGGCGCGCGCCGGCCGCGATCGAGCGGGCGTACGACGCCAGGCCGTCGGCGTCGGGGGCCTGGTCGGCGTCGGCCAGGGCGTCGCGGACGCCGGCCGCGTGCTGGTCGATGAGGGCGAGGACGCCGGGGTCGGCGAGCGCGGCGACGATTCCGTCGACGCCCACGCGAGCCATCATCTCGTCGAGCGTGCCGGCGGCCGGCGAGGTCGGGACAAGAGCGGAAATCGGGGCGAAGGCCAGGAATTCGTTCGTCATGCGGAAGAACTTATGGCCTCCGCCAACCCCGCGACAGGGGGGTGACCGAACGGCACCCGAGCGCTCCCCACGCTGCTACGCAGGCAGTTGATCCATCGCCTTGTAGATCCTTTTGTCCGAAATCGGATAGGCGGTTCCCAACGATTGGGCGAAGAAGTTGATCCTCAGTTCCTCGATCATCCAGCGGATCTCGCGCAGCTGTTCGACGGCCGAGCCACCGAGATCGGACCGCAGCTCGCGGTACTCCGACTCGATCTCGTGGATCTGGGCCATCAACTGCCGGTCGCGGGCCAGGTTGCCGCCCAGGCGATCCAGGCGATAGACGATCCCCCGCAGATAGCGCGGCAGATGATGCATCTGCCGGAAGCCCGTCTCGGTCACGAACCCGGCGTGCACGAGCCCCTTGAGCTGCTGCCGGATGTCGGCCAGGGCGGGCAGCAGCGCCGGGTCACGCAGCGACTTCAACCTCTGTTCGACGTCGTACGCCGTCGCGAGCACCGCCTGGACCTGCGTCACCACATTCGCCACGGCGTCGACCAGGTCCTGCCGTACGTTGTCACGCAGCGACGCGAACTCGATGGACGACCACACCGGGCCGCCCGCGTCGGCCACCAGCTTGTCCACGGCGGCGCCCGCGCAGTCGTCGAGCAGGTCGGCGATCGAGCGGTACGGGTTCGCCCGTGACAGTTCGAGCTTGGCCCGGTTGTCCAGGCGACCCTGGAGGTAGCGGGCCGCCGGTGGCAGCGTGAGCAGCAGCAGCTTGCGCGTGCCGGCGGTCATCGCCGTACGCTGCTCGGCCTCGCTCTCGAAGACCTTCACGGCGACGCTGTCGCCCTCGTCGGCCAGCGCCGGATAGACGTTCACCTCGTAGCCGCCGCGGACCTGGGCCACCCGGCGCGGCAGCACGCCGAAGTCGTTCGTGGTGATGCCGCGGCGCTCGATGTCGCCGGCCGCCTTGGAGATCGTCGCCTGCACCTTGGGGGCGAGGCCGCGGCGCAGCACCTCGAGGTCGCGCCCCTCCCCCAGCGTCTTGCCCTGCTCGTCGACCACCCGGAAGTTGACCCGCAGGTGGTCGGGCACCTGGTCGGGACGCCACGCGTCGCGCGGAACGATCGTGCCGGTGAGCCGGCGCAACTCGTTCCCGACGGCGTCGGGCAGCGGGCCGCGCCGGGCCGGCACCCGGTCGAGGACGGCCTCGGCCCAGTCCGGCACCGGCACGAAGTTGGTGCGCAGCGCCTTGGGCAGGGCCCGGATCAGCGCGATCACGACCTCCTTGCGGAAGCCGGGCACCGACCACCCGAAGTCTTCGGCGTCCAGTTTGTTCAGCAGCGGAAGCGGCACCTCGACGGTGACGCCGTCCGCCGTCGTGTTCGGCTCGAACTCGTACGACAAAGGCAGTTTGACGCCGTTGGCGAGCCAGGCGTCCGGGTACGCGTTGGGGTCGACGGAGTCGCGCCCGGCGTTGACCAGCAGCTCACGGGTGAAGGTCAGCAGGTCGGGCTGGGTGCGGCGGGCGTTCTTCCACCACGCGTCGAAGTGCCGGGCCGAGACCACGTCGCCCGGGATGCGGGCGTCGTACAGGGCGTAGACCGTCTCGTCGTCGACCGCGATGTCGCGCCGCCGTGCCCTGTTCTCGATCTCCTCGATCTGCTCGAGCAGTTTCGCGTTCTCGGCGAAGAACTTGTGGTGGGTCTCCCAGTCGCCCTCGACCAGCGCGTGCCGGATGAACAGCTCACGCGAGACCACCGGGTCGACCTTGGAATAGCCGACCTTGCGGCGCGGAACGATGGGCAACCCGTAAAGAGTTACTTTCTCGTACGCCATGACGGCGCCCTGCTTCTTCTCCCAGTGCGGTTCGCTGTAGCTCCGCTTGACCAGGTGCGGGGCGAGCTTCTCGGCCCATTCGGGCTCGATACGCGCGTTGACCCGGCCCCATAGACGGCTGGTCTCGACGAGCTCGGCCGACATGACCCAGCGCGGCTGCTTCTTGAACAGCGCCGATCCGGGGAAGATGGCGAACTTGGCCCCGCGGGCGCCGAGATATTCGCGCTTGTCGGTGTCTTTCAGGCCGATGTGGCTGAGCAGGCCGGACAGCAGCGCGGTGTGCACGTGCTGGCCCTCGGCGACGTCCTCGCGGTCCTCCGACAGGGTCAGTCCGAGAGTACGGGCCACCTGCCGCAGCTGCGCGTAGATGTCCTGCCACTCACGGACCCGCAGGTAGTTCAGGAATTCCGTACGGCAAAGTCTCCGGAATTGGTTTCCCGACAGCTCCTGCTGTTTCTCGCGAAGGTAGCGCCACAGGTTGAGATAGCTGAAGAAGTCCGATTCCTTGTCGGTGAACCGGGCGTGTTTCTCGTCGGCCTGCTGCTGTTTGTCGGCCGGGCGCTCGCGCGGGTCCTGGATGGACAGCGCGGCCGCGATGACCATGACCTCGGCCACGCACTCCTGCTTGTCGGCCTCCATGACCATGCGGGCCAGCCGGGGGTCGACCGGCAGCTGGGCCAGCTGGCGGCCGAGCGGGGTGAGGCGGCGCTCGTCCAGGGCGCCCAGCTCTTCCAGGAGCTTCACGCCGTCGGTGATGTTGCGGCGGTCCGGCGGGTCGATGAACGGGAACTTGGCCAGGTCGCCCAGGCCCAGGTTGGTCATCTGGAGGATGACGCTGGCCAGGTTCGTCCGCAGGATCTCGGGCTCGGTGAACTCGGGCCGGCCGAGGAAGTCCTCCTCGGAGTAGAGCCTGACGCAGATGCCGTCGGCGACGCGGCCGCAGCGGCCCTTGCGCTGGTTGGCGCTGGCCTGCGAGACCGGCTCGATGGGTAGCCGCTGCACCTTGAGCCGGTTGGAGTAGCGGCTGATGCGGGCCGTGCCGGGGTCGATGACGTAGCGGATGCCGGGCACCGTCAGCGACGTCTCGGCGACGTTCGTGGCGAGCACGACCCGCCGCTGCGAGTGCCGTTCGAAGACCTTGTGCTGCTCGGCCGCCGACAGCCGGCCGTACAGCGGCACGATGTCGGTGTTGCGCAGGTTGCGCTTGCCGAGCGCGTCGGCGGTGTCGCGGATCTCCCGTTCGCCGGACAGGAAGACCAGGATGTCGCCGTCGCCCTCGCGGCCGAGCTCGTCGACCGCCTCGGCGATGCCGTCGACCTGATCGACGGGCTCTTCGGTCTCGTCCTCGGTGTCGAGCGTGACGAGGGGGCGATAGCGGACCTCGACCGGGAACGTCCGCCCGGACACCTCGATCACCGGCGCCGGTTTGCCCGATTGATCGGCGAAGTGCGTCGCGAAGCGGGCGGTCTCGATCGTCGCCGAGGTGATGATCAGCTTCAGGTCGGGCCGGCGCGGGAGCAACTCACGCAGATAGCCCAGGATGAAGTCGATGTTGAGGCTGCGCTCGTGTGCCTCGTCGATGATCAGCGTGTCGTACCGCCGCAGCATCCGGTCGTTCTGGATCTCGGCCAGCAGGATGCCGTCCGTCATCACCTTGACCATGGTGTCGTCGCTGACCTGGTCGGTGAAGCGCACCTTGTAGCCGACCGTGCTGCCCAGCGGCCGGTCGAGCTCCTCGGCGATCCGCTCGGCCACCGTGCGGGCGGCGATCCGCCGCGGCTGGGTGTGCCCGATCTGCCCGCGCAGGCCGCGGCCCAGCTCCAGGCAGATCTTCGGGATCTGGGTCGTCTTGCCGGATCCGGTCTCGCCGGCCACCACGACCACCTGGTGGTCGCGGATGGCGGTGGCGATGTCGTCCTTGCGCTGGCTGACCGGCAGCGACGCGGGATAGGTGATCGTGGGTACGGAGGCGAGCCGCGAGGCCAGGCGGGCGGCCGCCCGGTCGGTGTCGGCGGCGATCTCGGCGAGCACGGACGTACGCGCCGCCTCGTCCTTGATCTTGCGGGTGCCCTCGAGCCGGCGCGTCAGCCGGCGCTCGTCGTGCGGGAGAAGCTCGGCTATCCGGCGGCGCAGCTCGGCTACGGCCGGTGGGGCAGGTGTTATCGACATGGCGCAGCAAGAATAGGCGGATCTCGGCGCAAACGCCTGGTGATTAACGCCCCAGGTCGTCCACGGCCGCCATCTCGCCGGCGGTGAGCTCGAATCCGGCGATGTCGGCGTTGCGGGTGATCCGCTCCGGCGTCGACGACTTCGGGATCACGACGATCTCGTGCTGGACGTGCCAGCGCAGCACCACACGCGCCGTGTCGACGCCGTGAGCGGCCGCGATCTTCGTCAGGACCGGGTCGTTCAGGTTCGTCGTCTTGAACGGCGAATAGCCCTCGAGCACCACGCCGCGGTCCCGGTGCGCCTGGACGAGCCCGGCGTCGTACAGGGAAGGGCCGAACCTGATCTGATTGACCGCCGGCGTCACACCGGTCTCGGCGGTGAGCTCGTCGATCTCGTCCGGGCCGTAGTTGCTGACGCCGATGGCCCGCGCGAGCCCGGCGTCGCGGATCGCGGCGAACTCCTTCCACACCTTCACCGAACGGCCCCGGTGCGGCGGCCAGTGGATCAGCCACAGGTCGACCGCGTCCAGGCCGAGGGCGTGCAGGCTGGCCTCGATCGTCCGGCGCTCCTTGCCGGCCCGCTCGGGCGGCAGCTTGGTGGTCACGAAGACCTCGTCGCGCGGCACCCCGGAGTCGGCCAGCGCGCGCCCGACCTCCTCCTCGTTGCCGTACATGGTGGCGGTGTCGAGGTGGCGGTAGCCGGCCTCCAGCGCGTCCCGGACGGCCTGATAGGCCTGGTCGCCGCGGATCTGCCAGGTGCCGAAGCCGAGCAGGGGCATCTCGACCGGTGTGCCGTCGGCGGCCTTGGCCAGCGGCAGGGCAGGAATCGTCATACGAGCCATCCTGCCCCGCGATTCGCCGGCCGGCCAGATCACTCCGCGGTCGCCCCGGTCGCCGGCCGTTCGGGCACGGGGGCCCGCAATGGCACCGCCGCCGGGTTGTGGCCCGACGGCACCGAGGACGGCAGCGCCCCCAGCCCGGGCAGCCGGGTGTTCTCCATCGCCGCGCGCTCGGCCAGCGCGCGCTCCAGCGCCGCCTGGGTGGCGGCCTCGTCGTCCGTGCGTGACTTGCTCATCTCTGGTTCCTCCTCTTTCCCGACAGGAATCGTGAAATGGAATCGGGTACCGCCACCGGGGTTGTCCGTGACGCCGATCTCGCCGCCGTGGCGCTCGACGATCCGCTTGCAGATGGCCAGGCCGAGACCGGTGCCGACGTATCCGGCGGCGGACTGCGCCCGGTGGAAGCTCTCGAAGATCTCCGGCTTGTCCTCGTCGGGGATGCCGATGCCACGGTCGGCGATCTCGACGCGGGCCCAGGCCTCGCCGACGATCGCGCCGGTCACGTCCACCCGCGGCGTGGTGCCGGGGCGCACGTACTTGAGGGCGTTGCC
This sequence comes from Actinoplanes sp. NPDC000266, assembly GCF_042899005.1. NCBI lineage: Bacteria > Bacillati > Actinomycetota > Actinomycetes > Micromonosporales > Micromonosporaceae > Actinoplanes > Actinoplanes sp. NPDC000266. The sequence goes on from NZ_JBIAZI010000002.1 coordinate 340,237, forward strand.
GACGAGGTTGTCCAGGACGTGGCGCAGCATCGCCGGGTCGGCGTACACCACGGGCATCGGCCCCACGAAGACGTCCGGCCGGTCCTGAGGCCGCAGGTGCTCGACCCGGTCGCGGATCACCTCGTCCACCAGCGCGCCGAGTTCGACCGGCCGGGTCCGCAGCGGCGCGTTGCGCGCCGTGCTGTAGGCCAGCAGCGTGTCGATGAGCCCGCCCATCCGGTCGACCGCCCGCACGATCCGCTGCAGGCTGTCGCGCACGTCGTCCCCGGCGTCCGAGGCCGGCACGTCGGCCAGATCCTCGATCGCCGCCTCGCAGTGCCCGCGGATCACCGCCAGCGGCGCCTTGAGGTCGTGCGCCACCACCCCGGCGAACACGGCCAGGTCGTTCTCGTAGCGCCGCAGCTCGGTGATGTCGTGGAAGACGGCGACGGCACCGCGCTGGCCGGCGCTGATGTGCAGCGGGCGCCCGTCGACGCTGAGCAGGATGCCCTCGGGCCGGCGCGGATTCTTGATGATCATCTCGACGCCGTCGGACGATTCGCCCCGCAGGGCGCGGATCAGCGGTAGCTCGTCGAGCGGGAACACGGTGCGCCCGTCCGGCTTGTAGATCCCGTAGTGCTGCTGCCAGTTGTCCGGCCCGTCGACGTCGTCCATCCCGCCCAGCAGTTGCCGGGCCGCCGGGTTGTGCAGCAGGAAGGCGCCGTTCTCGTCGACCACGCCCACGCCGTCGCCGATGCTGTTCATGATCGCGCCGAGCAGGCCGGCCTGGCGCCGGCTCTCCGCCTCGGCCTCACGCAGCTCGGCCGTGCCCTCCTCGACCTGGGCCAGGGCCCGGGCCCGCCCGGTGGCCAGGGTGTACACCAGCCCGGACAGGATCAGGGTGACGGCGATGCCACCGAGCAGAACACTGAGCGGGAGCGGGCTGGTCGCGCCGGGCAGCAGCTTGGCGTCGGCCTGGGTGATCAGCGTCCACTGCCGGTCGGCGACCTGGAAGTCACCGCGCCGCTCGAGCTCGGTGTCGGCGCCGACGGAGTAGTCGGCCACCACCGGGCGGTCGCCGTCGCGGTCGGCCGCCAGCAGGGTGGCGTCGAGCTGGCCCTGACTGGCCGTGGCCAGCACGCCGCTGAGGAAGTCCTGCCCGCGCAGGCCGAGCACCACCCAGCCGCGGAAGCTGGGGAACGAGGTGCGGGCCCAGACCGGCGCGGCGAAGACGAACGAGTGCTGCCGCTGGGCCTCGGGCAGGTTGCGGTCGCGCAGCAGGACGTAGGTGTCGGAGACGCTGGGCTGGCCGATCCGGCGCGCGTCCTCCAGCGCCGCGGCGGCCTCGGGCGCGGCCGACACGTCCAGGCCGTTGAGGGCCGGGCCGGCCGAGTTGAGCGTCCGCGTGTAGACCGAGAAGTAGTGCTCGCCCTCGCCGGCCGGCTTGAGCTGGAGCCCGTCCGAGCCCCGGCTGCGCCACAGCTTCTGCACCGCCGGGATCTCGGCCGTGGTGGCCGGCACGACGAAGGCGAGCGAGGCGGCGCCGATCAGGTTGGCCGAGGACAGCGGCGCGGTCGCCGCGTCGAAGTCGGCCCAGGTGAGCTCGTCGTCGGTGCCGAGGCCGGCCGCCGTCGCCTCGGTCAGGGCGCGGAACCGCTCGGTCTCGGTCTGCACGGCGGCCTGCGCCATGGCGGTGCGCTGGTCCATGACGCGCTCGGCGGTCTCGGCCTGGTCGGAGCGCATGCCGGCGTACACCAGACCGAAGATGACGAGGCCGACCAGCGCGACCGAGACGGCCAGAGCGAGGCCCCTCTTGTCCGCCGCCAATCTTGCCACAAATGTGAGCTTAAAACGCAAATCACCCCGGTCGGCCAGGTTCGGCCGACCGGGGTGAGGCAAGCTCACTTCCAGGTGTCGTACTGGTACAGGTTCCGCTGCGCCATCAGGGTCGTGATCTTGGTGTAGTAGTTGGGGTCGGTGGCGTAGCCGGCCTTCCACACGTTCCAGATGAACTTGTTCGCGTCCTTGGTGTAGGTGAAGGCCGGCTTGTAGCGGCTGTTCACCCGCAGGAAGCTGCCGTGGTCGCGGAACGAGTGCGCCATCGAGGCGTACGTCCGGAAGCTGGCGACCGTGGTGAAGCAGGTGCCGGCCTTGGTGCACTCCTGGGTCGTGTAGTTGTGGCAGCCGCTGGCCAGCGTCCCGTACCGGCCGCTCTGGCACTTGATGCCGAAGTAGTTCTTGTCGACCGAGGCCAGGCCGCTCTTGCCCCAGCCCGACTCGAGGATGGCCTGGGCGATCGTGACCGACGCCGGGACGCCGTACTCACGCCAGCCGCGCTGCGCGCCCGGCACGGCCGCGGCCAGGAACTGCTCCGGGGTGACGACGGTGGCCACGGGCGTCTTCACAGTGCCGGGACATTGCGCCAGGGCGGCCGTGACGACGTACGCGTGCGAGATGTAACTGCCGTCGGAGAGCTTGTTCCATTGCGAGGTGGTACGGACGGTGCCGCTCACCGTGGTGCCGACGACGCCGCAGATGCCGTTGACCTTGGCGCCGGTCGTCACCGAGCGCTTGACGGGCGCGGTCGTCGACGGGGCGGTCCGGATGTTGACCTTGCCGTCGGAGCTCTTGACGGTGCCGACCTTGTAGGTGGTCTTCACCGGCGTCTTGGTCTTCACGGGCGTCTTGGTCTTCACGGCCGACGCCTGCGGCGACGCGGTCGCGCACTTCTTGATCGTGGCGCTGCGCAGGTACGAGTGCGTGACGTACCCGCCGGTGCTCAGGCGGTCCCACTGGGTGGTGGTGCGGACGGAACCGCGCACGCTCTGGCCGGTCACCGAGCAGGCGACGGTGACCTTCTGGTTGTCGCGCAGGGAGCCGACGACCTTCGCGGCCAGCGACGGCGCGGAGCGGACCTTCAGCGTGCTGCGGACGTCGACCGTGGCCGTCACCCCAGCCGCGTAGGCCGCTTGGGGTACGGCGAAAAGGCCGGCCCCCACGGCGAGCGCGAGCATCGGCCCGGCGAACCGGCGGGTGTACTGCCCCATGAAAAGATCCCCCTCGTTTCGGTCGTCGTCCGTTTGAAGGTCCCGGCGCGGCGTTGCGGGCCAAGAGCGATCTGGGGTGCAGGAACGTTGCCGAGGTGTCCTGCTGTGGCGAGAATGTGCCGCAGGTGACGTTGTGCCGGATGGTGCGAAGGCTTGAAAATTCGATCGGCTGGGAAATGCGCGTACCGCCGTTGACCGCGACTCGCAGAAGGGCAGCCCGCCGATGACGGCCCTGGCGTCCCCGTCGTTACCCGACACCCGCTCCCGGGGTGCCGGCCATCTGGTCGCGCCGCTGGCCACATTCGTGCTGGCGGTGGCCGCTCTCTACGCGGTGTGGCGTGTCGCCATCCGCTCGTCGCTCGGGCAGCGGGCCGACACGGCCGCGATGAACGGCGCCGACGTGGGCCACCCGAGGGTGGTGGAGGTGCTCGACCGCACGCTGAACGGCACGACGCTGGCCACGCTGGTGCTGGTGTGCCTGTTCGCGGCGGTGTTCGGGGTGTTGCGCAAGCGCGCCGACCTGGCGGTCGGGGCGGCGCTGATGGTGATCGGCGCGAACGCGACGGCCCAGCTGCTGAAGATGGGCCTCTACCGCCCGGACCTGGACGGCACGGACATGCCGAACTCGTTCCCGAGCGGCCACACGGCGGCGGCGGCGTCGGTGGCGTTCGCGGTGATCCTGGTGCTGCCGCAGGCGCTGAGGGGAACGATCGCGCTGGTCGGTTTCGCCTACGTGACGGTGATCGCGGTGGCGACGGTCTGGGCCGAGTGGCATCGCCCGAGCGACACCGTGGCGGGTTTGCTGGTCACGCTGGCGTGGGGTTCGCTCGCGGTTTTCGTCGTACGCCTGTGGCGGCTGCGCACGCCCGGGGCGCCGCGCCGCCCGAGCAGGGTGGCAACGGTCCCGCTGATCCTGGCCGGCGTGGTGGCGGCGATCGCGGCGGCGTTCGGCATCGCGGCGGAGGCCATGCTCGACGACCTGCCGGGCCGTTTCACATTCTTGTCCGGCTCAGCGGCGATCACGGCCGCGGCGGCCGGAGCATTTCTCGTCTGGGTGTGGCTGACGGCCTCGCCCGGCGCCATTCAAGGAGGCACCAAGTGACCACACCAACCACCCCCGAGAATTCCGGAGTGCCTTCGGGCCCGTCCGGGGTGCCCACATTGCCCGCCCAGAACGTGGCCGCCGGCCCGACCCCCACGGTCGTGGTGGGCACGTTCCCCGAGTACGCGCTGGCCCAGCAGGCGGTGGACCTGCTGTCGGACAACAAGTTCCCGGTGGAGCGCACAGCCATCATCGGCACCGACCTGCGCCTGGTGGAGAACGTCCTGGGCCGTCTGACGGTGGCCAGGGCGGCCCTGGCCGGCGCGGCCTCAGGCGCATGGTTCGGCTTGTTCATCGGCTTGCTGTTCGGCTTGTTCAGCGACTCGAACTGGTTCGCCGTGATCCTCTCCACGCTGCTGATCGGCGCCGTCTGGGGCGCCATCTTCGGCGCCATCGCCCACGCGGCAACCGGAGGCCGCCGCGACTTCGCCTCCCGGAGCTCCCTGCAGGCAGGCCAGTACGCCGTGACGGCCGACGCCGAGGTGGCCGCCCAGGCCCAGCAGCTCCTGGTCCAGCTGAACTGGCGAGCCTCAGGCGCCCAGTAGCCCCACGAAGCGGAGGCCCCGGACCACCGGTCCGGGGCTTTTCCTTCGTACCGAGCAGGATCTCCCGCCGCCCCGACCCCGCGCATTCCTACGACCAAGCCTTCCCCCATGCAGCCCTCCCCCATGCAGCCTTCTCCCACGCGGCTTTCTCAGCCCAGCCTTCCTCTCCGGCCGCCCCTTTCCCCAACGGGCCGTTTGCCGGCCGGAACCTCCGAAAAGCTGCATTACACCAACTTGTTTCCGCCCACGCTCCCCGAGACCTCCTTTGCCGTCAGGGCCTTTTCCACCCGACCCGACAGCAATTCGCGCAGTCCAGGATCCGAACAAACGCAAGTCGGCCGACACGCAAAAGACAGCTCGCGGCAATCCCGGCTTACACGGCCGACAGTTTCTCGCCGCCCAGACGACAGCCGCCGAGCAACCTTCATGAGCAGCACCCGAGCGTGAACACCGGCCACCCCGCCCCGGCACGGTCAAAGCAAGCCGGCCGCCCGACCCGTCCTTCCACCGCGAGACTTGCGCAAGCGGGCGCTCCCCGTCAGCGCCGCACCCCAGGGCAGCCCTTCCAAGCACGACTTCCTCGAACGCGGCCCGCTCGGGCGCAAGCGACGGCGCGGATCGCAGCAGTGCGGCCTCCTCGAGTGCTTCCTTCGCCGACGCGGCGCGCTGTGCCGTCGGCGGCATGGGCATGACTGGCTGCGGGCTGATCCGGGCCGCTTCAGCGACCGAGGCTGTCGCGGCGACCGGGGCGGTGACGGCAACCGGAGCCGTGGCGGCAACCTGCACGGTGTCGCCAAGCGAGGCTGCGGCTGCGGCGGCTGGGTGGTCTGGCGCTCGCTCTGTGGTGATCTGCCTCGCCTGGGGCGACTGCGGCGGTGGGATCAATTTTCGCTCGGCGGCTTGCAGGCGGAAATGGGCTTCAGCGGCCTCTACGCTGCCGAACAGACGTCGCAGCTTCTGGGCGTGGCGTGCCTTCAAGCCCCAGTATCGGCGGGTTTCGTGATCGCGACGGAATTCTGCGCGGCTGGCGGAATAGTTCCTCGCCTTGGTCGGGTCACGCATTTCGGCCACTTTCGCCCGGGTGAAGAACTGCAGCTGCGCCATGAGCAATTCTCTCGCGAACCGGATGACTCGCGTCAGTTTCCGATCATGCCAACTTCGGTCGATTACCGACGCCGGTCAACCGCTGATACCAGAATGGAAGGCCACACTCCAGTCCTTATGGCGGTTTCACAGGGAGAGCACAGTTGATTTTCCGGGCAACGCTTCATCTCTCGGATGGATCATGCCGGACCGCATAAAAGGCTGGCCGAGAGCCGGGACAGCGGGCCAGGGCCGGGGAACCTTACCTGGTAGGGACCGCAGGGCGAGGACAGGGAGCTCACAAGGCCGGAAAAGACGGGCCCCAGGCTGATCGCCTGAGGCCCGCACGCGGATGTCACGGGCAGTTCGAGACGTTCTCGCCGGTGGTGCAGATGTCGGTTCCCGGGCCGCCGTCGATCTTGTCGGAGCCGGGGCCGCCGACGAGGGTGTCGTTGCCGGGGCCGCCGTAGAGATTGTCGTTGCCGTTCTCGCCCTGGACCGTGTCGGCGCCGGAGCCGCCGTAGACGGTGTCGTTGCCGCCGAAGGCGTTGACGGTGTCGTTACCGCCGAGCAGGCAGATCACGTCATTACCGGGGCCGCCGGCCAGGATGTTGTTGCCGGCGGTGCCGATGATGGTGCAGCCGTTGGCGTTGTTGACCGCCGTGGTCTGGGCGGCCGTGTTGTCAGCCGGAAGCGGGTCGGCGGTCGTCGTCTCCGCCGTGGCGGTGGCCGTGATCGTGCCGGTGGCCTGTGGCTCGACGGTCAGCGTGATGGTCGCGGTCGCGTTCCGGGCCAGGTTGCCGACGGCGCAGGTCGCGACGGCGCCGGCGATCGTGCACGTGCCCTGGGTGCTGGTGGCGCCCAGGATGGCGCTCGCCGCACCGGTCAGCGTCACCTTCGCCGTGACGGCACCGGCCTGGTCCGGGCCGGCATTGGTGACCTTGCTGGTCGCGACGAACGTGCCGGCCAGGGCGATCGGGTCGGCCGAGTCGGTGACGGTCACGCCGAGGCCGGCCGTCGGCAGCGGGTCGATCGTGGTGCTCTGCGTGCCGGAGTTGTTGCCCGCCGCCGGATCGTCCTGGTCCGCTGAGACCGTGGCCTCCGCCGTGATCGTTCCGGCCGCTTGCGGCCTGACCGTCACGAGGACTGTGGCCGTCGCGTCGCCGCCCAGGTTGCCGATCGTGCAATTCACCGCCGGCGCGGTGATCGTGCAGAAGCCGCCGGTGACCGTGGCGCTCTGGATGATGTGGTTCGCCCCGGACAGCACGACCTTGGCCTTCGCCTCGGTCGCCGTGTTCGGCCCGTCGTTGTCGACCAGCGCTCGGTACGTATAGGACGTGCCGGCTTCGACCGGGTCGGCCGAGTCGGTGACCGTCACGCCGAGATCGGCCGACGGCCTCGGGTCGATCCTGGTGCTCTGTGTGTCGGAGTCGTTCCCCGGAGTGGAATCGGGCCGATCCGACGACACGGTGGCCTTCGCCGTGATCGTTCCGGCCGCCAGCGGCTTGACCGTGACGATGACCGTGGCCGTCGCGTTCCCGGCGATCTCGCCGATGGTGCAGTCGATGACAGGCACTTCCACCGTGCACGAGCCGCCCGCGGCCGTCGCGCTCTGGATGGTGTGGTCGGCGCCGGACAGCTCCACCTTCGTCCTGACTCCGGTGGCCGCGTCCGAGTCGCTGTTCCTGACCTCAGCCCGGTACGTGTAAGCGGTGCCGGCTTCGGCCGGGCCGGGAGAGCCGGCGAACGACACTCCGAGGTTCGTGGGCTGCGGCTCGATCGTCGTGCTGTCCGTGCCGGAGTTGTTGTCCTGCACAGGATCGGCCTGATCGGCCGAGACGGTGGCCTTCGCGGTGACGGAGCCGACCGCCTTGCCCCGGTAGTTCACGGCGATCGTGTTTGTACCGTCCCGGCCGAGGCTGCCGAGGTCACAGGCGATGTTCGACCCGTCGATGGTGCAGGAGCCGGCGTTCACGATGGCGTACTCGATGGTGCGGTCGACGCCGGACAGGACAATGGCGGCCTTGACCCCGGCAGCCGTGTCCGGCCCGTTGTTCCTGACGTCGATCTGGAAGGTGGTGGTGTTGCCGACCTGGGCCGTGTCCTCGCTCCCGGCAACGGTCACGCCGAGGTCGGCCGCCGGCGGCGCCGTGATGGTCGTGGTCGCGGTGTCGGTGTTGTTGAGCGGCAGCGGATCGGGCTCGCCGGCCACGACGGTCGACTTCGCGGTGATCGTCCCCGCGGTCTGCGGCTCGACCGTCACCTCGGCCGTGACTTCGGCGTCCTTGGCCAGGGCGCCGAGGGTGCAGGTGACCTCCGGCGCCGCGACGGCGCAGGAGCCGCCGGGGACGGTCGCGCTCTTGATGGTGTGGGTGGCGCCCGACAGCGCGACAGTGACCTTGGCGCCCGTGGAGGCGTCGGGCCCGTTGTTCTTGACCCGGGCGTTGTAGGTGACGGGAACGGTGGCCGCGACCTGCGCGGCCGAACCCGTGATCGTGGTGAGCAGATCGGTCGAGGGTGTGGTCACCGTGCCCAGTGCGACCGCGTAGGTCGTGTCGAGTCCGGTGTTGACCGCGGCGATCGAGTTGTCCGCGGTGGCGAGGACCCGCGTGCCGCCGAGGCCGGTGAGGTAGACACGTGAGCCGTCCGCACTGACCTCCGCGTCCAGGAATCCGGGGCTGGGGATGGTGACCCGGGCGCCGGTCGAGATGGTGTGGACGGTCACATTGCCGCTGCCATGCCCGATGTAGAGGCGGGCACCGTCCGGGGAGATGTCGATCGCCTGCGGACCCGGGCTCTCGGCGATGGGGCTGTCGAGGGTGAGGGTGGCGGCATCGATGACGGCCACCTGGTTGCCGCTGATGCTGGTCACGTAGGCGCGCGAGCCGTCGGGCTTGATGGCCACGGCGAACGGATAGGTGACCGGGAGCGTCTTGACGACGGTCTCGGTGCCCGTGTCGATCACCGAGACCGTGTTGTTGCCGGCGCTCGGCACGTAGGCCAGACCATTCGGCGCGACCCACACTCCTTGCGGGTTGCCCCCGACGGGAATGCGGTTGGTGATCTCGTCGGTCGCGGTGTCGAGCACGACCACCGTGGCCCCGGTGGGCACGTACAGCTTCTCCCCGTCGCGACTGAACGCGGGGCGATTCGGGGACGGGCCGACAGTGATCGTCTTGACGATGGTGTTGGTCGCCGTGTCGATCTTCGACATCTCCGAGCTGCTGTAGCCCGGGACGTAGACCGTTTTCCCGTCGGGTGCGATCGCGATGCCCTGCGGGCCGGCGGCGACCTGCCCGATGGTGTCGACCACGGTGCCGTCAGCGGTGTCGATCACTTTCACGGTGCCCTTGGCCTGGCCGTTCATCCGGCCGGTGACATAGGCCAGAGTCCGGGTCACGGCTGCGGCCGGGCTGGCGGGCAGTACGGCCACCATCGTGCCGGCGAGTAGCGCCATCACTGCGATGAGCGGCGTTCGCCGCCGCCGAGCTGTATCGCTGTTAATCACATAGCCCCCTCATTCGGAATTGCCCCAAAACCTACTTAAAGGGACATAATTCCGGCGGTACGTCTTCAGGCGCGACCGCTTGCGGGTGACAGGAAAAGCCCCGGGCGCGAGCCCGGGGCTTTCGGAGGGGACCAACAGGATCACAGGCCGGCGCGCAGCTCCTGGCGCAGCTTGGTCAGGGCCTTGGTGAGCAGGCGGGAGACGTGCATCTGGGAGATGCCGACCTGGTCGGCGATCTGCGACTGGGTCAGGTTGCCGTAGAAGCGCAGCGTGAGGATCTTCTGCTCGCGCTCGTCGAGGGTGGCCAGGGCCGGGCCCAGGGCGACGCGGGTCTCGGCCAGTTCGAACTCGTTGTCCTCGCCGCCGAGGGTGTCACCCAGCTCGGTGGTGCCGTCGGCCGAGATCGGGGTCGACAGTGAGGTGGCGTTGTAGGCGCGGGCGCCCTCGAGGCCTTCCAGGACGTCTTCCTCGGTGACGCCCAGGTGGGCGGCGACGTCGGCGACCGTCGGGGAGCGGCCCAGGCTGTGGGTCAGGGTGCTGTTGGCCTCGGTGATGGCCAGGCGCAGCTCCTGCAGGCGGCGCGGCACGCGGACCGACCAGGTGCGGTCGCGGAAGTGGCGCTTGATCTCGCCGATGATGGTCGGGATCGCGTAACCGGCGAAATCCACTCCGCGTGAAGGGTCGAACTTGTCGATCGCCTTGATCAGGCCGACGTTGGCGGTCTGCACGAGGTCGTCGGTGGGCTCGCCGCGGCCGGAGTAGCGGTGGGCGAGGTGACGGGCCAGCGGAAGCCAGGCCTCGATCGCCCGGTCGCGGGCATGAGCCCGGGCCGGATGGCCCGCGGGAAGGTCGGACATCGCCGCCAGCAGGTCGGCTGCGGTCTCCTGGGCAACTGCCTGGTCTGCGTACGACAGGGTCATCGGTGTGGTCCTCCATCACAACGGGCAGAGAGCCGTGCCCGCTAGCGGCGACCGTTCAGTTATTCCACGCTAGCCGATGAGGTGACGGTTGCCTAGCCGAACGTACGAGTGACGCTCGACAAGCCCGGACCCGCGCGGCAGGTGGGTGACGCGGCGGGGATTTAATGTCGGTCCCCCGTGGTAAACAACGGGAAACACACGAAGTCTCCAGACGGGAAACAGGGATGGCCATTCTCGGCATCGACATCGGCGGCTCCGGAGTCAAGGGCGCGCCGGTCGACACCGTCAGGGGCGAGCTGCTCGCGGAGCGGTTCCGCGTGCCCACTCCGCAGCCCTCCGACGTGACCAGCGTCGTCGAGGCGGTCGCCCAGGTGGCGGCCCAGTTCGACGGGTTCGACCGGGTCGGCGTCACCTTCCCCGGCGTCGTGGTCGACGGCGTCACCCGCACCGCGGCGAACGTGGACAAGTCCTGGCTCGACGCGCCCGCCGCCCAGCTGTTCAGCGATCGGCTCGGCATGCCGGTCAGCGTGCTCAACGACGCCGACGCGGCGGGTGCGGCCGAGGTCGCCTTCGGCGCCGGCAAGGACCAGGCCGGGCTGGTCATGATGCTGACTTTCGGTACGGGCATCGGCAGCGCCCTGTTCCTCGACGGCACCCTGATCCCGAACACCGAGTTCGGCCACCTCGAGCTCGACGGGCACGACGCCGAGAGCCGGGCCTCCGACCGCGCCCGCGAGACCGAGGACCTGAGCTGGGAGAAATGGGCCAACCGGGTCGGCAACTACCTGCGTCACGTCGAGATGCTGCTCTCGCCGCGGCTGTTCATCATCGGCGGCGGCGTCAGCAAGAAGGCCGACCGTTTCCTGCCGCTGATCGACATCCGTACGCCCATGGTCCCGGCCACGCTGCTCAACAACGCGGGCATCATCGGCGCCGCGGTGACGGCCGAGACCGACGCCAAGGCGGCCTCCCCCGGCGGCGTGACGCCGCACGAGGCGGGCGCGCGGGTGGCCGGCTGATGGCCCGCACGATCGCCACCAACACCCAGGTCGGCCGGGAGGAGCTGCTCGAGTTCCTGCGCCCGCGCCACCGGGCGATCCTCATGACGACCCGCCGTGACGGCCGGCCCCAGGCCTCGCCGAACACGTGCGGGGTCGACACCGAGGGCCGCATCGTCATCTCGACCTACCCCGAGCGGGCCAAGGCGCTGAACATCCGGCGCAACCCGCTGGTGTCGGTCCTGGTCGAGTCCGACGAGTTCAACGGGCCGTGGGTCCAGGTCGACGGCACGGCCGAGGTGATCGACCTGCCCGAGTCGGTCGAGCCGCTGGTCGAATACTTCCGCGTGATCTCGGGCGAACACCCGAACTGGGACGAATACCGTCAGGCCATGCGTGACCAGGGCAAATCCCTGATCCGCGTCACGATCGACCGGTGGGGCCCGATCGCCACCGGCGGCTTCCCGGCCCGGCTGGCCTGATCGGGTCCGCATGCCAGGCGGGCCGGGGCTCAAGAACGCCAATCGGTGAGGCGGTCGGCCGCGGTTTCGGCCAGGGCGTCGACCGACGAGCGGATCGAGCCGGCGTTCTCCCAGCCACTGGTGTCGAGCAGCGTGACGGCGTCGCCGGAGCGGATGGCGACGATGTAGGTGATCTGGCGTTCCGCGTTCGGGTCGGGCTCGCCCGTCCCGGCGCGGCCCACCTCCGAGCGCTCGATCATCAGGGACTCGTCGCCCAGGCCCGGCGAGCCGAGGGAGCGGTACCGCGGCGGCGGGCTGCCTTCGACGCCGGCCGGGCAGGCTCGGGCCGCGTCGCGGAGCTCGTCCAGGAAGTCCTGGGCCCCGCTCCCCCGGTACACCGTGACCGTGTTGTGGACGACGTCGTCGGGGACGTATTCGGCGCCCAGCTCGGGCCGTTTGTAGGTCAGGCGCACGGAGGCCCGCACGGCCGCGTCGCCCGCGCTGGGGAAGCGGGCGCCGTCGCAGAGGCCGGTGGGGTCCCAGATCTCGGTGAGACGTGCGAAATCGCCCGTGTTGCCGTCGGCCTTGTTCAGCATCGCCCGCGCCGGAATCGACTTCGGCAAGGCGGGCGGTGGGCTGGAGGTCCGGGCCGCGCTCGACGTCCGAGCCGCGCTCGAGGGAGAAACCGGCGGCGCGGAGACCGGCTTCGAGGGCAGGCTGGTGATCGACGGTGACGGCGGAACGCTCTGTACCGGGACGATCGGCCGCTGACCTCGATCGTCACCCCCCAGGGCCCACCCCGTGCCGAAGGCGCCGGCGATCAGGACCGCGGCTGCGGTCACCGTGAGTACGCCTCGGCGTACCGCCCGGCGGTCCGACTGGTGACGTACCTCGGCCGCCGGCAGCAGGCGGCCCCGGCCCGTGTCCGCCGACAGGGCCGCGAAGGCGTTCCTCAGCTCATTCGACATCGGTGGCCTCCGGCAGGCGGGTGGACGCGAGAATGCCGGCGAGCTCGGCCCGGCCCCGGTGCAGCCAGGACGTGACCGTGCCGACGGCGGCGCCCGTCTCGGCCGCGATCGCCGAGACCGGCAGGTCGAACAGGTAGTGCAGGGCGACCGCCTGGCGCAGGTTCGGTGACAGGCGGCGCAGCGCGGCCGTGAGCACGACCGCGTCCTCGCTGGGCGGGGCCACCGGCTCCGGCGGGCCCGCCCGGCGTACGGCCGCACGCCAGCCCGACAGCCGTCGCCAGCGGTCGGTGGCGAGCCGGGCCACGACCAGGCGCAGCCAGCCCTCGGGGGCCGGGTGCGCGGAGACCGTGCGCCAGCTGCGCCAGGCCCTGGTGTACGCCTCCTGCACCACATCCTGGGCTTCGGTGAGGTCACCGGTCATCGCGTAGCCGTAGCGCAGCATCCGCGCCGAGGTGTCCCGGTAGAACTCGTCGAAGCCGTCCGCGTCCCGCATCCGCGCACCCTGCTTCCTGAAGAAGTTATGCACCCCTAACGGCCCGCATGCCCAGAATGCTGCATACAAAAATGGCCGGCACCCCCGAAGGGGTGCCGGCCGGGCGCTGAAGGTCAGACAACAGGCGTCGTCTGCTCCGCATCGAGCAGGTAGAGCAGGGTGTCGCGGTGCATCTCGGCCACCGGCTCGAGCAGGTCGGGGTGGCGCAGCAGCACGGACGCCTCACGGTCGCGCTGGTCGGGCTCGATCAGGCGGCGGAACTCGTTCGGGGTGCCTCCGGCACGGCGGGGGAACGGGAGCGGCCGGTTGTCGGCCAGCGGGACCGCCGCGGCCACCGCGTCCACCGCGCGGCGGGCCAGCGCCGGGTCGGCCAGCAGGCAGGCGGCCCAGCTGACGACGACCTCGTCGACCCACGTACGCCAGCCCTCCTCCTCGGCCTCCTCGTCCTCGGGCTCGCTGCCGACGCGCCAGTCGAGCACCGCCGAGCCGCCCGGGCCGGCGATCGCGACCAGCGCCGCGTCGACCTCGGTCGGGTATCGCAGCCACGCGGCCACCGTCACGGCCTGCCGGGCCTGAAGCTCGGACAGGGTGTGGGCGATGGTGTCGGGGCTACCGGCGGGGTAGGCCCGGGACAACCAGTGGGTGCTGGCCGCGATGACGGGCGACAGCTCGACAGACGGTCCGGCCACGTGGGGTGCTCCTCCGTTAACGGCGCCGGCACCAGGGCGGTGCGGCGTCACGGGGTACCTCTCGGCGGCCGGAAGGGGCAGTCTGAGCGGGGTGACCGGAGTGGGACCGGCCGGCAACCAAGGCACTACCGGAACAGCCGTACGGGAAATTCGATTTTGCCCACCGGTAACGTCCCGATGATCAAAGTCGGTAAGCATGAGCGACGGGCGCAACCGCCTCGCCTGGATGAGGCGGCCGGGCCCGGCTCCGGTAGGTTGAGTCGCATCGGCACGTGACCGTTTGCGGCGCCTCCACAGCGGAGAAGTATGCCCTGACGGCGGTCTGGTTTCGCCGACCCCGCCCGCGCCCTTCTGACTACGGTGGAGATCATGACCGGTCGTTTTCCCATCGAGGACGTCACGCCCTCGGTGTCCTGTGGCCGCTACCCCGCTAAGGCGGTCGTCGGCGAGCTTGTGCCGGTCTCCGCGGTGTCCTATCGCGAAGGACACCACGCGCTCGGCGTGAACGTGGTATGGCGTGGCCCCGACGGCGAGACCGAGCCGTTCACCCGCATGCGGCCGGGCGAGCCCGGCCTCGACCAGTGGCACGCCACCATCCGGCCCGGCCGGGTCGGCCGGTGGACGTTCACGGTGGAGGCGTTCGACGATCCGTACCGGACGTGGCGCGACGCCGTGGTGAAGAAGATCGGCGCCGGGCAGGGCCTGGAGGACCTCGCGAACGACCTCGCCGAGGGCGCCGAGGTGCTCGACCTGGCCACCAAGGTCGTCCCGGGCCACGACGAGGACCGGGTCCGCGACGCCGCCGCTGCGCTACGCGACGAGCAGCGCTCGCTGTTCGCCCGGGTGTCCCCCGCGCTCGACCTGGAAGAGCTGCTCTGGCACAACCCGGTGCGCCAGCTGGTCACGACCACCAGGTCGTACGCCCTCTGGGTCGACCGCAAGCGCGCCCTCTACTCCGCCTGGTACGAGTTCTTCCCCCGCTCCGAGGGCGCCGAGGTCGGCCCCGAGGCCACCCCGGTCAGGCACGGCACCTTCGCCACCGCCGCCGAGCGGATCCCGGCCGTGGCCGCGCTCGGCTTCAACGTGCTCTACCTGCCGCCGATCCACCCGATCGGCAAGGTCAACCGCAAGGGCCGCAACAACACCCTGGTGGCCCGGCCCGAGGACGTCGGCTCGCCCTGGGCCATCGGCTCCGACGAGGGCGGCCACGACGCGATCCACCCGCAGCTCGGCACCCTCGAGGACTTCCGCCGTTTCATCGGCGTCGCCCACGACCACGGCATGGAGGTCGCGATGGACCTCGCGCTCCAGGCCGCGCCCGACCACCCGTGGGTCACCTCGCACCCCGAGTTCTTCACCACCCGTGCCGACGGCACCATCGCCTTCGCCGAGAACCCGCCCAAGAAGTACCAGGACATCTACCCGCTGAACTGGGACAACGACTACAAGGGCCTGCGCGACGAGGTCTACCGCGTGGTCATGCACTGGGTCGGGAACGGCGTCAAGATCTTCCGGGTCGACAACCCGCACACCAAGGCGCTCAACTTCTGGCAGTGGCTGATCGCCAAGGTCAAGGAGACCGACCCCGACGTGCTGTTCCTGGCCGAGGCGTTCACCCGGCCGGCCATGATGAACGGGCTCGGCAAGATCGGCTTCACGCAGTCGTACACGTACTTCACCTGGCGCACCACGGCCTGGGAGATGCGGCAGTACATGGAGCAGCTGCTCACCACGATCGACTGGATGCGGCCGAACTTCTGGCCCAACACCCCCGACATCCTGCACGAGTCGCTCCAGCACGGTGGCCCGCCGATGTTCAAGATCCGCGCGGTGCTGGCCGCCATGCTGACCCCGTCCTGGGGCATGTACTCCGGCTTCGAGCTCTTCGAGCACGTGGCCCGGCCCGGCGCCGAGGAGTACATCGACAACGAGAAGTTCGAGCTCAAGCCGCGCGACTGGGCCGGCGCCGAGCGATCGGGCCGCTCGCTGGCCCCGTACATCGGCCGCCTGAACCAGATCCGCGACGAGAACCCGGCCCTGCACTGGCTGCGCAACCTGCGCTTCCACGAGATCGACAACAGCAACCTGCTGTGCTTCTCCAAGCGCGACCCCGACACCGGCAACACCGTTCTGGTGGTCGTCACGTTCGACTCGGCGAACGTGCAGTGGGGCAACACCGTGCTCGACATGCCGGCCCTCGGCAAGGACTGGCACGAGAAGTTCACGGTCGTCGACCAGATCACCGGCGCGACCTACGAATGGGGCCAGCACAACGCGGTACGCATCGATCCTTACGTGGAGCCGGCGCACGTCTTCGTCGTACAACCGGCGCAGTAACAAGATTCAAATACCTGCGGGTGGGTAGGTGGGGAACCTGATGGACCAGAAAAACGATCTCGATCTCGAGCAGGCCTCCGATCCGACGGAAGGCAGCCACGTCGAGGACGGCGTGGTCGAGCACCCGAGCGCGGAGGACTTCGGTCACGCGCGGGCGCTGCCGGCCGACCGGACGTGGTTCCAGCGCGCCGTCTTCTACGAGGTCCTGGTCCGGGCGTTCTACGACTCGAGCTCGGACGGCGCCGGCGACCTGCGGGGCCTGATCGAGCGGCTCGACTATCTGCAGTGGCTGGGCGTCGACTGCCTGTGGCTGCCGCCGTTCTACCAGTCGCCGCTGCGCGACGGCGGCTACGACATCAGCGACTTCTACAAGGTGCTGCCGGAGTTCGGCACGGTCGAGGATTTCGTGGCGCTGCTCGAGGCGGCGCACAAGCGCGGCATCCGGGTCATCACCGACCTGGTCATGAACCACACCAGCGACCAGCACCTGTGGTTCCAGGAGTCCCGGCGCGACCCCGACGGGCCGTACGGCGACTTCTACGTCTGGAGCGACACCAGCGACAAGTACAAGGACGCCCGGGTCATCTTCGTCGACACCGAGGAGTCGAACTGGACGTTCGACCCGGTGCGCCGGCAGTTCTTCTGGCACCGGTTCTTCTCGCACCAGCCCGACCTGAACTACGACAACCCGGCCGTGCAGGAGGCGATGCTCGACGTCCTGCGCTTCTGGCTCGACCTCGGCATCGACGGCTTCCGGCTCGACGCGGTGCCTTATCTGTACGAGCGTGAGGGCACCAACGGCGAGAACCTGCCCGAGACCCACGCGTTCCTCAAGCACTGCCGCAAGGTGATCGACGACGAGTTCCCGGGCCGGGTGCTGCTGGCCGAGGCCAACCAGTGGCCGGCCGACGTGGTCGAGTACTTCGGCGATCCGAAGACCGGCGGCGACGAGTGCCACATGGCCTTCCACTTCCCGCTGATGCCGCGGATCTTCATGGCCGTACGGCGGGAGTCGCGTTTCCCGATCTCGGAGATCCTGGCCCAGACGCCGTCCATCCCGGACAACTGCCAGTGGGGCATCTTCCTGCGGAACCACGACGAGCTCACGCTCGAGATGGTCACCGACGAAGAGCGCGACTACATGTACTCCGAATACGCGAAAGACCCGCGGATGAAGGCGAACGTCGGCATCCGGCGCCGTCTCGCCCCGTTGCTGGAGAACGACCGCAACCAGATCGAGCTGTTCACCGCGCTGCTGCTGTCGCTGCCCGGTTCGCCGGTCCTCTACTACGGCGACGAGATCGGCATGGGCGACAACATCTGGCTGGGCGACCGCGACGGCGTCCGTACGCCGATGCAGTGGACCCCGGACCGCAACGCCGGCTTCTCCACGGCCAACCCCGGGCGGCTCTATCTGCCGGCCAACCAGGACCCGGTGTACGGCTATCAGGCGGTCAATGTCGAGGCGCAGCGGGACAGTTCCACCTCGTTGCTGAACTGGACGCGTACGATGCTGGCGGTGCGACGCCGCCACGAAGCGTTCGCCGTCGGCACGTTCCGCGAGTTGGGCGGATCGAACCCGTCGGTGCTGGCGTACCTGCGCGAGGACGGCGACGACGTCGTCCTGTGCGTGAACAACCTGTCGCGCTTCCCGCAACCGATCGAGCTGAACCTGCAGCACTGGAACGGGTACACCCCCGTGGAACTGACCGGGCACGTGAACTTCCCGCGCATCGGCCAGCTGCCGTACCTGCTGACGCTCCCCGGGCACGGCTTCTACTGGTTCCAGCTGTGCGGGTCCGAGGAGAAGCAATGACGCTGCCTTTCGCCGAGTGGCTGCCGCAGCAAAGGTGGTACGCCGGTAAAGCACGCACCTTGTCGTCGGTCAAGGAGGCGTCGTCGACGGCGCTCGACGACAACCTCGACCTGGTGCTGATCGACGTGGAGTACACCGACGGCAGTTCGGAGCGGTACCAGGTGCTCGTGGCCTGGGACTCCGGCCCGATCGTCGAGTACAGCGAGGTCGCGACGATCGGCACTGCCGGCAACCGCACCGGGTACGACGCCCTCTACGACCCGTCGATGGCCCGCAAGCTGCTGGCCCTGATCGCGGCCGGCGGCACCAAGGGCGACGTGATCTTCCACGCCGAGCCGGGCGCCGACTTCCCGGTCGAGTCGTGGCCGCGGGTCTTCGACGCCGAGCAGAGCAACACCAGCGTCATCTTCGAGCAGGACGCCATCCTCAAGGTGTTCCGCCGGGTCTCGGCCGGCATCAACCCCGACATCGAGCTCAACCGGGTGCTCGGGCGGGTCGGCAACGTCCACGTGGCCAAGCTGCTCGGCTCGTTCGAGACCACCGAGAGCGGCGAGCCCAGCCCGCTGGGCATGGTCACGCAGTACGCGGCGAACTCGGCCGAGGGCTGGGCGATGGCGACCGCGTCGGCCCGCGACCTGTTCGCCGACTCCGAGTACGGCGCCGACGAGGTGGGCGGCGACTTCCAGGGCGAGTCCTACCGTCTCGGTGAGGCCGTCGCCTCCGTGCACGCCGACCTGGCCCGCGAGCTCGGCTCCGGGCCCTCGCCGTTCCCGGTCGACGCCATGCTGGCCCGGCTGCGCACCGCGGCCAACTCGGTCTCCGAGATCCAGCAGTACGTCCCGGCCATCGAGAACGAGTTCCACGGGCTCACCGGCCAGCAGGTCGAGGTGCAGCGCGTGCACGGCGACCTGCACCTCGGTCAGGTGCTGCGGGTCCCCGAGGGCTGGCTGCTGATCGACTTCGAGGGCGAGCCCGGGCAGCCGCTCGACGAGCGCCGGCTGCCCGACTCGCCGCTGCGCGACGTCGCCGGTGTGCTGCGCTCGTACGAGTACGCGGCCTACCAGCTGCTGGTCGATCAGGACGACGACGAGCCCCTGGCCGCCCGCGCCCGCGAGTGGATCGACCGCAACCGGGCCGCGTTCTGCGACGGATACGCACACGCCTCCGGCGTCGACCCGCGCTCGCTCGGGTCGCTGCTGGCGGCGTACGAGCTGGACAAGGCGGTCTACGAGGCCGCGTACGAGGCCCGGCACCGGCCCGGATGGCTGCGGATCCCCCTGCGGTCCATCGCCCGGCTCGTCGGCTGATCTTTCAACTAAGGAGCTTCCCGTGACCGGCCAGACCGTATCCACCTCGCTCGCCGCGGACCAGCGCGCCCTGAACAGCGTGGTGGCCGGGGACACCCACGACCCGCACGCGACGCTCGGCGCCCACCCCGGCGGCGGCAACACGGTCATCCGCACCCTGCGCAAGGGCGCCAAGGCGGTGGCCGTGGTCGTCGACGGCAAGCGCACCGAGATGACCAGGGTGCACCCGGACGGCGTTTTCGCCGCCGAGCTGCCCGGCACGGTGCTCGACTACCGCCTCGACGTGGACGGGACGACGGTCGACGACCCGTACCGTCACCTGCCGACCCTGGGCGAGCTCGACCTGCACCTGATCGGCGAGGGCCGGCACGAGAAGCTGTGGAAGGTGCTCGGCGCGCAGCCCAAGGGCGACGGCGTCGGGTTCGCGGTGTGGGCCCCCTCGGCCCGCGGTGTGCAGGTCATCGGCGACTTCGTGGGCTGGGGAACGTACGACGGCTGGCCGATGCGGTCGCTCGGCAGCAGCGGCGTCTGGGAGGTGTACGTCCCGGACGCGCACGCCGGCAGCAAGTACAAGTTCAAGATCCTCGGCCGGGACGGGGTGTGGCGCGAGCACGCCGACCCGCTCGCGCAGCACACCGAGGTCCCGCCGGCCACGGCTTCCGTCGTCTATGCCTCTGATTACCAGTGGTCCGACGAGGAATGGATGACCGCGCGGGCCACCAAGACCTGGCACCAGGAGCCGGCCAGCGTGTACGAGGTGCACCTGGGCTCGTGGCGCCCCGGGCTCTCCTATGCGGAACTCGCTGACGAGCTGACGGCGTACGTCGTCGAAATGGGCTTCACCCACGTCGAGCTGATGCCGGTCATGGAGCACCCGTTCGGTGGCTCGTGGGGCTACCAGGTGACCGGATATTTCGCTCCGACCTCGCGTTTCGGAAATCCCGACGAGTTCCGGCATCTGGTCGACACGCTGCACCAGGCGGGCATCGGGGTGATCCTCGACTGGGTGCCGGCGCACTTCCCCAAGGACGAGTGGGCCCTCGCCCGCTTCGACGGCACCCCGCTCTACGAGCACGGCGACTGGCGTCGCGGCGAACACCCCGACTGGGGCACGTACGTCTTCGACTTCGGCCGCAAGGAGGTCCGCAACTTCCTGGTCGCCAACGCGCTCTACTGGTGCGAGGAGTTCCACGCCGACGGCCTGCGGGTCGACGCGGTCGCCTCGATGCTGTACCTCGACTACTCGCGCAAGGACGGCGAGTGGACCCCGAACCAGTACGGCGGCCGGGAGAACCTCGACGCGATCAGCTTCCTCCAGGAGATGAACGCGACCGTCTACAAGAACAACCCCGGCGTCGTCACGGTGGCCGAGGAGTCGACGGCGTGGCCCGGCGTCACCCGCCCGACCCACCTCGGCGGGCTCGGCTTCGGCTTCAAATGGAACATGGGCTGGATGAACGACACCCTGTCGTACATGGAGCACGAGCCGATCCACCGGCAGTGGCACCACCACCAGATGACCTTCGCGACGGTGTACGCCTGGAGCGAGAACTACATCCTGCCGATCAGCCACGACGAGGTCGTGCACGGCAAGGGCTCGCTCACCGGCAAGATGCCGGGCGACCTGTGGCAGAAACTGGCCAACACGCGCGCCCTGCTCGGCTTCATGTGGGCCTTCACCGGCAAGCAGTTGCTCTTCATGGGCGGCGAGATGGGCGACCTGCGCGAGTGGAGCGAGGAGCGCGGCCTCGACTGGGACCTGCTCGACGACCCCCAGTTCGGCGGCATCAAGACCCTGGTGAAGGACCTCAACCACGTCTACCGGGACACCCCGGCCATCTGGTCGCAGGACACCGAGCCGAGCGGCTTCCGCTGGATCACCAGCGAGGACTCGCAGCACAACACGTTCTCGTTCGTGCGCTTCGCCCCCAACGGCGACGCGATGGCCTGCGTGGTGAACTTCGCGGCGGTGCCGCAGGAGGGCTACCGGATCGGCCTGCCCCGGGCGGGCCGCTGGGCCGAGGTCATCAACACCGACAGCGAGTCGTACGGCGGATCGGGCGTGGGCAACCTCGGCGAGGTGCACACCGACGAGCTGCCCTGGCACGGCTTCGACCACTCGGTGTCGCTGCGCGTGCCGCCGCTGGGCGCGGTCTGGCTGCGCCACGAGGCCTAGTCGTCCCGGGTGACCTCCAGCTGGGGGGCGCCGTTCACGCAGCGAAGCTCGACCTCGATACGGTCGTCGCCGTTGCGGAACTCGCCCTCCCGCTGGTCCTGGTCGTGCACGGAGAACCCCTGAGCGGGCGCCATCGAGATGATGCGGATGCAGTCGGCCACGACCGTACCCCCGCGGGTGTTGAAGGTCCGGCTCTCCGCTCGGCCGGCCGCCGCACTGGCCGCGGCGCTGGCGGCAGCTGCCGCGCTCGCCGCCGCTCCCGCTGTTCCCTCACCCACTGTCCCCTCGCCTGCCGCCCCCTCTTCCGCCGATTTCGAATTTGTCGGATTTGTCGCGGGTGCCGAGCCGAGGGCACGCTCGACGTCGTCCTCGTCGAGCACGGTGGCGGCGCGCTCCGAGGTCAGGCCCGAGCCGACGAGGCCGATGCCGACCACGCCGACCAGCACGGCCAGGATCGCGGCGGCGGCCCAGCCGGCCACGATCACCGGCTTCCGGTCGAGAATGCGCATGAGGGAACTATGCCCGCCGCCCGGCTAAGCCTGACGCCGGGCAACGCTAAGGGAGGGTTAAGAGCCTCCGTTTCTGTCGGACCCGGCGGATAGCGTTCATCCGTGGCGAGACTCCTGTTGATCGAGGACGACCCGGCGATCCGGTCCACCCTGCTGCGCGCCCTGCGCGAGCGCGGCCACGCCGTGGCCGCCTCCCCCACCGCGATGGAGGGCCTGCAGGCCGCCCTGGCCGACCGCCCCGACCTGATCGTGCTCGACCTCGGCCTGCCCGATCTCGACGGCCGCGAGCTGCTGCGCATGCTGCGGGCCATCAGCCAGGTCCCGGTCATCGTGGCCACCGCCCGCGACGAGGAGCGCGAGATGGTCCGGCTGCTCGACGCGGGCGCCGACGACTATGTGGTCAAGCCCTTCACCGCGGCCCAGCTCGACGCCCGCGTCCGCGCCGTGCTGCGCCGCTTCTCCCCCGCCGAGACGCCGTCGGTGCTGGCCGTGGGTGGGCTGCGGATCGACCCGGCGGCCCGCGTGGTCACCCTCGACGGCGCGACGGTCGAGCTCACCCCGCGCGAGTTCGAGCTGCTGCACCATCTGGCCCAGCGGGCCGGTCAGGTCGTCACCAAGCGCGAGCTGCTCACCGAGGTGTGGCAGGTGCCCTACGGCGGAGCCGACAAGACGGTCGACGTCCACCTCTCCTGGCTGCGCCGCAAGCTGGGCGAGACGGCGCAGGAGCCGCGCTATCTTCATACCGTCCGCGGCGTCGGCGTCAAGCTGAGCGGGCCCGCGTGAGGGCCCGGCTGACCCTGCTGGTGGGCGCCACCACGCTGCTGGTGCTGCTGGCCTTCCTGGTGCCGCTGGCGCTGCTGGTGCGCCAGGTCGCCGAGGACCGGGCGATGAGCCGCGCCGACGACGTGCTGCGCACGGTGGTGCCGCTGGCCGGCTCCGGCGACCGCGACGCCATCCGGCTGGCGGTCACGGCACAGGCCCTCGAAGTGTCGGTCTTCCTCCCCGACGGCAGCGTTCTGGGTCAGGAGACAGACCCCAGTCCGGCCGTACGTCTCGCGGCCGCGCGCGGCGAAGCCCTGACCGTGGCCGTGGACGACGACCGGGAGATCGTCGTCCCGGTGGTCGGCGCGTCCGGCACCGCCGTGGTCCGCACGGTGGTCGACGACGACGACCTGCGCCACGGCGTCGACCGGGCCTGGCTCACCCTGACCGGGCTGGGCGTGGTGCTGGTCGCGCTGAGCCTGCTGGTGGCCGACCGCCTGGCCCGCGCCATCACGGCCCCGATCACCGAACTGTCGGCCGTCTCCCACCGCCTGGCCCGGGCCGAGCTGACCGTGCGGGCGAGCCCGTCCGGCCCAGCCGAGCTGCGCGAGGTGGCCGGCGCCCTCAACCACCTGGCCGACCGCATCCAGGTCCTGCTGAACGCGGAACGCGAACGCGTGGCCGACCTGTCCCACCGGGTCCGCACACCGCTGACCGCCCTGCGCCTCGAGACGGAGTCGCTGCGGGACCCGGAGGAGGCGGCCCGCGTCTCGGCCGCCACCGACGAGGTGGCCCGCGCGGTGACGGCCCTGATCCACCAGGCCCGCCGCCGCGACGAACCGTCCGGCCCGGCCGAGTGCGACGCCGCGGCCGTGGTCCGCGACCGGGTGGCGTTCTGGGCCGTCCTGGCCGAGGACACGGGCCGCGCCCTGACCCAGGAGATCCCACCCGGCCCTCTCCCGGTCGCCGTGGCGGCCGACGAGCTGGGGGCGGCCCTCGACGCCCTGCTGGGCAACGTCTTCGCCCACACACCGGACGGCACGGCCTTCGAGGTACGCCTGTCCGCCCACCCGTCCGGCGCCGAGCTCACGGTGACCGACGAGGGTCCCGGCTTCACGCCCGAGGCGGCCCAGCGCGGCGTCTCAGCCATCGGCTCCACCGGCCTGGGCCTGGACATCGCCCGCCAGGTGGCCACCACCTTCGACATAGGGGCCAAGCCGGGCGGCGGCGCCACGGTGCGCCTCCAACTGGCCGCCCCGCAGGCATGAGAAAGCCCGGCGGCCCGCATGCGGGCGGCCGGGCTGTTCACGGGCCGTACGTCAGTCGTCGTCGTTGTCGTCGTCGCTGTCGTCGTCCCGGTTGTCGGTCTCGTGCTGGACGATCCTGCCGTCGGCCGGGTCGATCTCGATCTCGTGCTCCTTGTCGCCGACGTGCACATCGACGTCCCACACCTGGCGGTCGTTGTCGTCGTCGTCCAGCTCCACCTCGTGCACCTGGCCACCCGGCACCGCGCGCAGCGCGATCTCCCGCGCGCCGTTCGCGTCGACGGTCGCGCCGGCCGGCGCGGCGGGGTCAGCCGTGGCTGCGCCGCTCGAGGTGGTGGCTCCGCCGCTCGGAGTGGCTCCGCCGCTGGGGGTGGCTCCGCCGCTCGCGGTTCCTCCCGTGGCCGGGGCCGGGCTGGTGGTGTCGCTCGGCGTGGCCGACGGTGTCTCGGCCTGGGCCACCGCGGCGGTCCGGGCCGGGCTCTCGCCGCCGGTGGCGGCCAGCGCGGTGCCGGCGATGCCCAGGGCCGCCAGGACTCCTACGCCGGCCACCACGACGGTGCGAGTGCTCTTCATCAGTTGACCTCCCAGTCGTTTCGGACTGTCCCACCATCGCGGGAGATCACCTATGGGCACGCTGTGCCGCCGTTAAAGGAGTCCTAAGGATGGTTCACCGGCGGCGCCCAGCCCGGGCGCGGGATCAGGCAGAACGGATGCCCGGCCGGATCGGCGAACACGTAGTGGCCGTCCAGCTGCCGCGCGCCCAGCGCCCGTACGGCCTCGGCCGCCGACGGCAGGTCGTCGACCATGACGTCGAGGTGCATCTGCTGCGGCACGGCCGGGCCGGGCCACGTCGGCGGGCGCTGGTCGGGCGAGCGCTGAAAGGCCAGCCCCGACGTGGTGGTGTCGGCCGAGACGACCGCGAAGTCCCCGTCGTCGTACGTCACCGGCTGCCCGAGCACGCCGCTCCAGAACCGCGCCGAAGCGCCCGGATCGGGACAGTCGACGATCAGGTGGTGAAGGCGTCCGACCGGCACGCGGCTCACCTCGTTCGGGTCAGCGCAGGCGGGAACCCGCGGTAGGGCTGAGGCGCAGATGTCGCGTCGAGTCTGCCAGCCGGGGGAAGCGTTTCACGTGGTCGGCGACGGCGTCCTCGCCGGCGAAGCGCGCGAGCCAGACGAGCACATGCTCGCCGGCACGAACCGGGAGGGCCGGAAAGGTGTTCTCCGCGTACTCGGTGGTCAGCACGGCCAGCGGCACGACCCCGGACTCGGCGGCCCGCGCGGCCACCAGCTCGGCGAACGTCTCGTCGAAGGGACGGTCGCCGAAATAGAGGGTGGCCAGGAACAAGGAACCGGACGAGACCGGGTCGGCGGATCCGGCCACAGCTGAGGCGGAAGGGGCGGCTGGGCGCAGGAGGAGGACGTCGTCGCTGTCGATCATCGTGGCGTTGGCCTCGGCGCGGTGGGTGCGCCAGGTGGGGCCGGTGTAGAAGGCGTTCAGGGAGGCGGCCCGGGACGGCATGTCGGGGAAGGAACGCAGCCAGACGAAGCGGTCGGGGTCGTCGAGGTCGCGGAACTGGCCGATGACGCGCATGCCGGTGGCTTCCTGCGTCTCGACGAACTCCCGGTCGAACAGGGTGATCAGGTCGTCGCGGCGGCCGGGGTGCAGGGTGTACTGGCGGAGCTCGACGATCATCACGCCTCCAGGGAGCGGTGCAGGACGTCGGCCACGGAGGTGCGGGCCAGTTCGCGGCGCAGCGCCTGCTCGGCGCCGGCGTAGACGTCGCTCAGGGCGGGCCGGATGCCGCGGCCGACGGGGCACTCGAGGTTGGGCTCGGTGTGGTGCAACGCGAAGATCGGCGGGCCCTCGACGGCGTCGTGCACCTCGCTGAGCGCGATCTCGCCGGCCGGGCGGGCGAGCTGCCAGCCGGCGCCGGCGCCGTGCCGGACGGTCACCAGCCCGGCCCGCCGAAGGTCACCGAGGCTGCGGCGCACGATCACCGGGTTGACGTTGACGCTGGCGGCAACCTCGTCGGAGGTGAGCACGTCGCGTCCGCGCCGGTGCGCCAGGGCCAGCCAGGCCAGAGCGTGCACGGCGATGGTCAAGCGGCTGTTCGCGGCCATCGATGCCTCCTCGCTGTAACAGCGTCGGTTACAGCAAGGAGGGCGTCAAGCGGATCAGGCCGAAGGAGGAGTGGGCTGATCAGCGGGCGGAGAGGCCGGCGCGGGGCTGGACTGGTCGGCGGCCGGCGCGGGGCTGGACTGGTCGGCGGCCGGCGCGGGTGAAGGGCTGGACGGTTCCGCGGGCGGAAAGTCCAGCGCCCGGCCAGGCTGGTCGGCGTCCGGCGCGGATGAACGGCCGGACGGCTCAGTGGGCGCGGACCCCGGTGCGGCGCTGGACTGGTCCGGTGCGGGGAAGGCCGGGGGCGGCGGGGCATACGGCGAGGGCGCGCCGAAGGGCACGGGCGGCTGGGGAAAGGGCACGGAAGCCTGCGGAAAGGCGGAGCCGGGGTAGACAGGCGCCGGGAACGCCGCGCTGGGGTAGCCGGGCGCGGGGAACGCCGCGCCGGGGTGGCTGGGCGCCGGGAACGCCGAGCTGGGATAACCAGGGCCGGGGAACGCCGCGCTGGGATGGACGGGCGCGGGGAAGGACGGGCCGGGGTGCGGGGGTGCCGGGTAGGGCGACGCGGGATAGGCGGGCGGCACGCCGTAGCCGTAGGGCAGAGGTGGCCTCGGGGTGATGGGGCGGCCCGGGCGGAAGAAGCGGTTCGAAGGGCCGACCAGGAGCAGGACCACCGTGACGATGGCGCAGGCCAGGGCCAGGACCAGCGCCGAGAAGCTGATCACCTCGTAGGCGATGGTCCAGCCGGAGGAGTCGAGGGCGGACAGGCGGTCGTAGAAGGCCTCCCCGGGGAACGTCTCCGAGTAGTAGTCCGTGTCGTCGGGGAAGGGCTCGTCGTCAAACGGGTCCTCCTCGTCGATGCCGCCCGCGGCCAGGCTGCCGGCGAACAGCAACACACCCATCCCGCCGAGCAGGCAGCCGCCGAAGAACAGCGCCACCGGGGCGCCGATGCCGGCGAACGTGAGGATACGGCCCACGTTGTTGCCCCTGCGCACCAGGAACGCCGTGATGCCGAGCCAGATCGCCAGGATCAGCGCGGGGATCGCCGGGAACAGCGTGTCCGAGACGTTGAACGAGCGCTCGCCGGCCACGGACGCCTGGTCGGTGCCGGGGGCCAGGGCGGCCTCGGTGATCAGCCCGTCGTAGTGGACGGCCCGGGCGATGGCCGTTCCGACGAACAGCAGCAGCATCGCGGCCACCGCGAGCTGGAACCAGAAGGCGACCCGGACGGTCGTGGGGATCGGAGGCGCCGCCGTGGGGTTCGGCGGGAGGGGCTGTGTCACGCGGGCACTGTACGGATCGCGGACTAGTTGATCAATCGAGAAGCCACTCCGAGGCGAGCAGGCCGAAGATCAGGTCGTCGGTCCATTCGCCCTTGATGAACGTCTGCTGCCGCAGCAGGCCCTCGCGGGTGAAGCCGAGCCGTTCCATCAGCGAGGCCGAGGCGACGTTGCGGGCGTCGCACTCCCCCGCCACTTTGTGCAGACCCTGCACGCGGAAAAGACGGTCGAGGACGGCCCGTACGGCCTCGGTGGCGTACCCCTGCTTCTGATGTTGCGAAGCCAGGGTGAAGCCGATCTCGGCCTGCTTGGCGTTGTCGTGCAGGTGCACCGCGACATCGCCGATGAGGTCGCGCTCGGCGACACGCTCGATGGCGTACTGGAACCAGCCCGGCTTGTCGGGGTCGGAGCCGATGAAGTTGGCGACCGCGGTCTCGGCCCGCAGCAGCGGGAACGGCGCGTCCCACGACTGGTAGCGCGCGACCGCCGGATCGGAGCGGTACTCGGCCAGCACCGGGGCGTCCGTGGGGCGGAAGCGCCGCAGGATGAGCCGTTCCGTCGCGATCAGCATGGAACGAGGTTATCCGGCCGGGTAACGCAGCGACCGCGCCCTATACAGTGCACCCATGCCTGGGGAGCATACGGAACCGTTGCGTCCTCGCGACCCGGCGCGACTCGGCTCCTACGAGCTGGTCGGCCGGCTCGGCGAGGGTGGCATGGGCACCGTCTATCTGGCCACGTCACCAGCGGGAGTGCTGGTGGCGGTCAAGGTGGTGCGCGCCGACCTGGCCCACGACGACGAGTTCCGGCGCCGCTTCCGCTCCGAGGTGGCGCGCGTGCGGCAGGTGCCGCCGTTCTGCACGGCCGAGGTGCTCGACGCCGACCCGGACGCCGAGCATCCCTACCTGGTCTGTGAATACGTGGACGGGCCGACGCTGGCCGAGGTGGTCGAGGAGCGCGGGCCGCTGACCGCGGCCAACCTGCACAGCGTGGCCATCGGGGTGGCGACCGCGCTGACCGCGATCCACGGCGCCGGGGTGATCCACCGCGATCTGAAGCCGCGCAACGTGCTGCTCGCGCCGGGCAGCCCCAAGGTGATCGACTTCGGGATCGCGCGGGCCATGGGCGCGCCGAGCGACAACACGGCCGCCTCGCAGATGGTCGGGACCGTGGCCTACATGGCGCCGGAGCGGTTCGGCGACGCCGATGTGCCGATCACGGCCGCGGCCGATGTGTTCTCGTGGGGCAGCGTGGTGGCGTACGCGGGAATCGGAAAGACCCCGTTCGGCGGTGACTCGCCGCCGGCCACGGCCGGCCGCATCCTCACCAGCCCGCCCGATCTGGAGGGCCTGAGCGGTCCCCTGCGCGACCTGGTGGCGTACACCCTGGAGAAGGACCCGAAGAACCGGCCGACCGCCCGCGAACTGCTCGATCTGCTGGTGGCCGGGCCGACGCGGCCGGCGGCGACGGCGGCCGCACTGAGCGACCAGCCCGATCTGCGGGTGGCGGCGGCCAAGGCGCAGTCGGTGACCGGCCTGATGCCCAAGGGCTACGAGGAAGACTCGATCATCACGGTGCCGATCTCGGCCGCCGGGGCGCCTCCGCCGGAGGAGGAGACAAAGCCGCGGCGCCGCTGGTTCATGCCGGTCGCCGTCGCTTTCCTGGTGCTGGCCGTGATCGCCGGCGCCATGATGGTGATCTTCGGGCGGGAGCCGGAGACGGCCGCGGTCGAGCCCGGCGCCGTGGCCGTCGACGCCCCGACGATCATCAAGGACGATCTGGCCGCGTCCCGCTACTGGCTGGCCAAGACCGAGCCGGACGGGCACTCGGCCTGCGAGTTCGCCGACGGGTCCCTGGTGGCCCGGGTCGACAGCCGGCGGCTCTACAAATGCCCGGGCCCGCAGGACCAGCTGCCGGCCGAGATCAGCGCCGAGGTCGGCGTGCGGCTGCTCAGCGAGGACTCGTGCGCGGCCATCTGGTTCCACTTCGGAGCCAACAAGGGCTATCTCGTACGGGCGTGCTCGACCAGCGTCTACGTCGGCACCCACAAGGGCACCGAGGTCAACGTGACCCGCACGCTGCCCCTCGACAAGCCCATCGGCGTCGACGGCGAGCCCACCCGGATCGGGTTGAGGATCGACGACGGCCAGGTGACGATCACCCGGGACGGGACCGTGGTCGGCTCGGCGCCCATGACCGACCCGCAGATCACCGGCGCCCGGCTGCTGCTCGGGGTCTACCCGGACCGGGACGCTCCGGAGAGCGGCCCGTTCCGGGTGGCCTTCGACCACATCGCGATTACTTCTGGTCCTTAGTGAGGCCCGCGCGGCGCAGCGCGTCGGCCATGGCGCCGCCGTTGAAGCTGCGCTGATCCTGCTGCTGACGGGGACGCTGCGGCTGTCCACCCTGGCGCTGCTGACGGGGCTGGCCCTGGCCCTGACGCTGGCCCTGGCCCTGGCCCTGGCGCTGCTGCGGGCCGCGGTCCTCGCGCGGCTTGCGCACGGGCTCGTCGGTCAGGCGCATGGTCAGCGAGATCCGCTTGCGGGCCTCGTCGACCTCGACCACCCGCACCTTGACCACGTCGCCCGACTTCACGACCTCGCGCGGGTCCTTGACGAACGTGTTGGACAGCGCCGACACGTGCACCAGGCCGTCCTGGTGGACGCCGATGTCGACGAACGCGCCGAACGCGGCCACGTTGGTCACCACGCCCTCGAGGACCATGCCGGGCTTCAGGTCGGCGATCTTCTCGACGCCCTCGGCGAAAGTGGCCGTGGTGAAGCCGGGGCGCGGGTCGCGGCCGGGCTTCTCGAGCTCCTTGAGGATGTCGGTGACGGTCGGCAGGCCGACGGTGTCGGTGACGAACTGCTCGGCCTTGACCTTGCGCAGCACCTGCGTGTTGCCGATGACGCTCTTGAGGTCGGCGCCGACGGTGGACAGGATCGTGCGGACCACCGGGTACGACTCGGGGTGCACGCTGGACGAGTCGAGCGGGTCGTCGCCACCGGGGATGCGCAGGAAGCCCGCGCACTGCTCGAACGCCTTCGGGCCGAGCCGCGCCACCTTCTTGATCTCGGAGCGGTTCTTGAACGGGCCGTTCGTGTCGCGGTGCAGCACGATGTTCTCGGCCAGACCGGCGCCGATGCCGGAGACCCGGGTGAGCAGCGGGGCCGAGGCCGTGTTGACGTCGACGCCGACCGCGTTCACACAGTCCTCGACGACCGCGTCGAGCGAGCGGGACAGCTTCACCTCGGACAGGTCGTGCTGGTACTGCCCGACGCCGATCGAGCGCGGGTCGATCTTCACGAGCTCGGCCAGCGGGTCCTGGAGGCGGCGGGCGATGGAGACCGCGCCGCGCAGCGACACGTCCATGCCGGGCAGTTCCTGCGACGCGTAGGCGGAGGCCGAGTAGACCGACGCGCCGGCCTCGGAGACCATCACCTTGGTCAGCTTGGCCTCGGGGTGCCGCTTGATCAGGTCGGCCGCGAGCTTGTCGGTCTCGCGCGAGGCGGTGCCGTTGCCGATCGCGATCAGGTCGACGTTGTGCTTGCTGGCCAGGGCGGCCAGCCGGTGGATCGACTCGTCCCACTTGTTCTGCGGCACGTGCGGATAGATCGTGTCGGTGGCGACCACCTTGCCGGTGCCGTCGACCACGGCGACCTTCACGCCCGTACGGAATCCGGGGTCGAGCCCCATCGTCGACCGCGTGCCGGCCGGCGCCGCCAGCAGCAGGTCGCGCAGGTTGGCCGCGAAGACCCGGACGGCCTCGTCCTCGGCCGCCTGCCACAGCCGCACCCGCAGGTCGGCGCCGAGGTGGATGAGGATGCGCGTACGCCACGCCCAGCGGACCGTGTCGGACAGCCACTTGTCGCCCGGGCGGCCGTGGTCGGTGACGCCGAAGCGGGCGGCGATGCGCGGCTCGAAGGTGGACTCGTCCTCGGGCTCGGGCTCCATGGTCAGATCGAGCACGCCCTCCTTCTCACCGCGGAACATGGCGAGGATGCGGTGCGAGGGCAATTTGGCGTACGGCTCGGCGAAGTCGAAATAGTCGGCGAACTTGGCGCCCTCGGTCTGCTTGCCCTCGGTCACCTTGGCGACCAGGCGGCCGCGGGTCCACATGCGCTCGCGCAGCTCACCGATGAGGTCGGCGTCCTCGGCGAACCGTTCGATCAGGATGGAACGGGCGCCGTCGAGGGCGGCGGTCTCGTCGGCCACGCCCTTCTCAGCGTCGACGAAGGCGGCCGCGGTGGCCCGCGGATCGAGCGACGGGTCGCCGATCAGCTGGTCGGCCAGCGGCTCCAGGCCGGCCTCGCGGGCGATCTGGGCCTTGGTGCGGCGCTTCGGCTTGTAGGGCAGGTAGATGTCCTCGAGCCGGGCCTTGGAGTCGGCGGCGAGGATGGCCTGCTCCAGCGCGTCGTCGAGCTTGCCCTGCTGCCGGATGGACTCGAGCACGGCGGCGCGGCGCTCCTCCAGCTCCCGCAGGTATCCCAGCCGCTCCTCGAGCGTGCGCAGCTGCGTGTCGTCGAGGGTGCCGGTCACCTCCTTGCGGTAGCGGGCGATGAACGGCACGGTGGCGCCGCCGTCGAGGAGCTCGACCGCCGCGGTTACCTGGCTCTCGCGGACACCGAGCTCGGAGGCAATGCGCTGATGGATCGCTGTCGTCACGCCGACGATTGTCTCCGATGCCCGGATCGCCTGTCTCGCCACCCCGCACGACGCACCCTCTGTACCGCTCCCGGGGGACATCAACGGTGGCGGAGGAACCGCCACGCGATGGGCAAATCATCAAACACTAGGCCATCGTCATCCAGGCTTGGTGGGAGGTACTAGAGACATCCGTTTCGGCCTTTGGCAGTCTTATCGTCATGACGCTTGTAGTGCGGGCGGTCGCGGCCACCGATCAGGGCCTCGTGCGGTCCAACAACGAGGACGCCGTCTTCGTGGGCAACCGCCTCCTCGTGGTGGCCGACGGCATGGGTGGACTCCCCGCCGGCGAGCTCGCCAGCGACATCCTCGTGCAGGCCCTCGCCGTGGTCGACGACGAGCCGGACACCGGCGAGCCGTTGCAGGACCTGCTGGGCGCCCTCCAGACGGCCAACGGCCGGATCGAGGCCGCGGTGGCCGACGACGACGCCCGCGACGGCATGGGCACGACGGTCACCGCGATCATGCTCTCGGGCGACCGGGTGGCCGCGCTCAACGTCGGCGACTCCCGCTGCTACCTGGTCCGCGACGGCGAGATGCAGCAGGTCACCCGCGACGACACGTACGTGCAGGCGCTGGTCGACCAGGGCGTGCTCAGCGCCGAGGACGCCCGCCGCCACCCACAGCGGGCGCTGGTGACCCAGGCGGTGCAGGGCGGCCCGTTCCGCCCCACCGGCCGCATGATCCCCGTGCAGGCGGGCGACCGCTTCCTGCTGTGCAGCGACGGGCTGAGCGACTACGTCGAGGACGCGGTGATCCGGCAGACCCTGCTCGACAACGCCGACCGCAAGACGGCGGCGGCCGAGCTGGTGCACCGCACGCTGGAGAACGGCGCCCCCGACAACGTCACGGTGATCGTCGCCGACGTCACTGAGGACTAGGCAGCTCCTTCATCGAGCGGATCGGCGAGAACAGGATCCAGACGACGCCGAGCAGCGCGCCCACGGTCGCGATCCACAGGGCCGGGCGTACGCCGATGAGCGTGCCCAGCGCTCCGCCGAGCAGGGCTCCGATGGGGCGGATGCCGTAGTTCACGGTGCGCTTGAAGCCGGAGACGACGGCCAGCATCGTGGGCGGGGTGGCTGCCGTCTGCACCGAGCCGACGGCGATGTCGAGGATCATGACGCCGCCGGCGGCCAGGAACTCGGCCGTGACCAGGGCGGCGATGGTCAGCGGCCCCTCGGCCCAGGGAACCAGGATCAGCGGGGCCGGGAAGAGCACGAACCCCACGATCACGGCCGGGCCGATGCCGATGCGGCGGCTGAGCGGGCCGGCCAGGGCCGCGCCGAGCAGGCCGCCGATCGAGCCGATGCCGATGATCAGGCCGAGCGTGCCCGGCGAGATGTGCAGCGACGTGGTCACGTACAGCACGAACAGGGCCGCGAAGATGTAGTTGAACAAGTTCAGCGTAGTGGCACCGAGCAGGGCCGCCCGCAGGATGGCCGACCGGGCGACAAATCCGACACCAGCGGTAATGCCATTTTTGTCGCCAGAGGCGGACGGCGCGGTCTCGGCCACCTGGACGCGCCGGAGGAAGATCGCCGACCACAAATAGCTGGCCGCGTCGATCACGAGGGCGACCGGGGCGCTGAGCCACTGCACCAGCGCACCCGCGATCGAGGGCCCGACCACGTAGGAAGCGGCCCGGCTGCCGTTGAGCAGCGTATTGGCGTCGACGTAGTCCTCGCGGCGCACCAGCGAGGCGAACAGGCTGGCGTGCGCGACCTCGAAGAGCAGCGAGAACACGCCGACCGCGAAGGCCACGGCGGCCAGCAGCGGCAGGGTGAGGGCATCGGCCCACCAGAGCAGGGGTACGGCGAGGAGCAGCACCGCCCGGCTCAGATCGGCCACGATCATGACGCGCCGCTTGATCGGGCGCCGGTCGACCCAGGCCCCGGCCGGCAGCGACAGGAACAGGTTGGGCAGCAGCGCGGCCGCGGTCAGGAACCCCATCTGGGCCGGCCCGGCGCCGACCACGAGCACGGCCACCAGCGGCACCGCGATGATCGTGATCTGATCGCCGACCAGCGACACGGTCTGCGCCGACCAGTAGCGCCGGAACGCCGCCTCCCGCAGCAGCCCGCGTGGCCCAGTGGCGGCTCGAGCGCCCGACTCCCCCGCCGCGGTCGGCTCCCCCGCGGCGCCCGATTCCCCAGGCCCGGCCGATTGCCCCGTGACGGTCATGAGCGCGGCACCGCCATCTGGATCAGCTGGATCAGGCGCGAGCCCTCGGGGCGCAGGGACGGATCGGCCGAGCGGTCGGCGAAGCGCTCGAACAGCGCCTCCATCCGCTCGGTGAGCTCGTGCAGCTCGGCCGCCGTCACGTGCACCAGGGCGTCGCCGAAACCGGCGGCGGCCCGCCACTCGGCCGGCTCGTCGCCGCGGACTGCCAGATAGTTCTGGGCCTGCTCGACGTACGAGCCGAGCAGCACGCTGTTGAGCTGGTCGGCGGCCGCCCGCATGTCCGGGTCGTCGGAGTCGTCGTCCCACGACGTCTCGGGCGCGGTGGCCTGCCAGGGCCGCTCGCGGCCGTCGGCACCCGGCACCCGCTCGGCGAAGCCGTACTTGGCCAGCTGGCGCAGGTGGAACGAGCAGTTCGGCACGTTGTCGCCGAGCGCCGCCGCGGCCTGGGTGGCCGTCTTCGGCCCCTCGGAGCGGAGCAGGCCGATGAGTCTCAGGCGCAGCGGATGGGCGTACGCGCGAAGGCTTCTGGGATCGTCGAGCTTCACACTCTAGAGCATGCTTTAGAAAGACATCTCTAGCAACCCCTCAGGGTGGTGGATCAGGGTCGCCCCAGGGGACTTCCGGATGTCCGTACGACGGAAAGAGGCCGACGATGGATACATCGACGACCTCTTCGAGGGGAATGTGAGAGATCAATGAACGCCGTGCACGACAGCCTGTCCCGTCAGGGCCTCACCCGTCCGCGGGAGGGCCGGATCCTCGGCGGCGTGTGCGCCGGACTCGCCCGCCGCTTCGGCATCGACGCCTGGCTGGCCCGCCTGCTCTTCGTAGTGGTCCTGCTGGCCATCCCGGGCAGCCAGATCCTCGTCTACCCGATCCTGTGGATCGTGATGCCGTCCGAGAAGCCGGCCTACGCGACGCCGTATCCCCCAGCCGCCTGACAACAGCACCAGGGCGACGGCGAACGGCGCCACGCCGGCGCCGGCCACCAGATCACTCAGCCACCGCTGCACCTCGCCGGCGGCGTTGATCACCGGGTCGGTGCCGGCCAGCCGGAGGTTGCCGGCCAGCCGCAGCTCGTACCAGCCGTAGTAGGCCACGTAGAGACCACAGACGATCAGGATCGCGCCGCCGAGCCGGGGCACCACCCCCAGCAGGCGGCGCGTCCGCGTGATCAGCCCGGTCCGGGCCAGCGCCACGGCCACGGCGGTCACCGCGACGATCAAACCCATTCCCAGGCCGTACGCCAGGAAGAGCCCCAACCCCGCCAGGAGCGAGCCGGACCGCAGGCTCGACACCACGAGCGCCAGGAACGGCCCCACCGCGCAGCCCAGCGAGGCCACGGCGTACGCCATCCCGAAAAGCACCATCGAAGCGGCCGACCCGGTCACCCGTGGCGCCCGTACACCCGCGACCGGGAGAGAACGGCCCGCGAGCAACCACACACCGAGCGCGGCCAGTGCGAGCCCCAGCACCACCGTCAGCCAGGGCAGACGCGGCTGGAGAACCGTCGCCACCGGCGCCAGCAGCAGGCCGAACGCCCCGAACACGGCGACGTATCCCACCGTCAGCGCGGCGCTGCAGACCAGCGCCCGCCGGACCGGGCGCCGCTCGTCCCCCGAGATCAACACCGAGAGGTACGCCGGCAGCAGCGCGAAGCCGCAGGGGTTGACCGCGCCGAGCATGCCCGCGGTGAGCGCCAGCAGCATCGCTCAGGCCGCCAGCGACTTGACCTCGGCGGTCAGCTGGAGATCGTCCATGTATCCGGTCTTGCGGACCTTGCCGTCGCGGTCGAGGACGACGTACAGACTCTGTTGGGTGATCTTGAATTTCTTCCAGATCACGCCGGCCTGGTCGTCGAGGTGCGGGACCGTGCGCAGCTCGAAGTCGTCGACGAACTCGTGCATGGCCTTGTTGTCGCCCATGCCCGCGACGCCCACGAAGTTGATCTTGCCCCGGTACTGCTCCTCGAGGTCGCGGACGCTCTGCGCCTCGCTCGCGCAGGTGGCGCACCAGGGCGCCCAGAACCACAGGATCGTCGGAAGACCGGCCAGCAGGCTCCCGTCGTACGGCTTGCCGTCGATGGTCTTGCCGGTGAAGGCAAGCGCCGCCGGCACGGCCTTGGCCTCGGCGTCGGGCGGATCCCAGGCCGCCGTCGTCTCCGAGGGCGCGCCGCACCCGGCGGCGAGCAGGGCCGAGGCCGTCGCCAGCAGGATGGCGCGCCGCTTCACTTCGTCGCCTCGGTCAGCCGCAGCGCGAGCGCCGGGCAGACGTTTACCGCCTTGCGGGCGCCGGTCTCCAGCCACGGCGGCAGCGGGGTCTGCGGGAAGGCCGGGAAGCCGTTCGAGTCGAGCCGGATGATCTCGGGCGCGACCGCCGAGCAGAGACCGTGACCGTCGCAGCGCGACCAGTCCACGGCCAGCTTCCGGGCGCCCTGCTCCGCCGTGTACGGCAGCGGCAGGATGCCGCGGACCTGCTTGCCGCAGCCCTCGCCGTTGGTGTGCGCCTCGACGTCGCGGGCGAAGACCTCCAGCGCCGACAGGGCGAACCGGGCCGTGCCGTCCGGGTGGCTGCACGCGCCGCGGCCCTTGACCACGCCGGCCGCCTGCCGGACGTTCTCGACCGCGTTGCCGCCGAGCGAGACCAGCGTGACCGCGCGGGCGAGGTCGGGCAGGCCGAGGCGGCACGGGCCGCACTGACCGGCCGACTCACCGGCCAGATATTGCACGACCTGCGAGACCTCGCCCAACGGGCAGGTCTTGGAGCCGATCGGGATGAGCATGCCCGCGCCGAGCGTGCCGCCGACGCCGGCGAAGCCCTTCCGCGAGATCGTCACCGTCTTGGCGGCCTCGGCGGTGATCCACTTGCCGTGGTAGCCGCCGACCAGCAGGCCGGGGCCGATGTCGGCGCCGCACATGTTCAGCACGTCCATCAGCGGGGTGCCGGTCGGCGCCTCGACCACGGCCGGGGCCGACGACGCGCCGCCGACGGTCAGCATGACCGTGCCCGGCTCCTCCGGGATACCGACCGCGTTGTACTCCCACGGCCCGAGCCGGGCCGCGATGGCCAGCTGCGAGTACGTCTCGGCGTTGGAGAGCAGGGTGGGCAGCCCCATCACGCCGTTGTCGCTGGAGCGGACCTTGCGGCCGGGCGGGATGTGCGCCTCGCCGTTGATGCCGCGCACCAGTGCGCCGCCCTCACCCGAGATGAAGCGGTGCGGCACGGTCACGATCCGGGTCGGGCAGGGCATGCGCCGCTCGGCCAGGGCCGCGGTCAGCGACTCCTGCCCGATGCCGTCGTCGGCGATGCCGATGACGATCTCCTCGGCGTCCAGGGCGGCGGCGGCCAGGGCGGCGCCGTCCAGGATCAGGTGCGGCCCGCGGGTCAGGATCGCCTTGTCCTTCCAGGACGGCGGCTCACCCTCGGTCGCGTTGACCACGATCACCGGCGGCAGCTCCTGCCGGCGGCAGGAGTCGAGCACGGCGCGGACCTTGCGGGCGAACGGGAAACCCGCGCCGCCGCGCCCGCGCAGCTCGATCCGGTCGGCCAGGCCGATCAGCTCGCCCGAGGACAGGGCGGCGAAACCGCCGTGCACCTCCTGGTGGGCGAGCAGGTCGAGGCGACCGTACTCGTCGAAACCCGCGGTGATCCGCGGCGTGCCGATCGAGGTGACCGGCGGAACCTGCGACGCGCTCAATTCGCTTCCCCTCGCAGCTGCGACCAGTACGCGTCGTCAGCCACATCGTCGTCCGCCCGGCCGCGGCCGTCGCGACGGGCCCCCCGGCCCGCCTGGACGCGTACGGGTTCCTGCTGGTCACGCCGGGTCCGGCGGGACGCCATGTCGACCAGGGTCGGCGTCTCGTCGTCGCCCGCGAACTCGACGAAGCCACTGCGGCTGTGCCGGCCGGAGTCGGCCCGGTCGACATCGGCCCGCCGGCTCTCCCCGCCACGGCCGCGACGGGCCGGCGGCTCGTCGTCGATCTCCCGGCCGCGGGAGCGGGGCGCCGCCGGCTCGTCGTCGTCGTACCGGCCACGCTGCCGGGGCACCTCGTCGTAGTCGCGGTCGTCGGACAGCGGCATGTCGCCCTGGCGCCGGGAGCGGCGCGGCGGGGGCATGTCGTCCTCGTCGGCGTAGCGGCCACGCTGCCGGGGCGCCGGCGGCTCGTCGTAGTAACCGCGGTCGTCCGGCTCCACGCGGCGCATCCGGGTGCTGGTGTCCTCGAGGTCGTCGCGCCGCATCCGGGTGCTGGTGTCCTCGTAGTCGGGACGGCGCATCCGCGTGCTGGTGTCCTCGTAGTCGGGGCGCCGCATCCGCGTGCTGGTGTCCTCGTAGTCGGGACGGCGCATCCGGGTGCCCGTGTCCTCGGCCGGGTAACGGCGGCCGCGCGGCTCGTCGTACTCGATGTCGTCCTCGACCCGGCGCCGGCCCCGCGGCATCTCGTCCTCGAAGTCCGGGCGGGCCATCATCCCGGTCGGCTCGTCGAAGCGGGCGGCCGGGACCACCAGGTCCTCCATCGGCGGCGCGGGCGGCGGGGTGACCGGGCGGAACGTGTCGACCACGGCCACCGGGCCCAGCGTCTGCGGCTCGGGCTCGGGCGCCCGCTCACGACGGCCCGGGCGCTTCATCGCCGGGGAGCTGGTCGGCACCAGCGTGCCGACCGGCTTCAGGCCACCGGCGCCGGCCTGCGAGGCGAAGTCCTTGTTGCGGTTGAGGCTGACCGACAGCCGCACGGCCAGGCCGATCAGCACGCCGAGGATGCAGACGATGTAGCTGACGACCACCCAGGTGGCCGCCGGCCGCCCGGCCGAGAGGCCGTGGACCAGGGCGATCGGCCACATCAGGTAGGAGATCGCGTGGATCGAGCGCCACATCCAGGGCTTGCCGCGGCCGACGAAGCGCGACCGGGCGATGCCGGTCCACATGACCAGCACCATGATCCAGCCGGAGATGGTGCCGAGGCCGACGTAGAGCTTGTTGCCCGCGGCCAGGAACGGGATGAAGGCGTCGATGATGCTGATGTGCGCCTCGACGACCTTGGTCCAGACGTGGACGAAGAGCGCGGCCACGGCGATCACGCCGGTGGTCCGGTGGGCCGACTGCAGCAGCACCCGTTGCCGGATCGAGAGCACGAGCCGGTCGGTGGCGACCAGGCCGATCATGATCGTGATGGACAGCGACACCAGCGCCACCACGCCCATGTAGAACTCGGCGTAGATGAAGAAGTAGTAGTAACCGACGCGCCCCGGCGCGGTCATCATGGCGACCGCCCACATCGCCGCGAGCACGCTCACGGTGAGTATGAGTACCGCGCCCCGGGAGGCGGGTTTCGTACCGGTAGCTCCGACATCGACGGCCACACGATTGGCGGATCGCTCTTTGTTCTTCGTCTTGGCCATTGACTCCTCGTTCTCCGCAGCGGTCACGTCCCGTGGGCGGTGGGACGCCGGCACCCGTGGGGAGTGCCCCGTGCTCTTGGTCTCGGGCAGCGGCCGGTGTCGCTCCGGTCCCTGCCCATCCCCCATCTACGTGCCGGGCACGAGTTCGGATGAACACTGGACGGCGATTTTGTCGGCTACTTTCCAGTCACTTTCGGCAAAGCGGCCTTGAGCTGGGAAGACACGCCGAGACGGCGAAGACCTAAGAAAAATTTAAGTTATCCGTACGGAGTGACCCGGCCCACCCGGTGAACCTTTCGGCCCCCGCCTGCGAACCCTCCTACGCGCGGGGCGTATCGACGCCCGTGCGGAAGGAGATGATCGGCATGCGACACCTGGCGGCAGGGGGCGCCGTCGCGCTGGTCGCGATCGGCCTTTTCGCCACGCCGGCCCACGCCGACGTGGACGGTTTCTCGGTCAAGCTCGACCAGGCGCCCGCGACGTTCACGATCGGCAAGGCGGCGAAGACGCTGACGGCGGTGGTCTCCACCGACCGGGACAGCCGGCGCTGCCTCAAGGTGCGGTGGGCGCTCACCGTGGAGACCAAGGGCGTGAGCCTCGACCAGGTCCGGGTCGGCCGGATCGAGAACGACGAGGACTTCGGCGTACGGGCGCAGATCGAGAACGACGCGGCGCAGATCGTCGACCAGCGTCTCGACCCGGGCCAGCTCTGCCGCGACCGCACGGTGACCGGGCAGTGGACCGTCGCCTTCACCGGCCCGGACGACGGCGAGGTCACCTTCACGGCCCGCGCGCTCGACGCGACCGGGCGGGT
Source organism: Actinoplanes sp. NPDC000266 (assembly GCF_042899005.1). Taxonomy (NCBI): domain Bacteria; kingdom Bacillati; phylum Actinomycetota; class Actinomycetes; order Micromonosporales; family Micromonosporaceae; genus Actinoplanes; species Actinoplanes sp. NPDC000266. The sequence continues at coordinate 380,702 of NZ_JBIAZI010000002.1, forward strand.
GCTGAGCACGACCGGCGGGTCGGCCCAGGTCGTCACCCCGGTGGCCGCCTCCTCCTCACCGTCCGCTTCGCCGTCACCCTCGCCCTCACCCACCGAGGCTGCCATCGTCGACGAGAACCAGGACGAGGCCGTCGCCGAGGACCCCGAGCCTTCCCCCGCCGCCCTGGTGCCGGCGTCAAGCAGCACAAGCGTGCTCGGCATCGGGCTCATCGTCGGCGCGCTGATGGTCTTCCTGGGCGTCGGCATGCTGCTGAGGCTGCGCGCCCGCAACCGCCGCAACGCGGCCCTGGCGGCCGAGCTGCCGACCGGCTTCTACACAACGCCACGCCGCCGGTAGTAGTTACGGATCGTGTCGCTGATCCGGCTGACCGTAGGGACGTAGCGGGCTTACGTTCGCATCGATTCCCGGTACGCCCCTGGCGCTAGGCGGTCACCGGATCTGCAGGAGATGCAAAGGAGCATCGCCATGACCGATCGCTTCGATCCCAACATCCCACCCACCGGGCCGACCGACCCCGCCATCGAGGGCGAGTTCCTCGGCATCGTCGGCATCACCGAGAGGCCCACGCTCGGCAAGTCCAACCTCGTCGTCAACCGCGCGAAGCCGTTCGACATCGAGGTCCGCTGGCGGGTCTTCGGCAACCTCGTGCCGCTCTGGCTGACGGCGCTGTCCGTCCGCACCCAGGACTGGGTCGTCACGGCCTTCGCCGAGTCGCAGGGTCCCGGCGACGAGGTGTCGCTGGGCGAGGTACGGGTGCCGGTACGCGGCCCGTTCTTCACCCAGGACGAGAGGTACGCGGCCAAGCTGACCGTGCCCGCGTTCACGCTGCCCGAGGGCGACCCGGGCAACACGATCCAGGCCGGCGTCTACAAGATCGTCGTCACGACGTTCCTCGACTCCGATCTGGGACCGGTCGGCTACGACATGATGGGTTACGCCGAGGGCCCGATCATCAAGGTCGAGGACCCCGAGTAGGAGCCGGGCCGGTCGCCTGGACAACGGCGTCCGGGCGGCCGGCCTTCTCACACGACGTCGACGCCCTCGATGCTGATGCCACCGAGCGAGCCGACGTGCCGAGCGAAGAAGTCGCCGCGATCGATGACCGTCAGCCGCGGCCTCGATTTACCGACCACGACGCGGCGTCCGCACGAGTCGTCGGTGCAGACGAAGAGCACCTCGGTGGCGTTCTCCGCCTCGCAGATCATCTCGTGAAATGACATGTCGACCTCATCTCTGGCCGGGCTGCTGGCATACCCCGGCGGATCGGCTTCAATCCATCGTCCCTCCTTCCACCGCCTTCTCCTCGGAGCACACCGTGGACGAAACCTCGCGCATGACCCCGGCGGCGCGCGCCGCCCTGGTCGCGCTCTCCCAGGGCAGCTGTGACTTCCCCGGCTGCCGCACACCCGTGATGGTCTTCCTCGGCACCGAGCCCGAGGTCAACGTCGAGCCGGTCCGCATCCGCGGCACCAACCCGAACGCCCCGCGCTACACACCCGGCCTCGCCGCCGGGGAGCGCGATTCCTTCGACAACCTGCTGTTGCTGTGCGTCCCGCACCGCAAGACGATCGACCGCGACGAGAAGGCCCACCCGGTCGAGCTGCTCGAAACATGGAAGCCGAGACCACAGGGCCCGCTGTCATCGTTGCGCGACCTGACCGAGCAACGCCTGGACGCGCTGCTGACCACGGCCTTCAGCACCGCCCACGACCAGATCGACGAGGCGCTGACCGCTTTCGAGAAGACCGACCCGGCGTCCGCGCAACTACTGCGCGAGCTGACCGACACCTTGCACGACCAGCGCTCCCGCTACGGCGCCGACCCCCGGTTGACCACAGCCTTGACCACCATCAACGACCGGCTCGACGCCCTACTGGCCGGCGACCAGCCACCCCGCCCCCCACAGCGGGTGAACATCGGCTGGCGCTCCTAGAGCCGCTGCCCCTCAGAACTGCTGGACCACGGTCTGGCGGCGGGCTTCCTGGACATCGGCCATGAGCTCGTCCCAGACCGGATCCGCGCGCAGCGGCGCCACACCGGCCGGCCCACCCACGCGGGAGTGCGAATACTCCCACCACGCGGCCACCCGCACCGGCCAGAGACCGACCTCGACCGCCCCCGCGATGAAGCAGCGGTGGGCCAACAGGGTGGCGGCCAGGGTCTCGGGGTCGAGATCGAGCGTCTGGTCGTCGACCGCCTTGCCGAGGGCCCGCACGTCGCGGTGCATCTCGGAGTACGCGATCAGTCCCGGCATCGCGGGCAGCCGCCGGTGCGCCCCCGGCGCGACCAGGTCGTCGGCGTAGGCCGGGTTGAAGACCACGTCGTCCACGGTCACGATCACCGGCAGCGACTTGCGCCCGCGGCGCACGTCGAGCTGGACCGCCGGCGCCCGGGTGGGCACGAAGACCGACTGCGCGTCGAGCACGTCGTCCGGATCGAGCCGCACGGTGTCCCCGATGGCCGGAATGTGCACGGTGAGAAGACCGCGATGGATGGCGACTTCGGCGTTCGGGACCTCGCCCAGCGCCTCGACGATCTCGAAAACCTGCACGCTCCCGTTATACGCCATGGCCGCCACGACCAGGCCAACCGCCCGGTGTTAACACATCATTTCTGATCTATAACTTGGACATTGCGGTGGGAGCGCTCCCATGCCATGCTGTCGGAACAGCCGGGGAGCGATGCCCCTCGATGCCTCACCCGGCCATCCCCCGCCACCGCATGTCTCGAGGAGCCACCACATGAGACCTGTCCTCACCCGCGGTCTGACCGCGGCCGCCGCGGCAACGCTCGTCTCCGGTCTCGGCGTCGCCGTCGCGACCAGCGCGAGCGCCGCCGCCGGCTGCCGGGTCGACTACACCGCCAACAGTTGGAGCACGGGGTTCACCGGCGCGGTGACCGTGACCAACCTCGGCGACCCGATCTCCGGCGGCTGGCGCGTGACCTGGGCGTTCCCGGGCAACCAGCAGATCACCCAGGGCTGGAGCGCGACCGTCTCGCAGTCCGGCCAGAACGTCACGGCGACCAACCCCTCCTGGTCGACCACGATCGGCACCAACGCCAGCGTCAACTTCGGCTTCAACGCCAACTACTCCGGCACCAACACCAACCCGGCGAGCTTCTCGCTCAACGGCACGGCGTGCACGGGCGCGACCACCCCGACCACGCCACCGCCCACGACGACACCGCCACCCACCACACCGCCACCGACCACGCCGCCGCCGACCACACCCCCGCCGAACAACGGGAGCAAGGTCGACAACCCGTACTCCGGCGCCCGGGGTTACGTGAACCCGGAGTGGAAGGCGAAGGCCGAGGCCGAGCCCGGCGGCAGCCGCGTCTCGAACAACCCGACAGCGGTCTGGCTCGACCGGATCGCCGCGATCGAGGGCACCGACAACAGCAGCTCCAACGGCTCGATGGGCGTACGTGACCACCTGGACGCCGCTCTCGCGCAGGGCGCCGGCTACATCCAGTTCGTCATCTACAACCTCCCCGGCCGCGACTGCGCCGCCCTCGCCTCCAACGGCGAGCTCGGCCCGAACGACCTGCCGCGGTACAAGGCCGAGTACATCGACCCGATCGCCGCGATCCAGGCCGACTCCAAGTACGCGAGCCTGCGCATCATCAACATCGTCGAGATCGACTCGCTGCCGAACCTGGTGACGAACACCTCGGGTCAGGCCGGCGGCACCGCGGCCTGCGACACGATGAAGGCCAACGGCGGTTACGTGCAGGGCATCGGCTACGCCCTGAACAAGCTCGGCGCGCTGAGCAACACCTACAACTACGTCGACGCCGCCCACCACGGCTGGATCGGCTGGGACTCGAACTTCGGCCCCACCGCCGACATCATGCTCCAGGCCGCCCAGGCGTCCGGCAGCGTCAACAACGTGCAGGGCTTCATCACCAACACGGCCAACTACTCGGCCCTGCGTGAGCCGTTCGTACAGCCCAGCACCACGGTCAACGGCCAGAGCGTCCGCCAGTCCAAGTGGGTCGACTGGAACCAGTACACCGACGAGCTGACCTTCGCACAGGCCTTCCGCACGAAGCTGGTCTCGGTCGGCTTCAACTCCAACATCGGCATGCTGATCGACACCTCCCGCAACGGCTGGGGCGGTTCGCAGCGGCCCACGGCGGCCAGCACCTCGACCGACGTGAACACCTTCGTCGACGCGTCCCGCATCGACCGCCGGATCCACGCCGGCAACTGGTGCAACCAGTCCGGCGCCGGCCTCGGCGAGCGCCCGACCGCGGCCCCGGCCAGCGGCATCGACGCCTACGTCTGGGTCAAGCCCCCGGGCGAGTCGGACGGCTCGAGCTCCCTCATCCCGAACGACGAGGGCAAGGGCTTCGACCGGATGTGCGACCCGACCTACACGGGCAACGCCCGCAACGGCAACAGCCTCAGCGGCGCCCTGCCCAACGCCCCCATCTCCGGGGCGTGGTTCTCCGCGCAGTTCCGCCAGCTGATGACGAACGCGTACCCGCCGCTCTCGTGATGCGGTAACCATGGCAGCCGGGCCCCGCTCTAACCCACGAGGAGCGGGGCCCGGTGTTTTCCGCACGCTTGGGCGCCGAAGTCCGATAAGAAAGAACGGTGGAAATCACCAAGGTCGCCTGGACCGTCACCGGCCGCCGCCTCACCGCGGCGGCCGGCTCCGTGATCGGCAACCACTACACCGAGAACTACGACGTCCTGCACCTGGACCCCGGCGACCCGCTGGCCGTGGTGGCGGACGGCATGGGCGACGGCCCCGGCAGCACCGTCGCCGGCAGCACGGCGGTCGAGGTCTTCGTCCGCTCCCTGGGCGAGCCCGTCCTCTCCCCCGAGCCGGCCGCGCTGAGGGCCGCGGTCGCACAGGCCTCCCAGGCCGTACGGCAGGCCGGCACCAACCTGCCGCAGCTGACCGGCACCACCATGACGGCCTTCGCCGCGGCCGACACCGACGCCTGGATCGTGCAGCTGGGCGACTCCCGCGCCTACCGCCTGCGCGACGGCCTGCTCGACCTGCTCACCATCGACCACACCATCGCCTGGGTCGGCGTCCTGAACGGCTGGTTCGCCGCCGACTCGGACGAGGCGGCCGCCGCCCGTTACCGCCTGACCCGGTATGCCGGCCACCCCGACGCCCCCGAGCCCGACCTGCTCAACGTCACCCTGCACCCCGGCGACGTCTATCTGCTCTGCACCGACGGCGTCTCCGACCAGCTGACCTACGAGCGCCTGACCCGCATCCTGGCCACCGACGACCCGGCCGCCGCCGTGGCCACCCTGCTCGACGACACCCTGTCCGCGGGTGGCGCCGACAACGCGACGGCGGTCGTGATCCGTGTGGAACGAACGGTCTGACACCCTCATCGTTCTGCCCTCCTCGTGGCGGCGTTCGCAGCTCGCCAAGCCTCGCGTCATCCGTGAGGCAAGCCTCGCGTCATTTCGTGAGGCAAGCCTCGCGTCATCCGTGAGGGATGTCGTCAGCCTCCGGGTTGTCAGACCGTGGGCGGACGCGGGCCCGGAACGCTTGCACCATGATGGATCCCTCGGCCGCCTCAGCGAGGGAGTCCACCGATGGCCAAGACACTCAGCTATGCCGACGCCGCGCGCCTGCTCGGCGGCGGTGACAGCAAGCTGATCACGGCCCTCGACACCGTGGCCGGCGGCCTGCTGCTGGCCACGGTGCCCGCCTTCCCCGCGGTGCTCGGCCTGTTCGACGCCAAGGCCGAGTTCGCTCGCCTCGGCCGCGACCTCGTCCGCGGCGCCGCCGAGAAACGCAGCGGCCTGTCCCGCCACGGCCGCACCAGGCGGATCGAGGCCGCCCACTCGGTCCTGGTGGTGACCGCCTTCTTCGAGGAGCTGGCCGAGGCCGACCTGCCGTTCCGCTTCGCCGACCTCGAGCTGACCCGCGCCGAGCAGGAGTCACTGGCCGGCGCCCGCGCCGCGGCGGCCGCGAGCGGGCTCGCCGGCAGCAGCCTGACCTCGTCCGTGCCGCTGCCCTCGCCCCGCGAGCCCGAGCAGGACTTCCGGCGCCGGCTCCACCAGTTCTACGTGACCCTTTCCGCGGCCACCCTCACTTTCGTCACCGGCCTGGCCACCGTGGACCGCCTGCCCGACGACGCCCACCTCCGCACGGCCGAGGTCCTCGACGCGCTGCCGTCGAGAGCGGTCGAGCGCTACGACGACCTGATCCGCCGGCTCGCCGCCGACTTCCCCGAGATCGCGCTCTGGTCGGCCGGCCGGCGGCACGCCGCCACCCAGGCCCGGGTCGATGAGCTCGCCACCGGCATGTCCAGCATGCAGCGCCTGCTGACCGGCATCTCGACCGGCCGCCTGCCCGACGAGCGCCGGGCCGCGCTGGCCAACGCCTATCGGGCGGCGCTCGACCGCCCGATCGTGGAGTCCTCCGACGCCCCGGCCGGTCTGCGCATCCCGACGCTCGACGAGGCCTACGTGCAGCCCCTGTTCCGGGTCGCGCGGGTGCGGCCCGGTGTCCCGCCCAGCGACGAGCAGTGGTGGTCGGCCCGGGCCGTCCGGGCCGACATAGACGAGTTCCTCGCGGGCTTCCTGACCTCACCCGGGGCCGTCGTCGCGCCGCTGCTGGTCCTCGGCCAGCCCGGCTCCGGCAAGTCCGTGCTGACCAAGGTCATGGCCGCCCGCCTGCCCGCGGCCGACTTCCTGCCGATCCGGGTCGTGCTGCGCGAGGTGCAGGCCGACGACGAGTTGCAGGACCAGATCGAATACGCGGTCAGGTCCGCCACCGGCGAGCGCGTGGAGTGGCCGGCCCTGGTCCGTTCGGGCCCCGACACCCTGCCCGTCGTGATCCTCGACGGCTTCGACGAGCTGCTCCAGGCCACCGGCGTCAGCCAGACCGACTACCTGGTCCGCATCGCCCGCTTCCAGCAGCGCGAGGCCGACCAGGGCCGCCCGCTCGCGGTGCTGGTCACGAGCCGCACCAGCGTCGCCGACCGGGCCCGGGCTCCGGAGGACACGATCGCGCTGCGCCTGGAGCCCTTCGACGACGCTCGCGTGGATGCCTGGCTGCGGGTCTGGAACGCCGCCAACGCCGGCTGGCTGACCACCCGGGGCCTCGCGCCCCTGCCCGCGCCCGCCGTCCTGCGACACCGTGACCTGGCCGGGCAGCCTTTGCTGTTGCTGATGCTGGCCCTGTACGACGCCGACGGCAACGCCCTTCAGCGACTGACCGGCAACCTGGGTCAGGGTGAGTTGTACGACCGCCTGCTCCGCAACTTCGCCACCCGCGAAGTCGCCAAGCACCGGCCCGGTCTGGACGATCGCGGCCTGACCCGAGCCATCGACGAGGAGTTGCACCGCCTGGCCGTGGTCGGCCTGTCCATGTTCAACCGGGGCATCCAGTGGATCACCGAGCCCGAGCTGGAAGCCGACCTGGCCGCCCTCCTGGTCCCGTCCTCCCCGCTGAGCCGTTCCGACTTGCGCGCCCCTTTGACCGCGGCCGAGAAGGCTCTGGGCCGCTTCTTCTTCATCCACCGCTCGAAGGCGTCCCGAGACGGCGCCGACCTGCGGACCTACGAATTCCTCCACGCGACGTTCGGCGAATACCTGGTCGCCTGGATCGTCTGGCGTGCCCTCCGCGAGATAGCCGCCCGCGAGGCCGTCTCGGAGTTCTCCCTGAGCGCCGCCCCCGCCGACGACGACCGCCTGCACGCGCTGCTGTCGTTCGCCCCGCTGTCCAACCGCCTGCCGATCCTCACGTTCCTGGCCGAGAGCACCGCGGCGCTGACTCAGGATCAGCGCGGTTCCCTGACCGGGCTGGTCATCCGCCTCTTCCGGGCCGCGCATCTCCCCCGGGCCGCCCGCACCTACGAGGCCTACCAGCCACGCCATCAGTCCGTGCCGGCCCGGCATGCCGCCTACAGCGCCAACCTGGTCTTCCTGGCCACCTGCCTGTCCGGCGGGCTCACCGCCCGGGAGCTGCTCGGCCCGGTCACCGATCCGGTCGGTGCCTGGCACCAGGAAGTGCTGTTGTGGCGCTCGCAGCTCACCAGCGACGAGTGGTCGGGCATCAGCACGGTTCTCGATCTGGAACGGACGTGGGAGGGCGAAGAGCGAGGCTTCCGGCTCTCGTTGACCCAGGACGAGATCACTCCGGTACCGGTCGACCCGGCCTGGACCTACGGGTTGCCCTACACCGATGGCCGGCGGGACATCTACGCGCAACACGGCGCGCCTCAGCTCGTCCGCAAGGAGTACCTCCAATGCGGAAACCTGGACGACGTGCTGATGCACACCGTGGAGCCGTTGTTCGACCGCCTCGGCGAGACCGTGAACCTCTTCGTGGGCGTGCCGGGCACGGGCTACGTCTCCGCCGCCAACCTTCTGATGCGGATCTGGTTCCTTCCGCTGCACGACATGACCCAGGACGAACGGGCGACCGCCTACCTGAGGTGTCTGGAGGCGTCCGCCCACCTGACCGCCGACGTCCGGGCGGATTACCTCAGGCTGTTCTTCGACCGCCTTGCCACCGACACGGCGGCGAGCGTCGGGACAGCCCTGAAAGTCCTGCGGCAGTACGGCCCGATGGAGACTGATCAGCTCGATGCCGCGGTTGCCGCCTGCGGCGCCGCCTTCCTGCAACGGGCGGAAACCGACGACGCGGGCAGCGATGCAAATCTCCTCGGCGCGGTGCTCTATGCCGTTCTTCCTCCACCCGAGGAAGGCAATCCGGAGCCGGTCGCGCACACCTGGGTCGTTCTGGCCGAGCGCGGGGTTCCGGTGCGCCGCCGGACCTCCCACCGCGGATGGGAGGCCTTTCCCGCGCTGACCGAGCGCTGGCGGAGGGCGGTTGCGGCCGAGGTGAGGGAGGTCAGCTGAAGTCGAAGGTGGCCACGACCGGGGCGTGGTCGGACTCGGGGAACTTGATGTCGGTGGCGAAGGACTGGGACTCGTCGTGGAGGAGTTCGTTGTGGATTTCTGAACCTCGGTAGTGGGCCAGCATGTTGCGGGTCACCAGCATGTGGTCGAGCATGTCGCCCTTGCCCTGGTGGAACAGGGTGTAGCGGGAGGACTCGGGGATGGTGGTCTCGATGGGTACCAGGACCCGGCCGGCCAGGGCGCCGTTTCCGGTGTCCTCCACCTGGCCCCTGATGGCCAGGACCGGGACCTCGTCGGGGGTGGCGTTGAAGTCGCCGGCCACGACGATGCGGGCGTCCGGGTTGGCGTCCAGGAGTTGGTCGGCCAGGCGGCGGATCTCCAGGGCCTGGGCCATGCGCTTCATGGATGAGATGAAGCTGCCCTCGGCCCAGGAGTCGGCGCTGCGCCAGGTGTAGGCGTCGATGGTCTGGCCGGGGATGTCGGACGGGATCTTGCTTTTCAGGTGGACGTTGATGATGTGGAGGGGGGTGCCGGCGACGTTCAGTTCCACGTGCAGGATGGGGCGCTCTACGTTGATCTCGATGGGGAACTGGTCGGGCGGGTTCGCCGTCAGGCGGCGGTAGGTGGGCGCGTTGACCAGCTCGTTGCGGAGCTGGTGGCGGGCCAGGACCGGCAGGTGGGTGGCCACGACGAGGTTGCGCTCGTTGTAGACGCCGTCGTCCTTCGGTTTTGTGCTGACCAGTTCGGCGCCCTCGAGGTTGGTGCCGATCAGGAGTTCGCGCAGGGCGTGCAGGTCTCGGGGTTTGCCGGGGCGTTCCTGGCCGTGGACCTCTTGGAAGCAGGCGATGTCGGCGCGCAGCCGCTTGATCTGCGGGCGCATGAGGGCTATGCGGTCGGCGAGCGACGGGCGGGTGCCGGCCGGGGTCTCGTCGAAGTTCTCCAGGTTGAACGTCGCGATGCGCATGGGCCGAATTTAGGCGCTGAGCTGGGGAAACAGGAGTCGAATGTCCTAGATCCAGCAGCATGGAGGCGGGTCGATGGACCCGCCCCCACCTGCGGGTCAGTTGCCGGATTCGTAGAGCGAGGTGATCTCGGTGGCCGAGAGGGCCCGGTCGTACAGGTGGACCTGGTCGACCGTGCCGTCCAAGTAGTCGACCGGGTTGCCGCCGTACTTGCCGCGGCCGATCACCGTGTTGCCGGTCGGGGCGGCCTGCGGCAGGCACGCGCTGACCGAACCGGCGAGCGTGCCGTCGACGTACAAACGCAGCTCGCCCTTGACCGTGTCCCGGACACCGACCAGGTGGTACCACTGGCCCGGGTTCGGCTTGAACGACGCCAGTGCGCGGACGCCGGCGAAACTCATCGCGAAACGCTGGTCGGCGCCCGAGTACTGGAGGAAGAAGTCGCTGTTGGACGGGCCGTCCTGGCTGACCACCGTCTGGAAGGCGCCGTCCGCCTTGTCGAGCTTCACCCAGGCGGCGGCCGAATAGTCCGAAGCCGTGTTCAGGATCGGCGCGCCCGCGTCGAGGAAGTCCGACGAACCGTTGAGCGCTACGCCCTGACCGTTGTGCCCGTCGACGAAAGAACCGGCCGGCGTCAGCGAACCGTACGAGCCGTCCAGCGGCCAGAACGCGATACCGGTCAGCCCCGGCGTGCCGGGCGGCGGCTGCGGCACCGAGGCGCCCGAGCCGTTCGCCTCACGGATGATCTTCTGGTTGATGGCCTTGACCTTGCGCAGGTCCATCTTGGTGACCTGCCGGTCGTACGTGAAGAAGCCGTTGAGCTCGCCCTCCACGTCCGAGAGCTGCGTGTAGATGGCCGCGCTGATCCCGCAGTACTGCGCGGAGGTCAGCACGTCCTCCTGGTTGGCCACGTACTTCGCGGTCAGGGTGGCCGAGTCGGGCGTCATCTCGTACGCCTGGCCGTCGCCGAACCACATGTGGTTGGAGGTCTTGAGGCCGTAGCCGCCGTGCTCGCCGTCGATCGACACCCTCGTCTCCGACGGCGCCGGGGAGGCCGGGCCCAGGTACTGATGGAAGTCGATCACGTCGCCGGCGCCGGAATCGCCCTTGGAGTTGCAGCAGTTCACCCCGCTGTGCGCGTTGACCAGGCGCGACGGGTCCTGCTCCTTCACCGAGGAGGCGATCCGGCCGGTGGCCGCCCGGTCCCACTCGCCCCAGCCCTCGTTGAACGGCACCCAGGCGACGATCGACGTCCACGACGCGTGCTCGCGGACCATCTCGTGCAGCTCGGCCTCGAACTGGTCACGCCACTCGGGCGGGATCGGGCCGGTGTTCGCCGACGGCATGTCCTGCCACACCAGCAGGCCCAGCTTGTCGGCCCAGTAGTACCAGCGGTCCGGCTCGACCTTGATGTGCTTGCGGACCGCGTTGAAACCCATCGCCTTGTCCTGCTGAAGGTCCCACTTCAGGGCGGCATCCGTAGGCGCGGTGTGCAGGCCGTCCGGCCAGAAACCCTGGTCGAGGTTGGCCATGTTGAACACGATCTTGCCGTTGACGGTGATGCGGAGCTTGCCGTCGGCGCCCTTGGCGGTGCCGACCGTGCGCAGGCCGAAGTACGAGCCGACCGTGTCGACCGTACGGCCGTTGTCGATCAGGGTGACCGTCAGGTCGTACAGGAAAGGATTGTCCGGGCTCCAAAGCTTGGGTCTGGCGATGGGCAGGCGCAAATCCGCACCGGCGGCGCCCGTCACCGTGCCGACGACACGCGAGCCTTCGCGCGCCACCGCCTTGACCGTCAGCCCGCTTCCGCCCGAGGTGTTGGTCTTGATGCGCAGATCCGACAACGAGGGCGTGGAGACCAGTTCGGTGATCGAGGCGGTGGGGACCGGTTCCATCCAGACCGTACGCCAGATGCCGCTGCTGCCCTGATAGAAGATGCCGCGGTCGCCGGTGCGGCGCTGCTTGCCGATCGGCTGGCCGGTGGCGTCGGTGAGGTCCTCGGCCCAGACGATCAGCTCCTGCGGCCCGGTGCCGGTCAGCGCGTCGGTGACGTCGGCGTCGAAGCCGTCGTAGCCGCCGCGGTGTGTGGCGACCTGCGTGCCGTTGACGTACACCTTGGCGTCGTAGTCGACGGCTCCGAAGTTGAGGCGCAGGCGGTTGCCCTGCCCGACCTTCCAGTTCGCGGGCACGGTGAAGGTCCGGCGGTACCACATGCGGTCTTCGTGCCGCTGGATGCCACTAAGGGCAGATTCGATGGGGTACGGCACCAGGACGCGCTCGCCGAGGCTCTGCCCGGTGGGGACGGCCTGGCCGGCGTCGGCCTTCGCGAACTCCCACACGCCGTTGAGGTTCTGCCACTTGTCGCGGGTGAGCTGCGGCCGGGGATATTCGGGCAGGGCGTTCGTGGGACCGACCTTGTCGGTCCACGGCGTGGCCAACGGCGGAATGCCTGGATGCCAGATCGGGGCGGCGCTGCTGGGTGCGGCACTGGCGGGGGCGGCCAGGCCGAGTGAGGCGGTGATGAGGAGGGCGGCTAGCAGGGCATGTCTTCTCACGCGCGAAGTCCCTTCGGTCGCTCGTGTTACGCCATGAGCCAACACATTTCAACAATGTTTCACAGGTAGCGTCAAGGACTCATGAACGTCGATGTTTGCCCGAAGAGGCAGGAACCGAGGTGCACCCGGCTCGCACTCCTCCGGCTTTCAAGCGCCGCCGTCCGGTGCCGACTCATAAGGGCATGAGCGTGAGCAGCGAAATCCGGTCCCTGGGGCCGGAGTCCGTCGACGAGCCGCAGGACGCGCTGCTCGCTGCCCTGGTCGCGTTCATGACCAAGGACACCCCGTCCGTGCAGCACGTCCTCGACCTGACCAGGCCCCACCTCGAGCGGGCGGCCGGCCTCACCGCGGCCACCGTCTTCGAGCTCGACTCCGAGACCGGCCTGCTCTTCCCGACCGCGCAGCTCGGCGAGCCCGGCAAGCGCGACGCCCTCACCGCGGGCAAGGTGTTCCGCCTCGCCGCCGGCGCCGCCCCCAAGGTCACCGGCGAGCAGATGCCGATCCGCCTGCGCATCGGCGGGCAGACCGTCGGCGTGCTCCTGCTGACCGGCGACAACCTGGCCGAGCTGCGCCCCGACGTGCTGGCCGTGCTCGCCCTGCACTTCGCCACCACCCTGCAGGGCCTGGCCGCCGAGAAACAGCGGCAGTGGGTCTCGCACGTCTCGGCGATGATCCGCCGCCTGTTCGAGGAGGGCATGGCCGCCACCAGCGTGCAGGCCGCCGGCCGGGTGCTCGCCTCGGCGGCCGCCGAAGGCTTCCGCACCGAGCACGGCGCGGTCGGACTGGTCGACGAGAACGGCCGGGTCAGCTACGTGCACGCGGTCAACATGGCGGACAACGACGCGGCCCTGGCCTCGATGATCGGGCAGGCCGTGGCGCCGTTCCAGTCGTGGCGTGCGGTCCAGGACGGCAAGGTCGCGATGGTCAACGACGCCGCCGCCGACCGCCACGAGCCGATGGGTCTCGTGCCGGCGCTGGGACTGAGGTCGTACATCGCCATGCCGTTGATGTCGGCGACCGGACCGGTCGGCCTGATCCTGTGCGGCGACTCGTCCGGCACCCGCGAATGGACCAGCCGGGACCGGATCTTCGCCGAGCAGCTCTCGGTCGAGGGCACCCTCATCGTGGACAGCGCCGGCATGCGCCAGGCGGCCCAGGCCCACGTCGCGCAACTCAGCCACCAGGCGTTCCACGACTCGCTGACCGGCCTGCCCAACCGCAGCTATCTGATCGACCGCGCCGAGCGGGCGGTCGCCGGCGCGGCCGGGCACGGCGGTCAGGTGGCGCTGATGGTGCTCGACCTCAACGGCTTCAAGCAGGTGAACGACACCGAAGGCCACCAGGCCGGCGACGTGCTGCTCCAGCAGGTGGCCAAACGCCTGCTGGGCGCGGTCCGCGACGACGACGTGGTATCCCGGCTGGGCGGCGACGAGTTCGCGATCCTGCTGACCCGCGACCCCGACGACGCGGCGGCCGCGGCCGTGGCCGACCGCATCTGCGATCGCCTGCGCCAGCCCTTCACCATCGACGGTCAGCAGGTGACGGTGGGCGGGAGCGTGGGATATGCGCTGTTCCCGGAGGACGCCACGGATTACGAGGCCCTGATGAAGGGGGCCGACGCCGCGATGTACGAGGCCAAGCGGGACACCAAGAAGTACGGGGGCGGCAAGCGCCGCGCCCGCCCGCAGGTCAGCTGAAGATGCCGGCCACCGAGACGCCGACGACAGCGCCGGCGGCCAGGAAGCCGGCGCCGAACTTGCGCGTCTCGGGGAGCCAGGCGGAAGCGCCGATGAGCAGGTAGAGCGGGACCCAGCCCCAGTACGGGGCGGAGAGGCCGGCCAGGGACGGGAAGGCGGTCATCGGGCCGAGCGAGCACAGGCACGGGCCGCCGCAGCCGAGGGCGATGCCGGCGAGCAGGCCGGCGAGCAAGCCACGGTCGATGACCTCGGCCGGGACCCGCGGTGAGGCGACGGTGAGGGTGGGGTCGGCGTCGCCGGGCAGGTGGGTCAGGGTGATGACGTAGCCGGCGGGGTCGTGGACGACGAGGACGCGGCCGTCGGGGCCGGGGCCGTCCTCGACGCGGCAGCCGGACTCCTCCCAGAAGTGGCGGATCTCGTCGTAGATGGTGTCGGCGGTGTCGCCCAGGTCGGGCAGGTGGCCGCCGCGGAGGATGCGGGCGCCGGGGCCGGGCGGTGGGCGCAGGAAAGCGGTCGGGAGCGGGACCAGGCGCAGGCCGGCGTGGGCGTGCAGGGTGGCTTCGAGGCGCTGTTCGACGCCGCGGGTGGCCGCCGCTCGGCTGAGTCCCTTCACCCCGCCGACGATGCCAGCCTTTCGCCCGAAATTTCGTGAAATGCGCCCGGAGTGAATGGGCGCTGGGCGGGTGAGCGGCGCAAGGGGCGGGGTCGCGGCGCAAGGGCGGGGTCGCGGCGCAAGGGGCGGGGTCGCGGCGCAAGGGACGGGGTCGCGGCGCAAGGGACGGGGCGGGCGCGGGGTGGCGCGGGCGCGGGGTGGCGCGGGCGCGGGGCGGCGCGGGCGCGGGGCGGCGCGGGCGCGGGGCGGGGCGGGCGCGGGGTGGCGCGGGGTGGAGCGGGGCGGGGCGGGCGCGGGGTGCGGCGGGCGCGAGGCGGGGCGGGCGCGGGGTGGCGCGGGCGCGGGGTCAGGCGGCGCCGTCGGCTACTCGGGTGGCCCGGCCTCTCAAGGTGTCGCCCAGTTCGTGGCGGCCGGTCAAGTCGTCGCGCAAACCCAGGAGCCAGACTCGCAGGTCGGCTATGACGTACAGGTCCTGGCCCAGGTCGTTGGGCCACGGGACGGGCACCGGCGGGGGCACCGCCGGGAGCGCCTCGCCCCGGCCCAGGCTGGAAGCGGCTCGGGTGAAGCACCCGGCCACGTCCTCGGCCGCCGCCGTCAGCTGAGTTTCACACGGGAGCAGGCCTCCGGCGGGGCAGGAACGGACCAGCGCCTCCGCACCCCGTACCGCGTGATGGCCCGCCAGCAACGTCGCCTGCCAGTCGACCGGGGAGTCCGGGTGGTGCTCGCTCTGGTACAGCGCGAACGACGCCTCCGCCAGCAGGCTCGCTCCCCGGGCCGCCGGCAGCGCCGTGCCCTGCTGCGATCCTCGCGCCATCACCGCCACCGTCTCGCGGACCACCGACGCCGAGGCCGTCATGAAGTTCGCCGCCGCTCGGCGCAGCTCGCCCGCTCCTCCTCGGGGCCAGGCAAACAGGCCGATCAGCACGCCGACCACCGCGCCGATCACCACGTCCAGCACGCGCACCTCGGCCAGCCGCCAGTCGACCGGCGTCACCTGGGCGAACACCAGCGTGATGACCAGCGTGAACAGCGCCTGCGACCAGCCCAGGCCGAGCAGCGGGCCCGAGGCGAAGCCGGCGATCATCACCAGCGGGAGCACCACCACGTACACCGTCGGGTCGACGTTCAGCAGGAGCAGGCCGGCCGCCACGACCGAGCCGCCGATGGTGCCGATCAGGGCCGGCTTCAGCGTCGAGCGGGTCTCCGCGGCCGACGCCCGCAGCACCGTCAGGATGGTCAGCAGGACCCAGAAACCGTGCGACAGGTCGAGCCCGCCCGCCACCAGCCGGGCCACCGCCAGCGCCGCCGCCAGGCGCAGCGCGCCCTGGAAGGCCACCGACCGGGGTGTCAGGTTCTCCCTCAGGCGGTGCCACCACAGGTACGGGGTGCTGCGTCCCGCGTACCAGAACGAACCCGGAACCAGCGTCGCCGGCCTCTCCCCGGACGCGATCCGCACCGCGAGGACCAGCGATTTCGTCCACTCCCCGAGGGTCAGCGCGAGCGCGCCCAGTTCGAGCCGCTCCGGCGGCAGGCCGCTCGGGTCGGTCTCGGTGCGCGCCCGGCGGAAGTCGGCCAGCGCCGCCGCCAGCCTGTCGGTGTCGGGCAGCGGCCCCCGGCCGTACAGCCACTCGGCGACCGTGTCCGTGCAGCCGGCCGCCGCCCGCAGCAGGCGGGCCGACGCCGGGAGGGTGACCGCCTGCCGGTCCTCCAGGAAGTACAGGTCGGCCGTCCTTCCCACCAGCAGGCGGGCCGTGCCGGCGGCCGCGCTCAGCGCCCGGTCCCGCCGCGAGGCCGACGCCGGGCGCAGGCCGGGTGGCAGCCGTGACGGGCGCAGCGCCTCGGCCGCTTCGGTGACCTCGGGCAGCAGGGCGGCGAGCCGGGACCGGCCGGGCGGCGTCGACGAGGACCAGTCGTCGGCCAGCGCGTCGAAGCACGAGGACAGCAGCGCCACCGCGCGGGCCAGCCGTTCCCGGTACGGCGTCGGCGTCGGATCGGGCCACAGCAGCAGCTCGGCCGCGGCCAGCAGCACCACGGCCATCGTCACGCCGGCCAGCCTCTGTGGGAGCGACCCGGGGTCGTACGGCGGAAAGCACGGCAAGATGTAGAGCAGTTGCATGCCCGCCGCGAGCCCGACCAGGCGGGGGCCGCCGACGCCGACGAAGCTGACCGTGAAGCCGAGGACGAACATGCCGGCGGCGGCCGCCCAGTTGCTCACCGACAGCAGCGTGCCCACGCTGACCAGCGCCCACGCCACCGGCAGCACGGCGATCAGCGTCATCGCCCGCTGTCGGGGGCTGCCCGGGATCTGCGAGAGCGCGCCCAGGGCGACCGTGCCGAAGAGGGCGTACGGCGCCATGGCCGGCAGGTCGAAGACGTACCGGCAAAGGTAGAAGCCCAGGCAGGCAACCAGCGTGACCCGCACCGCCCGCCGAGTGGTGAGAAGCTCGGGGTCCCGCCGCCGTAACCAGTCCATCCAGGGATTATCAGACGAAGGCGCTCTCCCCGGTGATGGCCCGGCCCACAATCAAGGTGTTGATTTCCCGGGTGCCCTCGTACGAATACAGGGCCTCCGAGTCGGCCACGAAGCGCCCGATGTCGTAGTCGAGCACGATCCCGTTGCCGGCCAGCAGTTCCCGGGCCCAGCCGACGACCTCGCGCATGCGGGTCGTGCAGTAGGCCTTGGCCAGCGCCGAATGCTCGTCGCGGTACTGCCCCGCGTCCTGCAGTTGCGCCAGCCGCACGCACATTCCCAGCGAACCGGTCACATTGCCGACCATGCGGACGAGCAGGTCCTGCACGAGCTGGAAAGAGGCGATCGGCTTGCCGAACTGCAGACGATCCTTGGAATAGGACAGAGCGATTTCGTACGCCGCCAGCATGACCCCGACCGCCTCCCAGGCCACGCCGCTGCGGGTCTGGCGCAGCACCTTCGCGGTGTCCTTGAAGGAATTCGCGTTCTCGAGCTTGGAAGATGAAGGGACGCGAACACCTTCGAGAACGATGTCGGCGTTCTGGACCGTACGCAGGGCGATCTTGTTCTCGATCTTCGTCGCGGTGAGACCGGGCGTCTCCCGCGGCACCACGAAGCCCTTGACCTGGTCATCGTCGACGTCTCGGGCCCACACCACGATCAGGTCGGCGAAGGTGGCGTTGCCGATCCAGCGCTTCCGCCCGTCGAGGATCCAGGAATCGCCGTCGCGGCGGGCGGTCGTCCGCAGCCCGGCCGCCACGTCCGAGCCGCCGGTCGGCTCGGTCAGCGCGAACGCACCGACCTTGTCGAACGACGCCATCGCCGGCAGCCACCGCGCCTGCTGCTCCTCGGAACCGCACGTGCGGATGCTGCCCATGGCCAGCCCCGCGTGCACGCCGTAGAAGGTGGCCATCGACGCGTCGGCCCGGGCCATCTCCAGGGCGAGCCAGCCGCTGAGCAGATTCGAGCCGGGCCGGTCGGCGATGTCGAGGTCCGCGTACCTCTTGATCAGATGGTGGGGGAACTCGGCGCGGGCCCAGTGGTCGTTCGCGATGGGCACGACCTCGGCGTCGAGAAAGTCGCGGACGCGCCGCACGACGGCGGCCTCGTCGGTCGAAAGCAGGTCCTGAAAGGCGTAAAGATCACCGTCGAGCATAATCGCCTCCCTACCCTCATCGGGCGGGTCTTAGACTTTGCTCCCATGCTCACCATGCAGGACGCACTGGCCCGGTTGACCGCGTATTGGACCGCTCAGGGATGCCTGACCGTCCAGCCGATGAACACGGAGGTCGGTGCGGGGACGCTGAACCCGGCGACCTTCCTGCGCGTGCTCGGTCCCGAGCCCTGGCGGGTCGTCTACACCGAGCCCTCCGTGCGGCCCGACGACTCGCGCTACGGCGAAAATCCGAACCGCCTGCAGACGCACACCCAGCTCCAGGTGATCCTCAAGCCCGACCCGGGCAACCCGCAGGAGCTCTACCTGGGCAGCCTGGCCGCCATCGGCATCGACGTGAACGCGCACGACGTGCGCTTCGTCGAGGACAACTGGGCCTCCCCCGCGCTCGGCGCCTGGGGCCTGGGCTGGGAGGTCTGGCTCGACGGCCTCGAGATCACCCAGTTCACGTACTTCCAGCAGGCCGGCAACCTCAACCTCGACCCGGTGTCGGTCGAGATCACCTACGGCATCGAGCGCATCATCATGGCGCTTCAGGACAAGACCCACTTCAAGGACATCGAGTACGCCGACGGCATCTCGTACGGCGAGGTCTTCGGCCAGGGCGAGTACGAGATGTCCCGGTACTACCTGGACGACGCCGACGTGGCCGCCAACCGGCAGCTGCTGGAGATCTACGCGGGTGAGGCGCAGCGGCTGATCGACGCCGGCCTTCCGGTGCCCGCGCACACGTACGTGCTGAAGTGCTCCCAGGCTTTCAACGTCCTCGACTCGCGCGGCGCGGTCTCCACCGCCGACCGGGCCGCCGAGTTCGCCCGCATGCGCCGGCTCGCCGGTGAGGTGGCCAAGCTGTGGGTGGCCCGCCGCGAGGAGCTGGGCCATCCGCTCGGCCTGGCCGAGGCGCTGCCGCCGGCCACGCCGTTCTCCACCCCGGCCGAGCGGACCGAGCCGCGCACGCTGGTCTTCGAGATCGGCACCGAGGAGCTGCCGCCGTCCGAGGCCCGCGCCGCCCTGGCCTATCTCCAGCGCGCGGTCACCGACGGCCTGGCCGGCACCCGTCTCGAGCACGACGAGGTCCGGACCTTCGCGACACCCCGGCGGCTGGTCGCGGTGGTCGCCTCGGTCGCGGCCCGGGAGACCGATCATGTACGGACGGTGAAGGGCCCCAAGGTCGGCGCGCCCGCGAAGGCCGTCGAAGGGTTCGCCCGCAGCCAGGGCGTCGCCGTGGACGCTCTGGCGACCGGCGACGTCAACGGCGTACAGCACCATGTCGTGGAGAAGCACGAAGCCGGCGGCGCCGCCGCGACCGTGCTGGCCGGCGTGCTCGCGAAGGTCGTCGCCGGTCTGCGCGGGGCCAAGAACATGCGGTGGAACGACCCGCAGCTCTCGTTCAGCCGGCCGGTCCGCTGGCTGACCGCGCTGTGGGGCGACGACGTGGTGCCGGTGGCGCTGGGCACCCTGTCCGCCGGCCGGCAGACCCGGCTGCTGCGCACCTCTTCATCTCCGATCGCCGAGATCGCCTCGGCCGAGACGTTCATGGAGACCCTCGCCCTGGCCGGCATCGTGGCCGACCCGGAGGACCGGCACGACCTGATCGTGACCGGCGCCCAGGACCACGTCTATCCGGAGGGACGCATCGACGTCGCCGGCGAGGCTTCGCTGATCGAGCAGATCAGCTACCTGGTCGAGGCGCCGACGCCGCTGCTGGGCACCTTCGACGAGAGCTACCTGTCGCTGCCGGACGCCGTGCTGACCACCGTGATGCGCAAGCACCAGCGCTACCTGCCCGTGCGCGACGCCGACGGGCAGCTGCTGCCGATGTTCGTGACGGTCGCCAACGGCCCGGTCGACGTGGAGCTGGTGCGGGCCGGCAACGAGGCCGTGCTGCGGGCCCGGTACGAGGACGCGGCGTTCTTCTACCGCGCCGACCGTTCGGCGGATCCGGCCGCCATGCGCGAGCGCCTGACCCGGCTCACCTTCACCGACAAGCTGGGCTCGATGGCCGACCGGGCGGAGCGGATCGCCGCGCTGGCGCTCTCCGTCGCCGACGGGCTCGGCCTGGGCTCGGCCACGCTGGGCCGCGCGGCCCGGCTGGTGAAGTTCGACCTCGGCTCGCAGCTGGTCACCGAGATGACGTCGCTGGCCGGCGTCATGGCCCGGGACTACGCGCTGCACGCGGGCGAGCCGCGGGACGTGGCGGCGGCCGTCTACGAGGCCGAGCTGCCCCGCAACACCGGCGACGCCCTGCCGGCCTCGATCCCGGGCGCCCTGCTGTCGCTGGCCGACCGCCTCGACCTGGTGGCCGGCCTGGCCGCCACGGTGGGCCTGCCGACCGGCAGCAGCGACCCCTTCGCCGTCCGCCGGGCGGTCCTGGGCCTGCTCGCGGTGCACCGGGCCCACCCGGCCCTGTCCGACTTCTCGCTGACCGCGGGCCTGTCGGCGGCGGCCGCCCAGCAGCCGGTGCCGGTCTCGGCCGACGTGCTGACCGCGGCCGGCGAGTTCCTGGCCCGCCGCCTGGAGCAGGCCCTGACCGAGGAGGGCGCCGCGGTCGACCGGGTCCGCGCCGCCCTGATCCACTACGACCGCCCGTCGGTCGTCGACGGCCTGCTCACCCAGCTGTCCACTCTGGTCGGCAACCCCGACTTCGTGGCGGTGGCCGCGGCCATCCAGCGCGCCCGCCGCATCCTGCCGGACGGCACGGTGGCCGGCTACGACCCGGCGGCCCTGGCCGAGCCGGCCGAGCTGGCCCTGCACGAGGCGGTGTCCTCGGTGAAGGCCGACTTCGGCACCGACCTGACCGCCTTCACCTCGGCCGTCGGCCCGCTCGTGGAGCCGCTGGCCCGCTTCTTCGACGAGGTCTTCGTCATGGCCGACGACCCGGCTCTGCGCGCCGCCCGCCTGGGCCTGCTGGCCACGGTCCGCGACCTCGGCGCGGGCCTGCTCGACTGGCCGGAGCTGCGCCTCTGAACCCGGCACCGGTTCGTATCGGGCCGCGCTCGCCGGTTCACCTCGGGCCGCGCCCGCCGATCCGCATCGGGCCGCGCTCGCCCAGGGCGCGGCCCGGGGAAATGAGGCGACAGCCGGCACGCGCGGGAACTAGCCTCCGCCGAATGCATGAAGCATCGAGCACTCTCACGTGGCGGCCGCTCACCAGCGGGGACGCGAAGGTGTCGGCCGATCTCCTCAACGCGATGGAGAGCGCCGACCAGATCGGCGAGTACTACGACGAGGAGGACACCCTCCAGGAGCTGGTCGACCCGTACACCGATCTGGAGCGCGGGACGCTCGCGGCCTTCGACGGCGACGTGATGGCCGGCTTCATGAAGGTCAGATATCAGCCGGCCGCGGAAGAGGTCCACCGGATCGTCATGGACGGCGGCGTGGCCCCGGCCTATCGGCGCACCGGCCTCGGCACCCGGCTGGTGAGGGCCGGGGTGGCGGCGGCCAAGGAGCTGCACGCGCTGCACCAGCCGGCGCTGAAGCTCGCCATCGACATCCACAAACCAGAGACCATGGCCGGCCTGCCCGAGCTGATGCGCTCCGAGGGCTTCACGCCGGTGAGCTACTACCAGCACATGCAGCACCCGCTCGGCGACGCGATCCCCGAGACCGCGATCCCGGCCGGGCTGCGCCTCGAGCCGTGGTCGGAGCGGAACGACGAGGAGTTCCGGCTGATCCGCAACGAGGCGTTCCAGGACGACCGGCTGCGGGCGCCGATGACCGTGGAGTCCTGGAAGAGCAAGATCACCAACCAGACGTTCCGGCCGACGGTCAGTTTTCTGCTCCGCGACGTGGCCACCGGGGCACCGGCCGGCATGCTGGTGACGATGTCCTGGGACGCCGACACGGAGGCCACCGGCATCCGCGACGCGCGCTTCATGCTCATCGGGACCCAACCGGGCTATCGGAGGCGGGGCGTCGCCGGGGCGCTGATCGGGCACGCGCTGCGGGCCGCGGCCGGCGAGGGTTACGACCGGGCCCTGGTGGAGGCGGACTCGGAGAACCCCTACGAGGCGCTGAAGGTCTACGAGAAGGCCGGGTTCACGCCGAAGCTGCGCTTCGTGAACTGGACTCTCGAGGTCTGACAACGCACGGCCGCGGCCCTTGCCGGTTACCGCGTGGGTGAGAGGTCGGAGAGAACCTCGTTGAGACCGGCCGCGGTCAGGTTGGCGTCGAGGGCGAGGAGCTGCGGCAGGACACCCTTGCTGTCGTTGGCGTAGAGGCCGACCAGCTCGGTCGCCAGCGACATCCAGCTCGTGGTGGTGGCGCCGGCCTGCACCAGGCGGCCGATCGCCGCCTCGTGGGACGAGATCTCGGTGCCGCCGGTGGCGTCGACGACGATCGAGACCCCGTAGCCGCGGCGCAGGGCGCCCATCGCGGTGTGCAGGACGCACACGTCGGTGGTCAGGCCGGCGACGACCAGGTGCTTACGGCCGGTGGCCTCGATCGCCTCGGGGAAGCCGGGCGCGTCGAAGGCGTCGAAGGCGTCCCAGCGGGCCACGACCGGGTGGCCGTTCAGCTCCTCCAGCAGCTCCTTGTACATCGGCCCGCGCGGGTCGCCCTCGGGGCCGGCCGTGACGACCAGGGGGACGTCCAGGCCGAGGGCCGTCTTGGCCAGCGCCACGGCGCCGATCACGTTCGCCTCGGGGGTCTGGCTCTTGACGGTGTTCTTGAAGCTCTCGACGTAGTCGATCAGCACGATGGCGGTGTTCCCGGGGTTCCTGCGGTCGAGAAGGCTCATGTGGAGTCGTACCTCTCAGATCTCGTGGTTTGCTTGAAGGGTTTTGTGGGGGTCGACGCGGTGGCGCAGCTCCACCAGGCGCTGCCAGACGGCCGGGGCGAACGCGCGCGAGGTGTCACCCTGGGTCTGCTGGAAGTTCGTGTAGATGCGGTCGCGGGACCATTCGCGGAGCGAGCCGACGATCCGCTCGGACTCGGCGACGACGGCCGCCTGCACCTCGGGGCTGAAGACGACGCCCACGACGGCGAACAGATAGTGGCCGTCCAGGGCGGACAGTGCGCCGCCGCCGGCCGCCGGGCGGCCCAGCGCGCCGCCCAGGTGGCGCAGCTCGGTCGAGAAGAGCTGGTTGGTCGCGTCCGCTTCGAGGAGCCGGTCGGCCGCCTCCGGCGGGAGCGCGTCGAGCAGGCCGGTCGTGCCGTCGCCGGGGGTGGGCTCCTCCGGGTCCATGTGGATGCGGGAGACCACCGGCGAGGGCACCCGGGCGAACGTGTCGATCTCCGGCTTAAGCTCGCGCAGTGGCGCCAGGAGCTGCTCGGCCCGCTCGTCACCGGCCTGGACGGCCCCGTCGATCATCACCCAGTCGCGGCCCCGGAACGGCTCGGGCAGCTCGGGAACGGGCGGGAACCGCATGTGCCGATAGGCGGTGGTGACCTCGTCGGGCGCCTCGGCGGTCCACTCCAGCCAGCGCTTGAGCACCTGCGGCGCCTTGGTCAGATCCCAGGCCATGAAGCCCGCGTACGCCGTGGCGAAGTCCAGCAGGCGGAACTCCATCGCCGTCACCACGCCGAAGTTGCCGCCACCGCCGCGGACCGCCCAGAACAGGTCGGGCTCGTGGTCGGCGTCCACCCGCACCTGGGTGCCGTCGGCCAGCACGAGCTCGGCCGCGGTCACGTGGTTGGCGGCCAGCCCGTATTTGCGGCCGTACCAGCTCAGCCCGCCGCCGGCGGTGTAGCCGACGACGCTGACGTCGGGCGCCGACCCGTGCAGGGCGGAGTATCCGTGCCCGGCCGCCTGCTCGACGACCGGCGACCAGGTGGCGCCGGCCTGCACGCGGGCCCGGCGCGCGGCCGCGTCGATGGTGACGCCGGTGAGCCGCGAGGTGCGCAGCATGACCGTACGGCTGAGGTCGCGCAGCGGATGCGCGTTGTGGCCGGTGCCGACCGGCGTGACCCGCAGCCCGGCCTGACCGGCGGCCCGCAGGACCGCGCTGATCTCGTCCACACTCTCCGGGTGGACCACGGCCGCCGGCCGCAGGTCGGCCGCGAGGGACCAGGTGCTGCGCGCTTGGTCGTATCCGTCATCCCCCGGCAGGTGGACCGCCCTGGCGGCGGCCCGCAGAGATGCCGCCCCGTTGTCGTTCACGATTTTCCCCTTCCATTCCGGTCCGTCGAACGCGGCGACATTACTCAGGTTCGGAAGGGAATTGTTTGCGTGCAGAACTACTGTGCGGGTTCACCGGAGAGAGCGCACAAAAAAATGGCGGCCACACCATTTCGGTGGGCCGCTTTCCGGGAATGGCGAATGGCGCGGCCAGCTGACCGCGCAGTCACCACGCTACCGGCTACTATCCGTGTGTACAGTAGGAACTATGTCACACCCCGCACCGCGCCGGACCCGCGACCCCGTGCGCAAACAGGCCGCGATCCTGACCGCGGCCCGCGCCGTCTTCGCCGAGCGCGGCTACGAGAACGCCACGATCCGCGAGATCGCCCGCCGTGCCGGCGTCACCCACGGCCTGGTCGTGCTGCACTTCTCCTCGAAGGAGCAGCTGTTCGTCGCGGCCACCACGCCCGACCCGGAGGCCCTGTTCAAGGGTGTCCTCGACGACGATGCGGCCAAGCTGCCGGAGCGGATCGCGGCGTCGTTCGTGCGCCGCATGGAGTCGTCCGAGGGCGCCGACCCGGTCATCGCCCTGATCCGCAGCGCGGCCGGCGACCAGCAGGCGGCCAAGGCGCTGCTGCAGACCCTTCAGCAGACGGCGGTCGACGGTTACGCCCAGGTGCTGGACCTTCCCGATCTGGCGGCCCGCGTGAACATGATGGGCGCCCACCTGATCGGCGTCGCCTTCAGCCGCTACGTGCTGGCCGACGGCCCGGTCGCCACCATGCCCCCCGACGAACTGATCGACCGGCTGACGACGGCCATCCGCACCATCCTGTTCGATTAGGCGTTCTGCCGGCGCACCATTTCGGTGATCCAGATCGGCGCGAAAGGCGACGTGCAGTTGGGCGGCGCCGGATAGTCCTTGAGCACTTCGAGACGTTCACCGATCTCCAGGGCCCGGGCGCGCTGCTCCTCGTGCGAGATGCCGATCTGGGCCAGGCAGTGGTTCATCGCCCACTGGAGACGCTCGGGGGCGTCCTTCATCCGGGCCTCGATGACGTCGAGCAGGGCCGCCAGGTCGAGCCCTTCGGGCTTCCTGGCGACCCGCTCGGTGGTCAGCGCCCAGCCGGCGGAGGCGACCACCGGATCCGGGTCGGCCGTCCAGGCGACACGCAACTCCTCGGCGTACGGACTCTTCTTGACCACGTAGTTGACGAGCCAGTCGTGCACCTTGGCCGCCCGGGCCTCGCGCAGCATGGTGTCGAGCTCGTCGCGCGCGAACGCCTTGGGCCGGCAGATCAGCAGAGCGACGAGCCGGGCCGCGGTGTCGCCGGTCGCCCACAGCTGGACGGCCAGGTCCTGCTGGGTCTTGAGCTCTTTCGCGACCGCGCGCAGCTTGGTGAGGTTGACCCCGTGATCGTCACCGTGCTTCTCGTTGACGGCCCGCGTCTTCGGATCGTCAAGCGCCTTGAGCTCGGCCAGCACCGCGGCCACAGTCGTCCCGGTCACGGCCGTCAGCTTACGAGACGCCGACTACTGACCTACCCTTCCGTCGCTCCGTTCCCGCAGAAGGTCGGCATGACCATTGTGGCGGGCGTATTCCTCGATGAGGTGGACCAGCGCCTCGCGCAGGGAGATCCGCCCGACGCGCTCGACGTCGTACACCACGCCGAGGTCGGCGGGTTGCCGTTCCACCTCGGCCAGATGGCGCACCAGACCCAGCAGCGACATCGTGGAAGGTGGGACGGAACGGGCGGCGAGGTCATGCGGATCGAGCTCGCCGCACTTGACCTCGAGAGTCAGCCGCTGACCGCGAAGAAAGGCCACGAGCGTGGATCGTTCGTCGCCTTGGGTTAGACCCGCGCCACGCGGATCAGCCGCGGGGTCGGCGATGAACACGCCCGCCCGCTTGGAGTTCGCCATGCCCCGATCATGGGCCCCGGGCGCACAATCAGCGTCATGGACGACGTCTTGCCGTGGCCGCGGCTCCGGGACGGAGATCTCGTACGGATGGTGTCGCCGGCCAGCCCTCCGCAGCATGAGGGCTGGCGGCCATGGGCGGCCGGGCTCCTCGGCCAGTGGGGCCTCGACGTGGACTTCGGGCGGCACGCCGACGACCGCTACGGCGAGATGGCCGGGCGGGACGACGACCGGCTGGCCGATCTCGAGGACGCTTTCCGGGACCCGGCCGTACGGGCGATCATCGCGACCCGCGGCGGCACGGGCGCCCAGCGGATCGCGTCGCGGATCGATCCCGCCCTCGTCCGGGCCGACCCGAAGCCGATCGTCGGGTTCAGCGACATCACGTACCTCCATCTGGCCCTTCTCGGCCGCACCGGCCTGACGGGCATTCACGGGTCGCTCGACGCCGTGGGATGCCGGCAGCTGCTGTTCACCGGCGAGCCGGCCGTGCTGCGCGCCGCCCCGTCCGCGACGACGGTGCCCGGGGTGGCGACCGGCCGGCTGATCGGCGGCTACACCAGCGCCGTGGCCGCGATGATCGGCGCCGGCCTGCCGTCGCTGGCCGGGGCCGTCCTGTGCCTGGAGGGCCCCGGTTCCGGGGAGGTTCTGCGCCGCCCGGGCCTGCTCGAAGGTGTGCGCGGTGTGGCGCTCGGCGACCTGGCCGGGGAGGCCCCACCGGATCTGAGTGCTCTGGGCGTACCCGTGCTGGCCGGTCTGCCCTTCGGTCATCTCGACGACCCGGTGTGCATGCCGCTGGGCACCACGGCGACGATCGACACCGAGGCCGGAACGCTGACCGTCAGTGCAGGAACTTCAGCCCCGCCACGCAGCCGATGATGCCGGTCAGCAGCAGGATCTTGACGAGGGACACGGCCTCGGTCCCGGTGACCATCGCGTAGACCACGGTCAGAACCGCGCCGATGCCCACCCAGACGGCGTACGCCGTGCCGACCGGCAGATCGCGCATGGCGAAGGCGAGCCCACCCATGCTGGCGACGATGGCCACCCCGAAGACGACGGTCGGAAGGGGACGGCTGAAGCCCTCGGACCTACCGAGGGCGGTGGCCCAGACGGCCTCGAGAACACCGGAGAGGACGAGCACGAGCCAGGACATGGAATCCTCCATGGCGCCGTCTTTTCGCACACCGGGTACGGCACCGCTCGTCCGGGAGCCCACCAGGGCTCACCCCAGAAGAATCGCAAATGCCCAGCCCAGTGGCAATGTGCGCTATCTCTCCAGGATTACCTTTCCCCGCAAAAGCCCGATTCCCGTACGGAGTTTGGGTACCGTCCGCTTCGTGGACGACCCGGAGGACGACTCATCCTGGCCCTTCGAGGGCACCGGCACCGACACGCCGAGGGAGAGCCGCTTCGCGATCTGGCGCTGGATCCTGGGCATCCTCGTCATAGTCCTGCTGCTCTGCGGCGGAACCGTGCTGGCCCTGAACGCGTGGCTGGGCCACCAGGCCGACATTCACCGTGCCAGCGTGATGATCACAAGCGTGAGCCCATAAACGAAAATGCCCACATGGAGCCCGGTCCACAGGGCATGCAAGCGGACCCGGTGCAGGCGCGGATATCGCGCATAGTGCCGTTCCCGGAACTCGTCCAGGGTGTCCTGGTCGGCGAGGGCACCCATGTCTTTCAAGACGCGGGTGAGAGCGCGCGCCTGCGTCAGGTGGTACTCGGCACGCTCGTGGTACTTGGCGACGGATATCGCGCCGTAGACACCCACCAGAGCGATCAGCACGGACAGGGGCAAAGTCTCGGCCACGAACCGTTGCTGGACGACCAAGGCACTCAGGGCGGCTGCGATCACCAGAAGATAGTTGGTGAGGAGGGCGCGCTGGGTTTCCGATTGCCGGAGTTGATCGCGGTGCTCGCCCCAGTACGCCAGAACAGCGCTCTCCGACTGACTCACATCGACTCCTTCTCAGCAAGCAGGTGGCCCGTCCATTCGAGATTCCGGCGGACGATCCTGGTTGTGGGGTGGTCGGGGCCGAGGGTGGCCTCGGCGATAGCCATAGCCCGCGCAGACAACGCCCGAGCCTCCGACAAGTCACCAAGATCCCGCAGGATCGTCGCGAGGTTGTGCAGCCGGACAGCGACGGT
The DNA here is from genome assembly GCF_042899005.1 of Actinoplanes sp. NPDC000266. Classification (NCBI taxonomy): domain Bacteria; kingdom Bacillati; phylum Actinomycetota; class Actinomycetes; order Micromonosporales; family Micromonosporaceae; genus Actinoplanes; species Actinoplanes sp. NPDC000266. The sequence continues at coordinate 409,163 of NZ_JBIAZI010000002.1, forward strand.
GGGGTGATCGCGGTCGTAAGCAGCCTCATCGATCGCCAAAGCCCGCTCACACAACGACCGAGCCTCCGGCAACTCACCGAGACCCTGCCGGATCAGCGCGAGGTTGTTCAGCCGGATAGCGACGGTGGGATGGTCGCGGCCATAGGCAGCCTCAGCTATCGCCAAAGCCCGCTCACACAACGATCGAGCCTCCGGCAACTCACCAAGATCCCGCAGGATCAGCGCAAAATTGCTCAACCGGATGCCGACGGTGGGATGGTCACGGTCGTAGGCAGCTTCATCGATCGCCAAAGCCCGCTCAGATAACACCCGGGCCTCCGGCAACTCACCAAGGTTCTGCAGGATCGTCGCAAGATTACTCAGCCGGATAGCGACGGCAGGATCGTCGCGATCGAAGGCAGCCTCATCGATCGCCAAAGCCCGCTCACACAACGACCGAGCCTCCGGCAACTCACCAAGATCCTGCAGGATCGTCGCAAGATTGCTCAGCCGGATAGCGACGGCAGGATCGTCGCGATCGAAGGAGGCCTCGGCAATCGTCAAAGCCCGCTCGGCCAGCACCCGAGCCTCCCTCAAGTCACCGAGATCCTGCAGGATCAGCGCGAGATTGCTCAAATGGGTACTGACGGCCGGGTGGTCGCGGCCGTAAGTGGCCTCAGTGATGGCCACCGCACGCTGGGCCAGCGGGCGAGCTTCGCCGAGCCGTCCATGAACCTGCAGGTAGGTAGCGGCGCGGTCCAGCAGCCATGAGTAATTCGCCGCCATTTGCTCGCCGGCCTGCCCTGGCAGCGGCAGATCGGTTATTGCCAGCGCATGAGGGAGCAGGACCGCCCATCGCGGCCAGTCCTGCGGCACATCCATGATCGACGCCGGCGCGTCGGAGGTCAGGAGCTGCAACGCCGTCGCGTAGGGATCAAAACCCGGCGTCGTCATCAGGCGGTCAGCTCCTGGACGGCGTCGGGCTGTGAACGGCCCTCGGCCGGGTATCGCAGCCGCAGAGCGCCCTGCACCAGCCGATGCAGCAGTAGCCCGTCCCGTTCCCGCTTGGCCAAGGAGTAATCCACGATGGCGGCCAGGACGTCGTTGAACTCCAAAGGGTCGGTGACCTTGGCGGCCAGAGGCTCAGGCAGCTGATCCGGGTGGGCGGTGAACAGGTCGAGCGGGATCGGCACCGGCGCCAGGTAGGCGCAGATCGCCAGCAGTTGCAGCGCCGCCGGTTCCTCCTGGCCGACGCGGTCGAAGCTCAGCGCCCACAGCGTCGCGATGGTGTCGTCGCGGGTCGCGACCCTCCCCCGGCCGTACAGTTCCCGCGCCCGGGTTCGCAGCAGCCGCAGGTATTCATCGGGCGGAAGCTGCGACCGGGTGATGTAGGCGGACGCCTGCTCCAGCGCCAGCGGCAATCGGCCCAGCTGCTCGGCGATATCCCCGGCGGCGGCATCATCGATCTGCGGCACCCGGGCCCGGAGGATCTGCTTCGCCTCGTCCTCGTCGACGACGTCCAGGTCGTAGACCTCGCCGAGCGCGGTGAACCCGTCCCGGCGGGTCGTCACCAGCACGTGACACCGTGAGCCCGGTTGCGCCAGGGTGGGCGGCAGCCACGCACGGATGTCGAGGACCGTGTCGGCGTTGTCGAACACCAGCAGCCAGCCGGGCACGTCCCGCAATCTTTGGTGTACGGCCAGCCGTACGGCGTCGGCGTCCTGCCCGGGCTCCAGCCCCAGCTCGCCGGCGAGACCGGCGAACTGGTCGGGGATCAGCGTCGGCTCCTCCGCGGCGATCCACCACACGACGTCATAGTCGGAGGCGTGCCGGTGGGCGTACTCGTTGGCCAGCTGAGTCTTGCCGACGCCGCCCATGCCTCGCACCGACGTGACCGTCATCGTCCCGGCCGCCGCGAGCTCGCCCGCCAGTGCCTCCAGGGCGCTCGCCCGGCCGGTGAAGTTCGGGTTGCGGGCCGGAACGTTCCAGACCTGCGGCAACGCCCGCGGAAATCGGGCGCCGTGGGGAATCGCCCGCTGCGACGGCGGAAACGACGGCCTCTCCCCCGGTTTGGCCCTGCCCGCGGCGGCCCGGGCCACCATGGCCCGCAACCGCTCCCGCGCTTTGGCTTCCGCGACGCCGAACAGATCGATCCCGACGATCTGCCCGAGCAGACCGGGCCGGTCACAGTCCTCGACCCGGACCGTCAACAGCGACCGTCGCGCGCCGGACGGATCAGTGCCCCACACGGCCTGCCATTCGGCCTGCCCGAAAACCGACGACAGGTACGCCTCGGACAGAACCGCGATCATCCGCCGCGCACGCGTCACACCGTTCTGCATGCCCTGCACCCAGCTGGTGCCCGGGACGAAGTCCCACGCCTGGACGAGCACGCGGCTGCCGTTCTCCTCCAGCTCCCACGCGATCCACTCGGCCCACGACCGGTCGGCCTGCGTGTACGAGACGAAGAAGTCCCATTCGGTCGAAGCGTCTTCGATCGTCACGCACCACAGCGTTCCATAATGGTCACCATGGGCTATCGACCCAACGGGTGAATGCTCACCCCGACCGACGGCGCGAGAGCCGCTCCTGCTGAATGAAGTCCAAGTTGCGCCGGGAGGCATCAGTCCGTGGATGTCCGGCGCCGTACGTGCTCTCAGCGATGACCAGGGCGCGCTCGCTCAGCTTCTGGGCGACCGGCAGGTCTCCGATGTCCATGAGAATCAGGGCGAGGTTGTTCAGAGCGACGCCGACGTCGGGATGATCGGGGCCCCGAGTTGCCTCGGCGATGGCCAGGGCGCGCTCGCTCAGCTTCCGAGCGACCGGCAGGTCACCGATGTCCATGAGAATCAGGGCCAGGTTGCTCAGATCGGTGCCGACTGCGGAGTGGTCGGGGCCATAAGCGGCCTCTTTGATCGCGATGGCCCGCTCGGTCAGTGCCCGGGCGACCGGCAGATCACCCAGGTCATACAGTATCTGGGCCAGATTGTTAAGCGCGATGCCGACGGCGGGGTGGCCGGAGCCGTAAACGGCCTCGGCGATGACCAATGTCCGCTCGGCCATTGTCCGGGCGGTCGGCAGATCACCGAGATCCTTCAGGATCAGAGCCAGATTACTCAAGCCGATTCCGACGGCGGGGTGGTCGGGACCATAAACGGCCTCATCAATGATCAGGACCCGCTCCACCAATGCCCGGGCGCCCGGCAGATCACCAAGATCCCCCAGGATCAAGGCGAGATTGTTCAACCGGGTGCCGGTCGTCGGGTGGTCGCGGCCGTAAGCGGTCTCAGCGATGGCAAGAGCCTGCTCGGTCAGTGCCCGGGCCGACCGGATATCACCAAGGTCATGCAGGATCTGGGCCAGATTGTTCAAGTCGGCCCCAACGGCGGGGTGGTCGGAGCCGTAGGCGGCCTCGTCGATGGCCAGGGCTCGCTCGGCCAGTGTCCGGGCAGACGACAAGTCACCAAGGTCGCGCAGGATCATCGCGAGGTTGATCAAGGCGATGCCGACCACCGGATGGCCGGGCTCGTAAGCGGCCTCGGCAATGCTTAATGCCTGCTCGGTCAGCGCTCGGGCCGCTGACAGGTCGCCGAGGTCGTGCACGATCTGGGCCAGATTGCTCAGCCGGATGCCGACGGTATGGTCGTCAGGGCCATAGGCGACTTCGGCGACAGCAACGGCACGTTGGGCCAGTGGCCGGGCTTCAGCGGGCCGTCCGTGGACTTGCAGATAGGTCGCAGCACGATCCAGCAACCACGAGGAATTCCGTGCCATCTGCTTGTCGGACGGACGCGACAGCGGCAAACGGTCGTCATCACGGTTCGGATCGGTCACCGTCAGCACATGTGGGAGCAACACCACCCACCGGGGCCAATCTTCCGGCGCACCCACTATCGCGCCCGGAGCGTCGGCGCTCAACAGCTGTAGCGCCCTCGCATAGGGATCAAAGCCTGGATCCGTCATCAGCGGCCCCATGTCATCAGCCCGGCTGCACTATCGCTCGAGTATGACCGGGAACCGTACGCGGGCGTATTCTTCGCGCGTGGAGCTGCGGTTCGCTACTCGGCGGTCGGATTCGCCGTGGGTCGACGCGGTGTGGACGTGCACCAGCGAGCGCGTCTCCACGATGACCGCCGTGGCGGGTGTGCGGTGGGGGCTCGTCTTCTGGGAGCAGCAGGGCCGGGCGTACGCCAGCGTCACCGGGCCCGAGACCCGTACCAGCATCGCGCCCGTGCCCGAAGGGGCCGTCTTCACCGGCATCGAGTTCGCGGTCGGCACCTCGCTGCGCCGGCTGCCCACGCCCGGCCTGGTCGACGGCGGCGTCGAGCTGCCCGACACCGCGCGGCGGTCGTTCCGGCTCGACGGGGTCCGGTGGGAGACGCCGGGGGCCGATGACGCCGAAGCCCTCGTCGAGCGGCTCGTGCGGGCCGGCGCCGTGGTCCGGGATCCGCTCGTCGCCGGCGTGCTGCGCGGCGACCGGCCCGACGTGTCGGGGCGGACCGTCGAGCGGCGGTTCCGGGCCGCCACCGGGCTGACCCGGGGTGCCGTACGGCAGATCGAGCGGGCCCGGACGGCGGCCGAGCTGCTGGCCGGCGGCGGCACGGCGGCGGATGTGGTGGCCAAGCTCGACTATTTCGACGAGCCTCATCTGGCCCGGGCCCTTCGGTCGTACGTCGGGCGGACCGTCAAGCAGCTACGGGAGGGCGACGGCGGCGCGATCGGCCTCGACCTGGGTCAGCGCTCCTTCGAGGAGAACAACTTCCACTGACCCTCGGAGACGACCCGGGTCACGCCGCCGGACACGCTGATGGCCGTGCCGTCGTCGATGGCGTACGTGGGCGCGGGAATGTGGGACGCCCACGTCTCGGCGTTGGGCAGGGTCGCGTCGGCGTGGTGCGGGTGCTCCAGGTGGGGAATCACCGCGAAGTCGACCAGGCCCACGCCCTCTCCCGTGACCAGCATCCGGGCCACGTCGCCCTCGAAGACGACCGGCGTGCCCTCGCCCGGCCGGGGCGGATCGATGTACGTCTCCGCGAACGTCGTGGTCGCCGCGATGCTCCCGGCGCTCACCCCGACGTACACCGCCTCGGACCTCAGCGCCGGCAGCAGGGCCGCCAGGCCCGAACGCCTCATCCAATCGGCCAGATAGAGCGGGTCACCGCCGCCCACCAGCAGCGCGTCGGCCTCGCGGACCGCCGGCGCCCAGGCCGCCTCCTCGATGCTCGGCAGCGCCGTCAGCTCCAGCAGGCCCACCGACTTCCAGCCCAGGGCGCACAGCGGCCCGTGGATCGCCCGCCACACCATCTGGGTGCCGCCCGGGAACGGGTGGAGCCCGGTCGGGACGAACAGCGCGCTCGCCTCGGCGATCGGCTTGCCCAGCAGCGAGGTCAGCTCCTCACGGATGCTGTCGTTGGTGACGCCGGACGAGGTGAGCAGCACTCTCATGCCTGGGGATAGTAAACCCCGGTCAGCTTCTCGGAGAGCTCCCACAAGCGCCGCCCCGTCTCCGGGTCGGTGGCCGCGGGAGCGGGTTCGAGCACGACCGGCTCCCCACGAATCTCGCCCGGGCCGCCCGGCCCGATCAGCTGGCCGCCGGTGACGGACGGGTCGGTGGCCGCGTGCAGGATCGGGCGAGCACCCTTCTCGGCCGGGACCGCCAGCAGCGGGTTGCCGATCCGGGTGAGGAACAGGCGGTTCAGGCTCGGCCTCATGCCGGCCTGGAGGCCCGTCACGGCGTAGCCCGGATGGGCCAGCAGGCTCAGAACGGATGAGCCGGCCAAGCGCCGGTGCAGTTCCAGACCGAAGACCGCGTTGGCCAGCTTGGACTGGTTGTAGAGGACGGACGGGCTCCCGGCCCGCAGGTCGCCGAAGTTCAGGCGGCCCTTCTTGGCCAGCACCGAGGTCACGGTGACCACGCGCGTGGTGAGGCGGTCGAGCAGGAGGCCGGTCAGGGCGAAGTGGGCCAGGTGGTTCACGGCGAACTGGAGCTCGTGCCCCTGGGCGCTGTCGGTGCGGGCCGGCGCCATGACCCCGGCGTTGTTGATGAGGACGTCCGCGTGATCGACGGAGCCGGCGAAGGCGCGCACGGAGTCGAGGTCGGCCAGGTCGGCGTGGCGGATGTCCACACCGGACAGGCCGGCGGTGGCGTCGCGGGCCTTGCGTTCGTCGCGGACGGCCAGGATGACATGGGCGCCGGCGGCGCTGAGGGCGCGGGTGGCGGCCAGGCCGAGACCGCTGGAGGCTCCGGTGATGATGTACCTCATGTGACCCACGCTGCCATTGGTGGCACTGGGTGTCAACCATGGCATGACATATCCTGCGGGGCATGGATGAGGGGCGCGGCTTGACGATCGCGCAGCGCAAGCGGCAGGTCGTGAGCGACGAGCTGAAGGTGGCGGCGCTCCAGCTGATGGCCGCCCGGGGCTTCGACACGGTCACGGTGGACGAGATCGTGGCCGAGGCCGGGGTCTCGCGGCGGACGTTCTTCCGCTACTACGCCTCGAAGGAGGACGTGGTCATCGAGATGCTGGAGACGCTCGGCGACCAGATGCGGGCCGAGCTGGCGAGCCGGCCCGCCGATGAGCCGACGGCGGTGGCGTTGCGGCACGCGGTCGAGGTGGCCGTGCTCGACTGCAAGGACAACACCGGCAAAGCGCTTCCGGTGGTACGCCTCGTGCTGCGCACGCCCGCGCTCTATGCGCGCTCGCTGGAGCGGCAGGCGGCGTGGCGCGACGACATGGCGACGGTGCTCGCGGCGCGACTCGGCCGGGACAACGCGACCGACATGTACCCGGGTCTGGCGGTGGGAATCGCGCTGACCGCGCTGGAGGATGTGCTGCGCCGGTGGGCCGAGAGCGACGGGACCACGGATCCGCTGGAGCTGACGGCGCGGGCCTTTGAGGTGATCCGGCCGGCGCTCAAATGAGCGCCGGCCGGGAAAGACTCAGTCGAAAGCGAGCGTGCGGGAGAGCACGCCGATGTCGGGCTGGTCGGTGAAGAGACCGTCGATGCCGGTCTTCAGGAACGTGATCTGCTCGTCGATGGCCCGGCCGTAGGCGTTCGGGTCGGTGCCGACGCGGTAGTCGGCCGGCAGGAACTGGTTCTCGGCCCGGAACGTGTACGGGATGACCTTGAGGCCGGCCGCGTGGGCGTCCTTGACCAGGGTCGACGGCGTGCCGAGCGTGGCGTCGGCGTTGCGCGGGATGACCTGGCTCTTGTCGGGGCCGATGCCGTCCACGTAGGACGAGAGCTCCTTGAGGTCGGCCGGGGTCAGATATTGGGCGTACGTCCTGGTGTCGTTGAACGGCGAACCGGAGGCGGAGGTCAGGAAGACCAGGTTCACCTGCACCCGGTATTTGTTGTTGAGGTCCTTGAGGTTGGCCGCCTCGAACGACTGGATCCAGACCTTCGCGCCGCGCTTGTTGAGGCGGGCCCGGTCGAGCGCGCGCACCAGCGGCGTCTCGAGGTCGAGGCCGAGCCGGCGGAAGTACGTGGGGTGCTTGGTCTCCGGGATGACGCCGATGTCGCGGCCGAGCTCCTTGGACAGCTTCGCCCGCAGCTCCAGCACCTCGGTGAAGGTCGGCACCTCGAACAGCTTGTCGTAGAGGGTGTTCTCCTGGCGCACGGCGGGGAGGCGCTCGATCGCGCGCAGCGTCTTCAGCTCGGCCAGGGTGAAGTCGTTGGTCCACCAGCCGGTGACGCTGACCCCGTCGAGGATCACGGTCCGCTTGCGGTCGGCGAACTCGGAGCGTGTCGCCACGTCGGTCGTGCCGCTGATCTCCGGCTCGTGCCGGCAGACCAGCACGTGGTCCTTCGTCGAGACCAGGTCGGGCTCGATGTAGTCGGCGCCCATGCGGGCCGCGAGCTCGTACGACGCGAGCGTGTGCTCCGGGCGGTAGCCGGACGCGCCGCGGTGTCCGAAGATCTCGGCTCTCGTGCGGCCGTGGGCCTGCGCCGGGCTGGCTACGGCGGCGCCGGCTCCGGCTCCGGCGAGAGCGGGCGCTGCGGCGGCGACGGCGCTCATGCGCAGCACCTGACGTCGGTCGGGCACGGGGTCCTCCATGGGACTCGGTGCCGGCGACGGTCGCCGGTGGTCCCTCGCAGAGTCGATGCGACGCGATCAACGTTCCGGGAACAGTGACGTAGCGATCACGGAAACTGCATGAAAAGGACGTGGCATTCACCCGGGGTTCACTCAGAGTTAGAGGGCTGCGCTTACCGTTCGCGCCGAAGGAGGCCAGCGATGGCGAACGGTGACCTGACGCAACTGCTCGGCCAGAACCTGCTCGAAGGCCGGGCGCTGACCACCAGCCGGGAGTACGGGCTGATGGCCCGCCCCGGCGCCCGCTCCTACGAGTCCCGCGAGACCGGGGTCGAGGTGCTGGTGGACGACGACGACCGGGTGACCACCGTCGTCCTGCACTTCACCGGCGACCACGGGTTCACGCCGTTCTCCGGCATGATCCCCGGCCGGGGCGGCACGATCGGCCGCCGCAGCAAGCTGTGGGCCGCGCTGGGCCGCCCGATCGCCGGCGGCGCCGAGGACGAGTGGCCGTTCCCGTATTTCGTGATGCGTGCCCAGTACGCGCCCGACGGCGAGACGTTGCTGCGCCTGGTGCTCGGCCGGTAGGTAGGCTCGGGCGATGTTCTCGCCACAGGGACCGTCGCTCCGCGAACTGTTCGTCCAGGCGATGTCCTCGGTCGAGCGCGGCTACGACCTCCTCGCGCCGAAATTCGACTACACACCGTTCCGTACGCCGCCAGGCGTGCTCGAAGCGACAGCGGCCGCCCTTCCCGGACCGTTCGAGTCGGGCCTCGACGTCTGCTGCGGCACCGGCGCCGGCCTGTCGGTGCTGTCGTCGGTGGGCTGCGCCCGGATCACCGGCGTCGACTTCAGCGCCGGCATGCTCGACGCGGCCCGCCGAGCCCACCCCGCGTCGACGTTGGTGCGGGCCGACGCCCGGGCCCTGCCCTTCGCCGCCGAGTTCGACCTCGCGGTCACCTTCGGCGCCCTGGGCCACTTCCTGCCCGAGGAGAGACCGGCCGTCTTCGAGGGCGTGCGCCGCGCCCTGCGCCCCGGCGGCCTGTTCGCCTTCCCGCTGGGCGACGTGCCACCCGTGGCCTCGGCCGCGGGCGTGGCCACACTCGGCTTCGACGTGGCGATGCGCGTACGGAACGCGGTGTGGCGCCCCCCGTTCGTCATGTACTACCGCACCACACCGCTGCCCGCTCTGCGCGCCGACCTGGCCGCGGCCGGCTTCACCGTCGTCTCGACCGACCTGATCACCCCGGGCTGCCGGCTTCTCCTCGCACGTAGGTGATGTGGGTGACCAGCGAGGCGGCGCGCGCCGACACCTGCTTGAAGTGCAGCGGGGGCACGCCGGCGAAGAGGCGGTCGCCGGCGCCGACGGTCACCGGCGCGATGTGCAGGCGCAGCTCGTCGATCAGGCCGGCCCGGAGGAACTGGTTGACCGTGGTGGCGCCGCCGGCGATCGAGATCGTGCCGTCGCCGGTGACCTCGACGGCCCGTTTGTAGGCTTCCTCGGCGCCGCCGGTGACGAAGTGGAACGTCGTGCCACCCTCCATCGGAAGATCGTCACGCTCGTGATGGGTAAGGACGAAGACCGGCTTGTGGTACGGCGGGTCGTCGCCCCACCAGCCCTTCCAGCCCGGATCCCAGTCGCCCCGCCCGGGGCTGAACATGTTGCGCCCCATGATGAAGGCGTCGGCGGCCACGATCGCCGCGATCTCCTCCGCGTTCTCGTCGGCGGTCTCGAACATCCACTTGTGCAGCATGTCGACCGGGCCGTCCCCGAACGGGCTCTCCAGCCTCTGGTTCAGGCCCGAGGAGAATCCGTCCATGGAGATCGCCAGGTCACAGGTGATGTAGGCCATGAGCACACACGCTAGGGCGACCGGTTGTAAACTGCAAGCGGTTCCGCGAAAGGACGTACGACGTGACAGCCGATCACCGTTCCGGGTGCCCCATCAACCTCTCCCTGGAGGTCCTCGGTGACAAGTGGTCCCTGCTGATCATCCGGGACATGATGTTCGGCAACCGGCGCCACTTCCGCGCCCTGCTGACCGAGTCGGAGGAGGGCATAGCCTCCAACATCCTGGCCGACCGCCTGGCCCGCCTCACCGACCAGGGCATGATCACGTCAGCCCCCGACCCCACCCACAAGCAGCGCATCCGCCTGAGCCTGACCGAGCCCGCCATCCAGCTGGTCCCGGTCCTGGCCCACCTGGGCGCCTGGGGCCGCCGCCACCTCCCGGTGACCCGCGAGCTGGCCATCCGGGCCGAGCTCCTGGAACGGGGCGGCCCGCCGCTGTGGGACGACTTCATGGACGAGCTGCGCGAACTCCACCTGGGTCTCCCCCGCCCGCCCGGCACGCCGTCGGTGCTGGGCGCGTTGACCGAGGCTTACCGGGCCGAGATCGGCCGCTGATCGTCTACTGTGCCCCGGTGTTGTCACGGGCCTCTCTGCTGCTGATCGCGACAGTCCTTCTCGCCGGGTGCACCGGCCCTGAAGCCACCGCCGCCGCACCGTCACCCTCGCCCTCGGCCGCCGCGCCCTCGGCCGCCGCGCCGTCGCCCACTCAGCTGCCGCCCAAGGAGGCGGTGAAGGCTGCCCTGCGGCGCCTGTCCGCCTCGACGTACACGTACACCGTCAGCGGCGATTACTGGACCGGGCAGAAATACCGCGCCTCCGGCGCTCACGACCCCCAGGCGCGCAAGGACAGCCGCACCTTCACCATCTCCGGCGGCGACGACGCGAAGACCCGCAAGGTCATCCTGATCGGCGACGAAAGCTACGAGAACCGTGACGGCAACTCCTTCTGGACCCACGCCTACCCGGTCCGGCTCAAGCCGGCGAACCCTTACCGCTACGCCGACCCGAAGGATCCCGGCGGTCTCGCCCGCTTCACCGCCGCCATCCACAACGCGCGGCGGCTGACTCCCGGCACCTATCAGGGCGAGGCCCGCCTGGAGACCAAACCGTCCGAGCTCACGTACGTGCCCCTCGGCGCTCCCGTGTTCCGCTTCGCGAAGGTGTCGACATGGGTGAAGTACACGGTGAACACCGACGCTAAGGGCGACGTCTCCGCCATCACGCTCATCTTCGGCGGCGACCGCGGCCCCATCGCCCTCACCACCACCTACAGCAAGATCGGCCAGCCGGTACGGATCAGCGAGCCCACGTCCGTACGAGAGCTGCGCCGCTCCCTGTACTGACCCTGTCGTTTCCGTCCAAGACAGCAACCGCGGCCACGCTCTAGCGTCGCCCCATGCGCAAAGTCGTCTACACCGGTTTCATGTCGCTCGACGGCGTCATCGACTCCCCCGGAGGCCCTTCCGAGGGCCACCGCAGCGGCGGCTGGGTCTTCAAGGACCTGGAGTTCGTCCCCGAGGCGTGGTCACTGAAGGGCGAGGAGCTCGCCGACACAACGGCCTTGATGTTCGGCCGCCGCAGCTACGAGGCGTTCGCCCCGGTCTGGCCAACCTCGGAGGACCACGTCAACTACAAAGACCTTCCCAAGTACGTCGTCTCATCCACCCTTCCCGACGACGCCCTGGTCGACGGCTGGGGTCCACAGACCATTCTGCGCTCCACAAAGGACGTCGCAGCCCTGAAGGAAAACGAGGGCGGCGCCATCTTCATCCACGGAAGCGCCGAGTTGGCCCGCCGCTTGTCCGACGCCAACCTGATCGACCAGTACAACCTCCTCGTCTTCCCAGTCCTGCTGGGCGCCGGCAAGAGCCTGTTCGACCGAGCCGACCGCGACAAGCACATGCTGACCCTGCGAGACTCGGAGACATACCCGAACGGCATCGTGAAGCTGGTCTACGACGTCAAGCGCTGACGTTTCCGCAACTGCTATGACGGCCCGCCTCGACACGTCGGGCCGATCGCCGCGCAGCACCCGGGCGACGCACGGTATGCCGTGAAAGGCAGTCATCAATGAAGCATCAGCGGCACGCTACAGCCGACGGCTTAAATCACCCTGTCGCCATTCCGGTGCCGCCGATCATTTCGTGATGCCACTGCCATTCCGCGTGCGTCCACCATCGCACGCCACCGGCAAAACGACACGATCCGCCCGATCCGAACGACCCGACCGGCGCCTACGAGCGACGCGAGAGAATCCACCCATCCCAGCAACTCGGCCCCCGCAAAAAGCCGGCTCGGCCCGTGCTGCCTGCCCGGCCGTGGCGATTGGCTCGGCCGGGACTGCCTGCTCGGCCGGGACTGCCGGCTCGGCCGGGACTGCCGGCTCGGCCGGGACTGCCGGCTCGACCTGGGCGGCCTGCTCGACCTGGGCGGCCTGCTCGACCTGGGCGGCCTGCTCGACCTGGGCGGCCTGCTCGACCTGGGCGGCCGGCTCGACCTGGGCGGCCGGCTCGACCTGCACTACCGTGTCGGCCCCGACCGGCCTCTCCGCACTGGACCGCGCAGCCCGCGGCACACCGTCCGAGCCGGAAGCCGCCATCGCCTGCTCAACGGACCCGCCCCGCACCCAGTTGATCTCGTCATCCCAAATTAACGGCGGTATCCGCTCGGTCGAATCATGCAGACCCAACTCCCCACACAACCGAGAACAACCATGCAAGCGACACAACTTCAACGCATGGCGTCGTTTAAGACCCCATTGCCGCCGCTCGTCCTGACCACGCCGGAACTCCACCATCTCGGGCGAATGACTAGGCACGCCCGACCAATCCCGCATAGAAGCAATAACCGACCTCGAAAAGAACCCCAGCTGCGCCATGAACCATTATCCCGCACCCCGGAGATCGACAGCAAAGAAACGATCACGCCAATCAAAATAAAGCGCGCTGATTGTGCCAGCGAATGCAGTCACCGATCGCCGCGTCTTGCTCTTCGTGTGACAGGTGGTCGGTGCCGTTGAGGGCGAAGTAGCGCAGGGCGGCGAACTCGGCCTCGATCCAGTTCAGCCAGGAGCTCAACATCATTGGCCTGGCACCAGGCCCGGACGGTGGGATGTTCGTGCGGGGAGAAGTTGTCCAGGATCAGGTGCAGCGTCTGGTCGGGCCAGCGACGGCGTAGGCCTTTGACGAAGTCGAGAGACTCGCCCGAGCGTTTCCGGTAGTGGATCTTCGTCCCCGGCCATCGACAGTGCCCGCACGAACACTTCCGGGCGTCGGCCTACCCGGCACCACCTCCCACACAACAGCGAGAGGGATTGCCTGCCCGAAACGTGCTCAGAACCGACGAATTACACGGCCAACGTTCAAAGATGAGGCACTACTATCCACCGAGCATGGTGAGGAATCCGGTGAAGTCCGGCGCCAGTGGCACAACGCCCCAATCCACGCTCCAGAAGACGACCGACGGGCGATCCTCGTCAGCCCGGTAGTCGAAGCAGAAGAAGTCGCCGCCCACGTCGGCGGCGAACGGGATGATCCCCTCGTCCAGCACATCGAGGAGAGGAAAGATCGCCGCGACGATGTTGCTCACGAACGGCGCATCCTCGAAATGCAGTAGATGATCGACCGCGATGCCGAAGCCGTCGGGCAGGTCGATCGAGGCCGGGACCCGGGGCGGCACCCTGATGGATCTGTGCGACTGCCAGGAACTCCACCGCGGTGTCCGGCGCCGGCCGCGGATCGTCGATCGCCCCGTCCACCCAGCTCACCATGGTGTCGCTCTTTCCATGTTCGTCCGCGGGTCCTAGCGGCCCCGGTTGCGGGGGTGGTTCCTGGCCGTGCGCTCGTTGCCGTGCCGGTAGTTCCCGGTTATGCGGGCCATCAACTCCTGCGGGTCGCCGCTTTCCACGTCCTGCAGGAAGCGGGCCGCGGCCGCTCCTCGCAACACCGAGGCGGGGCGGCCCTGATGCAGCACCTCCACGTCCCCGTTCTTGCGGAGACGGTAGGTGAATCCCTCAGGCTTACCGGACATCACCGCATCTTCGTCAGGCGCGGATCCGGGCGCCACCGATTTACCGGGCCCACTTCACGACGGTCCGGAAACCCTCGGACTGTCGCATCCAGAAGTAACCGTAGGCCGGGACGCTGCCCAGGTGCCGGCCGATCGCGACGAGCAGCTTCTGGGTGCCTCGGCCGGGACCCGGGCTGCCGCGAACATCTCCTCATGCGAGCCGTACCACTTCTCGCAGAGGAAGGTCACCGCCGTCAGGGTGGTACGGGTCCCGGGCGGTCGCCCGGCCAGTTCCCTCAGGCCCTCGGCCCGCAGGATGGCGACGTTCGCGTCACCCCACCCACTGCGGCACGTGCCCGGCGGCGATGCCCAGCACCGCCAGCCGCCGGCTGCGCAGCTGCACGGCCGCGGCCCAGTCGCCGTCCATCGCCCGGTCGCGCGCCTGGCGCAGCCGCACGTCGGCCTGGGTGTGGTCGTTGTCGGGGATGAACTTGCGGAAGCGTTCGAACGTCCGGCGATCATAGAGGCGATGGAGAAGGTCTTCGACGCCGTTGAGGCGTATCGGGTCGCGTTCGGTTATCGGGACATCTCGGCCGAGGCTGACGTGCTGTGTGCGTGGTTCGCCCGGCATCGTGGTGGCTCGCCCGGGCAGGTGCTCGAAGTGGCCTCGGGGCCCGGGGACCACGCTCTCGAGTTCGCTCGGCGTGGAGCCTCGGTCACCGCGCTCGACCTCTCCCCCGCCATGTGTGCCGCTGCCCGTGAGCGGGCTCGGGCGGCCGGGCTGGCCGTCGACGTCGTTCGGGGCGACATGACCGCTTTCCGGCTCGCCGGGCGGTTCGATCTGGTGCTGCTTCTGCTCGACTCGGCTTCGCTGCTGCTCACCGATGAGGCGATGGGCGCCTTCCTCGGGCGGGCGGCCGAGCATCTCGTGCCGGGTGGGCTGCTCGTCGTCGACCTGGCCTCCGGTGGAGCGCCTCCCGATTGGACGGTGGTGAGCGACGGGACGGCCGTACGGACTCAGTGGGGCTCGCCGCAGGACATCTACGACCCTGTCACTCGCGTGGAGCAGGTTCGCGTGCGTATGACGGTCGGCGCGGAGCTTGTGGTGGACGAGATCGTTCCGGCCCGGAGATGGCGCTCGGCGGAGCTTCCCGCCCTTACCAGCGCCTTCGACATGGTGGCGCGCTACGACTCGATGACCGGCGGCACCGGGCGGGACATTCCCGTCCTGCGCCGCCGGCCCTCGGCGGTCTAATCGCGCGGTGGGTCGGCCAGGGGCCAGCCGCCCGCGGCCAGGTGGGCCGAGACGCGGACGATGTCCTCCGGGGTGGCGGCCTGGAGGACCTCGTCGTTGATCATGGCTTCGATGTCGGCGGCGGTGATCGGGTCGCTGCCGCCCGTGGTCTCGGACTGGGCCGCTATGTCGGCGGCGATCTTGCGGACCTCGTCCTCCGTCAAGGTCCGGCGCAGCAGGCCCAGCAGGGCCACGTAGTCCTGTCTCGGCACACCCGTGGGATATCCGGCCCGCAACCAGTCGATGGCTCGGCTCAGGAAGTTCTGGCGGGAGTCGGTCATCACTTGTCCACGATCGTCGGGTAGATGTGGTCGAAGCTGATCGTCTTGCCGAAACCGCTCGCCACGATGAACGTGATACCCAGCAGCACGCCGAGGATAACGATCGTGAACAGGACGTAGCCCAGCACCGTTCCGAACGGGTTCGGGCGGGCGTGCGACTCCTCCGCCTCGCCGCCCGCGCCCCAGGCCAGGGAGCGGATGCCGAGCGCGAAGAGCGCGGGCAGGCCGGCGCCGAGGATGAGGCCGGCGGCCAGGACCTTCCAGGCGCCCTCGAGGGCGAATCCCAGGTTGCTCATCGGTCAGGCCCCCGTCTTCGCCGGCTCGCGGGTGTCTTCCGCGGAAGACGCGTCCCACTCGTCGTTCACGTTGTTGTGGTCGATCGGTGTCTGCTTCGAGCGCAGGTACATGAAGCCGGCGGCGGCGAGCAGGAGCACGAAGATGACGATGGCGCCGGTGAGGCCGCCGATCACGTCGCTGACCCACCACATCAGGGCGCCCACGATCGCGGCCGAGGGCAGCGTGATCAGCCAGGCCGCGACCATGCGGCCGGCCACCCGCCAGCGGACCTGGGCGCCGGGCTTGCCGACGCCGGAGCCGAGGATGGAGCCGGTGGCCACGTGGGTCGTGGAGAGCGCGAAGCCGAGATGGCTGGAGGCGAGGATGACCGCCGCCGAGGACGATTCCGCGGCCAGGCCCTGCGGAGGGGCGATTTCGACAAGACCCTTTCCGAGGGTACGGATGATCCGCCACCCGCCGAGGTAGGTGCCCAGCGCGATGGCTATCGCACAGGACGCCTTCACCCAGAACGGAATGTTCTTGGTGTCCGTCCAGTCGCCGGTGGCGATCAGCGCGAGGGTGATGATGCCCATCGTCTTCTGCGCGTCGTTGGTGCCGTGCGCCAGCGAGACCAGGGAGGCGCTGCCGATCTGGCCCCACCGGAAGCCGTTGTCGGTGAAGCGCTTGGCCACCCCGATGGTGAACTTGTAGATCAGCCAGGTGCCGGCCGCGGCCACGACGCCCGCGATGACCGGGGAGAGCACGGCCGGCAGGAGGACCTTGCCGACCACGCCGTCGAGCTTGGTGCCGTTGCCGTTCCAGTTGACGCCGGCCCAGCCGAGGCCGGCGATGGTGGCGCCGATGAGGCCGCCGAACAGCGCGTGCGAGGAGCTCGAGGGCAGGCCGAGCAGCCACGTGAGCAGGTTCCAGATGATGCCGCCGATCAGGCCGGCCAGGATGATCAGCAGGAGCGCTTCGCCGCCGTTCGCGGTGAGCGACTCCTTGGGCGTACCGTCCGAATTCTGGATCTTGACAACGGCGTTGCTGACAGTGAGCGCGACCTCGACCGAGAGGAAGGCTCCAATCAGGTTCAGGATGCCCGAGAGGGCAACGGCGACCTTCGGCCGCAGCGCTTTGGTGGCGATGGAGGTGGCCATCGCATTGGCGGTGTCGTGGAACCCGTTGGTGAAGTCGAACCCGAGGGCGGTGACCACCACCAGCACCAGAATGACCGTTGACTCTGTCACGAAGCCAGATTCGCCTGAGCCGCGCGATCACGGAAGGTTCGTGTGATCAGCATCTAAATGTTGCGTCGTCGTTAACCTGTCGTACACCTGGAGTTTCGGACCGGAAAACACTTCACCCGGCCGGGCTATACAGCCCGGCCGGGTGAAACGCCAACTTCTTACGCTGTGGGCTGGAGCACGACGGTCGCCGTGCCGGTCTGAGCCGGGTCGCCGGTGTCGGTGTACGACGCCACGAAGACCGCGGTCAGGTTCGAGGCGCCGGCGTGACCGGCGTCCAGGAACGTGGTGATCGAGCCGGTGCAGCCGGACGCCGTGGACAGCGGGTGTCCGTGCTGGTCGTGGCCGAGGACGTAGGTCACCGTGACCCGGGCGCAGTCGACCGGCTGGTCGTCGGTCACCTGGACCTGGAAGTTCACCGTGTCACCGAACTGGAACGGCTGGCCCGCCTGCGGGCTGGTGAACGTGACCGTCGGGGCCGCCGTGCCGACCGGCAGGATCACCTCGGCCGAGGAGGACCGGCCGGTGCTGTCGGTGACCTTGAGGGTCGGGCGGTAGTTGCCGTTCGCCGTGAAGGTGAACGTCGGGTTCGGCGACCGCGAGTCGACCCGGTTGTCGTTGTCCAGGTACCACTCGTACCGCAGGGCGTCGCCGTCCGGGTCGGCCGTGCCGGCGCTGGAGAACTGGACCGTCAGCGGCGCCTGGCCCGAGGTGGGCGTCGCGGCGACCTTGGCGATCGGGGTGCGGTTGCCCCGCACGTAGTCGAACCGGGACAGCTGCGCGTCCGGGTTCTCGGCGAAGTAGCCGTCGCCGTACTCGAGGACGTAGAGCGCGCCGTCGGGGCCGAACTCGAGGTCCATCGGGTTGTCGAAGACGAGCTCGGGCAGGACCGACTCGATCTTCGTGACCTGGTTGCGGCGGTCGAGCGTGAGCGCCTTGACCCAGTCGCGGGTCCACTCGGCGAACAGGGGCTTGCCGTCGAACGCCTCGGGCCACTTGGTCCGCGAGTTCAGCCGCTTGTCGTAGTCGTAGGCCGGTCCGCCCATCGGGCCGATGCCGCCGGTGCCGAGCTCGGGGAAGGCGGCCGTGACGCCGTACGAGTAAGCGATCTCCGCCTTCTCGACCGGCGGCAGGTTGCGCAGACCGGTGTTGTTGGGCGACTCGTTCACCGGCTTGGCGCAGTTGAACGGCGCGCCCGAGACGCCGGTGGCGAAGTCGTAGTCCACGTACGGCTTGTCGGCGTCGGCGCAGTAGGGCCAGCCGTAGTTGGCCGGCTTGTCGATCGCCAGCCAGCGGCCCTGTCCGGCCGGGCCACGCGCCGGGTTGGCGTTCTGCGCGTCCGGCGAGTAGTCACCGACGTAGATCACGTCGGTCTTGGGGTCGATGGTGAAGCGGAACGGGTTCCGCAGGCCCATCGCGTAGATCTCGGGCTTGGTCTTGGCCGTGCCCGGCTTGAAGAGGTTGCCCTTGGGGATCGTGTAGCCGCCGCTCTTGCCGACCTTGATCCTCAGCACCTTGCCGCGCAGGTCGTTGGTGTTGGCCGCGCTGCGCTGGGCGTCGAAGACCGGGTTGCGGTTGGCCCGCTCGTCGATCGGCGCGTAGCCGTCGGAGGCGAACGGGTTGGAGTCGTCACCGGTCGACAGGTACAGGTTGCCCTTGCTGTCGAAGTCGATCTTGCCGCCGACGTGGCAGCACTGGCCGCGGTCGACCGGCACCCGCAGGATCTTCTGCTCGGTGTTCAGCCGCAGTGTGCTGCCGTCCAGCTTGAAGCGGGACAGCTGGAGGTGGCCCTTGAACGGCGCGAAGTCGGCCGCGGTGCCCTCGGTCGGAGCGTCGCCCTCGTTGACCTGGGGCGTGGTGGGGTCGTCGGCCGGCGTGTTCAGCACCGGCGAGTAGTAGACGTACACCCACTTGTTGTGCTTGAAGTCGGGGTCGATCGCGATGCCCTGCACGCCCTCCTCGTCGTGGAGGTAGACCGGGATCGTCGCGGCGAGCACGTTGCGGCCGGTGGCCGGCTCGTGGATGCGCACCTGTCCGGTGCGGGCCGTGTGCAGCACGCGCTTGTCCGGCAGCACGGCGATGGCGATCGGCTCACCCGGGAAGTCGTTGAGGGTGACCTTCTGGAAGTCGGAGGAGGGCGGCAGCGGCTGGGCCGGCTGCGACGGATGGGCCACGGCGGCGCTGGGCGCCACCAGGGCCACGGCGCTGATCGCGCCGAGAACGGACAGCTTACGAATCATCAGAACCTCAATCCGGCGAGGTAGTCGAAACCGCGCTCGGCGGTCACGAGGGCCTGCTCGGGCGTACGCGGCGGAGAGCCGGCGTCGTCACGCTCCACGATGTATTCGATGAGTCCCGCTTCCTTCGAGTGGTCGAAGATGCGGCCGAAGTCGATGAGCCCGTCGCCGGGGTCGGCGAAGCTCGCGTTCACGTCGAGGTCCTTGACGTGAACCTGCTTGATGCGGCCGCGGTTCTCCTTGATGAGGTCGACCGGGTCGTGCGCGCCCCGGAAGGCCCAGTAGAGGTCGACCTCGAAGTGCACCAGGCGCGGGTCCGTCTCGCCGAACAGGATGTCCATGCCGGTGCGGCTGGTCCCGTTCTGCCGGAAGAACTCGGCGTGGTGGTTGTGGTAGCCGAACTGGAGCCCGGCCTTGCGGGCGAGCGCCCCCGCCTTGTTCAGGTCGGCCGCGAACGCCCGGTAGACGGCGGCGTCGCGGATCGGGCCGTTGGCGCCCTGCCCGAAGAACGGGTGGACGATGAACTTGTTGCCGACGATGGCCGCGTCCTCGAGAGCACGCTTCCAGGTGTCGGCGTTCCACGGCTGCGGGATGCCGACGTGGCCCGAGGTGGCACGGATGCCGGCCTTGTCGAGGGCGGCGCGGAACTGCGCGGCGGTGCGGCCGACGAAGCCGGCGTGCTCGACGCGCTTGTAGCCGATCTCGGCAAGCTCGGCGAGGCTCGCGTCGAGGTCGATCGCGAGCTGGTTGCGCAGCGTGTAGAGCTGCACGCTGATCTGGTCCAGCGGGACACGGCTGAGGTGGCCCCCGTGGGAGCCGCCCGCCTGAGCGGCTCCGGGAACGGCGATGGTCGCCGCGGCGCCGGCCGCCGCAGCGGCGCCGAGGAGTTGACGACGGTTCAGTGACTGCGGCATTGCGATCTCCCTATCGAACGACGTCGTTCGATAGGTTACCGATCTGTTTCGTCGAAAGTGAAGCTAAGTTTCTTCAGATCTAGCAAAAGTTCGCGCTGTCCGGACAAAACACAGTTTTAGATGCGGCTCTCCGCATCTACCAGGCGCAGCGCGGCGGACAAGATGGACAGACCCTCACGTGCTTCGGCCTCGGTCAGGGTCAGAGGCGGGCCCATCCGGAGCACATTGCTGTAGAGTCCGCCCTTCCCCACGAGCAGACCACCGGCCCGGCACTCGTCGAAGACACGCAGCGTGGCCGCCGCGTCGGGCTCGGTCGTTCCCGGATGGACGATCTCGACGCCGATCATCAGGCCCTTGCCGCGCACCTCCCCCACGATCGGAAGATCGAGCGCGCGCAGGCCGTCGAGCACAATGCCGCCCGTACGGGCGGCATTGGCCTGAAGGTCGTGATCGAGCACGTAGTCGAGCACGGCGTTGCCGGCGGCGGCCGAGAGAGGGTTGCCGCCGAAGGTGGAGAAGCTGATGGCCGGCACCGCGTTCATCACCTCGGCCCGCCCGGCAACGCCGCCGAGGGCGAAGCCGTTGCCGATGCCCTTGGCGAACGTGATCAGGTCGGGGGTGACGCCGTGCGCCTGATAGCCCCAGAAGTGCTCGCCGGTGCGGCCCCACCCGGTCTGCACCTCGTCCGCGATCAGCAGGATCCCGGTCTCGGACAGGACTTTCTGGTACGCCCCGAGCAGGCCGTCCGGTCCGGCGACGAACCCGCCGACACCCTGCACCGGCTCGGCGATCAGCGCCGCCACGTCACCCGAGGTGACGGTGGCGAGGACCTCGCGCAGGTCGTCGACGGCGGCGTCGAGGATCTGGTCGCCGCTCAGGCCGGCCATCCGCCCGCGCATCCGGTCACCGGAGGCCAGCCAGGAGACGTTGAGCGGGGTGAGGGCGCTGGAGGACCAGCTGCGATGCCCGGTGACGGCCATGGTGGCGAAGGTCCGCCCGTGATAGCTGTTCTTGATGGCCAGGATCTGGTTGGAGCGGCGCAGGTTGGTGGCCATGAGCAGCGCGGTCTCGTTGGCCTCGGTGCCGGAGTTGGTGAAGAAGACCCGAGCGTCGGGGATCCCGGAGAGCCGCGCGATCTTCTCGGCCAGCTCGACCTGCTGCCGGATCAGATACAGGGTCGAGGTGTGTACGACACCAGTGGCGAGCTGCCGCTGAACAGCCTCATTGATCTCGGGGATGTCGTAGCCGACCATCGTGGTCAGCACCCCGCCGAAGAAGTCGAGATAGGACCGGCCGTCGCTGCCGGTGACCCGCCGGCCGTCACCCGAGACGATCTCGAGGGCGTCATCGCCGTAGTAGGTCGGCATCCAGCTCGGCAGCACAGCTTTGTGGCGGGCCAGCAGGTCGTCGCTCATGGTCGCTCCTTCACGAGGCGATAAACCGGATAAATCCGAAATGCGAAATGGGTGGGGCCAGGCTGGCGGCGGCGCGGCGCGGCGCGGTGCGGGCGGCGCGGTGCGGGCGGCGCAGTGCGGTGCGGGCGGCGCGGTCATCGCCAGCCGCGCGGGTGGGGGCGGGTGCGCGGGCCGCTGCCTCGCGTGTCCAGCAAGGCCGCGGCGGCCAGGGCGTCGGCCAACGGGGCGACGTCGGCGGCGACCAGGCCGGCGGTGATGCGGACGTGGTCGGAGGGCAGGGGGGTCACGCAGAAAGGGGTGCCGGGGGCGACCGCGATGCCGTGGGCGGCCAGCGAGACCATCGCGATCTGCTGGTCGTCGACGGCCATCCACAGGTTGATGCCGTCGTCGGCCGTGGCGGTCACTCCCCGGGCGTGCAGGGCCGCCAGCAGGGCCGAGCGCCGGGCCGTGTAGGCGTCGCGGGCGTCGGCCACCTGGGCCGTGGCCGTGGGGTCGGTGAGCAGGTCGAGCAGGACCGCCTGGAGCAGGCGCGACGACCAGCCCGGGCCCAGCAGGCGGCGGTCGGCCACCGCCGCGATCAGCCGGGCCGGGCCGCCCACCGCCGCCAGCCGCAGGTCGGGGCCGTGCGACTTGCTGAAGCCGGCCACGTGCACGGTCTGCGGCGTGCCCAGGCTGACCGGCGGGGCCGACGCGATGTCGCCCGCGTGGTCGTCCTCGACCACGAGCACCGACGGGAACGCCTCGATGATCTTCGCCAGGGCGGCGGCCCGGGAAGCCGTCATGCTCACCCCGGTCGGGTTGTGCGCCCGCGGCTGGAGGAAGACGGCGACGGCCGGGTGGGCCGACAGCGCCGCCTCGAGTCCCTCGGGCGACATCCCCGATTTGTCGACCGGCACGCCGATCACGGTCGCGCCCACGGTCTGCAACAGGTCCAGCAACGGCGGGAAGGCCGGGTTCTCCACGATCACGTGATCACCGAAGCGAACGGCGGCCCCGATCACCCGGTCGATCGCGTCGAGCGCGCCGTCCACCACGGTCAGCGCCTCGGGCCGGAACGGCCATCGCGCCCGCAGCACCTCCTCGAGGCCCGGCAGCACCGGCGCGC
Source organism: Actinoplanes sp. NPDC000266 (assembly GCF_042899005.1). Classification (NCBI taxonomy): domain Bacteria; kingdom Bacillati; phylum Actinomycetota; class Actinomycetes; order Micromonosporales; family Micromonosporaceae; genus Actinoplanes; species Actinoplanes sp. NPDC000266. The sequence continues at coordinate 431,809 of NZ_JBIAZI010000002.1, forward strand.
CGAGATAGCTCGACGTCAGCCGCCCGTCCCCGATCCGCTTCAGCGCGTCGGTCAGATCCGGCAGCAGATCATGGTCGGGAACACCCGTGGAGAGGTCCCGCTCGGCCACCCCGGCCGACCCCATCTGCTGATAACGACGTGGCATGACCCGCGCGGCGACGAACGTCCCGGCCCGCCCGCGCGTCTGGAGGACCCCGGCCCGGGTCAGGCTCCGCCACGCCTCGCTGACGGTCGTCGGGCTGACCCGGAGCGACCGCGCGACGTCGCGGACCGTCGGCAGGCGCTCCCCCACCGGCAATTCCCCGGCCGTGATCATCCGGCTCACGGCCGCAGCGATTCCCCGGGCGCTGCGGTCGTCCACAGCGTCCAGTAATGGCCCGATCAAATTACCTCTCCGAAACATTCCGTTACGTACGGGCAATTGTTCGCATGAATCTGTGTCGTTAGTGTCCTACGGCATCAGAGCGAGACAAGCAAGCCCTAGCGCAGGGGCTATAGCAGGGAGTAGACACACGATCACAGGCCTGTTTCGGCCGTGTGAACGCTCATAAAGATCAATTGAGAGGGGCAGCAGTCATGTCCGACGTCGTTCGCGCCGCCCTCGTCCAGACCAATTGGACGGGCGACAAGGAATCGATGATCAAGGCCCACGAGGACTATGCCCGCGACGCCGCAGCACAGGGCGCCAAGGTGATCTGCTTCCAGGAGCTCTTCTACGGGCCGTACTTCTGCCAGGTGCAGGACGCCGCCTACTACGAGTACGCCGAGTCGATCCCCGGCCCGACCACCGAGCGCTTCCAGGCCCTCGCGGCCGAGCTGGGCATGGTGATGGTGCTGCCCATGTACGAGAAGGAGCAGGAGGGCGTCCTCTACAACACCGCGGCCGTCGTCGACGCCGACGGCTCCTACCTCGGCAAGTACCGCAAGCACCACATCCCGCAGGTCAAGGGCTTCTGGGAGAAGTTCTACTTCCGTCCCGGCAACCTCGGCTACCCGGTCTTCGACACCGCGGTCGGCAAGGTCGGCGTCTACATCTGCTACGACCGGCACTTCCCCGAGGGCTGGCGCGAGCTGGGCCTGGGCGGCGCGCAGATCGTCTTCAACCCGTCGGCCACCAGCCGCGGCCTGTCCAGCTATCTCTGGCAGCTGGAGCAGCCGGCCAGCGCGGTCGCCAACGAGTACTTCATCGGCGCCATCAACCGGGTCGGCATCGAGGAGCTCGGCGACGACGACTTCTACGGCCAGAGCTACTTCGCCGATCCCGAGGGCAAGTTCGTGGGCGAGGTCGGTGACACCCACAACCCCGAGCTGATCGTACGGGACCTCGACCTCAGCCTGATCAAGACGGTCCGCGAGCGCTGGCAGTTCTACCGTGACCGCCGGCCGGAGAGCTACACGCGGACGGTGGAGCTGTGAGCACGCTGATCAAGGGTGGCACCGTCATCGGGACGACCGGCCCGTACGCCGCCGATGTCCTGATCGACGGCGAGACGATCGCCGCGATCTTCGCCCCCGGCCGCGCCCCCGAGGGCCCGGAGATCATCGACGCCACCGGGAAGTACGTGATCCCGGGCGCCATCGACGCGCACACCCACATGCAGATGCCGTTCGGCGGCACCGAGGCCAGCGACACCTTCGACACGGGCACGCGGGCCGCCGCCATCGGCGGCACCACCACGATCATCGACTTCGCCATTCAGCGGTACGGCGAAGTGGTGCAGGACGGACTGGCCGCGTGGCACACCAAGACGGCGGACACGTGCCACATCGACTACGGCTTCCACATGATCGTGGGCGGGGTCGACGACGAGTCGCTCAAGGCCATGGACCAGCTCGTCACCAGTGAGGGCATCACCAGTTTCAAGCTCTTCATGGCGTATCCCGGCGTCTTCTACTCCGACGACGGGCAGATCCTGCGGGCCATGCAGAAGGCCCGCGACAACGGCGCCCTGATCATGATGCACGCCGAGAACGGCCCGGCGATCGACGTCCTTGTCAAGCAGGCCCTGGAACGCGGCGAGACCGATCCGATCTTCCACGGCATCACCCGGCCCCAGGAGCTGGAGGCCGAGGCCACCAGCCGGGCCATCTGGCTGGCCAGTGTGGCCGCCGACTGCCCGCTCTACATCGTGCACCTGAGCGCCTCCAAGGCCCTGGAACAGGTGAAGGCCGCCCGCGACCTGGGCCGCAACGTCTTCGCCGAGACGTGCCCGCAATATCTGTACCTGACGCTGGAGGACCAGCTGGGCGCGCCCGGCTTCGACGGCGCCAAGTGGGTCTGCTCCACTCCCCTGCGCAGCAAGCACGAGAACCACCGGGCCGACCTGTGGCAGGGCCTGCGCACCAACGACCTGTCCGTGGTCTCGACCGACCACTGCCCCTTCTGCATGAAAGATCAGAAGGAGATGGGCCTGGGCGACTTCTCGAAGATCCCGAACGGCATCGGCAGCGTCGAACACCGGGTCGACCTGCTCTACCAAGGTGTGGTCGACGGCAAGCTGTCCCTCGCGCGATGGGTCGAGACGATCGCCACCACCCCGGCCCGCATGTTCGGCATGTACCCGAAGAAGGGCGTCATCGCGCCCGGCTCGGACGCCGACATTGTCGTGTACGACCCGAACGGGCGTACAAGAATCAGCGTCGAGACCCACCACATGAACATGGACTACTCGGCCTGGGAGGGCTGGGAGATCGACGGCAAGGTCGACACTGTCCTGTCCCGCGGCGAGGTCATCGCCCGTGGGGGCGAATACCTGGGCCGGGCCGGCCGCGGCAAGTACGTTCCCCGCTCGCTCTCCGACTACCTGGTCTGAGGGGAGGAATGCCCATGGACATCGGAGTGGTACTCCAGAACAACCCGCCCGCCATGCAGGTGGTCGAGCTGGCCAAGCAGGCCGAGGCGGCCGGTTTCAGTCACGTGTGGACGTTCGACTCGCACGTGCTGTGGCAGGAGCCGTTCGTCGTCTACTCGAAGATCCTCGACGAGACCGAGCGGGTGATCGTCGGCCCGATGGTCACCAACCCGGGCACCCGCGACTGGACGGTCCTGGCGTCGCTGTTCGCGACCCTCAACGAGATGTACGGCAACCGCACCATCTGCGGCATCGGCCGGGGCGACTCGGCCCTGCGGGTGCTGGGGGCGACGCCGCAGACGCTCGGGCAGCTCCGCGAATCGGTCCAGGTGATCCGCGGCCTGGCCAACGGCGAAAAGGTGATGCTGCGCGGCAAGGAGCAACAGCTGGCGTGGGCGCCGGACAGCCGATTGGAGGTCTGGGTCGCGGCGTACGGGCCGAAAGCCCTGGCCCTGACCGGCGAAGTGGGTGACGGTTACATCCTCCAGCTCGCCGACCCCGACATCGCGGCCTGGATGATCGGCGCGGTCCGGCGGGCGGCCGAGGCGGCCGGGCGGGACCCGATGGCCATCAAGTTCTGTGTGGCCGCGCCGGCGTACGTCGGGAACGACCTTGACCATCAGCGGGAACAGACCCGGTGGTTCGGCGGAATGGTCGGCAACCACGTGGCCGACATCGTGGCCCGGTACGGCTCGGACGGCACGGTGCCGCAGGTCCTCACCGACTACATCAAGGGCCGTGAGGGCTACGACTACGCCGAGCACGGGCGGGCCGGTAACACGCACACCACGTTCGTGCCGGACGAGATCGTCGACCGGTTCTGCGTCCTGGGGCCGGTCGAGCAACATCTCAAACGCCTGGAGGAGCTGCGCGCGCTCGGCGTCGACCAGTTCGCGGTCTATCTCCAGCACGACGCCAAAGAGGAGACCCTCCGGGCGTACGGCGACCACATCATCCCGGCGCTCTCGTGAGGAAGGTTCTGTACGCCGTCCTCGGGCTCGCCGTCGCCGTCGTGCTCTGGGAGGGCTACAAGGTCGTCGGAAACCCCGAGGGGACAGTGCTTTTCGGGGTACGGGTCCTGCCGCGCGCCGACGACCTCTCCATGCCCCACCTGTGGACCGTCCTCGAACGGCTCGGCCGCCCGGAGCTCACGGGCGGCCGGCCGGTCTGGATCGTGGTGGTGCGGGCGTGCCTGTTCACGCTCGGCATCACGGCCGCCGGCTTCGTCATCGGCGCCCTGATCGGGCTGCTGCTGGCGGTCGCCATGGAACGGTTCCGGATCGTCGAGCGCGGCCTGCTGCCGTACGTCATCCTCAGCCAGACCGTCCCGTTGGTGGCCCTCGCCCCGCTGGTGGCCGGCTGGGGCGGCACGATCATGCCGGCCTGGGCGGTGGTGTCGGTGATCGCCGCCTACCTGGCGTTCTTCCCGGTGGCCGTGGGCATGCTGCGCGGCCTGCAGTCCCCGTCGGCGAGCGGGGTCGAGCTGATGCGCAGCTACGCCGCCGGCTGGTGGCGCACCCTGGTCAAGCTGCGGTTCCCGTCGTCGTTGCCGTACCTGTTCCCGGCCCTGCGCCTGGCCGGGGCGGCGGCGGTGGTCGGCGCGGTGGTCGGCGAGATCTCCACCGGCACCCGGGGCGGCATCGGCCGCCTCATCATCGAATATTCCCGCGAGGCCACCTCGGACCCCGCGAAGGTCTACACCGCGATGCTCGGCGCCGCCCTGCTCGGCCTCGTCGTCGCCGGTCTCGTCAGCCTGCTGGAGCTGCCGCTCATGCGGCACCGAAGGCACGTGGAGGTGGTCACCTTATGAGCGCGGTCGTCGTTTCTTCCGTGACAAAGATCTTCAATCGCGGCCGTACGGACGAGGTCACCGCACTGTCCGACGTGGACCTCACCGTGGGCGACGGCGAGTTCGTGTCGCTCATCGGCCCGTCCGGCTGCGGCAAGAGCACCCTGCTGCGGCTGATCGCCGATCTCATCGAGCCGTCCACCGGCACGGTCACCGTCGCCGGCAAGCGCGCCGGCCAGGCCCGCAAGGAACAGGCGTACGGCATCGCCTTCCAGCAGGCCGGGCTCTTCGAATGGCGGACCGTGCTCCGCAACGTCGAACTGCCGCTGGAACTGCGGGGCATGGGCAAGGCGGATCGCAAGGCCCGGGCCGAGGAGATGCTGGCCCTGGTCGGCCTGTCCGATTTCGCCGGGCACTATCCGGCCCAGCTCTCCGGCGGCATGCAGCAGCGGGTGGCGATCGCGCGGGCTCTGGCCGTACAGCCGCCTCTGCTTCTCATGGACGAGCCCTTCGGGGCCCTGGACGAGATGACCCGCGAACGCCTGCAGTCGGAGCTGCTCGCCATCTGCGCCAAGACCGGCACGAGCACGGTCTTCGTCACCCACTCCATCTCGGAGGCGGTCTTCCTGTCGGACCGGGTGGTCGTGATGTCGGCCCGCCCGGGCCGGATCACCGCCTCGGTCACCGTCGACCTGCCCAGCCGCGACGACGCGGGCCGCCAGTCCCCCGCCTTCTTCGACAAGATCACCGAGGTCCGGCAGGCGCTGCGCGGCACCGAACTGAAGACCGTCTCATGAGGTGGCTGCGCGCTGTCCTCCCACCCGTGGCCGTCGGGGTGCTGGCGATCGTGGCCTGGGAGCTCGTCGTCTCACTGGGGCGGATCGCCCCGTTCATCCTGCCCGCGCCGTCAGCGATCTGGCGCGAGCTGGTCGCCCAGAAGCAGAACGTGTGGGAGGCCGCCCTGGCCAGCGGCACGAACGCGCTGATCGGCCTGGCCGCCGGAGCCGTGCTGGGCGTGCTGGCGGCCATGGTGGCGAGCCGTTTCACGCCGCTGACCGAGATCTCCATCCCGTTCGCGGCGGTGCTCAACGCCCTGCCGATCATCGCCCTGGCCCCGATCCTCAACAACATGTTCGAGTCGACGAGCAGCATCCCCCGCCGCCTGGTCACCGCGATCATCGTGTTCTTCCCGGTCTTCGTGAACACGCTGCGGGGCCTGCGCGAGGTGGACCCGATCCACCGGGAGCTCATGCACACGTACGCCGCCGGAGGCTGGACCTTCGCCCGCAAGGTCCGGCTGCCGGGCGCCCTCCCGTACGTCTTCACCGGCCTGCGCCAGGCTTCGTCGCTGGCCGTCATCGCCGCCGTGGTCGCCGAATATTTCGGCGGCCTGCAAACCGGCCTGGGCTCGCGGATCACATCGGCGGCGGCCTTCACCGCGTACCCCCGGGCTTGGGCTTTCGTCGTCGGCGCCTGCTTGCTGGGCCTCGTCTTCTACTTGACCACGCTCCTGCTGGAACGCCTGGCCATGCCCTGGCGAACCCGCCTCATCGCCTGACCCCCGCATTTCACGCAAACTTCGGAGGTATCCATGCGACGAATCCGGATATTTACTGCTATTGCCGCCGCGTCCGCGTTGATCCTGACCGGCTGCGGAACGGCCGACGAAGATTCGGCCACGCCGGCGGCCAGCGGCGCCCTCACCCCGATCAAGCTCCAGCTTCAATGGTTCTACCAGGCCCAGTTCGGAGGCTACATCGCCGCCGTGGACCAGGGTTTCTACAAGGAGCAGGGCCTCGACGTACAACTGCTCGAAGGCGGCGTCGACATCGTCCCCCAGACCGTCCTCGCTCAGGGCAAGGCCGACTACGCCGTGGCCTGGGTCCCCAAGGCCCTCGCCTCCCGCGAGCAGGGCGCCGGCATCACCGACGTCGGGCAGATCTTCGGGCGTTCCGGCACCTATCAGGTCGCCTGGAAGGACAGCGGCATCAAGACCGCCGCCGATCTCAAGGGCAAGAAGGTCGGCAACTGGGGCTTCGGCAACGAGTACGAACTTTTCGCCGGCATGACCAAGGCCGGCCTCGACCCCGGCAAGGACGTCACCCTCGTGCAGCAGCAGTTCGACATGCAGGCGCTGCTCAAGAAGGAGATCGACGCCGCTCAGGCGATGAGCTACAACGAGTACGCCCAGCTCCTCGAGGCCAAGAATCCGCAGACCGGCAAGCTGTACACCGCCGACGACTTCTCGATCATCGACTGGAAGGCCGAGGGTTCGTCGATGCTCCAGGACGCCGTCTGGGCGAACACCGAGAAGCTCAGCGACCCCGCCTACCAGCAGCAGACCGTGAAGTTCCTGACCGCCACCATCAAGGGCTGGGCGTTCTGCCGGGACAACGCCGAGAAGTGCCGCGACCTTGTCGTGGCCAAGGGGTCCAAGCTCGGCAAGAGCCACCAGCTGTGGCAGATGAACGAGACCAACAAGCTGATCTGGCCGTCCACCGGCGGGATCGGCGTCATCGACGACGCCGCCTGGAAGCAGACCGTTGACATCTCGATGACCACCAGGAACCAGACCGGCGACACCGTGCTCACCAAGGCGCCGGAGGGGCTGGCCTACACCAACGACTACATCAACCAGGCGATCACCGCGGCCAAGGCGGCCGGCGTGGACGTCAACGGCACGTCGTTCCAGCCGGCCACCGTGACCCTCACCGAGGGCGGCGCGTGACTACTCAGTGATCAAGCGGGCCGCCAGGGCGACCGAGGTCAGGTCGCCCTGGCGCAGCTTGCCGGCCGCGTCATGCTCGCCCAGGTTCTCCAGGCGGTGCGCGGACGAGTCGACGAGTTGCTCGTCGCCGGCCAGCAGCCGCTTGGCGATGCGGGCCTGGGCCGGGCTCAGGTCGGCGTACGCGCACTGGTCGAGCGCGGTGATCGTCTCGGCGTCGAGCGTGCCCGCGATGGCCCGCTCGGTGACCACCTTCAGCAGCCAGGTCGGCCACCAGCCGTACTTGCCGACGGCCAGGCCGGACCGTACGGCCATCTCGGGCCGCTGCCCGGCCCGCAGCAGCCGCAGGGCCAGCGCCGAGTCGAACTGCTCGAGCCGCAGCGCGTGCACGAAGACCTTCATGAGGGCCTGGGTGCCGACCACCGGCTCGATCTCGGCGGCCGCCTCGGCGAAACGGCCTTGCAAGGCATGGACCAGGGCGTACGCCTCGGTGGTGCCGGCGTCCCCGGTCGAGCGCTCGTTGAGGCGCTCGACCGTGGCCACCAGCCGTTCGGTGCCCTTGGCGGCCCGCTCGGCGAGCTCCTCGCTGGCCGGCTTGTTGAGGTGACGGACGACCACCTCGGCCGCGATCTCGGCCTCGCGGCGCAGCAGCGGCGAGGCGATCTTCGGCGTGATCGCGTCGGAGAGCCCCTCTGCCGCGGTCGCGGCGTCGAAACGCTCGGAGACCTCCTGGAACTGCGCCCACCACGAGGCGGGATGTCCGACGGTCACAACCCCGGTGCTCACGATCGTCCCTCCGTGTAGACCGCCGGGCTCAGCATCCCGGCCTTCACCAATGTGCGGCTCATCGGCCGGGTCAGCTCGGCCAGGCGTACGCACGCGTCGATCCCGATCGCGTCGTACGCCGGCTGGGCCAGCCGGTCGGTCACCGCCTCCACCGACGCGCGCAGTTCACGGCCCGCGTCGGTGAGCACGTCACCGTCTTCGTCAAGCAGGCCCCTGTTCCTTAGGGCATCGGCGGCGCCGGCCCAGTGATCCCGGCCCCATCCGCGGCTCAGGCGCAGGAAGCGCTCGTCCATCTCGCCCGAGGCGACGTGCAGCACCAGCGCCTCGAGGCCGCTGATCCCGGCGGCCAGCAGCGCCGCCACGTGGCCGTCGCCGCGGAACTCGCGCAGCAGCATCTGCGCGTGCCAGAGCACCAGGTGCGGCTCGCCGGGCCAGTCCAGGCCGAGGTGGGCGGCGAACAGCGGGCGCCCCTGCGGCCACGCGGCCGCCGCCTCGGCCGCCCGCCGGGCCAGCCCGGCCGCCTCGGCCATCTCGGGTGAGGCGAGCGTCTCGGCACCCAGCCCGCGGGTCAGCGCGGCGCCGGCCGCCTCGAGCCGGGCCCGCACCATCGCGGCCGGATCGGCCTTCGCCCAGACCGCGGGCAGGGCCCGGGCGATCAGGCTGGGGTTGAAGTTGTAGAAGGTGGCGGTGACCAGTTCGGGGCCGGTGGGGCCGAAGACGGCGCCGCGCGAGGCGAAGTAGCCGTCGGACGGCCCGACACCCAACGTGGCGTACCGCGAAGGGGCCTCGGGAACGAAATAGATCATGGCGTGGATCGGCTCGGTGACGCGCCAGGCCCGCCGCTGCGGCGACTCGCTCACTGGTCCCTCCCAAATCCGGGCAGCTCCGCCGGGGCGGAGGGCTCTATCGTGGCGGCCGAGTGCCGCGGCGGTGGAAGCTCGGCGACGGTGGACCAGGCGCCCGACTTGCGGACCGCCGGGCGGGTCACCATGTGCACCGGCAGCGGCGGCGGGGTGAACGGGCCCGCGCCCCAGCGGACCCAGATCGCCACCCGCCCGGCCGCCGCCTCGGCGAGCAGCTTGTCCACCGTGCGGGGCCGGTCGAGGCGGTCGACCTCGATCGCGATCGGCGCCGCCGACGGGCGGGCGCAGGCCACGTCGAGCACCGAGTTGCCCTTCAGCGGTGGCGGCAGCGGGAAGACGCTCGGCGCCCGCCGGTAGACCCGCCAGCCCGAGGACGTCGCCCAGTCGGTGATCGCCTCGATGACCCGGGCCGTCGCCTGGTCGTTGCTCAGGTCGGTGAAGCGCAGATCGGCGAGCCAAGCTTGCAGGGAACGCGCGGTGTCCATCGCCGTACATTAAGCCCCCCTCACGCGGCCGCCGCCAGCTCCACCCGGCCGGCCAGCAGGCGCGTCATCGCGTCGGCCGGCATCGGGCGGGCCAGGTGATAGCCCTGGCCGAGCGTGTAGCCGAGCCGCTGGAGCCGGTCGGCCTGTTCCTGGTTCTCGATGCCCTCGGCCACCGTGTCCAGGCCCAGGGCCCCGGCCAGCTGGATGACGGCACGGGCCACCGCCTGCCGGGCCTCGGCCTCCGGTGTTCCCAGCTCGTCGAGTTCGATGCCGTCGACGAACGACTTGTCGAGCTTGATGATCGAGGCCGGGAACGAGCGCAGCAGGCTCAGCGACGACTCGCCGGTGCCGAAGTCGTCGAGCGCCAGCCGTACGCCCATCTCGTGCAGCTCGCGCAGCGTCCGCGAGACCTGCGGGCCGCGCAGCACGGCCGACTCGGTCAGCTCCAGCACCAGCCGGTCGTGGGGCAGGCCGGAGTCGGTCAGCGCCGCCCGCACGTCGGCCACGAAGTCCGGGTCGTGCAGCTGGCGCACCGACACGTTGGGGCCGAGCTTCTGCATGCACTCGGGGCCGAACTCGGCCAGCCAGGCGGCGGCCTGCCGGCACGACTCGCGCAGCACGTGGCGGCCCAGCGGCACGATCAGTCCGGTGCCCTCGGCGGCCGGGATGAACTCGCCCGGCGGGACCAGGCCGCGGGTGGGGTGCTGCCAGCGGACGAGCGGCTCGACGCCGACGATGCGGCCCGTGGCCAGCTCGACCAGCGGCTGGTAGTGCACGCGGAACTCGCCGGCGTCCAGGGCGCGGCGCAGCTCGCCGCCGATCTGGGCGTGCGCGAGGACCGGCTGTTCCATGCCGTCGTGATAGCGGACCCAGTTGCCCTTGCCGCGCTGCTTGGCCGCGTACATGGCCACGTCGGCGTGCCGCAGCAGCGGGTCGAGGCCGTCGCCGGCGCCGGCGGTGGCGATGCCGATGCTGGCGTGCACCAGCAGGCGGTGGTCGCTCAGCGGCTTGGCGAACTCGTCGAGCACGCGCCGGGCCACGGTCTCGCCGTCCGCGCCGGGGCACAGCAGCACGGCGAACTCGTCGCCGGCGAGGCGGACCGGCAGGCCGTCCGGGCCGACGGCGGCGCTCAGCGCGCCGGCCACGGCGATCAGGAGCTGGTCGCCCACGTCGTGGCCGAGGGAGTCGTTCACGGTCTTGAAGTCGTCCAGGTCGACCAGGAGCACGGTGGTGTCCCGCTGCTCCAGGGCGCCGGCCACCCGCGTACGGAACAGGCCCCGGTTGCCGAGCCCGGTGAGCCCGTCGTGGGTGACCTCGTGGCGCAGGCGGTCCTCGGAGGCCCGCTGGGCCCGCAGCAGGCGGGCGTTCTCCCGCAGCGCCATCATCTGGCGTACGGCGACCAGGCCGGTGAGCAGCACGGTGGCCACCACGACCACGCTCTCGGCCCAGCTCTTGCCGGGGCCCAGCACGGACAGCAGGGACACGTCGGCCGCGGCCAGGGCCAGATAGGGCAGCAGGGTGCCGGAGCGGCGCGGGGGCGCGCCGGTCGAGATCGACTGCCGGTACGCCCCGGTCGCCACGAAGATGTGCGTGACCGGCATGACGATCGCCTGGGCGAGCAGGACGCTCTCGTCGCCGCCGAGCGACAGCAGGGCCACGCCCACGCCGGTCAGCGCGGTCGCGGCGATCAGCCGGATCGCGCTGCGGTCGACCGGGCCGCCGTCGATGTAGGAGACCTTGGTGATGCCGCCGAGACCGAGCAGGAAGGAGATGCCGATCAGCGCCGTCGACTGCGCGCTCCAGCCGTCCGACGAGGTGATCATCGGGGCCAGGCCGAAGGTCCAGAGCAACGTGCCGACGCCGACGAAGGCGATGGTGCGGTCGATCAGCTGCCGCCGGCGGGCGCCCGGCCCGGTGTTGCCGAGCGGCACCCGCATGACGCCCCACATGGCGGTGAGCATGCCGACGCCGGCGAGGGCGGCGGCGGGCAGCGGGATGTCGGGCAGCGTGGGCGAGGTGCGGAACGCGACCACGGCCAGGATGAGATAACCGACGCTGAGGACCGTCATGCCGGCCAGGATGTGGTGCCAGAACCGCCGGGTGACCGGGTCCAGCCGCCGCCCGCGCAGCAGGGCGAGGACGGCGAGGATGCCGGCGGTGCCGCCGGCGGGCATGAAGACGTACGCCACGGCGTCCGGGCCGGGGCGGGTCACGAACCAGAGCGCGCCCAGCAGGGTGACGGTGACGGCCGCGACGACGTAGCGGATCGGCGTACGGGAGTCGGTGGCCACCCCGGAACCATCGGCGCGGGTGGGCGAAACCATAGGACTTTTCACGACCGGGCACCTCCTCCGGCCGTCAGCCAGCAGGATTGAACACATGGAGCGAAGCCGGGAGGACGAGGTCCGGGACCGGATGCGGGACATCGCCGGAGGCGACCCCGGAGACGCGGAACGCGCGCTGATGAGCCGGCTCATCCGCTCGTTCCTGGCCAAGACGCCCGGCGCGGTGGACCGGCTCGGTGAGCTGCTGCGCGGAGGCGAGGTCTCGGACCTGCGCGATCACGCGCACACGATGAAGGGCTCGGCCGCCAACATCGGCGCCGGCACCCTGGCCGCGATCCTGGCCGAGGTCGAGAGCTCGGCCCGGGAGGGCTACGTCTGCGACCCCGACGTGACGCTCGGCCGCGTCGCCGCCGAGCAGGCCCTCGCCTTCGAGGTCCTGGAGCGGTACGCGGCCGAGCTGGAGAGTTCCTAGCCGGCCACTTCGAGGGCGGGACGCGGCTCCGGCTCGGGCAGGAGCATGTCCGCGTCGAAGCGGCGGCCGCCGGGGATGGCCAGCACCGGCTCGACGATCTCGATGGTGCGGGCGAAGTTGGTGAGCCGGTCGAGCAGCAGCTCGGTGACGAGCATGCCGCGGCCGATCAGGACCAGGCCGTTGACCGCGACGATGTCCTCGGCCACCCGCATGTTGACCTCGAGATCGACCACGCGCAGGCCGCGGACCTTCTCGGCCACGTGCACGACGCCCTTGAGCTGGCGCAGCGCGGCCAGCACGGGCATCGCGCTGTCCTCGCGGCACTCGAGCACGGCGATCGCGCTGTCCACCTCGAGGCCGCGGCTCTCCAGCGTCTCGTAGTCGATGGCGGTGCGCACGACCGCGACCGCGGCCTCGACCAGCGGGCTCGGGTTGCGCGGCGGCCTGGTGCCCAGGCCCAGGACGATCTGGATGACGTCCTCGAGCATCGGGATGTTCTTGAGCAGCTGCACCGCGACCTCGGGCATGTGGTCGATCATGACCTGCTCCTCGGAGGTGCAGGGCATGCCCTTGTCGAGCTTGGCCAGCACGCTGGGCGGCAGGGTGACCGCGCCCAGCTGCGACGCCATCGCGGCGACCTCGATCTCCCACAGCGAGTCGAGCTGCATGCCGTGGCAGAGCTCGCCGACCAGCGTGCGGATGCGGCCGCCGCGGGCGAAGGCGAGCGGGCTGGCCAGCTCCAGACAGCCGAAGAGCGCCTCCAGGCTGCTCTTGAGGGTCTTGTCGAGCAGCTGACGGTCGGCGGTCGAGCGGCCGTGCAGCTCCACCGCCTCCCGCACGGTCGAGCGCAGCTCGTCGGTCCTGACCGGCTTGGCGAGGTAGCGGTAGACGCCACCGTCGTTGATCGCGGCGATGGCCGAGTTGAGGTCGCTCTGCGCGGTGTGCAGCACGCGGGTGGTGTCGGGATATTCGACCTGGATCCGGCGCAGCAGCTCGACGCCGTCCATCTCGGGCATGCGCAGATCGCTGATGACCGCCGCGACCGGGCCGTTCTCGGCCAGCAGGCGCAGCGCCTCGGCCCCGCTCTCGGCGACCAGGACCGTGTGGTCGCGGCGCAGCTGGAGGGCCAGCGTCTCGAGGATGGTGGACTCGTCGTCCACGAGCAGCACGGTCGGTCGCGCCAGCGTGTCAGTCATACCGCCACTATCGGCATCACTCAGACCGGCCTTTAGGGTCTGCGGGTGGGCAGGCGGACGTGGACGGTCGTGCCGTGCGGGAGATGCCCGGTGAGGCTGATGGTGCCCCCGTGCAGGCCGACGATCGTACGGGCCAGGCTCAGTCCCAGGCCTTTGCCGGCGATGCCCTGGTGGCGCACGTTGCTGGCGCGGTAGAAGCGTTCGAAGACGCGGTCGCGTTCCCCGGCCGGGGTCCCGATGCCGTGGTCGGTCACGGTCAGCTCGATCCCGGCGCCGTGCTCGCGCAGTCCCACGTGCACGTCGCCGCCGCGCGGGCTGTATTTGACGGCGTTGGCCAGCAGGTCGTCGACCACCTGGCGGAGCCGGTGGGCGTCCCCGTCGAGCGGCAGCGGAGCGGTGCGGTCGGTGTCGAGGCGCACGCCACCGGCGGCCGCGGCCGGCGTGGCGGCGGCGATGGCGGTGGTGACGACCGAGGCCAGGTCGACCGGGCCGATGGTGAGGGCGACGTGCCCGGAGTCGAGCCCGGCCAGGTCGAGCAGGGTGTCGACGACGCCGCGCAGCGCGGTGGCGTTGCGCTGGACCGCCTCGACCATCGCCTGGCTCTCGCCGTCGAGCGAGGCCGTCGCCTCGGCGAGCATGGACGAGCTGGCCACGATGGTGGTCAGCGGTGTGCGCATCTCGTGGCTGACCAGCGCGATGAAGTCGTCCTTGGCCCGGGTGAGCTGGCAGGCCAGCGCCTCGGCCCGGCGCAGCGCCACGTAGACGCCGATCTGGGCCGCGACACCGTCGAGCAGCACGGCCAGCAGGTCCTCGTGCGGCTCGGGCATCGAGGCGTAGCAGGTGAGCACGCCGAGCACGGTGGAGCCGTCGCGGACCGGCACCGACAGGACCGACCGGATGCCGTGCCGCAGGCAGGCGGCGGCCCGGGAGCGTTCGAGCGGGCTGCTCAGGTTCACCGTGTGGGCGATGTCGGGCACCCAGAGCGGTTTGCCGGTGACCCAGACCCGGCCGGTGATGCCGGAGCCGCGCATCGGCACGAAGCCGAGCACCGCCTCGAGCCCGCTACCGGGGGCGCACCATCGGCCGCCGAAGGTCAGTTCCCCGTCGTCCTCGCCGGCCAGCCAGAGCTCGGCCGCGGGCCAGCCGAGCGTCTCGCCGAGCGCGGCCAGCACGCCCGGCGCCGCGTCGACGATCGAACCGGAGGACTGCAGGGCCCGTTCCACGGCCCGGTGGCAGTCGCGGAAGCGCTCGGCCCGGCGCAGCGCGGTGACCTCACGGGCGATCGCGACCGCGCCCACCTGGCCGCCGCCGGCGCCGAAGATGGGCCGCGCGGTGACGGCGACGACCCGTTCGCGGCGGCCGGGGATCCGCACGATCATGTCGGCGTCGACCGCCTCGCCGCGGACCGCGCGCTGGACCGGCGCCTCGGCCCAGGTGATCGGGCTGCCGCCGGCGTCGAACAGGACGCCGTCGGCGCGCTGCGGATATTCGCGCAGGGCGGTCTGCTCGTCCAGGCTCATCAGCTCGCGGACGGGCCGGTTGACCAGGACCACCTCGCCGTCGGCGTCACAGGCGATCACGCCGACCGTCAGGCTCTCCAGCAGCGCGTCGAGGAAGGCGTCGCGGTCCACCTAGGCCGAGACCGGCCAGCGGGCGGGGCAGCCGACGTCGGCGCCGTGGTGGCCGTGCGGGCCCAGGTCGGCCAGATCGCCGATCACCTCGCGCAGCTTGTCGTTGGGGCAGGGCTTGAGCAGCACGGCGCAGGCGCCGGCGGCGATCGGGGCGTTGTCGCCGGGGTGCAGGTGGCCGCTGAGCATCACTATCGGCGTCTTGCCGAGGTCGGCGTGCTCGCGGATGGCCCGGGTCAGCTCGATGCCGTCCATCCGGGGCATGCCGAGGTCGGTCAGCACCACGTCCGGATGCTCGGCGATCACCATCTCCAGCGCCCGCATCCCGTCGGGCGCGTGGCTGACGGTGTGCCCGGCGCGTTTGAGCAGCCTGGTGAGGATCAGGGCGATGTCCTCGTCGTCCTCGGCGATAAGCACGCTTGCCATCCTTCAAGCATGCGGCAATAAGTCCGTCATGTACCGATTTTGCGCGACATCCCAACCACGAAGGCTCCTCGGGCCACCTCATCCAGGCCCTGCTCCCCCATCCATTCGCCGACCAGGGTCACGCCGGGGTCCAGCAGTTGCCAGTCACCGAGGAAGGCACGGACGTCCTCCTCGTCGCGCATCACCATCGGGGCGGTGGTGTTGTTGTAGATCCGCCGGACCCGCTCGATGCGGCCGGACGCGCCCTTGCGGGACCCGTGGGTGAGGGCCAGGACGCTGCCGGGGGCCAGCGCCCGGCGATAGTCGTCCAGCGCCCGGGCCAGCCGCTCGGTGTCCGGGATGAAGTGGGCGACCGCCACCAGCAGCAGGCCGACCGGGCGGCCGAAGTCGATCAGGTCCCGGACCACCGGGGCGCCGAGCACCGCGCCGGCGTCGGTCAGATCGGCCAGGACCATTCCGGCGTACGGATCGTCGCCCGTCACGCAGCGCCCGTGCAGATAGGCCGACGCCTCGACGTCGACGCCCACGATCGGCGCGCGCGGGTCGAGCTCGCGCACCACCTCGCGCCCGTCCCCGGCCGAGGGAATGCCGCAGCCGAGGTCGAGGAACTGGCGGACACCGGACTCGTAGGCCCGCTCGACGGCCCGGCGCAGGAAGCGCCGGTTGAGCCGGACGATGGCCGGCAGCTCGGGCATCACGGTCAGCGCGGCCGCCGCGGCCTCCCGATCGGCCGCGAAGTTGTGCCGGCCGCCGAGGAAGTAGTTGTACATGCGGGCCACGCTGGGCCGCTGCATGTCGACCTCCGGCACGGCCTGAGCCTCGGCGATCATGATGCGAGCCTAGGACCGAATCGTTAACGTAGACGTCATATGGGAGTATCGCGCGATAATTCCGGGTTGCCCGAGCAGGTCGGCCTGCTGCGGGCCATCGTGGGTTCGGTCCACGACGCGATCTACACGGTCGGCCGCGACTACACCATCCTGTCCTGGAACCCGGCCGCCGAGGCGCTGCTCGGTTATCCGCCCTCCGAAATCGTCGGCCGCGACCTCGACCTGCTGGTGGCGCCCGACCGGCGGGCCGACCAGCGGGAGATGTTCGCGCTGATCGAGGCCGGCGCCCGCCTGGAGCGTTTCCGCACCCGGCGCCGGCACCGCGACGGCCACTGGGTCCCGGTCACTCTCAGCATGTCGCCGCTGGCCGGCGACGACGGCGTTCTGCTCGGCTTCACCGTGATCGCCCGCGCCACCAGCGCCCGCGAGCGGCTCGAGTCGAGCCTTCAGGCCCTGCTCGAGGCCGCGCCGGACGCGTTCGTGGGCGTCGGCGACAACGGGCTCATCACCCTCTCCAACACCCAGGCCGAGCTCCTGTTCGGCCTGACCCGCAACGGGCTGATCGGCCGCGACGTGGCCCAGCTGCTCTCGCCCTCGCTGCCGGACGACCCGGCGCCGCCCCGGGACGCCGACGAGTCGCCGGCCGAGCTGCTCGCGCCCGGCACGCCGCCCACACCCACCCTGGCCCACCGCATCGACGGCAGCACCGTGCCGGTCGAGGTGTCGATGAGCGTGCTGCCGACCGAGGAGGGCCGGATGCGGTGCGCGGTGATCCGCGACATCACCGACCGCATCCGCGCCGACGACCGCTATCGCCAGCTCCAGGCCGAGGCCGACCGGGCCCGCATGGAGGCGCAGCTGCAGCGGGCCCAGCGGCTGGAGGGCCTGGGCCAGCTCGCCGGCGGCGTGGCCCACGACTTCAACAACCTCATCGCGGTGATCGCCAACTACGCCACCTTCATCGCCGAGGCGGCCGTCGACGCCGGCCTCACCGAGATCGCCGGCGACGCCGAGCAGATCTCCAAGGCCGCCCAGCGCGGCGCCGACCTGACCCACCAGCTGCTCGCCTTCGCCCGGCGCGAGGTGGTACGCCCGCGGCCGCTCGACATCAACGACGTGGTCACCGACATCGAGCAGATGCTGCGGCGCTCGATCGGCGAGCACATCGCCCTGTCCGTGCGCCTGTCGGCGGACCTGCCGTCGGTGACCGCCGACCCCGGCCAGCTCGACCAGGTGCTGGTCAACCTGGCGGTGAACGCCCGCGACGCGATGCCGCGCGGCGGCGAGCTGACCCTGGAGACCGAGGTGCTGGACGTCGACGCCGACTACGCCTCGGGCCGGCCCCACCTGCGCCCCGGCCGATATGTGCGGCTGCGGGTCAGCGACACCGGCACCGGCATGCCGCCGGAGGTGATCGAGCGGGCCTTCGAGCCGTTCTACACGACCAAGCCGGCCGGCAAGGGCACCGGCCTCGGCCTGGCCACGGTCTACGGCATCGTCACGGCGGCCGGCGGCGACCTCAACGTCTACTCCGAGCCCGGCATGGGCACCACGTTCACCATCCTGCTGCCCACCACCGACGCCGCGCCGGCCGAGGCCGAGCCACCGGCCGCGCCGCCCACCGACTACCGCCGCGGCACGATCCTGGCCGTCGAGGACGAGCCCGCCCTGCGTGACGTGCTGCGCCGGATCCTGGCCGGCGCCGGCCACAACGTGCTGATCGCCTCGGACGGCCCGGCCGCGCTGGCCCTGGCCGAGGCGTACGAGGGACCGATCGACGTTCTGCTCACCGACGTCGTCATGCCCCACATGCTCGGCAAGGACCTGGCCGAGCGCTTCGCCGAGGCCCGGCCCGGCACCGCCGT
The DNA here is from genome assembly GCF_042899005.1 of Actinoplanes sp. NPDC000266. NCBI lineage: Bacteria > Bacillati > Actinomycetota > Actinomycetes > Micromonosporales > Micromonosporaceae > Actinoplanes > Actinoplanes sp. NPDC000266. The sequence continues at coordinate 450,011 of NZ_JBIAZI010000002.1, forward strand.
GCTGTTCATGTCCGGGTACGCCCGCCCGGTCCTCGCCTCGCAGGGCACCCTCGACCCCGACGTCACCCTGGTCGAGAAGCCGTTCAGCAAGAACCAGCTCCTGACCGCCCTGCGCCAGTCCCTCGATTAGTTGTGGCGGCCCTCGGCGGCCGTGGCGAAGTCGTCGAGCAGGCGGGCCAGGCCGCTCACCGACTCCTCGGGCAGGACGGCGGTCACCGCGCGGCGGAAGTCGTCCTCGCCCAGGGCGGCGCGCAGGCGGGCCAGGTCGGCGACCTCGAGACGGGCGTCGGGCAGGCCCAGCGCGATCTCGATGGCCAGCGCCTGGCAGTGCAGGGCGACGGCCTCGCTGAGGCGGTTGGTGAGCGTGCAGAGCAGGGCCAGCCGGTGCTGCCCGGCGGCCAGGCCGGTCCGGTTGCCGTTCTCGGCGTCGAGCAGCAGCGCCTGCCGCAGGCGCCGCTCGGCGGCGGCGTGGTCGCCGCGGTCCTCGGCCAGCCGGCTCAGCTTGTGGCAGATCGTCGCCTGCTGGGCGCGGTCGCCGGCCGTCTCGGCCACCGACAGGGCCCGGCCCAGCAGCCGCTCGGACTCGGCCGTCTCGCCCCGCCGGTGGGCCAGCAGACCGAGGTAGTGCAGCAGGCCGGCGGCGTCGCGGCTGCCCGGCTCGACCCACCCGAGGGTCTCCTCGCACACCGCGCGGGCCCAGTCCCAGGCCGACCACATGTCCAGGCGCTCGCGGACCAGGAAGCTGAGCCGGATCGCCTCGTCCACCCGGCCGGCCCGGAACAGATGCTGCCGGGCCTCGATGAGGTCGTCCAGGTCGGCGACCGGGTCGCTGTCTCTCGGACGTACGCGGTGACGGTAGTAATCGGCCGCGCGGCCGTGCGCCGCCGCCGTCTGAGCGGGATGGAGCCGGGCGACCGACGCCGCGGTCCACGGATGGACGGTGTGCCGCACCCCGTCCTCGTCGGCCACCTCGCTGACCAGCCCGAGCCCGGCGAGCGTGTCGAGGCCGTCGGGCAGGCCGGGCAGCGCGCTCTGGCGCACCAGCGCCGGCTCGTCGGCCGGGCGGCGATAGACGGCGGCGCCGACCAGCAGCCGCCGGCAGTCGTCGTCGAGCAGCCCGAGCAGATCGCTCAGCACGGCGTCGTTGACGGTGGTGGCGATCGCCTCGGCCAGGGCCAGGCCGGCCCGGCGGTCGTCGTCGTTCGCCGAGCGCAGGTCGTCCGCCCAGCGGCCCGGCTCGGGCACGCCCTGCCGGGCCAGCAGCGCCTCCAGACGGCCGGCCACCGAGGCGAACCCGGCCGGGCTGCGCCGCAGCAGCGCGTCGAGGTGTTCCAGGGTGCGCGGATGGCCGCCGGTGCCGGCCCAGGCCCGGTGCTGCTCGGCCGGCGTGAGACCGGCCAGCGCGGGCAGGCGCGAGCTCAGCACCCGGGCCTCGGCCTCGGTGAGCGGGCCGAGGTGGTGCTCGGTGAGCCGCTTGTGGAGGTTGCCGGGCAGGGTGAACGGAAGGCGGCTGGTGATCAGCACCCGGTGCGGCCCGGGCTCGCGGATCCAGCGGGCCAGGAACGCGGCCAGGCCGGGGTCGGCGGGCTCGGCCCGCGACCCGGCCCGGCGCGCCCGCTCGTCGACCGCGAAGTCGTCGACGACCAGGGTCACCGGCCGCGATCCGAGCACGGCGAACGCCGTGGCCAGCCGGTCGCGCCAGAATTCGTCCGGCGTGCGCAGATAGGCCGCGAGGCGGCGCCGCCGGTCCTCGGCCGCCGTCCGGGACGCCGACGGCTCACCGGCCAGCAGCTTGCCGAACGTGTCGAGGATCTGCTCCCCGGTGTCGGTGCCGCTGACCCGCACCACGAGGCCGGCGTCGTCGCCGAGCCGGCGCACCAGCTCGCCGGCCAGGCTGCTCTTGCCCATGCCGCCGAGGCCGTGCAGCACCACCCCGGCGTGGCCGGGCCGGCGCACGGCCTCCAGCAGGGTTCGCAGGTCGTCGCGGCGGCCGACGAACCCCTCGGGCTCGTCCATATCGGTCACCGTAACTCCATGCAGCGGCGCGGGTGCACCCAGGCAGTACAGAACGGGCGCGGTCCACTCGGTGCCGCCGGTGAGCCGGCGTGCGCCGGCGACCGCGTCCGGCACCGACGGAAAGCCCGTGAGCAGCTGGTAGAAGTGGCCGAGGAAACGCGTGGCGTCACCGCCGGTCAGAGCCAGGACCTGGGGCACACCGGCCGTCAGCAGCTCGGCGACCCGGCCGTGGCCGGCGACGACGACGAGCCCTGGGCGGTTCTCGCCGGGCAGCCACTCCTCGTCGCCGAGGTGGACCACGTGCACCGGCTCGTCGCCGTCCCGGTCGAAGATGCGCAGGCGGGCGCTGGGCTCGACCACGTCGAGCAACCGCTCGAGATCGCCCGCGGCGAGGATCCTCAGCGGACCGGGCACTGTGCCGGTGGCGTAGGCGCGGCCCGGCGCCGAACGGTACATCCGCACGTTCGGATGAAGCCCGAGCGGCTGCCCGGCGCCCGGGACGACCAGCGCCTCCCAGGGCAGGTCCTCGTCGGACCGCACCTCGAGCAGCAGATCGCCCCGCTCGACCAGCTCGCGCAGGGCCTCGCCGGCCTCGCCCGGCGCGTACGACCGGGCCAGCTCCACCCCGGCCGCGCGCAGGGCCTCGCCGACCGGCGCGGCCGACCGCGCCACCACCCCGGTGCCGGCGAGCCGGCGGGCGCGGCGCAGGTCGCGGAGCCGCTCGGCGAGCCGTCCGTCGCGCACCACGGGCGCGGTCACGACCCGGCCGTCGCCGGATCCCACCTCGACCGTGCCCGAGTCGACCCGCAGCCTCCCGGTCTCCACACTCTCAGTGAACCCCGGAGGCCGGGAGAGAAGAACTAACCCGAACGGTCAGACCTACCGCTCGGCCTGGGCCTCGTCGTCCTCGTCGACCTGGTCCTCCTCGCTGTGGCGCTGGGCCGGGACCGCGTCGTCGCGGTCGTCGGGGGCGCCGTGGCGGGGGCCGGCCTCGGCCTGCTCGGGCAGCTCGCCGGTGACCTGGGGCTGGTCGACCCAGAGGGCGCGCAGCTGGCCCTGCATGAAGGTGGTGAGCCGCGAGCGGTACTCACGGTCGAACAGCTCCAGCGCCTCGATCTGCTGCTGGAGCGCCTCGCGCTTGCTGCCCAGGCTGCCCACGACGTCGTCGTAGCGCTGGCGGGCCTGCTGGTTGAGGTGGTCGGCGTTGGCCTGCGCGTCCTGGGCGACCGACTCCGACTGCGAACGGGCCTCGGAGAGGATCTTCTCCGCGTTGCGGCGGGCCTCCTCGGTGCGGGCGTGCGAGTCGCGGGCGATCTGCTCGGCGGCGGCGCGGGCGTCCGAGAGGATCTTCTCGGCCTCGCGGCGGACGTTGTGGGCGTGCACCTGCGCGTCGCGGGCGATCTGCTCGGCCGCGGCCAGCGCGTCCGTACGGATCTTGTCGGCCTGGTGGTGGGCCCGGGCGACGTGCTCCTCGGCCGTGCGCTGGGCCAGGGTCAGGACCTGGAGGGCCTGGTTGGGGTGCTGGCCGGGCTGGCCGGGCTGGGCCGGCTGACCCGGCTGGGCGGCGCCGTTCTGGGCCTGGGCCTGGGCGGCCTGCTGTGCCTGCTGCGTCGGGGCGACGAGGGCGTGCTCCGAGGTCTGGCTGTCCGTTGACGTCCCATTGAGCAGCACTTTGACACGATCCTTCATGCGGTTGTTGTCGGACACGGGGTAAGACCTCCGAACCTCGAGAGTCGCGGGATGCTACCAAGCTGAACTGGTGGTTCGCGAGGTCTTGTCACCGTCGGATGTCCCCGGCGCACCGGGCGTGCGTCGCCGCCCTCTACCCTGAGCGCATGGCCGGCGACGAGGTGGCCCGGGTCGTCCAGGAGATGCTCGCCGTCATCCCGGCGGGATGCTCCTGGCTGCTGCCCGTGCTCGCGGAGGACGGCGCCGTCCGGGACTTCCGGGTCGGCGCGACGAGCGGGCGGGGCCGCGACATCTACCGCCGGGGCACCAGCCGGGTCGACCGTCTGCTCAGCGAGCTCTACCCGAGCATCGTCGGCGGCGAGCTGTGGCAGATCTACCTCGACGTGCTGCGCACCGGCGAGCCCCGCGAGCTCGAGGAGTTCCGCTACGACGAGAAGAAGGCCGGCGTCGTCGCGCACTCCCTGTTCGACGTCACCGTGCACCCCGTGCTCGGCGGCCTGCTGGTCTGGTGGCAGCGCCTCGACGAGGACCGCCGCCGTGCGGCCAACACCGAGCTGCTCGGCAGCCTCGGCTGGACCGAGTTCGACCTGATGACCGGGGCCGGCGACTGGTCGCCCGGCATGTACCGGATCTTCGAGCGGGACCCGGCGCTCGGCCCGATGTCGCGGGCGGAGCAGGCGGCCGCGATGCTCCCCGAGGACCGCGGCATCGCCGAGACGGCCTGGCAGAGCATGGACAGCGGCGGGCCGGCCGACGTGACGGTCCGCTTCACGGTCGGCCGCGGGGTCAAGCACCTGCGGATCCTCTCGGACGTCACCACCGACGCCGCCGGGCGGCCGCTGAAGATCAACGCGGTGGTGCAGGACGTGACCGCCCGGGAGAGCTCGCGCACGGCCATCGAGCGGCTCCGCGACCAGCTGCGCACCCGCGAGATGACCGCGATCGCCGAGCATCGCCTGGCCGGTCAGCTCCAGCAGATGATCCAGCCGGTGCCGCGCGAGCCGTTCCCGCTGCCCGGCCTGCGGGTGCGGGTCGACTATCTGCCGGCCGAGAGCACGGCGCAGGTCGGCGGCGACTGGTACCACGCGCAGGAGCTGAGCGACGGGCGCGTGCTGCTGGCGGTGGGCGACGTGGCCGGGCACGGGCTGGCCGCGGCGAGCGGGATGGCGCATCTGCGGTTCGCGCTGATCGCCTGGCTGTCGATCGGGGTGCACGAGCCGGCGCTGCTGTTGCGCCATCTGAACCGGCTGTGCGGTCAGCTGCGGCTGACCGGGACGGCCGTGCTCGGCGTCTTCGACCCGGCGAGCCGGTCGCTGGTCTGGGGCCGGGCCGGGCACGCGCCGCCGCTGCTGGCCCGGGGCGGGTGCGCGCGGCCGCTCGATCTTCCGGTGGGCATGCTGCTCGGCGCCGACGGCGAGGCGGCGTACGAAATCATGACCCTGGCCCTTGACCCTGGCGATCTTCTCTTGCTCTACACGGACGGCTTGGTGGAGCGGCGCGACGGCCCGCCGCTGCTGCCGGGGGTGCTCGGCGCGCTCGCCGCGGCCACCGGCGCGCTGCCCGCGGTGACCGCGATCAACCGGCCGAGCCCGGACGACGACACCTGCACGGTGCTGATCAAGGTTCTTTGAGATCGAGGGCCAGCCGTACGCGTGTTCCCCGCTCCGCCGACTCCACATCCACCTCGTCGCAGATGCGCTCGACGATGGCCAGGCCCCGCCCGCGCGGCGCGTCGGCGGCCGGCATGGCCCGCCCGAACGCCCGCGCCGGCCCGCCGTCGATCACGTCGCAGTAGACCCGGCCGTTCTCGGCCCACAGGCGCACCACACCGCCGCCCACAGTGTGTTGCAGCGTGTTGGTGGCGAGCTCGCTGACCGCGAGGGTGAGCAGGTCGGCCCGGCGGCCGGGCAGGCCCAGCGCGGTGGCGTGCAGCCGGACGAAGTCGCGCAGCGGGGCCAGGTCGCCGGGCTTGTCGTACGTGATCTCGGCGTTCATCCGCCGGGCCTGCGGTCCACGGCGGGCGGTGCGGGCTCGGCCAGGAGGCCGGCGACGCCGGTGATCTCGAGGACGGTGGCGACCGCGCCCCTCGCGTTGACCACGATCAGGCGGCCGCCGCGGGCGAGGGCGGCGTGATGGGCGGTGACCAGGCCGTGGACGCCGGTGGAGTCGAGGAAGCCGACCTGGGCGAGATCGACCACGACCCGCGGGTGACGGCCGACGGCGGCGTTGAGGGCGGCGAGCAGATCGTCCCGTACGGAAAGGTCGCAGTCGCCGGAGAGGACCACGCGGGCCTCGCCGGCCTCCTCGAACGTTCGTGCCCCGAAGCGCGCCATCCCGCACATCATGTCATCCGGGCGCTTGTTGAAGCTTCACCCTCGGGGATGGCTCGCGCATGCGTACACTCAACCCGTCAAAACGGATATAGAGCGCCAACGGGGATTACCATGAAGAAACGGCACTTTTGGATGATCTCCGTGGCGGCCCTCGGGGCCGTCGCCTCCGTCGCGGCGCCGGCCTCCGCCTCGGCTCAGCACGAGATCGCCTTCTGGGGCATGAACGAGGCTCCCGGTACCTCAACGATGCGCGACGGCAGCGGGCACGGCTTCCACGGCCGGATCGGCCGCGACATCGGCGTCGGCCTGCGCACCGACAACAGCTACGGATATCGCTTCGACCGCCTCGAGCCGGACACCCCGCCCACCCACCCGGGCCACCTGGCGCTCGTGCCCGACAGCGCCGAGCTCGACCCCGGCACCCGCGACTACGCGATCACGGTGCGGCTGCGCACCCGCGAGCACTTCGGCAACATCATCCAGAAGGGCCAGGCCACCGTCTCCGGCGGCAGCTACAAGATCCAGATCCCGAACGGCAAGGTCCAGTGCTGGTTCCGGGGCTCCTCGACGGCCCTGCTGGTGACCGCCCCACGGGCGATCAACGACGGGAGCTGGCACACGGTGCGCTGCGAGCGGACCGACGACGGCGTGTTCCTGGCCATCGACGGCCGCACGGTCGCCGGCCGCTACGGCTGGACCGGCGCCATCGCCAACTCGTGGCCGGTCGCGATCGGCGGCAAGACGGACTGCGACCAGGTCGACGTCGGCTGCGACTACTACGCCGGGGACATCGACTACGTAGCGCTCGAGGTCGAGCAGCACGCCTGGTAGTCGCCGGATCACACGAGTTGACACCCGCCGGAATCCGGGCGAATGTTCCCTCGTGAGCGAAGAGTGGCCGATTGCGGGAAGCCTGCTCGCTTCGCGGTACCGCCTGGCCGAGCTCCTCGAGATCGGCGGCATGTCGCAGATCTGGCGTGCGGACGACGAGCTGCTGGCGCGCCCGGTCGCGGTGAAGCTGCCGCTGGGCGCGCAGGTGGTGTGGCGCGAGGCCCGCATGGCGGCGAAGCTGCAGCACCCGAACATCGCGGCGGTGCACGACTACCGCGAGGCGGTGCGCCCGGACGGTTCGGTGACGCCGTTCGTGGTGATGGAGCTGCTGGCGGGCGAGTCGGTGGCGGCCCGTCTGGAGCGCGAGCCGATCGGCTTGCCCGAGGCGGCCCGCATCGGCGCGGCGGTGGCCGACGCGCTGGCCGCGGCGCACGCGTCCGGGGTGGTCCACCGCGACATCAAGCCCGGCAACGTGATGCTCACCCCGACCGGCGTGAAGATCCTCGACTTCGGCATCAGCGCCACGGCCGGCGAGCCGGACGACGACGAGTCGGGATCGACGTTCGGCACACCGGCGTACGTGGCCCCGGAACGCCTGGACGGCATGCCGTCCGAGCCGGCCACGGACGTGTACGGCCTGGGCGTGCTCCTGTTCGAGATGGTGACGGGAGACCCGCCCTACCCGGTGGACACGTGGGAGGAACTGGCCGAGGCCCGGGCCGGCGACGGCCCCAGCCCGTTGCCGGCCGGCCTGCCCGCGGCGTTCCGCGAGCTGGTCGCCCGGTGCCTCGACGAGTCACCGGCGGACCGGCCCACGGCGGCCGAGGTCCGCTTCGACCTGACCGCGCTGTGGCTCAAGCCGGAGCCGGCGTATTTCGGTCCCGCCCCCACCAGCGACTGGTCCACCCCGAGCGAGCCTTCCACCGCCGGCTCTTCCCGCTCGGCCAAGGCATCTGCTTTCCCCGCTTCCCACCTCGACCCGTCCACGCCCTCCGCCACCCCCACGTCCTCGCCCTCCGCCACCACGGCCGGGCGACAGACACCTTCCTCGACTGCCCGGTACGACGCTTTTGTGCCCGGCGAGACCCGCGAGTCGTCGACGGGATACGCGCCAGGTCGAGCCGTGCCCTCCGCGCGCCGCGCGACCACCGCGGCTGCGGCGTCCGCAGCGTCCGCGGCGTCCGCGGCGTCCGCAGCGTCCGCGGCGTCCGCGGCGTCTGCGGCGTCCGCGGCCGGAGCTGGCGCGAACCGAACAGGTGCGGGCGGAACAAGCGCGAACCGATCAGGCGCGGGCGGAACAAGCGCGAACCGATCAGGCGCGGGCGGAACAAGCGCGAACCGATCAGGCGCGGGCAGAACGAGCGCGAACCGAGCAGGCGCGGGCGGCGCGGGCGCGGGCCGAGCGGGGGCCCGGGGGCGCGCGTCGGCCACGACTCTGGCGCTGACCAAGCCACCGCCGCGCCGGCTGGCTCTGATCGTGGGCGTCACCGCTCTCGTCGCGGCCCTGGTCGGCTCCTTCGCCGTGATCAACTGGCCGGCGAACGACAAGATCGACGCCAATCCGGAGCTGCCGCCACCGCCCGTGGTCGTCACGTCCACGCCGGAGGCGACCGCGCCCACCACGACCACGCCGCCACCGACGTCGTCCTCGCCCACGCCGAAGCCCACCCCGACGCTCAGCTTCGACGACGCCGTGAGCCGCTTCCGGACGGCCGTCGAGCGCGGCGCCGCCGGCGGCGACATCCGTTCCGACGTGGCGACCGACCTGCTGAACCTGCTACAGCCCCTGACCCGCCCCGGCGACAACGCCGGCGACCAGGTGGACGCCCTGCGCCGCAAAATCAACGACCGCGTCGGCGAGGGCAGCGTCTCCTCGGGCCAGGCCGCCGTGCTCCGCTCCCGCCTGGCCGACGTCGACCGGGCCGCCCGCACACTGTGACCCCGTAGGCCGCGCCACCGCGCCCCAGCAGACCGCGCCCCAGCCGACCGCGCGCCCGGCGACCGCGCGCCCGCTGACCCGTGCCCATCAACCCGCGCGAGCGACCACACCTATCGCGCGCCCATCAACCCGCGCGAGCCACCACGCCTATCGCACGCCCATCAACCCCGCGCCGAGCGACCGCGCGCATGCCCTCCAAGACCGGGCCGGTGGGGTCAGGCTGAGCCGCGGATGACCAGGCGGGTCGGGAGGACGATCTGCGTGTCGGCCGGCTCGTCGCCGTCGATCTTGGCCAGCAGCAGGCGGACCATCTCCCGGCCCATCTCGGCTATGGGCTGGTCGACGCTGGTCAGGGACGGCTCGGTGTGCCTGGTGATCACCGAGTCGTCGAAGCCGATGACCGCCACGTCGTCCGGCACCCGGCGGCCGTGCTGGCGCAGCACGCGCAGGGCGCCGGCCGCCATCATGTCCGAGGCCGCGAAGACCGCGTCCAGGTCCGGGTACTGCTCCAGCAACCGGTACATCGCCGCGGCGCCGCTCTCCTCGCTGAAGTCGCCGAACGCCACCGGCCCGTCGCCGACCACGTCGCGGTAGCCCTCCAGGCGCCCTATGCCGGCCGCCATGTCGAGCGGGCCGGTGATCGCCGCGATCCGCCGCCGGCCCCGGGACCAGAGGTACGACACCGCTTCCCTCGCGCCGCCCCGGTTGTCCGCGTCGACGTAGGAGCCCCTGTCGGCGTACGTCGGGCGCCCGGCCCGGACCGTGGCCACACCTCGCTCCTCGAGCACCGCCGGCAGTGGGTCGTCGCCGTGCAGTGACAGCAGCAGCGCCCCGTCCACGTGCTGGCGGGTCAGGTAGCCCTCCAGGCGGCGCCTCTCCTCCGGCGCCTGCGCGATCATCAAAACCATCTGCAGGTTGCGGGCCACCAGCACCGACGACGTCGCCTGCACGATCCGCCCGAAGAACGGCTCGGCGAAGAACCGCTCCCCCGACTCGAAGATGACCAGCGCGATCGAGTCGGTCCGCTGCGTGACGAGCGTGCGGGCGGCGCGGTTGGGCACGTAGCCCAGTTCCTGGATCGCCTCCTCGACGGCCTGCCGGGCGCGCGGGCTCACCTGCGCCGAGCCGTTGACCACGCGCGACACCGTCCCGCGGCCCACACCGGCCCGCGCGGCGACCTCTTCCAGCGTCGGCCGCCCCGTCGCCCTGTTCCGCTCGGTCGTCATCGCCTGGCACCTTCCTCCGCGCGCGATCGGAGGTCGCGCCCGACACAAAGTACCTGTCCCGCGCAGCCTGCCCTAATGCGGTCGCGGCGCGGTGGTGACGCCGTTACCGTCGTCGCGTGCGAGTGCGAGACTTCGAAGATCACGACTGGCCCGCGGTCTGGCCGATCATCCGCGAGGTGGTCAGGGCGGCCGACACCTTCACGTACGACCCGGCGATGTCCGAGGAGACGGCCCGCGCCGTCTGGATCGAGCCCTCACCGGGCCGCACCGTCGTGGCCGTCGACGAGGGCCGGATCGTCGGCACCGCCAAGATGGGCCCCAACCGTCCCGGCCCGGGCGCGCACGTCTCCACCGCCAGCTTCATGGTCGCCGCCGAGGCGCGAGGCCGCGGGGTGGGCACGCTTCTCTGCCGCGACGCGCTGTCCTGGGCGCTTTCCCAGCCGTACGCCGGAATGCAGTTCAACGCGGTGGCCGAGTCGAACCACGCCGCCGTCGCCGTCTACCAGCGCCTGGGTTTCGAGATCCTGGGCACTGTGCCGGGCGCGTTCGCCCACCCGGTCGAGGGCCGGGTGGGCCTGCATCTCATGTACAAGAGTTTCGATTGACGCTCAGGCCACCGGCTCGGCCGCGGCCAGCCACTCGGCGGGCAGGGCGTCCACGCCGGTGCGGGCGCCCACCACACCGCCCGCGATCGCGCACGTCGTGTCCACGTCGCCGCCGGCGCTCGCCGTGGCCCACAGGGCCGCCTCGAGATCCTCCGGATGCCGGGCCGCGCACCACAACGCGAACGGCACCGTGTCCGGCGCCGACATCCTTCGGCCGCAACCCACGACCGCCGCGACCTTCCTCGGCTCCGTGTCCATGCCGGCGACCCGCAGCAGGCCCCGGCCCACCTCGGTGCCCTCCACCCGGCCGGCCACCGCCGCCAGGTCCAGCGACCCCCGCACGTTCAGCGCCGCCGCCACCGCGACCGCCACCGCCCCCGCCGCCGCCTCCGGATGCGCGTGGGTCACCTGCGCCGACCGTACGGCCTCGCTCCCCGCCCGCTCGGGATCACCGGCGAAGAAGGCTCCCAACGGCGCCACCCGCATCGCCGCGCCGTTGCCCCACGAGCCTTTGCCGTCGAACTGCCGGCGGGTGACCTCCTGCCACGGCTCGCCCTCGCCGATCGCCGCCAGCACGTCGTGCATCCCGGCTCCGTAGTGCCGGTACGGATCCTCGGCGTACGCCCGGGCGAACCCGGCCGCCAGCGCGTCCTGGTCGACCCTGCCGTGGTCCTCCAGCACGCGCAGCAGAACGATGGCCATCGCCGTGTCGTCGGTCCACCGCCACGGGCCGGGGCGCAGGTTGTCCTCCGCGAAGCGGCGGCGGAACCACGTGCCCCCGAAGGCGTCACCCATCGCCAGACCCTGTAACGCTGCCGCCGCCCTGTCGATCACCCGTGAATGCTCGCCGAAACGGGCCCCGACGGCCAGCCGTTTTCAGAGCGGCCCGACGATCGCGTGGTCGCCGGCCAGCTTCGCCGCGACGCTGGCCGCCTGCGGATGTGATCGGCCGATCGGCGGCACATCGCCACCGCCTCGTGGTGCCGTCCGAGCTGCCCGAGGATCCAGCCCGCGTAGTTCAGCGCCGATGTCCCACCGCGTCGAACAGCCGCTCCGCCTTTCCGGGCCAGATCAAGGGCGACGACCGGGTTCCCGTACGAACTGTGCACCGTGCACAACTGCACGGTGGTCTGCGCCTCCCCACCGCGTCACCCGCCCGCCGGTGGAGCTCCCCCGCTTCGGCCAGCCCGGCCAGCACGTCCTCGTGCTTGCCGTCCACTGTGCTCACGAACGCCGGCCCGCGCAGCGCCATCCCGTGGACGGCGCGGCCCCGCTCAGGAGGGCAGGCCGAGCAGTTCGCGCCAGGAGTCCGGATAGAGGTCGCCGCCCCACAGGACGCCCTGCCCCGACGTGGCGGCGACGGTGGCCGCCGTGCGGACGAAGGACAGGGTCAGGGCCGGCCACTCCAGTTCGCCCGGCATGCGTGACGGCTCCTTGTGGTAGCCGCCGAAGGCAGCCGACGCGGCCTCGAAGGTGGGCTCGTAGCGGGGCAGGTCGAGCCGGTCGAGGCGGGCGGCCAGGTCGGCGGTCTCGGCCGGGGTGAGCCAGCCGTAGGTGCCGGCGGTGCGCTCGAACTCGTAGCCGAGCACCGCGCCGCGCACGTCGAGCGCGGTCAGGTGCAGGCGGATCGGGTCGTTCGCGGGCACGCCCAGATGCTCGAGCAGGGACTCGAAGTCCGGCGGCCGGGCCGAGCGCCCGACGAACTGCCCCTCGCCCAGGCACCGGAGGGTGACCCAGGCCGCGTACAGGAATCCGAGGTCGTCGGCGTTCGCCTGCGTGGCCCCTTCGTGGAACGAGCACCGGGAGCGCTCGGGACAGGTCGCCGACGGGCATCGCATCCACGGGCGGCCGCCCTCGGGCAGCGTCACCGGCTGATTGCCGAGATAGGCGAGGTCCTCGCCGAGCCACAGGCAGTACGCGGCCAGGTCGACCGGCCCGGCGCGCAGCCGGCCGGCCAGCTCCAGCCACATGTCGCCCCATTCGCTTCCCGGGAGACCGGCCAGCCACCGCGGCACCGGATCGCCGCGGAACAGCGCCAGCATCCCGGGCACGACCTCGGTCCGGTAGCGCTCGTAGTCGAAGACGTAGATCCTCGCGTCTGATCCCACGCCGAGGATGGTGGCACGGCGGTCAAGCGGGAATCCGTTGACATCCTCTTCGCCCTGAAGGACGAGGATTCCCTCCACGCCGCGCGTGGACCGCGCGGCGGTGCTGCCGGTCGCGCCTTCGTGCCGTCCGACAGCACGGCGAAGTGCGTCAACCCGAGGTCGATCCCGGCCTCGGAATCGACCGGCGACAGCGTCTCGTCCTGCTCGCTCGCCACGACGAACGAGGCGAAGTCGCGGTACGCGCCAGAGCGGCCGTGGCCCGACTGGTCAACAGCCTCAAGGGCGTCTCCTCACGGCGCATGCGCAGCACTAGCCCGCAATCCGGTAGCGGCGCAGGGCCGGGACGGAGAGGGCGATCAACGCCGTTCCCAGCACGCCCAGCGCTCCGCCGATGGCCAGGGCGGCGCCGCCCGAGGTGAGCGAGGCGACCAGGCCGGCCCGCAGGTTGCCGAGGTGGGGGCCGGCCGCGCCGGCGATGTGTTCCAGGGCGGCCACCCGGCCCCGGTAGGCGTCCGGTGTGGAGCCCTGCACGACGGTTCCGCGCGACACCACGGCCCAGGTGTCGGCGAAGCCGGCCACGGCCAGGAAGGCCAGAACCGCGTACAGGCTGGTGCTGAGGCCGGCCAGGCCGAGGGTCACGGCCCACACGGCGCCGCAGGCCAGCAGCATCCGGCCCGGGTGGGCATATCGGGTGGCCAGGCCGGAGAGCACCGAGGCGAGCACGCCGCCGACCGCGACCGCCGTGGCGAACAGGCCGAGGACCTCGGGGCGGCCGCCGAACTTCTCCGCGTTGATGACCGGGAACAGGGCGAACGGCATGGCGAGCACCGTGGCCGCGAGGTCGGCCAGCAGCGCCCCTCGCACCTGTGGGGTCCTGACGGCGTACGACAGACCGGCCCGGACCGCCCGCACGCCGGACCGGCCCTCGGAGACGGGGGCGCCGGGCGGCAGACCGGCGACCCCGAACAGCGCGAAACCGTAGGTGAGCGTGTCGAAGGCGAGGCACCAGCCGACGCCGGCCAGGGCGGTGAGCGCGCCCGCGGTGGCCGGGCCGGCCAGCATGGCGAGCTGGAACGACAGGTGGTTGAGGGCGAGGCCGGCAGCGAGGCGTTCCCCGCTCAGCAGGGCCGGCACGAAGGTCTGGCGGGCGGGCGCGTTGAGGCCGCCGATGGCCGACTGGACGGCCGTGAGCAGCAGGATCGCGGGCACGCCGCCGGCGTCGGTGAACACCACGAGGGTCATTGCCGCGCTCACCACGATCTGGGCCACGGTGCAGCGCATCGTGAGCAGCCGCCGGTCGACGTGGTCGACGAAGGCGCTGCCGGCCAGGGCCAGGACGATCAGGGGTACGCCGATGGCCAGCCCCACGAGACCCACGACGGCCGCGCTGTGGGTGCGGTCCCAGATGTAGTAGACGATCGCGAACGAGCCGAGCTGCCCGCCGAAGCCGGAGGCGGTGGTGCCCAGCCACAGCCGCCGGAAGGTGCGGTTCTCGCGCAGCGGGCTGAGGTCGGCCAGCGCCCTCATGCGAGGTGGTCCCGCAGGCGGCGGGCGAACGAGCGCCGGGCCAGCAGCTCACGCAGGTCGGCGGTGACCTGCGTGAGCGAGTACGGCAGCTCGGCGTCGAGCTCCCGCACGGCGGCCTCGGTGGCCCGCCACTCGGCAACGAGAAACGGCATGATCCCCTCGGCCCGGGCGGTGAGCCGGATGGGCCGGGTGCGCCCGTCGTCGCCGGGTACGGCCTCGACCAGCCCGGCCTTGGTCATGGCGGCCGCCGTCTGGCTCATCGCCGAGTGGCTGACGTCGCGCTTCTCGGCCAGAGCACGAATCGTCATCGGCCCGAAGCGGTGCAGCGCGATGAGCGGCCCGACGAAACGCGTCCGCACGCCCTCGACCCCGGCCTCGCGATAGAGATCCGAGATGTCGGAATCGAGGCCTGCGAGCACGGCGTGCAGGTCGCTCCAGTGGTTGCTGTCGAGAAGGTCCACCCCGGCAATGTAACAGTACTTATATATCTACGCCCGTGGCAGCGTCACCACGATCGTCGTGCCGCGATCGGGCTCACTGTCGATGTGGATGCGGCCCTGGTGGCCGTCGACGATCGCCTTGACGATGCTCAGGCCCAGGCCGGCGCCCTGCACCTCGTGCCGCTCGGCGGCGGCCGAGCGCCGGAACGGGGCCAGCGCCCGGGCGCTCTCCTCGGCGCTCATGCCGATGCCGGTGTCGCGCACCTCGAGCACGGCGTCGTCCCCGCGCACGGAGGCACGCACTGTGATGCGACCGCGTCCAGTGAACTTGACGGCGTTGAGTAACAGCCGTTCCAGCACCTGGCCGAGCCGTTCCTCGTCGGCCTCGACCATCACCGGCAGCGGCGCGTCGGCGTAGATGTCCAGGCACCGGGTCAGGGCCAGCCCGACGTTGCGGCGCACCGCGGCCCGGGCCATCTCGGCCAGGTCCAGCTCGCGCTTGTTCAGCACGAGGTCGCTGCGGCCGGTCTGCGCCGCCAACAGCATGTCGTCGACCAGGGCGGTCAGCCGCTCCGAGTTGCGCCGGATCCGGGCCACGAACTCGCCGTCCGCGGCCACGCCGTCGCCGAGCAGCTCCAGGTAGCCGTTGATCGAGGTCAGCGGCGTCCGCAGCTCGTGCGTGACCCGGGACAGGAACTCGTCGCGGACCCGGTCGGCGTCGCGCAGCCGCGCGTTCAGCCCGCGGGCGTACTGCCGCAGCTCCAGCTGGGCCATCACGTGCCGGGCCAGCGTGCGCAGGCCGGTGGCCTCGGCCGGCGTGAGCAGCCGGGGCTCGTGCCCGATCACGCAGAGCGCGCCCAGCGCCTGCCCCGAGGCGGTGACGAGCGGCGCGCCCGCGTAGAAGACGACGTTCGCGTCACCGGTGACGGCCGGGTTGTCCCGGAACCGGGGGTCGAGCCGGGCGTCGGGCACCTGCATGACCCCGTCGCTGAACATGGCGTGCGCGCAGAACGACCGGTCGCGGGCCACCTCGCACACCTCGATGCCGATGCGCGACTTGAGCCACTGCCGCTCGCCGTCGATCAGGCTGATCGCCGCCATGGGCGCCCGGCAGAGCTGGGCGGCCAGCGTCACGATGTCGTCGAAGTCGCTCTCCGGCGCGGTGTCGAGCACGCGGTAGCTGTGCAGCGCGGCCAGGCGCTCGCGCTCCGCGACCAGGGTGTCCGGCATCTCGCCCGTCCTCTCAGCTCAGCTGACTCGGCTATGAGAAGGGTCGGCGGGCTCCGTGACTTGTTGAGTGATGGCCCCGGTGCAGGCCGGGATCATCCCTGCCCGCGGCGATGCTCGAAGATCAGATAGGTCTCGGTGCCGGCGATCAGCCGCGTTCCGCTCAGGCGCTCGGTGATCACCGCACGGAGGTCCTCGACGTCGGCCGTCGCCACGTGCAGGAGGAAGTCGTACGAGCCGGACACGAAGTAGACATCTCGTACGGCCGGGATGTCGGCCAGCGACGAGGCGAATTTGCCGATCGCGTCGCGGGACTCGGAGCGGATCTTCACCGCGATCATGGCTTCGATGGGCCGCCCGATCCAGGCCGGGTCGACGTCGGCGTGGAAGCCGCGGATGGCGCCGATCTCGCGCAGCCGGCGGACGCGGGTCAGGCACGTGGAGGGGGCGATGCCGACCCGCTCGGCGAGCGCGTTGTTGGGCATGCGCCCGTCGGCCTCGAGCAGCGTCAGCAACTCGCGGTCGATGTGATCCAGGCCTCGAAGATCCTTCGGTTGATCGGTCACCACGAGGCTCCTCGTCTCATTTTGTTTCTGTCGATCGCGCTATCCAGAATCTTATTCGGCCATATTGCGCGACAACAGCACATCGTTTCACGCTGAAGCCCACAACGGCGTGACGAAGGAGACAGCCATGCGGATCGGTGTGCCGACCGAGGTCAAGAACCACGAGTACCGGGTGGCGATCACGCCGGCCGGCGTCGCCGAGTTCGTCCGCCGGGGCCACGACGTGATCATCCAGGCCGGCGCCGGCGTGGGCTCCGCCATCACGGACGAGGACTACGTCGCCGCCGGCGCTTCCCTGGTCGCGGACGCCGACTCGGTCTGGCAGCAGGCCGACCTGCTGCTGAAGGTCAAGGAGCCGATCGCCTCCGAATACCACCGCCTCCGCGCCGGCCAGACCGTCTTCACGTATCTGCACCTGGCGGCCGACGCCGAGGGCACGAAGGCGTTGCTGGCCAGCGGCACGACCGCCATCGCGTACGAGACGGTGCAGCTGCCCGACGGCTCGCTGCCGCTGCTGGCCCCGATGTCCGAGGTCGCCGGTCGCCTGGCCCCGCAGGTCGGCGCGTACAGCCTGATGCGCAACAGCGGCGGCCGCGGCGTCCTGCCGGGCGGCGTGCCCGGCGTCAGCCCGGCCAAGGTGACGGTCATCGGCGGCGGAGTCTCCGGCGTCAACGCGGCCACCATCGCCCTGGGCATGGGCGCCGACGTGACGATCCTCGACCTGTCGATCCCCCGCCTGCGCCAGATCGACGCCCAGTTCGGCGGCCGGGTGAAGACGCTGGTCTCGTCCGCGTACGCCATCGAGCAGTCACTGCTGGAGGCCGACATGGTGATCGGCGCCGTGCTGGTGCCTGGCGCGAAGGCCCCCAAGCTGGTCTCGAACGACCTGGTGAAGCGCATGAAGCCGGGCTCGGTGCTGGTCGACATCGCGATCGACCAGGGCGGCTGCTTCGAGGACTCGCATGCGACAACCCACGAGGACCCGGTCTACAGGGTCCACGAGTCGGTCTTCTACTGCGTGGCCAACATGCCCGGGGCGGTCCCCAACACGTCGACGTACGCCCTGACCAACGCCACCCTGCCGTACGCCCTCAAGCTGGCCGACCTGGGCTGGCAGGTGGCCCTGAAGGCCGACCCGGCCCTGGCCCTGGGCTTGAGCACCCACGCCGGCCAGCTGACGAACGCCGAGGTCGGCACCGCCCTGGGCCTCCCCTCGGTCGAGATCGCCTCCGTGCTCCACTGACCAACGGCCGGCGTGGGCCCGTCGTCTCGGGTCTATGCCGTGTCCGGGTCCCGGGCTCGCCGTCGCCGGCCGGGCGGTCTTTGCCTCGACTGTGGGCCGGCCGGTGACGGCGAGGGATCAGAAGGCGCCTCGGACGGTGCCGCCGTCGACGCGGATCGTGGCGCCGCTGATGTACTCGGCGTACGGGCCGCAGAGGTAGGCCACGGCGCCGGCGATCTCGTCGGGGCGGCCGTAGCGGACGCGGTCGTTGGGGACGATCTCGCGGACCGAGTTGTACTCGATCTCGTCCCAGGTCTCGCCCCAGCCGCGCTCGGGCGACAGGCGGGTCAGGAAGTCCTGCACGGCCGGGACGAGGATGGCGCCGGGGGCCACGATGTTCGAGGTCACCTTGGTGCCGGCCAGGTCGCGGGCCAGTGAGACGGCCAGGTTGTGCCGGGCGGCCAGGGACGCGTTGTAGTGCGGGTGGTTGTCGAACGGCTGCATGCTGAGCCCGCCGCCGATCGTGACGACCCGGCCGTACGCCTTGTCGCGCATCGCCGGAACCAGGCGCTGGATCATGCGTACGCCGGAGACGACGTTGATGTTGTAGGTGTGCAGCCAGATGTCCGCGGTGGCCTCGGCCCAGGGCAGGTGCTCGTACGCCCCGGCGTTGTTGACCAGGATGTCGACGTCGCCCGCGGCCGCGGCCACCTGGTCGGCGCCGGCGTCGGTGCCCAGGTCGCCCAGGGCGATGGTGGCCTTCCCGCCGTCCTTGACGATGGAGTCGGCGACCTCGCGCGCCCGATCGCCGCTGCGGCCGTGGATGACGACCTCGGCGCCTTCGGTGGCGAGCAGGCGGGCCGTGGCCTCGCCCAGTCCGGAGGTCGATCCGGTGATCAGGGCGCGGTGTCCGGTGAGCTGGAGATCCATGGTGTGCTCCTCAGTTTTTGTCTACACACGTAGACTACGGCGACTAAGTTGCCACCTGTAGACTTACCGGCTATGACGCGCAGCACACCCCGTCCCCGCAACGCGGCCGCCACCCGGCAGGCCATCCTCGACTCGGCGGTCGTGGCCTTCACCCGGCACGGCTACGACGGCGTGGGGGTGCGGGACATAGCGGCCGAGGCCGGAGTGACCGCGATGCTGGTCAACCGCTACTTCGGCTCGAAAGAGGGGCTGTTCACCGAGGTCGTGGACCTCGTCTTCGCCCGGCGCACCATGGTTCCGGGCGACACCGACGACCTGGCCGGCGACACGGCCCGCGCCCTGGTGGACCGCACCGCCGCCGGCGCCGAACATCTCGGGCCGTTCGAGCTGATGCTCAAGTCGGCCGCCAACCCCAAGGCGGCCGAGATCATGCGGGACGCGATCGGCCGGCACGTCGGCGCCCGTTTCGAGGCGGCGCTGGAGGGGCCGGGCGCCGGGGAGCGGGCCGAGCTGGGGCTCGCCCTACTGGCCGGCGCTTGGCTGATGCGGCGGATCATCGGCACTCCCGGGCTTCAGGAGGCCGATCCCGAGCGGCTGGCCACCCAGGTCGCCCGGATGCTGGCGGTGATCGTCGATCCCGACACCGACCCGGCCTGACCCGGACGGACACGCCTGTGCCCGCGGCCGTGATCGGCCGCGGGCACAGGCGTGTGTGGATCAGAGGTGGCGCTGGATCTGGGTGAGGTCGGCCGCCGAGAGACGGTCCGAGCTCGTGTTGCGCTGGTGCCAGAACGGGTAGCGCAGGGGCTCGCCGCTCACGTCGTC
Source organism: Actinoplanes sp. NPDC000266 (assembly GCF_042899005.1). Classification (NCBI taxonomy): domain Bacteria; kingdom Bacillati; phylum Actinomycetota; class Actinomycetes; order Micromonosporales; family Micromonosporaceae; genus Actinoplanes; species Actinoplanes sp. NPDC000266. The sequence goes on from NZ_JBIAZI010000002.1 coordinate 469,495, forward strand.
GAGGGCCTTGACCTCGTCGGCGGTCAGCTCCAGGTCGGCCGCGGCCAGGTTGTCGCGCAGCTGGGCCGGGGTGCGGGAGCCGACGATCAGCGAGGTCACGCCGGGCTTCTGCGAGATGTAGGCCAGGGCGACCTGCGCCGCCGACACACCGTGGGACTCGCCGATCTTCACGGCCAGCTCGATCGTGTCGTACAGCTTGTCCTCGTCGTTGACCGGCGGTTCGTTCCACTCGGTGAGGTGGCGGCTGCCGGCCGGGGCCTCGACGCCGCGCCGGTACTTGCCCGAGAGCAGGCCGCCGGCCAGCGGGCTCCAGACCAGGATGCCCAGGCCCTGGTCGACCACGGCCGGGACGATCTCGGCCTCGACGTCGCGGTTCTGCAGCGAGTAGTAGACCTGCGTGCTGGCGAAACGCTCGAGGTGGCGGGCGTCGGAGATGGCCAGGGCCTTCATCATCTGCCAGGCCGCGTAGTTCGAGCAGCCGATGTAGCGCACCTTGCCGCTGCGGACCAGGTCGTCGAGGGCGGTCAGGGTCTCCTCGAGCGGGGTGTGCCCGTCCCACTCGTGCACCTGGTAGAGGTCGATGTAGTCGGTGTTGAGGCGGCGCAGGCTGGCCTCGGCCGCCCGCACGATGTGGTGGCGGGACAGGCCCGCGTCGTTCGGCCCGTCGCCCATCGGCATGCGCGCCTTGGTCGCGATGAGCACCTGGTCGCGGTCGGAGCCGAGCGCCTCGCCGAGGATCTCCTCGGACAGGCCCGCCGAGTAGACGTCGGCGGTGTCGATGAGGTTGACACCCGCGTCCCGGGCGATCGCGATCTGCTCGCGCGCGCCGGACACGTCGATCTGGCCGACCGGGGTGGCCCAACCGGTGCCGCCGAAGCCCATCGTGCCCAGGGTGAAGGTGGAAACCCGGAGGCCGGTGCGGCCGAGCTGCCGGTACTGCATTGTCATACCTCTTTCCGGTTCGGTATAGCCATGACCAGCCTTCCCCTCCGCGGGCGGCCTGTCCACCGGAACGCTCAGCGTGCACGACGCGGCTACCAGGGGTATACCCGTCAATATGATGTCGCTGACGCTGCCCGTGGTCCTCACCGCCGCGCTGGGCCTGGCGGCGCCCGGCGCTCCGGGGATCGACGAGCAATACCTGCCCGCCGACAAGTCGGGCCTGCTCACCTCGCGGACCACCGAGAGCCGGGTCTGGGCGACCGTGCAGAAGGAGGGCGGCCTCGGCGAGATCTTCTATCCGACGATCGGTGGCCCGAGCGCGCGGGCGCTGACCTTCGCCGTCGCCGACGGCCACCGGATCCTGCCGCCGTCCCGCGTCACCACCGAGCAGAGCGACCCGGACAGCCTGAGCTTCCGGCAGACCTTCACCGGCCGGGCCTGGCGGCTCGTCGCCTCCTACACCGTCGATCCGCGGCGCTCGACGGTCCTGATCCGGACCGATTTCTCCGGACAGGGCCGGCTGTACGCCATCTACGACCCCGCGCTCGGCAATTCCCGCGGCGGTGACGCGGGCTCGACATCCGGTGACGCATTGACGGCACACGATGGGAATGTCGCCAGCGCCCTCGCCGCCACCCCGCCTTTCCGGGCCACGTCGAACGGTTTCGCCGGCGTCAACGACGGCCACACCGATCTGCGCGACGGCCGCATGGACTGGCGCTATTCCGAAGCCGGCCCCGGCAATCTCGTGCAGACCGCCGCCATCGGCCACCGGCACACCACCATTGCTCTCGGCTTCGCCGATTCGCCGTCGGGCGCCCTGACGGCCGCGAGGCAATCCCTGGGTCGCGGTTTTGCGTCTGTCGCGCGTTCTTACGCGTACGGCTGGAAGCAGTATCTGAAGGGTCTGAAGCCACCGCCGCGCGGGTTGAGCGGCGCCGAGCAAACCCTCTACCGCACCTCGGCGATGGTGCTGGCCGCCAGCGAGGACAAGGCGAATCCGGGCGCTTACGTGGCCGCGCCGGCCGCCCCATGGGCATTCGGCACCGACGATCCGTCGGGCCCGTATCACCTGGTGTGGTCGCGTGACCTCTATCAGATCGCGCTGGCCCTGATCGCCGCCGGTGACAGGGCCGGAGCCGGCCGGGCCCTCGATTTCCTCTTCGACGTGCAGCAGAAACCGGACGGCTCGTTCCCGCAGAATTCGCAGGTCGACGGCACCCCCGTGTGGGGCGGCCTGCAACTCGACGAGGTGGCGTTGCCGCTGGTGCTGGCGTACCGGCTCGGCCGCACCGACGCCGATACCTGGTCGCATGTGAAGCGGGCGGCCGATTTCCTGCTGTCGTACGAGCAGGCGCCGGCGACGCCGCAGGAACGCTGGGAGAACCAGTCCGGCTATTCCCCCAACACCATCGCCACCGAGATCGCCGGCCTGGTCTGCGCCGCTTCCCTGGCCCGCGCCAACGGCGACACCGCGTCGGCCACCCGTTATCTGGCCACGGCCGACGAATGGCGCGCCCGGGTCAAGTCCTGGACGGTCACGTCGACCGGCCCGTACTCGCCGAAGCCGTACTTCCTGCGCCTGACAAAAGACGGAAACCCGAACGCCGGAACCACGTACAACATCGGCGACAGCGGCCCGGCCAACGTGGACCAGCGCCGGGTCGTCGACCCTTCTTTCCTGGAGCTCGTACGCCTGGGCGTGCTGCCCGCCGACGACCCCGACATCCGCAACACCTTGCGCGTGGTCGACGCCCAGTTGGGCGTACGGACCCCGAATGGTTTCTTCTGGCACCGCGCCTCGTTCGACGGTTTCGGCGAAAAACTGGACGGCACCCAGTGGGAGTACAACCTCCCCGACGGCTCCCTGATCACCCGGGGCCGAGCCTGGCCGTTGCTGAGCGGCGAACGAGGCGACTACGAACTGGCCGCCGGCGACCCGCGAACGGCCCGCACCCGCCTGGCCGCCATGGCCCGCGCCACCGGCCCCGGAAACATGCTCCCGGAACAGGTCTGGGACCAGAAACCGCCACCCGGCCGCACCCCCGGCACCCCGACGTATTCGGCCACCCCACTGGTGTGGTCACACGCCCAGTTCATCCGCCTGGCCCAGAACCTGGCCGCCGGCCGCGTCCTCGACACCCCAGCCGCGGTCACCGACCGCTACGCGACTCCCGCGGGTCGATAGGCGCCACGTCCGTCTCGAACCGGGCTTTCACCGCCGCGACGCGGAGGAAGTCGAGCTGCTCGGCGGCCCGGGTGCCCGGGGCCGCGGTGAACACGATGATCCGGATGTCCGATCCCGGGACGGTGAGGACGTCGCAGTCGACCATGATCTCGCCCGCGATGGGATGAGCGATCCTCTTGCGGTCGTGGCCGAACTCCCCCGCCGCCGGGTGCCGCGCCCACAGGTCGGCGAAGCGTTCACTGCTTCGGGAGCATTCCGCTATCAGCCGTCGCAGCGCCGGCTCATCGGTGTATTTGCTGTGGGTCACCCTCAGATCCGCCACGAGGGCGGCTTCGAAGGCTTCCGGCCCGTGTTCGGCCTCGACGGGCCATCCGGAAAGAGCGACCCCGGGCATGAACGTGTCGAGCACCAGATTGCGTTCGCCCGGTGGAAGCCGCCCGGGATCGCCGACGAGCGACGCCCACAGCGGAGTCCACGTGATCAGCGTCCAGTCCGCGGCGAAAACCCCGAAAGCCTGATCGGACAGACCTGCGAGCAACCGTTGCACGCTCGGCGGAATGTGCGCCGATATCCGCCCGGGACCGGGAATCGCCAGGCGCGCCAGCCGGTAGAGGTGTTCACGCTCGGCCGCGTCCAGGTGCAGAGCACGCGCGAGCGCCTCGGCCACCGACTCCGACGGCCGGGCCGAACGCCCCTGCTCGAGGCGCACGAGATAGTCCACCGACACGCCCGCGAGCTGCGCGAGCTCCTCCCGGCGCAGCCCGGCCGCCCGGCGCCGCCCGATCGCGGGCAGGCCCAGATCGGCCGGGTCGAGCCGCTCCCGCCAGCGGCGGATGGCGACGCCGAGGGATTGGTGTTCGTCGGGCACCGGCCCATTATCACCGCCGGGTTCCGGGCGAGCCTGGTAATGCGATTCCTACCGTCACTCACGCACTGGTTGCCGTCTCGCCGCCTCGTGAGACTCGCATTCGAGAAACGCGAAACCGCGAATCACGAAACGAGATGACATGAAACTCTGGACCCCCGCCAAGGTCGGCTCCCTCGAACTGCCGCACCGCCTCGCGATGGCCCCGATGACCCGCAACCGGGCGCGGGCCGACGGCGTTCCCACCGATCTCAACCGCGAGTACTACCGTCAGCGTGCGTCAATGGCCCTGATCATCGCCGAGGCCACCCAGATCTCCGACGACGCGCAGGGCTACATGTCGACGCCCGGCATTTACACCGAGGCGCACGTCGCCGGCTGGCAGGAGATCACCGGCGCTGTCCACGCGGCCGGCGGGCGCATTGTCGTTCAGCTCATGCACTCCGGCCGCATCGCACACCCCGGCAACACCCCGCACGGCCGTCGGCCGGTCGCCCCGTCGGCCGTCCGGCCCAAGGGCGCGATGTACACGCCCACCGGCCTCGAAGACATGCCCACGCCGCGAGCGCTCACCACCGGCGAGGTCACCGGCGTGGTCGACGAATACCGCCGTGCGGCGTCCGCGGCGATCGCGGCCGGCTTCGACGGCGTCGAGATCCAGGGCGCCAACGGCTACCTGGTGCACCAGTTCCTCTCGAACAACGCCAACGAGCGCACCGACCAGTACGGCGGCTCGGTCACCAACCGCATCCGCTTCGCGGCCGAGGTCGCCTCGGCGGTGGCCGGCGAGATCGGCGCCGACCGTACGGGCCTGCGCGTCTCGCCGGGCAACCCGTACAACGACATCAACGAGAACGACACGCACGAGGTGTACCCGGCGCTGCTCGCCGCCCTGGCCCCGCTGAACCTGGCCTACCTGCACGTGATCCACGCCGGCGACGAGGACCTCGTGACGAGGCTGCGCCGGGAATGGCCGGCGGCGCTGCTCCTCAACCGGGCCGGCGCTCCCCTCGAGGCGCGCTTCGCCGAACTCGACGCCGGGCGGGCCGACGTCGTCACCGTCGCCGCGGCCGCCCTGGCCAACCCGGACCTGCCGGCCCGCCTCCGGGCCGGCTCGCCGCTGAACGAGGCCGACCCGGCCACCTTCTACGGCGGCGACCACACCGGATACACCGACTACCCGGCCCTCGGCCGCTAGCGGGACTCCACGATCGACTTGAGCCGGGCCAGGTCGGCTCGGACCAGGCCGGTGTCGCGGGCGAAGTCCTCGTCCGAGGTGCCGGGGGCGCGGCGGACGGAGAAGACGATTTCGGAGCTGTCGTCGCCGTACGGGACCACACGCAACGGGTTGAGGAAGGTCTGGCCGTCGGGGAACGTCGCCCAATGGTCGAGGATGCCGAAGTCGTTCGGTGGGGCGAAGACGACCTTCACGCGGCCGGCGTCGGTGAGGACGAACCAGTCGCCGCCGGTCTGTTCGACGCCCTTGCCCAGGCCGGGGGCCCACTCGGGGAGGTGGGCCGGGTTGGACGCGTAGGCGTAGACCTCGGCGGCGGGGCGGTCGACGCGTTCGGCGAGATGCGCGGTGTCCGATGGCATGCCTTCAGCTTGCCAGGCGGAACGTCTCGGCGTGGCGCTGGCGGGCCGGGACGCCGAGCTGGCGCAGGCCGCGCAGCACGGCGCTGGTCATCGCCGACGGGCCGCAGACGAAGACGTCGCGCTGGGCGATGTCGGGCACCAGGCCGAGCAGGTTGCCGGCGCTGAACGGCTGGTTCCCCTCGCCCGTACGGCCGGTGAGCAGATGCAGGCGCGCCTGCCGCAAGCGGGCCAGGTTCTGCAACTCCGGGAGCAGCACCGCGTCGGCCGGGGTGCGCGCACGGTAGAGGACGACGATGTCTCCGGTCAGGGTCTCGTCCTCGAGCAGCGCCCGGATCGGGGTGATGCCGATGCCGCCGGCGATCAGGACCGCGTTCTCGCGGACGCGGCGTGTCGTGGTGAACGCGCCGTACGGGCCCTCGGCGAACACCCTCGTGCCGAGCGGCAGCTCCCGCAGGCCGGCGCTGGTGGTGCCGATGCCCTTCGCCGTCAGTCGCAGGGAGCGACCGTCCGGTGCGGCGGAGAGGGAGAACGGGTTCACCTGCCACCACCGGTTGTGACCGGGGAACCGCCACAGGAAGAACTGGCCGGGACGGGCCCGCAGGCGTTCGAGGTCACGGCCGGTGACGTGCACGGAGACGACGTCGGGCGATTCGGAGATGACGGCGGCGACCCGCAACTGGTGCCGCAGGTTGCGGACCAGGGGGACGACCACCCGGCCGGTGATCAGGGCGCCGACCGCGAACGCCCACAACCCCCACCAGTAGAGCTGGGTGAACCCGTTCGTCTTGAACGCGCTCCCCTCGTACACCTGGTGGATCAGCGCGAGCACGACGATGACATAAACCAGAAGATGAACGGCATGCCAGGCTTCGTACGAAAGGGTGCGGCGAGCCAGACGTACGGAAGAAACCGCAATGACCCCCACCAGGCCGGCGGCGATCATGCCGAGCAGAACGGGCATCTGTTTGGCCAGGTTGGGAATCTCGGCGAGGAAAGAGATGCGGTCGAGCTGTGAATATCCGAGCAGCACGAAGGTCGGATGCAGCACCACGAGCCAGAAGATCGTGAAGCCCGTCCACCGGTGCCAGGTGGTGAGCCGGTCCATCCCGATCCGCCGGTCGAGGAACGGCAGCCGCGCGATGAGAAGCAGCTGAAGCGCCATGACAAAACCGAGATGAAGCCCGAGGAACCGCCCGATCGAGGTCAAAGTGTTGTGCGCCGGCGTCGCCGGATTGAGGAACATCAGCTCCACGATCGCCAGGTTCAGGATCAAAAACGTCCAAAGCATGACGTACGCGGTGAGCACCGAACCGACTCGTCGCGTCACAGCGGGCTCAGTGGCGGCAGTCATCCCTCACAGGTAGCGGTGAAGGGGCACCGCGCGCAATCACCCGAACGAAAGGTGGCGCGCTCCGGCAATACTTGCCGGACGCCCGGGCACCCGGGACCGGAAGGAGAGAGATGACCCACCCGCCGAAGCCGACCGACGAGACCCGCCCGCTCTCGCGGGAGAACGAGGGCCCCGCCGAGCCAAAGGCTCCGGCCCAGCGACAACCAGAGCCCAAGGTGTACGGAGGTCCCAGCCCCACATCGCCGGAAGCGCCTGCCGGTTCGAGCGCTCCCCCGCCCACCGCGAAGCCGGAGCCCGGGGCCGGCAGCGACGCGAACCAGCCGTTCGGGATCTCTTCCCCGAAGCCTGAGCCCGGGGATGACGCCACCCAGCCGTTCGCCGACTCTCCCCCGCGTGCCCAGGGCGCGAAGCCCACGCCCGATGAGGACGCAACCCAGCCGTTTGCCGTCCCCGCGCCGGCCGCCGCGCCGGCCGCCGCGCCAGCCAAGCCGGCCACGTCGGCAACCTCGGCCGCGCCTGAGGAGGTCGCCAAGCCGACGCCGCCTGCCGACGCCACTCAGCCGATCAGCACGGCCAAGCCCGCGCCCGGCGCGACAAACAGCGCAAATGCTCCAGCTGCGCCCATCATGCCGTCGCTTTCGGGGACAAAAGCCGCATCGCCGTCGAAAAACGACGATCAGTCAAGCGCGCTTCCTTCGGGTCAGTCTCCGGCGCCGACCTCGGCCTCCCCCGCGGCATCCACCGCCGTTTCATCCGCGCCGTCCAGCCAGACGCCGGCTGCGGCAGCCGCGCCGGCCTCGCCGTCAGCGCCCACCCCAACGTCGGCCTCGACACCCGCCACCCAGGCCCAGCCGTCAGCGCCCGCCCGGACGCCGCGCCCCGAATCTGCCGCCTACACCCCGCCGTCAGCGCCCGCCCAGACGCCGCGCCCCGAATCCGCCACCCAGGCCCAGCCGTCAGCGCCCGCCCAGACGCCGCGCCCCGAATCCCCCGCCCAGGCCCCGCCGACAGTGCCCGCCCAGACGCCGCGCCCCGAATCCGCCACCCAGGCCCCGCCGTCAGCGCCCGCCCAGACGCCGCGCCCCGAATCCGCCGCCTACACCCCGCCGACAGCGTCCGCCCAGTCGCCGGGCTCCGCGTCCGCGGCCCAGATGCCGGCCTCGCCGGCTGATGCGGATAAAACCCAGCCGCTGACCGCAACTTCGGCGCCCCCGACCGCGCCCATCCCGACCACGCCGAAGCAAGCGCCGCCCTCGACCTCCCCAGCGAACACCGCGCAACCCGCGGCACAGGCTGCGATGCCCTTGTCCCGGCCCTCGGCGCCTTCCAAGCCGCAAGCCGCGACTCCCCCGGCTCAGGTCACCCCGGGCCGAGACCAGGCCGCCCCTGCCGCACAGGTCGCCTTCCCGCTGGCGCGACCCGCGACGCCGCCCACGGCGCCACCTGCCGCACGGAACGCGACACCGCCTACCGCGCAACCCACAACGCCGCCACCCGCATGGAGCACGACGCCGCCCTCCGCCCCTCCCGCGTGGAACACGACGTCGCCCTCCGCCCCTCCCGCGACGTCGCCTCCCGCGTGGAACACGACGCCGCCTACCGCTCCGCTCACGACGCCGCCCGCCGCACGGTCCACGGCACCTCCCGCCGCGTGGCCCGCGGTGCCGCCGGCGGGGCGTACCGCCGAAGCCGATCTCACTCAGCCGATGATCGCGACGCCCCCGAATCCCGCCGGTGCGGCACCTCTCATCGCGGGCAGTGCGGCGCCCCCGGTTGCGGGCAGTGCGCGGCCGCCCGTCACTGGCAGTGCCAAGCCTGCCGTTACGGTTCCCGCCTCTCGGCCTGCCCCCGTCACCCCGCCGCCTCCTCATCGGCCCGGGTCCACTGTCTACGGGGGTGGCCGGCCTCCCGCTCCCCAGGCTCGCCGCCGACGACTGCCCGTACTCATCGCCCTTGTTCTGCTTGTTGTTCTGCTCGGCGGTGGAGCCACCCTCCAACTGACCCGGTCGCTGCCCGCGGCCACGCTGACCACCACTGTCGCGGCCAGCATGAAGATTCCGGGTGCCGCTCCGAACCTTCCCTGGCCCGCCACCGGCAGCGCCGAGCTCATGATCGAAGGGCTCGGGCGTATCGGCGGCTCCGGCAGCACCGCGGCCGCGCCCATCGGCAGCGTGGCCAAGGTCATGACCGCCTATGTGATTCTGCGCGATCACCCGCTCAGTGGCGACGAGGAAGGGCCGACACTGACCGTTACCGCGGCCGATGTCGCCGATTACGAGGGGCGGATTGCCAGCAACCAGTCCCTCGTACGGGTCGAAGTGGGCGAACAACTCACCGAGCGTGACGCCCTCGAGGCTCTGATGTTGCCCTCCGCCAACAACATCGCGCATCAGCTGGCCGTCTGGGACGCCGGGTCGGAGGAGGCCTTCCTGGCCAAGATGAACGCCGCCGCCACCGATCTCGGCATGAAGGACTCGAACTACACCGACGCCAGCGGCTATCTGCCGACCACCACCAGCACCGCCTCCGATCAGGTCATTCTGGCCCGCGCCGCGCTCAAGAGCGCCGTCTTCGCCGAGATCGTGGCTCTGGCCGAGGCCGAGATCCCGGTCGTCGGGACGATCAAGAACTACAACGATCTGCTCGGCGTCAACGGTGTCTTCGGCATCAAGACCGGCTCCACCGACGAGGCCGGCGGTAACCTGGTGTTCGCCTCTCATCTCACGGTCGGTGGTCGCAAGCTGACCCTGGTGGGCGCCGTCTTCAACCAGCCGGGCGCGCAGACGCCGCAGCAGCTGGCCAAGGTCAACCGTGAGGTCAAGAAGTTGCTGACCGCGGTGGCCAAGGTCGTCAAGGAGTACACCCTGCTGCCCGCCGATCCGGTCGGCCAGGTCGAGACGGCATGGGGCGCGACCACCCCGGTCCGGCCGGCCAAGGCTCTCAAGGTTGTCGGCTGGCCCGGCCTCACTGTGCCGCTCAAGGTCACCACGGTCGCGCCTTCGGCCGAGGTCACCGCGGGCCAGCCGGTCGGGACGGTGCAGGCTTCGGGCGTACGAGTGGATCTCCGCACCGACGCGGCGACGGAGTCGCCGTCCCTGTGGTGGCGCCTGACCCGGACCTCATAGCCAGGCGAGCAACTCCCGCGGCCGATCGAGCGGGATGATGTGGCCGCACTCCTCGTTCACGTGCCCGGTCAGGTCGTCGGCGATCGGTTTCAGCTGCTGGTGCAGCCGATCGCCGACGGGCCGGGCGCCGAGCGCCGTCACCGGCATGGTCAGCCGCCCTTTCTCGGCCGCCAGTTGCCGGGCCGTCTCGGGCATCGCGCGATAGTGCTCGAAAGCGCAGCGCAACGCCTCCGTCCCGACGTACGAAGCAATGAACGCCTCTCGGATTTTCGGGTCGATGCCTTGGCCGCTGTGGGTGCCGGCGCGGAGGAAGAAGTCGAGGTAGTCGGCCTCGTGACCGGCGAGGACGCGCTCGGCCAGTCCGGGCGTCCGGTGGAAACCGAACCACCACGGGGGCGCGGCCGGCGGTTCGAGGAAAGCCTCCATCACGACGAGGCGGCGGACCCGGTCGGGGTGGCGGAGGGCGAGCAGGACCGCCGGTTGTACGCCCAGATCGAGCGCCACCACGTCGGCGGTGCGCTCGCCGAGCGCGTCGAGCAGCGCGCGGGCGTCCTCGGCGATGGTGGCGCCGTCGTACCCCCGAGGAGCGCGAGTGGTGGCACCCAGCCCGCGCAGATCAGGCGCGATGACGCGGCGGCTGCGGGCCAGCTCGGGGATGACGGCCGACCAGACCTGCCAGGTGTGCGGGAAGCCGTGCAGCAGGAGGATCGCCGGTCCTTCGCCCTCGACGGCCACGTTGATCTCGATGCCATTTGCCGCGATGCGCAGCATGCGTACGCCTCCCTCGTGGTAACCATTAGTTACCAAGTCACCGTAGGAAAGGCTAGGGTGGGCCGGAAGACCGCACTTTCCGGGAAGGTGGTTACGCGGTGGTGACCACGCGCCGAGGTGATCTGTTCGATCCGGCCTGTCCGACGCGCCGGCTGCTCGACCGGGTCGGGACGAAATGGGTGGCCATGGCGGTCAAGGTGCTCGCCGAGGCCGCTCCCGGGGACGTCGGCTTCGCGGAACTCGAACGCCGCATGCCCGGCGTCTCCCACAAAATGCTGTCGCAGACGCTGCGCTCGCTCACCGAGGACGGCCTGGTCACCCGGCACGTCGAGCCGTCCGTGCCGCCACGCGTGCGGTACCGCCTGACCGAGCTGGGCCTTTCCCTGGACGAGCCGCTGGCCGCTCTGCGCGACTGGGCCGAGCGGAACATGCCGGTCATCGACGCGTTCAGATCCCCGGAACGGCGTGCTCGAGAAAGCGCAGGAACTGACTGACGGCCGGTGGCACCGAACGGCCGGCCATGGTGGCCGCATAGACGCGCCGGGTCGGTTCGTCGTCGCGGTGCAGGCGTAACAGCGCGATGTCGGGTGGCGTGCTCCGCAAAGCGAGCGCGGGCACCAGGGCCACGCCCAGTCCCGCCGCCACACATCCCAATTTGCCGGTCCATTCCGCCGCCACGATGTCGATCCGCGGCCGGAACCCGCTCGGCAGACTGGCTCGCAACAATGTCTCCTCGGCATCGGCCGATCCCGCGATGAACGGATCGTCGGCCAGTTCCGCCAATCGAACCGTCCTGCGGGCGGCCAGTGGATGCTCCAGCGAGACCGCCACGAGCAGGCGCTCGTCCAGGATGTGCCGCAGCTCGAAACGATCGGAATCGATGTTTTCCCTCGGCGATGAGCTCACTACGGCCACATCGGCATCGCCTTCGGCGAGCCTTTCCAAAAGCGTCGGGGTGAGGCCTTCGACCAAAGCCAGGGCCACTTGGGGGTACGCCTTCCGGAAGCCCGCGAGCGCACGCGGAACCAGCGCCGCGACGGCCGTGGGAAACGCACCTACGCGCAGTCTTCCGCCGTCGAGATCCCGCAGTTCCTGGACGGCGGTCCGGGCATTCGAGAGCCGATTGAGAACGGCGTCCGCGTGCGGCAGGAGAACGCGGCCCTCCTCGGTCAGCGCCACCCCACGCGGCAGCCGGTCGAAGACCTGAGCTCCCCATTCCGCTTCGAGCGCGCCGATCTGCCGGGACACCGCGGACTGGGTGAACCGGAGCTCTTTCGCGGCCGCGGTGATCGACCCCAGCCGGGCCACCGTCCGGAACACTTCCAGCAGTTGGGTCTCCATGCCGCGCCATGCTAGCCAGGCATGGCGCCCATGCCAGACATTCGCTGGTGGCATGCGTCAACCCTCCGTAACGTCGCCCCCATGATTCTCGACAACCCCGCCACAGTCGCGGCGCCCTTCGGAGACCGATTCGCCCACGTGGCCCGGGCCGACCTGCCCGGCGGCGGAGCCTTGCTGCTCCTGTCCGGCCAGGTGGGCGTCGACGACTCCGGCGCCGTGGTGTCTCCCGGCGATGCCGGGGCCCAGGCCACCCGGGTCTTCGACATCATCACCGGCCTGCTGGCCGCCCACGGCGCCGCCCTGACCGACGTCATGCACATCCGCACGTTCATGACCAGCCTCGACGACCTGCCCGCCTACGGGGCCGTCCGCCGCCGCTTGTTTCCCGCGAACCCACCCGCGAGCACCACGGTGGAGGTCAGCCGGCTGTTCCTGCCCGGCGCGGTCCTGGAGGTGGAGGTGACGGCGATCGCCCGCCTATGACGCGACGGTCCGCCGGTCGTCCGCCTCCCGGCGGGTGTGCCCCTTGCGGTCGAGCAGTTCCAGCAGTGGCACGGCCACCCGGCGGGTCGTGCCGAGGGCTTGGCGCGCCTCGCTCAGCGTGAACGGTTGCGGCAGCCCGGCCAGCACTCGTACGGCTTCCTCGACGGCTCCGGCCCGCAGCACCACTTGCGGCGTCAGCCGGAGAAGCAGCCCGGTCCGCTCCGCCGCCGCGATTTGGCGCGCCCCGAGCCCGAGCGCCGCCAGGTCGTGGGCCTCCGGAGCGGCAAACGCCCCGAGCCCGTCGAACGCCTTGCCCACCAGCGTCACAAGCTCATCCGGCGCCCCGGCCGGCCCGGCGACGACCCGCCCATTCCGAATCACAACGGGAGGTACGACCAGAGCGGTGACCAGCCCGCGATCCGGCAGCCCGAGCCGGTGACGCAGGGCTTCCACGGGCATGCCCGCCTCAAGCGGATGCTCCTTGCCGTAGGCGGCGACTTCTTGGACGAGTCGCTCGCCGAGCCCAGCCCAGTAGGCCGGGTCGGCGTACCAGTCCCCAGCCACAGGCTGCTCCTCAGCCACTCTCCCGGCTGCCGGGAGGGGGACGCCCATGGCGGCCAGGTCTGTTCCTCTGATCAGGAGGCGGCGGGTCAGTTCTGAGCGGAGCGAAGGGCGGCCGTCCATGGTGACGAGCTGGGCCGCGCGGGCTGCGGCGGCGCCTCGGCGTTTGAGGCCGGGGGGTGCCACGTCCAGGACGGTCACGCCGCCGGCGACGTGGTGGCGGCCGGGGTCGCGGAGGAGGGCACGGTCGCCCACGCGCAGCGGGAGGGGGTGTGACAGGCGCAGGCGGGCGGTGCCGGTGCCCAGCGGGCGGATGTGGACCGGGACGGCGGCGGAGCCTACGTGCAGGGTGGCCTCGGCCGGGAGGTCGGCTACGGGGTCGCCTTCGACGCGGACGTCGATGAGGTCGGCGAAGCGGAACCGGCCCGGTGTGAGCAGGGCGTCGCCTCGGCTCAGGTCGTCGCGGGGTGTGCCGCGCAGGTTCACGGCGACGCGGGCCACGGCGGTCACCTCGTCCACCTGCCGGCCCATGCTCTGCAGGCCTCGCACCCGGACCGTGGTGTCGCCCAGGGTCAGTTCGTCGCCGGTGCGGAGCCGTCCCGCGCCCAGGGTGCCGGTGACCACCGTACCGGCGCCCTTGACCGTGAAGACCCGGTCGATCCACAGGCGGACCGGCGCCCGCGGGTCGGCGGCGGGCAGGCGGCCGACGAGCCGGTCGAGCGCCGCTCGCAGGTCGTCGAGCCCGGCCCCGGTGGCGCCGCTGACCGCTACCGCCTCGACCTCGCCGAGCGACGTCCCGGCGATCTCGGACCGGGCGAGCTCGATCGCGGTCTCCGGCTCGGCCAGGTCGCTGCGGGTCACCACCAGCAGCCCGTGCCGCACGTCGAGAGCGTGCAGGGCGGCCAGGTGCTCGGCCGACTGTGGCATCCAACCTTCGTCGGCCGCCACGACGATCATCGCCGCCGGGACCGGCCCCACCCCGGCCAGCATGTTGGGCACGAAGCGTTCATGCCCGGGTACGTCGACGAACGCCACCGTCTCCCCCGACGGCAGCCCGGTCCACGCGAAACCGAGATCGATCGTCATCCCCCGGCGCCGCTCCTCCGCCCACCGGTCCGGCTCCATGCCGGTCAGCGCCCGGACCAGCGTGGACTTCCCGTGGTCGACGTGCCCAGCCGTGGCAACGACGTGCACGCCCTACTCCACCGCCCCCGGCCGCACCGCGCCACCCTGGAGGGACGCGGCGGCCAGGATCGCGGCTGTCAGGGCGGGGTCGGCTTCGGCCGGGACGCAGCGCAGGTCCAGGAGCAGGTGGCCCCGCTCCACTCGGCCCACTACCGGGGTTGCGCCGGTGCGCAAGGTCGGGGCGTACGACTCCGGCAGCGCGAGGGACCACGACGCAAGGGTGACCTCGGGTGCGCCGCCTCCTCCCACCACCGCGACCGACTCCGTCAGCGTGACCGGGATGTTCTGGGCCGCCAAGTGGGCGCGGACCGCTTCGGTTCGGGCGCGCAGGGACGGCAGGTCGGCGCGTAAGGCCTGCCACGTCGGAGTGGTCGGGCCCGACAGTGTGGCCTGCAACGCGGCCAGGGTCAGTTTGTCCACGCGCAGCGCTCGGGCCAGCGGGTGGCGGCGCAGGCGTTCGATCAGCAGGGCCTCGCCCAGCAGCAGTCCGGCCTGCGGGCCGCCCAGGAGCTTGTCGCCGCTCGCCGTGACCAGGGTGGCGCCGGCGGTCAGCGTGGTCGTGGCGTCGGGCTCGTCGGGGAGCAGCGGGTCCGGGCTCAGCAGGCCCGAGCCGATGTCGGCCACCACCGGCGTGTCCAGCGTGGCCAGGGCCGCGATCGGCGTGTCGCTGGTGAAGCCCCGGATGACGAAGTTGGACGGGTGGACCTTCAGGATGAAGCCGGTTCGCGGGCCGATCGCGCGCTCGTAATCGCTGAGCGTGGTGCGGTTGGTCGTCCCTACCTCGCGGAGGCGGGCGCCGGTCGACTCCAGCAGGTCGGGCAGGCGGAAACCGTCGCCGATCTCCACCATCTCGCCCCGGCTGACGATGATCTCCTTGTCGGCGGCCAGGGCCGTGGCCGCCAGGACCAGGGCGGCGGCGCCGTTGTTCACCACGTGGACGTCTCCGGCGGCGGGGACCGCGGCGGCCAGGGCGGCCAGCGCGGCCCGGCCCCGGCGGGCGCGGCGGCCCGTCTCCAGGTCCAGTTCGACGTCGGTGTGGCCGGCCGCGGCGGACACCGCCTCGCGGGCCGCCGACGACAGGGCGGCCCGGCCCAGGTTGGTGTGCAGGACCACGCCGGTGGCGTTCAGGACCGGGCGCGGGCCCCGGGGCAGGGCGGCCAGGGCGGCGGCCACGGCGGCGTCCGGTGGGATCTCGCCGTCACGGACCCGTTGCAGCGCGGCGGTCACGGCGGCCTTGACGGCCGCGCGGCCCACGGTCTCGGCGGCGGCTCTGAGTTGGGGATCGGCCAGGATCGCGTCCGTACGCGGCACTCTCCGGCGCGGGTCCACGTGAACGCCCATGCGACCAACCTACCGCCGGGAAAGTGTCTTGGCCTGACATGGGTGTGCGGCCGAGAATGGGCGCGTGAGCGTCGAAGTGGGGCTGCTCGGGCCGGTCGAGCTGCGCGTCGACGGGCGGGTCGCGGCGCTCACGGGAGCGCCCCAGCGGATTCTGCTGGCCCGGCTGGCGCTGGCCGGTGGGCGGGTCGTGCCGGTCGGTGAGCTGATCGAGGCGCTCTGGGAGGACGAGCCGCCGGGCAACGCCGTGGGCAACCTGCACAGCTACGTGTCCCGGCTGCGGCGGCACGCCGGCGGGGAGGCGGTCCGGCGCGAGCCGGGCGGCTACCGGCTCGTTCTGCCCGACGGGGCGATCGACGTCAGCCGGGTCGAGCGGCTCGTCGCCGTCGCGCGGGGGCAGGCCGACGAGCAGGCCGCCGGCACGCTGGCCGAGGCGCTCGGCGTGTGGCGGGGTGATCCGCTGTCCGGTGTGGGCGATCGGCTGGCCTTCGCGCCGGAGGTGGCGCGGCTGGCCGAGTGGCGGCGGCACCTGCGCGAGGAGTGGCTGGACCGGCGGGTGGCGGCGGGGCGCGGGGCCGAGGCGCTGCCCGAGATCGAGGCTTGCGCGACGGCCGAGCCGATGCGGGAGCGTCCCCATCTGCTGTGGATGAGGGCATTGCATCAGACCGGCCGTACGGCTGAGGCCCTCACCGTGGCGCGAGGGTTCCGCGAGCGGGTCGTGGACGAGCACGGCATCGACCCGTCGCCGGCTCTGGACGAGTTGCGGAGGCGGATTCTCGGTGAGGATCCGGCGCTGCGGCCGGCCGTCCGGGCCCCACGGGCCGCGCGGGCCGACCGGTTCTTCGGGCGGCGCGACGAGATGGCCGTACTGCGGAAGGCTCTGGAGGACAGCCGGGTGACCACGCTCGTCGGGCCCGGCGGGGTGGGCAAGACGCGGCTGATGAGCGAGGCCCTGGCCGGGGACGAGCTGCTGGTGGAGCTGGCCGAGCGGTCCGTGCCGGACGACGTCGCGGCGGCCGTGGCGGGAGCGGTCGGGTTGCGGGCGGCGCCGCGCGGCGCGGTGGCGGCGATCGTGGAACGGCTGGGCGGGTCGGCGGCGGTGCTGGTGCTGGACAACTGCGAGCATCTGCTCGAGGCGGTCCGCGACCTGGTCGGCGAGATCGTGCGGCGCTGTCCCCGGGTGCGGGTGCTGGCCACCTCCCGGCAGCGGCTCGGCGTGGCCGGTGAGCGGGTGCTACGGCTGGGGCCGCTGCCCGACGAGGACCGGGTGGCGCTGTTCTGCGACCGGGCGGCGCTGCTGCGCAGCGGGTTCCCGGCCGACGCGCGCAGCCGGGAGCTCGCGGCCGAGGTGTGCCGGCTCGTGGACGGGCTGCCGCTCGCGGTCGAGCTGGCGGCCCGGCGCGAGGCCGTGTTCGGGCTGGCCCACCTGCGGGACCGGCTCGGTGAGGGGCTGCAGGTGCTCGACCCGGCCCGCGGCGGCGACCGGGCCACCGCGGTCGCGGCGACCGTCGAGTGGTCGTACCGGCTGCTCGATCCGGCCGCGCAGCGGCTGCTCGACCGGCTCGCGGTGTGCCGGGGCGGGTTCGGGCTCGAGGCGCTGCCGTACTTCGCCGACGACGCCGAGCCGCTGCTGGCCGAGCTGGTGGACGCCTCGCTGGTCGTCTGTGACCTGGAGGCGGAGCCACCGCGCTACCGGCTCCTCGACACCGTACGACATGTCGGACTCGCCCATCTCACCGACGACGACGCCAGGGACGCACACGCGCGCTGGATGCTCGACTTCGTCACCGGCCTCGTGGAACGTCAGCGCCGCCGCAATCCGCACACGACCCCGGCCCTGCGGCGTGAGCTCGGAAACCTTCAGGAGGCGCTGGCCTGGCTGGGCGATCGGGACGAGGGGGCGCGGCTGGCCGCCTGGGCCGCCGCAGCCGGCTCCGACGCGCCCGATCCAGGGCTCACGGCCCAGCTCGTACGATCGGCGCCGGTGTCCGTGACCTCCGAGGCCGACGCGCTGCGGGCCCTCGCGGCCGGCACCGGCCACTGGCTCGACAGCAATCTGCCCGAGGCGGAACGGCTGCTCGACGCCGCCCTGTCCGTTCTGCCGCACGGTCATCCGCTGCGCGGATCGGCCATTCTCATCCGCATCTCCAACTCGATGTTCGCGGGACGGGCGGATGACGTACGGGCCGACGTGCTCCTCCTGCGCGACGAGCCGGGCGCCTCGGGATGGGTGCGGGTCACCGGATTGTGCTGCGCGGCCCTGATGGACGCCTACAACGGGGACACCGCCGCCGGAATGCGCTGGCTCGAGACGTACGAGAAAGAACTGACCGCCGACCGGGGCGACGGATTCGAGCCCTTCACCCGGGGTGAACTGCTGGCCGGAAGCGACCCGGTGGCGGCCTTGGCCTGTTATGAGGAATCGCTGCGCCGGACCACTTATGCGGGGCTGGTCTACACGGCCAACATCGCCCGGATCGGCCGCGCCGCCGTGCTGATCCGGCTGGGCCGGCACGCCGAGGCGGCGGCCGCCTGCGCGGAATCCATCGTCGCCGTCCGCACCGCCGGAATGACCGGCCAATTGTGGACGGTTCTGCGGCTCAGCGCGGAATTGCTCGCGGCCCGGGGCGACGCCGGCGCGGCCGCGTCGATCGTGGCGGCGGCCGACCTGGACCCGTACGCCCCGGCCGTCATGGGCCCCGACCGTGACCGTCTGGAAAAGCTGCGTGTGGCCGGAACGCCGCCGCAGCCGGACACGGCCGATTTCGTGCTGGCAAGGCTTCAGCAAGAAGCCGGCAAGGACCGGGCCGCACCTTAGGCGGCATGACTGACACCCACATTGACGAAGCCCGCGTCGAAGCGTTCGCGGGACAGCTCCTGACCGATTTCGCCGGGGCCGGCAGCACCGCGCTCACGGTGATCGGCGACCGGCTCGGGCTCTACCGGGCGATGACCGGCGCCGGGCCGGTGACCCCGGCCAAGCTGGCGGCGGCCACCGGGCTCCATCCGCGGCTGGTCACCGAATGGCTGCGGGCGCAGACCGTCTCCGGATACGTGACCAGCGACGGCGAGACCTTCGAACTGCCGATCGAGCACGCGCTCGCGCTCTCGGTCGTCGACTCGCCGGCCTACGTGGTGGGCGGCGGTGAGATCATCGCCGGCTACTTCCTCACCCTGCCCCAGCTCGAGGCCGCCTTCCGCGGCGACGGCGGCCTCCCCTACGCCGACATGCCGGGCTGCCTGCATCACGGCATCGAGCGGTTCTTCCGTACGGCCTACGTCAACCACCTCGCGCAGACCTGGTTCCCGGCCGTGCCCGGCCTCGTCGAGAAGCTCGAGAAAGGCGCCCGCGTGGCCGATGTGGGCTGCGGGCACGGCGTCGCGACCCGGCTGATCGCCTCGACCTGGCCGGCGTCCACGGTGACCGGTTTCGACAACCACGAGCCGTCGATCGTGAACGCCCGCGCGGCCCTGGCCCCGGGGGTCGGCTTCCACGTCGCCCCGGCCTCGGAGATCGACCGGCACGGCCGGTTCGACGTGGTGGTGTTCTTCGACTCGCTGCACGACCTCGGCGACCCGCCGGCGGCGCTGCGGTCGGCCTACGAGGCGCTCGCGCCGGGCGGCATCGTGGTCGCGGTCGAGCCGTGGTCGGCGGACGACTTCACCACCGTCGTCGGCAACCCGGTCGCGCGGGCCAACTACGCGGCCTCGACGGCGCTGTGCACGCCGGGGTCGCTGAGCCAGCCCGGCGCGTACGGCCTCGGCACCCAGGGCGGGCCCACCGCGCGGCTCTCGCTGCTCACCGACGCGGGCTTCGAGGGCGCGACGGTTGCCGCCGACACAGGCTTCAACCTCGTGCTGGCCGGCTTCAAGAGCTGACAAGTCGGACGTATAGGGCGCCATGTTCCCGGGTATTCCCGGGGGCATGGCCACCGTGACGCACGAACGCACGTTCAACGCGGCCGGCACCGAGCTGGCCGGAGACCTCACGCTGCCCGACGGGGCGTACGGGGTGGTGCTCTTCGCCCATGGCAGCGGCAGCTCCCGGCACAGCCCGCGCAACCGGGCCGTGGCCGCGCACCTGAGCCGGCACGGCCTGGGAACGCTGCTCACCGACCTGCTCACGCACGGCGAACAGGACCGGCGCTTCGACATCGGCCTGCTCGCCGACCGCGTGATCGGCCTGGTCGACTGGCTGGTCGCGGCCCACCCCCAGCTCAAGATCGGCCTCTTCGGCGCCAGCACCGGCGCCGCCGCCGCGCTCGTCGCCGCTGCGGCACGGCCCCGGCCCGTACGAGCGGTGGTCTCGCGAGGGGGCCGCCCCGATCTGGCCGGTCCCGCGCTGATCCAGGTGACGGCGCCGACGCTGCTGCTGGTCGGCGGCGAGGACCAGACGGTGATCGAGCTGAACGAGGAAGCCCGCAACGCCATGACGGTCACCGCCGAGCTGCGCATCGTGGCCGGCGCCACCCACCTCTTCGAGGAGCCCGGCGCCCTCGACACCGTCGCCGGGGAGGCCGCGACATGGTTCGCGACACACCTGCGCTGATCTTCGAGAACCGCGACGACGCCGGCCACCACCTGGCCGACGCGGTGGCCGCCCAGCTCCCGCGCCATCCCGGCCCGGCCCCGCTCGTGCTGGCGCTGCCCCGCGGCGGCGTGCCCATCGCCGTCCACGTGGCCGCCCGCGCCGGCGCCGAGCTGGACGTGGTGATCGCCCGCAAGATCGGCGCTCCGGGCCACCCCGAGTACGGCATCGGCGCCATCGCCGAGGACGGCCCACCGGTCTTCGACGAGGCGGCCCTGGCCGCCCTGGGCCTGTCACCGTCCGACCTGTCGGCCACCATCGCCGGGGAGCGGGCCGAACTGGCCCGCCGAACCCGCGAATACCGGGCCGGCCGCCCCGCCCCCGACCCGACGGCCCGCGAGGTCGTGGTCGTCGACGACGGCCTGGCCACCGGCGTCACCGCCCGGGCCGCCCTGCGCTGGCTGCGCGGCCGCCACCCGGCCCGTCTGGTCCTGGCCGTCCCGGTGTGCTCCCCGCAGGCCCGGGACGCCCTGACCGGCGAGGCCGACGCGGTCATCTGCCTGAGCGCCCCACCGGAGTTCCGCGCCGTGGGCCAGTGGTACCAGGACTTCACCCAGCTCACCGACTTCGACGTCGCCCGGGCCCTGCGAGGTTTCGCCCCGACCGGACCGGGCAGACCTTGAGGCATGCGTACGGGCATCCTCGCCGGCGCCGCCGGCACAGCGGCCCTGAACGCCGCCACCTACCTCGACATGGCCCTGCGGGGCCGCCCCGCCAGCCCCACCCCCGAGGACTCGATAGAGGCCCTGCCGGTCTCGATCCCCGGCGACCCGGAAACCCGCGACCACCGGGTGTCCGGCCTGGCCAGCCTCACCGGCATAGCCACCGGCGTGGCGATCGGCGCCACCTTCGGCCTCCTGCGACGGGCCGGCCTGCGCCCCGGCCCGCTGGTGGGCAGCGCCCTGATCGGCGCCACCACGATGGCCTCGACAAACGCGTCGATGATCGCCCTGGGCGTCACCGACCCCCGCGACTGGTCATTGACGGACTGGCTCAGCGACGCCCTCCCCCACCTGGCCTACGGAGCCGTGACCGACGCGGTACTGAGAGCACTCGATCGCTGATAGGATCTGCCCACGATGGAGCAGACGCTGTTTCGCACCCGCCCCGCGCTGGCTCCGATCGTGATGTTCGGCGCCTTCGCGCTCGCGCTGACAGTGGCCCTGGTGACCCTGGGCCTGATCTTCGATTTCTGGCCCACGCCCGACGCCGACTTCCCGTTCGTCGCGGGCCTTCCCCTCCTGATGGTCCTCGCCGGCAGCCTGCACACGGCCCGGCGCTGGCAGCAGAACCCGGAGTGGGTCCGCGTCTCCGACGCCGGCATCGAACTGGCGAACGGCACCGCCCCGGTCTTCATCGCCTGGGCGAACGTGGCCACCGCCGAGGTGCACCGCCCGGCCCTGACCGCGGTGCTCGACGTCATCCCCATCGACCCGTCGCAGGTGACAAGCCCCGCCCCGCACGGCACAGTCCCCGCCCTGCACCAGCTGCCGGCCGGCCCCGGCTTCCGCGTGCAGGTCGGCCACCTGCTCCCCGGCCCGGCCGCCCTCCGCCGAGCCCTGTCACAGCACGCCCCCGAGCGCACACAGCCGGGAGCCACATCCGCCTGACCGGCGACTGACGCGATTCGCTACCGCGAGCCGAACAAGTCCTCCAGCATCGCCGCCGACCTGGGCGGCAGCGGCTCATCCGGAAAGAAGCGAGCGCAAAGCCCGAGAGCGGCGCCGACGCTGTCGACTCCCGTAAGCCGAGCGGCCCGCTCGAGTTCGGCTCGGCCCAGCGGTCCATCGTTGCTCATGCGGCTTCCAGATCCCGGGCCGACAGATAGACGCCGTGTTTGCGGAACGCGGCCGGCGCCCAGACGAGGGCCTCCATCCGCTTCGACGGGAGCGACGACGGGAACCACGGCGTCGTCAAGATCCGGGAGCGTGACCAGTCGGGCGGGGCCATTGTCATCGGCTCGTACGCCACCGTCGCCCCCTCTCGCGCCGCGCACCCTCAAGACTCAGCGGAGGCGGACGGGAATCGAACCCGCCTGACCCGGATGCCGGGTCACACCGGTTTTGAAGACCGGGAGGGGCACCAGCCGCCTTAACGCCTCCGCCGACGAGCCTAGTGGGTCACGGCGTGCCAGAGTGGGCGGGTGACTCGTCTTACGCAGTACGCGCACGGTGGTGGATGTGCCTGCAAGATTCCGCCCGGAGAGCTCGAGAGCGTCGTGGCAGGGCTTGTCGGGGTCACGACGCCCGACGGGCCCGGGGAGCTGCTGGTCGGGCTCGACGACGGGGACGACGCCGCCGTGGTGCGGATCGCCAACGGTACTGCCATCGTCGCCACCGCCGATTTCTTCACGCCGGTGGTCGATGACGCGTACGACTGGGGTCGCATCGCCGTGGCCAACGCCCTCTCCGATGTCTATGCCATGGGCGGCACCCCCGTCGTCGGGGTGAACCTGCTGGCCTGGCCCCGTGAGGTTCTTCCCATGGAGCTCGCGGGCGAGGTGCTGCGCGGCGGGCTCGCCGTCGCCTCCGAGGCCGCCTGTCATGTCGCCGGTGGGCACAGCGTGGACGATCCCGAGCCCAAGTACGGCATGGCGGTCACCGGTGTGGCCGATCCGGCTCGGCTCATGCGCAACGACGCCGGGAAGCCCGGCGTGCCCCTGACGCTGACCAAACCGCTGGGGATCGGGGTGCTCAACAGCCGGCACAAGGCCACCGGTGAAGTGTTCGCCGAGGCCGTCGCCGCCATGACCACGCTCAACGCCGGCGCCTCGCGGACGGCCCTCGCGAACGGGGCCGTCTGCGCCACCGACGTCACCGGGTTCGGGCTGCTCGGACATCTGCACAAGCTCGCCCGGGCCAGCGGTGTGACCGCCCGGATCGACGCCTCCGCCGTCCCCTACCTCGACGGGGCACGGCAGGCCCTGCGGGACGGGTACGTCAGTGGGGGCACCCGCCGCAACCTCGACTGGGTGCGGCCGCACCTGGAGGCGGCTGTCGACGAGGACGAGCTCCTCCTGCTCGCCGATGCTCAGACCTCGGGTGGGCTGCTCGTCGCCGGTGAGGTGCCGGGCTATCCGATCATCGGGGAGCTGATGGCAGCGGAGGACGGGAAGACCGTCACGGTAACCGCTTGACTTCGAGTGCACTCGAAGGGGGAAGCTGGGAGCCATGGCGAACGGACTCACAGTCGGCGAGGTCGCGGATCGGGTCGGGCTCACCGTGCACACGCTGCGGTGGTACGAGCAGGAGGGCCTGGTCGATCCGGTCGAGCGGGACACGGCCGGGCACCGTCGCTACAGCGAGGCCGACCTGGGCTGGCTGCAACTGCTGATCCGGCTGCGGTCGACCGGGATGCCGGTGCGGGACATGCGGCGCTACGCCGACATGGTGCGGGCCGGCGACGAGACCGTCGGCGACCGGTTGCGGCTCTTCGTCGAGCACAAGGAGCGGGTGCTGGCCCGCATCGCCGAGTTGCAGGGCGACCTGGCCATGCTCGACATCAAGATCGAGATCTACGCCGAGCTCGAGCGCCAGCAGCAGGACGCCTCAGTCGGCGCCTCGGCGCTCTAGCCGTTCCCGCTGCGGCACGACCGTATATTTCGGGTCCTTGGCCGAGGCCACCCCGGCCTCGAAGACCCCGAAGCGGGTCAGGGCCGACCCGGCCAGCAGGGACAGGCCCGACAGGGCCGACACCACCCGCGAACGGCGGCCCAGCACCGCGCCGACCGCCCCGGCCGCGGTGAGCAGGCGGGCCGCCTTCAGCAGCGTTCCCGGGCGGCCCTGCCGGTAGGGCTCGCTGAGCAGCCCGTGGCCGTGCTCGACCCGATGCCCGGCGGCCAGCTCGATCCCGGCGCCGAGCACCGCCATCCGCCGGGCCGGCCGGCCCGGGGCCGCGATCAGGCCCACGCCGGCCCCGCTGGCCAGGGCGCTGCCCGCGAACATGAACGGCAGCTCCGGATGGACCGCGTGCCAGCTCGGCACGGCGGTGTCGGCGAAGAGCACGGCGGTGTACGTCGCCAGGGCCGGAGCAAGCGCGGCGGCGCCGTAACCCGCGACGTCGCCCACCGGCGGCAGCACCCGCCGCAGGAACCGCGACGGCAGCAGCGGCGCGAACTCGGCCGCCCCGGCCACCGCCGCCACCCCGCCGAACGTGGCCAGCACCCACGTGCCGACCGACATGGGCGAGGTCGGCTTGGCCACCCGCAGCATGTGGTGGAAGCGTTCCGGCCGGCCCAGGTCGATGATCAGGAAGTACGTGCTGGCGCCGAGCGCGCCCAGCGTCGCGAGACGCCCCGTGCGGCGCAGCGCCGTGTCCCCGGTCGCCGTCGCTCCCGCCGCCAGCAGCGACGAGCCCGCGGCCAGGCCTCCGGTGAACAGGTACGCGGCGATGTCGTGGGTCCACACCGGCGGCCGGACGATCGGCCGCCCGTAGTACGACTGGAACTCGGCCTTGGGGACCATGGAGCGGTCTTTCACCCGCGCCTCCCGGCGAACGCCACGACGGCCGAGGCGGCCATGGCCAGCGCGGCCAGGCCGGCCCGCTTCCACATCTTCGGCAGGTCGCGGGTGGCCACGATCGGGTCGGGCGGCAGCCCGTACACCTCAGGTTCGTCCAGGAGCAGGAAGAACGCTCCGTCGCCGCCGACGCCGTTCTCTTCGTCGTGCCCGTAGAGCCGCGCCGCGGGGACACCCTGCTCGTGGAGGTCCGCCACACGCTGCGCGGCCCGCGAGCGCAATTCCGACAACTCTCCATATTGAATAGACTCGGTAGGACACGCCTTGGCGCAAGCCGGCGTGAGCCCGTCCCCGATGCGGTCGTAGCAGAGGGTGCATTTCCACGCCCTGCCGTCGTCCTCGCGACGGTCGATCACGCCGTAAGGGCAGCCGGAAACGCAATAGCCACAGCCATTGCAGATGTCCTGCTGCACCACAACAGTGCCGAATTCAGTGCGGAACAAAGCCCCGGTCGGGCAGACATCGAGGCACCCGGCGTGCGTGCAGTGCTTGCACACGTTCGACATCATCAGCCAGCGGAAATCGGACGTGGGCCCGGGCGACGCCTGGCCCGGAAGCTTCGAGGTCGGCATGCCCAGGAACTCCGGACCGGAAGCGGAACCGAGGACGTCACCGGTGACCGGCTGCTCGATGAACGCGACGTGCCGCCACGAGTTGGCGGACAGGCCGCCCGTGTTGTCGTACGACTGACCCAGAAGGTTGAAACCGTCGTCCGGGACCGCGTTCCACTCCTTGCACGCGACCTCGCACGCCTTGCATCCGATGCAGACGGACGTGTCGGTGAAGAAGCCCATCCGCGGCGGCGCGTCGACATAACCGGCGTCGGCCGCCGGGTCGATCGGGCCGTACAGGCTGTTACTTCCCACGGTCGTCCTCCAGCCCCGCACGGCGACGGTAGTCCTGCACGTAGGCGAGCAGACCCGGACCGCCGGGCCGGCGCCCGGCCCGGATGTCGCACGTGCCGACCTTGCTCTCCTGGATGAGCACGTTCGGGTCCAGGGTGATGCCGATCAGGTCGTTGGCCGAGTCGCCGGTGACCACGCCCTCGCTGCCCCAGTGGTAGGGCATCCAGAGCTGATGGACGGTACGGCCCTCGATCCGCAACGGTTTCAGCCTGTCGGTGACCATGACGCGGGCCTCGATGGCCGCGCGCGCGGTCACGATGTGCGCCCATCCCATGTGGGTCAGGCCGCGTTCCGCGGCCAGGGCCGGTGAGACCTCGACGAACATCTCCGGCTGCAGTTCCGAGAGGTACGGCAACTGGCGGCTCATGCCGCCGGCGGTGTGGTGCTCGGTGAGACGGCTCGTGCTGAAGACGTACGGGAAAACCTCGGCGTGCCGATCGGGCGCGCTGGGGTTGGTCAGGTTGTCGCCGCGGTCGTACACCTTGCGGGTCGGGTTGGCCTGCTGGCCGTAGAGCGAATTGCGCACCCCGGACTCGGCCGGCTCGTAGTGCGTGGGCATCGGGCCGTCGATGAGGCCGCTCGGGGCGTACAGCCAGCCCTTTCCGTCGCCCTGCATGATGAACGCGTCGTCGCCGGAGATCGCCTCGACGCCGGAAGCACCCTCGGGCGGGCGGTAGGACGGCGGCTTGGTCTTCTCGAAGTCCGGGACATCGACACCCGTCCATTCAGAAGATGAGGGGTCCCACCAGACGTACTTCTTCCGCTCCGACCACGGGTTGCCCTCCGGATCGGCCGAGGCGCGGTTGTAGAGCGTGCGGCGGTTGGCCGGCCAGGCCCAGCCCCACTCGGGCGCGACGTAATTCTGCTCGCTGCCCGGCTTGCGCCGCGCGGCCTGGTTGACGCCGTCCTTGTAGACGCCCGTGTAGATCCAGCAGCCGCCCGAGGTGGACCCGTCGGGCTTCATCTCGGTGAACGAGCTGAGCAGTTCGCCGGTCGATAGGTCGTACCCGTTGATCTCCTTGAGCACCAACGACGCGTCCGGTTCGTCCGAGGAGCCGTACTCCCAAGTCAGGTTTTGAATGGCCTTATCTCGGGATTTGTCCGAATCGGCCAAGCGGGCGCGGAGGCGCCGGCCGAGATGGTAGAAGAACCAGAGCTCACTGCGGGCGTCGCCCGGCGGCTCGACCGCCTTCTCGCGCCACTGCAGCAGGCGCTGGGTCTGGGTGAACGTGCCCTCCTTCTCGACGTGCGAGGCGGCCGGCATGAAGAAGACCTCGGTCTTGCACTGCTCGGGCACGATCTCGCCGGTCTCCACCTCGGGACCGTTCTTCCAGAAGGTGGCGCTCTCGATCATGAAGAGGTCGCGGACGACCAGCCAGTCGAGGTTGGCCATGCCGAGCCGTTGCGCGCGGCCGTGGGCCGAGCCGACCGCGGGGTTCTGCCCGAGCAGGAAATACCCCTTGATCTTGCCGTCGATCATGTCAAGGACCTGCTGGTACGTCCCGTGGTCGCCGGTCAGCCGGGGAAGCCAGCCGTATCCGTAGTCGTTCTCCTCGGTCGCCGCGTCACCCCAGTAGGACTTGAGCAGGCTCACCGCGTACGACTTGGCGTTGGCCCAGAAGCCCGCCTGCTCCGGATGCCGGATCGCGTCGATCCACTGGTCGAACGTCTCGTGCTGCTGGAAATGCGGCATCGGCAGATAGCCGGGCAGCAGGTTGAACAGCGTCGGGATGTCGGTCGAGCCCTGGATGCTGGCGTGCCCGCGCAGCGCCATGACCCCACCGCCGGGCCGGCCCATGTTGCCCAGCAGCAGCTGGATGATGGCGCCGGTCCGGATGTACTGCACGCCCACGCTGTGCTGCGTCCACCCGACCGAGTAGACGAGCGCGGTCGTGCGCTCCCGTCCCGAGTTCGCGGTCCAGGCCTCACAAACTTCCAGGAACTTTGCTTGGGGTACGCCACATAGCCGCTCCACGACCTCAGGCGTGTAGCGGGCGTAGTGCCGCTTGAGGACCTGATAGACGCAGCGCGGGTCCTGCAGCGTCGGATCACGCGGCACGTCGGCCGGGATCGGCGGGCCGTGCGACTCCTGCTCGAGGCCGGAGGCGGTCTCCCGGTCGACGTGCGACTCGCCCTCCTCCTGACCCTCGTCCTGCTGGCCCGCGTACTGCCAGCTCGACTGGTCGTACGCCCGGGTCTCGGGGTCGAAGCCGGAGAACAGCCCGTCCAGGTCCTCGGTGTCCTGGAACTCCGCACTGACGATCATGGACGCGTTGGTGTACGCCAGGACGTACTCCCGGAAGTCCTTCTCGTTCTCGAGAATGTAGTTGATCACGCCACCCAGGAACGCGATGTCGGCCCCGGCCCGCACCGGCACGAAGCTGTGCGCCAGCGCGCTGGTCCGGGTGAACCGCGGATCGACGTGAATGATCTTCGCGCCGCGCTTCTTGGCCTCGATCACCCATTGGAAGCCCACGGGGTGCGCTTCCGCCATGTTCGAGCCCTGGATGATGATGCAGTCGGCGTTGGCCAGATCCTGGAGGAATCCGGTGGCCCCGCCACGGCCGAAGGAGGTTCCCAGACCGGGAACGGTGGCGGAGTGTCAAATACGGGCCTGGTTCTCGATCTGGATGGCGCCGATCGCGGTGAAGAGCTTCTTGATCAGATAGTTCTCTTCGTTGTCCAGCGTCGCGCCGCCCAGGCTCGAGATGCCCATGGTGCGGTTGAGGGGACGCCCGCCGGCGTCCGCGTCCTCCCAGGTCTGCTCGCGCACGGCGAGCACCCGGTCGGCGATCATGTCCATCGCCGTGTCGAGATCGAGAGACTCCCACTCGGTCCCGTACGGCTTGCGGTAGAGCACTTTCTGCTGCCGGCGGTCGCTGGTGACGAGGCTCTTGCTGGCCGAGCCCTTGGGGCAGAGCCGCCCCCGTGAGATCGGGCTGTCCGGGTCGCCCTCGATCTGGACGACCTGGCCGTCCTTGACGAAGACCCGCTGCCCGCAGCCGACGGCGCAGTAGGGACACACGGACTTGGCCACGGAGTCGGCCGTCTCGGTGCGGGCGGTGAGCGCCTTGGACCGATCGGACTGCGCGGCCGCGCCACGCCCCAGCGGGTCGGTCCCGGTCAGCTGCCGGTAGACCGGCCAGCCCTCGATCCAGGTCCGAACTCCCACGAGTCAGACCTTAACCCCCACCATGAAGATCCGCACGTGATACTGGAGCCGATGGTTCCACCCGACGCTCCCGTGATGCGCCGCTGCCCACGCTGCGGCCATCTGACCCGTGCCGACCGCATGGTGAAGGGCTTCGGCCGCGACTGCGCCACCCAGCTGGGCCTGACCGGCCGCTCGGTCGACACCGGCCACGAGGGCCCCGACCTGCTCGACATCCTCCGGGAACAACAGGACGAGGAGGACGCCTGCGACGGCTGGGACCGCCCGGCCGACCGCCCCCTGTAAGGTGCCGCCGTGTACGCGCCCGCAGAACAGGTCATCGATCTCATCCTTGGCGACGCCGCCCGCTGCACGCTCCCCTTCGCGGAGGGGACGGGAGACCGGCAGCACGCCACGGCCTTCTGGTACAACCACCTCGTCGAGGCCTCCCCCGACCGCGAGGTGTACGTCCAGTATCTGCTGACGGCCGAGGCCATGACCTCTTTCGACATGGCCACCTGGACGATGCGGCCCGATCTCGCCGATCCCGGGCCGAGCGCCACGAACGTCCTGATGACCGACTTCGCCGCCGGCTGGAAACGCCTTCCGCGCCTCGGCGTCGCCGCCATGCCGGCGGCGCACCTCCACGACTACGCCGGCCGCAAGGGCTGGCGCTGGACCACCGACGAGATCACCGACGGGCTGGCCGCGCTCGAGGAGGACGTCGCGACGATCGGGCGTACGCCCGTGCCGGCGTACGTCCTCGGTCATGACGCCGGCGGCCAGCGCGACCAGGTCGTGCTGGCCGGCTCGGCGGGCGTGGACACCCGGGGCCGGCTGCGCTGGACCGCCACGATGCCATCGGGCTGCGTCGGCGCGCCGGTCTTCACCGATATCCCCCGCGCCGACGGAAGCTCCAAGCTGGTCTGTCTGGGCCTCGTCCTGCCCGGCGAGAAGCACAACGAGATCGCCTCCTTCGACCGGATCCGCCGGGAGATCGCCACTTTGATTCCCCGGCCGGCCCGCCGCTGGTGGAAGCGCGGCTGACTACTCCACCGGCACTTGAGGCAGCAGGGGTCCGGCTACGGCCGGGCCGGGGGTACACCTCGGCCACCGCGGCCAGGCGCTGCGCATGATCACGCTGGCGCTGCCAGTGGCCGTACAGGACACCGCGCTGCGAAACCGGTTCGCATGTGCGCAACGAGGTCCGTCCTCGCGGGTGGTGTATTCGCCCCGCTCTGGTCGGTCGAAGCGCGTGGAGACGTGTCGAACCAGCCGAGGATGCGGTCGTAGACCCCGTCGTCACGGCCGCTGGCTCGATCTCCGTCAGCGCGGTCGTCGATCATGTTGATCACGCAGGACTCCAGGTAGAGCCGCAGCGATCGGCGATGCACTACGCCTTGTCCGGCCAACTCGAACTTGCCGGGTGTGCACGGCCACGGCTCGCCGCAGGCGAGGCAGTCCCATGTCGGCCGGTCGGGCTGGTGCGGCGTCCTCGGGACCAACATCAATGGCCGCCGTTCGCACGGCGTCGTTGAGCTGGGGTAAGTGCTCCGGCTCGCCCGACCTGGTTATAGGACTGCGTCGGCAGCGCCGACCAGCTCGGTGCGCTCGGCGTGGGTGGCGGGGTGGTCGGTGTGGGCAGGTGGGCGGTGGTCATCGCGCCACAGTGCGGGCACCACCGGCTCTTGACCTTGAAGCTGATCAGGCCCGCGAGGAAACCCACCAGGAGCGCGCTCGTCGCCGCTATCGCCACCACTGGGGTTCACCTCCGCAGACGCGGCGGTTCTTGATCGTCGCCATGCCCTGCCTTCCGTGATGTCGAGGGCACGCCGACCTGCGACGTACTGTCACGGTGGTCATGCCGGTCCGCAGGTTCGTTTGTAGTGCGGCCGGGCCGCGTGCCCGGTCTCGATTCCAGGGGTGGCGGCCGGCGTGGTGCGATGGCCGCCGCGGGCTTCGCTGTTGTTCACCAGGCGTTTCGGTCACAGCGTGGCGGTCCGGTGACCAGAATTTGAAGGCGACAGGCGTCAGCCGCTGTCAGCCGACGCTGCAGGTGTTGGAGTACAGCCCGGAAGGCGTACGGCTACTGTGCGCTGATGAGCGTTGAGCCCAAGCGAGCTAGCGAATGGACCATCCACGGCGAGCGCGTCGTCGACGACACCCGCCGGGCGGTGCTGAGCATCGCGGACGTGGAGCTACCCGACGGCGTCCGCTTCGAGCAGTACGTTCTGCGTATCCCGGCCGCCGCAATGGTCATCGTGCTCGACGACGACGAACGCGTGCTGATGATGTGGCGGCACCGCTTCATCGTCGGCCGCTGGGTCTGGGAACTGCCCGGCGGCTACCTCGACCCGGCCGAAGACTCCCTGACCTGCGCAGCCCGCGAGGTCGAGGAAGAGACCGGTTGGCGGCCACGCAGCATCGAGAAGCTGATCAGCTTCCAGCCGATGGTGGGCACCATCGACCAGGAGAACATCGTCTACCTCGCTCGCGGCGCCGACTCCACCGGCGCGGTCCCGGACATCAACGAAGCCGAACGCCTCGGCTGGATCCCCCTCGACGAGATCCAGCAGCACATCGACAACGGCACCATCGTCGGTGCCGGCTCCGTATCCGGGCTGCTCGCCCTGCTGTTGCGGAAGGCGACCGGAAAGCTTTAGGCACTGGCCAGGACCGGCCGGGCACGCTCGGCGAAGTCCTGCACCGCTGGTAGAGCCCTTCCGCGGCTTCGACCGCGTCGATTCCGACACGCGCGGCTTCCTCCGGCTCGCCGTTCTGGGCATGCGCCACGGCGAGCAAAACGAGGTTGAACTGCCGTCCCCGCGCGTACTGCCGGCCATCCATGTCCAGCGACCGGGTGGCAAACCGTGTCGCGATGTCGCCCCGGCCAAGTGCGGTAAAGCAGTGGCCGAACTTGGCGGCCAGGTAGGACTCGTCGAAGTATCCGATCCACTGCGGCTCACTGGTCCGGTCAGCCTTGTCGAAGATTGCTTCGGCCCTGTTCAGCGCCGTCGCGCAGGCCTTTTCGTCGCCGCCAACGGCATAACCTTGCGCTTCAAGCACAGCTGATTCCGCCTCGATCGCGGCGATACCCGCCTCGGCCGCCGCGCGGCTGGCGGCCTTGGCCAGATCCACCGCCTCACCGGGGGCCCTGAGGAAGGCGGCCTGATGGCTCATCGCCGCCAAGATCTCGGCTCCGAGCGCCCGGTCCCCGGCACCGGCCGCAAGGCGTAGAGCCTGGATCAGGTATCGCTGGGCCAGCCCGTGCATCCCGGCGTCGTAGGAAGCCCAGCCCGCGAGCTGGGTAGTCTCCGCGACCGCGGACAGGAGCTGGCGGCCAGTCGCCGCGTCGTAGCGGCCGTTGATCAGCTCGGTGACATCGGCGTTGAGGAACCGGACCAAGCTGTCGCGGATGTGGCCGCCGCCGAACTGGTTGTCCAGCGTCCGGTACGTCGAGGTCATCCGGCGCACCGTCTCGACATCGGCGGCGCCGATCAGCCGCTCACCGCTGCCGGCCGGGCGCTCGTCGAGCGACGACATCAACCATCGCATCGCCGCAGGCAGGAAGGCCGTCGCGCTGAAGCCCACCTGCCGAAGAAGGTTCCGCCGCTGCATATCGCCTCGCCAAAGATCAACAGCGACATCTATGCCGTGCCGCCAGTCCGGCGCGAACTCCAGCCCGGACGGCATGGCCACCACCGCTTGTTCGACCGCGGCAGGCCGGGTACCGCTGTCGGCTGACACCTCGGACACCATGGCACACAATTGCCCGCCCGCTTCGAGCGCCTGATCGAGCAGAACCGCGACGGACAGGCTCGGCCGTTTGATTCCAGATTCGAGATCCCACAGATGGCCGTGCGAACAGTGGATCATCCCGCCGAGCCGGCGCAGCGACAGTCCATGCTGCTCACGCAGCTCCTTGAGCTTGCGGCCGAAGTCGGGATGGGCAACAACAATTCGCCGTGGCATCGGCCACCCCTAACATTCCGATGAACGGTGATCCCGGCTATCCGAACCGGGCATCAACGGACACCATAGCCCTTAGCCGGACGTTTCCGGAGGGCCGCACAATCTCTTAGCCGCTACGGGCTGGAGCATCCACATCAGCAGGCGCACGGATCTGCCGCGGCGCTCCGAGCAGCACGTGGAAGCCGTACGTCACCGCCTTGCGGTACCGCAGCACGAGGATGAGATCCACACCGCGATTCGAAACATTGAACCCTTCGGTTCAGTGTCGTATGGTGAACCGCATGGTTCAGCAAGCGGTTCTCAGTCGCGTCTTCGCCTGTCTGGCTGATCCGGTTCGCCGGGATGTGCTGATTCGGCTCGGGGAAGGGCCGGCTACCGTCGGGCAGCTGGCCGGGCCGGCCGAGATGAGCCTGACCGGCATGAAGAAGCACCTGCACGTGCTCGAAGAAGCCGGCCTCATCGTGACCGAGAAGGTCGGGCGGGCCCGGCAGTGCCGCCTCGCGCCGGCGCCGCTCGATGACGCCATGAGCTGGATCAGCTTCTACCAGCAGCTCTGGGCCCGGCGCCTGGACGGCCTGGACGTCTACTTCACTTTGCGGAAAGGCACGGAATCCGACCATGACGCTTGACATGCGAGTGACGCGACAGCTGCCGGCGACCCCCGAGGAGGTCTTCGACGCCTACACCGACGCCGAGAAACAGAAGATCTGGTTCACCATCCTGGACGAGCAGCCGGGCATCGTGGAGATCGAGGTCGACCTGCGGGTCGGCGGGCAGCAGACCGCCGTCTGGGGTCCCAGCCGCGACGTCCTGTTCCGGGAGACGCAGACCTTCGTCGAGATCGACCGGCCGCACCGGCTGGTCACCGACTCGCTCGGGTCGGGCCCGGACGGCACCACCATGGCGACCCGCATCGAGATCACCTTCGAGGCGCGGGACGGCGGAACTCTCATGACCGTCGTGCAGAGCGGCTTCCCCGCGCCCGAGGTTCGCGACTTCTTCGTCGGCGAGGTCTGGGCCGGCGCCTTCGACCGGATCGAGGCCTTCCTCCGGGCACCGGCCGGTTCGGTTAACCGCACCTGAGGACTCAAGCCAGCACCGATGCCCCACACCCCCGGTGGCCGCGAGGCTCGACGGCATGGAAAACGTCTTGGCACTCGAGAACGTGGGCCGTGTCTTCCCGCGCGGGATCGTCGCCCTTCGGGAGGTGTCATTGGCCGTACGGGCCGGGGAGTTCGTCGCCGTCATGGGGGCCACCGGGTCGGGCAAGAGCACGCTGCTGCACTGCGCCGCCGGGCTGGACCGGCCCAGTTCGGGCTCGGTGCGGCTGGCCGGGCGCGAGATCAGCCGGATGCGGGAGGGGCCGCTCACCCGGTGGCGGCGGGACCGGGTGGGCTTCGTCTTCCAGTCCTACAACCTGCTGTCCGAGCTGACCGTCGGGCAGAACCTGCGGCTTCCGGGGCGGCTCGGCGGGCCCCGTCGACGCGACGTCGGCGAGGTGCTGGCGGCGGTGGGGCTGCAAGCGACCGAGCGGCGGCCGGTGGGTGAGCTCTCCGGTGGGCAGCGGCAGCGGGTGGCTATCGCCCGGGCGCTGATCACCGGGCCGTCGGTGATCTTCGCGGACGAGCCCACGGGGGCGCTCGACC
Organism: Actinoplanes sp. NPDC000266; assembly: GCF_042899005.1. NCBI lineage: Bacteria > Bacillati > Actinomycetota > Actinomycetes > Micromonosporales > Micromonosporaceae > Actinoplanes > Actinoplanes sp. NPDC000266. The sequence continues at coordinate 504,020 of NZ_JBIAZI010000002.1, forward strand.
CGGCCACCGGCGGTCAGGTGCTCGGCCTGCTGCGCCGGGCCGTCGACCGGGACGGGGTGACCGTGCTGATGGTGACCCACGATCCGGTCGCCGCGGCCTGGAGCGACCGCCTCGTGCTGCTGCGGGACGGCGCGGTGACCACGGATACGGCCACCCCGGACGCCACCACGATCGCCGAGCGGCTGCAGGAGGTGGCGGCGTGATCCGGCAGGCGCTGCGGCGCAATCCGTGGTCGTTCCTCGGTCCCTTCTCGACCCAGTTGCTGGCCGCGGCGCTCGTCGCGGCCGGGCTCGGCATCACCACCTCGTTCGGCCGGGCGCCGCTGGACGCGGCGGCCCGGCGGGCGCTGACCGACAGCGGCCTGGCCGACGTGGCGATCATCTTCGTGCTGGTGGCGATCTACCTGTCGATCATCATCGTCGGTGTGACGATGGCCGCCACCATCGCCCAGCAGGCCCGCGACATCGCCCTGGTCCGGGCGATCGGCGCCACCCCGGGCCGGGTGCGCCGGGCCGTGGCCGCCCAGGCCGCGATCGTCGCCGTGCCCGCCGCCCTGCTCGGGGTGGTGCTCGGCGGTCTCGGCGGCCGGGCCTGGATCGACGGGGTCGTCGCGCACGGTCTCGCCCCGGCCGCGGTGACCTTCCACGCGAGCCCGGCCGCCCTTCCCGTCGCCCTGGCCGTCACGGTCGGCACGTCGCTGGCCGGTGCGCTGATCGCGGCGATCCGGCCGTCGCGGATCCGGCCCGCCGCCGCGCTGGCCGAGTCGGGTGTCGCCCGGCGGCGGATCGGTGCCGTACGGACCGTCGCCGGTCTCGTTCTGGTGGCCGGTGGCACGGGCCTGTCGGTCGCGATCGCCGACCTGGACGCGGAGACCACCGACCAGCTCGGGCTGATCGTCATGCTCGCCCTCTGCGTCGGGGCCGGTCTGCTCGGCCCGGCCCTGCTCAAGGTGGCCGCGCTGGCCGGGCGGTTGTTCGGCGACACCGGGCGGCTGGCGGGAGACACCATTGACGTACGGGCGAAAGCGCTCTCCGGCGCACTGGTGCCGCTCACCCTGGCGATCGCCTTCACCGCCGTCAAAGTGATCATCCTGAAGACCACCGAGCACGCGACGGGCACGGCCCCGCCCGCCGCGGATCGCTGGCTCGAATATTCCGGCACGGCCGTCTACGTGGGGTTCGCGGCCGTGGCCGCGGTCAACACGCTGGTGACGGTGGTGCTGGCACGGCGCCGGGACCTCGCGGTGACTCAGCTGGCCGGAGCGACGAGGGGGCGCGCGCTGCGGGTCGTCATCTGCGAGGCTCTCCTCGTGACCGGAACAGCCCTGGCGGTCGGTGCGGCGGTGGCCGCGACGACGACCGTGCCCTTGCTGCACACCGCCCTGGGCACGTGGACCCCGTGGGTGCCGGCGAGCTGGGTGCTCGGCGGCGTCCTGGGCACTGCGGCCCTGGTGCTGACCGGCACCGTCCTGCCCGCGGCGCTCGCCATGCGCCGCCCGCCGATCGAGGTCGTCTCCTGAGCCGAATGCCGCCCGACGGCCACGCGGTGGCTCGACCGGCGGATCGGCGAGACGCCGGGCTCGGTCGTCTCCTGTGGAGAGTGCTGACGGCCTGGGCCACCGGGCGGGCCTGGCGGGAGCTGGCCTACGTGGTCAGTGGCGTGTTCGTGGGCCTGCTGCCGTTCGTCCTGGCCCTGGTCGGCATCGTCGCCTCCGTGGCGTCGGTGCTGACCGTCGGCCTGCCGCTGCTGGTCGGTGTGCTGGCCACGGCCCGGCTCATGCCCCGCTGGTTCCGGTGGCCGGCCCGCCGGATGCTCGGCTGGGAGTGGGGCAACCCTCCCCCGCTGACGGCCCGCAGCCGGTGGGGCCGGATCCGGGCGCTGCCCAGCGATCCGACGGCGTGGCGGGCCCTCGGCTACAGCCTGGCCCACTGGCCCGTCATGGTCGTGGGTGCCTACGCGGGGCTGGCCGGTGTCGTTCTCGCTCCGGTGGGCCTCACCTATCCCCTGTGGTGGCTCCTCGTCCCCCAGCGGTTCTTCGACAACGACTCCTGGGGCAGCACGTGGTGGATCGCGGTGCAGGGCTTGGCCATCCTGCTGGTGACACCCTGGTGGCTGCGGCTGATCGTGCTGATCGAGGGCGTTCTCGTACGAGGCCTGCTGCATCCCAGCCGCGCGCAGCAGCGCATCGCCGACCTCGAGGCGGGCCGGGCGGCCCTGCAGTCCGACGCGGCCGCCCTGCTGCGCCGGGTGGAGCGCGACCTGCACGACGGCACGCAGGCCCGGCTGGTCGCGCTCGGCCTGACCCTGTCCCGGATCGAGGCCCGCACCGAGGACCCGCTGGTGGTGGACGCCCGTCACGCGGTCACCGACGCGCTGGCCGAACTGCGCGACATCGTTCGTGGCATGCATCCGCCGGCTCTGGACGACGGCTTGGAGGTCGCTCTCACCACGCTGGCCTCGCGCAGCGCCGTGCCCGTCGAGGTGACCGTGTCGCTGCCGGAACGCCCGCCGGACGCGACCGCGTCGGGGCTGTACTTCGCGGTGGCCGAGCTGCTGACCAACGTGGCCCGGCACTCGGGGGCCACCCGGGCCCGCGTCGAGCTGCGTTCCGAGGGCCGCCGGCTGCGCCTGACCGTGACCGACAACGGCCGCGGAGGAGCCACAGAGACCGGGACCGGAACCGGGCTCGCGGGGCTGGCTCGGCGGGCGGCGGCGCTCGACGGGGAACTGACCGTGGACTCGCCGCCCGGCGGGCCGACGACCGTGACCATGATGATCGGAGGCTGACCGTGCGCGTGGTGATCGCCGAGGACAATCCGCTGCTGCGGGACGGTATCGCGCTGCTGCTCGGCGAGCACGACATCGAGGTGACCGCCGCCGTCGCCGATGCCGAGGCGCTTCTCCAAGCCGTCGCCGCCGATCCGCCGGATGCCGCCGTCGTCGACGTGCGCATGCCACCTACGCACACTGACGAGGGCCTTCGCGCGGCGTTGACGATCCGGGAGGCGTACCCCGCAATCGGGGTCCTGGTCTTCTCGCAATGGATCGAGACCGGCTATGCGCGCCGCCTGCTCTCCGAGAACGCCGGCCATGTCGGCTATCTGCTCAAGGACCGGATCGTCAGCACCCGCGAGTTCATCGGCGCCCTGCGGCGTGTGGCCGACGGCGGCACCGCCCTCGACCCCGAGGTCGTCCGCCAGCTGCTGGCCACCCCGGCCGTCGACGCCGGGCTGGCCCGTCTCAGCGAGCGCGAACGCGAGATCCTGGCCCTTCTGGCCGAAGGCCGCTCCAATGTGGCCATCGCCGAACACCTGCACGTGGTCGAGCGCAGCGTCGAGAAGCACGTCACCGCCATCTTCACCAAACTCGACCTGCCACAGGCCCGCACCGACCACCGGCGCGTCCTGGCCGTCCTGCGCTATCTGCGGTCATGAATCCTCCACGAAGACCACCTCGCGGCGGCGGCGGATCGCTGGGAGGGCCGCGATGATCAGGGCCGCCGCGGTCAGGGCCAGCAGGGACGCGGAGATGGGACGGGTCAGGAAGACCGACGGGTCGCCGCGGGAGATGATCAGGGCCCGCCGCAGGTTGTCCTCCAGCAGCGGGCCCAGCACGAAACCGAGCAGCAGCGGGGCCGGCTCGCAGCCGCATTTGATCAGGACGTAGCCGAGGACGCCGAAGAAGGCGATGGCGTACACGTCGAACGGGTTGAAGCTCAGCGAGTACGTCCCGATCACCGCGAACAGCACGATCATCGGGAAGAGCACCTGGTACGGGATGCGCAGCAGCCGTACCCAGACGCCGATGAGCGGCAGGTTCAGCACCAGCAGCAGCGCGTTGCCGATCCACATCGAGGCGATCAGGCCCCAGAACAGGGCCGGCTCGTCGTTGATGACGTTCGGGCCGGGGGTGATGCCGTGCACGATGAACGCGCCGACCATCAGCGCCATCACCGGGTGCGCGGGCAGGCCCAGGGTGAGCAGCGGGATGAACGATGTCTGGGCGGCCGCGTTGTTGGCCGACTCCGGGCCGGCCACCCCCTCGATCGCCCCGTGCCCGAACTCGTCGCGCCGGCGGGAGATCCTTTTCTCCACCGCGTACGAGGTGAACGAGGCCAGCACGTGGCCGCCGCCGGGCAATACTCCCAGCGCCGCGCCCAGGCCCGTGCCGCGCAGGATCGGGCCGCGCGAGCGGCGGCGGTCCTCGCGGGTCGGCCAGACCTTCCCGACCGCCGCGATCGGCGAGCCGCCGCGCTCGTCCTCCAGGTTGCGCAGGATCTCGGCGATGCCGAACATGCCCACCGCGACGGAGACGAAGTCGATGCCGCCGTAGAGCTCGCGCTGGTCGAGCACGAACCGGGGCGTGCCGGTGTAGATGTCCTGCCCAACGGTGCCCAGCAGGACGCCGAGCGCGATCATGGCCAGGGCCTTCAGGGCCGAGCCGCGGGCCAGCGCGATCGAGATGATCAGGCCGAGCAGCACCAGCGAGAAGTAGTCGGCCGGGCCGAACTTCAGCGCCACGGCGGCCAGCGGCGGCGCGGCCACGGCCAGGGCGACGGTGGCCACCGTGCCGGCGAAGAACGACCCGATCGCCGCGACGGCCAGGGCCGGTCCGGCTCGGCCCTGGCGGGCCATCTCGTGGCCGTCGAGGGCGGTGACCGCGGCCGACGACTCGCCGGGCAGGTTGATCAGGATGGCGGTGGTCGAGCCGCCGTACTGGGCCCCGTAGTAGATGCCGGCCAGCATGATCAGCGCGGTCACCGGCTCGAAGCCGAAGGTGATCGGCAGCAGCATCGCCACCGTCGCGGTCGGGCCGATGCCGGGCAGCACGCCGACCGCCGTGCCGAGCAGCACCCCCACGAAGCAGTAGAGGACGTTCTGGACCAGCAGCGCGGTGGAGAAGCCGAGGACCAGGTTGTCGAGAAGATCCATCAAAAACCCCACAAGGGGGTACGGAGTTGGAGCCCGGCCACGAAGATGAGAGTGGCCGCCGCGGTCAGCCCGGCCGCCACGAGCACGGCCGTCAGCAGGCGCACGTGCTTGCTGGCCAGCGTCGTGAGCAGGGCCGTCACCGCCGACGTGGGCACGAATCCGAGGCGCCGGACGAAGACGCCGAAGAACACGATGGCCACCACGATGAAGGCGACCGCCCGCCACGGCACCGCCCCGAACGGTTCCGGGGAACCGGCGACGAGACCCTTGACCACGATGGCCAGGCCCAGGACGGTCACGATGGCGCCGGCCAGCAGCGGGAAGTAGCCGGGTCCCATCTGCAGCGCGGTCCCCCGGTCGTAACCGAGGGACCCCACGATGAACGCGCCGCCGATCAGGGTGAAGATCCCCCCGGCCAGCACGTCCGGAAAGGACCGCATCTACGAGGCCTGGACGCCGGCGTCGGCGATGACCTTCGACCAGGTCGTGAGCTGTTCCTCGAGTTGGGCGCGGTGTGCTTCGGGTGTCGCGTCGGCCGCGGAGACCGGGGCGGTGCCGAGCTTGGCCATCTGGTCGACGACCGCCTGATCGGCCAGCGCCTTCTGCAGCGCGCCGGTCAGCTTCCGCACCACCTCGGGCGGGGTGCCGGCCGGGACGTACAGTCCGTGCCAGACGCTGACCTCGAGCTGGGGCATGCCGGCCTCGGCCGTGGTGGGCAGGTTGGGCAGGCTCTTGACCCGCTCGGGGGTAGTCACGGCGTACGCCTTGACCTTGTCGGCCGAGATCTGGCCGGTGGTGTTCGTGGTCTGGTCGCACATGAAGTCGACCTGGCCGCCCACCAGATCGGTCAGCGCCGGGCCGGTGCCCTGATAGGGAACCTCCTGGAGTTTGACCCCGGCCGCCGACTGGAAGAGCAGGCCGCACAGGTGCGAGGCGGCGCCCCGGCCGGCGTTGGCCAGTGTCACCTTGGAGGCGTTGGCCTTCACGTACGTCACCAGCTCGGCCAGCGTGGCCGGCGGGAAGTCCTTGCGGGCGACCACGGTCATCGGCACCTCGGTGACGAGCCCGACCGTGGCGAAGTCGTCGAGCGGCTTGTAGCCCAGGTTCTTGTAGAGGGCGGGCGCGGTCGACATGCCGATGTGGTGCATGAGAACGGTGTAGCCGTCGGGCTCGGCCCGGGCCACCTGCCCGGCGGCGACCGTGCCGCCGGCGCCCTCGACGTTCTGCACGACGATCTTGCCGCCGAGGGCCGCGGCCATCGGTTCGGCGATCATCCGGGTGACGGTGTCGGTCGGGCCGCCGGCGCTGAACGGCACGACGAAGGTGATGTTCTGGTCGGGATATCCCGAGGCGTCGCCGCCCTCACCGCCGCCGTCGCTGGAGCAGGCGGCGGCCAGAGAAACGGTCACGAGAGCGGCGACGGTCCACGATCGGTTCGGCGTCATGGCGCGATCTCCCATCGGTCGTTGTCGATGACCGTAGGGGCTGGCGCCAAGTGATCACCAGGGTAGCGGTCCGGCTGTCGCCGAACCGCTACCCGATCAACTCAGTTGGTGACGGTGAAGGGCACCTCGACCTTGGCCGACGACTCGGCGCCGGTCAGGGTGATCCCGGTGGCGCCGGGCGTGGCCGCTCCGGGAACGCTGACGGTCTCGCCGGAGACCACACCGTCGGCGTTGGCCTTCAGCGTGGTCGTCGTGAGGCCGTCGCCGAAGGTGCCGGTGACGGTCTCGTTCGGGACGAAGCCCGTGCCGTCGACGGTGATCGCCGTGCCGCGCGGGCCCGACGTGACCGACAGGGACGCCTCCGGGGTCACGGCCGGAGCCGCGGCCTTGGCGGCCGGTGTGACCGTGGTGGCCGTCGCCTTCAAGGAGGACGCCACCGTCACGGTGAAGGAGACGCTCTTGCTCGACAGCGCGTCCCACGCCGTGACGTGCACCGTGTAGGTGCCGGCCTGGGCGTACGTGTGCGCACCGCTGATCGCCCCGGCCGTGACCGTGGCGTCCGAGGGCGCCGTCCCGTCGCCCCACTGGACGCGGGCGTTCGTGCCCGTCGTGGTGCCGAGCTGGGCCGCCAGCGACTGACCGGCGGTGGCCGTCTGGTTCGCCGGGGCCGTCAGCTCGAGCGCCGGCGGCGGCGTGCCGTCGTCGGCCACCGCGAACACGTGGATCCGTCCCGCCGAGCCGGGGTCGCCGGTCTGCGTCGGGAGGGTCACCGAGACGAGGGTCTTGCCCGCCGGGATCTGGTACGGGGCGGTCGCGAACAGGAACGGCTGCGCGTTGTCCCGGCTCGTGCCCAGCAGGCGGTACGCCGACTTGGCCACGACCACATTCCCGTACGACGGAGTGCCGTTGGGGTTGCCCCCGAGGGTCCAGTCACTCATTTGGATCGGAAGGGACGCCGTGGTGCCGTCGGAGAATCGAGCAACACCGGTCGCGCTCTGGTTGCCCTGGGTGCCGGAGCCGATGAACGAGATGCTCTTGGCGTCGGCGGGCAGGTTGAGCGTGATCGTCCTGCCGTTGCCGATGGCGTTGTCGGGCTGCCCGGCCGCCGTCGCCGGCAGCGTGAAGTGCAGTGCCGTCCCGGGCACGGTCACCGGCTTGCCCTTGGTCACGCCGGCCGCCGCGAGAGCCTGGGAGGAGTACGCCCAGTTCTTGGCGTCGCAGTTGGCCGCCCGGACCCCGTCCTCGCCGATGCAGACCGTGTCGAACGCCCGGACCAGACCACCGGCCGGGGCGTACGCCACGTCGACACCGACCGTGGCCGAGCCCTGGCTGACCCCGTCGGTCACCGTGACCGAAGCCTGGTAGTAACCCGGCTCGGCATAGGTGTGCGACCCGCTCACGCTGTAGACGGCCCGCGAGCTCAGTGCCGTCGTGCCGTCGGTGACCGGCGTGCCGTCACCCCAGTCGATCGTCGCCTTGTAGCCGCTCGCCGTGCCGCCCGTGACCGTGGCCAGCGGCACCGACACCGTCGCGCCCGAGGTCGCCGGCACCGTGCTGACGCCGTCCACCGTGACCGCGCCACCGCCGAGCTCGACGTCGCCGCCCGCGAGCAGCTCGACCTCGGCGAGACTCACCTTCTCCGACGACGACTTGCTGACGACCACGCGGAACTGCGAGAAGCTGCCCGGCTTGGCGATCGCGAACGGCCGGGTCTGGTTACGCCACGGGAAGACCTCGCCCTTACGGGAGTCCACAGTGGTCCAGGTGATCCCGTCCTTGGATCCCTGCAGCTTCCAGTCCGTGGGGTCACCGGCCACCGCACCCGAGGTGAGGGTGTAGTAGGTCGGCGTCTGCTTGCCACCCCGGTAGGACCAGGTGACCGTCGGCGTCGCCGAGTCGAACGTCAGCTGCGTGCCCGACGAGTCGTCGAACAGCTGGGCCGCGTTGGTGGTGCCGAGGCCGGGGCCGGTGGTGTCCTGCAACGGCTTCGGCGTCTCGGTGCCCTCGGTCAGCGACGGCGGCGCGTCCTTGGCCGCGGAGCCCCACTTCGACGGGTTCGGGCCCATCGTGAACTCGATCGTGCTGCCCGTCCGGAAGATCGACGAGTCGACGGTGGTCGAGCTGTAGGCCCGGCCGTCCACCTTGAGGCTCTGGACGTACACGTTCTTGACGCTGTTGTTGTTGGCCTTGACCGTGAGGTCGCCGCCCGGCCGGTGCACCGTCATCTGGCTGAACTGCGGCGAGCCGAACGCCCAGCCGGACGAGCCGACCTGCAGCGGGTAGAGGCCCAGCGAGCTCAGGATGTACCACGACGACATCTCGCCGTTGTCCTCGTCGCCCAGGTAGCCCTGCCCGATCTCGCTGCCGACGTAGAGGCGGCGCAGGATCTCGCGGACCAGGGACTGCGTCTTGGCCGGGGCGCCCACGTAGTCGTACATGTAGGGAATGTGGTGTGAGGGCTGGTTGCTCATGCCGAGCTGGCCCATGCGGACCGCGCGCGCCTCGAGCATCTCGTGGATGATGCCGCCGTAGCCGCCCGGGTGGTCGGCCTTCTCCGGCGTGGCGAAGAACTCGTCGAGCTTCTTCTCCAGAGCGTCCCGGCCCCCGTACAGGTTGGCCAGGCCCTGACCGTCCTGCGGGGCGGTGAAGGCGAAGTTCCAGCCGTTGGTCTCGGTGTAGGCGTCACCCCAGTCGAGCGGGTCGCTGTCGTTGAACGTGCCGTTGGCGCTGCGTCCCTGGAAGAACTTCGACTTCGGGTCGAACATGTTGACGTAGTTGCGGGCCCGGTTGAGGAAGTACGCCGACTCCTCGGCCAGCTGCGCCCGTCGCGCCTTCGGGGTGGCCGGGTCACGCGAGAGGTCGTACGCCATGTTGCCGATGCCGTAGTCGTTGATGTAGCCCTCGAGGGCCCAGGACACCGACTCGCCGGTCGTGGTCGGCGTGTAGCCGAGGAACAGCGAGGTCTCGATGCCCTTGCGGCCGACCGCGCTCCGCCCGGAGGCCACGGTCGCGTCCTTCACGGCCGAGTCGTAGGCGGCGAGCGGATCCGGGAGCTTCACATAATTGACGTACGCCTCGGCGAGCGCCACGTTCGCCGACGTGCCGGTCATCAGGTCGGCGTAGCCGGGCGACGACCACCGGGCGACCCAGCCGCCGTCACGGTACTGCTGCACGAAGCCGTCGGCGATCTTCCCGGCGATCTCCGGGTAGAGCAGCGTGTACGCCGGCCACACCGTGCGGTACGTGTCCCAGAACCCGTTGTTGACGTAGATCTGGCCGTCCACGATCTTGGCGCCGGTCGTGGTCGCGGTCGACGTGCCGGTCGCGGCCGACACCGGGCTCGCGTACTGCCAGTGCGGCGCGGTGGCGGTGCCGGTGTTCTCCGACTGCGAGTTCGGGTAGAGGTTCAGCCGGTACAGGTTCGAGTAGAGGCTGACCAGCTGCGTCTCGGTCGCGCCCTTGACCGAGATCCGGTCGAGGCGGTCCTGCCAGGCGGCGGTGGCCGCGGCCTTGATCTGGTCGAAGCTCTTGCCGGTGGCCTCCAGGTCCACGTTCTTGCGGGCCTGGTCGACCGAGAGGAACGACGTCGCGAAGCGCACGGTCACCCGCGAGCCGGCCGCGAGGTCGAACGAGGCGGACGCGGCCGCCGTGCCGATCGGCACACGGTCGAAGGCGCCGCTGACGAACATGCGGGTGCGGCCGGCCGAGAGCCCGCTGCCGTTCTCGACCCAGCCGGTGAAGGTGCCGTCGGCCGCGAAGGTGAAGTTGCCGTTGTGGAACACCAGCGCGCCCGAGGTCTGACCGGCCGGGAAGGTGAAGTCCATGATCGCGGCGTGGTCGGTCGGCGCCATCCGGGCGGTCAGCCCGTTCTGGAGCTTGACGCTGTAGAAGTCGGGCCGGGCGATCTCGTCGTCGTGGCTGAACGGGACGGCCCGCGTGCTCGGCTGCCCGGTCGTGTTGCCACCGGCGAGCACCGGCATGATCGACATCTGGTTGCGGTCGCCCATCCAGGGGCTGGGCTCGTGCGAGATGGCCAGGCCCTGCAACAGCGGGAGGTTGGCCGCGTTGTTGGCGCGCTGGTAGTCGTACTCCCAGGAATTGGAAGTGGCGTTGGTGACCGGCGTCAGGAAGTTGAAGCCGTTCGGCACCGCCGCGATCGGCAGGTTGTTGCCGCGCGAGAACGAGCCGGTGGCGTTGGTGCCGCGGCGCGTGTCGACGTAGTTGGTGAGGGTCGAGCCGTCGATCGCGGCCGGCGTGCCGGTGACGGTGACGTCGTCGATCCAGCCCTGGAACCGGGTCGCGGCGGTGGCGCCGGGGTTGTCGTACGAGAGCAGGATCCGGTCGATCGTCTTGCCGTTGGCGACGGCGCCGATGTCCGACTGCACCGCGTTCCACTCGTCGGTGAACAGCGCCTTGGCCGCGCCCTGCCCGGCCGCGGTCAGCGCGTTGCCGTGCTGGTCGACCGGCGAGCGCTTGCTCAGATAGGTGCCGTCGGTGAAGTGCAGGTCCAGCGCCGCGTAGGTCGACGGGTACTGCAGGTTCTCCCCGGTGAGCTCGGGGAAGATCTTGTAGCTCAGCCGCGACTTGGGCCCGACGGGGATGTTCACGTCGAAGAGCTTGTTGGTGGCGTACGACCGTCCGTCCTCCTGGGCCCCGCCGGCGTACCGCATCGACGCGACACCGGTGAACCCGGCCTTCGGCAGCATGTTGGCGCCCCGGGTCGGCCCGTCGGCGACGACGCTGACCATCGGGGTGGCCGGCGGCAGCACGTTGGAGCCGTCGCTGATGTCCCAGTCGGCCAGCTGCACGATCGAGTCACCGGAGTTCGCGGTGACATTCAGCCGGTAGAAGGCGTACGGCGTGGTGTTGGTGAACGAGTACGTGTTCGTCGCGTAGCGGCCGCCGAAGGTCTGGCCGGTCCGCTTGTCGACGTCGGTCCAGTCCGAGCCGTTGGCCGAGCCCTGCAGGACGAAGTCCTTGGGGTCGCGCCCTGGCGCGTCGCCGCCCGAGGTCAGCGAGTACTTCGCGACGGCGACCGGCGCCGACAGCTGATAGACGACCCAGCCGGTCCGGGCGAAGACCAGCCACTTGGTCGACGAGTCGCCGTCCTTGAGCTTGACCGCGGTCTCGTTCGGCGGGTTCTCGCCGCTGGCGGTCACCGCGGTGACCTGGCCGAGAACGCTGCCGGGGAGCCCGGACCGGATCGAGCCGCTCAGGTTGCCCTGCACGGGCTTCCCGTCCGCGCCGACCTCGGCGGTGCTGGCCGCGGGCTGCTGGTCGCCCGTTTCGAACGAAGAGCCGAAATTGCCGGGCTTGACCGCGGCGTTCGCCGCGGACGGAAGCCCGACCAGTCCTATCGGTAGTAGAAGAGCGCCGGCGACGGCCACCCACCGTCGAGGCAGAACAGACTTCATACGGACTCCACTGTGCACGCAGACAGAATCGAAGATCGTCAGCTTCATCCGCGACTGACAACGTTGTCAAGAAAGGAACTGGAAATCGGCCCGAAATATTGAGCACCCTGACCTCCCCTGCTCGGCGGCTGACCCTTGCCCCTCCCGCCGCAGGGCGCTATGTTAACGGGAAATCACACATCGATGAACGTCGAAGCAAGATCGTGACATGTGGTGGAGCCCTCGCTGGAAAGAGGTAAGCGAATGCAGAATCTCAGCAGAAGACGCGTCCTGACCCTCGGCGCCGCCCTGGGCCTGGCGGGGGCGGCCGCACCGTCCACGGCGTGGGCCTGGTCGTCGGCCGGCTCGATCGCCGCGACCGACACGGTGAGTGACCCCTGGGGCGTTTGGGACGACGCCACCGACCCGCTGGTCGCCTCGCTCTTACGCAACGGGCAGATCCCGGCCGTCAACACCGCCTTCGATTCCTTCATCCGCAACGGCGACCCGATCCCGGCCAGTCTGCCCGCCGACCTGACCACGTGGCTGCAGCAGCACAACACCCTGCCGTCCTGGGCCGACCAGGCCAAACTCAGCCGCGCGGCCCAGTTCAACCAGCGCGCCAGCATGTATCTGTTCCTGCTCTACGGGCTCGGCAGCGGCATCATGAGCACCGTGATCCCGCGGGAGGCGCGCAACGTCTACTGGTCGGAGGGCGGCTCCGACATGAAGGCGCGGGCGGCCAAGACCTTCACCTACGGTTACGACCTGAACGCCGTCGACGCCTTCCAGCCGAGCGGCCACTTCATCACCACGTCGAACAAGACGAGATTGACCCATGCGGCGGTACGGCACCTCTTGCCCCAATCCGCGAAATGGCGGGCGGTCACCGACGACCAGGACTTCATCCCGATCAGCAACGGCGACATCCTGATCACCTTCCACAGCCTGGGCACGTTCGTCCGCGGCAAGATGAAGAGCTGGGGCATCCGGATCTCGGCCGCCGAGGACGCCGCCTTCCTGCACCAGTGGCAGGTGGCGCTGCATCTGCTGGGCGTACGGGACGACTTCATCCCGGCCACATGGGCCGCGGCGGAGCAGCAGTCGGCGTACGCGCTGACCCCGCTCCTGGCCGCCACCCCCGAGGGCATCAACCTGGCCGACATCCTGCTCGGCCTCACCTCACAGGTCGACCTGGGCGTCACCCGGGGCTTCCAGCGCGAGTTCGCCCGCTACCTGCTCAGCGACCGCATCGGCGACTGGCTGCGCCTGCCCCGCGACTACGCCTCGCGCGCGGTGATCGAGGTCGGCTGGCCGGCGTACGTGGCCTTCCGCGAGGGCCTGTCCCCCATCATCCCGAGCGGCTTCTCCATGTTCGACCGGTTCGTCCGCGGCCTGGCCATGCTGTTCCTCAACAACGGCACCTCAGCCACGTACACCCCGATCACCATCCCGACCGGAAACCGGCCCGGCTAAAGGGTCAAAGCCCCGGTGGCGAGAGCGGTGACGGCGTCCCGGTGGCCGGGTGTGTCCTCCCAGCGGAGGGCGCGCCCGGCCTCCACCACCACGCCGAAGCCCGCGTGCACCAGCAGGCGGGCCTGGCGCGCGTCGAGCTCGGGCCGGGCCGCCCGCAACTGCTGTTCCCACACCGCGATGTGCTCGCGCTGGGCCGCGATCAGGGGCCGCCGCAGGTCGTCCGGCAGGCCCCGGATCTCCGCCTCGGCCACGCTGTTGAGCGCGTTGTGCTCGAAGCTGTACGCCACATAGGTCCGCACCAGCGCGACGACGCTCGTGCGCGGGTCGGCCGTGTGGTCGAGGTTCCGGTCGACCGCCTGGCTCAGCAGGCCGGCGGCTTGCAGGCAGGCCGCCACCAGGATGTCGACCTTGCCGGGATAGTGCCGGTAGATCGCCGACGGGGCCAGCCCCACCGCCTGCGCGATCTGCCCGTTCGTGACGTTGGCGAACCCGTCCCGGGCGAACAGCGGAACCGCCGCCACCAGGATCTCCGCCCGCCTCGTCCGCGGAACCGGCGGCGCCGGCAACTCCACTGCTTCCGTGTTCCCCGGCCCGGCCTCCGGATCGGTCGCGGCCACCCGCAGCGCGGCCGCCAGCAGCAGCTCCTCCATGCGGCGCTGCGCGGTCGACGTGTGATGCATGGTGATCGACCCGATCGCCCCGAGCGCCGCCACCGCCCGCAGCCGCGGGTCGGGCAGCGGGAACTCGCGTCCCACGACCTCGGTCATCCGGTCGACCACGTGCCCGAACTTCACCCCGAGCTTCCGCCGGTCCTCCCGCTCCAGATAGCGGGCCTCCCACCGGTACAGCCCACCCGAGCCCCGGTGCGCCACCGTGACCCGGATCAGCGCCGTCAGCACCTCGGTCAGGCTCGCTCCCTCGGGCGCCTCGTCGACGGCCGCGGTCAGCCGGTCGGCCATGACGTCGGCACACTCGGCGAACAAGGCGTACTTGTTGGGAAAATGCCGATATAGCGCCGCGGCACTGATGCCGACTCCCGCCGCGATCTCCTCCATGGACGCCGCGTGGTAGCCCCGCTCGCTGAAGACCTGCCCCGCCGCCTCCACGATGAGCTGCTTGCGGTTACGCGGCCTCGTGGTCACAGCCATGGTGGCTAGTCAATCACAGCGCGGACCTCATCCCCGGCGAAGGGTTTCCGCGCGATCGAGCCGGTTCACAGTGGTGGCATGGATGAGACCTACGCCTACCGTCCGGCCGTGACCGCCGCATCCGGCCGAACCCTGTTCGCCCAGACGATGGGCTACGTCGCCGCCACCACCGCGCTTTTCGCCCTCGGCGCCTACCTGGGACGCAACCTGGCCGGCCTGGGCGCCTTCATCGCGTGGCTGGGCGCGTTCGCCGCCCTGATCGCCATGCAGTTCAGCGTGCGGAGGTCGCGACAGGCCACGGTCGCCCTGCTGGCCGCGTTCGGCCTGCTCATGGGCGTGGCGGTGGCCCCCACGATCGTCTACTACGCGACCACCGACCCCCAGGCCGTCTGGCAGGCCGGAGCGGCCACGGCGTTGTTCGTGGCCGGTTTCGGCGCCGCCGGCTACGCCACCCGCCGCGACCTGAGCGCCCTGGCCCGCATCTGCTTCTGGGCCCTGCTCGCCCTCATCGTCTTCGGCATCGTGCTGATCTTCATCAACATCCCGTACGGCTCGCTGATCTACTCGATCCTCGGCCTGGTCATCTTCGCCGGCTTCATCATGGTCGACTTCCAGCGCCTGCGCCGCTCCTCGGACGTCCAGGCCGCCCCACTGATGGCCGCCGCCATCTTCCTGGACATCCTGAACGTCTTCTTGTTCTTCCTGCGCATCTTCCGCGGCGGCAGCCGCTGACCGGGCCGTAAGGTGCTCCGATGAGAGCAGTCCAGATCGCTCAGCACGCCGACGACCTGCCGCGCGCGACCGCCTTCTACGCCGGCCTGCTCGGCGCGCCGCCCACCGCCACCTTCGACCCGCCCGGGCTGGTCTTCTTCGACCTGGAAGGGCAGCGCCTGCTGCTCGACCGCGGCGCCCCCTCGGCACTGCACTACTTCCTGGTCGACGATGTCGCCGCCACCGTCGAGCGCCTGCGCGCCGCCGGCACCCCGATCGAGACCGAGCCGCACGTCATCTTCACCCACCACGACGACCTGCTCGGACCGGCCGGCACCGAGGAGGTCCACGCCTTCGTCCGTGACACCGAGGGCAACCTCGTCGGCCTCGTCGAGCACCGCCCGATCTAGTCGTCCTCGAACTGTTCCTCGTCGACGAAGCCGGCCATGAACTCGGCGAACGTCTCCGCCACGCGGTGCGGGACGCGGTCCTCGCCGATGTAGGCGACCGCGGGCTCGCCCGGGGTGCTGTAGTCGAGCATGACCGTGTCGGGGCCGGCCGCGGCGGTCACGCCGATCACGACGCCGATGGGCGGGTAGCCCCACTCCTCGATGAGGTATGCCGACTGGGTGTCGGCGCCCTCGGGGTAGCCGATTCCCAGCAGCACGTCCATCTGGAAATGGTCGGCGGCCCAGGACGTACGGAAATCTGTGGGGTAGCAGTTCTTCGCCAGAACGCCGCCGTTGCGCAGGCGCAGCACGTCGACGTAGGCGGACGGCAGGCGACGGCCGAGCGTCTGCTCCGCGCGCCGGACCATGCCGTCGTCGACGGGTGGCCCGGTCCAGTCCGACGGGCCGGGCTCGAACGGGTTCAATGGTGGCTCCGCCGGTGGGCGGCCAGCACGTCGAGGCCGAAGTCGTTCGACGGGTCGCGCCACACGGAGTGGGCGTGGTTGGCGTCGCGCTGCGTGTTGTCCCACTCGATCAGCAGGCGCGGCCCCTGCACACGGTAATAGTGCGGTGCGCCCGGCGCCGTCGAGCCGGCCCAGGCGAAGTGCAATTCTTCGAGGTTGTACGCCGTGGGGACCGGCACACGCTCAAAGTAGGTCCCGACCAGTTTCTCGAGCAGGTCACGCTGCCCCGCCGACAGATCGGCGCCGGCGACGCCTTTGGGCTTCGCCGTGTACTCCAGCGCCTCGTGGTCCCGGTCCCCGTATCCGGCCGCGTCGTCGATGGCGTCGCTGGCCGCCCGCAGCTTCGCCCACTCGGCCGGATCGGCGAAGTCGGAACGCCAGATGCCGGCCAGCGGGATCACCCGGTCACCCTCGGCGATCGTGCTGCGGTTACCGGTCACCAGATCGGAGGGCGCCTTCGGTGACAGCAGGGCACGGTCGCCCAGCGACACCGCGAGTTCCCGGGCGAGGTCTTCGACGCGGCCGAGGGGCCGGTTGACCGCCCCGCCGAGCAGCGGCGACGTCGCCGGGTCGGCGCCCATGAAGCAGGGCGTGGCCGAGACCAGCTCCCCGTCGACGACCAGGTTGTTCAGCGACACGTGGTGCCCGCCGAACCGCCACCCCCAGACCCCCGAACCGGACGGTTCCCCGAAGACCCGCAGGTAGTACAGACCAGGATCCCGGCCGCGCTCACGGTCGAAGCGGGCCGTGAAGCCCTCGGTGTGGTCGAGGACGTTCTCCAGGCCGATGATCGTGGCCACCGTGACGTAGCCGGCCCGGGACAGCCCGGAGGCGACCAGCCGCATCGCCGCCCGCTGCTGGGCCGGACGCTGCTCGTGCAGGGTGAGCCCGCCGTGGTCGGTCGGCGTGTAGAACCAGCGCACCCGCTCCTGCCCGGCCATCGACGCGACCGCGGTCTCCCGCTGCGCGGCGTCGAGCCGGTCCAGCCACGACACCGCCGCCTCGGCCATCGCGGCGGCCACTTCGCGCCGGGAGGATTCAGTCATAGCCTCAATCTAAGACAGCGGGAGGCAACTATGACCACACCGACCGACGACCGTCGCGACCTGCTCACCGTGATCGCCTACATGAGGGCCGCACCGGGCAAGGAGGCCGAGCTCCGGGCCGCCCTCGAGGCCCTCATCGAGCCGACCAGCCAGGAGCCGGGCTACGTCAACTACGACCTTCATCAGAGTACGGAGGATCCGGCGGCCTTCTTCTTCTACGAGAACTGGGAGTCGGCCGGCCACCTCGACGCCCACCTGTCGACGCCCCACCTGGTCCACTTCGCCGAGATCATGGGCGGGCTCCTCGACGAGAACGGCCTGACCATCAATCGCGTGCGCCGGATCGCTTGATCGCCACAGCCCGGGCCTCAGCCGTCATCTCGGCGACCAGGGCGCTCTTGCCTTCGGTGTACGCGTCCCGGTCGTCCGCGAACCGGGCGGCAAGCTCCACTTTGAGTTCCTCATAGCGCCGAGCCACCTCCGGCCCGCTCCGCAGATAGTCCCGAAACGCCAGCACATCCCGAAACCGCTCCGACCCCACCGGCACAAGATGCAGATGATGAGTCCGCCGCCGCGGGTCCGGCTTGCAGAACCAGTGCATGACATCCGTCCGATACGGCGCATACAGATAGTCCAGCCCCGCCACCATCTCGATGCAGCCCCGGCTGGATTCGAGATCCCGCACTCCCACCATGATGTCGATGACGGGTTTGGCCTTCAGCCCCGGAACCGCCGTGCTGCCGACGTGGTGCAACCCTCCCACCACGTGCTCCCCCAGCACTTCGACAAGGGCCGCAACTTCTTTCTCGAACAGCCCCACCCAGGCAGGGTCATAGTCCTCGAGCCGAACCCGCTCATCACCGTCTTTCGCCATGCCCCCACCCTGCCCCACCCCCGCCGGCCCAGCAGTACTCAAAGCCAGCGCCAAGCACGAGGAGCAGTGATGACGAAGCCCACCACCTGGCGTGACGTCAAGGCCAAGGCCCGCGCGATCGACCGCACCTGGGACAGCGACGAGCGGGTGGCCCGCCGGCATCCAGCTCAAGGTGGCCTGACCGCCGAGTCGAAACTCGCGTTGAGGTTCAGGGCCGGCGACGGCAATCACCGCCGCCGGCAACAGGGACGGTGTGATCTCAGAACTGATTCATCTGGTCGAGGACCTTCTCGGCGACGTCGATGATCTCCTCGACCTTCGGTATGTCGCGCTCGACCTCGTCCGAGCGCACGACGGGCACGTCCAAGGACGGATATTCGACCTGGTTGCGGCGGCGGCGGAGACGGTCGAACGGACGGAGCACCGCGCCCAGCGGCGGGTCGAGCTGGGAGGAGACCGCGTCGCGGACCGCTATGTGACCGCCTTTGCTGGTGGCCCGCATGCCCTGGTTCTCCAGGACCGCGGCCAGTGCCTTCCGCGCGGCGTCATACAGAAGTTGGTAGGCGCCGGCCGGGTCGGTCGCCGTGATGGCGGTCGCGGAAGCCAGGTGGCGGCGCGACTGCGTCAGAAGAGCGTCGGCATGATCTCGGCTCGCGGGCACCCGCTCGAGCTCGCCTCGCGCGAGCATACCTTCGATGGCCGGACGGCCCTGGTCCCATCTCACGCCGGCCGCCCTTCCTCGATGAGGGGATAGAGCGGATGGGAGCGCACCGAGGTCAGGAATGGATCGTCGGTCGCCGACTGCCAGTTCGTCGCCGAGACACGATGGACGTTGACCTCACGACCGAGACGGCCCTCGGCGGCCCGGGCCGCGTCGGCGAGGTCGTCGTCGTCGACGTCGCCAACCACGAGCACGTCCACGTCGCGCGGAGGCGGGCCGGGCCGGCCGGCGTGGCGCGCCGCCCACGATCCGTAGATGTAGGCCGCGTCGACGCCGGTGAGCGGTGAGAGCAAGTCGGCCAGCACCGCCACCGGGCCGTAGGTCAACGCGAGCAGCTCGGTCAGTGACCTGGCGAGTAAATTGTCGGTGTCCGCGCGCAGGAGGCGCAGGTTGCCCCTGCGCTCCTGCCGGACGAGGCCGGCTTCGGTGAGGCGGTCGGCCTCCCGGCTGACGGTGGACTGCGACGCTTGCAACCGTTGAGCCAGGTCGGAGACCGAGTAGCTCTCCTCCGGGTGCAGATAGATCCACGCCAGCAGCTCACCGAGCAGCGGCGAGCGGAGCAACGGCAGCAACTGCGATCGCGCTTGCACATCCTGCATAGTAGCTTGCATGATCTGCAAGTTTCCAGCTCAGGACAAGTAAATCAAGCCCACCAATGGGTTACTCGTGCCAGACAGAACGGCTGAAAAGGGTCACCTCGTCGATGGACAGCAGTTGGGTCTCGGCGGCCACGAGGCGGTCTCGCGCGTCCGGCGGCAACGACACGGTTGAGCCGGCGGCCAAAGGCAGGATGTGCAAGGTCAGGGTGGCGCCCGGGTGCCAGCCCAGGTCCTCCAGGTTGGCCAGCCACGCGGAGCCGTCCCAGAAGCGGTCGGTGGCCACCCGGCCGTCCACACGGAGCTGGGCCACGTCGCCCGACCACGCGATGCGCAGGAACCAGTCGGCGCCCGGCGGGATCTCCAGGCGGTACACCGCGGCCAGCTCGTCGAAGATCTCCGCCGCCGGGGCCGACTGGCGGCCGTCGAACTTCTCGTAGGCGACGGGCACGGTGCTGGACGGGGCGCGTACGGCCGAAAGGGTCAAGGAACTTGTGATCGAAGCGCCCCCGGAATGACGCAGCGGGAGGGCGGTGAAGCCGGCGGCGGCCGGGTCGTAGACGCGCACCGAGGGCTGGGCGGCCGTGGTCAGCGCCTCGACCCGGCCGTCGGGGCCCCAGCGGAGCTCGTCGTCCGACAGCAGCAGGCGGTCGCCGTTCACCCACACCGACGCGGCCAGGGCGGCCGGCAGCACGAGCAGGTCGAGGGTGCCCAAGTGGATCGGCGACAGGGACGGTGTCGCCGTGGCGACGACGCCGCCGGCCGAGTACGAGAAGGGCACGCCCGCGGTCTCCTGCAGCACCAGCGTCGGAGTGTCGCCCGGCAGGACGGTCAGGGCCGACGCCGTCGCCCAGTCGAGAGGGCCGTGGCGCAGCGGCCAGCGGGCCAGGGTGCCGGGCGGGATGTCCACCGGGGAGGCCGGCAGCACCAGCGAGTCGACCTGGAACTGGGCGTCGCGGTAGGCCGGCAGCGGGAGGTGCGGCTGGTGCCAGGCCAGGAACAGGAAGCCCGACGTGCCGTCGCTGCGCAGCGCGAAGCGCATCGTCGTCGAGTCCTCGACGCCGGACGGGCGGATCGCGGGCAGGGTGGACGGCATGTCGGCCAGCGACGCGCCGAACGCGGCCAGGAACGCGTGCTGGTGGCGCAGCTCGGCCGACGACGCGGACAGCAGGCCGGCCTCGCCGATCGGGGCGTGGAAGTCGTAGCCGAGCGACGGCATGTCGTTGGGATAGCCGGTCGCGTGTGACTCCTGCGCTCCCGCGAACGGGTTCGTGCCGCCGGCGTACATGTAATAGCCCTGCCAGGCCGAACCGTTGCCGATCTTGCAATGGGCCACGGCCGCGATGTCCAGGGCCGACGGGCGGGGGCGCCGGTGATAGGCCGTGGCCATGCCTCCGCCGAGCTCGCATGTCGCGGGCGGAAACCAGGGCGAGGGTGTACGGGGCCGGGCCGCACCCAGGTCGGGACGGCGCAGGTCGGCGCCGATGCCCGGGTCGTCCCAGACGTGCGAGAAGAAGTAGTGGTCGCGGAACGTCGGGTCCCAGGGCGCGTCCGCGTCCACCCAGAAGCCGTCGCCGTAGCCGCCGTAGAGCGGCAGCACCTCTTCCGCCGGCAGATCGGCGCCACCCCACGCGGTCGCCGTCCAGAGCGGCGCCGACATCCCGGCGTCGCGGGCCAGCTTCTTCAGCGTGACCAGGTGCCCGGGCTGGTCGTAGAGCTCGTTCTCGATCTGGATGCCGAGCAGCTCGGCGGCACCCACCTCGGCGCCGAGCTGAGCGAACCAGTCCCGCACGAGCGCCAGATATGCGGGGTCGTCGGTCCGATGCCGCACCGGCGCCGCCTGCACCCAGTCCGGTAGACCCCCATTGCGGCTCTCCCCGTGTACCCACGGCCCGATCCGCAGCACGACGTCAAGTCCCGCCGCCCGACATTCCGCGACAAATGCCGCGACGTCCAAATTGCCGGAGAACGACGCGGTGCGCGAGGTGGGCGCGTGGTGCAACCAGAAGACGTACGAGGCAACGACCGTGACCCCACCCGCCCGCATCTGCCGCAGCCGTGACGCCCAGCGTGACCGGGGCACCCGGCTGTAGTGCAACTCCCCCGACACCGGGATCACCGGCACGCCGTCCCGCAGCAAGGAGCGGCTGGTCAGCGACACTCCCGGCCGCCGGTCCACCGAGTTGCTCATCCGCGGCCGCCGCAGAGGCGATGACCAGGGCTGGTGTGCGACGAACAGCACGGCGACTCCTCAGTTCTGTAACCGGTCACAGCCGGGTGAGCACGCACGATACCTCGGATTAACGGGATGGAATCAAGCCCTTGACATCCGCGCAACGGAGCAGCACTGTAACCGGTCACAGGGCCAGCGCAGTGATGCGCGTCCCATTCGAGGAGGACCCCCGTGAAGAAGACACACCTGCTCGCCGGGGCATTGGCCGCGGCGCTTCTGATGACCAGCGCGTGCAGTTCCGGCGACGACGAGCCCGCGCAAAAGGACGAGAAGGTCTCGCTCACCTACTGGAGCTGGGCCCCGAACATGGACAAGGTCGTCGAGGGCTGGAACTCGACGCACCCGAACATCCAGGTCACCGTCAACAAGCAGGACGGTGGCGACCCGGCCGTGGCCAAGCTGCTCACCGCCATCAAGGCCGGCAGCGGCGCCCCCGACGTCATGCAGGCCGAATACCAGAAGATCCCCACCCTGGTCTCGGCCGACGCCCTGGCCGACATCTCCAAGGAGGCCGGCGACCTCAAGAGCAAGTTCCCCGAGGGCGCCTGGACCAGCGTCACCCTCGGCTCCGAGGCCCTCTACGGCGTCCCCCAGGACTCCGGCCCGATGATGTTCTATTACCGCGCCGACGTCTTCGACAAGCTGAAGATCAAAACCCCCACGACCTGGGAGGAGTACGCCGCCGCGGCGCGCACGATCCACAAGGCGAACGGCAAGCAGTTCCTCGGCACGTTCTCCTCGAACGACCCGGGCTGGTTCGCCGGCCTCTCCCAGCAGGCCGGGGCCAGCTGGTGGGGCGTGAACGGCGACTCCTGGAGCGTGGCCATCAACGACGCCACCACGACGAAGGTCGCGAACTACTGGGGTGGCCTCGTGCAGGAGGGCGTCATCGACAACAAGCCGATGTACACGCCCGAGTGGAACGCCGCCCTCAACGACGGCAGCCAGGTCGGCTGGCTGTCCGCGGTCTGGGGCCCGGGCGTGCTCGAAGGCAACGCCGCCTCGACCAAGGGCAAGTGGAAGGTCGCCCAGCTCCCGCAGTGGGACCCGGCCTCGCCCGCCACCGGCAACTGGGGCGGCTCGGCCACCAGCGTCACCTCCCAGAGCAAGCACAAGGCCCAGGCGGCCGAATTCGTCAAGTGGCTCAACAGCGACCCGGCCGCGATCAAGCTGCTGGCCGGCACGGCCAACGTCTACCCGGCCAGCGTCGACTCGAGCGCCGCGCTGACCGAGCCGCCGGCGTTCTTCAGCAACCAGCCCGACTTCTACGCGGTGGCGGCCGAAGCCAGCAAGATCACCAAGCCGTTCACGTACGGGCCGAACGTCAACGTCGCCTACTCGTCCTACAACGACGCGTTCGGCAAGGCGGCCGAGTCCAAGAAGGCCGCCGGGTTCGCCGGCGCGCTGACCACGATGCAGCAGGCCACCGTGGACGACCTCAAGAACACCGGTTTCAAGGTCGCCGGTCAGTGAGACGCCGGGGCTCCCCGGGGCCCCGGCTTGTCCAAGGAGTGGCAATGAACCGCAAATCTGGCGCGCCTTATCTCTTCCTCACCCCCGCGTTGGTCCTCTTCGGCCTCTTCCTCGCGGCGCCGATCCTGTACGCGGGCTATCTGAGCCTCCGCCGTGTCAAGGTGAGCGGTCTCGGCCTGGGCGCCGGCTCGCGCACCGAGATCTGGGCCGGTCTGGAGAACTACACGCGTTCCCTGACCGACCCGGAGTTCCTGCCGAGCGTGCTGCGCGTGGGGGCGTACGGCCTGATCGTCGTTCCCTGCATGCTCGGCCTGGCCCTGGTCATGGCGCTGCTGCTCGACGCCGGCCGGACGCGCGTGGGCACCTTCGCCCGGACGGCGATCTTCCTGCCGTACGCGGTTCCGGCCGTCATCGCCTCGCTGCTGTGGGGCTTCCTCTACCTGCCGCGGGTGAGCCCGATCGTCGACGTGCTCGACAAGGTCGGCATCACCGCGCCCGACGCGCTGAGCTCCTCGTGGGTGCTGTACTCGGTGGCCAACATCGCGATCTGGGGCGGCACCGGCTTCAACATGATCGTGCTCTACACCGCGCTGCGCTCCATCCCGACCGAGCTGTTCGAGGCGGCCCGCATCGACGGGGCCAGCGACATCGCGATCGCCCTGCGCATCAAGATCCCGATCATCGGGCCGTCGCTGGTGATGACCACGCTGTTCTCGCTCATCGCCACGTTGCAGGTCTTCGCCGAGCCGATGACGCTGCGCCCGCTGAGCAACACCATCTCGACCACCTGGACCCCGCTGATGAAGGTCTACCGGGACGCCTTCGTGCGCAACGACATCTACGCCGCGGCGGCCACCTCGGTGATCATCGCGCTCGCCACGTTCGTGATCTCCTACGGCTTTCTCAAGCTCGTCGGCTCGCGCGCCTTCAGTCAGGAGAGCTGACCATGGCTGTCACCACCGTCCCCGTGGCCCCCGTCAAGACCGAGGCCGGCGCCGCGCCCCGGGTGCAGCGCAATCGCCGTACGAGCCCGACCGCCACCATCCTGCTGCTGCTCGGCGCGGCGTACTGCCTGATGCCGGTCCTTTGGGTCCTGGTCGCCTCGACCAAGAGCGCGAGCGAGCTGTTCAACACGTTCACGTTCATGCCGAGCACCCACCTGTTCGACAACATCGAGTTCCTCAGCAGCTACCGCGACGGCCTCTACTGGCGCTGGATGGCCAACTCGGCGCTGTTCGCCGGCGTCGGCGCGGCCGCCTCCACGCTGGTCTCGGCGATGGCCGGCTTCGCCCTGGCCAAGTACGACTTCCGCGGCAAGGCGCTCGTCTTCAACCTGGTCCTGGCCGGGGTGCTGGTGCCGGCGGTCATCCTGGCCGTACCGCAATACCTGCTGCTGGCCAAGGTCGGCATGACGAACACCTACTGGTCCGTGCTCCTGCCCAGCATGATTTCCCCGTACGGCATCTATCTGTGCCGGATCTTCGCCGCCGCCACCGTGCCCGACGAAGTCCTCGAAGCCGCCCGGATGGACGGCGCCGGCGACTGGCGGTCCTTCGTCCGGGTGGTGCTGCCGATGATGCGGGCCGGGCTGGTGACCGTCTTCCTCTTCCAGTTCGTGGCCATCTGGAACAACTACATGCTGCCCTTCATCATGCTCGGCGACGACAAGCTCTTCCCGGTCACCGTGGGCCTGAGCGGCCTGCTCAACCAGGGTGCGACCCAGCCCGCCATGTACACGTCGGTGGTCACCGGCGCGCTGCTGTCGGTGGTGCCGCTCGTGGCGCTCTTCCTGGGCCTTCAACGCTACTGGCGCGTCGACCTCGGCGCGGGCGCGGTCAAGGCGTAGCTATGATCCCCAACGTGCCGACCCGCAAACGGCCCACCATTCGCGACGTCGCTCGCGAGGCCGGGGTCTCCTACGCCACCGTCTCCCGCGTGCTCAACGGCCGCGACTGGGTCAGCCCCGACGCGGCCCAGGCGGTGCGCGACGCGATCGCCCGCACCGGATATACGGCCAACCCGCACGCCCGCTCGCTGGCCACCGGCAAATCGGGCTCGATCGCCTTCCTGCTCACCGAGCCGCAGCACCTGCTCTTCGACGACCCGAATTTCTCGGTGCTGCTGCGCGGGGTCGCCCAGGCGCTGTCCGACCGCGAGCTCACCCTGATCCTCATGATCGCCTCGACCCCGGAGGAACGCGCCCGCACGATCGCCTATCTGTCCGGCGGCCACGTCGACGGCGTCCTGCTGGTCTCCCCGCACTCGGGCGATCCGCTGCTGAGCCAGCTGGTCCGGGCCGAGGTGCCGATCGTGGCCTGCGGCCGGGTCCTCGGCTACGAACAGGTGATCAGCTCGGTGATGGCCGACGACCGCAACGGCGGCCGCTCCGCGGTCGAGCACCTGATCGCGGCCGGCCGCACCCGCATCGCCACGATCACCGGCCCGCAGGACACGGCCGGCGGCGTCGACCGCCTCCAGGGCTATCACGACGCCCTGATCAGCCACGGCGTGACGATCGAGCCGGCACGCATCGCCCACGGCGACTGGAGCCGCGAGAGCGGCGCCGCCGCCATGCGCCAACTGCTGTCACTGGCCCCGGACCTGGACGCCGTCTTCGCCGCCTCCGACGCCATGGCCGACGGCGCCCTGCGCGTCCTGCGCGAGGCCGGCCGCGACGTCCCCGGCGACGTCCGCGTGGTCGGCTTCGACGACTCGGGCCTGGCCGCCACCACCGAGCCCCCGCTCACCACGGTCCGCCACCCCTTGGACCGCGTGGCCGACGAAATGGTCCGACTGCTCACCGACGTCATCGCCGGCCGCACTCCCCTGTCCATCACCGTGCCGACCACCCTGGTCATCCGCGCCTCATCACCCGCCTGACCACCCTGGTCATCCGCGCCTCATCACCCGCCTGACCACCCTGGTCATCCGCGCCTCATCACCGGCCTTCCACCGCCGACGGCCAGCCTGACCACAGCCGGCCAGCCTGACCACAGCCGGCGGCCAGCCTGGCAATCGCCCCGACGGCCAGCCTGACGCTCGCCTCGGCGCCGCCCCCTTCGCCCGCCCGACTTTTCTGACTTTTCCAGTTATTTCGGCTCCACCGGGCGCTCCCCCGCCCACCGCTCCACGGCACCGATCCGGCGTCCCTTCCAGGGCGCCGGCCCGTCCCCCTTCGTCGTGAAGGAGCGATAGATGAAACCGTCCCCGCGCGCTGTGGTGATCGCCGCCGTCCTGGCGATCATCGCAACGCTCACCCCCGCACCGGCCCAGGCCGCCAACACCCTCACCATGCTGGGCGCCGATGTGTCGTCGCTGCAGCGCACGCTCGACCTCGGCGGCAAGTACTACAACTCGGCCGGCGCCGCCGCCGATCCGTACGACATCCTGAAGTCGGCCGGCGCCAACTACGCCCGCCTGCGCATCTGGAACAACCCGGCCAGCGGCTACAACAACAAGGCCAAGGTCCTCCAGCAGGCCAAGTCGATCAAGGCCAAGGGCCTCAAGCTGCTGATCGACTTCCACTATTCGGACACCTGGGCCGACCCCGGCAAGCAATATCCGCCGGCGGCGTGGGCCTCGCACAGCCTCACCCAGCTCCAGTCCGACGTCTACAACTACACGTACGACGTCTGCACCGCCCTCAAGGCGCAGGGCACCACCCCGGACAGCGTCCAGGTCGGCAACGAGATCAACGTCGGCATGCTGTGGCCACGCGGCCAGGTGGTCTCCAACAACTTCGCGCCGCTGGCCTCATTGCTCAAGCAGGGCTACAACGCGGTGAAGGCCTGCAACAGCGCCACCCAGGTCTGGATCCACACGGCCGACGCCGACAGCATGGCCAACGCCCGCTGGTTCTACGACGGCATCAAAGCTCAGGGCGTCACCTGGGACGTCACCGCGCTGTCGTATTACTGCATGTGGCACGGCACCCTGGCCAACCTCTACAACGTCATCACCGACGTCCGCACCCGTTACGGCAAGCCGGTCGTGATCGCCGAGACGGCCTACCAGTTCACCACCGCCGACGCCGACAGCGAGAAGAACTCGATCCCGGGCACGGTGCTCTGTGACAACATCCCGGCGTCGTGGGCCGGGCAGGCGCAGCAGTTCACCTGGGTGCAGAACACGGCCCGGAACGCGGGCGCCGTGGGCGTCTTCTATTGGGAGCCGACCTGGTACGCCATCAAGGGCAACGGATGGGACCCCGCCAACATCAACGGTACCGGAGACGGGTGGGACAACATGGCCATTTTCGACTGGAGCGGCCGGGTTAATCCCTCGCTGCGCTGGGCAAGCTGATGATCAGTGCCCGGCGCGCAGTTTGCGCCGGGCGCTCCACAGTGTCGGTTCTCACGGCATACTGAGCCTGTTCAGGGTGCTCTACTAGACGAGTCACCGAGCACCGAGGGAGTGTCAATGCAGCGGCATCGGGTGGCAGTGATCGGCGCCGGCTTCGGGGGTCTTTTCGCGATCAAGGCGCTGCGCAATGCCAACGTCGACATCACGCTCATCAACGGCACCGCGTACCACTTGTTCCAGCCTTTGCTCTACCAAGTGGCCACCGGCGTCCTGTCCGAGGGAGAGATCGCACCGCCGATCCGCGAGGTTCTGCGGGGCCAGGACAACGTCGACGTGAAGCTCGGCTGGGCCGAGAGCGTCGACACCGAAAACAAGGTCATCTCCGTGGCCGGCCCCGGCATCGACTACACGGTCGAGTACGACTCGTTGATCGTCGCCGCCGGCGCCTCGCAGTCGTACTTCGGAAATGATCATTTCTCGGACAACGCGCCGGGCATGAAGAGCATCGACGACGCGCTCGAGCTGCGTGCCAAGATCTTCGGCGCCTTCGAGATCGCCGATCTCCAGACCGACGACGAGGCCAAGGAGCGCTGGCTGACCTTCGTGGTCGTCGGCGCCGGCCCGACCGGTGTCGAGATGGCCGGTCAGATCGCCGAGCTGGCCCACCGCAACCTGCCGGGGCAGTACAAGCACATCGACCCGCGCCGGGCCCGGATCATCCTGATCGACGCGGTGGGCGCGGTGCTGAACACGTTCGGCGACCACCTGTCGACGCGGGCCCTGGCCCAGCTGCACAAGATGGGCGTCGAGGTCGAGCTGAACACCAAGGTGGTCAACGTCGACCGCACCGGCATCGAGGTCGAGTCGGAGCGCGGTCACCAGCGCATCCCGTCGATGACGAAGGTGTGGGCGGCCGGTGTGTCCGCTCCCCCGCTGGCCCGCAAGATCGCGGCGTCCACGGGGGCCGAGGTCGACCGGGCCGGGCGCATCATGGTCAACCCCGATCTGACGGTCCCGGGTCACCCGGAGATCTTCGTGCTGGGCGACATGATGAACCTGAACGACCCGTCGACCGGGCGCCCGCTGCCCGGTGTCGCCCAGGTCGCCATCCAGGGCGGCAAGTACGCCGGTCAGACCATCAAGGGCCGGCTGCGGCGCAAGCCCCCGGGCGAGCCGTTCAAATACTTCGACAAGGGCAGCATGGCGACGATCTCGCGGTTCTCCGCGGTCGCCAGCATCGGCAGCAAGATCCGCCTGTCGGGCTTCCTGGCCTGGGTGATGTGGCTCGTCGTGCACGTGTTCTACCTGGTCGGTTTCAAGAACAGGTTCACCACGGTGGTGCACTGGGCGGTCAGCTTCCTGGGCCGCGGCCGGTCCGAGCGGGTGGCCACCGAGCAGCAGGCCTTCGCGAGAAAGGCCATGCACGAGTACGGCAACCCGTTCGAACGGGCCCGCCTGGCCGAGGAGCCGCCCGTCGATGAGGTGTCGACGACGCAGGTGGAACCGGAAAAGGTCACGGCCAAGCGATAGTCACGAGGGGAAGACGGTCGCCCAGACCATCTTCCCCTCCGCTGTCGGCAGGGCTCCCCACGCCGCCGAGGCCGCCTGGACGGTCCGCAGCCCCTGGCCGCGGGCGTTCCACAGGTCGCCCGGCGGCTCTTTCGGTATCGGGAGCAGGGTGGGCAGGCGCGGGTCGCGGTCGTTGACGACCAGGTGCACACCTTCGTCGCGGCGCAGGACGACGACCACGATCGGCGTGCGGGCGTGTTCGACCGCGTTGCCGGCGAGCTCGCTCATCACGAGCCGGGCCGGATAGAGCACGCCGGGCGGCAGGTGCCAGGCCGCGCAGGCCTCGGTGACCAGGTTCCGGGCCAGGGCCGGGGTGTCCGGATCGGGCGGCAGGGCCAGGCGCCGCTGGTCGGTGTGCGGGCGGGCGGCGGTCACGGCGGCGCGGGCCCGGCCCTGGTCGGCGTAGGTGGGCAGGTAGTACGCGGCGCCGAGTCGTTCCAGGCGGTCGGCGAGCACGCCGGTGGGCGGCGCGCAGGCCACCACGTGCACGGGCGGGTCCATGGCGTCGGCCACCCGGCGGGCCGTGATCCAGGTGAGGGCGCTGGCCGCGTGCGGGTCGTCGAGATCGCAGAGGTCGATGATCACCGCGCCGGGGTGCCCGCCCAGTGATCTCTTGAGGGCCAGGAACGCGTCCCGGCTCAGCGACCGGCCCCACGATCCCCGCACGGTCACGGTGGTGACAACGTTGTCGACGTCCGCCGTGACCGCTACTCGGCCTTCTCGGACCGGGCGGCGGGCGAACGGGTGGCGTCTAAGCATGACCGCCTGCACCGAGCGGCAGTTCGCGGAACGTGACGACGGCCTCGCAGGCGAGGGCCAGAAGGGCATGCTGAGGTCGGCTCTGCATGACCGGCCAACGACGCGTGTACATGAACGGGCACGCCTACCCGGCGAAGAGATCACCATGCGCGAATACCGGCTATTCACTCGTTAGTGGTACGTCCTCGTCGGAGTGAACCGGCGGCAGCAGTTCGCCGGAAATCGTCCGGTATGGCGTGGGCGCCGCCAGCTGTTCGACGCCGACCGGGTCGGCCAGGGCCCGTTCGATGGCCAGCCGCAACCGCTCCTTCTCGGCCTCGGGATCCTGATACCAGGCCACCGACCAGACGCGGTGCACGTGCCAGCCGAGCTCGCGCAGCTCCTCGTCGCGCAGGCGGTCGCGCTCGCGGGCCGACGGGACCCGGGCGTACTCGGGGCCGTCGAACTCGATGCCGAGCGCGAAGACGTCCTTCTCCTCGCCCGGATGCAGCACGGCCAGGGGGATCCAGTGACCGGCGGCGCCGACCTGACGGCGTACCCGATGACCCCACTCGACCAGCGCGGCCGACACCGTGTCCTCGAACGGCGACGCGCCCTCGCGATCGGAGATGTCGCGCCCGAGCGTGGCGGCGGACCTCTCGGCGTACTCCAAATAGGCCTTGAGATGACGCACGCTCTCGTTGCCCATGTCCGGCACGTCGCCCGAGCGGATCGAGGAGACGACCTCGATGCGGCGTGAGGCGCGGGTGATGGCCACGTTGAGGCGGCGCCAGCCCATCGGGCGGTTGAGCGCGCCGAAGTTCGTGCTGATCTTGTCGTTCTCGTCGTAGCCGTAGCCGACGGACAGGATGATCACGTCGCGGACGTCGCCCTGCACCGCTTCCAGGCTCTTCACGAAGAAGCCGGTGAGCCGGTCGTCGTCGGTGAAGAAGTGCTCCAGGTCGGGTCGTTCGGCCACCGCCCGGCGCACGGCGTCGTCGATCGCGTCGGCCTGCGCCACCGACAGCGTCACCACGCCGCAGGTCTGGCCGGGACGGGTCGTGTAGTGGTGCAGCACCCGCTCGGCCACCGCGTCCGCCTCGATCGGGTTGTCCGAGGTGGTCTGCCGCCGGTAGACGCCGTCCACCAGGTACATCTCGACGCCGTGGTCCGGCTCCTGCGGATAGGCCCGGGTCAGGCTGACCAGCCGGCCGTGATAGTAGGCGAGGTCGGCGAAGGCGAACAGCGCCTCGTGGCTGCTGCGGTGGTGCCACGTCAGGTGCAGCACCGGGAAGGTGTCGCGGGCCAGCTCGAGGATGGACGGGAAGTCGTCGACGTCGTCCTCGACCCGGTCGTAGTACGAGGTGGGCGGCAGTTGCTGGTGATCGCCGGAGACCACCAGCGCGTCGCCGCGGTAGATGCAGTTGATGGCGTCGGCCGTGGTCACCTGCGACGCCTCGTCGAGGATGACCATGTCGAACTCCATCTCGGGCGGCAGATAGCGGCTGACCGCGAGCGGCGACATGAGCAGGCAGGGCTTGAGCGCCTGCACCGAGTGGCGGGCCTGGGCCAGCAGCTCCTGCACGGCCAGGTGGCCGCTCTGCTTGTTGCCCTCGCGCCGCAGGATGCCGGGCTCGCCGGTGGCCGACGACGACGGGCGGCGGGCCTCCACGGCGTAGACGATGTCGGCCAGCGCGGCCGCGGTCAGCTCGTTGTCGAGCAGCCGGAACACCTCGACGATGTGCGCGCGCTCCTCGGCCGACGACGGGTGCAGCCCGGGGTCGTCCCGGATCACGGCGTCGGCCCAACCCCGCAACAGAGCTCTTTCCAGTACGGGCCACACGTGCTCGACCGAGATGTCCTCGCCGGCGCAGTACGCGAGGGCGCCCTCCAGCCCGTGCTCGACCAGCACGCTCCGCGCGTCCTCGTGGCGGAACCACTCGTGCTGCCCCTCGGTGTCGTGCAGCAGCTCGACCAGCAGGTCACGCGCGTTGTCGTAGTCGCCCAGCCGCTCGACCAGCTCGCCGTGCCGGGCCGGGCCGAACGCGTCGAGCACCTGGCCGCGGGCCGACTCCCAGCCGGCCACCGCGGCCGGCAGGCCCTCGGTCGGGTGGGCCTCCATCAGGGAGTGGGCCTGAGCGGGGCTGAGCGGGGCGTCCTCGCCGGTGAGCACGCGCCGGGCGTGCGCGGTCCACGCGACGATCTCGTTCATCACCTCGTCGTCGGTCTTGGTGCCGCGGTAGACCGAGCCCAGCACGGCCGCGTGGGCGGCGGCGTCGGCCCAGATCGCCGTCTCGGCGTCGGTGGCCTTCTGCCGCTGGGCGGCGATCTCACGGGCCTCGGTCAGGGTGAGGTCGCGGCCGGTGGGCACGCTGTAGGCGCGGATCATCTCGGCCGCCGCGTGCAGCGGGGCGATGTGCGCGCGCAGCCAGGTGACGGCGTCGGCGATCGGCCCCTCCCCCAGCTCGGGGCGGGGCGCGCGGGCGGGTGCGGCGCGCAGGGTCGTACGGAATCGGGTGAACTCGTCCCTGGCCTCGCCGACGATGCGCAGCAGGGCGCTGTTCGGGCGGGGCGCGCAGACGTGCACGGTCACCGCGGGCAGCGCGTCGGCCGGCACCTCACGGATGACCTCGTCCGCGTTGTGCAGGGCGTGCTGGATGGCCGCGAAGTCGGTGTCGCGGCCGTTCCAGTGCCGTCCCAGGATCTCGGCGTGCTCGGCCTCGACGTCGGCCAGCTCGGCCAGGGCCTGCTTCCAGGCGGCGGCGTCCTCGACGTTGGCGATCGCCTCGGCCGGCTTGACCTCGGGCCGGGCCGCCTCGACGGCGGCGTCCTTGGCCCGGCGATAGGGCCGCAGCAGCTTGCGCGGGCCGCGGTGCCGGGTGAGCCGGTCGGCGATCTCGGTGACCGGCTCGTTGAGCACCTCCTCACTGAAGTGCAGCCGGGCCTGGGCCTCGGTCTCGGCGACCGCCTCGACGGCCAGCCGCAGAGCCCGGACGGCGGCGTGCGCCTTGGCCATGCCGCCGGGCTCGAACCAGGCCGCCTCCGGCTTGTGCTCCCGGCCGATCAGGTCGGCGATGGTGATGACGCGGGCCGAGTCGGGGAAGGTGACCACGTTGGGCAGGCCGAGCCGGGCGGTGACCCGGTCCATGCTCTCGTGCCGGCCCTCCAGGCGGTCGGCCTCCTCGGCGAACTTGTTGGCCAGGTGGTCGGCCTGGGCGGCGTTGAGCGGGCCCAGGTCGACGGCCTCGGGCACCAGCTCGGAGAGGTCCGGCACGCCGGTCAGCTCCTCGGCCGACGGCAGCTCGGCCCACGGGATGCCGCCGTAGCGCAGCGCGGCCAGGTGGTGGGTGAGGTCGGTGGCCGCCTTCTGCACCGGGGCCAGGCTCTCGATGGTGAGCCATTCCTCCTCGACCTTGGGCGGCCGCTTGGCGGCGTGCCCGGCGAGGGCGGCGAGCTTGGCCGCGCCGGCCGGCTCGTGCAGGTCGAACGCGTCGGCCAGGGTGGAGTTGGCGATGACCGCCTCGGCCAGCTTGGTCAGCGAGGTGAGGGCCTGGCGCAGCCGCCCGTCGAGCGGCTCGCGGTCGATGGCCTCGCGCCACAGGTAGCTCTCGCTGCTCACCCGCCCGAGCCGGGCCACGGCGTCGCGGATGCGGTAGAGCGACTCGGCGGTCAGGTCCTGCGGGTTGATGGTGGCGACCGGCGCGGCCGGCGCGCCGAGCAACCGCGTGCAGACGCCCAGCACGTCGAACAGGCTCCGGCCGAGCGGCTGACGAACGCGGTTCAAGGCTTCGGCGTACGCGCTGAGGCGCTCCCGCCGCTCCCGGACCGCCCGCCGGTCTATCGGGTCCATGGTCGCCAGCGCCGGCGGATCGGTCTCCAGCGAGGCGGCCAGGGCGGTGGCCACCTCACGCCGGCCGACCAGGTTGCTGTGCAGGGCGAGCAGATAGTTGCCGAGCCCGGCGCCGGTGAGGCGGCGCTGCACGGTGTCGAGCGCGGCCGCCTTCTCGGAGACGACGAGAACGCGCTTGCCGGCGTGCAGCAGCCCGCCGACGATGTTGGCGATGGTCTGCGACTTGCCGGTGCCGGGCGGCCCGTCGAGCACGAAGCTGCGCCCGGCCAGGGCGGCGGCGACGGCCACCCGCTGGGAGGCGTCGGCGTCGAGCAGCAGCGGCGTGTCCTCGGGCGGCGCGACCTGATCGATCTTCTCCGGCGCGATCGGCTCGAAGGCGAACGCCCGGTCGGCGTCATGGGTGGCGAGGGCCCGCACGACGGGGTGCTCGACGATGTGCGGCTCGTTCTCGTAGAGGTCGTAGTACATCGCCTCGCGGTGCACGCTGAGACAAGCCAGCACCACGGTCTCGTCGGCGTACCACCCACGCCGCTCACCGATGGCCACGTCGACCTTGGCCCAGAGCACGGTCACATCGAGCTCGGCCAGCGAATTGATCTCGGGGATCTCGATGTCGAGGTCGGCCATCCGGATCACGAGGGCCGGATTGACGATCGGATCCTCGGGCCGGGCGACCAGCTTGGGCCCGGTGGGGTCGATCTCGACCGGGATCAAGAGAATGGGGCTTTCGTACGGCGACCCGTCGTCGTCCGACCAGTGCATCATGCCGACGCCGAGGTAGAGCGGTGACACGCCACGGTCCTGAAGTTCGGCCCGGGAACGCCGGTAGAACCGGTGCAGAAGAGCGCCGAGCACCTCGTCGGGCAGATCGGTGCGCAGAACATGCGCCGACCCGTCGTTCTCGAAGGCGTAGCCGCCGCCCTCCTGGAGAACTTTGACGATCGCCTTGGGCGAGGGCCCACTGATCTCGACGGAGGCCGAAGCGATCCGGGCGAAGTTGAGAAGCGGGTTGGCGCCGGTCAGGTCGACCAGCCCTTCGCGCCAGGTCTCCAGCGCGCCGCGGACCTCGGCACCGGGTAACCCGCTCGCTTCAACTTCAGACTCCGGCCACATGCCCTCAATTCCAGCAACCGAACGGCTGTCACGCTGGTCATTTGGCCGCTTACTTCCGGATATTTACGATATCGCCCTCATCCGGCCCTCGCCTTAGACCGCCGATCTCGGCCCGCGCGCCTCGGATCCGCCGATCTTCAGCCTGAGCCTTCGACCCGCCGATCGCCGGCCCCCGAGCATGCGGCGTCGTCTGCCTCGCCTCACGACCCCGAACGGCGCCCGCCGGGTGGGCGGGCGCCGGGTCGGTGTCAGGACGGGGTGAGGGCCTGCTCCTCGTCTCGCTTCGTGGGGGTTTCCCGTTCCAAGGCGGCGCCCTCCACGTCGACCACCGGGAGCCAGCCCAGCCAGCGCGGCAGCCACCACGCCGAGCGGCCCAGCAAGGCGATGGCGGCCGGTACCAGGATCATGCGGACCACGATGGCGTCGAACAGGATGCCTATGGCCAGGGCGAACGCGATCGGCTTGATCGTGTCGTTGCCCTCGGGGACGAAGCCGGCGAAGACCGAGAACATGATTGTCGCCGCTGCCACCACCACGGGGGCCGCCTGCTTGAAACCTGTCACCACCGCGTCGCGGGGGGAGGCGCCGTGTGCGTGGGCCTCGTGCATTCGTGACACCAGGAAGACCTGGTAGTCCATGGCCAGGCCGAACAGGATGCCCACGATGATGATCGGGGCCAGGCTCAGCAGCGGGCCGGTGGTCTGGGCGTTCACCAGGCCGGACAGCCAGCCCCACTGGAAGACCGCGACCGTCGCGCCCAGCGCCGAGCCGATGGTCAGCAGGAAGCCCAGGACGCCTACGACCGGGACCAGCAGTGAGCGGAAGACCAGCACCAGCAGGATGAAGGCCAGGCCCACGACCAGGATCAGGTAGCGCGGCAGGGCCTCGTCGAGCTTTTGCGACACGTCGATGCTGACCGCTGTCGTGCCGGTGACGTAGACCTTGGCGTCGGGGCCGTCGGCCACGTCGTCGCGGATGGCGTGGACCAGGTCGATCGTGGCCGTGTCCTCCGGGCCCGAGGCCGGGATGATGGTGATCAGGGCCGCGTTGCCGGCCTGGTTGGGCTGGGGCGGGGCCACCACCGCGACGCCGGGGAGCGATTGCACCTTCTGCTGGACCGTGGCGGCGTACGACGAAGAACCCTGACCGTCGACCAGGACCAGCAGCGGGCCGGCGAAGCCGGCGCCGAAACGCTCGGCGATGATGGCGTCGGCCTTGGCCGCGCTGCTGCCGTCGGGTGACTTCTGGATGAGCGTGGTGCGCAGCGAGAAGAACGGGATCGAGACGACCGCCAGCGCCGCCACCGCCAGCACCAGGCTGATCACCCGCTTGCCGGTGACCAGGGCGGCCCAGCCGCGGAAGAAGCCGCGGTCGCGCACCGGCGCCGCGGCCGGGTTGGAGCGGGCCTTCTTCGGCAGCGCCCGCATGCCGAGGGCGCCCAGGATCGCCGGGAGCAGGGTGATCGCGACGAGCACGGCGACCACGATGGTGGCCGCGGCGGCCAGGCCCATCTCGGTGAGGAACGGGATGCCGGCGACCGACAGGCCGGCCAGCGCGATCACCACGGTCAGGCCGGCCGTGACCACCGCCGATCCGGCCGTGCCGACCGCCAGCGCCGCCGCCTCGGCCGGTGGCAGGCCGCGCCTGAGCTCCTGCCGATGCCGGGTGACGATGAACAGGGCGTAGTCGATGCCGACGGCCAGGCCCAGCATGATGGCGAGGATCGGGGTGGTCGACTGCAGGTCGACGAAACCGGTCAGGGTGGTGATGCCGAGCGCGCCGATGGCCACGCCGACCAGCGCGGTCAGCAGGTTCATACCGGCGAGGACCAGGGAGCCGTACGTCACCGCGAGCACCACCAGCGCGACCACGACACCGAGGATCTCGCCCGTGCCGCCGATGTCGGCCCCGGACTCCTGCGTGGCGTCGCCGCGCGCCTCGACGGCCAGGCCGCCCGCGCGGGCCTCGTCGACCACCGCGGTCAGCGCCTCACGCTCCTCGGGGGTGATCTCCGAGTTCTGCACGCCGTAGCTCACGGTGCTGTACGCCGTGCTCTGGTCG
Organism: Actinoplanes sp. NPDC000266; assembly: GCF_042899005.1. Classification (NCBI taxonomy): domain Bacteria; kingdom Bacillati; phylum Actinomycetota; class Actinomycetes; order Micromonosporales; family Micromonosporaceae; genus Actinoplanes; species Actinoplanes sp. NPDC000266. The sequence goes on from NZ_JBIAZI010000002.1 coordinate 540,613, forward strand.
CGCGAGACGGTCGGCGACTTCGGGTCGAGCGGGTTGCTGGCCGCGAGCACGCCCGGCAGCTTGCCCAGCTTCTCGACCGTGGCCGCGACCTTGGCCGCGTTGGCCTGGTCGGTGATCTTGCCGCCGCCGGGGGCCTCGAACACCACCTGGGCCGACGCGCCGGCCGAGGCGGCGCCGAACCGCTCGCGGAGCAGCTTGAGCGCGACCGTCGACTCCTGGCCGGGGATCTCGAACGTGTTCACGGTCTTGCCGGACAGTGTCGCCGCGCCCACGCCGAGGGCGATCAGCGCCGCCAGCCAGACGACCATGACTATGGCCTTGTGTCGTACCGAGCCCAGTCCCAGGCGATGCAGCAACGTTGCCATTAGCGATTCCTTACTTGTGGCCGAGCGCGTCGTAGCTGACGGCGATCAGGTCGTCGAGGGTGACGACCAGGGGCTTGTCACGCATGGTGATGCCGAGCAGGACGAGCGCGCCGAGGGCGCCCACGACGCGGATGGCGCGGGCGTTGTCGCACTCGGGCTCGAGGGCGAAGGCGGCGAAGATGCCGTGCCCGAGCTCGTGCAGGGCCAGGCCGAGATCGGACTCGGGGTCGCTCTGCAGGCCGGAGAGCAGCAGGGCCACCGTCCCGGGGAAGTCCATGGCCAGCTGGGCGATCTCGGCGAGCACCGCGCGGTCGCGGGCCGGGCCGGGCGGCAGGCCCTCGACCTGCTCGGCGATCTCCCGGACCGCGCTCAGTGCCTTGTCGACGACGGCCTGCTGCAGCGACTCCTTGGTCGGATATCGGTGGAGCAGGCCGGTCTTGGAATAGCCCACCGCGTCGGCGATGCGCTGCACGGAGGTCTCCTTGAAGCCGTGCCGCGCGAAGAGGCTGGCGGCGGCTTCGAGGATCTCGTCGTCGATCTGCTGCTTGGTGGGCCGCGGCATGCGGACCAGAGTAGTCGGCTCTGGACCATCTTGGTCCGTAACCGACCGTGGCGGTCCTCACATGCCAAAAGCCGGCCGTGGGGTTTGTTCCCCACGGCCGGCCGTTGAATCTCGTTCTAGCGGGTGGCTTGCCTGATCCAGGAGGCGATGTTGTCGGTCCGGGCCGCGGTCTCGACGCCGGTGTGCGGGCAGGACGGCCCCGTGCTCACCACGGCCACCAGCTCGCCGCGCTTGGTGAAGAACGGCGCGCCGGAGTCGTACGGGCATGGTGTCGTGTCCGGCGCCGGGGCGTACCCCCGAAGACCCGTCACGTTGGCACTCAGCTCGGCCACCTCGAGCAGGCCGGTCTGAAGCCGGGTCACCGGGGCCGGGTTGACGCTGGTGGTGGAGCCGTAGCCGGTGAGGCGGACGATCGTCCCGATCTCCGGGGCGGCGCGGCCGATCTTGATGGGGCGGATGTCGCGCACCGGCGTCGCCAGCTTGGCGACCGCGACGTCCGCGGTCGGCGACTGGCGGACCGCGACGATCTCGATCTCGTGACCGCGTGTGGTGTCGGTCAGATCGGTGCGGCCCACCGTGGCGGTGGTCAGGTCGGCGACCGGGCGTTCCACGCGGACGCCGGCGGCGTCCCGGAAGCAGTGCCCCGCGGTGATCACCCAGCGCGACGAGATCAGGGCGCCCGAGCAGGCGCTGTTCCGCTTGCCGCCGTCGGCCGTGGGAATGCCGGTCATGGTCAGTTTGACGGAGAAGGCGTACTTGCCGATGGGTACGGGTTCGCCGTTCGCGACCGCGTTCGCGGGCCCCGTGACGCCGAACAGCACGCCGCCGATCGTCGCCGCGGCGACGAGCATCGACCTTATTCGCTGTCTCATGTGGACGACGCTAATACAGCCGCGCCTCAGGGGCATTCCGGGGAAAGCCCTGAGACTTTTCCGGCCGACACGCCCGATTAGGCCGCTTTGGAGAGCCGTTCCTGCTGCTTATCCGACAGATGTCCACCACGGAGTCCTCGGGGGACGACGGGGGTTCGGCCCGGATGTTCCCAGCTGGATGGCTGCCTAATTTCAGGTGCGACACAGAAAACTTTCTGGGGGGCTCTCGAATGAGTAAGCGGCCGGTAACAGTACGCGTGGCGCGGTGGAGCGCCGAGCATCCTTGGCGCGCCATCGCGCTGTGGGTGGCGTTCGTCGCGGTGTGCTTCATGGCCGGGAACATGGCCGGGGCCAAGGAGGCGACCGCCGAGGACAGTGCCATCGGCGAGGCCGGCCAGGCCTACGTGATGATCGACAAGGGCGGGTTCGACTCGGCGCCGGCCGAGGACAACGTGCTCATCACGGCCAGGTCCGGCGCGCTGGACAAGGCGGCCGGCGATCGCGCGGCCGCCGACGCGGCGGCCGCCCTGCGCAACGCGACCGGCGTGTCCGCGGTGGGCGAGCCGATCCCCTCCCATGACGGCACGGCGCTGCTCGTGCCGATCACCATGAGCGGCGACCCCGACACCGCCTCCGACCGGGTCGGCCCGCTGCACGACGCGATCGCCACCGTGCAGCAGAAGCATCCCGAGCTGCGCGTGGAACCGGTCGGCGGGCCGACCATCGGCAAGGCGCTCGACGACACCCTCGGCAAGGACTTCCAGCGGGCCGAGATCCTCAGCCTGCCGGTCACCCTGGCCATCCTCATCCTGGTCTTCGGCGCGCTGATCGCGGCCGGCGTGCCCGTGCTGCTCGCCCTCATGTCGGTCGCGGCCGCGATGGGCCTGTCCACGCTGGCCTCGCACCTGATCCCGTCGACCGACACCACCAACAGCGTCATCCTGCTGATCGGCATGGCCGTCGGCGTCGACTACTCACTGTTCTACGTCCGGCGCGAACGCGAGGAACGGGCCAAGGGCCGCGGCCACGTCGACGCGGTCGAGGTCGCCGCCGAGACCTCCGGGCACGCCGTGGTCGTCTCCGGCACCGCCGTCATCATCGCCATGGCCGGCCTGTTCCTGGCCCAGGACGCCGTGTTCTCGTCGCTCGCCGTCGGCTCCATCCTGGTCGTGGCGGTCGCGGTCATCGGCTCGCTCACCGTCCTGCCGGCTCTGCTGGCCAAGCTGGGCCGCTGGGTCGACCGCCCCCGCGTGCCGCTGCTGTGGCGCCTCAGCGCCCGCTCGGCCTCGTCGTCCGGCAGCCGCGTCTGGAGCCGCATCCTGCACCCGGCGCTGCGCTGGCCGGCGGCCACGCTCCTGGTCAGCGTCCTGGCCCTGCTCGCCCTGGCCGCGCCCGCGCTGGGTATGAAGCTCAAGTTCCCCGGCACCGAGGACCTTCCGCGGACAACCCCGGCGATGCAGGCGTACGACCGGCTGACCGCGGCCTATCCGAGCAACGGCACCGCACACGACGTCGTCGTCGAGGCCCCCGCGTCGTCGGCCGCCGACGTCAAGGCGGCGCTGACCAAGCTCGCGCAGAGCACGCAGGGCGATTCCCTGTTCGCTCCGCTGGAGGAGACCGGCCCGGACATCAAGGTGTCGGCCGACAAGACGATCGCGGTCCTCGACGTGGCGACGCCGTACGCCTCCCGCAGTGACGAGGCGGCCGACTCGCTGCACAAGCTGCGGGACACGCTGGTGCCGGCCGCCCTGGACGGCATCCCCGGCGCGAAGTACGCGGTGGGCGGCGGCGTGGCCGAGAGCGAGGACTACGCGGCCCACGTCTGGCGGACACTGCCGCTGGTGGCCGGCTTCGTCCTCGTGTTGACGTTCCTGGTGATGGCGTGGACGTTCCGGTCGGTGGTCGTCGCGCTCACCTCGATCGCCTTGAACCTGTTGTCGGCCGGTGCGGCGTACGGCCTGCTGGTCCTGGTCTTCCAAGGCAGTTGGGCCGAAGGCCCGCTCGGTTTCGAGTCGATGGGCGCCATCGTCACGTGGCTGCCGCTGTTCCTGTTCGTGGTCCTGTTCGGGCTGTCGATGGACTATCACGTCTTCGTGGTGAGCCGCATCCGCGAGGCGGTGCAGCGCGGCGTGCCGACCCGCGAGGCGGTGGCCGAGGGCATCACCGGCTCGGCCGGCACGGTCAGCAGCGCGGCCCTGGTCATGGTGGCGGTCTTCTCCATCTTCGCCACGCTGAGCACCATCGACATGAAGCAGCTGGGCATCGGCCTGGCCGCCGCGATCCTGCTGGACGCGACGATCATCCGTGCCGTGGTCCTGCCGTCGCTCATGACGCTGCTGGGCGACAAGAACTGGTGGGCGCCGCGCTTCATGCGCCCCCGGGGCCGGCACGCGGCCCCGGTCTCCCCCGCCGCTCCCACCCCGGAGCTGGTCGGCCGCCACTGATCCCGTCGGCCGTCCAGAAGCCCCCGGCAATCCCGCCGGGGGCTTCCCTCTTTCCTATGCGGGAGACTGCCAGCTCGCCGGGAGGTGGCCGATGCGGACGCGCTGGGGGTGGTCGCCGACCGGGACCGAGGCGACCCGGCGGCCGGTGGCGAAGCTGATGGCGCTCACCCGGTCGGCGCCGGACTCGGAGATGACGCAGTCCTTGCCGTCGCCGCTGACCGTGGCCCAATAAGGCTTGGACGCCTCGACCAGCGGGCCCTCGGTCAAGGAGGCCCGGTCGACGACGGTGGCGTAGTCGTCCATCGTGCCGGCGACGCAGAGCTTGGCGCCGTCCGGGCTGATCGACAGGCCGTGGTGGCGGGAGTCGTTGACCCAGGTGGTGCGGTCGGTGCTGGTGGCCGGGTTCAGCGGCAGCGGCTTGATCCGGGTGATCCGGTCGGCGGCCACGTCGTACTCGATGAGGCCGGCGAAGAACGAGACCTGGAAGTACAGCTTCGACTCGTCCGGGGTGAACACCGCGGGGCGCACGGCGTCGGAAAGGTCGCGCCGCCCGAACGCGTCGAGCCTCTGGCGCATGTCGATCGTCCGTACGACCTGGAAGGTCCTGGTGTCGGCGATCGTGAGGTGGCGGTCGCCCTTGGTGAAATCGAGCCAGGGGTCGTCGAGCGCGGTGTTGACCTCGCCGATCGAGGAGTTCCAGAGATATCGGCCGTCGCCGGTGTAGATGTTCTCGTGCGGCTTGTCGCCGGCGGTGAACGAGCCGAGCTGGCGCCCGGTGACGATGTCGAGCACGTGCACGGTGTTGGACGTGGAGGCCGAGACGGCCACCGAACGGCCGTCGGGCGAGACGGCCATGTGGTCGCTGCGGAAGCCGGAGACCGGGAAGCGCCACTTCAGCACGCCGGTGGCCAGATCGATCGAGACCACGTCGGCGAAGCTGGGCCGCGAGGCGACCAGGGCGGAGCCGTCGGGCGTGGTGTACATGTCGTCGACCAGTTGGTCGTGCCCCTCGCCCGGACCGGACCGGATGCCGAGGAAGAAGGCCAGGCGGACCGGGTTGAGGGCGATCTCGGTGAGGCGCTGGTTCCGGTCCGGCACGACATTCAGGCGCCCGATCTTCGCGTAGTCGCCGCTCGACCGGATGACGTCGACCGTGCCCTCCCAGTTGTTGCCGACGAACATGACCTCCCGCAGCTCGTCCTGTTTCGCCAGTGGCGTCAACGTCAGCAGGGCAGCCGTGGCCGCCCCGACCATTCGACCGGCAAACATGCCATCCTCCCGGGGGTTACCTTGCGGTAACGACATCGAAACAAGAGAATCTCTCGCATCGATAGAGGCCGGCGGCCAAGCCCGGGCCGCCGCGTTGTGACCCATCCACAACGCCCAGGGAGGCGCCTGATGCTGACCGAGCTGGTCCGGGGCCTCGCCGACGACCAGGCGCTGGTGGACGAGGTCCTCCGGGCGGCCGGCGGCCCCACCGCGGCCACCCCCTCCCAGGTCGCCACGTTGCTGGCCGCCGGCTGCGACGCGTTTCTTCGAGCCCCGGACGCGCCGTCGCATTCCTCCTCGTCGGTCGACGCGGCGTTCGGGTTCGAGGTCGACTTCAGCGCGGCCTGCCGGTTCGGGGCCGAGCTGGCCGCGCGGGGAGTTCCGGTCGCCGGGCTCATCGCCGGGGTGCACGCCGGGCGCAGCCGCCTCCTCGAGATCGCCGTCGACCGGGGGCGCGCGGCCGGCATCGCGGACGAGGCGCTGCTGCGCGGGCTGCTCAAGCTGGAGACGTACGGCCGGGCGCTCGAACGCCACGTCATCGAGGGCCACCGGTCGGCCGCGAGCGGGCTCGACCGCGACGACCGCGCCGGCCGGATCCGGGTGCTGCGCCGCATCCTGCTGGCCGACACGTCGGTCGAGGACGACCCGGCCCGGTTCGGACTGCGCGCGGACGGCCGCTACCACTGCGTGGTCTCGGACGTGACCGACCCGTCCCGGGTCCGCGCCCTGGAGGAGGCGGTCGCCCACTGCGGCGGCGTCCTGGCCCCGGTGGACGGCCGCATCGCCGGCCTGACACCCCGGCTGCCCACGGGCCGCACGGCCGGCCCGCCCATCCTGATCGTCGCCACCCCGGCGCTGTCGCTCGCCCACGCCCCGGCCGCCCACCGCCTCTGCCTCACCGCCCTGCGCGCCTCCTCCCCCGAGGCGGGAATCCGCTGGGTGACCGACCTCGCCGCGGAGACCGCGCTGGCTTCTCAACCCCTTCTGGGTTCCCTCCTGGCGGCGGAGCTGCTGGCCGCCCTGGACCCGGCCGACGAGTTCCACCGCCGGCTCGCCACCACCGCGCTGGCCTACCTCGACCACGGCCACCGGCTGGATCTGACGGCGTCCATGCTGCACCTGCACCCGAACACGGTCCGTTACCGGCTCCACCGCCTGACCGATCTCACCGGTTTCGCCGAGTCGCCGTCGCTCTCCGGCACGGTTCGGTGGTGGTGGGCCCTGCGATCCTGGTGCCGCCGTCCGTCCAGTTTGGACGAGCGATAGCATCCCGCGCGTGGACGAGACGCTGAACAAGCCGGGCCGCGCGCCGACGGCGGCCGAAGAGGACCGGTTCTGGGCTCTGATCGAGTCCGCCTGGCAGAGCCTCGGCCCCGAGCCGGCCGAGCTGCGCCGGGCGCTGGTCACCCGCGATCCCGGCGACGAGGATTTCGAGGTGTACGCCCTCGACGGCTGGCTGGCCTCGTTCCTGAGCACCCTGACCGAGCTGTCGGCCGAGTTGTCCAGCGCCGACCTGGCCGACCTCGACCGCGTCCTGGAACGCAAGCTCCACGACATCGACCGCGCCGACATCCACGAGGTCACCGACGGCTCGGACGACGGTTTCCTGTACGCCCGCGGCTACATTGTGGCCCTGGGCCGCGACTTCTACGAGGCCGTCCAGCGCGATCCGGCCGTGGCCGTGCTCGACGCCGACTGCGAAGAGATGTGCTACTTCTTCACCGACCTCCACCAGACCCGCTTCGGCGCCGCCCTCGAGACCGGCTCCGTCATCTCCCGCGAAACCGGCGGCAACCTGGCCGGCTGGACCCCGTGACGCCCCTTTCCCGTCACCCGGACGGCGGAATCAGCCCGTCCACGATCCCCCGCAACGGCCCGGCCAGCTGATCAGCCGACGCGCCGGCCAGCGGTTCCACTCCCACCGCCGACCGCAGGACAGCGACACCGACCCCGAGCGCGACCAACAGCTCCGCCCGCAACAACGCGTCCGTAGCCACACCATCCACAGCGCCACCATCCACCACCGCCTCGTCCACAAGCGCGCGGCCTTCGGGCCCGTTCCCCCGAGGCCGGCCGCCGGACGAGACGCTTAGAGCATCGAGAAGCCGTACGGCCGCATCTCGCAAAGCCTCGCGGCGCAGAGCGCTCACCCCTTCATCGCCGGAGGCGCGCAGCAGCATCAGGACCGGATGTTCGCCGAACTCGGGCCAGGCGTCGGCGGCCAGCTGCCGGCTGAAGGCGGCAGCGAACGCCTCCCGGCCGGGCGGCAGATCGGCGAGAAAGCGCGGCTGCGCGCTGAGGGCCGCTTTGAAGAGACCTTCCTTCGACCCGAAGTACCGCTTGATCAGCGCCAGATTGACGCCGACGTCGGCCGCCACGTCGCGCAGGGTCGTGCTCTCGTAGCCGACCCGGGCGAACCGGGCCCGGCCCGCTTCCAGCAGAGCCTGCCGGGTGGCCGAGGCATCACGCCGGCGCGGGGGTGAGGGAGACATCCCCGTCATCTACGTGACCGTCGGCTTCCGGGCGGGCGGTCCCGAGATCAGCCCGCGCAACCGGATGTTCGGCCGTCTCGCCGGTTCGCCGTACGCCGGTGGGCCGAACCCGATCCACCCCGACGTCGCGCCGGAGGACGGCGACATCGTGGTCACCAAGCGCCGCGTCAGCGCCTTCGCCGGCAGCGACCTCGACCTCGTCCTGCGCGCCCAGGGCATCGGCCACCTCGTGCTGACCGGCATCGCCACCAGCGGCGTCGTGCTGTCCACGCTGCGCGAGGCGGCCGACCGCGACTTCGAGCTCACCGTGCTGGCCGACGCCTGCCTCGACAACGACGCCGAGGTCCACCGGGTGCTCGTGGAGAAGGTCTTCCCGGCGCAGGCCGCCGTCACCACGGTGGATGACTGGCGGCCCGGCGCCGTTCCCGCTACGGCGTGACCACCCGGCCGCCCAGGGTCACCACCAGTTTGCCGTCGGAGGCGTAGGACCAGCCCAGCGCGCCCGACAGCGTGCCGCACCGGGAGCCGTTGGTGCCGCTCCAGAACTGGTTGGAGCTGTCGCTGTTCCCGACGATCTTGTCGTTGGAGCCGCTGCCGGAACGGCACGAGGTGTTCGTACGGAAAATCGATGTCCCGCCGTCGAACGAGAAATTCCGTTCCGTGTTGTCGATGCTGATGTTGTTGGAGATCGTCATGGTGCCGAGGTTCCGGTTGTACGTGAAGCCGTGCTTGCCGTTGCGATAGGCGATGTTGCGCCGGATCGTGTGGTTGACGCCGATGTCCTCGCCGCCCAGCTTGTAGCCGTTACGGTCGCCGGCGCCGGCCTGGCTGCCGTCGGTGAGCGTCCCATTGGCGTACGACAATGAATCCTCGATCGTCACCGCCCCGATCGGCCCGGTGTCCGTCTTGGTGTAGAGGTCCCAGCCGTCGTCGATGTTGTTGTGCGACACCGCGTACCGGAAGACGTTCCCGCCACCGACCGTCAGCTTGGCCGCGAAACCGTCCGCGTCCTCACCGTCGGAGTCGGCGTTGTCGTGCGATTCCGCGCTGAGCACGAGATTGTTGGCCGGCCACTGCGAGTTCGGCGTGTCCGACGCGATGCGCGAGATCTGCAGACCACTGTCCCGGTTGAATCGCGTGATCGTACGCTCGAAGATGTTGTTGCTGCCGCCGACGAAAATGCCGTTGTCGCCGGCTCGCTCGACCACGATTCCGCGCACATGCCAGTAATTGCCGTTGACCGCGAGCCCACGATTGGCCGGGTCTTCCGCCTGCGCGGCGAAATTCAGGACCGGAACTTCTCCGGGGTACGCCGTGAGGAGTTTCCGCGCCGATGACGTTCCGTTGTTCCCGGGCGCGATCGTCACCGTCTGCGAGAACGCGTAGGTACCGCCTCGCACGTAGATCGTCCCGCCGGCCGCGATCCGCGTGATCGCGCTGGCCAGTGTCGTCGGCGCGTCCTGCGTGCCCGCCGCCGACGCGCTGCCGTTCGGCGCGACATAGAGCGCGCCGCTCGTGGGTGGCGGCGTCGTCGGCGGCGGAGTCGTGGGTGGTGGCGTTGTTGCCGGCGGCGTGGTGGGAGGCGTCGTTCCGCCTGATGAGTCCACGACCACATCGTCGAAGCGCCCGGCCGCCGCCTCGGTCAGCAGCCCGATCCGCCCGGCCGCGATCGACGTGTCGGTGGCCGAACCGACGCTCGCGCCGTTCACGGTCCCGCTGATCGTGCTGCCGTCGACGGTGAGCCGCAGCGTGTACCAGGTGCTCGTCGAGGTCGTCTGACTGACGCCGCCCAGCACCTTGACGGTGCTGCCGTTCATGGCCTCGAGCTGCACCCGGCTGGTGGTGAGCGACAGCCGGTACATCTTCGTGGCCCCCGCCGCCCGCGCGGTCAGAGCCACCACACCGGTGCTCGACCCGAACGAGGTCGCCTTCACCCGCGCCTGCACCGAATAGTTCGCCCACGCCGTGTCACCGGCGAACTCGCGGGCCCGTTCACTTCCGGCGTCGGACTGCTGCAAAACCTGCGACCCGTCGGCGACGACCGTCCAGGTGCCGCCCGATTTCGACCAGCCGCCGGCCCCGGACTCGAAGTCGGCCGAGAAGACCGTGGCCGCTTGAGCGTCGGCCACGGTGAGCGCGATTCCCGCCGACACCAGCGCGGCGGTCATTCCGGCGCCGGCGGCCCAGCGCACACGAGGGGAGGTTGACATGAGCTTTTCTCCTTGGAGCGATAGACGACTCCGCGATAGCCCAGGCGCGGAAATTACAGCCGATCTCTGCAACATCTGCCCGCGTATTTGCAGCCTCCCACAACCGCAACACAGCCCGAATATGCCACTCAGCATCCATCAGGGTCAATGAATAGCATTTGCAGGTTTGTTGCATCGAAAAGAAGCGCGGCGCATCGCACGTTCCTCGGTCGGCCAGCCGGCGTCGCCGTTTACCCCCACCCCGGCCGGCGCCACCTCGCGATCGATCAGGCCTCACCGGACGGCGGCCCATTGGATGTCGACCGGCGTGAGCGCCTCCCCCACGCCCGAGGGCGCCGGCAGGTGCCGGTCCGCCGAGGGTTCTTGCGTCGCCGGAAGGACGAAAGACCTAAGCCGACGAGACGAGCGGTTCAGCCGCAAAGCGCGCACCCGAATGAACGAAACTGCCGCAACGCGCGCAATCGGACTAGCCGGCGACCAGCACAAGGGCGAGCGGCACGCGGGCGGTCGGCATGCTCGACGCGCTTTGCCGTGCGCGGGCCGGCTGTGATTGAGTTGCGGACCTTCGTGGGGAGAACTGTCAGTAGCGTTCGCGCTGGACCACGTGAGCGTCGATCAGGTCCAGGAACGCCTTTGTCGCCCTGGTCGGGGCCATGGAGACTGCCGTGGCCACGGCCAGCGTCCACGGCTCGGCCGGTGGGTCCAACGGGATCGGGACGACCGTTGTGGTGGTCTCGGTTACCAATGGTGGGACCAGGGCTATGCCGATGCCCGACTCGACGAAGCTGGGGACCGTGCTCAGGTCGCTGACCTCCACCGCTATCTGGCGGGTGATGCCGGCGCCCCGGAAATCCAGGTCGGTGCGGGAGCGGTTGCAGAAACCCGTCGGCAGGTCGATGAACGGCTCCGTCGCCACCTCCGAGCGGGTCACGCTGTCCCGGGCGGCCAGGCGGTGGTGGGCCGGGACGAGCAGGCGCGGATGGAATGTCGTGATCGGGTCGACGCGTACGCCGGGAACCGGGTTTTGAACTCCCACGAAAGCGACGTCCAGCGTTCCCGCGCGCAGACCTTCGAGGAGGCCGTCCGTGCCGGCCGCGTCGACGCTCAGGCTCAGTTGGACCTGGGGGTAACGCTCGCGGAAGTCGCGGACGAGCGAGCGCAGGTCGACCACCGTCAGGCCGCTGAGCGTGCCCACCCGCAGGCTGCCCGTGACGCCGCCGAGGACGCCGTTCACCGCCTCGCGGGCCTGGTCGAGTGAGTCCAGCGCGCGGCGGGCCTCGGGCAGCAGCGCCTTGCCGGCCTCGGTGAGCGTGACCTTGCTCGTGCTGCGCTCGAACAGCGGAGCGCCGAGGTCGCGCTCCAGCGCGCGGATGCTGGCCGAGACCGTCGACTGGACCGCGTGGGTGCGGCGGGCGGCGCGGGTGAAGCTGAGCTCCTCCGCGACGGCGACGAAGAACTGGAGCTGGCGCTGTTCCACCCGGTCAGCTTATCGCCCACCACGATGAGTGGGATCACAACTATTCGTTGGTGGCGGTCAGTCCGCGCGGGTACTTCTTTACCCATGAAGATTCTTCTGGCCGGCGCGACCGGCTACATCGGGTCGGCCCTGCTTCCGGCGCTGGTCACGGCGGGTCATTCGGTCACCGCGCTGGTGCGCGACGAGACAAAGGCCTTGGCTGTACGGGGTAAGGGTGCGGCCACGGTCGTCGGTGACATCACCGATCGCGCGCTGGTCACCCAGCTCGCCTCGGCGGCCGACGCGGTGGTCACGGTGGCGTCGCCGGGCGGGGCGAGCAGCAAGGACGACGAGACCGCCTTCGCCGAGGCGGTGCTCGAAGGGCTGGGTTCGGGCAAGACCTTCGTCCGTACGGGCGGAATCTGGGTCCATGGCCCGGGCGTCATCGACGAGGACACACCGCGGGACGCTCCGGCCCTGACCGCATGGCGGGAGGCGGTCGACACGCGGGTGCTCCGGGCGCCGGGCATCCGGTCGATCCTGATCGAGCCGGGCATCGTCTACGGCCACGGCGGTGGCATCCCCACCGTGGCGGTGGCCGCGGCGCGGGCCGGCACCTTCGTCGGGCCGGGCACCCAGCACTGGACCACCGTGCACGTGGACGACCTGGCCGAGCTCTACGTGGCGGCGCTGGAGCGGGCCGAGCCGGGTTCGGCCTTCTTCGGTGTGGGCGGCGACAACCCGACGACGCGGGAGATCGGCGAGGCGGTGGCGCGCCGGCTCGGCCTGCAAGGTGTCGGGCCCGAGACGGCGGAGTCGCTGGTGCGGCGTCTCGGCCTGTTCGGTGAGGCTCTGCTGCTCGACCAGCAGGCGACCGGCGAGAAGGCGCGCACGGTGTTGTCGTGGAAGCCGTCGCGGCCGTCGCTGCTGGAGGACATCGCTGACGGGTCGTACGACGCCTGAACCACCCACATGGCCGGAAGCTGAGTGCGGCCTCGAGCCGCACTCAGCCGTTGCCGAGAGGCCGGAGCTGGGATTTTGCGGTTGGGTGGCACGCCGCCGCGTACAAATCCCAAAAATCTTTTCCGGGGTTTGATCCGCTCGTGGGAGCGCTCCCGTAAGGACGGGTGAAGCACGTTGGTTCTCCCATGGCGGAAGGCGCAGTCCCAATGTACAGATCCCGGTTCAACAAGTCTCGTGCGAACGCGCGCCGCTGGCAGATCGGCGCGGGAGTGGCGGGAGTCGCGGTGATTCTCACGGGCGTGGGGCTCGGAGTGGCATCGGCGGCGGAGACCGTGCCGACGGTGAACTGTCCACAGGTGAACAATCTTCCGGCCGTTCCGGCGCAGGCCCAGGCCGAAGTGAAGCAGAACCTGGAACTGCTGAACACGCAGATCCAGGAGGCGAACAACCGTATCGCCTCGACCGTCGGGCAGGGCGGGCCGAACTTCATCCAGAACGCGATTCTGGGTCCCCTGAAGGACAAGCGTTTCGCGACCATCAACCGCATCGAGACGGCGATCGGGCGCAACGCGGCGAAGCCGAACCTGAACGCCGAAGGGCTTTCCGGGTGCTCGCTGAACCAGAACGGCGGATCGTCGGCGCAGCAGCCGGTCGAGGTGCCGGCCGCTAATTCCGGAAACGCGGGGGGCGGCAACAACGCGGCCCTCCCGACCGTCAACTGCCCGCAGCTGAACAACCTGCCGGCCGTTCCGGCGCAGGCCCAGGCCGAGGTGCAGCGCAACCTGGAACTGCTGAACACGCAGATCCAGGAAGCGAACAACCGGATCGCCTCGACCGTTGGACAGGGTGGCGCGAACTTCATCCAGAACGCCATTCTCGGGCCGCTGGAGGACAAGCGTTTCGCCACCATCAACCGCATCGAGACCGCTATCGGGCGTAACGCGGCCAAGCCGAACCTGAACGCGGAGGGCATCGCGCCCTGCACACTCAACGAGAACGGTGGGGCCTCGACCGAACAGCCGACCGAGGTGCCGAACGCCGGTGGTGACGCCGGTGGTGACGCCGGAAATGGTGGAAACGGCGGCAATGTGGCGGTCGCGACGGTGAACTGCCCGGCTCTGAACAACTTGCCGGCGATTCCCGCGCAGGCCCAGGCCGAGGTGCAGCGCAACCTGGAACTGCTGAACACGCAGATCCAGGAGGCCAACAACCGCATCGCCTCGACCGTCGGACAGGGTGGCCCGAACTTCATCCAGAACGCCATTCTCGGCCCGCTGGAGGACAAGCGTTTCGCCACCATCAACCGCATCGAGACCGCTATCGGGCGTAACGCCGCCAAGCCGAACCTGAACGCCGAGGGCCTCGCGCCCTGCTCCCTGAACAGCTGAACGATCTTCCCGGCCGGCTTCCCCGCCGGCCGGGAAGTCACGCTCATCACGTGAACGCATTCCCGTCATTCGGCGGGGGTAGCTTCGCGAACATGCCCGCCGACACGCCGCAGCAGAACCAGCCGCACCGCCCCCACCCCTGGAAGGTGGAGGGCGCGCCGCCCGCGCCCCCGCCCGGCCCGCAGAAGCCCCAGCGGTCGTCGTGGGTCCGGTTCGGCGTCACGCTGGTCATCCTGCTGGCGCTCAACTGGATCATCTCGTCGGTGCTGCTGGCGCCGCCGGAGCGCACCGCGGTGTCGTACACCTACTTCCTGACCCAGGTCCAGGGCGACAACGTCTCCGAGATCACCTCGACCGGGGAGACCATCGAGGGCCAGTTCAAGAAGGAAGTGGCCTACACGCCGAGCGGCGAGACGAAGTCGGAGCAGGTCGAGCGGTTCAGCACCGAGCGGCCGTCGTTCGCCGACGACAACCTCTTCGCCCAGCTCCAGGCCAAGAACGTCCCGGTCAACGCGAATCCGCCGGACGCGCCGGCCCCGCTGTGGCAGCAACTGCTCGTCGGCTTCGGGCCCACGCTGCTGCTGGTCGGCATCTTCGTCTGGATCGCGCGCCGGTCGGCGGGCGCGCTCTCCGGCGGCGGGCTCGGCGGATTCGGCAAGTCCAAGGCCAAGTTGTACGAGCCTGAGGGCGGCCCCCGGACGACCTTCGCCGACGTGGCCGGCATCGAATCGGTCGAGCAGGAGGTCACCGAGATCGTCGACTTCCTGCGCGAACCCGGCAAGTACCGCAAGCTCGGCGCGCAGATCCCGCACGGCGTGCTGCTCTCCGGCCCGCCCGGCACCGGCAAGACGCTGCTGGCCCGCGCGGTGGCCGGCGAGGCCAAGGTGCCGTTCTTCTCGATCTCGGCCTCGGAGTTCATCGAGGCGATCGTCGGCATCGGCGCCAGCCGCGTCCGCGACCTGTTCGACCAGGCCAAGAAGGTCGCCCCGTCGATCATCTTCATCGACGAGCTGGACGCGATCGGACGGGCCCGCGGCGGGTCGGCGTCGCTCGGCGGCAACGACGAGCGCGAGCAGACCCTCAACCAGATCCTGACGGAGATGGACGGCTTCACCGGCAGCGAGGGCGTGGTGGTGCTGGCCGCGACGAACCGCACCGAGATCCTCGACCCGGCGCTGCTGCGCCCCGGCCGCTTCGACCGCCGCGTCACGGTGAGCCCGCCCGACCTGGCCGGCCGCCGCCAGATCCTCGAGGTGCACACCCGGGGCGTGCCGCTGGCCCCCGGCGTCGACCTGCAGGGCATCGCGTCGTCCACCCCGGGCTTCGTCGGCGCCGACCTGAAGAACCTGGTCAACGAGGCGGCCCTGCTGGCGGCCCGGCGCAAGCACGACAAGGTGGCGAACAACGACTTCACCGACGCCCTCGAGAAGATCACGCTGGGCACGGTCCGCGGCCTGATGCTGACCCCGGAGGAGAAGACGAGGACGGCCTACCACGAGTCGGGCCACGCCCTGCTCGGCATGCTGACCCCCGGCGCCGACCCGGTCCGCAAGATCTCGATCATCCCGCGCGGCCAGGCCCTGGGCGTCACGTTCCAGAGCCCGAACACGGACCGCTACGGCTACTCGGCCGAATATCTGCGCGGCCGCATCATCGGCGCCCTGGGCGGCCGGGCGGCCGAGGAGGTCGTCTTCGGCGACATGACAACGGGCGCCGAGAGCGACCTCGACCAGGTCAGCAACATCGCCCGCCAGATGGTCGGCCGCTGGGGCATGTCCGACGCGATCGGCCCGGTGACGGTCCTGCCCCCACCCGGCCAGGAGTCCCCGTTCGGCCTCGACGGCATAGCTCCGGCCACCCGAGAGCTGATCGACGCCGAGGTCCGCAAGATCGTCGAGGAATGCCACGCCGAGGCCCTCTCAGTCCTGCGAGCCCACCGAGACCAACTGGACCGCCTGGCCCACCGCCTCCTGGACACGGAGACCTTGGACGAGGCCGACGCCTACGCCGCCGCCGGCGTGGACCGCGACACAGCTCCGGGCGCCGTGGCCCGGGGCGAGGCCCCCGGCACATCACCCGCCCCCGGCCTCCCGATCTCGATCTCCCCCGACGCGGCAGCGGTCTCGGCCAATTCCTCGGCCTCCTCCGACTGACCGTCAAGCACAAATCAAGCGGCCGGCGCCCCTGGGCGTCGGCCGCTTTCGTCGCTGGATCATCTCGGGCGCCGCTACCGGTCGGCCAAGACCAGCAGCAGGGCGACGAGGGTCGAGCCGGCCACGATGTGCTGCTTGTCGATCAAGCCGCGGATGTCGTCGAGGGGTATCCACTCGATGCGATCGCTCTCGAAGGCATCCTCGGGAGCGCCGATGTGTTCAGCACTGTCCGCACGGAAGATGTGGTGTTGCGACGTCATGATGCCGGGTGAGGGCTGGGTGTAGACCAAAGGCCGGATCGGACCAATGGCACGCCAACCGGTCTCCTCCTCAGTCTCGCGAACGGCGGCCGCGGCGGGCGTTTCGCCGGGATGGATGCTGCCTTGAGGAATCTCCCAGGCGTGGGTGCCGGTGATGAAGCGGTGCCGCCAGATCAGCAGAACACGTTGCTGGTCGTCGACGACGACCAGGCCGGCCCCCGGCGCCGCTGTACGAATGATGCGATGGTCGAGGTGACGACCGTCGGGTAGGAGAACGTCGGCACTGGTGAGGTGAACCCACTGGTCGCGGTAGAGGTCACGTTCGGACTCAATCTTCCAGGTCATCGCAATCCTCTGACACGGTGGTGGCCATCGGCGCGTTCGAGAACGGCGGCGATGCCGGGCTGGGCGCTGTAGGGGCGCAGCGCGGTGATGACGGTATTGACGCGGTCGCGGATACGTCCAGACTCCATGCCGATCGCATGGTCCAGCATTTGCTCCGCCACGTGGGCGCCGCGGTCGAGTTCGCCGCGAGCGGTCAGCACCAGGGCGAGACCAGCGTAGCGATGGACCTGGCCGCGCAGGTGGGTGTCGGGTGCGGTCCGTACGGCTTCGGCAGCGTAGCTTTCGGCGGCACTCAGGTCACCGAGCCGACGGAGCGCCTCGGCGGCTTGAATCTCCACGAGCCCTGGTTGTATGTAG
The DNA here is from genome assembly GCF_042899005.1 of Actinoplanes sp. NPDC000266. Taxonomy (NCBI): domain Bacteria; kingdom Bacillati; phylum Actinomycetota; class Actinomycetes; order Micromonosporales; family Micromonosporaceae; genus Actinoplanes; species Actinoplanes sp. NPDC000266. The sequence goes on from NZ_JBIAZI010000002.1 coordinate 557,749, forward strand.
GACGCTTCCACCGGGCCGCCTTGGCCGGCGATGATCCGGCCCGCATAGAGCTCGCAATGACGAAGGCCTTCGTGGCAGCCGATGGTGTCACCCATGCGGGCGTACGCCTTGCTCATCAGCGCGTACAGATCGGTCTTCAATTCGGGTGCAACGCGGCAAGTCCTCCAGCGGCACGGTAGATGCGTCGGCCGAGTGCGTTGTCGTAGGTCGCTCGGAGAAGCGGCGCGGCATGCTTGTTGAGCGTGGCCAGCAGCAAAGGCCGCACTGGGCCGCCGCCGACACGCCGGTACATCTCCTGGTAGTGGGTGCGGGCCTGTTGCAGATGTACGACGTCAGCAGGGTCAGCGGGGCGATGACCTTCATGCTTCACGTCCCGGTCGTGCGGCGGGTTCTCCCATTCCCAGACAGGGGTCGCGGCCTCGGCTCCGGCGAGCACAGTGCCGGGACGGCGCCCTCCCGCGTCGCCGTGCCACATCGCGATCGCCCGGTCGATCGCTTGATCGAGCGATAACGCTCGTTCGCCGGCGTTCCGGCGCTGCATGCCGATGTCCGCCGGCGTCACAGTACGTCGCAGGCGTCGGCTGAGGATCTCGCAGATCAGCCGAGGTGCGGGGTCGCGTGGCAGGGCGTGGTCGCGGATCCAGCGGGCGACAGATGCGTGGTCGTATCGCAAACCGTGCGTCTGGCCTACGAGGTTGATCGTCTTGGCGAGCCAGGCGCGGGACATGCCGGCTTGGTCGATCAGGGCGGCGAGGAGCAGGTTCGACTCGGCCACACCTCCACCTTAGAACCGACGCCGGTCGAATCGAGGAGTGCACGGAGTTCACACCCTGTGTGATTACGCCGCCAAGACCTTCGGTCAGCACACTCTGCCAATATCTCCATCACTCAACGTGCAATGGATTTGGTCGACGCGACGAATCCGGAACAGGGTTCATGCCAGTCGCGGACACCAAGGGGCCAAACGCCCGGCCCGCCCGTCCACGATTGGAGCACGCCATGACCGTCACGCTTGTCACCGATGGCCTCGCCGAAGGCCGCACCCTGATCGATCCGGAACTGTTCGACCGGCTGGCACGCCGGATCAAGGCCGAGCATCCCGATCTCGACGACGGCATGCCACAGCGAATCCTCGACCAAGCCCTTGCGTTCCTCGGGACCAGCGCCACCGCGACAAGACCGCTCGGGCCGTCGGAGTCGGTCGACATCGGCTGGCACACCTTCATCCTCTACACAGTCGACTACGCCGCGTTCTGCGAGCGGGTGGCCGGTCGATTCATCCACCACGTCCCCGACGACCAAGGCGGCACCCCGCCGACCATCCCCACGACCCTGACGGACACTATGACCGCGATCCGTACGGCCGGATTCGCGCTCGACGCCGCCCTCTGGCCCGGAACGGCCGACTGCAGCACCAAGTGCTCCCAATGCCACGCCGGTTGCACCGACAGCCCCACTGGCTGATCCGCACACGTCAGTGCCGGGAACCGTACGCTGGTCCCGGCACTGACGTGTGGACGGAGAGCACCATGGCCCGGCATCGATGGGAGCAACTGCCCGCGACAGTACGCGATGAGATCGCCGCGAAGGCGGGGCCCGTGGAGCACGTCGAGGACGCGGCCGCAGGCTCCGTGGGTGACTTCGCCGCGGCCCTTGACACCGGTACCGCCGGGCGGGTCTTCGGTAAAGGGGCTCGGCTCGACACCGAGCGGGTGGGCTTCCTGCGCAACGAGATCCGCCTCAACCGGCACCTTCCCGGTGATCTGGTTCCGCGGCTGCGGTGGCATGTCGAAACGGCCGGGTGGCTGGTCGCTGTCTTCGATCACGCGCCCGGTGACTGCGCGGACCTGCGGCCCGGCTCGCCGCACCTGCCCGTCATCGCTGGCGCTCTGACCCGCATGGCCGAGGCGCTCACCCCTTGCCCACCGGTCAACGTCCAGCCGGCGACCGCTCGATGGGGGTCCCTGGTCGATCCCGCCCTGGTCGACGGCGACACCCTGCTGCACACCGACATGACCCACAACAACTTCCTGGTCGCGGGTGGGCGAGTGCAAGTGGTCGACTGGTCGGTGCCGTGCCGGGGCGCGATCTGGCTCGACACGGCCCGCATGCTGGTCCGGCTCATCCGTGCCGGGCACACCCCGGCCAAGGCCGAGTCCTGGGCCGCCGAGCTACCGATGTGGGCCGGCGCCACCCCCGACACCGTCGACGCGTTTGCTGCCGGGCTCGCCAAGCTGTCGCGCCGGCTCCGGGACAACAGCGCCGGCGCGCCTCACCTGGCCGAGATGGCCGAAGCCAGCGACTCCTGGCTTCGGCACCGTGCTTCGCTCAGCCCAGGAGGGCGTCCACCCATGGGTTGCGGAACGTGCCGTTCGGGTCGAGGCGCTGGGCCAGGGCCTGGAAGTCGGCGAAGTGCGGGTACTGGGCGCGGATCACCTGCGGGTCCGTCGTGAAGACCTTGCCCCAGTGGGTGCGGGGGTCCAAGGGGGCCAGGGCGGCCTCCAGCGCCTCCACCACCGGCAGGACCGCGTCGGTGTCGGCGATCCAGGTGAAGTGCAGGGCCACGCTGTCGCGCTCGTAGTTGGGGCTCAGCCACAGGGTGTCGGCGGCGATCGTGCGGACCTCGCAGACCTGGAGGACCGGGGCCACCTGGTCGCGGATGGCGGCCACCGCGTCCAGCGCGGCCAGGCCGTCGGCCCGGGCCACGTGATATTCCGACTGCAGCTCGGAGCCGTTGCTCGGGGTGAACTCGGGCTTGAAGTGCGGGAGGCGGGTGTACCAGGGGCCGGCCACGCCGGCCTGCTCGGTGCTGTTCGTCGCGGGCATGCCGGGCACCGGGTGGCGCTTCTCGGGGGCCGGGGTGGCGCCGAACCACGGGCCCTCCATGGCCTCGGCCCGCTTGAGCCAGACGTGGTTGATGTCGGCGCTGGTCCAGTCGGTGAACAGGCTGACGCTGTAGCCGTTGCCCACGATCTCGTCGAAGTGGGCGCCCAGCTCGGCCCGGGTCAGGCCGTCGTAGACGTACTGCCGCAGCTCGAAGGAGGGCACCACGTCGAGGGTGAGCGCGGTGACGACGCCGAGGGCGCCCAGGCCGACCACCACGCCCTCGAAGTCGGCGTCGCCGCGGCGGAAGACCGCCGGCTTGCCGGTGCCGTCGATCAGCTCGACCACGGAGATGGCGGCGGCCAGGTTCTTGTTGCGCTCGCCCGAGCCGTGGGTGGCCGTCATGATGGCGCCGGCCACCGAGATGTGCGGCAGCGAGGCCATGTTGCCCAGGGCCAGGCCGTTGTCGTACAGGAAGGCGGCCAGTTCGCCGTAGCGGACGCCACCGTCGACGCGTACGGACCGGCGGTCGGCGCTGATCTCGAGGACGCGGGGCAGGCCGGCGAGCGAGACGAGGGTGCCGTCGGTGTCGGCCATCCGGTTGAAGGAGTGGCCGCTGCCGAGGACGCGGATCGGGCCGCCGGCCGCGACGATCTCGGCCACCTCGTCGACGGACGTGGGACGCAGGACCCGCCGCGCGCCGAAGACGATGTTGCCGGCCCAGTTCGTAACTCGCTCGCTCATCAGCCCAGCGTAGGAGGAACCGCGCCGAACATAAAGATCAACTTTTTACCCGTACGACATGACGATGAGTTTCAGGCGCATAACCGGTCGTACTGTTTATGACGACCTTCGCCCTGCCCGCGAGGCTCACCCGAACCGACATTTCGCTCTTATGCCGAAAAATCGGGTTTGCGCCGGGTGAGGTCGTCGTCGACGTCAGCACCGTCGCCGAGCCTTCCGTGATCACCGTGGAGGCTCTCGCCCGGCTCAAGCTCGCCGCCCGGAGGCACGGCCGACGGCTGCGGGTCCACGGCGCCAGCTCCCGGCTGAGGGAGCTCATGTCGCTGCTCGGACTGGAGGGCGTGCTGATGGAGGAGGCGGCTCGGAAAGGTCAGACGGGCCAGGAGGGCGAAGGAGGCCGGGGAGGCGAAGAAGGCCGGCAAGGCGAGGAGGGCTAGGAAGCAAGGAGGGCCGGGAAGGCAACGGAGCGCACTAATCGAGGTGGGCCGGGAGGTCGAAGAACGGGAACAAGCGCGGCGTGTCCAGGAAGTTGGTGACCCGGGCGATCCGGCCGTCTGAGATCTCCAGGACTATCAGCGCCCACGGGTCGTGCCCCTCCCCCGACGCGGCCACCCTGTACTGGCCGAAGGCCGGCAACCCGTTCGCCACCACCGGTACGAGGCGTGAACCCCGGCAGCCGGAGCCCGTCCCGCTCATCCAGGCCGTGATGTCGTCCGGGCCCTGCAACCAGAGCGGCAGCGGCGGCATGTTCAGCGTCGCATCCTCGTGCAGGAGCGAGGTCAAAGCCTTGAGGTCGTACGCCTCGAAGGCGCTCACGTAACGCGACAACAGCGATTTCTGGTCCTCGTCCAACGGCTTGTAGACGTCGAACGACTCCTGCGCCGCCAGTGTCGCCCGGGCCCTCTGCAACGCGCTGTTCACGCCGGCCACCGAAGTGTCGAGCAGGTCGGCCACCTCCTGAGCCGACCACGCCAGCACCTCGCGCAGGATCAGCACCGCCCGCTGCTTGGCCGGCAGGTGTTGCAGGGCCGCCACGAACGCCAAGCGGATCGACTCGCGCTCGGCGATCACGTTGGCCGGGTCGACCACCTTGTCGTCGGGGACCGGGCCGACCCAGATCTGGTCGGGGCGCGGCTCGCCCGGGTCGGTCGCGAGGCCCGAACCGGCCGGGCCCAGGTCCATCGGGCGGACCCGGCGCTGGGCGCTGCCGAGCATGGTCAGGCAGACGTTCGTGGCGATGCGGTAGAGCCACGACCGCAGCGCCGCCCGCCCCTCGAAGCTGTCGTAGCTCTTCCAGGCGCGCACCATCGTGTCCTGCACCGCGTCCTCGGCCTCGAAACCGGAGCCGAGCATGCGGTAGCAATATCCGGTCAGCTCGGGCCGGAAGGCCTCCAGCTGCGTCTCGATCGGGGCAGCGACGTCGCTCACCCCGACGAATCTATCGGAAAAACTTGTGTACGCCGCGATGAGTTTCCCCGGGTGGGCGAGTCTGACCCGGCAAAGACCCACCGAATGAGGAGACACCATGTACGCCGAGGTCAACGGACTCAACCTCTACTACGAGACCCACGGCGAGGGCACCCCGCTGATCCTGCTCCACGGTGGCCTCGGCTCGGGCGAGATGTTCGCGGCCACCCTGCCCGCCTTCGCCGAGCACCACCGGGTGATCCTGCCCGACCTTCAGGGCCACGGCCGCACGGCCGACATCGACCGGCCCCTGTCGATCCCGGACATGGCCGACGACATCGCCGCCCTCATCGACCACCTGGGACTGGAGAAGCCGGATGTCGTCGGCTTCTCGCTCGGCGGCGGCGTCGCCCTGCTGCTGGCGATCCGTCACCCGGACAAGGTCGGCCGCGTCGTCTCCGGTTCGGCCGGCATCCGGCGCAGCGCCACCTACTCCGAGATCCTCGACCAGCAGGGTCAGGTCGGCGCGGCCGCCGCCGAGTTCATGAAAGAGACCCCGATGTACGAGCTCTACCAGCGCGTGGCGCCCCGGCCCGAGGACTTCCCGCGCCTGCTCGACAAAATCGGGCAGGCGATGGCGCAGGACTTCGACTACACCGAGGACGTCAAGAAGATCAGCGTGCCGACGCAGATCGTCGCGGCTGACGCCGACATGTGCCCGCCGAGCCACTTCGTCGAGGTGTTCGGGCTGCTCGACGGCGGTCACCGGGACGGCGGCTGGATGGGTGAGGGCCGGCCGAAGGGCGGGCACGCGCTCGCCATCCTGCCGGGCCTGACCCACTACAACGTCGTCGACTCCCCCCTGTTCGCGGCGACCGCGCTGGACTTCGTCGACAAGAAGGCCTGAACCGCGAACAGAGCAAACCCCACAAGGACCGGCACGAGTACGGGGTGAACGAGCATCCCGAGCACGGCCACGAGCACCACGATCCCCCCGAGTGGGGCGAGCACCGCCGGCCGGGCCGCGACCGCGGCCCGTGCCAGGCGGTACGACCCGAGCGACGCCACCAACGCCGCGAATCCGACGAATCCGGCGGCGATCAGCAGCACCACGGCGATCGCGAAGCGGCCGCCCGGTACGGCGCCCCGCGAGAGCGCCGCCACGTCGATCGCGATCAGCCATCCCGCCGCGAGCAGGACCGGCCCGGCGAACAGGCCACTGACGAAACGGGCACGAAAGAGCGCCCACGACTCGGCCAGGTTCAGCCAACGGCCGTACACAATGTGGTGTCGAATTGTGGCCCCTCCGACGAGAAACGCCGCGCCCAGGGTGAAAACCGGCAGCGAGGCCAGCGTCACCAGGATGCCGAGCAGGGCCAGATCGGAGGCGACCCGCCACGAATGATGCTTCATCCCTTGAGTCCGCTCGTGTTGATGCCCTCGACCAGCAGGCGCTGGAAGGCCACGAAGAACAGGAAGACCGGCACCAGCGACAGCAGCGACATCGCGAACATCGGCCCCACCGAGCTTTCACTCGTCGAGTCGATGAACAGCGTCAGCGCGACCGGCGCTGTGTAGTCCTTGAGCTCGGACAGATAGACCAGTTGCCGGAAGAAGTCGTTCCAGGTCCAGATGAACGAGAAGATCGCCGTCGTGACCAGCGCCGGGCGCGAGAGCGGCAGAATCACATGACGGAAGATCGAGTACGGGGACGCGCCGTCGATCACCGCGGCCTCGTCCAGCTCCCGCGGGATGCCCCGCATGAACTGCACCATCAGGAAGACGAAGAACGCCTCGGTGGCCAGGAAATGCGGGACCAGCAGGGGCAGGTACGGCCAGTCGCCGCCGACCCAGCCCAGGGTCCGGAACAGGATGTACTGCGGAATGATCAGCACGTGCCCGGGCAGGAGCAGCGTGCCGATCATGATGGCGAACCAGAAGCCGCGCATCCGGAACTTCAGGCGGCCGAACGCGTACGCGGCCAGCAGGCAGCTCAGCGTGTTGCCGACGACCGTCAGCCCGGCCACCATGGCGCTGTTGAGGAAGAACCGGCCGAAGGCCTCGTCGAACTTGTTCCAGCCCTCGCTGAAGTTCGACGGCGTGAACTCCCTCGGGATCAGGCCGATGTTGTTGACGATCTCCTCGGGCGACTTGAACGAGGTGCCGACCATCCACACGAGCGGATAGAGCACGATCGCCACGATCACGATCAGGGCGGTCAGGCGCACGTAGGGGCGAGTCATCACCGCTCCTCGCTGTCGGAGTAGTGGACCCAGAACTTGCCGGTGTTGAACAGCAGCACGGTGATCAGGCCGACCACGAGCAGGAAGACCCAGGCCATGGCCGAGGCGTAGCCCATGTTCAGCTCGACGAAGCCCTTGTTGTACAGGTGCAGGGTGTACATCAGCGTCGAGTCGACCGGGCCTCCGGTGCCGCCGCTGAGCACGAACGCCGACGTGAAGCCCTGGAAGCCGTGGATCGTCTCGAGCACCAGGTTGAAGAAGATGACCGGCGACAGCATCGGCAGCGTGATGTGCGTGAACTGCCGCCACGCGCCGGCCCCGTCGACCGACGCCGCCTCGTACAGCTCGGTCGGCACCTGCTTGAGGCCGGCCAGGAAGATCACCATCGGGGCGCCGAACTGCCAGATGGCCAGCAGCATCAGCGTCTCGAGCGCCCACTGCGGATCGTTCACCCAGGGCGCGCCCTCGATCCCGAACAGCGCCAGGAACGAGTTGAAGGCGCCCTCGCGGTTGAACATGCTGCGCCAGACGATCGCCACGGCCACGCTGCCACCGAGCAGCGAGGGCAGGTAGAACAGGCCGCGGAAGAACGCGATGCCCTTGAACGCCTTGTTGAGCAGCAGCGCCACACCGAGCGCGGCGGCCAGCTTGAGCGGCACCGCCACCAGCGCGAAGGTGACGGTGACCCGCACCGCGTGCCAGTACGACGGGTCGGCCGTGAACATCTCGCGGTAGTTGTCGAACCCGACCCACTGCGCCTCACCGACGTCGATGAGCGGGCTGTAGTCGGTGAAGCTGAGGTAGAGCGAGAGCAGCATCGGGATCGCGGTGATGCCCAGGAGCCCGAGCAGCCACGGTGAGAGGAAGACGTATCCGGCCAGGTCCTCGCGGCGCCGGCGCGCCCGGCCGCCCCGCCGCGTGGCGGCGGGGGGCGGGGGCACCGGCTCGGTCGGACGGACCGGCATCTGAGCGGTGGTCACAGTGAAAATCAGCCCTGTCTCTTATCAACCTTGGCCGATGGCCGCCTTGGCGGCGGTGACGAAGGCCGCGGCGCCCTGCTCGGGCGTCTGACGGCCGTACTGGACCTCCTCGGCGATGCGGACCAGCTCGGTCTTGACCTTGCTGTGGCCGGCCGGGGGCACGCTGGGCGAGGTCGGGCCGAACTTCTGGCTCAGCTCGTCCTGCACGGCGATGGTCTGCTTCATGGCCGGGTCGGTGGCGGTCTCGGCCACCGTCTTGCGCACGTCGAGGTTGGGCGGCAGGCCACGGTCGGTGCCGAGGATCTTGCCGGCCTCGGGGTCGTTGGCCATGAAGTTCAGCACGTCGACCACGGCGTCCTTGTGCTTGGTGCCGCGGAAGGCCGAGAAGTACATCGAGGCGCGGGCCCACTGCGCGCTCGGGTCACCCGGGTACGCGATGACGCCCAGCTCGCTCTCGGTGTTCTTCTTCAGCTCGGGCATCTGGTTGACCCAGACCCACGACGTGCCGGCCTTGCCGGTGACCACCAGCTGCTTGCTGATGTCGGTGGCGTTGCCCTCGTGGATCACGTCCGGGGTCGGCGTCGCGCCGGTGTCGCGGGCGCCCTTCCACAGCTGGAACCACTTGGTGATGTCGGCCTCGTCGAACGCGAGCGTCTTGTCCTTGTAGAGGTCCTTGCCGTTCTGCCGCAGGTAGACCCAGAGGGCCTGGTAGACCGCGCTCGGGTCCTGGGTGCCGGGCACCTTGGCCGTCTTGGAGACGGTCGCCGCCCAGGAGATGAAGTCCTCCCAGCTCATGCCGGTCTTCGGCTCGGGCAGCTTGTTCTTGGTGAGCAGCGTCTTGTCGTACACCAGACCCTGGGTGTTCTCGCCCATGGAAAGACCGGCGAGCTTGCCGTCGACCGTTCCGTAGTCGATCAGGCCCTTGGAGATCTTGGTGATGTCGAGTTTGCCGCTCTCGGCGTACGGCTTCAGGTCGAGCGTGACGTTGCGCTCGGCGTACTCGGAGATGTAGTTGTCGTCGATCTGGAAGATGTCCGGGGCGTTGCCGCCCGCGGTGAGCGTGGCCAGCTTGTCGAAGTAGCCCTGGTTGGCCTGCCAGGTCTTCTTGAACGTCACGTTGGGGTGCTTGGACGTGTAGAGGTCGAGCGCCTTCTCGGTCAGTTCGGCGCGCTTCTCGGCGCCCCACCAGAAGAAGGACAGCTCGATCTTGTCATTGCCCGAGCCGCCACTGTCGTCGTCGCCACCGCAGGCCGCCGCTCCGAGGAGCAGAGGCAGGGTGAGAACGGCGGCGAGCAGTCGGCGTCGGGTACGTTGAGCGGGCGTGAGACCCCTCGTGATGGGCTCCATGACGCGTACTCCTTTTTAGGAGGCGACACCTCCGGGGGCGATCACGTCGCCCGGGTCCGCAGGGCTGTGCGGACCCGGGCCCGGCCCCGTCGAGTCGCGGATGACCAGTTCGGTCTGCAGATGGACGTGAGCAGTGGTGCGGCGGTCGTCGCCATGCGCGAGCAGCATGTCGACGGCGCTCCGACCGGCGGCGGCGGTGGGAGTCGCCACCGTGGTCAGCTTCGGGCGGGTCAGCCGGCTGAGCATGATGTCGTCTATCCCGACGACGCTGACGTCGCCGGGCACGTGGGCCCCGGCGGCCAGCAGACCCTCGATGAGACCGATCGCCATGAGGTCGTTGTAGGCCAGCACCGCGGTGGCGCCGGCCCGGAGCACGTCCTCGGCCACGGTCAGGCCGCCGACCTCGGTCGGCGGGTTCGGTCCGATGATGGTGAGCTCGGCGCTCGCGGCACGCGCGGTGGAGGCCGCCGAGCGGCGGATCTCGCGGCTGGTCCACGAACCGCGCGGGCCGCTGACCAGGGCGATGTGCCGGTGACCGAGCCCGGCCAGGTGTTCGACGGCGCGGCGGGCGCCGCCGGCCACGTCCATGGCGACGGCCGGGATGCCGGTGATCTGCCGGTTGACGACGACCAGCGGCACCTCGCGGCTGAGCTGCTCGATGAGCGTGTTGCTCATCCGCGGGCTGCACAGCAGGACGCCGTCGACCTGCTTGGCCAGGGCGCGCACGACCTCTTCCTCGAGCGCCGGGTCCTCGTTGGTGTCGGCGACGAAGATGTGGTGGTCGTGCTTGCGGGCCTGGCTCTCGGCCGCCTTGATCAGCGGCGGGAAGAACGGGTTGGCGATGTCGGCCACGATCAGGCCGATGTTGTAGGTCCGGCCGGTGATCAGCGCCCGGGCCGCCCGGTTGGGGCGGTAGCCGAGCTGCTCGGCGCAGGCCAGCACCCGGCTGCGCGTGTTCGGGTTGACCAGATGCGGCGCCGAGAAGGTGCGCGACACCGTCGAGATGTGCACGCCCGACGCCTTCGCGACGTCGCGGATGGTCACCGCCATGCTCACCCCTCCAATGTGGTCGCCGTCACTGGTTGACGAACATTAATGCAAGCGGTTGCACCGCTGTCAATGCCGTTCTGTTGCAGGCAGGTGACGAACGGATACCGTGAAGGCGCTCTTAACCGGATAAAAGCCATCGGATCGTTGACTCATCCGGATCGATCTGTCTAACTTCCCTGCAAACCTTTGCTGCCGGGAGGACTCCCGAATGAGACGCTTCGCCGTCGTCGGCGCCGGCTCGCGCGCCGAGATGTTCATCAAGGCGATCACCGCGGAACCGGATGCCGAGCTCGTCGCGCTGGCCGACGTCAACCAGTCGCGCATGGACGCGCACAACGGCTGGCTCGACAAACCCGTACCCACCTATCAGGCCGCCGACCTGGCCGCGATGCTCGCCAAGGAACGCGTCGACGAGCTGATCGTGACCAGCGTCGACAGCACCCACGCCGGGCACATCGTCACCGCCCTCGAGGCCGGCTGCGACGTCATCACCGAGAAGCCGATGACCGTCGACGGGGAAAGCTGCCGCGAGATCCTCGGCGCGGTGGAACGAACCGGCCGGAAAGTCCAGGTCGCCTTCAACTACCGCTTCAACCCGGTGCACGAGATGGTCCGCACGCTGCTGGCCCGCGGCGAGATCGGCGAGATCGGCTCGGTGCACTTCGAGTGGCTGCTCGACGTGCGGCACGGCGCCGACTACTTCCGCCGCTGGCACCGCGACAAGGCCAACTCCGGCGGCCTTCTCGTGCACAAGTCGGGCCACCACTTCGACCTGGTCAACTGGTGGCTGGGCGCCTCGCCGCAGGAGGTCTACGCCCAGGGCCGGCTCTTCTTCTACGGCGCGGACGGCCGCCGCCACGGCTACGCCCGCGACTACGAGCGGTCGACCGGTGACCCCGGCGCGGCCGGCGACCCGTTCGCGCTCGATCTGGGCGGCAACGACAAGCTCAAGGCGCTCTACCTGGACGCCGAGGGCGACGACGGCTATCTGCGCGACCGCAACGTCTTCGACCCCGGCATCACGATCGAGGACGACCTGGCCGTGCTGGTCCGCTACGACACCGGCGCCACCATGACCTACCACCTCACGGCGTACGCGCCCTGGGAGGGCTACCGCGTGATGGTCAACGGCAGCAAGGGCCGGCTCGAGCTCGAGGTGGTCGAGAGCGACCACGTCAGCCCGGCCGCGGCCGGCGAGGTCAAGCAGGGCGCGTCCCCCGAGGAGGGCTCGGTGACGCTGACCATCCGGCCGTTCTGGGCGCCGCCGTACGCGGTCGAGCTGCAACCGCACAGCCGCGAGGGGCACGGCGGGGCCGACGCCCGGATGACCGGGGTGCTCCTGGGCGGCCGCACCGACCCCATGGACCGCTCGGCGACCGCCCGGGACGGCGCGCTGGCGCTGCTCACCGGACTGGCCGCCAACCGCAGCCTGACGCAGTCGGCCCCGGTGAAGGTGGCCGGCCTGCTCGGAGAGGGAGTTACCGCGTGACCGACCCCGTTTTCGCCACCGACCCGGCGCAGGCCGGCATCGCCCGCGACCTGTACGCCGTCGCGCGCGACCTGCCGCTGCTCAGCCCGCACGGGCACGTCGATCCGGGCCTGCTCGCCGACGACGAGCCGTTCGGCGACCCGGCCCGGCTGCTGATCGTGCCCGACCACTACGTCACGCGCATGCTGCTCAGCCAGGGCATCCCGCCCGACCGGCTGGGCGTGCCGCGCCGCGACGGCGGTCCGGTCGAGACCGACGGCCGGGTGATCTGGCGCCTGCTCGCCGAGAACTGGCATCTTTTCCGGGGTACGCCGTCACGGCTCTGGCTGGAGCAGACGTTCAGCACCGTCTTCGGCGTGTCGGCCCGGCTGAGCGCCGAGACCGCCGACGACGTGTACGACGAGATCGCCGCGCGCCTGGCCGAGCCGGAGTTCCGGCCGCGGGCCCTGTTCGAGCGCTTCGGCATCGAGGTGCTGGCCACCACCGAGTTCCCCACCGACGACCTGAGCCGGCACGCCAAGCTGGCCGCCGACGGCTGGGGCGGGCCGGGCGGCCGGGTGATCAGCACGTTCCGGCCGGACAACGTGGTCGACCTCGACCGCGACGACTGGGCCGAGGCGGTGGCCCGGATGGGCGAGCTGGCCGGCGAGGACACCGGCACGTACGCCGGTTATCTGGAGGCCCTGCGCCGCCGCCGGGAGGCGTTCATCGAGGTCGGCACGACCTCGTCCGACCACGGGCACCCGACCGCGCGGACGGTGGCGCTCTCCCCGGCCGACGCGGCGGCGATCTACGACCGGGCGCTGCACGGCGAGGCGACCGCGGAGGACGCGGAGGCCTTCCGCGGGCACATGCTGCTGGAGTTCGCGCGGATGTCGCTCGACGACGGCCTGGTCATGCAGCTGCATCCGGGCGCCGTGCGCAACCACAACCGCCGGCTGTTCGCGGCGCACGGTGCCGATGTGGGCGGGGACATCCCGCAAGCGACGTCCTATGTGGAGGCGCTTCGGCCGCTGCTGGACGCGTACGGCATGAATCCGCGTTTGACGTTGGTCCTCTACACCCTGGATGAAACTTCTTTCAGCCGGGAGCTGGCGCCGCTGGCCGGCGGCTACCCGGCGCTGTTTCTGGGCGCGCCCTGGTGGTTCCTGGACACACCGGACGCGATGCGGCGTTTCCGGGAGGCCGTGACCGATTCGGCGGGTTTCTACAACACGGCCGGCTTCGTCGACGACACGCGCGCGTTCTGCTCGATCCCGATCCGGCACGACATCGCCCGGCGGGTCGACGCCGCCTATCTCGCCTCGCTGGTCGTGCAGGACCGGCTCCCCCTCGACGAGGCCGCGGCGACGATGGCCGACCTCGCCTACCACCTCCCCAAGCGCATCTTCAAGATCGGCAGGACCGCATGATCACTGACGTACGGGTCCACGACGTCCGCTTCCCCACGGCGGCCGCCGGTGACGGCTCCGACTCGATCAACAAGGGCGACTACTCCGCCACCTATGTCGAGATTTTTTCCGACGACACGGACATCGTCGGCACCGGCTTCACCTTCACCAACGGCCGGGGCAATGAGATAACCGCGGCTTGCGTACGGGCCCTGGCGCCCGCGGTGATCGGCCGCCCTCTCGATGATCAACTTGCCTTTCTGCGGTCGCTCACGGCCGACGTGCAATTGCGCTGGATCGGGCCCGAGAAGGGCGCCCTGCACATGGCGACCGGCGCGATCGTCAACGCCGTGTGGGACCTGCGGGCCAAGCGCGAGGGCAAGCCGATGTGGCAGTTGCTGGCCGAGATGCCGACCGCCGACCTGGTCGCCTGCATAGACTTCCGGCACATCGACGACGCCCTCACACCGGGCGAGGCGGCCGCGATCCTCGACAAGGGCCGCGACGGCATGGCCGACCGGCTGGCCTTGCTGAGATCGGAGGGCTTCCCGTCGTACACCACCAGCGTCGGCTGGCTCGGCTATCCCGACGACAAGGTCCGGGCCCTGACCCGCGCCGCGTACGCCGAGGGCTGGCGGGCCATGAAGATGAAGGTGGGCGGCCCGATCGAGGACGACGTGCGCCGGGCCCGGATCATCCGCGACGAGATCGGCCCGGACGCGCTGCTCATGATGGACGCCAACCAGATCTGGGGCGTCGACGAGGCGATCACGAACATGGCCCGGCTGGCCGAGTTCGACCCGTACTGGATCGAGGAGCCGACCCACCCGGACGACGTGCTCGGCCACGCCCGGATCCAGCGGGCGGTCGCGCCGGTCCGGGTCGCCACCGGCGAGGTCGCGGCCAACCGGGTCATCTTCAAGCAGCTGCTGCAGGCCGAGGCGATCGGCGTCATGCAGATCGACGCGTGCCGGGTCGCCGGCATCCCCGAGGTGCTGGCCGAGCTGCTGCTGGCCGCGAAGTTCGGGGTGCCGGTCTGCCCGCACGCGGGCGGGGTCGGCCTCTGCGAGCTGGTCCAGCACCTGGCGATCTTCGACTACCTGCGCGTGGGCACGTCGCTGGAGGGCCGCATGGTCGAATACGTGGACCATCTCCACGAGCACTTCACCGACCCCGTCCGCACGCGCGACGGCCGCTATCTGGTGCCGGAGCAGCCCGGGTACAGCTCCGACCTGAAGCCCGCGTCGATCGCCGAGTTCTCCTTCCCGGACGGCCCGGCATGGAACTGACCCGAGCGTCGCTGCCCGCGCCCGGCGTCGTCCACCTCGGACTGGGCGCCTTCTTCCGGGCCCACCAGGCCGTCTACACCGAGGACGCGATGGCCGCGGCGGGCGGTGACTGGGGCATCGTCGGCGTCGCGCCGCGCTCGCGGGCCGTCGTCGACGCCCTGCGCGCCCAGGACTACCTCTACAGCGTCACCACGCTGGGCCCGGAGGGCACCAGCACGCGGGTGATCAGCGCGCTGGCCGGCGCGGTGGCGGCCTCGGCCGACCCGGCCGCGGTGGTGGCGCTGCTGGCCGACCCGGCGATCAAGGTGGTCACGCTGACCGTCACCGAGAAGGGCTACAAGCTCGACCCGGCCACCGGGCGCCTGCTGCTCGACGACGACCTGCGGGCCGACCTCGAGACCGGCCGCGCGCCGCGGACCGTGCCCGGCCTGCTGATCAGCGGCCTGGCCGCCCGGCGCCGGGCCGACGCCGGGCCGATCGCGCTGATGAGCTGCGACAACCTGCCGTCCAACGGCCACCGGCTGCGCGGCCTCGTGCACCATCTGGCGGCGGCGACCGGGATCGCCGAATGGGTCGGCGCCAACGTGACCTTCCCGGGCACCATGGTCGACCGGATCGTCCCGGCCAGCACGGCCGAGACCTATGCGATCGCGGAGCGGGCCCTGGGCGTACGGGACGCGGCCGCGGTCAGCGGCGAGCCGTACCTCCAATGGGTCATCGAGGACGATTTCCCGGCCGGGCGCCCCGCCTGGGAGCAGGCCGGAGCCGTACTCACCGACGACGCCCAGCCCTGGGAACGCCTGAAGATCCGCACGCTCAACGGCGTGCACTCGGCGATCGCCTATCTGGGCGCGCTCGCGGGCCGGGAGACCATCGCGGCCGCGCTCCTGATGCCCGGCATGCTTCCCGCGATGCGGCACCTCATCGCCGACGACATCACGCCGTGTCTGTCGCCGCCGCCCGGGGTCGACACATCGGCGTACGGGGAAGAGGTCTTGACCCGGTTTGCCAATCCGGCCATCGCCTATCGCACCCTCCAGGTGGCCGGGGACGGCTCGCAGAAGCTCCCGCAGCGGGTGCTGCACACCATCCAGGACTGCCGGAAGGCGAGCGCGATGCCGCGCTGGGCCGCCCTGGTGGTCGCGGCGTGGATGCGCTTCGTCCAGGGCGCCGCCGACGACGGCCGCGCACTGCCCCTGGACGACCCGCTGGCCGACCGGATCCGGGCCCGGCTGGCGGCCGCGCCCGCCACCCCCGAGGGTGTGGTGGACGCGCTGCTCGGCCTGGACACCATCTTCGCGGCCGACCTGGCCGAGGACACCGAGCTGCGCGCCGAGATCGTCACCTGGCTGACCGCGATCACGAAGCACGGCGTCGAGGACACCCTGGCCGGTATGCGATGAAGGTCGCGCTGATCGGCGCCAACGGCCACGGTTCGTGGCACCGGCGGAACATTTCTGGCAATTCGCGGGTGGATTTCGTGGGGATGGCCGATCTCCAGCCGGTGGCCGAGCCCGAGGCGCCGGTCTTCACCGACCACCGCACGCTGCTGTCCTCGACCCGCCCGGACGTGGTGGTGATCTGCACGCCACCGCACACGCACCTGCCGATCGCCTTGGACGCCCTGGCGTACGGCTGCGACCTGCTCCTGGAGAAACCGCCGGTGCTGTCGCGGGCCGAGCATGACACGCTCACCGCGGCCCTGACGGCGGCCGGGCGCGTCTGTCAGGTGGGCTTCCAGGCTCTGGGCTCGGCCGCGTGGTCCCGTTTCCGCGACGCTCTGCCCACCCCGCTGACGGGGATCGGCGCGGTGGCGTCGTGGAGACGCGACGACACCTACTACGCCCGCGCCTCGTGGGCGGGCCGCCGGGGCGTCGATGGGGCGCTGGTCAACCCGCTGGCCCACGCCGTCATGCAGGCCCTGGCCACCGGCACCGCGGCCGGCGCCGGCCGCCCCCGCGAGCTGGCCGTCGAGCGCTACCGCACCCGTGACATCGAGGTCGACGACACCGCTTTCGCCCGGATCACCTTCGACAGCGGCCTGCAGCTCCTGGTGGCCGTGACGCTCGCCGGCGAAGACTTCATCGCCGGCGAGATCGAGGCCCGAGGGCGCGGCGGCCGGGCCCTGCTGGAGTACCCGACCGACCGCCTGGCTCTGCCCGGTGCGGTTTCACTGACCGAGACGCCGGGGCGGGTCGATCTGCTCCTCAACCTGCTGGACCACCGGGCCGACGGCACGCCGCTGCTGGTCCCCTTGTCGGCCACCGCCGACTTCACCACCGTGCTGGAGGCCCTGGCCGGTGCCCCTCTCCCCCAGCTGCTCGACGGCGACACGGTGGCCGTCGACGGCCCGCACCGCACGATCCCCGGGATCAACGAGGTGCTGGTGAAGGCCGCCGCGACCCTGTCCCTGCCCTCAGAGCTCGGCCTCGGCTGGGCCGTCCGCCCCTACCGCCGCCGGCTCCTCCTCCTCGATCACCGGTGAGGCGGTGAGGAGCTCGACCTCCCAGTGCTCGACCAGGCCCTCGGTCTCCTCGTCGGCCTCGAGGTAGCTGCGGACGCGGACGCCCAGGCCGAGCTGGTTGGCCGCGCGCAGGTGCTCGGTCACCTCGTCGACGCTGGTCAGGTAGTGCGTGGCGATGAGGTCGGGCTGGATGGCTGTCTCGTCAAGGTCGGTCACGGCACCCAGGTTAATCGCCCAGGGTCTGCCGCAATCTCAGGCCCGGGGTCTTGCGGACGAAGGTGCGCAGGGCGACCAGCTCACCCCGGTCGAAGCCGAGGACGCGGACCTCCCGGCCGCCCGTGGCGCCCGGGATCTCCAGGGGGCCCTCGTCGCCGCCCAGGTCGGTCGTGCAGCGGGGGCGGCCGTCGACGACCACGTCAGCCCGGTCGACGCCGGAGACCGAGAAGGACGCTGTCAGGCGGCCGTCCACCTCGTCCAGCACCACGTCGAAGCGGCGCCGGGGCAGCTCGTCGAGCAGCTTGACCGCCTCGGCGAACAGGTCGGCGTCGTCCTCCAGCAGGTCGCGGCGGGTGGGCCGGTGCAGCTTGCGGGGCACCACCCCGTAGTCCTCGAGCGGGGTGCCGGCGTTCGGGCCGACCCGCAGCACCCGGCGGATCACCAGGGACAGGTTCGCGCCGTGCGGGAGGGGTCGATACGGCGAGTCGGGCGCGTTCGGCAGCCGGGCCAGCAGGTCGCCGAGCTGCCAGATGTTGCCGCCGCCGGCGCCCGTGTTGTTGTCGACGCCCAGGACCAGGCCGATCCCGTTGTCCTGGAAGCCGGCCGCGAAGATGTCGGCCGCCGAGTAGCAGCGGGCGTCGGTGAGCAGAACGATCGGGCCGAAGTACGACTGCGGGACCACCTCCAGCATGTCGCGGCCGGTGAGCGGGATGCCGGCCGAATAGAGGGCGCCCGACTCGATCGCCTGATCGAGTGACTTGCGCCAGTCCTTCAACTGGTCGTTCTGCCGGGCGATCCGCAGGTTGAGCGGGGTGGCCGAGAACTGGGCCGGCTCCGGCTCGACCGGGCGGGCCACCAGCGCCTGCAGGCACATCTCGGAGGCGAGGACGGCGCCGCCGCCGTTGCCCCGGATGTCGAGCACCAGGCCGTCGCGGGGCAGCAGGCCGAGCAGGCGGATGAACTCGCGGACGAAGCCGAGCACGCCGCTGCCGGTCGGCAGGAAGGTGCGGATCCGCAGATGCCCGACGACGCGGTCACCGACCGGCACCCGGCGCGCCTCGAAAAGAGTCGGCGTCTCGGAGACGATCCCCGGACTGGTGGGCTCGCCGGCCAGGGCTTCCGGCGCGAACAGGGCGGCACGCAGCCAGGCCAGCTGGGCCCCTTCGGCGTCGACGCCCAGCGGCGTGTCGAGCGAGGCGGCCGGCCCTTCGGTGGTGGTGGCGATCGGCACCACGGTCCACACCTGACGTGTCTCGCGCACCTGCCCGTCCCGGCCGACGTACCGGATGATGATCCAGTCCTCGTCGGGCGGCGGCCCGAACGCGAGCGAGCGCACGGTGAACATGCTGACCGCGCGGGCATGCCGCGCTTCCGGGTTGGCGCCCGGCAGACACTGGGCGAACCGTTCGACAGCGCGATGGACCGGCACGCCGTTCCAGTGGGTCACCTCGGCCCCGAAGCCGAACGAGTCGTCGCCGAGATCGGCCGTCACCCGCCCGACCAGGTAACGATGCCGGCCGTCCTCCACGAACTCCTTCAACAGGAACGGGAGGTACGCCCCGGCGCCGTTGAACGGCTCGGGCAGCGTGTACCGGGTGTGCAGGTCACGCAGCGAGTTGAAGATCTCGATGAGCTCCTCGTGCAGCCGCCACTCGCGGCCCGGGTCGTCCTCCTGCCGGGCCAGGCGCTGGTCGAGGAGCCGCAGCCGCTGCAACGGGTTGATGCCGTAGCGGGCCACCTTGAACGCGAGCAGGGCATAGTTGTGCTCGAGCAGGAGCAGCGCCTGCCGCACGATGAGCCGCCGCTCGTCGAGCGTGAGCCGCCCGACCTCACTGCTCGCGAGGAAGTCCGGAAGCGAGACGGTCGCCGCCAGCGCGCTGTCCACCTGCGTCATCGCCCCAGCGTAGGGCCGGTGCGGCCGCTAAGATCCTGTCCGATCAACGACCGTGGGGAGCCGGGCGTGCCGCAGCAGTGGGAGTGGGTGCGCGAGCCCTGGCGTGAGTGGCTGCGCCGGTCATCCACGGGCGTCGACGTCTTCCTGCGCCTGAACGACCCGGACTCGTACAGGCTGTTGCTCGGCGACGAGGTCGCCCGGGCGCAACTGGCCGAGCTGATGGGGCGGGCCGAGCGCCGCGACTGCGCCGCCGCCGGCCTGGGCTGCACCCGCCGCCTGGACCGCGACTGCCGCGATCCCGAGGTCTGTTCCCAGGATCCGGCCGGTTCCGGCGGCCGTGAGGGCCCGGTGCCGGGCGGCTGCGACTCCTTCACCTCCGTCAGCCAGGGCCTCTCGGTCCGCTTCAGCGCCGACAATCGTCATCGGGCCGTCTTCTCCGGCGGGCGCCTGCGGATCGACGGCCGGCCGGTGGGCGAGGAACAGACCATGGAGTCGTACGGGCAGTGGCTCGCCAACCGTTTCTACGTCGTGCAGGCTGAGGGCCCCGACGACCACCCGGCCCAGGAATACACGATGGGTTCCCTGGTCACCACGATCAATTCGCTGGTCGTCTACGACGCGGACCACGCGATCGAACACGTCCTCGATCCGGCTCCCGACGAGCGGTGGACCGACCCCCGCGTCGAGCTGGCCGACGGCGCTCTGCACGTACGCCCTCGCCCGGCCGCGCCGCCCGACCGCGTCATCCCGGTTGCGCGCCCCTGAGAGCATTCGTGCGGTGCGGGGCTACTTGATCATCGCGATGTCCGTGCTGCTGGCCGGCCTGCTGGGCCTGCACCGCTGGGTGCCCGGCTTCGGCCTGCGGCTGGGCAGCCTGCTGGAGACCTTCCTGCCGTGGCTGGGCCTGGCCGTCCCCGTCCTGGCCGCCCTGGCGTGGTGGCGCCGCCCCCGGATCGCGCTCCCGGCCGTGCTGCTGCCGCTGATCGCCTGGTTCGCCGTGTTCGGCGGCTACGTGCTGCCCTCCGGCGACAGCCGCGCCGGCCTGATCGCCGTGCAGCACAACGCCAGCGACGAGAACGTCGACCCGGCCGGCACCGCTCGTGCCCTCATGGAGGCGGAGCCGGACATCATCGCCCTGGAGGAGGTGACCTACCCCGCGGTCACCGAGTACGAGACCACGCTGGCCGCCGCCTATCCCCACCACAGCGTCCAGGGCACGGTCGCCCTGTGGTCCCGCTATCCCCTGACCGAGGCGGCCCCGATCGACATCCGCCCGGCCGGTTTCGGCCCCGACTGGAACCGGGGCCTGCGAGCCGTGGCACAGACCCCGCGGGGCCCCATCGCCGTCTACGTGGCCCACCTGCCCTCGGTCCGCATGGGCGTCTCCGGCTTCGACACCGTCCCGCGCGACGAGAGCGCGACCAAGCTGGGCGCCCTGCTGGCCGCCGAGCCCCACACCCGGGTGATCCTCCTGGGCGACCTGAACAGCACGGTCCAGGACCGCGGCCTCTCCCCCGTGCTGGCCCACGTGCAGACGTCCCGCGATTTCGCCTTCAGCTGGCCCGCCCGCCTCCCGGTGGCCCGCATCGACCAGATCCTCACCCGAGGCCTGAGGGTGACCGACGTGCGCACCCTCCCGAAAACCGGCAGCGACCACTTGCCGATCGCCGCCCGGGTGAAGGTGTGAAGCCGTGCCCGTCGCCCGGCTGATCTGCCTGTCCGCCCTGGCACTCAGAGCATCCGTCTCCTTCTTCGCCGGGCCCTGTCCGGTTCAGAGCCGCTCGAACGGTTCGGCGTACTGAAAGGGGCCGGTCTGACCGTCGTACTGGCTGAGGGTCCGGACCTGGAAGTTGTCACCCCATTCGGCGACGGGCGCGGTTATCCCGGCCGGCTGCGCGGGAACGAAGCCGAACCGGCGATAGTAGGAAGGGTCGCCGAGCAGCCCGACCAGAGGCTCGCCGAGCGCGTCGGCCGCGCCGAGCACGGCATGCATGAGAGCGCTGCCCACGCCGGCCCGCTGGCGGCTCGGGAGGACACTCAGCGGCCCCAGGCCCACGACCGGCCGCTCCCCGACATGGGCCCGCGTCGCGAGAACGTGGCCGACGACCTGCTCGTCCTCGATCGCGACCAATGACAGTTCCGGGATCCAGCCGGCATCGTCGCGCAGCCACGCGACGAGCGTCGCCTCGCCGGGATCGCCACCCGGTTCCACCGGCGGCGCGCTGTACGCCGCGCCGCGGAACGCGTCCGCCGTGACCGCGTGGATCGCGCTTGCGTCGCCGGAGCGTTCACGTCGGACAATCATCACAGGACTCCCCACGGTTGACGGATCTGGTATTCCCAGCCCTCGCGCCAATGGAAGTCGGCGGTCGCCAACTCCTCCAAGGGGACGCCGTCGATCAGGTGGTCCAGGGCCCAGCGGGTGGCCACGTGGCCGATGACGAGGATACGGGTGCCGGACCAGCGGGTGGGGATGTCGGTCAGGAAGCGGCCGGCCCGGTGCACCGCCTGGCGCCAGCTCTCGCCTTCGGGGAACGGGACGTCGATGTGGGCCCGCTTGTTCAAGGTGGCGGCCGGGGCGCCGTTCAGCGTGCCGTAGTCGCATTCGCGGAGGCGCCAGTCGTGCAGGATCGGGATCGTGGTGCCGGCGAAGGCGATCTCGGCCGTCTCGGCGGCACGCCGCAGGTCGGAGGTGAAGACCGCGGCGATGCCGTCGTCGTGGCGGCGGGCGCCCAGCTCGGCGGCGAGCTCCCGGCCCTTCGGGGACAGGCGGCCGGGGAACCAGCCGGTGGCGATGCCGCGGTCGTTGTCCTCGCTCCAGGAATGCGTCTCGAAGACGATCTCAGTCGACATCCTCTATCAATACACGGATGTCGCGGCGGAGGGTTTCGCCGGGCGGGATGACCAGCGGGTCGGTGTACGCCAGGGCGGCGCACACGCCGATGTAGTCGTCGGTGCGCAGGAACCAGCGGTCGGCGTCGCGCAGGCCGCTGAAGGTCAGGCGGTACGCGGAATCGACCGTCAGGGTGAGGGACGGGTCGGCGCTGCCGTTCTCGGCCGAGGCCACCGCTTTTCCGGGCGGGCAGCGCCAGAAGAAGCCGCCGTATCCGGCGCCTCCCGTGCGGCCGTTCGTGGCGGGGCTGCCCAACGTCACCTTTTCGGAGGCCGTCAAGGCGTACGAGAAGGAAAGCTCCCAGCCGCTGGAAGCGGGAGTCGCGGCAATCAGCCGGCGCTCGGTCAAGAGCGTGCGGCCCTCGCCGTCCTCCCAGACCAGGTCCTCGGGTGACGTGTGGCGGATGCGGCCGTGGTCCTCGCGCCAGACGTAGCCCTCGCCGCGGACGAAAGTGCGGCCGCCCCACAGGTTCCAGCCGTTGACGTCGGCGACGGTGAGGGAGGCGCCGAGGTGCCACGGATGGTCGAACGGCATGGTGTCGGTGACGACCGTGCCCGCGAGGGTGCGGACCGGATGCAGATAGGGGCGGGGGCCGAGCCGGATGTCGAGGTCCGGCTCGGTCACGTAGTCGTACAACTTCATGAGACGGCCGCCCGATATCCCTCGTACGCCTCGGCCAGCACCTCGGCGCCCGGACGCGCCCACACGTCCTCGTGGAAAACCTCGACCTCGACCCAGCCGTCGTAGCCCGCCTCGGCCACCGCGCGGTGGAAGCGGCGCATGTCGACCGATCCGGTGCCGGGCAGGCCGCGGCCGAGCAGCACGCCCTCGGGCAGCGGGGTGATCCAGTCGGCGAGCTGGAAGGCGGCGATCCGCGGGCCGGCGTCGGCGATCCCCTGCCACACCTTGTCGTCCCACCAGAGGTGGTACGTGTCGATGACGACGCCGACCGCCTCGACCGGGTAGGGCGCGGCCAGTTGCAGCGCCTGGTCCAAGGTGGAGACGACGCAGCGGTCGGAGCAGAACATCGGATGCAGCGCCTCGATGGCCAGCCGCACCCCGGCGCTCCGGGCGTCCGGCACGAGCGCGCCGATCGCGTCGCCGACGTGCCGCCGGGCGCCGTCGAGGTCGCGGCTGCTGCCGGGCAGGCCGCCGCTGACGAGCACGAGCGTGTCGGTGCCGAGCGCGGCCGCCTCGTCGATCGCGCGCCGGTTCTCGTCGTACCAGCCGGCCTCGTGGAAGAAACCGCTGCGGCACAACGACGACACGGTCAGACCCGCGTCCCGCACCAGCTTGGCCGTCTTCTCCAGGCCGTACGCGGTCACGTCCTCCCGCCACAGGCCGACCGCGGCGACATCGGCGGCGACGCAGCCGGCGACCAGATCCTCCAGCGGCCAGTGCTTGGTGGTGGCCTGGTTGAGCGAGAAGCCCTTCATCGGCTCATCCCCACGGTCGTGAGCCACGCCGCGGCGCGATGCGTGGCGAGGTCGGCGTCGGGCAGGATGCCGGCCTCGTCGGCCAGCCGCATCAGGGCGAGCAGGTGCCGGGGCGAGCGGCCGGACTGGGCGCCGCCGACCATCGTGAAGTGATCCTGGTGCCCGGCCAGCCAGTTGAGGAAGACGATCCCGGTCTTGTAGTGATAGGTCGGCGCCGCGAAGAGATGCCGGGCCAAAGGCAGAGTCGGACCCATGATTTGCTCGTACGTCGTCACGTCGCCCCCGTCGAGAGCCCGGAACGCCGCGGCGGCGGGTGGGGCGATCACGGCCAGAACGCCGAGCAGGGCTTCGGAGTGGCCCTGGTCGTCGCCGAGGATCAGGGACGGGTAGTTGAAGTCGTCGCCGGTGTACATGCGGACGCCCTCGGGAAGACGGCGGCGGAGCTCGACCTCGTAATCGGCGTCCAGCAACGAGATTTTGATGCCCTCGACCTTCGGTGCGTGCTCGCGGATGATGTCGAGAACCGTGTCGTTGCCGCCCCAATAGCCGGCGAGCAGAGGATCGAAGGCCTCGCCGAGCCAGTGCAGCAGCACCGGACTGTCCGATTGGGACAAAAGCTCGCCGTAGACGCGCCGGTAGTCGTCGGCGTCCTTCGCGGCCGCCGCGAGATGCCGGGAGCACATGATGACCGGGGTGGCGCCGGCTTCGCGGACGTCGCTGAGCTGTTCCAGGTACGCCTTCGTGATGTCGTCGATCGTGGCCGGGCCGGCCGGGAGCTGATCGGTGCCCACGCCGGCGACGATCGGGCCGGTGGCCTCCCCCGCACTTCGTCTGATCAACTCACGGGTCGCCGGATAGTCGAGGCCGGCGCCGCGCTGCGCCGTGTCCATCGCTTCCGCGACGCCGAACCCGTGATCCCACAGGTGATGCCGGAAGCGGAGCGTGGCGTCCCAGTCGAGCCGGGCGGGGGCACCCGGGATGTTCTCCGCCGTCGGATCGGCGGTGACGGGCGCCGCCGCGTACGCGATCCTGGATCGGAAATTTTTCTTTTGCCGGAACTCTCCACCTCGGCCGCTGAAGATCACTGGGAAAGCTCCGGGATCTCGAGGCGGCGGCCCTCACGGGAGGACTGGAGGCCCAACTCGGCCACCTGCACTCCGCGCGCTCCGGCCCACAGATCTCCGGTGTAGGGAGCGTCCTCGGCGACGTACAGCAGGAACTGCTCCCATTGCGCCCGGAAGCCGTTGGCGAAGACCTCGTTGTCGGGCACCTGCTGCCACTGGTCGCGGAAACGTTGCGCCGTCGGCACATCCGGGTCCCAGACCGGCTTCGGTGTCGCCGCGCGCGGCTGCACGCGGCAGTGGTGCAGCCCCGCCACCGCACTGCCGTGCGTGCCGTCGACCTGGAACTCGACGAGCTCGTCCCGGTTGACCCGCACCGCCCACGAGCTGTTGATCTGGGCCATGATGCCGCCGTCGAGCTCGAACAGGCCGTACACCGCGTCGTCGGCCGTCGCGTCGTACGGCGAACCGCTCTCGTCCCACCGCCGGTCGATGTGCGTCACCGAGCGGGCGGTCACGGCGCGCACCGGCCCGAAGATCTGCTCCAGCACGTAGTGCCAGTGCGGGAACATGTCGAGCGTGATGCCGCCGCCGTCGGCCGCCCGGTAGTTCCAGGACGGGCGCTGCGCCGACTGCCAGTCGCCCTCGAAGACCCAATAGCCGAATTCCCCGCGTACGGAGAGGATGCGCCCGAAGAATCCACCCTCCACCAGCCGAGCGAGTTTGCGCAGGCCGGGCAGGAACAGCTTGTCCTGAACCACGCCGTGCTTGACGCCGGCCGCGTCGGCGAACCGGGCCAGCTCGACCGCCTCGCCGAGGCTTTCGGCCACCGGCTTCTCGGTGTAGATGTGTTTGCCGGCCTCGATGGCCTGGCGCAGCGCCTTGACCCGGGCGCTGGTGACCTGGGCGTCGAAGTAGATGTGGACGTCGGGCCGGGCGAGCGCGCCGGGCACGTCGGTGGTCCACTGAGTGAGACCGTGCCGGTCGGCGAGCGCGCGGAGCTTGGCCTCGCTGCGCCCGGCGAGGATCGGCTCGGGCCAGAGCACGGTGCCGTCACGCAGCGGCAGACCCCCGTCCTCGCGGATCGCGAGGATCGAGCGGATCAGGTGCTGCCGCAGGCCCATCCGGCCGGTGACGCCGTTCATGACGATGCCGATGGTGGTTCGATCCATGCTGGTTGCCTCCGGGGCCTTGAAAAGTCCTGAGGTAAGCGCTTTCCTGAGACCGTACTCGGCGTGCTGCCGAGCGGGCAAGAGCGCGGGCGGTATCCTCCGGGCAACTGTCGGTGTCATCTCGTCGTGCCGTCGTCCTGAGGAGGCTCATGGCAACCCTGGCCGATGTTGCACGCCACGCCGGGGTGTCGACCGCGACCGCGTCCCGCATCATCAACGGCAGCCCGAAACCGGTCACCGAGGAACTGCGGGCCCGCGTCCTGGCCGCGGTGGCCGAGCTGCGCTACGTGCCCAACGCGCACGCCCAGATGCTGGCCCGCTCGAACCGCAACGCGGTCGGCGTGATCGTCCACGACGTCTCCGACCCGTACTTCGCCGAGATCACCCGGGGCCTGCAGCGCGTGGCCACGGCCAACGGCCGCCTGGTCATCATCTGCAACAGCTTCCGCGACCCCGGCCGCGAGATGGAATACATCGACCTGCTCCACGCCCACCAGGTGGCGGCCATCGTGATCGCCGGCTCGGGATATCTGGACAGCACCGCCGCGTCCGAGCTGGACGACCGCATGCGCGCCTTCGAGGCCACGGGCGGCCGGATCGCGGTGATCGGCCGCCACCAGCATCCGGGCGACGCCGTGCTGCCCGACAACGAGGAGGGCGGCTACCTGGCCGGCCGCCATCTCTTCGAGCTGGGCCACACCGCGATCGCGGCCATCGCCGGCCCATCATCGCTGACCACGACGGTGGACCGCCTGGCCGGCCTGCACCGGGCCGCGGCCGAACACGGGGCCACCATCCACGTGACCCACTCCGACTTCACCCGCGACGGCGGCGAGGCCATCACGGCCGGCCTGCTGGCCGGCGACCGGTCGGTGACCGCGATCGCCGCCCTGAACGACTCGATGGCCGTGGGCGCCCTGGCCGCCATGCGAGCGGCCGGCCGCCGCTTGAGCGTCGTCGGCTTCGACGACATGCCCATCGCCCGCGACGTGACCCCGGCCCTGACGTCGGTCCGCCTCCCGTTGACCGAGCTGGGCGAGCGGGCCATGACCCTGGCCCTGAACCCGGCCGCCGACGACGCCCCGCGCGTCGAACACGTCCCGGCCGAGCTGATCCTGCGCGAGAGCACTTGGCCCCTCTAGTTGCAGATCATGGGCCTCATCTGCGGCTTCCTCCGTACCCTTCCCGGATCGTTTGCAGGATCGACGTAATTCATTGACGTCTGCCGATGTAATTGCCTAACGTGCGCCAGGAAAGCCCTTACCTAAGGCACTTCTGGAAGGTGCGGCATGCGCAGACGTACGTTTCTCCGACTCTCGGCCGGCGCGATCACGGCCGGTTCCGCCGGCGCGGTCGCCGCGGTCGCCGCACCGCCTTCGAGCGCCCAGGCGGGGGCGTCACCCGGCGACCAGGCGGCTGCGTTACCCGGCGGCCGGCTCGGGGCGTCGCTGTCCTCACCGGACCTCATCGTGGCGGCCGACGGCTCGGGCGACTTCGCGTCGATCCAGGCGGCGATCGACGCGGCGCCGGCCGGGAACGTGGTCATCGGCGTGCGGCCCGGCGTCTACCACGGCCAGGTGGTGATCTCACGCGACAAGCCGGGCATTTCGCTGTACGGCCTGGGCCGTCGCCCGCGGGACGTGGTGATCGCCGACAATCGGGCGAACGGCACGCCACGCCCGGACGGCGGCACCTGGGGCACGACGGGCAGCGCCTCGGTGACTATCGACGGCGCCGATTTCCGGGCCCGGAACCTGACCTTCGCCAACCTGTTCGACGAGGCGGCCCATCCCGAGATCACCAACCGGCAGGCGGTAGCGGTGCTCACCCGGGCCGACCGGTCCGAGTTCCGAGACGTACGGTTCCTCGGCAACCAGGACACGCTCTACGTGAACAGCGCCGACGCGGCGACGATCGCCCGCGCGTACTTCCGCGACTGCTACGTGGAGGGCGACGTCGACTTCATCTTCGGCCGGGCCACGGCGGTCTTCGACCGGTGCCGGATCCATTCGCTCGACCGGGCCACCACCCCGGCCGGCTACGTGACCGCACCGAGCACCTCGATCACCAACCCGCACGGCTTGCTCTTCACACGATCCCGATTCACGTCCGACGCACCCGCAGGCTCGGTCTTCCTGGGCCGCCCTTGGCACCCGAGCAACGACCCGGCCGCGATAGGCCAGACCATGATCCGCGACTCCTATCTGGGCCCCCACATCGGAACACCCGCATGGAGCGACTTCGGCACATGGCCGTGGCGCGACGCCCGTTTCGCCGAATACCGCAACTACGGCCCAGGCGCCGTCACCCCGGGCACCACCACCGACCCGGACCGCCCGCAGCTGACCCGCGACGAAGCCGCCGCGAACACGCCCACCACCTTCCTGCGTGGCGCCGACGGCTGGGCCCCCGATCTCTGCAAATAACCTGCGTTGCTCCTTCCATTGACGACCATCACCACGGGTGGCAACGTCGCGGGCAAGCGCTTTCCTGCACGTCAACGCGGTTCCACCGACCGCCTCCCAGGAGTTGCCATGCCCAAAATCGCCGCCGTCGCCGGCCTCGCCTTGCTCGTCACTCTCACCGCAGCACCCCCGGCCTCCGCGCACATAAAGACGACCGCTATTGACGGACCGAGCACAAACGCACATGCCGATGTGCGTGGGCGGGCCGTTCCCGGCTCGGTGCTGCGACTGGCCCGGCAGACGCTGGGGGCCGATGACGGCTGGGGTGCTGCCGGTGCGGGGACCACCGGCGGGGCGGCGGCCGACGACGCGCACATCGCGGTTGTTCGCAATCGGGCCGAGCTCATCGCGGCGCTGGGCGGGGACGCCGCCACGAACGGGCAGAACGCCACGCCGAAGATTGTGATCGTCAGTGGCCGGATCGATCTGCGCGAGGGCAAGAGCTGCGACGACTTCGCCGATCCGGCCTACGACCTCGACGCTTTCCTCGCCGCATACGACCCGGCCGTGTGGGGGCGGGCCACGAAGCCTTCCGGGCCGCTTGAGGACGCCCGGGTGCGGTCCGCCCGCGTACAAGGGGAACAGATAAAGATCAACGTTGGCGGCAACACGACCATCGTCGGTGTCAACGGGGCCCGCCTCGACCATGGCAGCCTGGTGCTCACCAACGCCGGCAACGTGATCGTCCGGAACCTCGAGGTCACCGACGCTGCCGACTGCTTCCCCGCCTGGGATCCCACCGATGGGGCGGCCGGCAACTGGAACTCGCTCTACGACCTGGTCTCGCTCAGCGGCGCCACCAACGTGTGGATCGACCACAACACGTTCAGCGACGGCAACAACCACGACGCCGACCAGCCCCTGTACTTCGGGCGGCCCTATCAGGTGCACGACGGCGCCACCGACTTCATCCGGGGCTCCGACCTGATCACCGTCTCGTGGAACGACTACTACGACCACGACAAGACCATGCTGATCGGCTCCACCGACACCCCGGGTGTCGACGTCGGCAAGCTTCGCGTCACCGTGCACCACAACCGGTTCGGCAACGTCATCCAGCGGGCCCCGCGGGTGCGTTTCGGGCAGGTCGACGTCTACGACAACCTTTACGTGGCCACCGACGAGGAGTACATCTACTCGCTCGGGGTGGGCGTCGAGTCGAGCATCTACGCCGAGAACAACTACTTCCGGCTCAGCGCCGACATCACGCCGGCTGATGTCATCGCCTACTGGAAGGGCACCCGCATCACCACGCGGGGAAACCTGGTGCAGATCTCCGGCCGTACGCCCAAGCCGGTCGACCTGGTGGGTGCCTACAACGAGACGTACGACCCGGATCTGAGCCCCGACGCCGGCTGGACCCCCACGCTGCGCCCTCGCCTCGACCCGGCCTGGGCCGTCCCGGCCATCGTGGCCGCGGGAGTGGGCATCCGGCGGCTGTACTGAAAATGCCGGTTCTCCACTCGTCCGAGGTCGCGGCGAGGCACCCTGAGTGCATGCACATCGGCGTCATCGGGGCAGGTCAGCTCGGCGCAACGCTCGCCGAGTGGTGCGCGGAGAGCGGCCACGACGTAGCGGTCACGTCACGGCATCCGGAGCGGCTGGGCGACGTGGTCGACCATCTCGGCGGCCACGGCGCCGCCATGGGAGTCGCGGAGGCGGTGTCGTTCGCCGACGTCGTCCTCTTCGCCCCTCCGTGGGAGACCGCGCATGAGGCGATCGATCTTGCCGGTGACTCGCTCACCGGCAAGATCGTCATCGACGTGACGAACCCGGTCGGGCCCGTCCTGGACGGCGCGCCGAGCGGCTTCGAGCAGCTGATCTCGTGGGCGCCCGAGGCGCACTGGGCCAAGGCCCTCAACACGCTCCCCGCCTCGGTGCTCAGCCACCGCCGGGGTCACGATCCGCTGCTGGCCGAGTTCGTCTGCACCGACCACACGGACGCCCGCAAGGCCACCACCCTGCTCATCCGGGACATGGGCTTCGCGCCGTTCTACGCGGGCGGCGCGGGCACCGCCCGGCTCACCGAGCCGGGCGGCCCGCTCCAGCACAACCAGGTCGACATCTTCGACGCGACCGACGCTCTCGCGGAAGCGATGACCGTCCTGCGCTAACGAGGGCTCAGTCCGGCGAAGACCATGTGCAGCACCTGGTCGATGTAGTCGTGGGTCAGTGGCTGCTGCGTGATCAGCAGCCGGAAGTACAGGGCGCCGGACAGGACGTCGAAGGCGAGGTCCAGGTCGGCCCCGGGCGCCAGTTCTCCCTGTTCCTGGGCGGTCCGAAGGCGAGCGACAGTGTTCGCCGCCTGCGGCTCGATGAACCGCTGGCGGAGTGCCGCGGCGACCTTCGGATCATGCTGGGCCTCGCCGATGAGGTCCTGATAGAGCGGGCCCCAGGGAGCCCGGCCGAGCAGGTCGGCGGCCCGGGTCATGATCTCGCGCAGGTCGGCCTTGATGTCGCCGGTGTCCCGGTGGTCCAGTCCCCCGGTGTCGAGGCTGAGGACCGCGTCCAGGAAGAGCAGGCCGCGCGAAGGCCAGCGGCGGTAGACGGTGTGCTTGCCGACGCCGGCGCGAGCCGCCACCGCCTCGATGCTCAGCTTCGCGTAGCCGGCCTCCCGGGCCAGCTCCAGCGCGGTCCTTCGAATCGTCTCGGTACGAGCGTCGGTCACGAGCGCCAATCCTAGCGGCACGGCACGTGCCGTATTGACACGGCACCTCTCTTCCGCGCATGCTGACGAAACGGCACGGACCGTGCCGTGCCGTGCCGCTAGTGATAGGAGTTCACATGACGACAGTGCTGATCACCGGCGCTAACAAAGGGCTCGGACTGGAAACCGCTCGACGGCTCGGGGAACAGGGCTGGAAGGTCTTTCTCGGTTCACGGGACGCGGGTCGCGGAACGGAGGCCGCCGCTCGGCTGGCCGCAGGTGGTGCCGACGTGGTCCCGATAACGCTGGACGTGACCTCGGACGAGTCGGTGGCGGACGCGGTGCGGCTCGTCGGGAAGCACACCGATCGGATGGACGTGCTCGTCAACAACGCGGGCACGCCGGGAAACGCGGTCGCGCCCGCCGAGGCGACGGTCGAGGAGGTCCACTCTGTCTATGAGACCAATGTGTACGGGCCGATCCGGGTCACGCGGGCGTTCCTGCCCCTGCTGAACGCGGCGGACCATCCCCGGGTGGTGATGGTGGGCAGCGGCGGCGGCAGCTTCGCGGTGGTGACGGACCCGGAGCAGCCCGTCTCCAAGATGCACGAGCTCGCCTACAGCTCGTCGAAAGCGGCGTTGCACATGATCACCGTTCGCTACGCGCAGGCGCTGCCGGCCATCAAGTTCAACGTCGTCACGCCGGGAGAGGTCGCCAACCGCAAGTTCGCGGCCACCGACATGAACCGGCACACCGGCCAGCTGACGGTCACCGAGGGCACCGACGCGATCATTCGGCTGGCGACGATCGGGGCCGAGGGGCCGACAGGTTCCTTCGTCGACCGTCTCGGCCCGGTCTCCTGGTAGCCGGGATTCAGACCGGCACGGTCACGAACTGCTTCCCGGTGGTGTTCACCACCCGTACGGAAGCGACGTCGGCCGGGTCGATCAGGGCGCTCCCGCTCAGTGTCGTCCCGTCGGCCTCGCCGGCGGGCGACACCAGCCAGCTGCCCGCGACCGCGGGCGTGCCGTCCTTGCCGACCACCTCGAGCACGCACTTCTCGCCGGCCGGGATGCCGCCGACCGTGGCGCTCACCCGCACCCAGCCCGCCGCCGGGAGCACCGTCGTCTGCATCGTCGCGCCGGTCGTCGCGTCTGTCGCCGAGCCCGTTCGGGCTCCGGCCGGCGCCGAGGTCGTAGCCTGCGCGATCGGATCGGCTGTGGGCGCGGTCTGCCGGCCCACCACCAGGCCGCCGGCCACCGCGATGGCCACGGCGACGGCCGCGATGGACGTCACCGAGGCCCACCGCCTCTTGCGCCTGCCGGCGCTCTCCGTCCGTACCTGCCGAAGCGTCCTTTGCAGCAGCAGGTCGGCATCGTCGGGCGGGCCGTCGAGCAGCATCGGCTCGGGCACCTCGGCCAACTGGGCCGACCACTCGCGCAGCGACTCGATCTCCTCGCGGCACTCGGCGCACGCGGCCAGGTGCTCGTCGGCCGCCGCCTTCTGATCCGGCGTGAGCATCTCCATCAGATATCCGGCCAGGTCGACGTGGTCGTTGGTCGGGGGGTTCGCGCTCTCCGGCGCCGTCATGATGCCAACCGTTCCGTGCCGGCCTCGCGCAGGGCCCGCAACGCGTAGAAGGAGCGAGATTTGACCGTGCCCGGCGGGATGCCGAGCGCCTCGGCGGCCTCGGCCACCGTGTTGCCGCGGAGATAGACCTGTTCCAGCACTTCACGGTGCTCGTTGGACAGCTTGCTCAGCGCGTCCACCACGACCATCGACGTGACGACCTGGTCGGCGTGGTCACCCTCGACGGCGGCGTCCGGTGGGCTTTCGCCCACCTCGGGGGGACGCCGGTTCCGGGCCCGGATCTGGTCCAGCACGATGTTGCGTACGACCGTGAGCAGCCAGCCGCGCACGGAGCCCTTCCCGTTGTTCAGGCTGTCCGGGTGCCGCCAGGCGCGCACGAGCGCCTCCTGGACCACGTCCTCGGCGGCGGCGCGGTCTCTGGTCAGCTGCGTGGCGTACGCGAGCATGGCCCGGCCGTGTTCCTGGAATAAAGATCTGACCAGTGCTTCATCGGCCACCTCCCGGTGTGGTCTGGTTCTGCTGGACGGCATCCGTCTCTCTCCCCGCGGCACCTTCACGCGCCGCTTCGTACGGGTCTGAAGTCGAAGACGACATCGATGAAAGTACTGTGCCGCGGCTACCGGGAGTACGCGGCGGGTGGCTCCCCGGATCAAGATTTTCCGGAAAGTGGCACAACCCGGTGAACCGCTCCCCATCGGAGTGACGTGTGGAGGGCATTCGTCGGTTCACTACACGGGAGACAGCCATGATGAAGCGGAGCAGGACGATCTACGTCGCCGCCATGATCGCCGGGCTGGCGAGCGTGGCGGCCTGTGGCAACCAGGCCGGCAACTCCGCGGCCCCGGCGGCCGGCACGGTGCCGGTGGCGGTGACGGGTTCCGAGGCGCCGCTCAACCCGCAGGGACCGGATCCGCAGCAGGAGGACCTCGCCGGCGCCGGCCTCGAGCAGGCCGAGGAGCCCGAGGCCACCGAGCCCACGGCGTCCGCCGCAGCCACCGAGGACGCCGCCGCTGACGAGGCGGCCGACCCGGAAGAGACTGAGCAGCCCGCCCCCGCACCCTCCCCCACCGTGGCCAAGACGCAGAAGTGGGTCAAGATCTTCAGCGGACCGTCCCAGCAGGACATCACCCCGCCGAAGTCCCGCACCGCCGGCAGCAAGGTCGTCGAGCTCAACGTGACTGAGGCCGAGGGCATCGGCGAATACGTGACCGACGGCGCCGGCCGCACGCTCTACCGCTTCGACAACGACACCAACAAGCCGCCGAAGTCCAACTGCAACGGCGACTGCGCGACCGCCTGGCCGCCCCTGCTCATCAAGTCGCCCGGCAAGATCTTCCCGGACGGCGTCGACCCGCAGATCGTCGGCTACGTCGAGCGCGCCGACGGCACGTGCCAGGTGACCATCAACGGCTGGCCGGTCTACTACTTCGTCGCCGACGCCAAGGCGGGCGACCTCAACGGGCAGGGCCTGAACGGCAAGTGGTTCGCCATCAAGCCGGACGGCGGCAAGACCTCCAACACGCCGGCCAAGCCGAGCAGCACCACCAAATAGCTTTTCACCCATCGGGGGTACGCCCGGTGATGGCACCCGCCATCACCGGGCGTGTCATGTGCGGACCGAGTACCGCAGGAACACCACGCCGTTTAGGAAGATCAGCTTGCCCATGGCGATTCGCTCCGCCCATGGAACCGCTTGCAAAGTGCAATCAGTTTGCCAGAGAGTCCGCTCGCGTGCGCGCCCGCGCCGTCACCACCGCGGTGCCGACCAGCCAGACGACCGCCTCGGCCAGCAGGAGGCGCTCCAGGATCGCGCCCAGCGTGCCGCGCCCGGCAAGGAGCATGGTCAGCCCGAGGGCGGCCCCGAGCGGCACGGTCAGCGCGACACCGACGGCGGCGAGGCGTTCGAGGGTGGGCTCCGAGGCGTACCACCAGATCGAGGCCATCGCCGCGGCAAGCGTGAGCATGCCGAGAATCGTGGCGCCCGCGTGGACGACGTCAGCCGGCGTGGTCGGATCGTAGGGCGGAAGGGGGCACCGGTTGGTGCAGGGCACGACCCCGGAGACAGCGGCCAGCCCGGCAGCGGCGAAAAGGGCGGGCGAGGCAAACGGAAGCCGGACCGCCGCGCCCAGGAGGGCGACGCCGACGGCAAGGGTGACGAGGCCGAGGCGGTACGGGATGGCGTAGGGCACGCCCGCGGTGCCGGCCTCACTGACATAGCCGACCAGCCACGACCCGGGCGCGGCGACCAGAGCGACCAGCATGGTGACGGCCCCGCCGATCACGGCGAGAGCGGAGGCAGCGGCGAGAAGGCGGGTACGGATCATCCCCACCATCATGATCAGGCCGGGGTTGCCCCGTGGCGGGTGGCCGGTCAGAGTGTGGCCGTGCTGACGCTCGACGAGATCCTCGCGCACGATGACCCGTACCCCCACGTGCTGGAGTTGGCCGCCAGCGGCGACCGTTCGCTGATCGTCCCGGTGCGCGCCGCCCTTCAGCCTCTCGCCGAGGCGGAGGACTGGTACCGCGCCGGCCTGATGGCCCGCATTCTGGTCGGCGTCGAGGGTGCGGCGGCCGTTCCCTGGCTGCTGGGCCTCCTCGGGCCGGCCTTGGAGGGTTTCGAGGATCCGGAGCCGTTTCAGCTGAGCGTGGGCCGCGCCCTCCACGAGGATCCCGAGGGGTGCCGGCCCGCGGTGCTCGCCGCCGTCGCCAGCCCCGGCCCGCACCTGCGCCGGGCCGGCCTGTGGGCGCTCGGCAGCATCGTCGGCCCGGACGACCTCGGCCTGATGCGCGAGGCCATGTCCGACCCCGACCCGTCGATGCGCCGCGAGGCGTTCTCCGGTTTGACCAGCGACGTGGCCCTGCGCGAGATCGTGGTCGAGGCCCTGCATGACCCCGACGAGTGGATCCGCCGCGAGGCCGTCATCCGCCTGGGCTGGTCCGGCTCCCCCGACGCTTTCGATCTCCTGATCCCGCTGGTGGCCGACCCGTCGAGGGTCGTCCGCGGGGTGCTGGGTGAGGCGATCGGCCGCCTCGCCGGTCAAACGATCGACCCGCTGACCCACGAACGGGCGGCCGAGGCGGTTCGGCGCGTCCTGGCCGACACCGTTCCGATCGCCCGTGTCCGGCTCGCGCGGAATCTGGGCCTGCTCCGGCGATCGGGGTCGCTGCTGGCTGCCCTGTCGGAAGATCCCGACCCGGAGATCCGGGACATCGCCCGGCAAGCCCTGGAGGAGCGCTAATCGCTGCGCCACTCGTGGGTCAGCACGGCGTAGAGGTCTGAGTCTCGCCAGCCGTCTCGGAGGAGGAGGGTCTCGCGGAGGCGGCCCTCGTGGGTCATGCCCAGCTTGGTGAGGACTCGGGCTGAGGCCTGGTTTCGGGGGTCGCACGTGGCGTAGACGCGGTGGCGGCCGAATGTGTGGAAGGCCAAATTGAGCAAGCGGGTGGCGGCGGCTGTGGCCAAGCCCTGGCCCTGGTGGGCGGGGTGGATCAGGTACGCGATCTCGGCCTCGTGGGGGCCTCGCAGCTTGAGCTCGGCGGTTCCTACGATGTCGCCGCCGGTCGTCACGGCGTACGGGAAACGGGTTTGTGGGGTCTGGGCCCACGCCCGCGCGGCGGTGAGGGTGAAAGCCTGTGACTCGGCGAGGGTGTTGGGGCCCCACGTCTGGAAGCGGCAGACCTCCGGCAGCTGGGCCCAGCTGTGCACGGCCGGGAAGTCGGAGGCGGTCAGCGGGCGCAGGGCTACCAACGGTTTTTCGCCTCCTCGGCCCAGCCGGTCAGGCCGTCGAGGTCGACGCGGTCGCCGTTGTCGTCCATGGCCCAGCCCGTGAAGCGGCCGAAGCACTGGTGGGTCTCCGAGGCCAGGACGGCCAGGTTGGTGCGGGCCACCCGCTCGTGGAACGGCTCGAAATGGACGTCGGCGCGGGTGCCGTGGACGCGCCACGGGCGCAGCCAGTCGGTGCGGTCGTACTCCCACGTGAGGTCTTCGCTGATTTTGTGGAGGCGGCCGTCGAGGAACAGCGCGTTCTCGGTGGAGCCGGTGCCGTCGGTCCAGCGGCCGCCGAGCTGGATCGCTCGGCCGTCGCCCGCGCCGGCGGCCCAATTCCAGGTGACCGCGTACGGCCAGCGGCCCCGGCCATGGTCCAGCACGGCGAAAGAGCGTTCCGGGGGTACGGGGTATTCGGTGCCCGACAACCGCAATGTGCCGCTGACCGGGCGGCCGACGTCCTTCACCGTGTACTGGAACAGGCGGTCGCTGAACGGGACCACCACGCCCAGGGACTCGCCGCCCGGGCCCACCACCAGGTCTATTTCCATGCCGGGGGCGGACGCCTTGATGTGGTCCTGGTCGATCGTGATGTGCAGGTCGCCGGCCGTCGCCGAGACCTGGCCGCCGCTGCGGTCGGGCAGGACGGTGTTGCGGTCGAACAGGATCGTGGCGTCGGCGCGGGTCTCGCGGCCGCTGACCCGGTCGAGGACGTAGAGGCCGTGGACACCCGCGTAGTCGAGGGATGAGACGACCACACCCACGATGTGGCTGGGGGTGACGATTCCCCAGTATTCCCAGCGTTTTCCGCGGCCCCAGCCCCGAAGGTTGGCGCGGTGCAGCGGCCGGCGGGTCCAGCCGACGGCCTCGGGGTTGAGGCGGCCGTCGGGGCGGCAGAGGTCGACCTCGGCGGTGAGCTCGCGTTCCTCGATCACCGCCGCAGGCTATCCCGGCCGGGCCGCCGACATTAGCCTGTGGCGATGGCGGGTTTCCTGTACGGGGCTTCGACGGCGTCCTACCAGATCGAGGGCGCGGTGCACGAGGACGGGCGCGTCCCGTCGATCTGGGACACGTTCGCGCACACTCCTGGCCGTGTGAGGAACGGCGACACCGGTGATGTGGCGT
Organism: Actinoplanes sp. NPDC000266; assembly: GCF_042899005.1. Taxonomy (NCBI): domain Bacteria; kingdom Bacillati; phylum Actinomycetota; class Actinomycetes; order Micromonosporales; family Micromonosporaceae; genus Actinoplanes; species Actinoplanes sp. NPDC000266. The sequence goes on from NZ_JBIAZI010000002.1 coordinate 595,238, forward strand.
GCGACCACTACCACCGCTGGGCCGAGGATGTGGCGCTGCTGGCCGGCCTGGGCGTGGGGGCGTACCGGTTCTCGATCGCCTGGCCCCGGGCGCGGGATCTCGGCTTCTACGACCGGCTCGTGGACGCGCTGCTCGAGCGGGGCATCGAGCCGGTACCGACGCTGTTCCACTGGGATCTGCCGCAGGCCCTGGAGGACGAGGGCGGCTGGCTCAACCGGGACACGGCGTTCCGCTTCGCCGAATACGCTGAACTGGTCGCGGCCCGGCTCGGCGACCGCGTGGCCCGGTTCATCACGCTGAACGAGCCGGTCGTGCACATGGCGCAGGGCTACGCGTGGGGCACGCACGCGCCGGGGCGGGCGCTCGGGCTGGGCGCGCTGCCGGTCGCCCACCACCAGCTGCTCGGGCACGGGCTGGCGGTGCGGGCGCTCAAGGCGGCGGGCGCGCGCGAAGTGTGGCTCACCAACAACTGCACGCCGGTGTGGTCGGCCGAACAGGACCGGGAGGCGGCCGCGGTGTACGACGGCTTCCACAACCGGCTGTTCAACGATCCGGTGCTGCTGGGCTCGTACCCGGAATTCCTGCTCCCGGGGTTGGAGCCACACATCAAGGGCGACGACCTCGACATCATCCGTACGCCGATAGACGCGCTCGGCGTGAACTATTACAACCCGACGCTGGTCGGGACGGCGACCGGCGAGGGTGACCTGCCGTTCGAGATCCGGCCCATCGAGGGCTATCCGGCCACGGCCTTCGGGTGGCCCGTGGTGCCGGCCGGGCTCACCGAGCTCCTCACGGGGCTGCGGGAGACGTACGGCGGCGCCCTGCCTCCGATCTACATCACCGAGAACGGCTGTTCGGCGGAGGAGGGCGTCGCCGACGCCTTCCGGGTCGGCTATCTGGAGTCACACCTGGCGGCGGTCCGCGCGGCGATCGAGGCCGGTGTCGACGTGCGCGGCTATTTCGTGTGGTCGCTGCTGGACAACTTCGAGTGGGCCGAGGGCTATTCGCAGCGGTTCGGCCTCGTGCACGTCGACTTCGGCACCCAGGAGCGCACGCCACGCGACTCCTACCGCTGGCTGCGCGATCAGTGCGCGAAGACCTCCAGTTCGTAGAGCGAGATGCCGTACGAGGTCGCCCGGGTCTGCCCCACCACCCGCAGATAGCGGGCGTTCGTGGTGGGGAAGCCGGCCACGTCGGTGCCCCCGTTGCCGCCGGTCACGGTGGCGGCGGTGGTCCAGCTGCTGCCGTCGGCCGAGGTCTCGATCCGATAGGCCGAGGCGTACGCGCTCTCCCAGTGCAGGACGGCCCGGGCCACCGGGCGCGACGAGCCGAGGTCGACGCGCAGCCACTGGTTGTCCGACCACGAACTGGCCCAGCGGCTGCTCCGGTTGCCGTCGACGGCGTTGGCGGCGGGATATCCGGACTGGGTGCTGGACGCGGTGACGGCGCGGCCCGAGGCCAGGTTCGAGACGTCGTCGCCGCGGGCGGCCGGGAACGAGACGACCTGCTGATAGGTGGGCCGGTTCTGCCATGAGACGAGGTCGTGCTCGATGCCGCCGAGCGGGCTGTGCAAAATCGCGTCAGCACACCACTGGGCGCCGGCGGCGCAGTGCTCGTCGCCGGGATAGGTGGTGGCCGCCGGCTCGGCCAGCGCGGCGCTGAGGCTGCTCAGCAGGGCCGTGCGGCAGGCGCCGACGGCGCCGCCGCCGCAGTACTTCGCCGGCCAGTTGGGCACGGCGTCGCCGAGGGTGGCCCGCAGGTCCTTGGAGACCCAGCCCCACCAGCCGTACTGGAAGGCCGAGCCCTTGTGGGCCTGGGACTCGTTCGCCGAGCTCGGCAGGCCGGAGACGGGCCCGGTCTGCCCGCCGGAGGGCGATTCGTTGATCTGCAGGGCGTCGACGAGCGAGTCGAACAGGCCGTCGCCGAGCCCGGTGGAGAACTGCGCGACGACCAGCTTCGGCCACCACGCGTCCATGATGCGGATGGCGTCGGCGTCCTTGTAGACCTCGCTGTCGGCCGCCGTCTCCTCCCGATGTGAGCCGGCGTTGCGCCAGGCGCGGAGCTTGGCGATGGCGGCCGCCTGGGCGGCGTCGGCCACCGGCGCGGTGTCGATGACGCGCAGCACGTCGTCGAGGACCTCGGCGCCGCGCAGATCGGTGGTGGCGGCCGACTCGACCACCTTGAGCAGGCCGGCCCGGTCGTACTTCTGCCCGGCCGCCACGGCCGCCTTGACCGGGCGGTCGAGCAGGTCGGCCCGGTGCACGGCGCTGAAGCTGAAGTTGCCGTCGGCCGCCGAATATCCGGCCGCCTGCTTGTTGTTCCAGCTGACGAAGTAGTCCTGGTTCACGGCCTGCGGACGGACCGCGAGCGGGCGGTAGGTCGCCGTGTTGGCCACGGGATTCCAGCCGGCCCACTCGTAGGCCGGTTCCGCCTTCGTCGGCAGGTTCGGGTCGGCGCCGGCCGGGCGGACCGGTTCGGCGCCCGAGGTGACGTACGCGATGTCCTTGCTGTTGATGTAGAACCAGTTGAAGGCGAACACGATCTGGGACGCGGAGGCGGTGAACGCGGCCGGGGTGCCCATCTGGGCCGGCTCGTTGAACATCTGGAAGCCGACGGCGGAGTCGGCCTCGTGCCGATAGGTCGAGCGCAGGGCGGTGAACGCGGTGGGCACGCCGCCGACGAGGCCGCGCCACTGGACCAGGCCGTAGTTGGTGCGCAGCGAGGTGAGCCGGTAGGAGCCGGCCGGGGTGGCGTCGGCGGTCGTCGGGGTCCACGCGTTCTGCTGGGTGAGAGGCTCCATGGCCAGGCACTGGCCGTGGTAGAGGTAGCCGGTCGACGCGACGGTAGGGGTGCCGCCGCCCACGTTGCACAGGGTCACGGCGTACGTGTCGGTGATGTCCTGGATGCTCGAGGTGGCGCTCCAGGCGTAGTCGGGGCCGCGGCCGATGAGGGTGTAGAGGTTCAGGCCGGCGAAGGCGATGCCGCGGCTGGAGATGCCCGGGCCCTGCAGCTCCTGGAGCATGAGCAGCTGCGGCGCGAAATAGCCGGTCTGCGGGCCGAAAACGGCGATCGGGTGGCCGGTGGCCGAGTTGGCGGCGCCGACGACAGCGGCGTTCGACATCCCGCGCTGGTTCGGCGTCACCGCCAGAGCGACCGAGCTCTTCCCCGACACACCGGTGGCGGCGGAGCCGGTCCGGTCGTACACGATGGGCTCGGGTGTCGCCGTTCCGGCGTCGGGCATGGCGACACCGGACGCGTTCGGATTGCCCGCGCCGTACGGGAATGTTTGTCCGTTGTGGAGGGTGAGAACGGCCTCGGGGTCGTTCTGCGAGCGGAACTGTTGCCACACCTGGTCGCCGGCAGCGGTGCCGTACTTGGCGCGGGCGGCGATGCGGACGAGCGCGGACCGCATCTCGTTGCCGCCGCCACCGCCGAACAAGCCGCCGATGACCCCGGCGACCGCCACCAGATCGGTGAGCACGAACTGCTCCGGGCCGCCGGCGTTGGTGATGGCGTCGAGGTGGCCGGTCAGGACGTACTCGCCCGGGCAGTCGCGGGCGGCCATGCAGTCGGCGATGTACTTGTTGATGCCGGCGATGTACGACTGGACGTCGGTGTAGAGCTGCTGGCCGCGCGCGCCCGAGGTGCGCAGCGTGTCGATCTGGGTCTGCAGATCGGCTTCGGTGTACGGCGAGTTGCGCCAGACGCTCTGCTCCAGCGCACGGTTCCCGGCGGCGCCGCCCGCGAACGGGGTCAGCTTGCCCCGGGCGACATGGCGGAGCAGGTCCATCAGGAAGAGGCGGTCCTGCGCGCCGGCGTAACCGGCGCCGTACATGGTTCCGGCCCGGGTGGTGCCGGTGATGTGCGGGATGCCGAGCTTCTTGTCGCGCACGATGGTGACGTCCGCGCGCGGGGAGATCGTCGTGGCGACGTCGGCGGCCTGGACGCCGTACGAGCTGTCGTTGAAGAAGGTGTTGATCTGCTGGCCGGTGACGCCGGTGTAGCTGTGGACGAGCGCGTCGTAGGGCCCGAGCTGATCGTCGGAGTGCGGCGGCTTGGTGCCGAAGGCCTGCGAGGCGAGGATCTGCAGCAGGTCGGCGTCGCCGTTCTGGCCCGGCGGCAGGATGTCGGAGCATTCGCCGAGGCAGTAGTCGGTGTTCTCGACAGGGGCGGCCTGGGCCGGGCTGTCGGTCTGCACGAGGAGGGTGGCCAGCAGGACGGAGGCCGCGAGGGCGGAAAGACGTCGGCGCATGAGGTGTCCCTTCGGGGAACGCTCGAACGCGAAAAGATTTCATAGATATTAAGACGTCGATGTCTTCCGGGGCTAGAGCAGGAAAAGGGGCGGCAGGTGGGGCTCCACTCCCCACCTGCCGCCCGCGGTTCCCCCTCGGTGAAGTCCTTGCTCAGCCCTGCCGGCGGCGGCGGGACAGGGTCACGGCGGCGATGCCCAGGATCAGCAGGACGGCGCCGCCGGTCACCACGGCGAAGACGTTGTTGCCGGTGCGGGCCAGGGCGCCGGCCCCGGCCGCCTCCGCGGTCACCTCCGCCGCGACCGTCTCCGCGGGCTGGGGCGTCTCGGTGGCCTTCGAGGGCTTCGCCGCGGCCTGGGGCTCTTTCTCCGGCGCCTCGGTGGCCTCGGCGGGCTCGGCGGGCTCGGTGGGCTTGGCGGGCTTTGTTGGCTTTGTGACGGCCGGTGCGGCGCCGGCCACCTTCGCCGGGGCAGTGGACGCCTGTGCGTAGAGATAACCGAGGGCGACGTCGAGAAGATGCGCCTTGCCGAGGAGGACCTCCACGCGGAGGGCGGCGGCCTCGGCGCGGACCTCGCGATCGCCGATCATCTGGCGCGGGCCGCCGAGCGAGATGCGTGTCGAGAGCAGGGACGGCGCGGCCTCGGTGGCCAGGCCGCCGAAGAGGTCGACGCCCACGCTGGTGTCCGCGGTGTCGAGATGGGCGATCGGCTTGCCGGCGGCGGTGACCTTGAGAACAGCCGGGCGATAGGTGACGGATGAACGATTGCGGTCACCGGCCGCGACCACGGTCAGGGTCGGCTGGGTCACCACCTTGATCGACACCTCCTGCGGGGTACCGCCGAAGAGGGTCAGATCGGAGAGGGCGACACCGGCGGCGGCGCTGACGCCGCGGCGGCCGTCGCCGAGGCGTACGACATCGGTGGCGCTCTGGGTCGATCCCGTCGGGCCGAGCCGGAGAAGGCTGGTCCTGCGGGCGGTGTCGTCCGGGTGGCGCAGCGCCTGGAGGGCCGGGGTGCGGCCGCCGCCGCTGAGCAGTTCCACGCCGGCGAGCATGGTCGCGGTGCGGGTGAGCGGTCCGGTCGCGCCGCAGTTGTACGTCTCGAGCCAGCGGGCCTCGGCCGTCGAGCGCCCGAGTTTGACCGTGGCGAGGCCGGCCGCCTGAAGCCCGGCGAGCTCGGCCGTGGCCGCCTGCCGGTTGGGCGGGGCTTGCCGCTCGGCCGCGCTGCCGGGCGGCGGAAGACCGGGAAGCTGCATGCCGAGCAGCTTGGCGTCGGCGTAGCGCCCGGTCGCGGTCGTCTTGGCCCGGCGCGCGGCGCTGTCGGCGCTGCCGTGCGCGGCGGCCAGCCGCACGTCGACCAGCGAGGGAAGGTCGGGCCGGAGCACGCCGGCGTCGAGCACCGAGATCCTCACAAGATCAGCCTGAGCGGCAGCGGTGAAGCGGGGGTAATCTTTTTCGGTCACGCTGCGGTCGTCGGCGCGTTCGGCCGAGCGGGAGTCGCTTCGTTCGGCCGAGCGGGAGTCGCTCTGTTCAGCCGAGACGGGCTTCAAGGCGGCGCACTTCCCGGTGGCGCCCCGGCTCTCCCGCGCGGCGGCCGGCGTCAAGGGTGCGGCGACCACGGCGAGCGCGGCCACCGCGGCGGCGGCGCTGGAGAATGCAGGATGCGTCCGCGGTGAGCGGGAAGGGCGCATGATCGGCATGAAGGTCCTCGCAAAAACCGGTCGACGACGGTGTCGGGTTGACCATCGAGAAGACGTTCTTGAAGGTACGGACTCAGGAGCCGAAATCCGCCATCAGCATGTTCCGGCAAATCCGGCATGTCTGACACAGGCCCGTAGCTTTAACGACGGATCACGCATCACGACACCGTGACGGGAGAAGGGCGGGGGCGAAAGATCCACTTTGTCATTGCGGGCCGTACCTGGGCGGTAGCGGCGCGATAGATTGCGGGTGAGACGCGCACCACTACCTGGAGGGACGGATCATGGCTCGACGTGGTGGACGCCGGTGATGACACCGACGCAACTGCGCGCCTACTCCGCTGTGGTCCGGCTCGGGTCGGTCAAACTGGCGGCCGCCCAGCTGTCCGTGTCCGAGTCCGCCGTGTCCCTGCACATCGGGCAGTTGCGCCGTGAGCTCGGTGATCAGCTCTTCTCCCGTACGTCATCGGGCCTGGCCTTCACGCCCGGCGGCCTCCGGCTGGCCAGCCGGGCCCAGGAGATGCTGGGCCTTCAGGACATCACCGTGCTCGAGGTGAGCGCGGCCGGGCGTGGACGCCGGCTGTTGCGGGTCGGTGCCTCCAGCCTGTTCGCCGAGCACGCCGCACCGGGGCTGATCGAGCTGTTCGCCGGGCGGGCGGCCGATCTCGACGTGGAGCTGAGCGTGCGCGATCCGGCGTCGTTCGCGGCCACCCTGATCAGCCGCACGGTCGACATCGTGATCGGTCCACCGCCGGCGGTCCTCGCCCCGCAACTGACCACGCGCCCGGTCATGAACTACCGCATCGAGGTGGTCGTCGGCCCCGAACACCCGCTCGCGGTCGTCCGCCCCTCCCCCGGCCAGCTCCGCGACCAGACGTGGCTGCTCGGCCCGTCGGCCGCCACGGGAATCGGCGCGGTGCCCGACCTGCTGCGCCGGCTCGGCATCCCCGAGGAGAAGCAGCAGATCTACCAGAGCAACGCGGCCGCCGTCGAGGAGGCCAAACGCGGCAAGGGCCTGGCCCCGGCGCTGTCGTTCGCCGTGGCCCCGGACGTTCGCAAGGGCCATCTCGTACGGGTGGCCGGCCCGCACGCCGTGCTGGAAGCCGGCTGGCACGCCCTCATGCTCGACGAGCGCAACGCTCCGCAGGCGGCGCGGGAACTGGCCCGCTTCGCCTCGACGCCCCGCGCCATCCAGGCCATGATGCGCGGCACCGGCGTCAACGTCGGCCATTTCCGCCCCTCGGTCCACGTAACTTTGTGGAGCTGAGAAAGATCCGCACGGCCGCTGACAGGTCGGCGAAGGTGGCCGCCGACAGCAGGTGATCGCAGAACGGGAGGGCGGCGGCCATTCCGGCCACCTTCGGAGCGAAGCCGGGAACGCCCGCGCGCGGATTCAGCCACAGGATCTGGTGGGCGCGGCGGCGCAGCCGGGCCATGGCGGCGGTCATGCGGTCGGGCGGGTCGCTGTCCCAGCCGTCGGAGGCGACGATGACCAGGGCGCCGCGCAGCGTGTTGCCGTGGTGGGAGTCGAGCAGGGCGGTCAGGTTGGTGGCTATGCGGGTACCGCCGAAACGGTCGCCCACCGCGTCGGTGGCGTGGGCCATGGCCTCCGCCGCCGAAGCGCGGCGCAGGGCCGGGGTCAGCCGGGTCAGGGTCGTGGCGAAGGCGAACACCTCGGCCTCGGCGACCATGGTGAAGGCGCGCATCATGTGCAGATAGGCGGCCGCCTGCGCGCGCATCGACTCGCTGACGTCGCAGATCAGCACGGCCCGGCGGGGGCGGCGGACCGGGCGCTGCCGGACCACCGTGACCGGCTCCCAGGCCGTGCGGCGGGCGCGGGCGATGGTGGGGCGCAACGCGATCCGGCGCCCGGCCGGGTCGACGGCGTGGCGGCGGGTCCGGCGGGTCGGCCAGCGGGACAGGCTCGCCCGCAACGCATCACCCAGCAGCGACAGCGAAAGCGGGTCCAGCTCCTCGAACGGAAGCTCGGCCAGGGCGGCGAGGGCACTGGGCCGGCGCTCGGGCGTGTGCAGCGGCGACTCACTGGGCTCGGCCGCGGCCACGACCGGCGGCAGCGTCGCCCACGGCAGCCCGCCCCCGGACGCCGGCTCGTCAACCCCGTGGGGCACGGCCAGGTGCACATCGTCACGCTTGCTCGGTGGTACGGCGGCACGGGTCAACGGCAGCGGCGGCGCCTCGTCGAAGACGGCCCGGAAGACCCGGTCAAAGGCTTCCAGATCCCCATGACGCCGTACGATGGCAACCCGCACCGTCCAATAGAGAGCCTCCACGGACACGGGCGGGCTGACCTCCAGCGCGTGCACGAGGTCACCCGTCTCGGTGAGCCCGGCCCCGATTCCCGCACGGCGCAGCCGCTCCACGAACGCCACGGCGAAGGCGGCCCGGTCGATCCCCCGCAGGATCACGGGGCGCGCGCCGGGCGCCGGGCGGGGATCAGCGGCGGGCAATGACCCAGGCGATGACGGCGCCGACGACCACCGCGCCGACCGCCACCGGGATGAGCCGCTTGTAGATGGACCCACCGGCCAGCTCGAGCAGATCGAGCGGCTCGGCCTCGGCAGCGGCGGCCGAGGCAGGGGCGGACGAGGCAGGCGCGGACGAGGCAGGCGCGGGCGAAGCGGGCGTGGGCGAAGCGGGCGTGGGCGAAGCGGCGACGGCGGCCGGCGTGGCCACGGCCGCCGCGGCCGAGGTCGGGGCCCGGCCGTTCAGGGCGTGACCGGCCGGGTCCTCGATGGCCGACGGGTTCGGGGGGAGGTCGACGGCGGCCGGCGAGATGCTGGTCTCGGGGGCGGTCTCGACCGCCGCCGCCGAGGCGATGGTGGTGGCCGGCTCGGCCGGCGATGCGGCGGTCTCGGCGGTGGCGGCGGTGGTTTCAGTGGAGGCGGCGGTGGTTTCAGCGGAGGCGGCGGTGGTTTCAGCGGAGGCGGCGGTGGTTTCAGCGGATGAGGCGGTGCCGGCGGATGAGGCTGCCGTGTCGGCGGCCAGCTTGGCTTCCAGGTTGGTGACGAACTGGGTCAGGAGTTTGCTCGACACCTCCTTGATCATGCCGCTGCCGAACTGGGCCAGCTTTCCGCTGATCTTCAGGTCGGTGTCGACGCTGACCAGTGTGCTGTCGTCGCCGGACGGGGAGAGGACCGCGGTGACCAGGGCGGCCGCGTTGCCGGCGGAGCGGGCGTCGCGGCCCTTGGCGTCGATGACGGCGCGGTAGGCCGTGTCGTCCTTCTCGGTGAACTGGGCCGTGCCGGCGAACTCGGAGATGACCGGGCCGACCTTCACCTTCACCTTGCCCTTGTAGACGTCGCCCTCGACGCCGGTCAGCTGGGCGCCGGGCATGCAGGGGGCGATGCCCTCGAGGTCCGTCAGCGCCTGCCAGGCGCGGTCGATCGGGGTGTGGACCGTGAACTCGTTGGTGATCTTCATGAGGGCTCCTCAGTGGCAAGGCGGGCGACGGCGATCCGGTCGTCGGGCGTCTTGGCGATCGTGCCGATCGTGCCGACGACGTCGGAGGGGACCAGGTCGGTGACGCCCATGGCGGTCAGGGCCGACACCCAGTCGATGGTCTCGGCCAGGCCGGGCGCCTTGTCGAGCTCGAGGCGGCGGGCCCGGCCGATGAACTCGGTGGCGCTGCGGATCAGCGGCGCCGACGCGCCGGGCACCGTGCGGCGGACGATCTCGGCCGCGAACGACGGCGGTGGGAACTCGATCCAGTGGTAGAGGCAGCGGCGGCGCAGGGCGTCGTGCAGCTCGCGGCTGCGGTTGGAGGTGAGCACGACGATCGGAGGCCGTACGGCGGTGAAGGTCCCCAGCTCGGGGACGGTGATCGCGGCCTCGCCCAGGAACTCGAAGAGCAGCGCCTCGAACTCGTCGTCGGCCCGGTCGATCTCGTCGATCAACAGGACCGGCGGGACGCGGCCGTCATGACGTACGGCGCGAAGGATCGGTCTTTCCTGGAGGAACTCGGCGGTGAACAGGTCGGCGTCGCCGATCTTCTCCTGCCGGGCCTCGGCCAGGCGGATGGCCAGGAGCTGACGCTGATAGTTCCACTCGTAGAGGGCCTCGCCGGCGGTGAGCCCCTCGTAGCACTGCAAGCGGATGAAGTCGGTGGCCAGCGCGGCGGCCAGGGCCTTGGCCGCGGCCGTCTTGCCCACACCCGGCTCGCCTTCGAGCAGGAGCGGCTTTCCCAGGCGCAGGGCCAGAAACACGGCCATGGCCAGGCCGTCGTCGACGAGGTAGTCCACCGCGTCGAGCCGCTGCCGCACGTCCTCGGGCGAGTTCACGGTGACTCCAGAAGGCGTTGATAGTCGGCCGCCGTGTCGACGTCGATCGGCACCGGCCCGGCCACCGGCACCTCGGTGACCGGGTGACGGCCCGAGTGCAGCAGCTTCCACACCGCTTTGTCGCCGTGCAGGTCGAGCAGCTCCGGGAAAACGGCGCGGCGGAAGAGGAACGGGTGCCCGAGCCCGTCGTCGTACCGGCAGACGGCGAGCGGCGTCGGCGCGGCGAGCAAGCCGTCCACTGAGGATGGCTGGACGCCCGGCTGGTCGCCCAGCAGCAGGACGAGGGCGTCGGTCGTCACGGCTGCGGCTCCGGAGCGGATTGAGGAGCCGCAGCCGGACGAGAACGCGGCGTTGTCGATCACCGTGCATCCGGTGAGGTCAACGCGGGAGCGCACCTCGGCGGCGGATCCGCCGAGGGTCACCAGCAGCTCGTCGAAGCCGCAGGCGCGCGCCATGTCGAGGGTGGCGTCGAGCAGGGTCCGCCCGCGGTACGGCAGCAGCTGCTTGGCTTCACCGAGCCGCAGCGAACCACCGGCCGCGAGGACCAGGCCCGTGACGCTCAAGCCGTGTACCTGTCCCGGCATCCCGGGCAGCAGAACCAGTGGTCCTGCCCGTCGACGACCGCGTGCGGGGTGTTCTCACCGATCAGGACCGACATCCCACAGACCGGATCGACGGCCTGGCGCGGGGCTTCGGCCTGCAGGATCGGCAGGGATACCCCGCTGAGCGGCGCGGCGACGATGCCGCCTTTGCGGACGCCCCGCACGACCTCGGCCAGGATCGACAGGGCGATCTCCTTGGGCGTACGGGCGCCGATGTCGATCCCGGCGTGGGCGTGGACCCGCTCCCGCTCGGCCGGGGTCAGCCGCATCGCGTCGAGGACGGCCGCGCCGCGCTTGTGGCTCGAGACCAGGCCGATGTACGGAACCTGGGCGTCGAGGGCCGCGTGGATCTGCTGCTCCTCGTCGCGCCCGAGGCCCGCGACCACGACCGCCGAGGCGCCCGCGTACGAGCCCGCGGGAGCGACCTCGAAGTCGAGGAAGGCGGCCAGCTCGCGGATGGCCGTCCCGATGGGCGTGTTGCCGGAGATCCCGACCAGCGGCTTGGGCAGCATCGGCCGCAGGAAGATCTCGAGCGCCCCGCCCGAGTGGCACGGGTTGACCACCACGAGCGCCCCCGGCGTCTCCGGGAACGGCGCCGACTCCTCCGGCAGCACCCGCAGCAGGACCGTGTTGCCGTCGCGCAGCGAGTCGAGGGCGGCCGCCCGCACCGAGCCCTCCGCGCACACCCCGCCGACGAACCCCTCGATGGAGCCGTCGGCGAGGATGACCGCGTCGTCACCGGGCCGCGCCGAGGTGGGTTCCTGGGCGCGGACGACGGTGGCGTGCACGAACGGGCGGCGCTCGTTCGTCAGTTCTCTCGCGCGTTCCGCGATCAGCACAGCGTGTTCCTTAAATCGGGGGTGTTGCTTGTCCCCGCATGGCGTCCCAGACGCGCGACGGAGTCAGCGGCATGTCGGCGTGGCGTACACCGAAGGGTTTGAGAGCGTCGACCACCGCGTTCACGATGGCCGGCGGCGAGCCGACCGTGGCCGACTCCCCCACGCCCTTGGCGCCGATCGGGTGGTGCGGCGACGGCGTGACCGTATATCCGGTCTCCCAGTCGGGCACCTCGAGCGACGTCGGGATCAGATAGTCCATGAGCGAGGCGCCGAGGCAGTTGCCGTCCTCGTCGAACGCGATCATCTCCATCAGCGCCATGCCGACGCCGTCGGTGAGGCCGCCGTGCACCTGACCCTCGATGATCATCGGGTTGATGCGGGTGCCGCAGTCGTCCACCGCGATGAAGCGCCGCACCTTGACCTGCGCGGTTCCCGGGTCGATGTCGACGACGCAGATGTACGCCCCGTGCGGGTACGTGAGGTTCGACGGGTTGTAGCAGATCTGCGCCTCGAGACCGCCCTCGATGCCGTCGGGCAGGTCACCGGCCCCGTGGGCGCGCATGGCGATCTGCTGGATGGTGACCGACTTGCCGGGGTCGCCCTTGACCTGGAACGAGCCCTTCTCCCATTCGAGGTCGGCCACCGTCACCTCGAGCATCGCCGAGGCGATGATCTGGGCCTTGTCGCGGACCTTGCGGGCCACCAGGGCGGCCGCGGCGCCGGAGACCGGCGTCGAGCGGCTGCCGTACGTGCCCAGGCCGAACGGGGTCTGGTCGGTGTCGCCGTGCACGACCTCGATGTCGGCCGGCGGGATGCCGATCTCCTCGGCCACGATCTGCGCGAACGTGGTCTCGTGGCCCTGGCCCTGCGTCTTCACCGACAGGCGTACGACCGCCTTGCCGGTCGGATGCACGCGCAGCTCGCAGCCGTCGGCCATGCCGAGGCCGAGGATGTCCATGTTCTTGCGCGGGCCGGCGCCGACCGCCTCGGTGAAGAAGCCGATGCCGATGCCCATGAGCTCGCCCCGGGCCCGCTTCTCCTCCTGCTCCTTGCGCAGCTCGGCGTACCCGGCGATGTCCATGGCCAGGCGCATCGTCGGCTCGTAGTTCCCCGAGTCGTACACCCAGCCGGTCTTGGTCTCGTACGGGAACTGCTCGGGCTGGATGAAGTTCTTCAGCCGCAGCTCGGCCGGGTCCATGCCGAGCTCGTAGGCGAGCGTGTCCACGATGCGCTCGACCAGGTAGACGGCTTCGGTGATGCGGAAACTACAGGCGTACGCCACGCCGCCCGGCGCCTTGTTCGTGTAGACCGCGGTCATCTTGCAGTACGCGGCCTCGATGTCGTAGCTGCCGGTGAAGACGCCGAAGAAGCCGGCCGGATATTTCACCGGCGCCGCGGTGCCGTTGAAGGCGCCGTGGTCGGCCAGCACGTTCGTCCGGATGGCCAGGATCTTGCCGTCGCGGGTGGCCGCGATCTCGCCGCGCATGATGTAGTCGCGCGCGAACCCCGTGCTGATCAGGTTTTCCGAGCGATCCTCCATCCACTTCACCGGCTTGCCGGTGACGATGGAGGCGACGATCGCGCAGACGTAACCGGGGTAGATCGGCACCTTGTTACCGAAGCCGCCACCGATGTCGGGGGCGATCACCTGGATCTTGTGCTCGGGTAGGCCGGCCACGATCGCGTAGAGCGTGCGGTGGGCGTGCGGGGCCTGGGTGGTCGACCACAGGCGCAGCTTGCCCTCGATCGGGTCGAAGTCGGCGACCGCGCCGCAGGTCTCCATGGGCGCCGGGTGCACGCGCGGGTAGACCACATCGGTCTCGACGACGACGTCGGCCTTGGCGAAGACGGCCGCGGTGGCGTCCTCGTCGCCGGTCTCCCAGTCGAAGCAGTGGTTGTCGGCCTTGCCCTCGAGGTCGTCGCGGATCAGCGGGGCGCCCGGGGCGAGCGCCTTGCGGACGTCGATGACCGGGTCGAGCACGTCGTACTCGACGTCGATGAGCTCGAGCGCGTCGCGGGCCTGGTAGCGGTCGTCGGCCACGACGAACGCGACCTCCTGGCCCTGGAAGCGCACCTTGTCGGTGGCGAGCACGGCCTGCACGTCGTTGGAGAGCGTCGGCATCCAGGCCAGGCCCTGCTCGGCCAGGGCGGCGCCGGTGACGACGGCCCGCACGCCCGGCGCGGCCTCGGCGGCGCTGGTGTCGATGCTGACGATCTTCGCGTGGGCGAACGGCGAGCGCAGGATGGCCAGGTGCAGCATGCCCGGCAGCTGCACGTCGTCGGTGAAGCGGCCCCGGCCGCGCAGCAGCCGCGGGTCCTCCTTGCGCAGCATCCGGCCGTAGCCGACCGGCTTCTGGTCGTTGTCGTCGAAGGTGGTGAGCTTCGGTTCCTGTACGGCGGTCACGCTGAGCCCTCCTTGGCATGCCCTCCTGGCCCTACGACCGCTTCGCTCACTCCGGTGCAGTCGGTCATGCCGACGCCACCTCCTCCTGCTTCTCCGCGGCGGCGGCCTCGTGAACGGACGCCCAGCGGACCGAGCGGATGATGGTCGAGTAGCCCGTACACCGGCAGATCTGGCCGGAGATGGCCTCGCGGATCTCGGCGTCGGTCGGGTCGGGATTTTTGTCGAGCAGGGCCCGGCAGGTCATCATCATGCCCGGCGTGCAGAAACCGCACTGCAGGCCGTGACACTGCCGGAAGCCCTCCTGGATGGGGTCGAGCTCGGCGCCGTTGGCCAGGCCTTCGACGGTACGCACCTCGTGGCCCCCGGCCATCGCGGCGAGCACGGTGCACGACTTGACGGGCTCGCCGTCGAGCCAGACCACGCAGGTGCCGCAGTTGCTGGTGTCGCAGCCCCAGTGGGTGCCGGTCAGGCCGAGGGTGTCGCGCAGGAAGTGCACGAGCAGCAGGCGCCCCTCGATCTCCCGGGTGACCTCGACGTCGTTGACGGTCATCGTGACCTGCATGTCAGCTCCTCGCCCGCTCGACGGCCCTGCGCAGCGTCCGCCTGGTCAGCTCGTTGGCGAGGTGCCGCTTGTATTCGGCGCTGCCCCGCTGGTCGGTGGCCGGATCGCAGCTGCGCGCCGCGATCGCGCCGGCCCGCTCGTACAGCTCCTCGGCGGGCGCGTGCCCGGTGAGCGCGGCCGAGATCTCCGGGATGCCGGTCGTGTTCGGGCCGACCGCGGCCAGGCCCACCCGGGCGTCGGCGATGGTGCCGTCCGGGGCCAGCCACACGGCGGCACCGGCGCTCACCACGGCCCAGTCGCCGGCGCGGCGCTCGACCTTCTCGTACGCGCTGCCGCCACCCGGGCGCAGCGGGATCCGGATCTCGGTGAGCATCTCGTCGTCGCCGACGGCCGTCTCGTACGGCCCGACGTGGAAGTCCTCCATGCCCACGACCCGCTCGGCGCCGCCGGGGCCGCGGATGACGCAGCTGGCGTCGAGCGTGGTGCACACGGCGGAGAGATCCTCGGACGGGTCGGCCTGGCAGAGCGAGCCGCCGAGCGTGCCCCGGTTGCGCACGACCGGGTCGGCGATCACCCGCTCGGCGTCCCGGAAGATCGGGAACGCGGCGGCCAGCTCATCGGACTCGAGCAGCTCACGATGCCGGGTGAGGGCGCCGATGCGTACGTCGTCGGGCGTTGTCCTTATATAACCCAGCTCCTCGTGGAGCGGATTGATGTCGATCAGATACTCGAAGTTGGCCAACCGCAGCTTCATCATCGGCAGGAGGCTGTGCCCACCCGCCACGAGCCGCGCTGAGCTGCCCAAACGTTCCAACAGCCCGATGGCATGGTCCACAGTGGTGGCACGTTCGTATTCGAACGGAGCCGGCACCTGCACGATGCACCTCCCGCAATCGCGGGTGAGACTTCCTCGCGTCCGTTCCAATGTCAACAGCTACCTAAGGGATCTCTTAACTCTCACAGCGTGACCACAGCGGCCCCGTTCGCGCAGGATTCACGTCCCGACCTGCGGAAGTTCGCCCCGAGGCCGGGCCCGCCCCCAGCGATCTTGGCGGACTGTGCCTGTTTCCCCTCGTCGCTGGAGGCTCGCTGACGTACGGCCTGCTGCGCGGCCGTGCCACGACCCCGCTGGCCGTGCCGCCGGGGGCCGAGGTGCTGCCCGAGACGCGGCTGCCCTATCTGAGCGCGGCCCAGCGCCGTGAGGTGCTGCGGACGACCGGCCTCGGCGCGGGACACCCGTTGCTCGACGGGCCGGAGCACTGGGGCCGGCTCGACCTGTGGGCGGCGGCCGACGGCCACGGCTCGTTCGCCCGGGACGTCGCGGTGTCGCTCGACGGCGCCGGCACGTGGCGCAACGACATCGACGGCTGGGGCGGCCTGGTCAAGTCGGGCGCCGGCGCGCTGACCCTGACCGGCGCGAGCAGCTACCGGGGCGGCACCCGGCTGACCGCGGGCACGCGGCGTCGCCGTGCGCCCTGAAGAAACGGCGACCTGACGGTCACGGCGGCACGCTGCGGGCGACGTCGGCGCTGCGCCCGCGCGGAGCGTGGAGGCAGAGCGCCGGCACCCTGGCCGTGTCGACCGGCGCCCCGGTGGAGATTTCCGGCGACCTGACGATCGGCCGCGACACGACCCTGTCGGTGTCGGCCGCCCGCGGGCGGACCGCGATCATCGCGGCCCGCCGGGTGAACGGCCGCTTCGCCCGCGTCGTGGCGGCGCCCGGGCACCGCGCCGAGGTGACCTACTCCCGGACCACCGTGGCGGTGACCATCCGCCCCGCCTGACGGTGGTCGCCGCGGTGACCGTCGCGACCATCGGCGGTCACCGCGGCCCAGCGCTTCCGCCCGGCCCAGCGCTTCCGCCCGGCCCAGCGCTTCCGTCCGGCCCAGCGCTTCCGCCCGCGGCCCTCGTTGCGCCCAGCTCGGCCAGGCGTGCGTCGTCCGGCTCGACGTGTCCGCCGAGGACCAGCTCTATCGCGTAGGCGACCAGCGCGGGCTGGTCGTCCGGGATCTTGTGGCCGGAACGCTCGGCCACGATCAGCGGGGCGTGCCACTGCTCGGCGAGCAGGCGCTGGCTGATGTGCCAGAGGTCGTCGATGGCCGGATGGGGCGGCCGGCCGGTCGACCACCAGCCGCGGCGGCGGACGAGGACCACGGCGGGAACCTCGGGCACCACGGCCGTGAGCATCTCGACCTGGCCGGTGATCAGGTCGAGCTCGGTGCCGCCGTCGAGGACCGGCTCCCCGTCGGGTTGCAACTGCAACTGTGGCAGCGAGCCGTCCACGCAGACGAAACCGGCGACCCGCTCGGGACGGCGACTCGCGAACGCCCGCGCGATGAGCGCGCCGAACGAATGCCCGACGAGGACGACCTCCCCGTCGGGGACCCGCGCGGCCAGCTCGTCGGCGAAAGCGCCGTACGACAGCGGCGGGTTCGGGGCCGGACGGGGCGGGGCGCCACCGAGGCCCGGGCGGTCGTAGGTGAAGGTGTGGACGCTCTCCGGGAGCAGGTCGAGGACGGGCTGCCAGACGGCGCCGGCGCCGCCCAGGTAGGCGATGAGGACGACGGTCCTAGCCACGCTTCAGCGCCGCCTTCTGCACCTTTCCCATCGCGTTGCGGGGCAGCTCGCCGACCAGATGCACGACGCGGGGCCGTTTGTGGGCGGCCAGGCGCTCGGCGACGAAGGCCGTCAGCTCCTCGCCCCGGACGGAGTCCGCGACGACGTACGCGGTGATCTGCTCCCCCAGATCGGGATGGGGGGTGCCGACGACGGCGGCCTCGCGGACCGCCGGATGCAGCAGGAGGGCGTCCTCGACCTCGCCCGCGCCGACCCGGTAGCCGCCGGTCTTGATGAGGTCGGTGGAGGCCCGCCCGACGATGCGGTGCCAGCCGTCCGGCCCGATCGTGGCGACGTCGCCGGTGGTGTACCAGCCGTCGGCGCGCGGCGGCTGGTTGAGGTAGCCGTCGAAGAGGGTCGCCCCGCGCACCTGAAGATGGCCGATGCCGCCGGCCTCGTCGATCAGGCGGGTCTCGACGCCCGGCACGGGCAGCCCGACATGGCCGGGGCGGCGTTCGCCGTCGGCGCGGGTGCTGACAGTGATGAGGGTTTCCGTCATGCCGTAGCGCTCGACCGGCGCCTGCCCGGTGAGGGCTTTCAGGTCTTCGAAGACGGGGACCGGAAGCGGGGCGCTGCCGGAGACGAGCAGGCGGGCCGTACGCAGCTCGCGCGCCTCGGCCGGGGCGGCGCAGACCCGCGACCAGACGGTGGGAACGCCGAAGTACATCGTGCCGGGCGTGGCGGCGTACGCCTGCGGTGTGGGTCTGCCGGTGTGTGCGAGGCGGGAGCCGAGCCGGAGCGGGCCGAGTACGCCGAGAACCAGCCCGTGAACGTGGAAGAGGGGAAGACCGTGCACGAGAGTGTCGTCGGCCGTCCATTGCCAGACCTCGGCGAGCGCGTCCAGATCGGCGGCGAGCGCGGCGCGGGAGAGAACGACGCCTTTGGGCGGGCCGGTGGTGCCGCTGGTGTAGAGGACGAGGGCGGCGGTCTCGGGAGAGGGCTCCCCCGGAACATCGCCGGGCGGCCGGTTCCGCGTGATAGGAACGACGTCGCCGCCGGCGCCGGGATCGTCGGAGAGCATGAGTTCGGCGCCGGAGTCACGGAGGATGTGCGCCCGCTCGAGCTCACCCGCGTCGGGCGGCACCGGAACGGCTTTCACCCCGGCGAGCAGGGCCGCCGTGATCGCGACGACGGTCTCGGCACCCGGGGTGGCATGCACGGCAACCGTCTGAGCGCCGCCCAGCTCCCGCGCGAGCGCGGCGGCCCGCCCGAGAAGCTCGTGCCGAGAAAGGCTCTGCCGGGGATCGCGAACGGCGCCGGCAAGGTCGGCGTCATCGTGCAGAGCGCTCAGCAGTCTCATGCGTCCAGCCTGGCGACGATGGGCCCGAGCAGGTCGTTGATCTCACGGGCCAGGACGGTGACGGCCCGCTCGGCGAGATCGGCCATGGCCGGCCCGGGCCCGTCGGGCACAGGCGGCAGGGGGCCGAGCGGAACGGGAGCATCGACCTGAAGGGTGGACCGCACATGCGGAACCCGGCTCAGCTCCTGCTGCGACGGTTGCAGGAACTGCCCGAACGTCTCGGGCCATCCACGCCACCCGCGGTCCTGCTGCCACACCTGATCCCCGGCGAGCCCTTCGGGCCACGGCGCGACAAGTCGCACCTGGACGGTCATCGACCCGTCCCACTCGTTGCGCACACACTCGGCCGACAGGACCCGCCGATGCAGCCGCACATACCCCGGATCAAGCTGCGGCGCCGTGGCCAGCCGCCAGGCCACACAGGCAAACCCGACCGGCGAGATGTCACCCCAGCAGTCGGCGAACTCCTTGGCACTGGCCAGCACATGCTCGGCATACCGCCCACCGTTCTCCCGGTCGTACTGGCGGTCGATCCAAGCAACGGAGACTGGGCGCACCTGATCAGCTTAACTTCTGCGACCACTCCACTGGTATAGCATGCGCTATACTTCGGCGATGGCGCAGGAAGAGTGGGAGATCTACGTCGTTGACGAAGTCTTCGATTGGATCCACAGCCTCGATCCAGCCACCCGAAATCGCGTCGCGGAGGCCATCGATGTGCTTGCGCAGGACGGTCCCGGACTCGGCCGACCATTGGTCGACACCATTCACGGCTCAACGATCGCCAACCTCAAAGAGCTGAGACCTGGTTCCGTACGGATCCTCTTCGTCTTCGATCCCTGGCGCGCAACGATCCTGCTCGTCGGCGGAGACAAGACAGGCCGCTGGAACAAGTGGTACACCGAAGCCATCCCCCTGGCCGAGAAACGCTACGAGACGTACCTGCAAGAACGTGCCGAGGAGGAAGGGCGTCAGTCATGAGCGGTTACAAGAAGTGGAGCGACATCCGCGCTGACTTCGTCGAGAAGGCCGGAGGAGAGGAAGCCTTCGAGCAGGGCAAGCAGGAGTTGCTGGCGACCGTGGTCGGGCATCGTCTCGCGGAGGTCCGCCGGGCCCGCGGGTTGACGCAGCAGCAGGTCGCTCAGGGCATGGGAGTGACTAAAGGCCGCGTCTCCCAGATCGAACGCGGAAAGATCTCCGGCCAGGAGGTGCTGGCGCGCTACGCGGCCGCCCTCGGTGGCCGGCTGCATCAGGCGATCTACTTCGACGACGGCGACATTTCCGCTATTGCTTGAGATCGACGAAGGTCCGGACGTCCGCCGCGCCGCGTTTGGCTTCCTAGGAGGCTAGGTTCTCGGTCTCGCTAAGGTGAGCGGATGGAGCTGGAAGATCTGCGGCGGCTGCGGCGGGCCCGGGATGTGATGGATCGGGACTACGCGCAGCCCCTTGATGTGCCGGCTCTGGCCCGGGTGGCATTCATGTCGCCTGGGCATTTCTCGCGCGGGTTTCGCAGTGCGTTCGGTGAGACGCCGTACAGCTATCTCATGACCCGGCGGATCGAGCGGGCCAAGGCCCTTCTCCGGCGCGGCGATCTGTCGGTGACCGAGGTCTGCTTCGCGGTCGGCTGTACGTCGCTGGGGTCGTTCAGCTCGCGGTTCACCGAGCTTGTCGGGGAGAGCCCCAGCGCCTACCGCGCCCGCGACCATCAGGACCAGGGTATTCCGGCGTGCATCGCGAAGATCTACACCAGGCCGGTCAGGAACGGAGAAGCCCGGGCGGGGCGGCGCGGCCTAGCGTGACGGGCATGGATATCACGCTTTCGACCTGCTTCATCGCGGTCGACGACCATGACAAGGCGCTGACTTTCTATCGGGACGCGCTGGGGCTCGAGGTGCGCAGCGACGCCGGGTTCGAAGGGATGCGGTGGGTCAGCCTCGGGTCGCCTTCGCAACCCGGGGTGAGCATCGTGCTCGAACCGCTCATCGCCGACCCCAACGCCTCGGACGAGGATCGGCGGGCCATGGCCGAGCTGCTGGCCAAAGGGTTGCTCAAAGGGGTCGTGCTGAGCACGGACGACGTCGACGCGGCCTTCGAGCGGGTCCGGGCCGCGGGCGGCGACGTTCTGCAGGAGCCGATCGATCAGCCGTACGGGGTCCGGGACTGCGCCTTCCGCGATCCGGCCGGCAACATGCTGCGGATCAACCAGGCCACCTGACCCCGTACGGCCGAAAAAGTAGCTACTTGAGGACGCGCTTGTCCGCGTTCAGCGGCTTCGGCAGGGCGATGGTGATCCACTCGTTGTCGTCGGCGACACCGGCCGTACGGCCCGAGGAGAACGGGAAGTTGTTGTCGTTCAGGACGGCGATGGTCCTGTCGTCGAGGATGACGACGTCCTCGATGGTCTGGAACGGGAAGGTGAACGTGGTGCCGAAACCGGCGAGCTTGCGGGGGTTCGAGACGTTCATCAGGTCGGCCAGGAGGGTCTTGTCGAGCAGGCCGTCACGGTTGCGGTCGCGCTTGTCGGCCACGTAAATACGCTTGAAGACGGCCGTGGCGCCCTGGCCGTTGTCGCGCTCGATGACCAGGAAACGGTCCTTGTCGACGGCGATGGCGTCGCCGATGGCGTTGTCCGGGTTCTCGAGCTGATAGACGTAGCGCTTGCCGGTGTACTTGGCGGCGCGGCGGTCGAACTCGTTGAGGCGCAGCTGGCCGGCCGGGTCGCCGGTGACGGTGCCCTCCAGCAGCGGGTAGAGGTAGCGGCCGTCGGGAGAGGCGGCCATGCCCTCGAAGCCCTTGCTGCTGCGGGCGGTCGCGGTGACGCCGGTGCGGGCCGCGGTCTCGGGGGCGACGACGCCGTCGAGGGCGATCGGTGCGCGCAGCAGGCGGCCGGCACGGTCGAAGTTCAGCAGGTACGGGCCGAACTCGTCGCCGATCCAGTACGAGCCGTCGTCGCCCTTCACGATGGACTCGACGTCGAAGTCGGCGCCCGTGAGGACCCGGTCGGAACGGGTGAGCTTCCAGGGGACGTACCCACTGGGGTCTGTCAGGTTGATACCGCCGAGCACGTCGACCTTGTTGGTCTTGAAGACGGGCGCCAGCCGCTGGACGCGGAGCAGGAAGTCGGCCGAGCTGGCCTGCGTGCCGTAGCCGTTGTCGGAGAGCACGTCGAAGGTGCCGTCGCCGTTGTCGGCGATGCCGGAGAAGCCCTGGATGGGCTGGTCGGCGAAGGGCAGCGTGAAGCCGTTGGTGTTGCCGGAGGCCTGCGCGCCCGACGGCTCGCTGCCGGGCACGAAGGTGGCCGCCGGCAGCGAGGCGAAACCGGTGAGGGTGGGCTTCGAGACGGAGTGGCCACCGGCGTTGGCCGTACCGGTGAGGGTGAGAGTCAGAGCAAGCGCGCCCGAGGCGGCGAGAATATTAGCGACCGTCTTTCTCATGAGGCTGGACGCTAAGGAGCCGGGGTTACGCGTGATCAACCTCTCGGTGGAGTCTGCGCCAATGTCTCCACTCCCCCGCCGAAACCGGCCGCGACAACCGCCGCGACGACCGTGGCGGCGCGCAGCGCGTGAAAGCCGCCGCGGCCCATTGTGGCGGCGGCCAGATTGCGGGCGACGGCCCGCGGCAGAGTCCGGCGAAGATAGTTCTGTTCCGTTCCGAGTTTCTGGTCGCGCGGCAGCAGAGCCGACATCTGCACCTTTCCGCGCCCTTCGGCATAGCAACGGCGCAGAAAGAAACGGAACGTGCTGCGGTCGACCGGCACATCGTGCTCGATGACCGATTCCGGCACGTACATCCAACGGCCGCCGGTCTCGGCGCTGATCCGCAGGCACAATTCGGTGTCCTCGGGCCGGTTCTGCTCACCCAGCTTGCCGAATCCGACCCGGAAACCACCGACCGCCACAAAGGCCTCCCGCCGCACCATCATGCTCGCCGACCACACATTGCGGATCT
The DNA here is from genome assembly GCF_042899005.1 of Actinoplanes sp. NPDC000266. NCBI lineage: Bacteria > Bacillati > Actinomycetota > Actinomycetes > Micromonosporales > Micromonosporaceae > Actinoplanes > Actinoplanes sp. NPDC000266. Next base: position 617,758 of record NZ_JBIAZI010000002.1, read on the forward strand.
CGGCCACCGAGGTGGGCATTCCCTCGTACGAGACACCGACGGTCCAGAGCAGTTCGTCCGGCATCCAGGTCGGCCGGTCCCGTTCCCAGGCGGGCCGGATGCTGCCGCCGGCGCCGACCACGCCCCGGTCACCGAACTGCGAGGCCAGGTGGCCGAGCCAGCCCGGATGGGCCACGGTGTCGTCGTCGAGGAAGGCGATGAGCTCCGAACGAGCGTGGAATGCGCCGGTATTGCGATTTCCGGAGGCGCCGCGGGCAAAAGTGTTTTCCAGCACAGTGACGCCGGGGAACGCGGCCGAGGCCCGTTCGAAAAGGGCGGCATTATGGTCGACCACCACGATGACCTCGGTGGCCCGCATTTCCTGGGCCAGGGCCGAGGCGACCGTACGCCGGAGCGACTCCCAGCGCCGTTCGGTGTGGGTGGGAATGACGATGCTGGCGGTCATAACGGCACTCCGGAGGGTGGCGCTGAGGGGAATTCGAACCCTAGAACGCCACCCTATGAATTACATGAGAACTCAGCGCCAGAAGACCGCGACGGCGGCGTTGGCCAGCGTCAGCGTGATGATGCCGATGAAGTGACCCTTGTTCACGGCCTCACGCTTACGCGGGATGAAGACCATGATGAAGATGAGGATCGCGATGACCAGCTTCACACCCAGCTTGACCGGGCTCGGCTCGTCGTCGCCACCCCCGCGAAGCGGCGCGGCCAGCCCGATCCCGCTGACCAGCTGGATGATCGACCCCCACAGGATCGCCGGGTTGATCCGGAACTTCCCGGACACGAATTGCGCGACCGCCCCACCGAGCAGCAGCGCGAACCCGATCAGATGGATGAACAGCAGGATGAGCCGAAGTGCTTCCACGGGCTAAGAGCTTGCCAAACCCGTTCCCACCAGCCACACGCGGGTCAGCGACGGCGGCGGCGCGAGTGCGCCGCCGCCGTCGGATTTCAGGCGTTCACCAGGTCCTTGTCGTTCAGGGTGGCGGTCAATTTCTCGCCCTCGACGTCGACGTTGGGCAGGAAACGGTCCAGCCAGCGGGGCAGCCACCAGGCCGAGCGGCCCAGCAGGGAGAGGACCGCCGGGACGATGGTCATGCGTACCAGGAAAGCGTCCACCGCCACGCCGAAGGCCAGGGCGAAGCCCAAGGACTTGATGATGGTGTCGTCGGCCAGGATGAAGCCCGCGAAGACGCTCATCATGATGAGGGCGGCCGCCGTCACCACCCGGGCGCCGTGCCTCATGCCTGTGGCCACCGCCTCGTCGGGGGCCGCTCCGTGGACGTACTCCTCCCTGGTCCTCGTCACCAGGAAGACCTCGTAGTCCATGGCCAGGCCGAACAGGATGCCGATCAGGAAGATGGGCATGATGCTGACGATCGGGCCGGTGCTCTCGACGCCCAGCAGGCCGCCCAGGTGGCCCTGCTGGAAGACGAAGACCAGCGCGCCGAACGCCGCCGCCACGCTCAGCAGGAAGCCGGCCGTGGCCTTCAGCGGCACCAGGATGCTCCGGAAGACCAGCATGAGAAGGACAAAGGCCAGACCGACCACGATGGCCAGGTACGGGATGAGGGCCGCGGTCAGCTTGTCCGACACATCGATGTTGATGGCCGTCGTGCCGGTCACCGCCAGGCCGGCGATGCCCAGGCCACGGATGGCGTGCACCAGGTCCTTGGTCTCCTCGCTGGACGGGCCCGAGCCGGGGATCACCGTCAGCATGGCCGTGTCGTTCGCCTTGTCGGCCGTGGCCGCCGAGACCAGCACCACGTCGTCCAGCTTGCCGATCACCTGGGCCGCGTCGGCCGCCGCGGCCGCGGCGCCGGTGGCCTCGACCACCACGATCAGCGGGCCGTTGAAGCCGGCGCCGAAGCCCGCGGCCAGCTGGTCGTAGGCCTTGCGCTGAGTCGAGTCGGCCGCGGCCGTGCTGTCGTCCGGCAGGGCCAGCTTGATGTCCAGCGCCGGCACGGCGACCACGGCGATCACGCCGAGCGAGAGGACCAGCGCGACGACGCGGTGCCGCAGGACGCCGCGGGCCCAGCGCTCGCCGAACGGCGTCCTGACCGGCGCCACCGCCCCGGTGCGCTGCTTCTTGGGCAGGACCTTACGACCGGCGAAACCGAGGATTGCCGGTACGAGGCTCAGGGTGACCACGACCGCGACGGCGACCGTGCCCGCCGCGGCCAGGCCCATCGCGGTCAGGAACGGGATGCCGGTGACGCTGAGCGCGGCCAGCGCGATCACCACCGTCAGGCCGGCGAAGACCACGGCCGAACCGGCGGTGCCGACCGCGCGGCCGGCGGCCTCCTCGCCGTCGCGGCCGGCCGCCAGCTCGTGCCGGTAGCGGGAGACGACGAACAGCGCGTAGTCGATGCCGACGGCCAGGCCCAGCATCGTGGCCAGCGCGGACGTCGACGACGACAGGTCGAAGAAGCCGGTGGCGATGGTGATGCCGAGCATGCCGGCGCCCACGCCGACCAGGGCGGTGAGCAACGGCAGGCCGGCCGCGACGATCGAGCCGAACGTGAGGATCAGCACGAACGCGGCGATGATGATGCCGATCGCCTCGCTGGAGTGGCCGCCCTCGGACGACTGGGTGGCGTCGCCGGAGTACTCGACGCCCAGACCGGCCGGCTCGGCCGTGTCGCCGGCCGCGACCAGGCCCTGACGGGCCTCATCGGTCACATCGGCCGCGGCCACCTCGTACGTCACCGTGGCGTACCCGGTCCGAAGGTCCTGGGAAATGGTTTTGGCGGTGAAGGGGTCGGCGACGGATACCACCTGAGGCGCCCGGGACAGCGCGGCGACGGCCGTCTCCACGGCCGCCTTCTGTGTGGCGCCGGTGAGCTTCCCGTCGCCCTCGACCGTGAAGACGACCTTGACCGAGGCGGCGTCGGCGCCGGCCCCGAACTTCTCCTCCAGCACCTCCATGGCCCGGAACGACTCGGTGCCCGGGATGGAGAAGGCGCCGCTGGTCGGCCCGGACAGGGTTCCCGCGCCCACCCCGAGCAGAACGAGCAGCAGCGCCCACAGGCCGAGGGTGAGCCGGCGTCGCCGGAACGAGAACCGGCCGAGCCGGTACAGCAGGGTCGCCAAGACGTCTCCTCCACGAACGGTCAGGTGTTCGAGAAAGCTGTTCGGCAGGATGACCGGCGGATTTAATCCGTGGCGGAGGAGGTCCGGGAACGCCGGAGGGCGTGCACTGAGGTCCACATCTCCTCACCCCTGGCGAAGGGCACCCCGATGTTCGACGACAACGGTTCCTTCCTCCTGGCGACGTTCGAGTTCTTCCTGTTCATCGCCTGGTTCATGTGCCTGTTCTGGATCTTCGGCGACCTGTTCCGCAGCAAGGACCTGGGCGGATGGGGCAAGACGGTCTGGACGCTGTTCATCATCATCCTTCCGCTGGTCGGGACGCTGGTCTACCTGATCGCCCGCGGTGGCGGCATGGCCGAGCGGACCGCCGCCAGCCAGACGGCGATGCGGCAGCAGCAGGACGCGTACATCCGGTCGGTCGCCGGCTCCAACGGCGGGGCGCGCAGCGTGACCGACGAGATCTCGTCGGCCAAGGGCCTGCTCGACTCGGGCGCGATCACGGCCGAGGAGTACGACCGTCTGAAGGCGTCCGCCCTGGCCAAGAGCGCCGCCTGAGTTTTTGTCGGACCCCACCGCTAGCCTTCCCGGCACCAAGTTCGTGATGGGCCGGAACCAGAGGTTGGCGCATGCAGACTCCCGAGGACACCTTCGATTTCCCCGCCGGTTGGCTCAGGCACCGCTTCGCCCGCCGGGGCAGCTCCGGAGCGACGGCGTTCACGCCCGACAAAAAGGCGCGCGCGTTCGTCGACGAGGAGCTCGCCCGGCGGGCCGAGGTGGTGCTGCCGATCCTCGAGGCGCCCGCCACCACCGGCGATCTGCGTGACCCCGGGCTCGCCTGGCTGCACGGCAAGCCCGGGGTGACCCCGGCCGGCGCCGCCGCGGTGGCCCTGGCCGCCGGGGTCGGCAACTGGCAGGCCGGCGACAAGCTGGCCGCGTTCGCCGACGTCTGGCTGATCGAGCGGGGCCCGGTCTTCGCGGCGCAGGCGGCGGTCGAGCTCATGACGCTCGAGACCATGCACAGCCACGGCCCGGTCCTGCCCGGCGTCGCCCAGCGTTACGGGGTGCGGCACATGCGCGCCGGCGGCAAGCGGCACAGCTGGCAGGCCGACGCCCAGATGCAGACCCTCTTGCGGGTACGCCTGGCGCTCGCGGCCGCCACCGGCGAGGTGTACCGGGAGGCGGTCGCCGCCCTGGCCGATCACCGGCGTGGCCATCTCTACGCCCGGGCCGCCGTCTCGGCGCTCGTGCCCACCGAGACCGCGTGGGTCGAGCAGGACATCGCCGACACCGTCGCCGCCCAGGACGCCTATCTGGCCGCCCTGCTGACCACGGCCGCGAGTCAGGGCCCGCAGCTCGACGTGCTCGCTCCCCTGGCCACCGGCTGGACGGTCTGGGGCTCCATCGCGATGCTGGCCACCCTGGCCGACGGGGTGGGCGCGGCCGCGGCCCCGGCGCTGTTCGGCTGGTTCGACGAGGAGGCCGGCGACGCCGCGGCCCAGCGCCGCCTGCTCAGCGTCATCGCGGTGCTCCCCGGCGACGACGTGATGGGCGGCCTGATCGAGCGCGCCGGGCAGAAGAACGTCACTCCCTACCTGCTCGAGGCGGCCGAGCGCTACCCGCGGCGCGGCCTGCGCCTGCTGGCCGAGTCGGGCCGGCACGACGACCTGCTGCGCGCCCATCTGCTCCGCCACCCCGATCTGGCCGAGGAGCTGAGGCCCGAGCTGAGCGCGCCGGCCGTCGCGCGGATCGAGGCCATCACCGCCGAGGCGGCGTCGCTCGTGACGGCGCCCCTGTCGGCGGTCCCGACGGTCCTGGCCGACCCGCCGTGGAACCGGCGTGTCAAGGCGGCCAAGCCGGTCGTCATCGCCGGCCTCGCCTGCGACGACCAGCCCGCGACCGAGTGGCTTCCCGGCGAGCGTGAGGCGTGGCGGGACACCCCGATCCGTCACTACGACGGGCCGAAGGAGGGCTGGGAGGAGCTCGCCCACCGGATGGCCTCGGGCCGGGCGCAGTGGAACGACCCGGTCCGGCTCTTCACCGACGGCCCGGCCGACGTCGCCCGCCGGGTGCTGCACCACTGGCGGCCCACGTACGCGTACGACGCCGACACGTGGATGCGGGTCGCCGCCGACCGGTTCGGGACCGCGCTGCTGCCGGTCATCGTCTCGCTGGCCCGGCAGGCGCCCGGCGAATACGCGCCGCTGCTGGCGCCGTACACCTCGCCCGAGCTCGCCGTGCTCATGGCCGGGTGGCTGGCCCGGCTCAAGACCACCCGGCAGCACGCGCTGCAGTGGCTTCTGCGCCACCCGGCCGCGGCCGCCCGCGCTCTCGTGCCGCCCGCCCTGCAGAAGGCCGGGGCGCCGCGGCGCGAGGCCGAGCAGGCGCTGCTCGCCCTGCACCTCAACGGTCACGGCGACGCCGTGCGGGCCGCCGCGTCGTCGTACGGGCCGGAGGCGGCCGCGGCGATCGGCGTGCTGCTCGACACCGACCCGCTGACCGTGCTGCCGGCCAAGATGCCGCCGGTGCCGTCGTGGGCCGTGGCCGGGCTGCTGCCGCCGGTACGGCTGCGCGACGGCTCGGGGGCGCTGCCCGCCGAGGCCGTGACGAGCCTGGTGAGCGTGCTCGCCATCTCGCGGCTCGACGATCCGTACGCCGGCCTGGCCCTGGTCCGTGACGCCTGCGAGCCGGAGAGCCTGGCCGAGTTCGGGTGGGGCCTGTTCCAGCGCTGGCAGTCGGCCGGGGCCAACGCCAAGGAGAACTGGGCGCTGACCGCGCTCGGCCTGATCGGCGACGACGAGACGGTCCGGCGGCTGACCCCGCTGATCCTCACCTGGCCGGGCGAGGGCGGGCACGCCAAGGCGGTGACCGGCGTGAACATCCTGGCCGCCATCGGCAGCGACGTGGCCCTCATGCGGCTGCACGGCATCGCCCAGCGGGCCAAGTTCAAGGGCCTGAAGAACACCGCGAACGAGAAGATGGCCGAGGTGGCGGCCGCGCTCGGGCTCAGCGCCGAGCAGCTCGCCGACCGGCTGGTGCCCGACTTCGGGCTCGACGCGGCGGGCAGCCTGCGGCTCGACTACGGCGGCCGTGAGTTCACGGTCGGCTTCGACGAGCAGCTGCGGCCGTTCGTGGCCGACGGGGCCGGCAAGCGGCTCAAGGCGCTGCCCAAGCCGGGCGCGCGGGACGACGCCGAGCTGGCCCCGCAGGCGTACAAGCAATTCTCCGCCTTGAAGAAGGACGTGCGGACCGTGGCCACCGACCAGGTCCGTCGCCTGGAGCGGGCGATGGTCACCGGCCGCCGATGGAGCGCCGGCGAGTTCCAGCAGCTGTTCGTCGACCATCCGCTGCTGTGGCACATCGTGCGGCGGCTCGTGTGGGCGGTGTGGGACGCCTCCGCCGAGCCGCTCGGCGCGATCCGGGTGGCCGAGGACCGTACGTTCTCCACCGTGGATGACGAGGAGACGACGCTGCCCGACGGCGCGACCGTGGGCGTGGCCCACCCGCTGCACCTGGGCGGCGACCTGGCCGCCTGGTCGGAGCTGTTCGCCGACTACGAGATTCTGCAACCCTTCCCGCAGCTGAGCCGGCAGACGTTCGCACTGAGCGCCGAGGAGGCGGCGGGCAGCCGTCTCACCCGCTTCGAGGCGGTCACCGTGCCCACCACCAAGCTGCTGGGGCTGGAGCGGCGCGGCTGGCGGCGCGAGGCGCCGCAGGACGCGGGCATGCAGAGCCGCATCGAACTGGCCGTGGCCGACGGCGTCGAGGTGGCCGTCGAGATCGAGCCCGGCATCGCGGTCGGCTACGTGGGCGAGTTCACCGACCAGAAGATCACTATGGTGATGCTGCACAACGGCACCGGCAGCCGCTGGCACAGCGACCCGCGCGGCCAGATCGCGCTGGGCGAGCTCGATCCGGTCGTCGCGTCCGAGATCATCCGCGACCTCACGGAGGTGACCGCGTGAGCCTCACCGAGATCGAGGTGACCGAGCCCGCCGACAGCGTGCAGCGGCCGCCGGCCGAGGTGCGCTTCGCCGGCGAGCTGGCCCGGCTGCGGGCGGCCGACAGCGCGGCCCGGCCGCCCGGCTGGGCGCTGAGCGTCCAGTCGGCCCGCCGGTTCGTCGTCGGCGACCCGGCGCTGAAGGTGAGCCGCAAGTTCGTGGGCGACCCGTCGCTGATCGACCGGGCCCTGATCACGCTGGCCACCAGCCGGGGGCTGATGCTGGTGGGCGAGCCGGGCACGGCCAAGTCGCTGCTGTCCGAGCTGATCGCGGCGGCGGTCAGCGGCGACTCGACGCTGACCATCCAGGGCGGGGCGGCCACCACGGAAGACCAGATCCGCTACTCGTGGAACTACGCGCTGCTGGTCGCCGAGGGGCCGTCCACCCGCTCGCTGGTGCCGGCGCCGCTGCTGCGGGGCATGGCCGAGGGGCGCACGGTCCGGTTCGAGGAGATCACCCGGTGCCCCCTCGAAGTGCAGGACTGCCTGCTCTCCCCGCTGTCCGACCGGGTGCTGGCCATCCCCGAGCTGACCGGGCCCGAGTCGATGGTGTTCGCCCGCGACGGCTTCAACATCATCGCCACCGCCAACACGCGCGACCGGGGCGTCAACGACATGAGCTCGGCCCTCAAACGCCGCTTCAACTTCGAGACGGTCTTCCCGATCGCCGACTTCGCCACCGAGCTGACCCTGGTCGCCGACGAGGCGGCCCGGCTGCTGGCCCGCTCCGGGGTGACGGCGGAGCCCCGGCGTGACGTGCTCGAGGTGCTGGTGACGACGTTCCGCGAGCTGCGCACCGGGGAAACCGCGCGGGGCGACTCGATGGACAAGCTGTCGGCGGTGATGAGCACGGCCGAGGCGGTGTCGGTGGCCCACGCGGTCGGGCTGCGCGGCTGGTTCCTGCGCGGCGAGGCCGGCAACGCCGAGGACATCGTGGCCTGCCTGGCCGGCACGGCGGCCAAGGACAACGCGGACGACCTCGCCAAGCTGCGCCGCTACCTGGCCCAGCAGATCACCTGGCGGGACGGCAATCAGTGGCAGGCTCTCCACCAGGCCCGCCACCTGCTGCCGGGCTGAGCCGTGCCGGTCACGTTCATCGGGGTCCGCCACCACAGCCCCGCCTGCGCCCGCCTGGTGGCCGACACCATCACCCGCCTCCGGCCGGCGTACGTCATGGTCGAGGGCCCGGCCGACGTCAACGGCCGGATCGGGGAGCTGCTGCTCGGCCACCGGCTGCCGGTCGCGGTGTTCAGCAGCTACCGCGACGACACCCGCCGGCACGCGTCGTGGGCCCCGTTCTGCGAATACTCGCCGGAGTGGGCGGCGCTGACCCACGGGCGCGCGGTGGGCGCGTCGCTGCGCTTCATCGACCTGCCGGCGTGGCACCCGGCGTTCGAGGGGCGTAGCAACCGTTACGCCGATGCGGAGCTGCGCTACGCCGACGTGATGGAGCGGTTGTGCCGCGCTTTCGAGGTCGACAATGTGGACGCGCTGTGGGACCACCTGGTCGAGATCGCGCCGGCGGAGGGCCTCGCGGAGAGACTGGAGGCTTACTTCGACCTCGTACGGGGCGAGTCCGCGGCCGGCGACTCCGACACCGCCCGCGAGGCGTACATGGCCTCATGGGTAGCGGCCGCCGCATCCGCCGCCGGCGACCGGCCCGTGGTGGTCGTGACCGGCGGCTTCCACCGGCCGGCGTTGGTGCGGGCGCTCGCCCTGCACGGAACGGCCGCCCAGCCGGGCACCGGCCTCGACCAAGCCGCCGACCGCCTCAGCCCTCGCCTCAGCCCCGGCCAGCCCGCCGCCGGCGCGGGCGCCACCACTCACCCCTGGCCGGACATTCCCGAAATGCCGGATGGGGCCATGGGTGGGAGCTTTCTTGTGCCGTACTCGTTTCGGCGCCTCGACTCCTTTGACGGCTATCAGTCGGGGATGCCGTCGCCCGGGTACTACCAGGAGTTGTGGGAGTCGGGGGTGGACGGGGCGGCCCGGCATCTCGTCGAGGCGGTGGCCGAGCGGCTCCGGAAGAAGCGGCAGCCCGTGTCCACGGCCGATCTCATCGCGGCGCGGGCCACGGCCGAGGGGCTGGCGACCGTACGCGGGCATCACCGGCCCGGGCGCACCGACGTGCTCGACGGGCTCGCGTCGGCTCTGGTCAAAGAGGCCCTGGACGTGCCGCTGCCGTGGGCTCGGCGCGGGACCCTCGAAGCCGGCAGCCATCCGGTCGTGGTCGAGATGGTGGCCGCGCTCAGCGGCACCCGGGTCGGACGGCTTCATCCGGAGACGCCGGCGCCGCCGCTCGTGCACGACCTGGACGCCGAGCTGGAACGCGCCGGGCTGAACGGGGCAGCCCAGCTGGAGCTCGATCTCACGGTCGAAGGCGACCGGGAACGCAGCCGGCTGTTGCACCGGGTGCGGTTGCTCGGTGTGCCGGGGTTCCAGCGGGAGAGCGGGCCGGCCACGGGGCTCGACCCGGTGCTGCGCGAACGCTGGACGCTGCGGCCGGGGCCGGAACGGCTGACCGCGGTGATCGAGGCCGGGGCGTACGGGGCGACGCTCGCCGACGCCTGCGCGGCCGTGCTCGCCGAGCGGGCGGCCGGGGCCGGGCGGGACGTGGACGCGCTCGCCCTCGTCCTGTTCGACGCCGCCCTGTCCGGGACGGCCGACGTCTCCGACCGCACCCTGGCCGACATCGAGGCGGCGGTCGGCGCCGCGCCCGACCTCGGGCCGCTCGGCCGCATGCTGGCCGTGGTGCTGACCATGTGGCGGCACGACGGGCTGTTCGGCACCGCCCGCAGCGCCACCCTCGCCATCGTCATCGCGGCCGCCGTCCGGCGTGTGCTGTGGCTGGCCGAGGGTGTCCGCGGCGGCGAGGCGCCGGCCGACCCGGGGCGCATCGGCGCGCTGGCCGCCTGCCGTGACGGGCTGCGGCACGCGGGCCGGGCGCTCGGGCTCGACCGGGAGGCCGCGATCGAGGTCGCCACCCGCGTTTCCACCGACCGGGAGGCGCCACCCGATCTGCGCGGCGCCGCGTTCGGGTTCCGCTGGGCGCTGCACGACGATCCATCCACGGTCGAGCCGCTGCGCGGGGTGCGCGGCGCCTTCGTGCCCCGCTCGGCCGGCGACTGGCTGGCCGGGCTGTTCGCGGTGGCCCGCGAGGAGGTGCTGCACTCCCCCGACGTGATCGGGCTGCTCGACGAGCTGCTCTCCGGCATGTCACCGGACGACTTCCTCGTCTCGCTGCCGGCGCTGCGGCAGGCCTTCGAATACTTCCCGCCGCGCGAACGCGAGACCATCGCCGGTCAGGTCCTGGCCCGGCGCGGCCTGTCCGGCACCGGGCGCGCCCTGCTCCGCGCGGCCGGGCCCGACCCGGCCGTGGTCGCGGCCGGAATGCTCCTGGACAGCCGCGCCGACACCGTCCTGCGGCGCGAGGGGCTGATCGGCGGCGACCCGGCTCCCGCCGACACCGCGGCCGTCCCGGCGGTCACGCCCGCCGCCGCCGTCACACCCGCCGCGACCGTCACGCCCGCCGCCGCCGTCACACCCGCCGCGACCGTCACACCCGCCGCCGCCGTCACACCCGCCGCCGCCGTCACGCCCGCCGCGACCGGTTCGAACGGAGACACGCTGTGACCGATTCTGATCTCGAACGCTGGCGGCTCGTGCTGGGTGAGCCGGCCGGCGCCATGGGCGATCTGGGTCCCGAGGCGATGCGGCGGGACGCCGCGTTGCGGTGGCTCTACGGGCGCGACGAGGAGCACGCCAAGCGCGACGTGCGCAGCGGCGGGGACGGGGCTTCGACGCTGAACACCGTGGACTGGCTGGACGACATCACGCGGCTCTTCCCGAAGGAGACGGTCGAGCGGCTGCAACGGGACGCGGTGGAGATCTACGAGATCACGGATGTGGTCACCGACCCCGAGGTGCTGCGGACCATCGAGCCGAACCCGGGGCTGCTCCGAGCCGTACTCCAAACCAAGCATTTGATGAACCCCGAGGTGTTGCGGCTGGCCCGGTGGATCGTCGAGGCCGTCGTCCGCGACCTCATGGCGAAGATGGCGACGGAGGTGCGGGCGGCCTTTACCGGGACCCGGGCGCGCCGGCCGAGCCGCTGGCGGCAGGCCCGCGACTTCGACGTCACGCGGACGCTGCGGGCCAACCTGGGGCACTACCGGCCCGACGAGCGGCGGCTCTACATCGAGACGCCGCACTTCTTCTCCCGTACGCGTAAGCAGGTCGACCAGTGGCAGGTGATCCTGCTCGTCGACCAGTCGGGCTCGATGACCGATTCTGTCATCCACTCGGCGGTGACCGCGGCGTGCCTGTGGGGCCTGCCGGGGGTGCGCACGCACCTGGTCGCCTTCGACACGGAGGTGGTCGATCTGACCAGCGATGTGGACGATCCGGTCGAGCTGCTCATGAAGGTCCAGCTCGGCGGGGGCACGGACATCGCGAGGGCGGTCCTGTACGGCGCCGGCCTCATCGAGCAGCCCCGGCGGGCGATCGTGGCGCTGATCAGCGACTTCTACGAGGGCGGCTCCGAGCAGCTGCTGGTCCGGGCGGTCCGCGACCTGGTCGAGCAGGGCACCAAGGTGCTCGGCCTGGCCGCCTTGGACGGCCAGGCCAATCCGGCGTACGACCGTGAGACCGCCCAGAAGCTGGCCAATGTGGGCGCCCCGGTCGGTGCGATGACTCCGGGGCAGCTGGCCCAGTTCATCGCCGAGCAGGTGGCGCGATGAGGCCCGGAAGGAGCGCCCGATGAGGGCGGATCTGCGGGCGCTCACGCCGGCCACGCTGGCCGAGCTGACCAATCGGGGGCTGGTCAAGCGGGCGGCGCGGGAGCTGGAACGCGAGACGCCGAAGCTGTCGGAGGACACGGACGGGACGGTGCACGCGGTCTTCCCGGACGGGACGAGCACCGGCCTGCCGCCGGGAGGTCTCGACGCGGGCACGTGCGGTTGCGGCGCCACGGGAGTGTGCCGGCACGTCGTCGGCCTCGTGTTGGCCTATCAGACCTGGTCGGACGGAGCGCCGGCCGACAGCACGGCTGCCACGTCCGGCGAGCCGGCGGCGACCGCTGCGACCGCTACGACCGCTACGACCGACGCTGCTGGGAGAGGCGCGGGCGCGCTCGCAGACGGCCGCGGCGCAACGGAATCCGGGGGCGGCGCACGGATACCCGGGGGCGGCGCACGGATACCCGGGGACGGCGGGAACGTGGCTGGAAAAGGCAACGACGCGGCGGAGGTCGGGCCGGCGGAGCTGTGGTCTCCGGGCGAGTTCACGGATGAGCAGCTGGACGCTCGGGTCGGGGCCCGGATGATGGTGGCGGCCCGGCGGGTGTTCCGGGGCGGGTTCGTGGCTCGGGTGCATCGGGGGCGGGTGGGGGATCCGGTTCCTACTGTGGAGTTGCCTACCGCCACCGTGCGGTTTCTCGTGCCGCATGACCTCGGGTTCGCGCGGAGCGACGCCGCGGCGGGGAGCCGGGATGATGTTCTCGCGCTCGCCGTGTGGGCGTTTCGGGCGGCCGACGCGCTCGGTGGGGAAGACGCCGATGTTCAGGTGCAGGTGGGTGGGGCGCCGGCCGGGACCACCGGGTTCGAAGCGCTGGGGCGCGCCGTTCAGCTGGCCGGGGTCGTGGTGCGGGAAGGGGCCGTTCATCTCGGGGCGGGGATGGGCGGGGAGATCGCGGCCGTGCGGGCCGGGCTCGAGGCGGCTCGGATGCGGTGGCCCCTGGGTGCTGTCGACGACCTGGTGGGGCAGCTGGAGGCGTACCGGGAACGCAGTGCTCGTTATCGGCCGGAAGCGCTGGCTGATCATGTGGCCGAGCTGGTGGCGCGGCATCGCAGTGTGACCCGTGGCGGGATGGCGCCGGTGTCGCGGGTGCTGGGGACCGACGAGGCGTCGGAGACGCCGTTGCGGCGAGCCCGGCTGGACGGGCTCGGTGCGCGGGTGTCGGCGGTGGGGGACGAACGTACGGTCGAAGTGTTTCTGGCCCATGCGGACAGTTCGGCGGTGCTCGTGTTGCGGCGGCAGTACGCGACCGACGAGAGCGGGCCGGCGCTCGGGCGGCGGCGGGTGGCCGGGGTGACCGTGGGGGCGCTGGCCGGTGGGGCGGTGATCACCGAGTCGGCGTCGCGGAGTGCCAGCCGGGCCGTGCGGCTGGGTACGCGGAGGCTGAGCCGCACCGAGGCGATGACCACCCGGGACACGTGGCGGCATCTGCCGCGGACCCTGCTCGTGCCGGATCTGGCGGCGCTGGCCGGGGAGCTCGACGCCCTGCCGCCGCGGCCGGTCCGGGCGCGGGTGGAGGCCGAGCTGGTGCGGGTGGTGCCGATCGCGGAGGTGCGGTCCGTGACGTACGCGCCGGGGGCGCAACGCGTCGACGCCGAGATCGCGGACGGAGCCGGGGTGACGGCGCGGGTCAGCGCGGTCCACGCGGCGTGCGCGCCGGGGCGGCTGGACGCGGTGGTGGCGGCCCTGGAGGGCGGGGCCCGGTTCGTGGCCGGCAGCGTGCGGCGCGGCGGCGGCACCGTCGTGATCGACCCGATCGGTTTCGCCTCGGACGACGGCGTCGTCGTGCCCGACCTCGCGGCGGCCGGCGGCGGGAACGATCCGCGGGACCGGCCGGGCGAGGGCGGCGATCCGCTGGGGCTGGCCGTGATGGACGCCGTGGGGCTGCTGGCCGAGGTGGCGCACCGCGGGCTGCTGCACCTGCCGTCGCCGATGACCGGGCGGCTGCGCGACGCCGCCAAGCGGCTCGAGACCGTGGGGCTGCGCCAGGCCGGCGCGGCGATCAGCGCGCTGGCCGCCCGGCTCGGACCCGATCCGGGGGACGACGCGGTCGAGGCGTGGGCCGACGCCTACCTGAGGTTGGGGCTCTGCGCGGAACTGCTGCCGTGACCGGCCGGCGGCGGTTCAGTCGCGCCGCAGCAGGGCCAAGGTGTTTCGCAGCTCCTGGCGCAGTGTCCGCTCGGCTGCCTCGGGATCCTGGGCGCCGACCGCGGCCACCAGCTGGGCGTGGGTGTCCTCGCCCGGGTTCGGGCGCCGGGCGCGCAGGCCGAGCAGGCGTACGAGGTCGATCAGTCCCTCCCGCAGCACCGGCAGGAACTCGGTGAACAGGTTGAGCAGGATCGGGTTGTGCGCGGCGGCGACGATCGCGGCGTGCAGGGCGATGTCGGCGTCGACGAACGCGGCGTCGTCCTCGCCGGCCGCCTCCACCCGGCGGGACATGGCGGCGGTGATGGCGGTCATGTCGTCGCCGGTGCGGCGGGCCGCGGCCAGGCGGGCCGCCTCCACCTCGAGGGCCACGCGGACCTCGTACACGTCGGTCAGCGCGGCCCGGCGCAGCTGGACCGCCCAGTTGACGCGGGGCTCGGCCGCGACCACGAAGACGCCGGCGCCCTGACGGGACTCGACCAGGCCGGCGCCGGCCAGGATGCGCATGGCCTCGCGCAGCGTGGGACGGCTGACGCCGAGCAGGGGCGCCAGTTTGTGTTCGCCCGGCAGCTTCGTGCCGACGCCCCACTCGCCGGAGCTGATCCGGCCGCGGACCCGCTCGGCGACCTGGGCGACGAGCGGTGACGGGCTGACCGGATCCATCGCACCAGACTAACTTGTCATACAACCTGACAAGTTCTATCGTGGGCGCATGGCGCTTCTTCTCCTTGGTCGCCGCTGCGGGGCCTGACACGGCCGGCACCCCGCAGCGGGTGGTCCGCGCGCCGGTCGATCAGAACCGACCGACCTGGAGACGAGAATGAATCCGCAACGACCCAGCGGCATGCCCTTCCACCGTTACCGCCCTGTTCACGACCGTGTCGAACTGCCCCTGACTGAGCGCGACTGGCCGACCAACCGCATCACCGAGGCCCCGCTCTGGGTGCCGGTCGATCTGCGCGACGGCAACCAGGCCCTGGCCGAGCCGATGGACACCGGCCGCAAGCGCCGCTTCTTCGACCAGCTCGTGGCGATGGGCTACAAGGAGATCGAGATCGGTTACCCCTCGGCCAGTCAGACCGACTTCGATTTCGTCCGTCACCTGGCCGCGACCGGCGTCCCCGACGACGTCACGGTCGTCGTCTTCACGCCGGCCCGCGAGGAACTCATCGACCGCACCGTGGCCTCGGTCGACGGCATCGACCGGGCGATGATCCACCTGTACACCGCGACCGCGCCGGTCTGGCGGGACGTCGTGCTCGGGCGTACGAGAAACGACGTCAAGTCCTTGATCCTTCAAGCCGCCGCCCATCTGGCCCGGCGCGCGCCCGGGCGCCGCTTCCAGTTCTCGCCCGAGGTCTTCAACCTGACCGAGCCCGACTTCATCCTGGAGATCTGCGACGCGCTCACCGCCCTGTGGGCGGCGAGCCCGGACCACCCCGTCGTGCTCAACCTGCCGGCGACGGTCGAGGTCGCCACCCCCAACGTGTACGCCGATCAGATCGAATACATGCACAAGAACCTCGCTCGCCGCGACGCGGTCATCCTGTCCGTGCACCCGCACAACGACCGCGGCACCGGCATCGCCTGCGCCGAGCTGGCGGTGCTGGCCGGCGCCCAGCGCGTCGAGGGCTGCGTCTTCGGCAACGGCGAGCGCACCGGCAACGTCGACCTGGCCACGCTGGCCCTCAACCTGTACGCGCAGGGCGTCGACCCGATGATCGACTTCTCGGACATCGACGCCGTCGTCCGTACCGTCGAACACTGCACCCGCCTGCCGCTGCACCCGCGCCACCCGTACGCCGGAAGCCTCACCCACACCGCGTTCTCCGGCACCCATCAGGACGCGATCGCCAAAGGCCTGGCCCGCCACGCCAAGGACGCGGCCGAACTGGGCCGGCCGGAGAACCAGGCGCCGTGGTCGGTCCCGTACCTGCCGGTCGACCCGGGCGACCTCGGGCGCGATTACGAAGAGGTCATCCGGATCAATTCACAATCCGGTAAGGGCGGCATAGCCCACATTCTCCAGACCCACCACGGCCTGGACCTGCCGCCGGCCATGCGCCCCGACTTCTCCCGCACGGTCCAGGCCGTCACCGACGAGACCGGCCGCGAGCTGCGCCCGGCCGAGCTGTGGCAGCTCTTCCAGGACACCTACGTGGAGCCCGCCGCCACACCCTCACTCCAACCCGGCGAGGTGCTGACCATTCACAAAGACACTTCCTGGGTGTACGTCCAATGCGCCGTCGACGGGCGCACGGCCTGGGGCGCCGGGCCGGACGAGGAGCACGCGCTCCGGGCCGCCGTCAACCGGGCGTCCCTGAATCGACGCTCATAAAAGCCGCCACGCTCACTCGCGGCGACGCCAGGCCAGGAACGGCGGCAGCGCCAACGCGAGCAGGACGAACGCCCACAGGACGATCGTCAGTGGACTGGAGACCAGGGTGGACCAGTCGCCGTCGGAGAGGGCCAGGGCGCGGCGCAGCTGCTGTTCGGCCAGCGGGGCCAGGATCAGGCCGACGATGGCCGGGGCCACGGGCACGCCGGCCTCGCGCATCAGCAGGCCGAGCAGGCCCAGGACGGTCAGGACGAGCAGGTCGGCCACCGTGCCGCCGGTGGCGAAGGTGCCGAGGCAGGCGAAGACCAGCACCCCCGCGTAGATGCCGTAGGCGGGGATCGTGAGCAGCCGGGCCCAGGCGCGGACCAGCGGGAGGTTCAGCACCAGCAGCAGCACGTTGCCGATGTAGAGGCTGGCGATCAGGGCCCAGACCAGATCGCCGGACTCGGTGAACAGTTGCGGGCCGGGCTGGAGGCCGTACGACTGGAACGCGGTCAGGATGACGGCGGCGGTGGCCGAGGTGGGCAGGCCGATGGTCAGCAGCGGGACGAGGACGCCGGCGGCCGCCGCGTTGTTGGCGGCCTCCGGCCCGGCGACGCCCTCGATGGCGCCGTGCCCGAACTCGGCGCGGTGCTTGGACAGGCGTTTCTCCAGGCTGTAGCTGAGGAAGGTGGGCACCTCGGCGCCGCCGGCCGGAAGGCTCCCGATGGGGAAGCCCAGGGCGGTGCCGCGCAGCCACGCGGGCCATGAACGGCGGAAGTCGGCGCGGGACAGGACGGCGGCGCGGCGCACCGGTTCGACCCGCGCCGACCCGGTGCCGGCGACGAGGTGCCAGAAGGTCTCGCCGAGCGCGAACAGGGCGACCACCACGATCACCACGTCGACGCCGTCCAGCAGGGACGGCACGCCGAAGGCGAGGCGCGGCTGGCCGGTCAGGGTGTCGATGCCGACCAGGCCGATGCCGGCCCCGATGACCAGACTGGCGGCGCCCTTGAGCAGGGACGGGCCGAGCAGGGCGCTCACCGTCACGAAGGCGACGGCCATCAGCGCCACGTACTCGGGTGGGCCGAAGCCGATCGCGATGTCGGCCACGACGGGGGCGGCGACGGAGAGCAGAACCGTCCCGATCGTTCCCGCGACGAAGCTGCCGATGGCGGCCGTGGCCAGGGCGGCGGCGGCCCGCCCGGCCCGGGCCATCTTGTTGCCCTCCAGGGCGGTGGCCACCGACGAGCTCTCACCGGGGGTGTTCAGCAGGATCGAGGTGGTCGACCCGCCGTACATGCCGCCGTAGTAGATGCCGGCGAACATGATCAGCGCCGCCGCCGGGTCGAGCCGGAACGTGACGGGCAGCAGCAGGGCCACGGTCAGCGCGGGCCCGATGCCCGGCAGCACGCCGACCGCGGTGCCGATCGTGACGCCGACCAGCGCCCACAGCAGATTGCCGGGTGTCAGCGCGTCGGCGAAGCCGGTGAGCAGGTCGCCCATCTCAGAACCCCCACGGCCCGGCCGGCAGCGACAGCCCGATCAGCCGGTCGAAGACGAGGAAGACCACCGCCGCGAGCGTCCATCCGTACGCCACGACGCGGGCCGGCCGCGGAGCGCCGAGGAGCAGCGCCGCCGCCGTGAACAGGCCGGCCGAGCAGACCACGAACCCCAGGAACGGCAGCAGAAGAGCGAACGCGATCAGAGTGACCACCATGGCCGTCAGGCGCCAGAGGCGCCGTGGGCTTCCCCAGGGTGTACGCCACGTCGAGCGCGCCGAGAACACCAGGGCCGCGCCGAGAAGCGCGAGCAGCACACCGATCACCACCGGCACGGCCGCCGGCCCGATCGGATCGTCGGCGCCCCGCAGCCGGGCCGCGTCGATCAGCACCACCACCCCGAGGACGGCCATCACGACGCCGAGAAGCCCCGAAGCGCGGAGTTGAGACTGTTCCTCGGTCATGCTGGGCTCGCCTTCGGCATGCCCTCCTGGCCCTACGCCCGCTCCGCTCGCTTCGGTGCAGTCGGTCATGCCAGCCCCATCTTCTTCAGGACGTCCGTCACCGTCCGCCGCTCCTGGTCGATGAACTGCTCGAACTCCGGCCCGGCGAGCGTTGCCTCACCCCAGCCCCGCCGCCCGAGCGTCTCCTTCCACTCGGCGCTCTGAGTCATCCGGAGCAGAAGGTCCTCCAGGTCCCGCTCGTCCGAGGCGCTGATCCCCGGCGGCGCCACCACCCCGCGCCAGTTCGCCAGTTCGACGTCGACGCCCTGCTCCTTCAGCGTCGGCACGTCCGGCAGAGCCGGCAGCCGTTCGGCGCTGGACACGGCGACCGGCCGTACCGTCCCGGCCTCGATCTGCGCCTCGAGCTCGGAGATGCCGGAGACCCCGGCCGTGGCCCGCCCCGACAGCAGCGTCGCCAGCGCCTCCCCTCCCCCGGAGTGCGCCACGTAGTTGACCCGGCCCGGGTCGGCGCCGATCGCGTCCGCCACCAGCCCGGCCAGGATCTGCTCGACCCCGCCGGCCGATCCGCCCGCGAAGGACACCGCGCCCAGGTCCTGCTTCATCCGGGCCACCAGGTCGGGCATGCTCCGCACCGGCGACGACGACGGCACCACGATCACCTCGTAGTCGGTGACGAGCCGGATCAGCGGCGTCGTCCGGTCGAGCCCGATCGGCGCGTCGTTGCTCTCGATCGCGCCCAGCATGATCAGGCCCATCACCATCAGCTGGGTCGGCTCGCCGTCGTGCCGTACGAACTGGCTCAGCCCGATCGTCCCGCCGGCGCCGGTCACGTTGTAGACCTCGGTGCGCCCGGCCAGATCGCGCAGCGCCGCCTGCATCTCGCGCGCGGTCTGGTCCCAGCCGCCGCCGGGCGCGGCCGGCGCCATCAGCCGCAGCTGCCGCCCGTCGAGGAAGCCCTCGTCGTCGTCCGCCCAGGCCGCGCTGACCACCAGCAGGACGGTCGCCAGGGCGGCGGCCAGGTAGGGGGCCCACCGTCGCATCGGTCTCACCACGCTTCCGTGACGTACCGTTACATCGATGTCCCCAGTTTGATGCAGGAGGCAGCGTGGCGCACGTCGTGGTGGTCGGAGGCGGCAACGCCGGTTTCAGCGCGGCCCACGCCGCGGCCGCCCGGGGCCGTGAGGTGGTGCTGCTGGAGCGGGGCCGGCCCGAGGAGTCGGGCGGGAACAGCTTCTACACGGCGGGCGCCTTCCGGGTCGCCCACGACGGCCTGGCCGATCTGGCGCCGGTGCTCGATCCGGATCCGCGGCACGCGTCGACGGTGCTGGCGGCGTACACCCCGCGGGACTTCCTCGACGATCTGCGCAAGGTGACCGCCGGCCGCACCGATCCGGTGCTCTCGGCCGTTCTGACCGAGGAGAGCGGCGCCGCCCTGCGCTGGCTGCACGGCTGGGGGCTGCGCTTCCGCCTGATGTACGAACGGCAGTCGTACCAGGACGGTGAAGGCCGCCACGTGTTCTGGGGCGGGCTGGCCGTGGGCAGTACCGACGGCGGCAAGGGGCTGATGGCGCAGCACACCCGCGCCGCGTCCGCGAACGGGGTCGAGGTCCGCTACGGCGTCCGCTGCACCTCGTTGATCGTGGCCGAGGGGCGGGTCGCCGGGGTGCGCTGGGAGGGCGGCGAGGAGCGGGCCGAGTCGGTGATCCTGGCCGCGGGCGGCTTCGAGGCCGATCCGGTGTGGCGGCGCGAGCATCTGGGACCGGGCTGGGAGCGGGCCCTCGTGCGCGGCACGCCGCTGAACACCGGCGACATGCTGCGGGCGGCCCTGGACGCCGGCGCGGCGCGGGGCGGCGACTGGGGCTCCTGCCACTCGGTGGCCTGGGACGCGGGGGCGGCGGCCACCGGCGATCGTGACCTGACCAACCGCCTGACCCGGCAGAGCTATCCGCTCGGGATCGTCGTCAACGCCCAGGGGCGGCGGTTCCTCGACGAGGGCGCCGACTTCCGCAACTACACGTACGCGCGCTACGGCGGGGAGATCCTGCGCCAGCCCGGCGGCGTCGCCTATCAGGTCTTCGACGACGCCATCCGGCCCATGCTGCGCACCGAGGAGTACGACGCCCCCGGCGCCAGCGTCGTGATCGCCGACAGCATCACCGAGCTGGCCGCACGGCTCGGGGCGGAGGGCCTGCCGTCGACCGTCGAGGAGTTCAACGCCGGGATCGACGAGAGCGTCCACTTCGATCCCTCGGTCAAGGACGGGCGGGCGTCACGCGTCTCCCCGCCCAAGAGCAACTGGGCGCTTCCGCTGCGCACGCCGCCGTTCTACGCCTTCCCGGTGACGTGCGGGATCACGTTCACCTTCGGCGGTCTGCGCGCCGACGAGCACGGCCGCGTCCTGCGGGAGGACGGTTCCGCCATGCCGGGCCTGTACGTCTGCGGAGAGATGCTCGGGGGTCTGTTCAGCGGCAACTATCCGGGCGGCAGCGGCCTGACCGCCGGCACCGTCTTCGGCCGCCGCGCCGGGAGCCTCGCCTAGGGTTTGCGCCCGGCACCGCCGTACAGGGCGACCTGGGCGTCGGTCAGCTCGGCCGGGCCGGCCGGGCGCCACTTCAGGATCGGTACCACTCCCGGGTCGAGCAGGTCGAGGCCGGTGAAGAAGCGGGTCACCTCGGCCTGCGACCGCAGGCGGGTGGGTATGCCCTGGTCGCGCATGATGGCGGTGAAGCGGGCCCACGACTCCGGGTCGTGATCGGCGGTGATGTGGGAGAGCACCAGATAGCTGCCGCTCGGGAGGCGGGACATCAGGCTTTCCACGATGTCGTACGGCTTCTCGTCGTCCTCGATGAAGTGGAGGATCGCGAAGAGCAGCAGCGCCACCGGCTCGGTCAGGTCGAGGGTGTCGCGGACCTCGGGGGTGTCGAGGATCTTGTCCGCTTCCTGCAGACGGGCGCCGAGATAGGCCGTACGGCCGGAGGGGTTGCTCGTCAGAAGGGCCCGGGCGTGGCTGAGGACTATCGGGTCGTTGTCGGCGTAGACGACGCGGGCGGCCGGGTCGATCTCCTGGGCCACCTCGTGCACGTTCGGTTTCGTGGGCAGGCCGGTGCCGATGTCGAGGAACTGGCGTACGCCGGCCTCGGCGGCCAGATGGCGCACCGTGCGCTGGAGGAACGCCCTGTTCTGCCTCGGGGCCGTGGCCGCGTTCGGGTTGGCTTTCAGGCCCTGCTCGGCGGCGGCCCGGTCGGCGGCGAAGTTGTCCTTGCCGCCGAGCAGGAAGTCGTACACCCGCGCGGGATGGGGTCGGCCGGTGTCGAAGGCGTCCGTCACCGGGTCAGGATATCGCCGGAGATCGCTGCGCGGCGATCCCTATCTGCGGTGCGTACCCCGTCGGGGTTTCCGCAGCCAGAGGGCACCGGCGACGAGCAGCATGGCGACCGGGACCGCGGCCAGCCAGAGGAACTTGTCGTTCTTGTTCTCGGCGGGTGGAGCCGCCGGCCCAGCGACGCTGCTGGACGGGGCCTTGACCGGCGGTTTGGGCGGCGGTGTCGTCTGCAGGTCGGCCTTGATGACACCGAGGATCCACGCGGCGACCGCGTCCACCCGGGTCGCCGTGTCGGCGCCGGTGTGCGGGCAGGTCGGTCCCCGGCTGACCACGGCCACCACGGTGGCCACGCCGGTGGGGCCGCCGCTGAAGTACGGGCCGCCCGAGTCGTGCGGGCAGGCGCTGGTGCTCTTGCTCGGCGCGACCCCGGCGACGCCCATCTCGACCTTGTCGACGTTCGTGACCCGGAACTGGCCGGTCTGCAACGTCGGACTGGTCTGCTTCGCGTCGCCGTCGGTGAGGCCGAACCCGACCAGCCGCAGCCGCTGGCCATTGGCCGGCTTGACGCGGCTCAGCTTGAGCGGGGCGATGCCGGTGATCGGGCGGTCGAGCCGGGCCAGCGCCACGTCGGCGCTGCCGTGCTGGCGTACCTGGATCACGTTGGCGCTCAGGCCCACCTTGCTCTTCAGGTCGGCCCGGCCCACGGTGGCGATGGTGCGCTCGGCGACCGGCCGGGAGACCCGCCGGCCGCTGGCGTCCTTGAAGCAGTGGCCGGCCGTCAGCACCCAGCGCGGCGAGATCAGGCCACCGGAGCACGAGCTGTCCCGGCGCCCGCCGTCGGCGGTGGGGATGCCGAGGTCGGTCAGCTTCACCGCGAACTGGTACTGCCCGTTGGCGACGGTCTCGCCGTCGGCGATCGCGTGCGCGGGCGTGCCGGCGGCGCCGGCTCCGAGCACGGCCGCGACGAGCGCGACGACGACCCTCGATAGCGTCTTCATCGGCGTCGAGCCTACGGCCGGCCCGCCAATCACGGACGGGCGTCAGATGATCACTACTTTATGCGGCGTCCCCGCTGGGCCAGGATCGCGTCGTAGTCGTGGTGGGTCTCGAGCCAGCCGCTGATGAAGGGGCAGATCGGCACGACCGTACGGCCTTTCGCGCGGGCGTCGTCCATGACGGCGCGGGCCAGCTGCGAGCCCAGGCCGTGCCCCTCGTACCGCGGCTCCACCTCGGTGTGGGTGTAGGCGATGATGCTGCCGCTGAGCTGATAGGTGACGAGGCCGGCGAGCTCGCCCTGCTCGTCACGCGCCTCGAACCGCTCCTTGTCGGGCACGTCGGTGATCACGAACGTCATGCCTCATCCAATCACAGGGCGCCCGAGCTGGTAGCGCGGCGTGAACCGGGCCCGGTACTCGGACGCGGGCATCCCGTAGTGCGCCCGGAACCGCCGCCCGAAGTAGTTGGCGCCATCGGGGGCAGGCCCGTCACGGATTTGAACAGGCGTACGACATAACCCGGCGCCAGATGCAGCAGCTCGGCCAGCTCGGTCAGCGTCCACGGATGGGCCGGCCGCCCCTCGATGAGCCGCATCGCCTCGACCACCGCGGGATGGATCACCTCGGGCCGGGTGTCGCCGCCGACGGCACGGGCGACATGACCCAGGGCCAGCATGAGCTGGGCGATCAGATCGCCCCGGTGCCGATGCCGCGGCGCTGCTCCACGTACGGCCCGGTCCACAGCAGGTGCCCCAGCAGCGGATCGTCGCGGGTCCAGCTCAGCTCGCGGCGCAGCAGCTCGGCCGAGAAGCAGAGGTTGTAAAGGAGCAGGTCGTCGCAGTCCTCGTATCCGTGCCACACACCGGGCCGCAGCAGCACGACGTCACCGGCGTCCAGGCGCCGCCGACCGTCGACGCTGTGGTGCACACCGCTGCCCGAGATGACGAAGGCCACCTCGATGAAACTGTGCGTGTGCACGGGCAGGGTGTCCTCGTGCAGGTGCCGGCCCGCGTACGCGAAGGTGTCGTTCCCGAAGTAGACCAGGGTGAACTTCTGCTGGATGGCCGTCATGTCGCGAGCACACAATCGCCGCAGGTCCCGCCGCCCGGAATGCGGTAGTACAGGCAGCAGTTGCGGCGGCGCAGGCGCCGGCCGTCCCAGGTGGCCATCCCCCGCAGCTGCCGCAGCTCGAGCGTGGCCGCGACGATGGCGCCGGCCTCGGCCCGCCCGGTCATTCCGGCGGCCCCGCCCAGGGCCGAGGCGACGTTGCCCCACAGCACCTTTTCCGAGAGCACGAACCGGCGCCGGAACACGTCGAGCACCGGCTCGACCAGCTCCAGTGTCAGGGCGCCCCCACCCGCGACGGCGGTCAGGCCGCGCTGCGCGAACGGGACCGGCCCGCCGGCGACCGGCCGCCACCAGAGCTTGGCCGGATCGGGCACGGGCACGGCCCCACCGGCGACGGCCGCGCCGAGCACGGGCGACAGCAGCCGCGAGGCCAGCCCGAGGAAGGTCACCGACGCGACCACCCGCTCCTCGATGGCGTCCGGCCGCAGGCCCGACATCCGCACCAGCGTCTCCCGGGCCGCGCCGACCCGCTCCGCGACCACCTCGGGTTCGAGCAGATCGGAGTACGGCCGCCACGAGCTCCCACCGTCGTACGGCTCCCACACGAAGTAGGCCCCGAACCGGGCGGCCGCGCTCAGCGCGGGTGTGGCGTCGACCTCTGGCACGCACCCACCCTACGGACCCGCCCCCGCGCCGTGGCTAGCCTCTTTTCCGTGTCACAGCCCGGCCGTCCGCCTTCAGCCTCCGAACTG
Organism: Actinoplanes sp. NPDC000266; assembly: GCF_042899005.1. NCBI lineage: Bacteria > Bacillati > Actinomycetota > Actinomycetes > Micromonosporales > Micromonosporaceae > Actinoplanes > Actinoplanes sp. NPDC000266. The sequence goes on from NZ_JBIAZI010000002.1 coordinate 642,207, forward strand.
ACCCTGTCGCAGATCATGGATCAGCACCACACCAACTTGATGGGCACGGTCCACGGCGGCCGCATCCTCAACCTGATCGACTCGGTGGCCGGCGTGGTGGCGGCCCGCCACTCGGACGGCCCCGCGGTCACCGCCGCCATGGACGAGACGTTGTTCCTCCAGGCCGTCCGCGTCGGCGATGTGGTGCACGTGGCCGCCCGCATCACCTGGGCCGGCCGCAGCTCGATGGAGGTGGCGGTGAAGGTCACGGCCGACCGCTGGGACAGGGCGGTGCCGGCCACCACGGTCGCCACCTCCCACCTGGTGATGGTCGCGGTGGACGACGACGGCAAGCCCCGCCAGGTGCCTTCACTGCTCCCGCAGACCGACGACGACCACCGCGCCTTCCACGAGGCCGAGATCCGCCGCAAGCACCGCCTGACGTTGCGGGCCGCCCTGGCCTCCGGCAGCTGACCGGCGCGACCCCCGCAGCCTGGTTACCGAATCGGCCGTTCGGCTGTTGTTTTCCACCCCGCAACCGGGCCACCATCTGGAGCCACGCGACTCCGGAGTGTGGAGGTGGACAGGTGGAGCGCCGAGTCCCTCTGGGCAACCGCAAGATCGCCGGAGCGACGCTGACCGTCAGCACGATGGGCGGCTACAGCGTCAGCCTCGACGGCGCCGACATCGGCTACGTGCACGCGGGCGTCGGCGACGAATGGCACGCCTACCGCCGCCGGGGCGGCCAGCCCGACGAATATCTGGGCCGCTTCGCCATGGAGGAGGCGGTGGGCCGTATCACCCACACCCCCTAGCTCACCGCAGCCAGGTCACCATCTCGCCGAGCGGCAACCGCCGCCTCGCCAGCTTCTCCGGCCAGGGAATCTCCTCCCCCAGCCGGCCTCGAGCTTGTCGGCCTCGGTGTAGCGCTCGTGGTACGAGGCCTCCCGGATGCCGAGCGCCACCTGAACCGGCGCCTGCGAGATCCACGGCTGGAACCCGTGCTGGAGATAGAAGGGCTTGCCGACGACAGCGATCCGGTGCCCTTGGCTGAAGCCGGCGCTGGGCGCCCGGTGCAGCACCTTCACCACTCGCTCGGCAACGTCGTCGGCCACCGGTTCACCGCGGTAGTTACGCCCCGGCAAACCTCTCCGTCGACGAAGGGTGCTCTTGCTGGAGGCCGTTCCGACGGAAGTGTCACCGGCCGCGTCCACGAAGTCCAGCACGGTGCGGGCCGGCGTTGTCACGATCGTCACGATGAGCGGTGCTCGCCTGTCGGTGATCATTGGCCGGTGATCTCTGATCTGGTGGGCGAGGTGATCGGGGGTGTCGTGGCCGGCAGCCTGGGTGTGGTGCTCGAACGGCGGCGGATCAGGCGGGCTCCGGTGGGCATCGTGCGGGTCGCCGCGGCGATCAAGGTTCCGGGACGCCGGTGGCGGCACGGCTATCTCGACCGGAGACCCGATGGTTTCGCCGTCTGGGCGCCGCGGTGGGGCCGGCGGATCGAGCTGGGCGAGCTCCGGATGGGGCGGGAACTGGGGATGACGCGGGCTGAGCGCACGTTGTGGCTCGATCCCTCGTTGCGGGTGTTCGCGCACGGGGAGATCAAGCTTGCCGTTGGTTCGGCGGATGTCGGGAAAGTGCGGGGATGAGGGCCGGGCGGCCCGTCGACGCCGCGAGGCGACACGCTGATCACAGCATCTGGTGTTGTCACTTTGGGGGTCTGCCCATATATGGTGTCTCTCGCAGCTGGTTCGGGCTCGCCTTCATGGTGTGCCCGAGGCAAGAGGGAACCCGGTGTGAGTCCGGGACTGCCCCGCAGCGGTGAGTGGGAACGAAAGCCGTCACACAGCACTGGGCGCGAGCCTGGGAAGCGACGGCCGGTAGGAGAGAGCACAGCGCCCACGAGTCCGAAGACCTGCCAGCGCGCCGCACGCCGACCGGTGTGCGGCGGTCGAAGGCCGCGTGGGACGGCCGGCGCCAACCAGTCGGCCCCGCCGTGGCCGTCGGCGTCTCCCGCGTGCCTTCACCCAGGCGAGGGAGACGCGGGACATGACGGTCACCGAGGACAGAACCAGCGTGCCGGAGCAGCGGCGGCACGTGATGCGGGTCCGCAAGCGCGACGGCGAGCTGGAGACGGTCGACGTCAACAAGATCGTCAAGGCGGTCGAGCGGTGGGTGGGCGACCTCGACGAGGTCGACCCGTTGCGGGTCGCCACAAAGACCATCAGCGGCCTGTACGACGGCGCGACCACCGCCGAGCTCGACAAGCTCTCCATCCAGACGGCGGCCGAGCTCATCGGCGAGGAGCCGCAATATTCGAAGCTGGCCGCCCGATTGCTGGCGGCCTATGTGGACAAAGAGGTCCGTCTCCAGGAGGTGGCGAGCTTCTCCCAGTCCATCCGCTACGCCCACCAGCAGGGCCTGATCGGCGACGAGACGGCCGCCTTCGTGCGCCGCAACGCCCGCAAGCTCGACGATGCCGTCGACCTCAACGGTGACCTGCGGTTCGAATACTTCGGCCTGCGCACCGTGGCCGACCGCTACCTGCTGCGCCACCCGCAGTCCCGCCTGGTCGTGGAGACCCCGCAGTACTGGCTGCTGCGGGTGGCCTGCGGGCTCAGCGAGACCCCGGCCGAGGCGATCGGCTTCTACCGCCTGATGTCGTCGCTGGCCTATCTGCCCAGTTCGCCGACCCTGTTCAACTCCGGCACCCGGCACACGCAGATGTCGTCGTGTTTCCTGGTCGACTCGCCCCGGGACGAGCTCGACTCGATCTACGAGCGTTACCACCAGGTCGCGAAGCTGTCCAAGTTCTCCGGGGGCATCGGCATCGCCTGGTCGCGGATCCGGGGCCGGGGCGCCCTGATCCGCGGCACCAACGGCAAGTCCAACGGCATCGTCCCGTTCCTCAAGACGCTGGACGCCGGTGTCGCCGCGGTCAACCAGGGCGGCCGGCGCAAGGGCGCCGCGTGCGTCTATCTGGAGCCGTGGCATCCCGACGTCGAGGAGTTCCTGGAGCTTCGGGACAACACCGGCGAGGAGTCACGACGTACACATAATCTGAATCTGGCCAACTGGATCCCGGACGAGTTCATGCGCCGGGTCGAGGCCGACGGCGACTGGTCGCTGATCGACCCCTCCGACGCGCCGGAGCTGCCCGACCTGTTCGGTGAGGCGTTCGACGAGGCGTACAGAAGGGCCGAGAAAAAAGCCGTCAAGACCGTCAAGGCCCGCGACTTGTACGGCCGGATGATGCGCACACTCGCACAGACCGGCAACGGCTGGATGACGTTCAAGGACCGCTCGAACGCCCTGTCCAACCAGACCGGCGCGCCCGGCAACACCATCCATCTGTCGAACCTGTGCACCGAGATCCTCGAGGTCAACGACGACGCCGAGACGGCCGTCTGCAACCTCGGCTCGATCAACCTGGGCGCGCACATCGCGGGCGGAACCGTCGACTGGGCGAAGTTGCGCGAGACCGTGCGCACGGCCGTGACCTTCCTGGACCGGGTCATCGACATCAACTACTACCCGTCGCCGCAGGCGGCCGCGTCCAACCCGCGCTGGCGGCCGGTCGGCCTCGGGCTGATGGGCCTGCAGGACGCGTTCTTCCAGCTGGGGCTGCCGTTCGACTCCGTCGAGGCCCGGGAGCTGTCCACCCGCGTACAGGAAGAGATTTTCCTGACCGCCCTGGAGTCGTCGGCCGCGCTGGCCGAGCGGTTCGGCGCGCATCCGTCCTATGCGGAGACCCGGGCCGCGCAGGGCGATCTGCACCACGAGCTGTGGGGCGCGACCCCGGCGCAGGCCGAGCGCTGGTCGGATCTGAAGGCCCGGATCGCCGAGCACGGCCTGCGTAACTCGCTCATGATCGCTATCGCGCCGACCGCGACCATCGCGTCGATCGCCGGCTGCTACGAGTGCATCGAGCCGCAGGTGTCCAATCTTTTCAAGCGCGAGACGATGTCCGGCGAGTTCCTTCAGATCAATTCCTATCTCGTACGGGAGCTGAAGGCGCGCGGTCTGTGGACGGCGCCGGTGAGGGAGCAGATCAAGCGCGCGGAGGGTTCGGTGCAGGGCATCGCCGAGCTGCCCGGCGAGGTGCGCGAGCTTTTCCGTACGGCGTGGGAGTTGCCGCAGAAGGCGCTGATCGAGCTGGCGGCCGCCCGTGCCCCGTACATCGATCAGTCGCAGTCCTTGAACCTGTTTCTGAGCGCGCCGACGATCGGCAAACTTTCGTCGATGTACCTCTACGCCTGGAAAGCCGGGCTGAAGACCACGTATTACCTGCGCTCGCGTCCCGCGACGCGCATTCAGCAGGCGACGGTTTCCCTGACGCCCGCCGAAGCCTGCTCCCTGGAGAACCCCGAGTCTTGTGAGGCCTGCCAGTAATGCTGCTCGACCCCGGAATGGACCTGACCCTGCGGCCGATGAAGTACCCGCACTTCTTCGACCGGTTCAAGGACGCCATCAAGAACACGTGGACCGTCGAGGAGGTCGATCTGCACAACGACCTCGCCGACCTCGCGAAACTGTCGCCCGCCGAGCAGCATCTGGTGTCCCGGCTCGTGGCTTTCTTCGCCACCGGCGACACGATCGTGGCCAACAACCTCGTGCTGAACCTCTATCAGCACGTCAACTCGCCGGAAGGCCGCCTCTATCTTTCGCGGCAGCTGTTCGAGGAGGCCGTGCACGTCCAGTTCTATCTGAACCTGCTGGACACGTACGTGCCTGATCTGGCCGAGCGCGCGGCGGCGTTCGCGGCGGTCGAGAACATTCCGTCGATCGCCCGCAAGGCCGAGTTCTGCTTCAAGTGGATCGACTCGGTCTACGAGCTGCGCTCTCTCCGGACGAAGGAGGACCGTCGCGCGTTCCTGCTGAACGTCATCTGCTTCGCGGCGTGCATCGAGGGGCTGTTCTTCTACGGCGCTTTCGCGTACGTCTACTTCCTGCGCTCCCGGGGTGTGTTGCAGGGCCTCGCCTCCGGTACGAACTGGGTCTTCCGCGACGAGTCGATGCACATGGCGTTCGCGTTCGACGTGGTCGACCAGGTCCGCGCCGAGGAGCCCGATCTGTTCGACGCGGACATGGAGAAGCAGGTCACCGAAATGCTCGAAGAGGCCGTCGAGTGTGAGGTGCAGTTCGCCGAGGATCTGCTCGAACAGGGCGTCTCCGGAATGTCGCTGGGCGACATGCGCGAATATCTCCAGCACGTGGCCGACCGGCGCCTGGTCGCGCTGGGCATCATGCCCCGCTACGGCAGCGGGAACCCGTTCGCCTTCATGGAACTCCAGGACGTCCAGGAGCTCTCGAACTTCTTCGAGCGCCGCGTCTCGGCCTATCAGGTCGGCGTGACCGGAAGCGTCAGCTTCGACGACGACTTCTGACCGGGTGGTGCTGCCCGCCGAGGTTCGGGCAGCACCAGCGGGGTTCCCGTCGTCGGGTCGGTGATGACCCGGGCACGGACGCCGAAGACCTTCTGGACCAGTGGAGCGTCGACGATGTCGGCGGGTGGGCCCTGTGCGATCACGGCGCCCGCCCGCATGGCGACGATCTCGTGGGCGTAGCGGCAGGCCATGTTGAGGTCGTGGAGCACGGCGACGACCGTGCGGCCGGCCGCGTTGAGGTCGGCCAGCAGGTCGAGCACCTCGAGCTGGTGGGCCAGGTCGAGGAAGGTGGTCGGCTCGTCGAGCAGCAGCAGGCCGGTCTCCTGGGCCAGCACCAGGGCGATCCAGACCCGTTGCCGCTGGCCGCCGGAGAGCTCGTCGACCGGCCGGTCGGCCAGGTCGGCCACGCCGGTGGCGGCCAGGGCGGCGGCGATCGCGTCCTCGTCCTGCGCCGACCACTGGCGCAGCCAGCGCTGGTGCGGGTGGCGGCCCCGGGCCACGAGGTCGCCCACGGTGATCCCGTCCGGCGCGACCGGCTGCTGCGGCAGGACGCCGATGCGGGCCGCGACGTCACGGGTCGGCAGCCGGTGGATGTCGGCGCCGTCGAGAAGCACCGTCCCGGCCGCCGGGCGCAGCAGCCGGGCCAGCCCGCGCAGCAGCGTCGACTTGCCGCAGGCGTTCGGCCCGACGATCGCGCTGATCCGGCCCGGCGCCACCTGGAGGTCGAGGCCGGTGACGACCGGCCGGCCTTCGTAGCCCAGGCCGAGCCCGGCCGTACGCAGGTCAGTCATCCGGTTCTCCCGATGCGGTTGGCTCTGGCCAGCAGCCAGACGAGGAAGGGTGCGCCGAGCACTGTCGTCAGCACCCCCACGGGCAATTCGGCCGGGGCCAGCACCCGGCGGGCGGCCAGGTCGGCCAGGGCCAGCAGGGCCGCGCCCACGGCGGCCGAGGAGACCAGGGCGAGCCCGCGCTCACGGACGAGGCGGCGGGCGATCTGCGGCGCGGCCAGGGCGACGAACGCGATCGGCCCGGCCGCCGCCGTGGCCACGGCGGCCAGCGCGACCGCCGTCACCAGCAGCCCCGCCCGCGCCCGTTCGGCCCGCACGCCCAGCGCGAGCGCGAGGTCGTCGCCCAGCTCCAGGGCGCGCAACGGCGCGGCCAGCCGCAGCGCCACCGGTAGCAGCACCACCACCGTGACCACGACCGGTGCGACCTGCGACCAGGAACGGCCGGCCAGGCTGCCGGTCAGCCAGATGGACGCCTGCTCGGCGGTGTAGATGTTCGCGGTGTTGAGCAGATAGGCGGTCACCGAGGTGAGCATGGCGGTGACGCCGATGCCGACCAGCACGAGCCGATATCCGGTGACTCCGCGGCGCCGCGACAGCAGGTAGATGGCGGCCGCGGTGGCCGCCGCCCCGGCCAGCGCGCCCACGGCGACGGTCCGCGGGCCGGCCGCCAGCACGACGATGAGGAACACGGCCACCGCGGCCGCGCCGGCGTTGATGCCCACGATGTCCGGGCTGGCCAGGGGGTTGCGGACGACCCGCTGCACGATGGCGCCGGAGAGCCCGAACGCGGCGCCCACGGCGATCGCGCCGAGCGCGCGGGGCAGGCGCAGTTCGAGGACCACGTACGCGCTGCGCCGGGTCGCGCCGTCACCGCCGGCCAGCACGGTGAGCACGTCGGACAGCGGCATCGGATAGTCGCCCCGGGCCAGCGAGACGAGCAGCGCCGACAGCGCCACCAGCAGCGCGGCGACCGTGACGACGACGGCGCGCCGGTCCACCCGGGTCACAGCTCGGCCAGCTTCCGCCGGCGCACCAGCGCCACGAAGAACGGCGCCCCGGCGATCGCGGTGACGATCCCGGCCTGGAGCTCCTGCGGCCTCGCGACCACGCGGCCGAGCACGTCGGCCGCCAGCAGCACGATCGGGGCCAGGACGGCCGCGTACGGCAGCAGCCATCGGTGCGCGGGGCCGACCAGCGCCCGCGCCATGTGCGGCACGGTCAGCCCGACGAACGCGATCGGCCCGGCCAGCGCCACGGCCGTTCCCGTGAGCACGACGGCGGCCAGGGCGGCCGTGGCCCGGCCCACGAGCAGGCCCTGTCCGAGCGAGCGGGCCATGTCGTCGCCCAGGGCCAGCGCGTCCAGCGCCCGCGCCGACACGACGGCCAGCACGGCGCCCACGGCCAGGAAGGGCAGCGCGATCCGGATCACCGAGACGTCGGCCGAGGTCAAAGCGCCGACCGACCAGTACCGGTAGGCGTTGAAGGTGTTGATGTCGAGCAGCGTGAGAGCGGTGGTCAGGCCGCCCAGGAACGCGGTGGCGGCGGCCCCGGCGAGCGCCAGTTTGACCGGCGTGGCGCCACCCCGTCCGTACGAGCCGAGGGCGTAGACCCCAGCGCCGGCCAGCGCGGCGCCGGCGAAGGAGAACCAGACCCAGCCGCCGAAGCTGTGCACCCCGAAGACCGCGATGCCGAGGACCACGGCCAGCGCCGCGCCGGCGTTCACGCCCAGCACCTCGGGGCCGGCCAGCGCGTTGCGGGTCAGCCCCTGGAGCAGCACGCCGGAGACGCCGAGCGCGGCCCCCGCCAGCAGGCCGACCAGGGTGCGCGGCACCCGCAGGTACTCCACGATCCGCTGCACGTCCGAGCCGTCCGGGTGCGTCCAGGTGCCGAGCGCCGCCCGTACGCCAATGGTCTGGTTGCCGAGCAGCACGGAACCGGCTGTGGCCGCCGCCAGCACGGCGACGGCCACGGCCAGGCCCAGGGCGCGCCGGCTCAGAACTTCTCCGGGTGCAGCAGTTTCGCCAGGTTCGCGACGGCGTCGGCGTTCCGTACGCCCGGGGTGACCTCGGCAAAGGTGACGGCGTAGATCCGGCCGTCGCGCACCGCGGGCACGTTGGCCAGAGCCGGGTCCTTCCTGAGCCCGTCGATGACCTCCTGGGCCCCGGACGGGCCGACGTCGGCGCCGCAGCAGGCCGGCACGACGATCACGTCGGGCCTGCGCTTGATGAGCTCCTCGGTGCCGACCCGGGTGAGCCGGCCGGGCACGTCGCCGAACGCCTGCGTGCCGCCGGCCTTCTCGATGATGGTGGTGGCGACGTCCCCACTGCCGAAGACGCGCAGCTCGCCGCCGCCGGGCCGGTTGAGCATGGCGACCCGGGGCTTCGTCACCCCGGCCAGCCTGCTCTCGGTGTCGGCGACGGTTTTCCTCATCTTCTCGACCAGGGCCCGCGCTTCGGCCGTACGGCCGAGGACCCGGCCCAGATCGGTGAGGTCGCCGTAGACGCTGTCGAGCGAGACGTCGTTGTCGGCCAGGTCCTTCTGGTCCTTGCCGTCGGCCGACGGGCAGTACTGGGTGAACAGGTACGACCCGATGCCGATCTTGTTCAGCTCGGCCCGCGTCCCGAGGCCCTCGGCGGTGAACGCGCCGGTGAAGCCGGAGACGACGAAGTCCGGATCGAGCCGCAGGACCTCCTCGCGGCTCGGGTACTCCTCGGGGTAGTAGGCCGTTGTGAACTGCGAGGCGTATTCGGGGAGCAGGGGATTGTCGAGGTAGGCGGCGCCGACCAGCTTGTCGCCGGCGCCGAGCGCGTACACGGCCTCGATGCCGTTGTGGAAAGCGGCGAAGATGCGCGCCGGCGGGGTGCCGGTGGGCACGGCGACGCCGCAGTTCTGGAGCGAAGCGGTGGCCGGCTTGTCCGAAGCTTCGGACGCGCCGCCACAGCCGGCTAGGAGACCCGCGGCCAGAACGGCAGCGAGCCAGGACAGAGGGGACCGTGAAGCGCGCACGCGCATCGGGACCACCTTCCAGCACCTCGTGGACGGGTCGTTGCGGTGCCGTGGCCGGTCTCCTGGCTGACGGGTGGCGCTCCGGCGGCCGGCCTTCCCAGGCTCACGCCCAGTGACCTCGCGGTGGCCTCCGGCATCCCGTTCACAGTGGCGAGGGCCGCGCCGGTCTCACACCGGCTTCCCGAACACCACGGCCCGACCACCATAGCCGCCCCGCCGCGCCATGATCATCCGGGGCGCGGGTCAGCGGATCGCGGCCAGCACCCGCTCCTCCAGGTCCTGCCAGACGACGCCGGCCTCGGCGAAACCGGCCTCGGTCAGCGCGGCCGTCTGGAACTCCAGCGAAGCACCGGTCCACTCGCGGGAACCCTCCGGCCACAGTTCGCGCCGCTCCTCGAGCGCCTGAGCCAGCTCCGGCCGTTCCCCGGCGGCGGCCCACCAGTCCGCCCACGAGTCGGCGCCGCCCTCGATCGCGGCCCGCTGCCGGGCCTCGTCGATCGCCACGCAGGCGGCCCGCAGCCGCCCACCGGCCGGCAGCGGCATGTAGTCGGCGTTGATCAGCACCCCGCCGTCGCGCAGCAGCCCCGCCGCGGCCCGGTAGACCCCGGCCAGATCGGCCGGCGACAGCCAGTGCAGAGCCGTGCTGGAGAGCACGGCGTCGAACGAGCCGGCACCGAGCGCCTCCGGCCAGGACGGATCACGCAGGTCGGCCCGCACCCACCGGAGCCGCCCACCCTGGTCACCGAGCGCACCTTCGCCGACCGCGAGCAGCACCGGGTCGACGTCGACGGCAACCGAGCGCCCCAGCGGGAAGCGGCTCAGGAACCGCTGGCTGATCGCCCCGGGCCCACAGGCGAGATCGAGCACGGTCAGTTCCGGCTCCGGCCGAACCCGCGCGAGCACGTCGAACATCACGTCGTACACGCGGTCACGCTGCTCGATGTAGACGCTCTGCTGGTCATCCCAGCGGCGCAGCAAGTCGATCATGCAGCCATCCTGCCAGCGCCCGCACACCCACACGCCCCACTGTGCGCCGAACGACAAACCTTCCGCCCAGCACGCGACAGCGAACTCCTTCGAACGCCTCGCCGAGACCACAACAAGAGCGGCTGCTCGGCGCTGGTCGGCCTTGAGATGCAGGCGCTCGACCGCTCAAGGCATTCGTGAGGGGACCTGGAAGCCGCGATCATCGAGCACTTCAGCGAAATGCTCTTGGTCGGATTCGACCCGAACGGCGCCTCGCCAAGAGGCTCTAATTCTCGCCGTGCGATTCCGGTTCGACGGCGTCGAGTAGTTTGCCGACGGCTCCGTTGTACGCCTTCGTTGCCTCTCCGCCGCCGAGTAGTGCTCATTACCAGTGCGCCTGAACTCGCGCTGACACCTCTGGTACGTCTCCACACTTTCGTCGAAGGCTTTGCGAATGCCGTCGGCTTTCTCGTCATCAGTCACGTCTCTGACTAGCACGCTGATCCCGCATGGCTCGGCGAATCGAAGAACATACGTAGCTTGCTGGCGCGAATGACGTTCCTGTTCTGGCTTCCGGATTACTCAAGGCTGTCACCCGGTGTGCGAGGGGTCGAGGTCAGGTGGGGGCGGACGAACGGCGCTTCGTGGTGACGAACAAGTAGGCCGCGGCTCCGGCGAGCGCCAAGCCCAGGGCGGCCAGGCCGATCACGACGCCGATGGGGATGCCGCCGGAGTCCGCGGGTGGCGTGGTGGTGGTCGCCGGGGCGGCCTTGGGCAGCGCCGGGTCGTCGACGGTGAAGACGTATGAGCCCTGGACCGTGTGGCCGTCGACCGACACCACCCGGTAGGCGACCGTGTACGTGCCGTTGGCCAAGGGTTCGCGAGGGAGGATCGTTCCCTTCGCCGTGTCGATGGCCGGGCTGGAGGCGTCGACCCGCCGGCGGGCCGCGTCGCTGAGGGCGATCGTGGTGAAGTCCGGGTTGAGGCGCTGGCTGAACTCCAGCGTGATCGCCCCCGGCGCCCTCGTCAGCACTGCGTCCTTGGCCGGCGTCGTTGCCACCAGCTGGGTGTGCGCCCACGCCGGCGTGCCGGGCACCAGCACGGCCAGCAGCGCCGCCAGACCCAGCAAGACCTTTCCCACGTACGTCATGTGAGCACTCCCTCGCCGATCCAGCCGCCCTCGGCGCAGCCCGGTGGCACCGCGAAGACCGCCGAGCCGATCGGTGTTATCCATTCGTTGAGCAGGTCCTTCTCGGCCAGGCGCTGCTGGATGGGCAGGTACTGCCGCTCGATGTCGCCCTGGTACGCGGCGAAGATCAGGCCGCTGTCGGGGTGGCCGGCCGCGTTCGGGGCGCCGTCGTAGTTGTACGGCCGGCGCAGGATCTTCAGCGCCGGATCGGTGACGTGGGCCCGGGTCACGTGGGCGAAGTCCGGCATGACCGGCAGGCCCGTCGTGTCCAGCGCGGCGAAGTCGGGCTCGTCGTGCTCCCTCACTCCCGTGAAGGGCGCCCCGCTGACCATCCTGCGGCCGACGGCGTTCTCCTTGTCGCCGACGCTCAGCAGGTCCCACTTCTCGATCTCGGCCCGGATCCGCCGGACGACCAGCGTCGTGCCGCCGTCCGGCCGCCACACGGCGGTGTCCATGGCGTCGCCGGTCGGGTTCGCCGTGCCGTCCAGCTGGCCGAGGACGTTGCGCTGGGTGAAACCAGGTTTCTGTACGCCTGGAGCGCGCCGGAATCCGATCTGCGCCCACCGGACCGCCCCGAACGGGCGGGCGTCCTTGACGAGCATGCGCTGGGCGTGGGCGACGGTGAGCGGGTCGTCGGCGCAGATCTGGAGCAGCAGATCCCCGCCCGACCATCTCGCCTCCAGCCGGTCGATGGCGAACTTCGGCAGGTCCTTTACCGGCGACGGGAGCCCGGCGGCGCGGTAGAGCCCGGGCCCGAAGCCGAAGGTGATCGTCAGGCGGGCCGGCAGCACGGCGAGCTGGGCGTCGGTGTCGCCGAGGGCCGGCTCGCCCCGGGTGAGCCGGCGCGCGTCGTCCGAGAGCAGCCGCATCATCCGGCCCAGGGCCCGCCGGTCGGTGCCGGCGGGCAGGGTGAAGGCGACGAACGAGGCGTGCGCCGGCGGCTCCGTGGTCACACCGGCCTGGCGTACCCCGTGGAAGGGAACCACGTCCCCCGCAGCCGCGACGGCGGCCGGCTCCCCGCGGGCCGCGAGGAGGCCCGCGGTGGCGCCGGCGCCGGCCAGCGCGCCACCGGCGAGCAGATGACGACGGCGGAACTTCACATGCCCGCCATCGGAGCGGCGCTGGGGGCGTAGCTCTCCCCGGCTCCGGTGAACGGCTTGGCGACCGCGGTGAACTGGACGGTGCCGCCGTCGCCGAGGGTCAGCGTGAACCGGAGCTCGTCGCCGGGCTTGATCGGGGCCGACGGGTCCATGATCATCAGGTGGTCGCCGCCGGGCGCGAGCTCGTGGGTGCCCCCGGCCTTGACGACGAAACCGCCCTCCTTGGGCCGCATCACCATCTTGCCGTCCTGCATCGCCATCTCGTGCAGCTCCATCGGCGAGATCGAGGTGGCCGCCTTGACCACGGTCACGTCCTGGCCGGTGTCGTTGACGAGGGTGCCGAACGCGGCGGTCATGCCCTTGTCGACGGCCTTCACCCACGGGTCCTTGACGGTCAGGGTGGCGGCGGCCGGGGCCGAGGCGTCCGAAGTGGAACCGCAACCGGCCAGCGTGGCGGCGACGAGAGCGGCCGCTGTGACAAACGAACGACGAGCGATGGTTTGCATGTTTATCTTCCTGTATGAGGGGCCTTGCGCTCTTAGTCGGACACGGGGCCGCTGGAGTTCCCGGCCAGAAAGGCGTTGTAGCGGGCCAGGTCGTCCTCCTCCCCGGAGGCGTCGGCCCGGTCGGCCGCCCGGTCGAGGCGGGCCTGCTCCCGCTCGTCGCTGCGGATCCACTGCCGGACCAGCAGCAGCATGATCACGGCGGACGGCAGCTCGCCGAACGCCCAGGCCAGCCCGGCCCCGAGGCGCTGGTCGGCCATCATCGACGCGGCCCACGGCGGGTGGACGGCGCTGTACCAGTCCAGCCCGATGACGGTCGTGGCCTGGAGCAGCACGAAACCGAAGAACGCGTGCGACACCATCGCCAGGAAGTGCACCAGCGTCAGCAGCGCCGGATGCACGCGCCGACGGCCCGGGTCGACGCCGATGAGCACCCAGAACAGCAGGTAGCCGGCCAGCACGAAGTGGATCAGCATGGCCAGATGACCCAGGTGGTAGCGCATCAGGGTGCCGAGCAGCCCGCCGAAGTACAGCCCGTACAGACTCGCGACGTAGATCGTCAGAGCGACGACCGGGTGGCTGAGGAACCGCGCGCACCGGCTGTGCAGCGCGATCAGCAGCCACTCCCGCGCGCCACGGACCTGCGGATCCGAGGGGCGCCGGAGCGCGCGCAGGGCCAGCGTGACCGGCGCCCCGCCGACCAGCAGGATCGGCACCACCATCGAGAGCACCATGTGCTGGACCATGTGCACGCTGAACAGGACGTACGAGTACCGGACGACCCCTAGGCCGGTGATCGCCGCGAGCACCAGCAGGCCGCCGGTCCAGCTCGCCGTGCGGGCCACCGGCCAGGCGTGCCCGGCCCGGCGCAGGCGTACGACACCGGCCAGATAGAAGCCGATCCCGGCCAGGGCGATCGTCAGGAAGAACATGTCCGGCAGCGGATCGCCGAGCATCCGCAGCGCGGTGGCCGGCGCCGGCATGCCGAAGCCCAGCAGCTCGACCAGCGGGTCCGGTTCGGCCACGGCGTCGGGCGCCGGCGACCGCGACAGCGCCACGGCCAGCCCGACCGCCGCGCCGAGCACGGCCAGCTCCCCCACGGCCAGCCTCAGGAACGCGCCCGGCCTCCCCTCCGCGAGCGCCGGCAGGGCCCGCGTGCGATGCCGCGCCCCGATCAGGCCCACCACGGCCAGGGCCAGGACCTTCAGCAGCACGAGTACGCCGTAGCGGGTCGTACAGAGCGGCGACAGCCCGCCGAGCCGTACGGCCGCGTTGACCACCCCGCTGACGCCCGTGGCCACGAAGCAGGCCAGGGCGAGCCGGCTGTACCGGGAGGCGGTCTCCGGGAAGCGGCGGACGCGGCGGACCATCAGCAGCCCGGCCAGTCCGCCGATCCACAGCGAGGCGGCCAGCACGTGCAGGGCGAGGCTGGTCACCGCGATCTGGTGGTTGCCGGCCGAGGCCGCGTGGCCGGTGAACGCGGGCGGCAGCAACGCCGCCGACGCCGCGGCGGCGGTGACGAAGGCGAGCCCGCGCGAGACCCCGGCCCGGCTCAGCACCACCACGGCCAGGGCCAGCCCGGCCTGCACCAGGAGCGCCTGACCCTGGCCGATCGAGAAGGCGAAGCTGACCACGGCGTGCGAGCTGAGCCGGCCCACCGGCACGGCGAGCACGTCCGAAACGGTCAGCACGATCAGGGCCAGCGAGGCGAGCGCCCACCCGGCGGCCAGCCACGAGGCCCGCCGCAGCAGCAGCCAGCCGTGCGCGGCCACGCTGGGTCCGTCGCCGGGCAGCAGGAAGGCCGCCGTCATCGTGATCCCGGCCACCAGAACGCCGAGCGCGGCCGCCACGAAGGTGACCGACGGCAGCGCCCACTCGGTGACCGGGCCCGGGCTAGGAATGCCCACCAGCACCGAATCGTCCACCGCCCGGCCGAACAGCAGGGCGCCTACCAGCACAAACACGGCCGGCCCGAGAACCAGCGGAACGACCCGAACATCCGTACGCACGCAAGATGGTCGTGGTCGGGGGCCTCCCGGTTCCCGGGAACTTCGGCGACGGCCTGGACGACTTCCTCTACAGTTCCAAGTTCTCCAACGATGGCGGTGAGGCATGGCTGACGAGGCTTCGAAGACCGGCACCGGCCGGGCCTGCCTGCGCCGTGCCGCGGGCGGACGGTCCCCGGTGGTCCTGCGGCATCAGGGCGGCGATCTGACCGTGGGCGCCCGGCGCCGCATCGCCGAGCGCGCCCGTTCGCTGCGCGGCGTGATCATCGGCATGTCGCTCGCCGCCATCGCCTGGATCGCGGCCGCCGTCGTCCTCTTCGCCGGTGTGCCCATGGCGCACGCCGCCGACGCGAGCCCGTGCCCCGCCCGCAAGTCCCTGGTTTCCTCCGACGGTGACAGCACGTTGCGGGTGCGGCCCGAGTCGGCGACGCTGTTCCACCTCTGCGTCGATGAGGGCACCGAGGCCGTACGCCGATGGTCCGTCACCGCCGTCGACGGCGCCGGCCGGAGCGTGCCCGTGGCCGTCCAGCCGCTGGGCGACCGCCTGGCCATCGCCACCGCGCCGCTGACCGGCGACAGCGCCACCCTCTCGGTGCGGGCCGACCTCGAGACGGGCGCCGCTAGCTTCGAGGTGCCGCTGCGCCTGCGGTGAGCCACTCCCCGGCGGGGGTCCGCACGGCCAGGCCGACCACCTCGTCACCGGCCCGCTCCACCCGCACGGTGGGGCAGCCATCGGTGGCGCGATGCCAGCCACCCGAGGCGCTGTCGTGCACGGCCGAGTGCCGGCAGTGCTCCTCGTCGGCGTATCCCCAGGCCATCAGCAGCTCACGGCCGCCGAACGAGTAACGGCCGACGGTCGCCACCCGCTCACCGTCGGCGCGGCGGTAGAACTCGGCCGACAGGCCGGGCACCGGAACGCCCTCGAAGGGCGCGTCCGCGACGGTGCGGTGCAACCGGTACTCGGAAAGGTCAGGCAACAAAGTCGATCTCCTCATCGGCGTGGACCGGCCCGTTGGTCGCCCGGGACGGGCCGCCGGTTCCCGGCATCAAACGATCGGGTGACCCGGGAACTTTCCCCGCTTCTCCAGCGACTCATCCACGTGACCCCC
This sequence comes from Actinoplanes sp. NPDC000266, assembly GCF_042899005.1. Taxonomy (NCBI): domain Bacteria; kingdom Bacillati; phylum Actinomycetota; class Actinomycetes; order Micromonosporales; family Micromonosporaceae; genus Actinoplanes; species Actinoplanes sp. NPDC000266. Next base: position 658,243 of record NZ_JBIAZI010000002.1, read on the forward strand.
TCCGAGGAGCACGCGGACGCGCTGACCCTGCTCGCCCACGACGCCGCGCGCGGCGACCGGTCGGCGCTGACCGAGCTGATCCGCGCGACACAGGGCGACGTGGCGCGGTTCCTCCATCCCCTGGCCTCGCCGGGCGAGGTGGAGGATCTGACCCAGGAGACCTATCTGCGGGCCGTACGGGCTCTGCCCGGCTTCGCCGGACGGTCGTCGGTACGCACGTGGCTGTTCGCGATCGCCCGGCGGGTCGCGGCCGACCAGGTCCGGTACGCGACCCGGCGGCCCCGGACGGCGGCGCTGCCGGACTGGCAGAGTCACGCCGAGATCGCCGACCCACACGGCCGTTCCCGGTTCGAGGAGCATCACGCGCTCACCGACCTGCTGCGCGGGCTGGCCGAGGACCGCCGCGACGCGTTCCTGATGACGCAGATCGCCGGGCTGTCGTACGCCGAGGCGGCCGAGATCTGCGACTGCCCGGTCGGCACGATCCGCTCCCGGGTGGCCCGGGCCCGTGAGGATCTGGTCACCGCGATGCGCGACCTCGGCCACGGCCGGAAGGCCGCCGTGGGCTGAGGCACATCGACGGGAACCAGTCGGCGGCGATGGACGACCAACGCTGCGAGTGCCTTCCCCCGACGACTGTGACGGAGAACAGATGTCCACCGCCGCGCCGCCTTCACGCCCCGCTTTATCCTTCGGTCCTCTGCTGCTGCGCCTGCACTTCTACGCCGGCATCCTGGTCGCCCCCTTCCTGCTGGTCGCCGCGCTGACCGGTCTCGCGTACGTCTTCACGCCCCAGCTCGACCGCGTCGTCTACGCGGACGAGCTGGTGGTCGACAAGCCGGGCGGCGCCACCAAGCCGCTGGCCGAGCAGATCGCGGCGGCCCAGGCGGCGGTGCCGGACGGCACTCTCCTCTCGCTGCGGCCGGGCGAGGGCTCGGCCACGACGCAGGTCGACTTCGCGCTGCCGTCGCTGGACGAGGAGCACGCGCGGACGGCGTACGTGAACCCGTACAGCGGCGAGGTCACCGGGCAGCTGACGACCTGGTTCTCCTATACGCCCGTACGGACCTGGCTCGACGACATGCACCGCAACCTCAACCTGGGCGTCGTCGGACGGCATTATTCGGAGCTCGCGGCGAGCTGGCTCGGCGTCATCACGATCGGCGGCCTGCTGCTGTGGTGGCGGCGGCAGCGCGGGAACCGTACAGCCCGCAAGCTCCTGGCCCCTGACCTGGCGGCCAAGAAGGGCGTGCGCCGGACCCGAGGCTGGCACGCGGCCACCGGCGTATGGCTCTCAGTCGGCCTCCTGATCCTGTCGATCACCGGCCTGACCTGGTCCCGCTACGCCGGCGGCAACTTCGGCGAGGCCCTCGACGCGATGAACGGGAGCCGCCCCGCGGTGAGCACCGACCTCACCGGCGCCGCGCCCGAGCCCTCCGGCGGCCACCACAGCAGCGGCGGCGCCACGGGCCCCACGACGGCCGACCCGGCCGCGATCGACGGGGTGCTGAAAACCGCCCGCGACAACGGCCTCGACGGGCCGGTCGAGGTGATCGTCCCGGGCGACGCCGCCGCGGCCTGGAAGGTGAGCCAGGACGACAGCCTCTGGCCGGTCCGCGCGGACAGCGTCGCCGTCGACGCCGCCACGGGCCAGGTGACCGACCGGGTGGACTTCGCCGACTGGCCGCTGACGGCCAAGCTCACGTCGTGGGGCGTCAACGCCCACATGGGACTGCTGTTCGGGCTGCCCAACCAGATTTTGCTGGCCGCCCTCGCGATCGGCCTGCTCTGCGTCATCGTCTGGGGCTACCGCATGTGGTGGCAGCGCCGCCCGACCCGGGCCGACCGCCGGGCGATCACCGGCGCGCCCCTCGGCGCCCGTGGCGCCTGGCAGCAGATCCCCTCGTGGGGCATCGTCGTGGGCGTACCGCTGGTCATCGCCCTCGGCTGGGTGGTGCCGCTGTTCGGCATCCCCCTGGCCGCGTTCCTGCTCATCGACGTCGCGGTCGGCGCCTTCCAGGGCCGCCGCCGGAAGACACCGCCGGTCCCGGTCTCGCCGGCGCCGGCGGGGGCCGAGACCCCGGCGAAATCGGCCGCGAGCGGGGGCTGACACTCCCCCGTACTGTTGGTGGGGTGCTGTTCATCTTCGGAATCCGTAGCAAGGACACCATCCTCGGTTCACGGCTGGGCCGGTGCGAGGTCTGCGGCGCCACGGCGGCGCAGACCCTCGTCCGGCGCACGACGAAGTTCAGCCTGTTCTTCGTGCCGCTGTTCCCGGTCCGCCCGGCCCGCCACTTCGTGACCTGCACCCATTGCGGCCGTTTCCGCGGCGCCGCCCGCGAGGAGCTGGTCGCGGCTTGATGATGCCGATCGTGGTCGCCCAGGTCCCGGCCGTCTGGGACGTCGAGGCCAACCTGACCACCGTGCGCGACGTCCTGGGCGAGACGCGGCCCGGTGATGTGGTCGTCCTCCCCGAGGGCATGCTGTCGGGCTACGGCGAGGATCTGACACCGCTCGCCGCGCTGGACCCGGCCGTGGTGACCGGTGCCGTCGCCCAGGTGGCGCGGCTCGTCACGCGCAAGAGGGTGTACGTCTTCTGCGGCTCGCTGCTGCCGTCCGGCGGCGGATGGTGCAACGCCGGCCTCTTCTTCTCCCCGGACGGCGGCGGACCCGCGACCTACCGGAAGATCAACCTGGCCATGAACGAGCGTGGCCCGCTGACGCCCGGCGACAGCCTGCCGACGATCGAGGTCCCGCATCCGGACGGCGCTGTCACGGCGGGCGTGCAGCTGTGCCGCGAGATCCGTTTCCCTGAGCAGTGGCAGCATCTGGCCGCCGCCGGGGCTCAGCTGTTCGTCTACCTGACCAACGCCGCCAACCCCCGGGAACCCGAAGGGGTTTGGCGCAGCCACCTGGTGAGCCGGGCCGCCGAGAACCAGCGCCACCTCGTCTCGGCGAACATCCCCGATCCCGCCCAGCACTGCCCGAGCATGGTGGTGTCGCCCCGGGGCGAGGTGCTGGCCGAGCTGCCCGCCGGCCGGCCCGGCCTGCTCCGGCAGACGATCGACCTGGCCCGGACGGCGGACTGGTATCTCGGCCAGCGCCGCCGGGACGTGGTGTCGCTGACCTATCACCCCGGCCTCTACGCTGCGGGCTGAACGGGTATCGCCCGGGCGCCGGGGCTGGGTACGGTGACGCCATGACGGACAGGTCACGTCCCCTGTTGCGCACGCTGGTCGGCCGGGTGTTGCGCCGCCACCGGCTGGAGCAGGAGCGGACGCTGGCCGAGGTGGCCCGGGAGGCCGCCGTCTCGGTGCAATATCTGTCCGAGGTGGAGCGTGGCCGCAAGGAGCCCAGCTCCGAGATCCTGGCCGCCGTCTGCGACGCGCTGCGCGTCGAGCTGTCCGACCTGCTGGCCGAGGTGGGGCGCGAGCTCGTCGAGCACCGCGCCCCGGTCCTCCGCCTGCGGCCGGTCGCGCCGATCGCACCGGTCGCCCCCGTGGCGCCCCCGATGCGCCGGCCCGCCGCACCGCCCCACCGCTCCGGCGACGTCATGCTGCTGGCGGCCTGATCAGCTCGCCGCGGACAGGCGATAAGCCCGCTCGGGGCGGCTGGTGATCACCCGGTCGGCCAGGCCGTAGGCGACCGCGTCGGCGGCCGACAGCGTCATGCTCCGGTCGGTGTCCGCTCTGATCTTCTCGACCGAGTGGCCCGTGTGCCGGCCCAGGATCGCGTCCATCTCGGCCCGCACCCGCGCCACCTCCTTGGCCTCCACCGCCAGGTCGGGCAGCGTTCCCCGGGCCTGGCTCGACGGCTGGTGCAGGGTCACCTTGGCGTGCGGCAGCACCGACCGCCGTCCCGGGGTGCCCGCCGCGAGCAGGGCCGCCGCGGCCGAGGATGCCTGCCCGACGCATATGGTGGCGATGTCACAGCGTACGAAATGCATCGTGTCGTAGATCGCGGTCAGCGCGCTGAACGAGCCACCGGGCGAGTTGATGTAGAGCCCGATCTCCTGCTCCCCCGCCGATTCGAGGTGGATCAGCTGGGCGATCACCACGTTGGCCACGCCGTCGTCGATCTCGGTGCCCAGGAAGATGATCCGGTCGGACAGCAGGCGCGAATAGATGTCGTACGCCCGCTCGCCGTTCGGGGTTTTCTCGACCACGGTGGGAATCGTGTACTGGCTCATGCGCTCAACCCCATCGGCTGACGGGACAGGGCCGGGCGTACGTCGTCGACGCTGTCCAGGATGTGATCGATGAGCCCGTACTCGAGCGCCTCCTGAGCCGTGAACCAGCGATCGCGGCGGCTGTCCCGCTCCACCGTCTCGATCGGCTGCCCGGTGTGCTCGGCCGTCAGCCGCAGGAGGGTGGCACCGACCCGCTCCAGCTGCTCGGCGTAGATCTCCACGTCGGCCGCCGTACCGCCGAACCCGGCCGATCCCTGATGCATCAGCACCTGGGCGTGCGGCAGGGCGAACCGCTTGCCCGGCGTGCCCGCCGTGAGCAGGAACTGCCCCATGCTCCCGGCCAGGCCCAGGGCGAGGGTGCTGACGTCGTTCGGAATGAGCCGCATGGTGTCGAAGATGGCCAGCCCCGCGCTGACCGACCCACCTGGCGAGTTGATGTACAGACTGATGACGCCCCGCGGATCCTCGGCCGACAGCAGCAGCAGCTGCCCGCACAACCGGTTCGCGATCTGGTCGTCGACCTCCGACCCCAACACGATGATGCGCTGATGCAGCAGCCGGGCGGCCACCTGATCGTCGATGCTCCCCGCGGTCCACGGGGTGTCTCCAGCAGCAGATCGCATGCTTGTCTCCCAGCTCTCGTGCTTCCACTCGCTGGACCCACCATGGGAGCCGCGAAGCCCGATCACCAAGCCGATCTGCCATTAGCAGATGAGGTCAGGAGTCGTACCAGTCGAAGATCTCCCACCCCGGCGGGGTGACCAGGACCAGGACCATGACGACGCTGGCGGCGCCCACGGGCCGCGCCGTACCGCCGTCGAGATCGTCGCTTCCGCCACGTCCGCAGCCTGGTGGGCGGCGTTGGGTTCGGTGTGCGCCGGAGGGAGTCGACATGATCAGGACACGGGTGGGCACGGCCGTCGCCGGGGCGCTGGCGATCGTGGCCGGGCTGGGTGGCGGCGGCCCGGACGCGGCGAGCGCGGCGGTCGGTCCGGAGGTGGTCGCGGAGACCGTCGGCCGGCTCTACGGCACGCCGGAGCAGAGAACGGCGGCCCAGGAGCTGGAGGAATACGTCGTCCGGGCGGTGATCGCCGAGTGCGCCTGGCGCAAGGACCTCGACCACCACGACACCGACTGGGATTGGCCGGTCGTTCCGATGGAGCAGCACGACATGGATCTGGAGGTTCTGTTCTGGCCGCCGCTGGCCGACTTCGGGGTGGCTCGAGAGCACGCCAGGAACGCCGAACAGGCGGCGAGACCGGCGCCGGCTCCGCCCGGCCCCGGCTGGATCGACGAGTTCAACGACTGCGAAGTGGAGGCGGCGCCGCTGGACTATCTGCACAAGCCCGCCGGGCAGCTGACCCTGATGGAGAAGTTCTACTGGGAGTTCGCGCCGGTCCGCGACGAGCACGCGCTCCGGTTGAGCGCCGCCTATGGCCGGTGCATGGCCGCCGCGGGAACGCCGGCCGCGAGCTTGCGGGACGCCCATGAGCAGGTGGAGCGGGGATACCGGGTTCGTGGGCGGGCGTGGGGCGACCTGGTGGCGTACGAGAAGAAGATCGCCGCCGCGGACGGGAAGTGCCGCCGGGCGGGCGCGGCCATGGTGTCCAAGGTGATCGCCGCCGCCACGAGGGCGTTCGCCGAGCGTCATCGGGACGAGTTGGCGGCGGTGGCCGAGGGCTGGGCCGCGATGCCGGCCGCCCGGGACGAGGCCCGGCGGCATCTGAACGTGGTGTTGCGGAAGCGCTGAACGTGGTTCACTTCTCCGGCTCGGATCAGGGCGGAGAAAGCACGGGGGCTATGCGGCACATGATGGTTGGTCTGGCGGTGGTGCTCGGGCTGTCCGCCTGCGCCGCGCCGGAGAACGACGTGCGAAAGCCGGAGGTGGCGGTCAGCGTCTCGCTGCCGGCCGATGCGAAGGCGGCGCTGGACGTCGGGGTGGGGAAGCTGGGCACGCAGTCGGCGCGGGTCGCGTTCACTCTGGGGCCGGGCGGGCCGCGGGGCGCCGGGGTGGTCGACGCTGCGGGGACCACCTACGAGATCACCGGCGAGTCCTATGTGGTGCGGCGGATCGGCGACGACGTCTGGCTCAAGGTCCTCAAGCGGCCCGAGAGTGTTCCGGCCGATCAGTGGTTCTTCCACGAGAAGGATCTGAACAAGTGGATACGGCGCTCGGTGTTCAACATCGAGACCACCCAGACCTTCCGCGAGGGCTTTCCCTGGCGGCTCCCGCGCCGGGCGGTGAAGAACGGCTCGGAGATCGTACGGGCCGGCGAGCGCTCCTTCCGTGGCGCGACGCCGACCGACTCGCTGAAGGCTTCGCACTTCTCGGCCGACCTCGACGAGGCGGGCCGCATCACGCGGCTGGGCGTCGGGACCGGTGGATCGCCGAACGACGTCTACGAGTACAGGTTCTCCGATTTCGGGCTTTCGGTGGAGCTTCAGGCGCCGCCCGCGGCCGAGGTGATCGAGCTCGAGTACGTGGACACGCTCGCGGCCGGGATCTGGTGAAGCCGGCCGGGTGGGCACAAACCCACCCGGCCGGTCTCCGGTCAGGTGGCCGGGGTTCCGGTCACCTTGAAGTCGCGGGTGCGGCCGATGTTGTCGAAGGAGCCGAAGCCGACCCGGCCCGAGCCGAAGGTGGTGTCCCGGGCGGTCATCAGCGGGTCGCAGTTGCCGTCGACGTAGACGGCGATCTCGCCGGTCGACGGCACGTGCTTCACGCGGACGTTGTGCCAGGCCGCGTCGACGATGGCCGGGTTGGCGCCCCGGGAGCGGCCGTTCCACTGATAGTCGATGCGTTCACGGTCGGCGTTGTTGACCTTGAAGATGCCGTTGTGCGGATAGATGGTGTTGTCGGTCGAAAGATGTGCGTAGTAGAACTCCGTGTCGGACTTGTAGCCGAACACGATGATCACGTCACGGTTGGTGACCTCGACCGGTTCGTCCAGGCGCACCTGGGCCGTGATCTCGACGCTGGAGAACGCGGGACCCTTGGTCAGCACGGCGTACTCGAACGGGCGGCGCGGGCCCGGCCGGGCCTCGCCGGCCTCGGCCAGGATGACCTGGCCGTTCTCGAAGCGCCACTTCGACGGGGTCACCGGCGCCCAGTTGGCCGCGGCGGCGGTGTTGGTCACGCGCGTGTTCCCGACCTTCTCGTCGGCGAAGTACGCGGCGTCGGTCACCTTCCAGATCTTGCCGTTGGCCTTGGCCAGGATGTAGAGCTCGCCCTTGGCGTCAGTGCCGAAGCGCAGGTCGACGCGGTTGGGGTCACCGGGCGCGCCCGGCGAGGAGAGTTCCTGCATCCGTACGGACTGACCGGCCGGCGTGAACAGGTGCAGCCGGTGGATGGTGGCCGGGGCCTGCCCGCGCCGCATCTCGTTCGCCTCGGTGTAGAAGACCGTGCCCGCGACCAGGTCGCCGAAGATGTATTTGCCGCGCAGCTTCGGAATGTCGGTGCCGCGGTAGACGAAACCGCCCGCGACGGCCACGCCGACGTCGTCCGTGCAGTTCCAGCCCGGCGCCGGATTGTGGTCGTAGGACGCCACCGGATAGGTGTAACCGTATTGCGCGTCGTCCGCCGGAAGCGGGTAGAGCCGGTCGCAGACATTGGTCGCGGCGCGGTCGAACAACAGCCGGCCCTCGCGCTCGCTCCAGCCCATGTTGTCGCCGGCGCGCACCTCGTAGATGGCCTCCGTCGACTTCTCGCCGATGTGCCCGAGATAGAGCTTTCCGGTCGCCCGGTCCCAGCTGAACCGGTGCGGGTCACGGAATCCGAGCGCGTAGATCTCCCCGAGCGCCCCCGCGCGCCCCACGAAGGGATTGTCGGCCGGGATGCCGTACTTCCCGTTCGGCGCGTTCGTGCCCCGGGGGTCGATCCGCAACAGCTTTCCGTGCGGCAGGGCCAAATTCTGAGGATCGGTGTTCCGTACGCCCAGACCGCCGTCCCCGACCGCGAGATAGAGCTTGCCGTACTCGGCCGTGCCCTTGCGGGCCGTGGGGTTGAAGTTGATTTCCTGAATGCCGTGGATCTGCCCGCCGAACCCGATCCGCAGCACCTCACGATGGGTGCCGGCGAACGTGTCGGCCTTGGGGTCGGTGGCCGTCCACTCGTTGATGACGCCGTGGAACAGCGTGCCCGTCTGCTGATAGTCGGGCACCGCGGTGGTCTGCGACGCCTGCTCGGTGTGGATCGTGTAGAAGACGCCGTTCTGCTTGAAGTCCGGGTGGAACGTGACGTAGCCGAAGCCCTGCCCGAGCCCGCGCCCGGAGAAGAACTGCGGCTGGAACTGGGCGCGCACGTCGAGATAGACGTGCGGCACGCCGTTCTTCACCAGATAGAGGTTGCCGTTCAGATCGGGCACCGCGCGGCGTCCCGAGCCGTCCGGCACCTCGAGAATGGTGTTGATGCGCGCGATCCGGTTGAGCCGCTGATCGGTGAGCGGCGGCTGGGTGAACGACTGCGGGAACGACGCGTACTCGGTGAGTTCGAGCCCGAGCGACGAGGCGACCGGCTCGACCGGGATCGGGTCGTCGATCGGATCACCGACGGGCGCGGCGAGCGCCACGGTCGGAGCGGCCACCAATGTGGACAGAATGACCGCGGCTGATAGGAGGAACCGTCTCATGAACATCATCCCCGTTGGAAGTAATAGCGGTACTGGGCGGCGACCTCACGCGCGGACAGCGACCGGTCGAGGAAGGTGAGCGCGTCCATCCGGCAGTCGCACGGATTGCGCTCGACCGTGTTCTGCGGGAAGCTCCCGCCGATCTTGATGCCGCGCGGGTCGCTCGCGGTGGTGACGTGCGGGCCCGGCCCGGCGACCAGCCACGGGTCGTCCGTGCGCGTGTAGAAGCCCTCGACCGGCCGGCCGTCGCGGTAGAGCGCCATCGTCCCGGCGTTGAAGTCGAAGGTCGCCGCGATGTGCACCCACCTGTCCTTGGGCAGCAGCGTCTTCCAGTCCTCGTTCGCCGCGAAGGTCTGCGAGTTCCCGCCGTCGAGCCGCCGGCCCAGCGCGACCAGCCGCAGGGTGCCGTTCACGTCGATCAGTTCGAGCAGGGCTCGTACGCCATGCCCGTCGGAGTCGCCCGTGAGAACGCCCGCGAGCCCGATCGCGTTGTAGAGGTCATCGGGGTCGGCCGTGACGGTGTTCGGAGCGGGACCGTCCATGGAGCGCTTGAACCAGCCCATGACGGTCGTTCCACCGACCGCGTTGAAGGCTCGCAGCGTCCGTACGCCGGGCTGCGCGAAGATCCCGGCCTTCCAGTCGTCGTTCCCCAATGAAGCCGGATTGATCTGGCGGGTCTGGAGCGCTTTTCCCGCCCCGCGATAGGCCGCGTCGCGCACGCGCTGGGCGGCGCCGCCGTTGATGAGCTCGATCTCGGTGCCGGAGCGGCCCTGGTCCCGTTCGAGGGCCGTGTCGCCGGGGACCGGATGGTCGAAGTCGTAGAGCGCGACGACCGAGGAGCGTAGGGACGGATGGACGTCATGCGGACCCGGTGCGTCCGCGCTTACAGGTGATCCCGCTGCCACTAGCGCGATTCCCAACGCGACAGCGATTCCTCCAGTTCGTCTCACAAGGACGACCTTTCAGATTTTCGGTGGCACCTGGACCTCGGCGGGACGGCCGCCGAGATAGAGCTCCCCGAGCTGTGGATCGGCCAGAAGCTGCCGGGCAGGCCCGGAGATGTGCACGCGCCCGAGATCGAGCACGCACCCGAGGTCGGCGGTCTCCAGCGCGCGCCGGGCGTTCTGCTCGACGAGCAGCACCGCCGTTCCGGCGTCGCGCATCCGCACGACCTGTTCGAACACCGTGCTGGTCGCCTTGGGGTCCAGTCCCATCGAGGGCTCGTCCAGCAGGACGACCTTCGGATCCACCATCAGCGACCGGGCGAACTCCACCTGTTTCTGCTGCCCGCCGGAGAGCAGACCGGCGAGCGATCCCCAGCGGTCGGCCACCACCGGGAAGATCTCCTTCACGAACGTGACGCGCTCGGCCTTCTTCACCGGGTCACGCAGCGTGTAGGCGCCGAGCAGCACGTTCTCCTCGACGGTCATCTCGCGGAACACGGAGTGTCCCTGCAACACCAGCGACACTCCGTGACCGAGCATCTGCTGCGGCCCGGCGCCGGTCACGTCCTTCCCGGCGACGATCACCCGGCCCTCGCGAGGCTTGAGCAACCCGCCGGCGACCTTCAGCACCGTCGACTTGCCGGCGCCGTTGGGCCCGACGAGACAGACGATCGCGCCCGCCGGGACGCTGACGCTGAAGCCGCGCAACACCGGCGCCGCCCGGCCGTATCCGGCCTGGACATCGACCAGTTCAAATTCAAATTCAGACGCCAAGGTACGCCCCCAGCACGCGCTCGTCGGTGCGGATGACCGAGGGTGGTCCCTCCGCGATGGGCCGTCCCCGGTCGAAGACCACGATGTGGTCGCTGATGCTCATGACCAGGTCCATGTTGTGCTCGACGATGACGAAGGTGCGCCCCTCGGCGTTGAGCTCGCGGATCAGGGTGCCGATCCGGTCGAGCAGCGCCGGGTTGACGCCGCCGGCCGGCTCGTCGAGCAGCACCGTCTCGGGCTCGGCCATCAGCACCCCGGCCAGTTCGAGCAGCTTCTGCTGCCCCCACGACATGTCGCGGGCCTCGCTCTGCGCCAGGTGCTCGATGCCGAGCCGGGTCAGCCAGCTCATGGCCCGCTCGATGTCGTTTTGTGTCCGGAACGAGCGCAGACCGCCATGCGGAACGGCCGCCAGGACATTTTCGAGCGCCGTCATGCGCGGAAACGTGCGGCACAGCTGAAACGTGCGGCCGAGCCCGGCCCGCGCGATCCGGTGCGGCGCCTTGCCCGTGAGGTCACGGTCCTTGTAGGTGACGCGCCCCGAGTCCGGCTTGATCATGCCGGTGACACAGTTGAAGTAGGTCGTCTTCCCGGAGCCGTTCGGCCCGATCAGAGCGTTGACCTTGCCCGCCTGGAACTCGACGGTGGCCCCGTCGAGCGCGGTCACACCACCGAACGCCTTCCGCAGCTCGTGCGTCGCGAGGCTCATACCGCCGCCTTTCGCTGTTCGGCCAGTTCGGCTGCTGTCACCTCGCGGATGGAAGACTTCCTCGTGCGGTCGAAACGTTTGAGGAGGTCACCGATGGCCGGGAGGACGCCGTCGGGCATGAAGAGCACGACCAGGCCGAGCAGCACGCCGGTGGCGACCAGATGGAGCGGGGTGTCGCCGTACTCGACCTTGAAGTATTCGAGGGCCGTGCCGACCAGGATGGCCCCGGCCACCGGGCCGAACAGGTTGCGCACGCCGCCCAGCAGGGCCATCAGCACGAGATAGGAGCCGGTCAGGATGGAGAACTGGAACACCGGGTCGAGGTCGCCGAACCACAGCGCGTACAGACCACCGGCGAGGGCGGTGAAACCCGCGGAGACCACGAAGACGATGAGTTTGTAGGCGAATGTGGGCGTACCCAATGCCTCGGCCTTGTCCTCGTCCTCGCGGATCGACTTGAGGCCGAGCCCGAAGCGCGACCGGTCGATCAGCCACCACGCCAGCACCGCGATCGCGAGCAGCGCCGCGAACAGGTAGTAGAAGACCCGGTGGTGCTCGGGGCGGCTCAGGTCGAACGGGCGGGGCACGACGAGGCCGCGGGAGCCGCCGGTGAACGACGCCCAGCTCTGGAAGACCAGCAGCAGGATCAGCACCAGCGCGATCGAGACGATGACGAACGAGGCGCCGCGCACCCGCAGGGCGGCCATGCCGATCGGCACGGCGAGCGCGGCCACGAGCAGGGCGGCCACCGCCAGCGCGGCGAACGAGGGCAGCCCGGCCTTGACGACCAGCAGCGCCGTCGCATATCCGCCGAGGCCGGCCAGGGCGCCGTGCCCGAGCGAGATGTAGCCGGTGAAGCCGCCGACGAAGTTCCACGACGTGGCCAGCACGGCGTAGTTCAGGACCAGGACGCCGGAGGACAGGATGTACGGGTTGGGGGCGAGGCTCGGGAAGACGAGGATCGCGGCGGCGAGCAGCGCTATCGCCGCGCCGATGAGGATTTTCCTAGAAGCGTTGGGCAAGGCGTCCTCCGAAGAATCCCTGCGGCCGGAACGCGAGCGTCGCGAACAGCGCCACGTAGAAGACGGTCTGGGCCCACGTCGTGCCCATCGGGATCTGCAGCAGGCTCTGCGCCATCCCGAGGACCATGGCCGCGGCCGCCGCGCCGGGCACGCTGCCCAGGCCGCCGACCACGATGATGGCCATCAGCGGGCCGATCCAGTGCCAGTGCAGCGACGGATAAATGGTGGTGTCGAGCGACAGCGCCGTGCCGCCGATCGCCGCGGTGGCCAGGCCGATGCCGAAGCCGTACCCGGCCACCCGCTCGGTGTCGATGCCCAGGAGCCGGGCCGCGTCACGATGCTGGATGGTCGCCCGCAGGGCCCATCCGAACCTGGTGCGCTTCATCAGGACGTACAGGCCGGAAAGCGCCACGACGGCCAGGACGAACGCGATCAGCTTGACCACCGCGATCCTGGCCCCGAAGATCTCGAAGCTGGCCGAGCTGTAGCCGAGCTGGACGCGGCGCTGTGTGCCGGAGAAGGCGTAGCCGAGCAGGCCCTCGACGGTCAGCGCGATGGCGAAGGTCAGCAGCACCGACATCATGGTGAGGGTGGCCGGCCGGAGCCGGGTCAGCAGCAGGCGCTGCAACCCGACACCGGCCGCGAAGAACAGCGGAACCGTGACCACCATCGACAGCAGCGGGTCGATGCCGACCCGGTCGTGCATCCACCACGCCAGATAGGCGGCGAGGATGAGGAACGCCGAGTGGGCGATCATCACGACCCGCATGATGCCGAAGTAGAGCGTCAGCCCGGAGGCGAGCAGGGCGTACAGGCCGCCGAGCAGCAGGCCGAGCAGGATGCTCTGGAAGACCAGCATCAGCGTCACCAGGCCGGTTTCGGATAGACGAAGTCGGCCTCCTTGACGTCCGCGGGCAGGACGATCTTGATGTCGTTGTCCACCCACTGCTGAATCATGTGGGCGCCCTGCGGCTTACCGGTCTGGTCCCAGCTCAGCGGGCCGACGACGGTGTCCACCTTGTTCGAGTGCAGCCAGTCGACCAGCTTCTTCTGGCACTCGCCCTGCTCGGCGCAACCGGCCGCGGTGACCGCGGCCGCGACGACCTGGCCGGTGGTGTAGCCGTTGGCCTGGTCCTCCTCGGGCGCCTTGCCGAACTGCGCCTTGAACTTCTCGACGAACTCCTTGTTGCTCTCGTACGGAGCGTCCTGGCTGTACCCGGTGGGCGACAGGATCCCGGTCGTCTTGTTCCCGATCGCCTTGGCGAACTCGGGGTTCGTCGGCGCGGTCGAGAACGCGGCCAGCTTCGGCTGGTAGCCCAGCTGCTGGAGGGCGACGATCAGGTTCACGCCGTCCTGGTACTGGGATCCGCCGACGAGCACGTCGGCCTTGGCCGCCGCGACCTTGGCCGCGATGCCGCTGAAGTCGGTCGTGTTGGGCGGGTAGACCTCGTTGACGACGGTCTTGACGCCGCCGGCCTCGAGCTTCTCCTTGAGGCCGTACGCCGTGCCCTGCGCGAACGGGTCGTCCATGGCGGCGTAGGCCGCCGTCTTGGGCCGCTGGTCGGGCGGCAGGGCCAGGATGTGCTCGGCCAGGTGGTTGTAGTGGTCGTTGGCGACGGCCGGGGCGGCGTAGAACAGGTTTTTGAAGCCCTGCTCGAAGACCTCCTTGGCGGCGCCGGCGGGCTCGACGAAGAGCATGTCGTACTCCTCGGCGACGCGGGCCGAGGGCACCACCAGGCGGGTGGAGAACGGGCCCACGACCAGGTCGACCTGGTCCTTGCCGATCAGTTGCTCGTAGTCGGCGACCACCCGGTCGGCATTGGACTGGTCGTCCAGGATCTTCAGCTCGACCTGGCGCCCGAGCAGGCCGCCCTTGTCGTTGACGACCTTGGCCCAGGCCTCGTAGCCCTCCTGGACACCCTTGCCGGGCTCGGAGAAGTCGCCGGTCAGCGGCAGGGAGATGCCGACGACGATGGGGTCGTTGCTGTTTCCTTCGCCGCCTTGATCATCTCCCGAACACCCGGCCGTCAGGGCCAGGGCGAACACGGCGGTCGCGGTAGTTATGGCGCGGAAAGAATTTATCGGCATTCTCGGACGCTCCTCTGCACCGAGCACGAAAGCGCTTCCGAAAGCGCTTACGTACGCTAACCTGTGCCATAGATCACTGGCAATAGCTGGGGAGTTAACGATGCCGAAACCGGGCCCCGGGCTTCGCCTCATCGATGTCGCTCAACGAGCGGGTGTCTCCCTCGCGACCGCCTCCCGCGCCCTGTCCGGGCGCGACGGCGTCAGCGAGGAGGTGGCCGACCGGGTCCGGCAGGTGTCGCTCGAGATGGGGTACGTCGCCAATCCGTACGCCCGCACCCTGGCCGGCGGGGCCAGCTCGACCGTCGGCCTGGTCGTCCACCAGGTCGACGACCCGTACTTCTCGGAGATCGCCGGCGGCGTCATCCAACTGGCGGGCGAGCAGAGCCTGCTGGTGCAGATCTGCCACTCGGGCCGCGACCCGTCGCACGAGCTGCGGCAGATCCGCAGCCTGATCGCCCAGCGGGTCGGCATCATCATCGTGGCCGGCTCCGGATACAGCGACCCCCAGGTGGAGTCGTCGGCGCGCGAGGTCCTGAGCCTCTACGAGCGCAACGGCGGCCGCCTGGCGGTGATCGGCCGCCACAGCCTCGGCGCCGACGCGGTGCTGCCGGACAACGAGGCGGGCGGGTTCGCGCTGGGCGAGCACCTGATCGGGCTGGGACACCGGAACATCGCGATCGTGGCCGGCACGGCCGCCCTGACCACGGTCACCGACCGGATGGCCGGCGTAGCGGCGGCGATGAGGGCCCACGGCCTCGACCCGGCAGCGATGCCGGTGCTGCACACCGACTTCATCCGCGAGGGCGGCCGGGTGGCCACCGAGCGGATCCTGCGCGACCACCCGTCGACGACGGCCATCATCGCCCTGAACGACGCGATGGCGATGGGCGTGCTGTCGGCGCTGCGCGAGCACGACATAGCGGTGCCGGCCCGCATGTCGGTGGTCGGCTTCGACGACGTCTCGGTGGCGGCCGACCTGGCCCCGAGCCTGACCACGATCCGCCTGCCGATGACCGACATGGGGAGAATGGCCCTCGACCTGGCCCTGAAGCCGAGGGCGACCCGCCCCCGCCGCCGCCGAACCGGCCACCAGCTGATCGTCCGAGACTCCACCGGCCCGGCCGCATGACGTCGTTCGCTTTGGTGGGCTTCGGTTTCCGGGCCGCCGCGTACTACCGCTTGGCCCAGTCCCTACCCGGCCTGGAATGCGTGGGAGCGGTGGTGCGCACACAGCGCCAGTTGCCGGTGCCGACCTTCCTGACCCTGGAAGAGTGCATACGCCAGACCCGCCCTGACTTCCTGGTGACCGCGATCCCACCGGCGGCCAATTACGTGTTCATCCTCGAGGCCGTGGCCCTGGGCCTCCCCGTCCTGGCCGAGACGCCACCGGCCAACCCCACACCCCGCCCCAGCGCGCCGCACTCGTCCGCCAAGCTGCCGTCGCTCACCCAGCCGTTCTCCCCCGCCAAGCCGTCCTCACTCACCCAGCCGTCGCCCGCCAAGCCCTCCTCGCCCGCCGAGACGCCGTCATTCACCCGGCCGCCCTCACCCGCCGTGTCATCCTCACTCACCCAACCGGCGCCGCCCGCCAAACCGTCCGCCCCCGAAGCGACGCCGTCCCTCACCCAGCCGCCCTCACCCGCCGCGTCATCCTCACTCACCCAACCGCCGCCGCCCGCCAAACCGTCCGCCCCCGAAGCGACGCCGTCTCTCACCCAGCCGCCCTCGCCCGCAGAGCCGTCCTCACCAACGCATTCGCACAATTTTCCGCATATTTCCGGCACCTCGTCGTTGTTCGGCTTACGGGAGGCGCGGGAAACCGGCGAAGCGCGGACGACGGGCGAAGCGCGGAAGACCCGGGAGGCCGGCGAAGCGTGGACGGTGGGCGCGGAGCGGACGGCGGGCGAGGCGCGGACGACGGGCGAAGCGCGAGAGGCAGGCACGGCACGGGAGGCCGGCGAAACCCGGACGGCGAGCGCGGCGCGGGAGATGGGCACGGCGCGGGAAGCCGGCACGGCGCGGGAAGCCGGCACGGCGCGGGAAGCCGGCACGGCGCGGGAAGCCGGCACGGCGCGGGAAGCCGGCACGGCGCGGGAAGTGCCCGGGCTGTGGGGACTGCGGGAGCTCTGGGCGGCGGTTGGTGAATCGGGGCTTGTGCAAGTCGCCGAGCAATATCTGCTGATGCCGTCGCATGCTGCTCGGCTTGCCGCGGTTCGGTCGGGGATCATCGGAGCCGCCACTCAGGTGCACGTCTCGTCCACCCAGCAGCATCATGCGATCTCGCTCATTCGCGGGATGCTGGGCGTAGGGCTTGCCCCGGCGTCCGTTCGGGCCGTGCGCACCGAGGCGCCGCTGCTCGCCCCGCTCGACCGGTCCGGGTGGACTGACGATCCAATGCCGCGGCCGGCCACCACGACCATTGCCACGCTCGACTTTCGGGACGGGCGCTCGGCCGTCTACGACTTCACCACCGGGCAGACCCGCAACCTGCTGCGCCACCGCCGCCTGCTGGTTCGCGGCACCCACGGTGAACTCCACGACGACGACATCGTCCACATGCCGGCGCCGCGAACCGTCGCGCACACCCCGCTGATCCGCCGCCAGAGCGGGCACGACCTCGACCTCAACGGCTTCGACACCGAGACCATCCTCTGCGGCGACCGGGTCCTCTACCGCAACCCCTACCCCGGCCACCGCTTCAACGACGACGAGATCGCCACCGCCACCCTGCTCGACGCGATGGCCGCCTGGATCCGCGGCGACGGCCCACCGCCGTACCCCTTGGCCCAGGGCCTGCAGGACCAGGCCCTGGCCCTGGCCATCGAGGAGGCCGCCGACACCGGCCGCGAGGTGGTCGCGACCGGTCCTGCAGGATGATCTACCGGATCCACACGACGGACAGGTTGATGGCGGGCTGGTCGATCACCTCGGCGGCCGGGGGCGCCTCGAGTGGGGCCGGCGTGCCGAAGTCGGAGAACTCGAGCACGTAGAGGTTGTCGAAGGACTCGCCGATGCCGCTGGTCACCCGCGTGAGGCGGCCCGACTGGTCGAGTTCCGCGGCGAAGTGCCCGTCCTTCGCCTTCGGCTGCCGGATCGAGGTTCCCCGGAACGAACGGTCGGCGGAACGAGTGACGTCCGAGCCCTCCGTCACCGTTCCCCGCGGGAGCTCCCAGGGGAAGCCGGAGCCCAGCGTGATCGTGTCGTCCAACTCGGTCGCGGACATCGGGACCCATTTGCCGATGTCCTTCTCGTCGATCGGCTCCTGTTCCGGCTTCGTGGTCAGCTTCAGCCAGGCGTCGTCCCCGACGCGCCGGATGGCGTAGCCCGGCGCGGCGATCTCGTAGTTCCGGCCCGTCTCGTCGACGACTCCGGTGATCTCGCCGTCGTCCATCCATTCGCCGGTTCCGATGCGGAACCTCACCCGGGCCGACTGCGTGCCCAGCTTGCCCACCCCGACGCCCAGGGCCGCCTTCGGGTCGGCCGGCAGCGAGACGCTGGGTGCCGCCTCCGGCCGGCGTACGGCCTCCTCAGGTTCCGGCGCGGAGCATCCGGCCAGGCCGAGCACCACCGCCAGACCAACCACCATGTGTCGCATAGCCCCCGTGCTTTCGTCGAGATCGTGAGCCGGAGAAGTGAACCACGGTCGATGGGGGCCGTCTTAGCGGTGCATCTATCGATCTGATCACTTCTAGGGACGTCATGACCGGCAAGGCCACGCTCGTCCTGTCTCGCATCATCGAGGCAGCGCTCGTCATTCTCGGCGTACTCGTCATCTCGCTCGAGGATCCGTGGGAGTTCGCCGCCCTCGGCTTCTGGGACCTCATCGCGGTCCTGTACCTGGCGATCCGCATCAAGCGGCTGCGGCGCAGCCATCGCAACGACAGCAACGACTGGCTCGCCCGCGGCATCGGCGGCCGGATGGGGCTGGCGTTCACGATCTTCACCAGTCTGGTCGGCATCTCGTCGGGGCTGGCCATCGTGATCAGCGACGGGGACCAGCAGCTGCTGGCCAAGGTCGTCGGGCTGCCGGCCGTGCTGTTCGCGTGGGGCATCCTGCACTTCGGTTACGCCGAGCGTTACGCGAAGACCTTCTACGCGGCCGATGAGCGACCGCTTGCTTTCCCCGGCACCGAGCGGCCGACGTTCGTCGAGTTCGCGTACTTCTCGTTCACGCTCGGGACGACCTTCTCGGTGTCCGACGTCGAGACGCGGACGTCGAAGATCAGGGCGCAGATCCTGTCGCACTCGATCCTGTCGTTCGTCTACAACACGGCGACGATCGGTATCGCGGTCAGCGTCATCACCGGCTGACATGCCGATGGCCGGCCTCCCGCGCGGGAGGCCGGCCATCGGTCAAGTGGAAGTCAGAGCGGGCGGATGTTCTCCGCCTGGGGGCCCTTGGCGCCCTGCGCGATGTCGAACTCGACGCGCTGGTTCTCCTCGAGGCTGCGGAAGCCGGACGTCTGGATGGCCGAGAAGTGGGCGAAGACGTCGGCGCCGCCGCCGTCCTGGGTGATGAAGCCGAAGCCCTTGTCGCCGTTGAACCACTTCACTGTGCCGGTAGCCATGATCTTTTTCTCCCTGCGGACCTGCGGACATGAAAGACGCGGTACGTCACCGAATTGATCACGCTGGCGAAAGGAATGGAAAGAAACGCCTAGGGAAAATCAACACCGCAACGCGGGCCACCGTAGCACAGAAAGCAATTTAATCGGCCGATCGGCGCTCCGCGGCCTCGGTCAACTCGGTCAGGTCGATGTGCAGGGTGGCGAGCAGACCACCGTGCCGCGTGGAGTCGACCTCGTCGGGCAACTGCTCCTCGACGAACTCGGCCCGCCTGGACTGGCCGCGCCGGCGCAGCTCATCGACGATGAGCTGCCGTGCAACGATCATTTGTTCCCTCGTTTTCCGGAGCGCTCCGGCAGGATGGTGCCCGCCTGCGGCGACCGCTGAATCAGTCGGCCGCCGCAGACGGAAGATCGGCCGCCCGCAGACGGAAGAAATGAGAGCAGACCGTAGCACGAATCGGCAACGCGAAACGATTTCAGGACCACGAAATCATAAGACGGCGAAAATACCGGCGAGCCACTCGTACCAGGCCGCCGTTCCCGCGCCCGTGGCCGCCGAGAGATCGATGACCTTGGCCGCCGGGCTGACCATGGCGACGTGCCGGCGGCACGCGTCCAGGTCGAAGGGCACGTAGGGCGACAGGTCGGTCTTGTTGATCAGCACGAGGCCGGCCGCGGCGAACATGTGCGGATATTTCAGCGGCTTGTCGTCCCCCTCGGTCACCGCCGTGATCACCACGCGGGCCGCCTCGCCCAGATCGAACAGGGCCGGGCAGACCAGATTGCCGACGTTCTCGATGAACAGCAGCGCGCCGTCGGGCGGGTCGAGGTCGTCGAGGGCACGGGCGACCATCGCGGCGTCGAGGTGGCAACCGGCGCCGGTGTTCACCTGCACCACGGCGCAGCCGGTGCGGCGGATGCGCTCGGCGTCCAGCGGCGTCGCCTGGTCGCCCTCGATCACCGCGATCGGCCGCGACGGGCCGAGCTCGCGGATGGTCCGCTCGAGCAGGGTGGTCTTGCCGGCCCCGGGGGCGCTCATCAGGTTCACCGCGACGATGCCGGACGCGGCGAGCCGATGCCGGTTGGCCGCGGCCAGAGAGTCGTTCTTGGCCAGCACCCGCTCTTCCAGAGTGACCACTTCATGCGAGAGACACACGGCTCAGCCCACCTCCATCGACACGATGTGAAGCTCGTTCCCGGCGACGACCCGCACGTCGGCGCTGCCGCAGGGGCACAGCAGCAGAAAGTCCGTCAACTCGGTGTCGGCACCGCAGTCCTGGCAGTGCACGGCGCCCGCCCGCCGCTCGATGTCGAGCCGCGCCCCCTCGGCCGCCGTGCCCCGGGTGGCCACGTCGAAGCAGAAATGCATGGCGTCCGGCAGGACGGCGGTCAGCGCTCCGATCAGGACGCGGACGCTGACCACGCGCCGGCCGGCGGCCCGATCGCAGCAGATGTCGACAATACTCTGAGTGATCGACAACTCGTGCACCCGAGCCTCCGCAAGGCCATGATCAGCACAGATGTCAGCCGTTCGTTCGTTGACATGGTTACACAGTGCTCCACTAAGGTGTTAGGCGCGTCACAGACGGGATCAGTGTCGACCCGGAGGGGCGGTCCTGCCATGCCCTCAGCACAGGATCAGAAGATCCACCTACTGTGGATCAACGCGGGGCTCAGTTGCGACGGCGACTCGGTCGCCTTGACCGCCGCCACCCAGCCCAGCATCGAGGAGATCGCCCTCGGCGCGCTGCCCGGCCTGCCCGAGGTGGCCGTGCACTGGCCGCTGATCGACTTCGAGTGCGGGCCGGCCGGCGGCGCCGACGACTTCCTCTCCTGGTTCTTCAAGGCCGAGCGGGGCGAGATCGACCCGTTCGTGCTGGTCGTCGAGGGCTCGATCCCCAACGAGGGGCTGCACGAGGAGGGCTACTGGTCGGGCTTCGGCAACGATCCCGGCCAGGACCAGCCGATCACCACCAGCGCCTGGCTCGACCGGCTCGCGCCCAAGGCGCTGGCCGTGGTCGCCGTGGGCACCTGCGCGACGTACGGCGGCATCCACGCCATGGCCGGCAACCCGACCGGGGCGATGGGCGTCCCGGACTATCTGGGCTGGAAGTGGAAGTCGTCCGCCAGCATCCCGATCGTCTGCGTCCCGGGCTGCCCGATCCAGCCCGACAACCTGGCCGAGACGCTGACCTACCTGCTCTACCAGGCCACCGGTCAGGCGCCGATGATCCCGCTGGACGACGCGCTGCGCCCGGTCTGGCTGTTCGGCGGCACGGTCCACGAGGGCTGCGACCGGGCCGGATATTACGAGCAGGCCGACTTCGCCCAGGCGTACGGGGAACCGCAATGCATTGTGAAGTTGGGGTGTTGGGGCCCGGCCGTGCGGTGCAACGTGCCCAAGCGGGGGTGGATCAACGGGGTCGGCGGTTGCCCGAACGTGGGCGGTATCTGCATCGGGTGCACGATGCCCGGCTTCCCCGACAAGTTCATGCCGTTCATGGACGCGCCGCCCGGCGGCGGCCTGTCGACCAGGGCGATCGGCGCCTACGGCAAGACGGTCAAGCGACTGCGCGGCATCACCACGCACACGCTCGACCGCGAGCCGAAGTGGCGCCGGCGGAAGGCGGCGCGATGACCACCCGGAACACCGAGCTCGTGGACATGGCGTGGGACCCCATCACGCGCATCGTCGGCAGCCTCGGCATCTACACCAAAATCGACTTCAAGCAGCGGGTCGTGGCCGAGTGCAAGAGCACCAGCTCGATCTTCCGGGGCTACTCGATCTTCATGAAGGGCAAGGACCCGCGCGACGCCCACTTCATCACCAGCCGCATCTGCGGCATCTGCGGCGACAACCACGCCACCTGCTCCTGCTACGCGCAGAACATGGCGTACGGGGTGAAGCCGCCACCCCTGGGTGAGTGGATCGTCAACCTGGGCGAGGCCGCCGAATACATGTTCGACCACAACATCTTCCAGGAGAACCTGGTCGGGGTCGACTACTGCGAGCGGATGGTCGCCGAGACCAACCCGGGCGTGCTGGAACGGGCCAACCACACCGAGGCGCCGCACGCGGGAGCGCACGGCTACCGCACCATCGGCGACATCATGCGCTCGCTCAACCCGTTCAGCGGCGAGTTCTACCGCGAGGCGCTCCAGGTCAGCCGGATGACCCGCGAGATGTTCTGCCTCATGGAGGGCCGCCACGTGCACCCCTCCACGCTCTATCCGGGTGGCGTCGGCACGGTCGCCACGATCCAGCTGATGACCGACTATCTGAGCCGGCTCATGCGCTACGTCGAGTTCATGAAGAAGGTCGTGCCGATGCACGACGACCTGTTCGACTTCTTCTACGAGGCGCTGCCCGGCTACGAGCGAGTGGGTGACCGGCGCGTGCTGCTCGGCTGCTGGGGGTCCTTCCAGGACCCGGAACACTGCAACTTCAGCTACGCCGACATGACGGCCTGGGGTCAGAAGATGTACGTCACCCCGGGCGTCGTGGTCGACGGCAAGCTGCTCACGACCGATCTCGTACGGATCAACCTCGGCATCCGGATCCTGCTCGGCTCCTCCTACTACGACGACTGGGCCGGCCAGGAGATCTTCGTGAACCGGGACCCGCTGGGCAACCCGGTCGACCACCGCCACCCGTGGAACCAGCACACCCATCCCCATCCGCAGAAACGCGACCTGGACGGCAAGTACAGCTGGGTGATGTCGCCGCGCTGGTACGACGGGCACGACTACCTGGCCCTGGACACCGGCGGCGGCCCGCTGGCCCGGCTCTGGACGACCGCCCTGGCCGGCATGGTCGACATCGGATATGTCCAGGCCACCGGCAACAGCGTGCGGATCAATCTGCCCAAGACCGCGCTCAAGCCCCCGGTGGAGCTGGAGTGGACGATCCCGCGCTGGAGCAACACGATCGAGCGGAACCGCGCCCGGACGTACTTCCAGGCGTACGCCGCCGCCTGTGCCCTGCATTTCGCCGAGAAGGCCCTGGCCGAGATCCGGGCCGGGCGCACCAAGACGTGGGAGCGCTTCGAGGTGCCCACCGACGGCATCGGCTGCGGCTTCACCGAGGCCGTGCGCGGCGTGCTGTCGCACCACATGGTCATCCGCGACGGCAAGATCGCCAACTACCACCCGTACCCGCCGACACCGTGGAACGCCAGCCCGCGCGACAGCTTCGGCACCCCGGGCCCGTACGAGGACGCGGTCGAGGGCCAGCCCATCTTCGAGGAGAACGACCGGGACAACTTCAAGGGCATCGACATCATGCGTACGGTCCGCAGCTTCGACCCGTGCCTGCCGTGCGGCGTGCACATGTATCTGGGCGGGGGCAAGGAGCTGGAGCTGCTGCATTCACCGGCCCAGTCGGCGGGTGCGGTGTGAGCGGCGACGACTGGCGGGCGGCGGGCGACCGGATCGACGCGCTGATCGCGGCCGGCGGGGAGCCGGCCGAGGACCTCGTCCGGCTCGTGGCCGACCTCTACGGGGCCGGGCTGCACCGGATGCTCGACCTCGCGCACGAGCACGGGGCGCTGAGCGACGGCCTGCTCGACGCTATCGCCGGTGACGAACTGGTAGCGAGTCTGCTGCTGGTGCACGGCCTTCATCCGTACGACCTGACGACGCGTGTCGAACAAGCCCTGGCCGCCTTCGGCGACCTCGAGATTCTTCAGACCGGCGAGGTGGTACGCCTTCGTGTGCGCCCGCACCACGACACCACCGCCGTCCGGGAGGCCGTCGAGGCGGCCGCGCCCGAGGTCGAGGAGATCCACATCGAGCATTCGCAGGCCGTGATCCCGGTGTCGGCGCTGTTCGCCCGGGTGGCGGAGCGGCGATGACCGGGCCGCCGCTGGCCGCGCTGCGGCGGGCCGTCCGGCACCGGCCCGCGGCGGCCGGCGAGCGGTGCGAGATGTGTGCCGAGCCGATCGGGCCCGAGCACGGGCACGTGGTCGACCGGGAGACCCGGCGGCTGATGTGCGGCTGCCGTCCCTGCTACCTGCTGTTCACCGATCCGGCCGCGCGGCAGCGCTACCGCTCGGTGCCGCGCCGCTACCTGTCCTTCCCCGACGGCCTGCCCCTGGAGGTTCCGGTCGGGCTGGCCTTCCTGTTCCACCACTCGGCCCTGGGCCGGGTGGTCGCCCTCTATCCGGGACCGGCCGGGGCCACCGAGTCCGAGCTGCCGCTGACCTTCCACGATCCGCGGCTCGATCTGCTGGTCCCCGACGTCGAGGCGCTGCTGGTGTACGACGGCACGTGCCACCTGGTGCCCATCGACGCCTGCTACGGCCTGGCCGGGCGGCTGCGCGACAAGTGGCGGGGCTTCGACGGCGGTCCCGAGGCGCGGGCCGTGCTCGACGGCTTCTTCGCCGGGGTGCGCGAGCGGAGCCGGCCGGCGTGAGCGGCGGATACGACTTCAGCGTGCTCGACGTGACCGCCGAGCCGTGGGCGGTCGCCCCGCAGCTGACCGCCCGGCTGCGGATCGCGCAGACGACCGGTGAGCGGGTGCACGCCGTCGCGCTGCACTGCCAGGTGCGGATCGAGCCGCATCTGCGCACCTACACCGGCGCCGAGGAGGACGGCCTGCTCGGCCTGTTCGGCGAGCGCGCCCGGTGGGGGCAGACGCTGCGCCCGTTCGTGTGGATGCAGTGCGACACCACCGTGCAGGGCTTCACCGGGCACACCGAGGCCGATCTGGCACTGCCCTGCACGTACGACCTCGAGGTCATCGGCACCCGCTATCTGCACTCGCTGGAGGCCGGTGAGGTGCCGCTGAGCCTGCTCTTCTCGGGCACGGTGTTCCTGCGCGGCGGCAGCGGTTTCGAGGTGACCCGGGTGCCGTGGGACTGCGAGGCCCGCTACCGCCTGCCGGTCGCGGTGTGGCGGCGGATGATCGAGTCGTACTTCCCGGGCACCGGCTGGCTGCGCCTGGAGTCGGGGCTGCTCGACGAGCTGGCCCGTTTCCGGGCCTCGCGCGGCCTGACCAGCTGGGACGAGACCGTGCGGGCGCTGCTGGCGGCGGGCGGGAAGACATGAGCATCGAGGCCGTACGGGCGGTGGCCGACGCCGTTCTCTACGAGGGTTACCTGCTCTATCCGTACCGGGCCGGCGCGATCAAGAACCGGTCGCGCTGGCAGTTCGGCGTGCTCGGGCCGCCGCGGGCCACGGCCGCCGCCTTCGCCGAGGAACCGGCCATGTCGGCCCAGTGCCTGCTGACCCCGTCCGCGACCGGCGTCCGCGTTCACCTGCGTTTCCTGAAACTCCAGGGCGGCAAGCCGGTGGAACACGAGATCGCGTTGCCCCGCGTCGGCCTGCCGGCCGCGGTGACCGTGCGGGTGGAAGGACTGGCAGCCAGTGTCCGGATCACCGGCGAGCCGGTCGGCGGGTGGATCCGGCTGACCGTCGAGGTGGCCAACGAATGCCCGGACGAGGCCACCGACAAGGACGCCGCCCTGCGCGGCTCGCTGCTGGCGGCCCACCTCGTGCTGGTGGCCGAGGGCGGCCGCTTCGCCTCGGCCCAGGACCCGCCGCCCGGCGCCCCGCAGTGCCGCCAGCACCGGTGCTGGCCGGTGCTGGCCGGCGACGACGACGTCATGCTGGCCGCGCCGATCATCCTGTACGACCATCCGCGGATCGCCGAGCAGAGCCCGGGCGACCTGTTCGACTCCACCGAGATCGACGAGATCCTCACCCTGCGGGTGATGACGCTGACCGAGGCCGAGAAGGCCGAGGCCCGCGCCACCGACCCCCGCGCGGGCGCGATCGTCGACCGGTGCGACGCGCTCACCCCGGCCGGCCTCGACCGGCTGCACGGTGTGCTGCGCCCGGCCGGTCCCGAGCCGGGCGCCCTGGTCCGGGTGCGCCCGCGGCGGCGGGCCGACGCCCAGGACATGTTCTTCGCGGGCCGGGTGGCCCGGGTGGCCGCGGTCCTGGACGACGTCGACGGCGGCACCCACGTCGCCCTGACGCTGCTCGACGACCCGGCCGGCGACCTGCACGAGTGGTACGGCCGCTACCTCTACTTCAGTCCCGACGAATTGGAGCCGCTGTGAGACTCATCGGTTTCGTCACCACCGCCGCGCTCGCGGCCCTCGCCGTGACCGTCGCCGTCGAGCTCGTGAGAGCGCTGCCGGACATCCAGCGCTACGCACGGATGCGCGCGATGTGATGACGCACCGGGTGCTGGTCGCCGGGGTCGGCAACGTCCTGCTGGGCGACGACGGCTTCGGCCCCGAGGTCGTGCGGCGGCTGGCCGGGGAGGACCTGCCGCCGGGCGTGCGGGTGGCCGACTACGGCATCCGCGGCCTGCACCTGGCGTACGACCTGCTCGACGCCTACGACGCGCTGATCCTCGTCGACGCGCTGCCCGGCGGCGGCCGCCCGGGCGAGGTGGTGCTGCTCAAGGTGAACGCCGACGACCTGGCCGACCGGGACTTCGACGCGCACGGCATGGACCCGGCGGCCATGCTGGCGCATCTCGAACACCTGGGCGGCAAGCTGCCGGTCACCTATCTGGTCGGCTGCCGCGCCGCCACCACGGCCGAGTGGATCGGGCTGAGCCCGTCGGTCACGGCGGCGATCCCGGAGGCCATCGCCGCCGTCCGCTCCGTGCTGTCCCGGCTCGGGTGAGCGCCGTGTGCCTGGGCATACCCGGACGGGTGGTGGAGCTCGTCGACGGCTGCCACGGTCAGCTGGCGCTGGTCGACGTGCTCGGCGCGACCCGGCGGGTGAACGTGGGGATGCTCGACGCCCCGCCCGCGCCCGGCCAGTGGGTGCTGATCCACATGGGCTTCGCGATCGAGGTCGTCGACGAGGACGCGGCGGCGGAGGCCCTGTCCGGCCTGGAGCTGATCGGCCGGCCGGCCGAGCGGGTGCGGCGCCGCTTCACGGTGTCCGGTCTGGTCCAGGGGGTGGGCTTCCGGCCTTTCGCGTACGCGACGGCGGCCGCCCTGGCCCTGACCGGCCGGGTGGCCAACACGGCGGCCGGGGTGGTGGCCGAGGTCGAGGGCGATCCCGCGTCGGTGGCCGAGTACGGCCGCCGGTTGCGGGCCGGCGCGCCGCCGCTGGCCATGGTCACGGCCGTCGAGGAGAGCGCGATGACGCCGGCCGGCGGCACCGGCTTCACCATCGACGCCTCCGGCCCGTCCGGCGGCGCCCGCACGCTGGCCTCCCCCGACGTGGCCACCTGCGACGACTGCCGGCGCGAGCTGCGTGATCCACGGGACCGCCGCTATCGGCATCCGTTCATCTCGTGCACCAACTGCGGGCCGCGTTTCACGATCATCGAGAGCCTGCCCTACGACCGCGCGGCCACCACCATGGCCGGTTTCGCCATGTGTGCGGACTGCCGTCGCGAGTACGGGGATCCGGCCGACCGCCGCTTCCACGCCCAGCCGATCGCGTGTCCCGCCTGCGGCCCCGAGCTCGAGCTGCGCACCGCCGACGGCACCGTCGTCCCGGATCCGCTGCCCGCCGTGCGCGCTCTGCTCGCCGCCGGACAGATCCTGGCCGTCAAAGGGCTCGGCGGATATCACCTGGCCTGCGACGCCCGCGCCGAGTCGGCAGTGGCTGAGCTGCGCCGCCGTAAGCGCCGGGGCGGCAAGCCCTTCGCGGTGATGGTGTCCGACCTGGAGGTCGCCCGCGGGCTGGTCACGATGACACCGGCGGAGGAGACCCTCCTCGCCAGCGTGCGCCACCCGATCGTGCTGCTCCCCCGCCGAGATGAGGACCCGCCGGATATTTCCGACTTGCGGACTTCAAGCCACCATCGCGGCGGCGCCGATGTGGCCGAGGCCGCTGCGCCGGGCGCTCTGCCCCGCCGCGGCGGGGTGGCTGAAGCGGTCGCGCCCGGCAATCCCGACTTGGGCGTCATGCTGCCGTATACGCCGTTGCATGTGCTGCTCTTCGGGCTGCCGGGCGATCCACCGGGGCCGGACGCGCTGGTGATGACGTCCGGCAACCTGTCCGGCGAGCCGATCGTCACCGACGACCGCGACGCCGGGGATCGTCTGAGCGGGCTGGCCGACGCGTGGCTGGGGCACGATCGGGTGATCCGGGTGCCCTGTGACGACTCGGTGAGCCGGCACGTGGCCGGGGCCGAGCTGCCGGTGCGCCGGTCGCGGGGCTACGCGCCGCTGCCGATCGCGCTTCCCGTCGAGGTTCCGCCGATCCTGGCCGTGGGCGCTGACCTCAAGAACACGTGCGCGCTCGGCGCCGGCCGCTACGCCTGGGTCAGCCAGCACATCGGCGACATGGACGACCTGCGCACGATCGAGGCGCTGACCGCCACCGAGGCTCATCTGGAGGAGCTCACCGGGGTGCGCCCGGAGACGATCGCGGCCGACGCGCACCCCGGATATCGGTCGTCGGCCTGGGCCCGCGAGCACGCCGCCGGCCGGCCGGTGCGGCTGGTCCAGCACCACCACGCGCACATCGTGTCGGTGATGGCCGAGCACGGGCTCGGCGCCGGCGAGCAGGTGATCGGCGTGGCCTTCGACGGCACCGGATACGGCGACGACGGCGCCGTGTGGGGCGGCGAGGTGCTCGTCGCCGACTACAAGTCGTACCGCCGGGAGGCCCACCTCGGTTACGTGCCGCTGGCCGGCGGCGACGCGAGCGTGCGCCGCCCCTATCGGATGGCCCTGTCGCATCTGCGCGCGGCCGGGGTGCCCTGGGCGGCCGGGCTGCCGCCGGTGGCGGCCTGCCCGCCGGTCGAGCGCAAGCTGCTCGACCGGCAGCTCGCGACCGGGTTCGGCTGCGTGCCCACCTCCAGCATGGGCCGGTTGTTCGACGCCGTGGCCTCGCTGGCCGGGGTGTGCCACACCGTCGACTACGAGGCCGAGGCGGCGATCCGGCTGGCCGGTCTGGCCCGTACGGGCTTCCCGGCCGGCGCCTACCGGTTCACCTCGCAGGGCGATCCGGGCCCGGTGATCCGCGCGATCGCCGCCGACGTGACCCGCGGCGCGCCGGTGGCCGACATCGCCGCCCGGTTCCACGCCGCCGTGGCCACCCTGATCGCCGATCTGGCCGATCACGCCCGCCGGCGGACCGGCCTCGACGTCGTCGCGCTGGGCGGCGGCGTCTTCCAGAACGCGCTGCTGGTCGAGTCGGCCCGCGAAGCGCTGCGGGAGCGGGGTTTCACCGTACTGCTCCCCCGGCTGTTGCCCCCCAACGACGGCGGCCTGGCTCTCGGGCAGCTCGTGGCCGCCGCGTCGCTCTAGGGAAGGAGACCGACCATGTGCCTGGCCGTGCCGGGACGCGTCATCAGCATCACCGAGGCCGACGGCACCACGATGGCCGAGGTCGACTTCGGCGGTGTCCGCAAGAGCGTGTGCCTGCAGTACGTCCCCGACGCCGCGGTCGGCGAGTACGTCGTCGTGCACGTCGGCTTCGCCATCCAGCGCCTCGACGAGCGGTCGGCGCGGGAGACCCTGGAGAACTTCGAGCGGCTCGGCATCCTGAAGGAGGAGTTCCGGTGAGATATCTCGACGAGTTCAGCGATCCGGAGCTGGCCCGGCGCCTGCTCGACCAGATCCACGCGGCGGCCACCCGGCCCTGGGCGCTCATGGAGGTCTGCGGCGGGCAGACCCACTCGATCATCCGGCACGGCATCGACCAGCTGCTGCCGGCCGGCGTCGAGATGATCCACGGGCCCGGCTGCCCGGTCTGCGTCACCCCGCTCGAGATCATCGACAAGGCGCTGGCCATCGCCGCCCAGCCCGGCGTGATCTTCTGCTCGTTCGGCGACATGCTGCGCGTTCCCGGCAGCGGCCGGGACCTGTTCGCGGTCAAGAGCGCCGGGGCCGACGTCCGGGTGGTCTACTCGCCGCTGGACGCGCTCACCATCGCCCGGGAGAACCCGGACCGGCAGGTGGTCTTCTTCGGCATCGGCTTCGAGACCACCGCCCCGGCCAACGCCATGACGGTCCACCAGGCCGAGCGGCTCGGCGTGGGCAACTTCAGCCTGCTCGTCTCGCACGTGCTGGTGCCGCCGGCCATCGCCGCCATCATGGAGTCGCCCCGCTGCCGGGTACAGGCGTTCCTGGCCGCCGGTCACGTGTGCAGCGTGATGGGCACCGGCGAATACCCGCCGCTGGCCGAGAAGTATCGCGTGCCGATCGTGGTCACCGGCTTCGAGCCGCTGGACATCCTCGAGGGCATCCGGCAGACCGTGGTGCAGCTCGAGGCCGGCCGGCACGAGGTGGGCAACGCTTATCCACGAGCCGTGCCGGCCGAGGGCAACCCGGTGGCCAAGGCCATGCTCCAGGAGGTCTTCGAGGTGACCGACCGGACGTGGCGGGGCATCGGCATGATCCCGGGCAGCGGATGGCGGCTGTCACCGCGCTACCGGCCGTTCGACGCCGAGCACCGGTTCGCGGTCACCGGCATCCACACCGAGGAGTCCGAGCTGTGCCGCTCCGGCGAGGTGCTCCAGGGGCTGATCAAGCCGCACCAGTGCGCGGCCTTCGGCAAGCAGTGCACACCGCGCAACCCGCTGGGCGCCACGATGGTGTCGTCCGAAGGGGCGTGCGCGGCCTACTACGCGTACCGCCGATTGGATCTGGTGTCGATCTCATGACCGCGGGCCTGGACTTCGAGAACTGGAGCTGTCCGCTGCCGCTGCGCGACACCCCCACCGTCGTGATGGGTCACGGCGGCGGCGGGGCGATGAGCGGCGACCTGATCGAGCACCTGTTCCTGCCCGGCTTCGGCTCGGCCGCGCCCGCGAACTCCGGCCTGAGCGACTGCGCCGTGGTCACCGCCGGTGGAGCCCGCATCGCGCTGTCCACCGACTCGTTCGTGGTCAAGCCGATGTTCTTCCCGGGCGGCTCGATCGGCGACCTGGCCGTCAACGGCACGGTCAACGACCTGGCCATGGCCGGGGCCACGCCGCTCTATCTGTCGGCCGCCTTCATCCTCCAGGAGGGCACCGCCCTGTCCGAGCTCGGCCGGGTCGCCGAGGCGATGGGCGCGGCGGCCCGGGCGGCCGGCGTGCAGCTGGTCACCGGCGACACCAAGGTGGTGGACAACGGCAGCGGCGACGGGGTCTACATCACGACCACCGGCGTCGGCGCCGTGCCCGAGGGCGCCGACATCCACCCACGCCGGGCCACCGCCGGGGACGCGGTGCTGATCAGCGGGGACATCGGCGTGCACGGGGTGGCCGTGCTGAGCTGCCGGGAGGGTCTCGAGTTCGGCACCACGGTGTCCAGCGACACCGCCGCGCTGCACGGCCTGGTCGCGGCCATGCTGGCCACCGGGGCCGATCTGCACGTGCTGCGCGATCCGACCCGTGGCGGGGTGGCCGCCTCGCTCAACGAGATCGCCCGGGCCGGGCACGTCGGCGTCGAGCTCACCGAGCGCGACCTGCCGGTGCCGGCCGAGGTGCGCGACGCGTGCAGCCTGCTCGGGCTCGACCCGCTCCAGGTGGCCAACGAGGGCAAGCTGATCGCCCTGGTGCCGGCCGAGAGCGCGGACGACGTGCTGGCGGCGATGCGGGCCCACCCGCTGGGCGCCGGCGCCCGCCGGATCGGCGCCTGCGTGGCCGAGCATCCCGGCATGGTGGTGGCCCGCACGGCCCTGGGCGGCACCCGGGTGGTGCCGCTGCCCATCGGCGAGCAGCTGCCCCGGATCTGCTGACGTGAGCGAGGCCGGGGCGCTGCTGTTCGCCCGGTACGCGTACCCGCCGAACGAGCTGGGCTACTGCGGCCCGGCCGGCGCCTCGGCCCTGCTGGCGCCCGGAGTTCCGGGCGAGATCGCCGCACGGGCGCGGCAGTTCGAGGGCGCCTGGAGCTATCTGGAGCTGCTGGCGGCCACGGCCGGGATCGGTGACCCGCTCGACGAGACGGTGGTGCGGGCGTACTGGGTCGGCGGCGCGCTGCTCGACGAGGTGCCGCCGGCGGCGCTGGTGGCGTGGCTGGGCGACCGGTTCCGCGGGCAGCGCGGCGGAACGTGGCGGTCGGCCGGCGAGCGGGCGGTCGCGCACCACAGCTTCCACGTCTTCGAGGTCTATCCGTGGGCCGCGATGCTGGGCGCCGGCCCGTCGCCGGTGGCCCTGCGGGTCCTCGACCGGTGCCGGGTCCGCACCGGCGTCGTGCTGCGGGTCGACGGGGAGCGGGCCATCGTCCGGTCCGGTCCCCTGGTCAGTGACGGCACCTCTCTGTCCAGGGGACCGGATCGCCCGGAGGAGGTCCGGTGGTCGGCGGGCGGGCGGTCGCTGATCGGCGCTCCGGCGCCCGGTGACCGGGTCGCGCTGCACTGGGACTGGGTCTGCGACGTGCTGACGGCCGAGCAGGCCGGGCGGCTGGACGCCCTTCAGGAGCGGCAGCTCGGTCAGTTCAGGCTGAACGCGGCCCGGCTCCACACCTGATGCATCTCGACACCGTCGACCGTGCGCCGGAACCGGACCACCCGGTCGGCCGCCAGGCCACTGGCCAGCTCGGCCGTGACGTCGTGGACGAGCGGGCCCGGGGTGATGACGACGGGCAGGCTGCCGCCCTCGACGAGAGGCGCGAGGGCGGCGCTGCCCCGATAGCCCGACAGGGGAACGGCGACCACGTCGTGCCGCGGCAGGTGGCCCCTCAACCCCGCCACCACGGATCGCGGCCCCGGGCCGGGCCAGTGCTGGGCGCCATAGACGATCACCAGCTCGTCGGTGGCGGCCAGTTCAGCGAGGCGGGCCACGACAGCGCCCGTACCCCACCGGGTCTCCGCCTCGCCCACGACCGCGACCGTCACCGATCCCACCCAGGCGAGCGGCGGCTCGGGGTCCGGGAAGGCGCTCCACCACCCGGATTCCGGCTCGCGCACCGTGGTCTCGACGAGGCGGGGCGAGCGCAGTCCCTTACAGGTCTGACGAAGGTGCCGGGTCACGGTCTCACCTCATGATCGGGTCGGGGTGGGGGAAGCCACCACAGCGTGCCGCAGCCGCTACGAACCGCACCAGCCCCAGTCTTGTCCACCCGCTAGGGCGTACGGACCGGACACATGTGTCCGCTACACCCGGGCCCGCAGATCATCGAGAAAGGCCACGAGGAGTTCCCGTACGGCCGGGCCGCCGTCCCCGCCGCGCCACCGGCTCCGGACCGCGCCGGCCAGGGCGTAACACGCGTCGACCGGGACCAGGAACGCCTCCCGCCCGGTCAGGTAGACCGCCTCGACGTCAGCGACCGGCTCCCGCAGCAGCGGGTTCGCCGCCGCCAGCCGGTCCCAGGCGTCACCGTCCACCTCGCACTCGGTGGTGCCGGCCGGGCTCGGGCAGCTGGCGACCAGCCGGTCCGGACCACCGTGGGCGACGACGAAGGCGGGCGTCACCGGCACGCCCAGCGACTCCCCGTCGGCCGCGCCGAGCGCCCGGTAGCGCCGTGGCACGGCCCGGAACCGGCCGGCTCCGGGCGCCTCGAACAGCAGGTGGCAGGGGTGGCAGGCGCAGAGCAGCGAACGGTCGGCCAGGGCGAGCACGTGCCGGTGCTCCTCGCCGATCAGCGTGGCGCACAGCTCGCAGCGGGGCGCCGGCGCGTCGGTGAAGCGCCGCAGCCCCTTCCCGCTCATCCCGGGCGCCTGGTCACCTGTAGCAACGGCGGCGGCGTCTCCACCTCGACCTCGGCCGCCTCGGGGACGGCCCGCCGGACCTCCGACTCGATCAGCGACCGCTGGGCCGACCCGCAGCCCCGGCCCCCGGCCGACCGCAGCCGCACCACGCCGTCGCCGCCCTCACCGGCGCTGACCACGTCGAGCTCGCCGACCCGGGGCCGCAGGCGCTCCAGGACGCGGTCGAGGCGTTCCCGCGGGCCGGCCGGATGCAGGTCGTGCACGAGCAGCAGGCTCTCCACCAGCGGGTCGTCGCAGAGGGCGGCGGCGGCCTCGGCACCGAGCCGCTCGACGACGCGGCGCAGCCCCTCGCCGTACAGCTGCACCAGGCAGCGGACCAACTCGTCGGCGACCACCGCGGCCCGGGGATCGGGACCGGCCCGCAGCTGCTCGATCAGCACCTCGACCCGGGCCGCGGCGGCGTCGGGCGTGGTCATCGGGGCGGCCCGGTGGTCACCCGCACGGTGAAGCCGCGCAGCGTGCGCACGAGCGACCCGTACCCGGGACCGTCGTCGGCCCCGGCCGGCGCCGGCTCGTCCATGAACGGCATGAACTTGTCGGGGAAGCCGGGCATCGTGCAGGCGATGCAGATGCCGCCCACGTTCGGGCAGCCGCCCACCCCGTTGATCCAGCCGCGCTTGGCCACGTTGCACCGCACCACCTGGCCCCAGCAGCCGACCTTGACCAGGCAGGTGGGCGAGCCGTAGCCGGAGGCGAACTCGCTCTGGTCGTAGTACGCGGCCCGGTCGCATCCGGTGTGCACGGTCGCCTCGAACAGCCAGCGCGGCCGCAGGAACTCGTCGAGCGGGATCATCGGGGCCTGCCCGGACAGCTGGTAGAGCAGGTAGAGCAGCACCTCGGTGAGGTTGTCGGGATGGGTCGGGCAGCCGGGCACGCAGACGATCGGCAGCCCCGCCGCCGACCGCCAGTCCCAGCCGAGGTGGTCGGGCACGCCCATGGCCCCGGTCGGGTTGCCGGCCATCGCGTGGATGCCGCCGTACGTCGCGCAGGTGCCGACCGCCATGACCGCGGCCGCCCGCGGGGCCAGCCGGTCGAGCCACTCGCCGGCGGTGACCGGCTGCCCGGTCGACGGGTCGTTGCCGAACCCGCTCCAGTAGCCCTCGTCCTTGTTCGTCTCGTCGGCCACCGAACCCTCGACGATCAGCACGAACGGCTCCAGCTCGCCCCGCTCGGCCCGGTGGAACCACTCGAGGAAGCTCGGCCCGGAGTCGTAGTCGAAGAACGGCCAGTGCATGGCCACCTCGGGCAGGCCGGGCAGCGCGCCCTGGACGATGTCCTCGATGCTGGGCTGGGTGGCCGCGGTCAGCGCCACCGACTCGCCGTCGCAGCTGAGGCCGCCGTTCATCCAGAGGATGTGCAGGATGTCAGCCATCGCTTTCCCGCTCGGAAGATCGACATTGCCGGACATTCCGACCGGCCGATCCTATTCCCGCCGCCCGGACATGAGAAGAGCGCCGTAAGCTCCACAGGAGGCCCACGCGGAGAGGGGGAGGCGATGCAGGCTCCCCCCGGCACGGATCAGATCGAGATCGTTCCGCTGGTCATCGTGACCCGGACATTTCCGCCCCGGGCATCGTCCCTTCCGGACGTTCGTGACTTCGTCCGGCGCCGGTTGACCCCGCAGATCCTGGCCGAGGACGACGTGCGGGCCCTGTGCGACCAGGTGGCCGACCTGCTGCTCGAATCGGCCGGTCAGGAGGGGCTGATCCAGGTGTCGTTGCGGATCCACCCCAGCCAGGCGGAGGTCGATGTCGTTTTCACTCCCAGGGGGGATGACGCGGAGCAACGCCCGGGGCTCACCGCCACCGCGCCCTCGTCGCCGGCGCCCCCCGTCGGTGCGCCGGCGGTGTCGTTCGCGGTGTGGCTCTCCGGTTCCCTGCGCCGTGAGGGCATGACCCTCGAGGCGGCCGCCCGCCGCCTCGACGTGTCGGTGAAGACGGTCAGCCGCTGGGTGAACGGCGCGACCGAGCCGCGCCTGCGCGACCTGTCCCGCATCCGGGAGATCTTCGGCGAGTTGCCGTTCCCCTAGATTTTCGTCTACGCGGCCACCGCCCGGTCCCGGGTCGCCGGGGTGGCCGCGACGAAATCGAGCACGCCCTCGGCGAACCGCTCCGGCTCCTCGATGTGGCCCAGGTGCCCACTGCGGGCGAGGAGCAGCAGACGGGCGTACGGAATAAGCGAATGCAGTTCCCGGGCCCAGCGGGTGCCGCCGATGATGTCGTACATGCCGGCCGTGACCAGCGTCGGCACGCGCATGCCGGGCAGGTCGGCCCGGTCGTCGATCGGCTCCGGCGCCGCCAGGTAGGAACGGCGGATCTTCGGGCGCAGGCCGGACAGCTCGTCGCGGCGGGCCCAGTAGTGCGCGAACTGGGCCGGCAGGGCGTCGCGGGTGGCCGCGGTCAGCGCCCGGTCGTCGGCCGCGTCCTGGATGGCGTGCAGCGCGTCGAGCACCGCCGGCAGGGCCGGGTTCCACTGGTTGCGCCGCACGAAGCGGTCGAGCTGGTGCCGGGTCTCGGCGCTCTGCTCGGGACCGGTGACCGGCGAGCTCATGTGCAGGATCAGCCCGGCCAGCCGCTCCGGGTGGCGCAGCGCGTAGTACTGGGCGACCAGTCCGCCGTGGCAGTGGCCGAGCAGGTGCACCCGCTCGCGGCCGAGCCGGTCGAGGACGCGGTCGAGCGCCTCGGCGTACACGGGCCGGGTGTAACCGTCCGGATGGGACGGAAGCCGGCCCGACGCGCCGGTGCCGAGCGGCTCCACGTAGACGACCCGGACCCGCCGCTCGACCGCCGGCATCCGCAGGTACTCCCAGGACAGGCCCGGCCCGCCCGGAATGGCCACGCACACCTCCGAGCCGCTGCCGCGGACGTGGTAGCGCTGCGCGACGCCATTGACGTCGATCTCGTGTGTGCCGATCCGCAATGGATTCCTGCTGCGGTCCGCGCGAAGTTGGATTACCACGGTCGATCCCCCCAGATGCCGCTCCGTCGTTGTCCCTAACGTTCGCGCCACCAGGGTGTTCACCGAACCCGTGCAAAACCCTGGCTCAATACCGGGTGGGCCGGCCAGGGGTGCCCGGGCGGGCCCGCGTGGCCTCGGTGATGGCCCAGGCCGCGTTGACCAGGCCGATGTGGCTGAAGGCCTGCGGGAAGTTGCCGAGCAGCTCCCCCGTGCCCGGGTCCACCTCCTCGGCCAGCAGGTCCACGTCGTTGCGATATCCGGCTGCCCGTTCGAACACCTCGATTGCCCGTTCGTGCTCGCCGGCCAGGGCCAGGGCCTGCGCCAGCCAGAAGGTGCAGAGCAGGAAGGTGCCCTCGTCGCCGTCGAGGCCGTCCGCGCCCCGGTAGCGGTAGACCAGGCCGCGCGGGTCGGCCAGCTCCTTCGCGACGGCGTCGATGGTGGCCCGCATGCGAGGGTCGGTGGCCGGCAGGAAGCCGACGATCGGCAGCACGAGCACCGAGGCGTCCAGATCCTCCGATCCGAACGACTGCGTGAAGGCGCCCAGGGCCTCCGAATAGCCCTCGCGCAGCACGGTCTCCCGGATCTCGTCCCTGGCCGTACGCCAGTGGCCCGGATCCTCGAACAGCCGGAGCGCCCGGTCCAGGGCCACCCAGCACATGACCTTCGAATAGACGAAGTGGCGCGCCTGACCGCGTACCTCCCAGATCCCTTGATCCGGCTCGCGCCAGCGAGTCGCGGCGGTGCCGGCCAGCGTGATCAGGAAGCGGCGCACGTCGTCGTCCATCCCGGTGATCTGGCCTTGGAGCTTCAGGGCGGCGCCCAGCAGCTCGCCGTAGACGTCGATCTGCTGCTGCTCCCACGCGCCGTTGCCGACCCGGACGGGCCTGCTCTCGCGCCACCCGCGCAGGTGGGGAAGGGTGCGCTCGGTGAGGTCGTGCTCGCCGCCGACCCCGAACATGATCTGCAGCGGCACCGGGGCGCCGGCCGCGGCCGTGGTCATGAAGGCGAAGAAGTCGCCGGCCTCGTCCGGGCAGGCGGCCACCCACAGCGCCTCCATGGTGAAGCTGGCGTCGCGCACCCACGAGTAGCGGTAGTCCCAGTTCCGCTCGCCGCCGGCCGCCTCGGGCAGCGACGTGGTCGCCGCGGCCACGATCGCCCCGCTCGGCCGGTAGGTGAGCGCCTGCAACACCCGGCCGCTGTGCCGCACCAGGTCGCGCCACGGCCCGTCGTACGTCTGATGGATCGCCGACCAGGACCGCCAGGCCTCGATCGTGTCGGCCAGCCGCCGGGCCAGATCCTCCTGCGACCACACATGCGCCGGTGTCTCCTCCAGCGTCGACCGGTGCAGGGCGAAGGCCATCGTCCGGCCGGCGGTGAGCGAAAAACTGGCGGTTGCCGTCGATTCGCTCAGATCCGGCCGTACGGGTGTGGACAGCACCAGCCATTCGGCGCCGCCCCGGGCCGTGACGCCACCGTCGGCGTGCGCCAACAGCGGCTGGAGGATCCCGTACTCGGGTCGCGGCCGGTAGGTCATGGCCAGCGCCACTTCGCCCGAGACGGCGGTGACCGATCGGATGAGCAGATGAGGCGATCCCCGGCCCAGCTCGTGGCCCCGGTTGCCGGCGCCCATGGCCAGGGCCTCGGTGACCCGGACCACTCCGCCGGCCGTGCGGAACTCGGTCTCGAGGACCAGCGTGTCGTCCAGGTAGCGCCGGCTCGACTCGTACGGCTCCTCCGGCGCCAATGCCCAGTGACCTGCGGTTTCGTCCAGAAGACGGCCGAATACCGAAGGGCTGTCGAAGCGCGGGAAACACAGCCAGTCGATCGAGCCGGCGTCGGTGACGAGGGCGGCCGAACGGCAGTCGGAAAGAAGGGCGTGCGCGGCGATCGGGACACTGCTCATGCCTCGATTGTCGGCGCCCCAGGGTCCCGCCCAGGCACGGGAAGCCGGGGACCAGGGAGTCTCCCTGGCTCGCCCGGGACCCTCACGGAGCCAATCTGGTGTCACCACATCCGATGGAGGTCCGCCATGAATTTCCGTTTCGAGGTCACCGTGATCCCGGTCAGCGACGTCGACCGGGCCAAGGCCTTCTACCAGGGCCTCGGCTGGCGTCTCGACGCCGACTTCCCGATCAACGACCACCTGCGCGTCGTGCAGTTCACCCCGCCCGGCTCGCCCGCGTCGATCCAGTTCGGCACCGGCCTGAGCGCGCAGGAGCCCGGCTCGGCCCGCGACAACATGCTGATCGTCGACGACATCGAGGCCGCCCGTAAGGAGCTCCAGTCGCTGGGGGCCGAGGTCGGCGAGGTCTGGCACGGCCTGCGCGGCCTGGACACCAGCGGCCGCGTGTCCGGCCCCGAGCCCGACCGCAAGTCGTACGGCAGCTACGCCGAGTTCAGCGACCCGGACGGCAACGTGTGGCTCCTCCAGGAGATCACGCAGCGCATCCCCGGCCGCGACTGAGCTCCAGGTAGAGGTCCAGTTCCCGTGAGGGGATGACCGGATCGTCCGCGTCGACGACCGCCAGCAGCCCGAGGCCGCCGGCGGTCGTCGCGCGTACGGCGAGGCCTTCGACTTTGGTCTTCTCGGGGAGCGCGACGGCGTCGAGCACACTGTGGTCGTCGAGCAGGACCAGGGCGGCGCCGACCACGGGGCCGTCGTCGACCGGGTTGGGGGTGTCCTCGGCGGCGGCGCTGACCAGAATGAGCCCGTCGCCGAGCGCGACGGCGTCGGTGACGGCCAGCGGGACGCCGTCGACGTGGCCGAGGTCGTACCGGCGTACATCGAAGATCTCGCTGCTCGAAAGGGCGTTCAGGTCGACGTCGGCGCAGAAGGTGGGGGTGCCGCGCTGGAACCAGCGCAGCCGGTCGCCGGCGAGGCAGGCGCCCTCGAGGTTGAGAAGTTCCAGCGGAATGCCGAACGCGGCCGCGATCCGCCGGTAGAGCGAACTCAGGTCGGTCACCGTGAAACCGCCGGCGGTGACCAGGGAGGCCCGCATCCGCGCCGGGGTGGAGCCGGAGCCGAGAAGCAGCACGCCCTCCCCCACCGGAACGGCGGCCTCGAAGTCGGGCTTGAGGTGTTTGGTGCCGGCGGCGGAGCTGAAGACGTCGAAGCCCTCGACCGGCTCGGCCACCCGCACGGGAACGGTCGACCCGGGCCGCCGCCAGGCCGCGTGGGTGGCGTCGTCCTGGGCGATGAGCCACCCGTCGCCGAAGGGAGCGACCGCCGAGGCCGCCCGGACCGGCGCCCCGTCGTCGAAGACCAGAGCCGTGTCACCCCGAACAGTCAGCCGCATCCCCGCATTCTCACCCGGCGGCGACGCTCGCCGCCTGCCGGATGGCCGGGGCCAGGGCGGCCGCGATGACGGCGTAACCCGCGCTGGACGGGTGGAAGCGGTCGGCGCTGAACAGGCTGAGATCGCTCGCGAACCCGGCGGCGGACGTCATGCCGATGTCGGCCACATGGGCGCCCTCGGCCTGGACGGCCGCGGTCTGCGCGTCGTGCAGCACCCGGCTGCCGGCCCGGACCAGGGCGCGCATCTCGGGCGGCACCCAGGGAACGACGCTGAGATCGGGGGCCGGGGCGACAACAACTTCGGCGGCGGCCGTACGCAGGGTGCGCACGGCCGTGGTCAGCGAGGCCACCGCCTGCGCGGGCGGCACGAACCGGGTCAGGTCGTTGGCGCCGATGATGATCAGCACCACGTCAGGGCGCCAGGGAACGGCCCGGCCGGCCTGGGCGGGCAGGTCACGGCTCTGTGCGCCGGGTACGGCGAAGACGCGGGGCTCGTTGGCGACGCCGTGCGCGGTCAGGTCGGCCGAGAGGCGGGCCGCGACCGTGTCGCGCCCGGTCGCGGCGCCCTGGCCGTACGCGATGGAGTCGCCGAGAATCGCGAAGCGGAGAGTCACCCCCGGTTCAACGCGCGAGCGGGCGCTGATTAATCCACCGGCGCTTGGGTAGACGTCCGGACATCATGTCGATGATGCGGACGAAAGCCGTCGAGGACGTTCTGGCGCGCGGCGGTGAGCTACGGCGGCGGCTCGGGCCGTTCAGCCTGATGGGCTTCGGCATCGGGATCGTGATCGGCACCGGGATCTTCACGCTGACCGGCGTCGAGGCCCGGGATCACGCGGGCCCGGCCGTCACGGTGTCGTTCGTACTGGCCGGGGTGGCCAGCCTGCTGGCCGCGCTCTGTTATGCGGAGCTCGCGTCCTCGGTGCCGACGGCCGGCAGTGCCTACACGTACGCGTACGCGACCATGGGTGAGATCTTCGCCTGGATCATCGGATGGGACCTGGTGCTCGAGTTCGCGCTCGGCGCGGCCGTGGTCGCGCGCGGATGGTCGGGCTATCTGGCGTCGCTGCTCGACCTGCCGCCGAGCCTGTTCGGCGAGGACAGCCTGGTCAACGTGGGCGCGATCGTGATCACGCTGCTGCTCGGCGCGGTGGCCACGGTCGGCATCCAGCAGTCGTCGCGGGTGACGAACGCGCTGGTGCTGGTGAAGGTCGGCATCTGCGTGTTCGTGGTGGTG
Source organism: Actinoplanes sp. NPDC000266 (assembly GCF_042899005.1). NCBI lineage: Bacteria > Bacillati > Actinomycetota > Actinomycetes > Micromonosporales > Micromonosporaceae > Actinoplanes > Actinoplanes sp. NPDC000266. Next base: position 699,274 of record NZ_JBIAZI010000002.1, read on the forward strand.
GCCGGCCTGTTCTTCCTGAAGACGGCCAACCTGACGCCGTTCGTGCCGCCGGCGCGGCCCACCGAGGAGGGCACGTCCGGGCTGACCCAGCCGTTGTCGCAGCTGCTGTTCGGGATCGAGCCGTCGGCGTTCGGGATCACCGGGGTGCTGACGGCGGCGGCGGTGGTCTTCTTCGCGTACACCGGCTTCGAGGCCGTGGCCAACCTGGGTGAGGAGACCCGCAACCCCCGCCGTGACCTTCCGCTGGGCCTGTTCGGCACGCTGGGCGTCTCGGCGATCCTGTACGTCGCGGTGTCGTTCGTGGTGGTCGGCATGGTCGACTATCGGGACATCGACCCCGGCGCCCCGATCGCCTCGGCCTTCGAGAGCGTGGGCGCGGGCTGGGCCGCCCACCTGGTCTCGATCGCGGCGGTGGCCGGCCTGACCAGCGTGATCCTGGTCGACATCGTGGCGATCGGCCGGATCGGTTTCGCGATGTCCCGCGACCGGCTGCTGCCTCCGGCGGTCGGAAAGATCCACACCGGGTGGGGTACGCCGTACCGGATCACGATCGCGGTGACGCTCGGCATCGCCCTGCTGGCCGGCTTCGTGCCGCTGTCGTCCCTGGCCAACCTGGTCAGCATCGGCACGTTGTTCGCCTTCGTCACGGTGTCGCTGGCCGTGCCGGTGCTGCGCCGCACGAAGCCCCGTCTCGAACGCCCGTTCCGCGTCCCGCTGTCACCGGTCGTACCCGTGCTGTCGGCGCTGGCCTGCCTCTACCTGATGACCAACCTGTCGGTGGAGACATGGCTGCGCTTCCTGGCCTGGCTGGCGGTCGGCCTGATCGTCTATTTCGCGTACGGCCATCGACAGGCTTCGCTTCCTGACGTATCGTCACGCTCGTAGCCGGGTGGGAGCGCTCCCACCATCGCGGCTCATTCGTTCGTTCGGTCGATCGATCGGTTCGGGAGGTGCCGCATGCGCGGCGTTCTGGGTCTCACCGCTGTACTGCTGACCGCCGCGGCCGCCGCCGGATGCAGCACGGCCGCCGGTTCCACGACGACGCTCCCAGCGGCGCCGAGCGCCCCGGCCGAGCTGAAGTCCACATGCGACGCCTTGGGCAAGGCCTACGGCGAGCGCATGGCGCCTTTCGCCCAATCCTTGACCACCTTGGTCGGCAAACGAACACCAGACGCGCAGAAACAAGCACAGGACTCGCTGGCCGCGTTCGCCACCGCCGTGGACGACGCCACCCGCACAAGCAGCGACGCCACCTTGAAGGCCGACGGCAAGAAGACCGCGGACCAGTTGCGCACCAAGTCGGGAGACACGAAGTTCTTCGCCACCATCAAGACGGAGAAGGACGTGACCACCACTCTGGGCCCGACCCTGAAGGAGTGGCTGTCCCCGGTAACCCGCCACTGTTCTTGAGAGCCCGCAGATCCGCCTGAGTGCCTCACGCACAAAGAGCCGCCCACAAACGCCCAAACGCGCAGAACACGACGCCGCCCCGACTCCAGACGGCCCGGCACGGCGCCGCACAAACACCAGCCCGGCCAGGCAAGCGCCAAACGGCCCGGCACGGCGCTGCACAACGCCAGCCCGGCGAGGCAAGGCGCTGGACGGGACGGCGCTGCACAACGCCAGCCCGGCGAGGCGAGGTACCGGACGGGACGGCGCGGCGGAATTGCACCGCACAGGACATCCGCTCGTCTACACCGAGCGGATCGCGCACAAAACGCCACCCACCGACGCCCAAACGCGCAGAACCCGACGCCGGCCCCGAACGGCGCGAAGGGCGGCGCCAGGCAGAGCGGCGCCAGGCTGAGCGGCGCCGAGTGAGGCGGCGCCAGGTAGGGCTGCGCCGGGTGCGGCGGCGCCGCTGAGTGAGGCGGCGCCAGGTGGGGCGGCGCCGCTGAGTGAGGCGGCGCCAGGTAGGGCGGCGCCAGGTAGGGCGGCGCCAGGTAGGGCGGCGCCAGGTAGGGCGGCGCCAGGTAGGGCGGCGCCAGGTAGGGCGGCGCCAGGTGGGGCGGCGGCGCTGGGTGAGGCGGCGCTGGGTGGGCGGCGCTACCTGAGGTGGCAGCGGTTAGTGGGTGCTGCCTTTCACTGGGGCGCCGGGTTGGACGTTCAGGATTTGCAGCAAGCCGGAGATGGTCAGGACCTGGTGGGCTATCTCGCTTGTCGCGATTATCGACAGCTCAGCGCCTGCACGCTCGGCGGCTTTTCGGCATGTCAGCAAGGCCCGTAAACCGCCTGAGTCCAGAAAGGTCAGACCGCTCGCGTCGAGGTCCACTCGGTCGGGGCTGGTGGTTGTCAGCGCCTCGGTGAACTCCTCGACCAGCGGGTCGGCCTCCTGGCCGTCCAGTTCGCCGGTCAGCACCAGCAGCAAGGTGGGCGGGTCCGGGTGTGCGCTTGTCCGCAATCGCCTGTCATCGCTCATGAACGACCAGCTCCCTCGCACGAATGCGCCTTCACCCTAGCGTCATCCGGGCCGCCGGAAAGCGCACCACGAGGGAACCTGTTCCGTCCTCCAGGTGATTCGCGGGCCGGCAGGGCCTTCCGTGCCGCACAATCAACGCCGGGGAAGCGCGAAAGGACACCATGAACGGGCCGTTCACCATGAGCAAGCACGACAGCGGCGACGGGATCGTTCGCATCGTTCTCGGCGGGGAGGTCGATGCCGATGTCAGCAACGCGCTCACCATGATGCTTCTCAACGCTGTCGAGCAGGGCGGCGCCTCGGTGCTGCTCATCGATCTCGAGCGGCTCGGGCTGATCACCGCGGCCGGCATTCGCAGCCTGCTGGAGGGGCGTCAGGCCGCGATGAGCCGGGGGCTGGCGTACGGGGTGGTCAACGCGCACGGCATCGTCCGGGAGACGCTGATCGCCGCCGGTGCCTCAGGTTTACTGGCCACGCATCTCGCGCCGACCGGCCGCGGCGCATAACAATCGGAGGATGAGCGGCGTACGCTGCGAGGTCGAATCGGCGGGGACGCGTCTTCTGGTCCGCGTCGTCGGGCGGCTGTCGCTCGCTTCTGTGCCCGAGGTGCGGGCCACGCTGCTGAAATGCCTGACCGAGCGGCCCGATGCGGTGGTCGTCGACCTCGGCCGGGCGACCGTGGTCGACCCGCCCGCCGCCACGGTCTTCCTGGCCGCCTCGCGGCAGGCCTCCCTGTGGCCGGGCACTCCCCTGCTGATCGTCGCCCCCGATCCGCGCATGGCCCAGCTCCTGCATGTGAGCTACGGGCAGGTCGCGGTGGTGGCCACGGTCGAGGAAGCCCTGGCCGTGGAGCCCCATCGCCACATGCCCTCGATCAGCGAGGTGCTGCTGCCGGTCTCCGGGGCGGCCCGCCGCGCCCGCGACCTGGCCACCGAGGCGTGCCTGCGGTGGAGCCTCGACCATCTGACCGCCCGGGCCAGCCTGATCACGGCCGAGCTCGTGACGAACGCGGTCGTGCACGCCAACACGATGATCGACCTGCGGCTGACCCAAGGGAGGCGCTACCTCATGGTGGCGGTGCGCGACGGCAGCGGCGAGCCGCCCGTCCTGCCGCCGGGCGGCTCGCTCGACCCCGGCGCGCCGCGCGGGCTGCTGCTGGTCGACGCGACGGCGCTGCGGTGGGGCACCCTGCCGGCGCTGGGCGGCAAGGTCGTCTGGGCGGCGCTGCGGCTGCGCGACGATCCGGCCGCCTAAGTCTGACGTTCCCGGGTACTCGCCGTACATGACGAATCCTCAGGTGCCGGGACTTCCCGTGGCGGCGGAGCTGGCCGCGGAGCGTACGAAAGAAGATGTCGAAAGCAGTGGGAACGGCGAAGGCGGCGCGCTGGTCGGCGCCTCGGACGCCGAAGCCGACGCGGCCCGCTCGGGAGCGGACGCGGACCTCGCCGACCCCGCCCGCGACTCGGACGGGGTGGCGGTCGGCGAGGCCGACGTGGAGGCGGACAAGCGGCGATCCGGCGCCTAGATCAGCTGTGGGTGATCACCAGGCTGTAGAACTTGACCTTCGCGCCGTTGGTGGTGCTCTGTGAGGACGACTGGTTGTACGAGCCGGCCTTGAAGTACTGCTTGTACGGGTTGAACGACGACGGGATCGTGTAGCTGGTCCTCGAGCCGTTCACCGTGAGGTTGATCTTGTTGCCGGTCACGTTGATGACGTACGTCCACTTGACGCCCAGGGCGACGTTGCCGACCTTGTGCAGCGTCTGCCCGCCGGCCGGTGAGTTCTCGGTGCCCAGGTAGATGTCGCCGTTGGGCCGGTAGTACAGCTCCAGCAGCGGCTTGGTCGAGCTGCCGCCGGAGCCCAGGTGCACCTGCCCGACGGCGACGTTCTTGGTGACCTGCGGAACGCGCAGCTGCGCGCTGAGCGTGTGGTTGCCGGCGAGCGGCCAGTCGGCGGCCGAGCCGTCGGCGTTCATCTCGCGCAGCTCCGAGCGCGCGTAGTTCGAGTTCGGGGTGGTGACGCCCTTCTCCGGAGCCCAGAAGGTCATCGACCCGTCGTTCTTGTCGGTCCAGAAGTACGCCGGGTTGCTGTATCCGTTGGCGCCCTTGAGACGCGCCGGCGAAATGGTGTCCGGCTTGCCGGGCGAGCCGATCGGGAGCTGGAGCTGCCACACCGCCAGGTTGAAGTTGCCACCGGGCGGCAGCGACGGGTCGAGAGTGGCCGCGTTCGCGCTGGTGATGCCGATGACGCCCAGCGTGCCGACCACGGCCGCCGACACGGCGACGGCGAGGAACTTGCGCTTGTTCATGGGGGAACCTGCCCTACGGGGGATTGGCAAGACGGTTAACAATAAAGCCGTCCGTCGATGCCCCGGCAAGCCCCGAGACCTTAAATATCCTTAAAAGCGCGAAAGACGGCGCCCGTGGTGGTGCCGAAAACGAGGTGAGCGCTCAGGTCCTTGGCCAGCGTCTTGCGGTCGTACTCCCAAATCTGCTTGTAAAGACCGGCGGCGGGAAGAACCGCATAGCTGGTGCCCCAGACGGCGGCGCCGAACGGGGGCCCGTAAGCCACGCGGGGCTTGCGCAGCGAACCGGCGAGCAGGCCGTAGGCGGCGCCGGCGCTCATCCCGTACCCCCAATGGGTGATGTTGTTGACGACGGCGGCGTAGCGGTCGTCGAGCTTGCGCTGGAAGAGCCCCTCGAAGAGCCGCCGGCCGACCTGCGCCGGGGCGGGAGCCTCGTCCCAGGTCTTGACGCCGGCGGAGAACTCCCACGTCTTGAAGCTGTCCTGGCCGCCGCCACGCCGATAACGCAGGTACCAGAGCGTGTCCATGGCAAGCGTGCCGACGGCACCGGCCACCAGACCCCGAACCACCGCACCGAGAGGTGTCATCACGTTTCTCCTTCCAAGGCTGCGACCCATACTTCTCCCGTACGCAGCCGGAAGGACCCCGAAAGTGACGAGCGCGTCGTCACGTGAACCGAGGCGACTGCTCCGCGTTGTGGGCCTCAGGCCAGGGGGACCAGGCGGGACTGGATGCTCACCGCGGCGGCGCCCCGGGCCCACTCCTCGAACGGGAGGGGGCGGATCGACAAGGGACAGTCGGCGGCGGCGCCGAAGGCCTGGCGTTCGAAGCCGGCTCGGATGTGGGGCTCGAAGAGGTCGTACGCCGACAAGCCCTCACCGGAGACGACTATGTGGGCCGGGCCGACCAGGTTGGCCACCGCGGCGATGCCCAGGCCGATCGCCTCGCCGGCCCGGGCGAAGACCGCCGTGACCCTGGGGTTGCCGGCTCGGGCCTGGCTCACCGCGTCGTCGATGGTTTCCGTGCCGGCCGCGGCCACTATGTATGACGTTCCGGCTATCGCCTCCACGCAGCCGCGGCTTCCGCAGTGGCAGTCGGGGCCGTTCGCGTCGACGCTGATGTGGCCTATCTCGCCGGACACGCCGTGGGAGCCGGAGACCGGGCGGCCGTTGACGACCAGGCCGCAGCCGATGCCCTGGCCGACCGTGACCAGGGCGAACGAGTCGGCGCCGGCGCCCTCGCCGAACCAGTGCTCGGCCGTGGTCAGGGCCTTCACGTCGTTCTCGACCGTCACCACCAGGCCCGTGGCGGCCGCCGCCAGCTTGCCCAGCAGGACGTTGTGCCAGCGCAGGAACGGTGAATAGCGGACCAGTCCGGACGCCCGGTCGACGTCGCCCGAGACGGCCAGGCCCAGGCGGCGGGTGCGCTCTCGATAGTTCTGCGGGCCGTCCAGCAGTTCCGCCGTCATCGCCGTGATCTCGGCCAGCACGTCGTCGACGGCCGACGAGGACAGCGGGCGGTGGGACACCGCGCGGATCTCGGCCGTCAGGTCGCAGACCACGCCGATGAGCTCGTCGCCGGTGAGCTTGATACCGACGAAGAACTCGCGGTCGGCCCGCACCGTGAGCGGGCTGGCCGGGCGGCCGGCGCCGGGGCCGGTGCGCTCGGTGGCCTCGCCCTCGCTGAGATATCCGGCGTCGATCAGGGGGCGGGCCGACTTGGTCACGGCGGCCGAGGAGAGCCCCAGCTTGCGGGCCAGGCTGACCCGGCTCTGCGGTCCCGAGGTGACCAGGGCGGTCAGGATCGCGGCGGACGCCGGTGAGGAGGCGAGCGCGGAGTAGTCGTCAGCCGGAGACATGCTTCGGAAGTCAACCGTACCCACGACATGAAAGCTAGGAGTATTAATTAACTTCGTCAAGTATTGATTTCGGCGCGCGATCGCTCATACGCTCGGCGCCACGTCACTGCGGTGACATCGACGCTGTGGTGATATCGACGTACCCCGAGGACTCACATGCACATCTCGTACGAAACCGACCAGCGGCTCTGGCTGCTGACCGGCGACACCAGCGCCTACGCCGTCCGGCTGGACGCCGACGACCGCCTGCGGCATGTGCATTGGGGCCCGAGGATCACGCTAGCCGAGGCGGTCGCGCTCGGCCAGGAGATCGCCGACCCGGCCGCCAGCAGTTTCGAGCAGGGACCGGGCGCGGCCGAGCTGACCGTCGAGGGCGGCGACCACTTCGGGCCGGTGTCGTTGCAGGTCCGCTTCGCCGACGGCACCCGCGGCGTCGAGTGGCGCTACCTCGGCCACGAGGCCGACGGCAACCACCTGCGGATCGACCTGGCCGACCGGTACTACCCGCTCGAGGTCCGGCTCCACTACGTGGTGCACAACGACGTGCTCGAGCGCTGGGTCGACGTCGTCAACAAGGGGCCGGAGACGCTCGACGTGCTCCGGGCCGACTCGGCCGCCTGGAACGTCCCGAACCGGGAGGGCTACCGGCTCAGCCACCTGGTCGGCGCCTGGAACAGCGAGTTCCGGCTCCAGCGGGCCGCCCTGCCGACCGCCGAGACCGTGCTCACCAGCCGCCGCGGCGCCACCAGCCACCACGCCAACCCGTGGCTGGCGATCGACGACGGCACCGCCGGCGAGGAGCACGGCGAGGTGTGGAGCACCGTGCTGGCCTGGAGCGGCAGCTGGCGGGTCAGCCTGCACCGCGACCCCGGCGGCCGCACCGGCTGGACCGGCGGGTTCGGTCACGAGGGCCTGACCTGGACACTCGAGGCGGGTGAGACCCTCACGACGCCGGTCTTCGCCGGCGTCTGGACCGGGTCGGGCTTCGGAGCGGCGAGCCGGGCCTGGCAGACGTACGTCTCGGAACAGGTCCTGCCCTATCCCGGGGAGGACCGCCCGGTCCTCTACAACAGCTGGGAGGCGACCGGCTTCGACGTCGACGAGGCGGGCCAGATGGCGCTGGCCGCGAAGGCCGCGAGCCTCGGCGCCGAGCTGTTCGTGATGGACGACGGCTGGTTCGGCGCCCGCCTCAGCGACCACGCCGGCCTCGGCGACTGGGAGCCCAACCCGCGCCGCTTCCCGAACGGGCTGCGACCGCTGGCGGACGAGGTGCGGCGGCTCGGCATGCGGTTCGGCATCTGGGTCGAGCCCGAGATGGTCAACCCGGACAGCGACCTCTACCGCGCCCACCCCGACTGGGTGCTGCACCAGCCCAACCGGCGCCGCACCGAGATGCGCAACCAGCTCGTGCTGAACTTCGCCCGGCCCGACGTCGAGCAGTGGGCCCACGCCTGGCTCGACCGGCTCGTCGGCGACCTCGACCTCGACTTCCTCAAGTGGGACTTCAACCGCGCCTTCACCGAGGCCGGCCCCGACCGCGTGTTCCTGGAGCACACCCGGGCCGTCTACCGGGTCATGGACCGGCTGCGGGCCGACCACCCCGGACTGCGCATCGAGGCCTGTGCGGGCGGCGGCGGCCGGGCCGACCTCGGCATGCTCGCCCGCACCGACCAGATCTGGACCTCCGACAACACCGACGCGGTCGACCGGATCGCCATCCAGAACGGCTTCAGCCAGTACTTCCCGGCCCAGGTCATGAGCGCCTGGGTCACCGACAGCCCGAACGTCACCACCGGGCGGACCACCCCGCTGCGCTTCCGCTTCCACGTCTCGATGGCCGGCGTCCTCGGCCTCGGCGGCGACCTGACCACGTGGACCCCGGACGAGCTCAAGGAGGCGGCCGAGCACGTCGCCACGTACAAGCGGATCCGGCCGATCGTGCAGCACGGCACCGCGTACCGGCTCACCGGCGCCGGCACCCTCACCGGCGTGCAGTTCGTGCGCGGCGACGAGCACGTGATCCTCGCCTGGTGCCCGTCCCGGTCGTACGGGTACAGCCCCGGGCCGCTCCCGCTGCCGGCCGTCCTGCCCGGCGCCGGCTACCTCGACCTCGACACCGGCGTCACCCACTCCGGCGCCGTCCTGCGCCAGCGTGGCCTGCCCCTCGACCTGCCGCCGGGCGACCACGCGAGCACCCTCGTACGGCTGCGCCGCCTGCCCTGACCCCTGAAAGCGAGACCGTCCCGATGGCACACTTCGACCTCTCCCCCGACCAGCTCGCGGTCTACGACCCGGACGTCGCGCGGCCGGCCGACTTCGACGAGTTCTGGAAACAGACTCTGACCGACTCGCCGGCGGCGGAGGCGACCTTCACTCCGTACGACGCCCTGCTGCCGGGCGTGACGATCCACGACGTCCGATTCCCGGGCTACGGCGGCCAGCCGGTCGCGGGCTGGTTCCTGGTGCCCGCCGGCGCCACCGGCCCGGTGCCGTGCGTGGTCCAGTTCATCGGGTACGGCGGCGGGCGCGGCCTTCCGCACGAGTGGCTGCTCTACCCGGCCGCCGGCTACGCGGTCTTCGTGATGGACTCCCGCGGCCAGGGCGACGGCGACACCCCCGACCTGCCCGGCGTCGGCCCCCAGCACAAGGGCCTGCTGACCCGCGGCGTGCTGGCCCCGGAGGACTACTACTACCGGCGCCTGTTCACCGACGCCGTGCGGGCGGTCGACGCCGTCCGGTCCCGCCCCGAGGTCGACACGTCGAAGATCGTGGTGGCCGGGGCCAGCCAGGGCGGCGGCATCGCCCAGGCCGTGGCCGGGCTGCGCTCCGACCTGGCCGGCGCCATCATCGACGTGCCGTTCCTGACCCACTTCCGGCGGGCCACCGAGATCACCGACGCCTATCCGTACCGCGAGCTGCCGGACATGCTGGCCAGCAACCGCGACACCCTCGACCGGGTCTTCCACACACTGTCCTACTTCGACGGTGTGAACCTCGCGGCCCGGGGCACGGCGCCCGCCCTCTACGCGGTCGGCCTGATGGACGCCATCTGCCCGCCCTCGACCGTCTACGCGGCCTACAACCGCTACGGCGGCCCCAAGGAGATCCGGATCTGGCCCTACAACGGCCACGAGGGCGGCGGCAGCGTCCAGCAGGCCATCAACGTGCGCTGGCTACACGACCTGCTCTGAGACGCCGATCGGGCGCGGCGGGGCCGGTTCACCGGCCGCGCTCCGCCGCAACGCCGTCGCCGTCTCGTAGTCCACCTCGACCCGCGGCAGGGGCCGGCCGTCGACGAGAAGCGGGTGCCGCTGAGGGCGTACGCCGACATAAGCGAGTGGCCGCGGCACCCGGACCCCGTTCTCCAGCGTCACGCGGCCGGTGTGCAGCGTCTGGAGCGCGTAGACGCCCGCGTGCCGCCCCTCGACGGCGTCCAGCACGGCCAGCTGGGCCGGAACGGCCATCGTGACCACCGCGGTCTCCCGGTGGCCGGGCATCGCGGTCAGGGTGCAGGGTGTACGCCCGCCGCGGGTCGGCCCGGCGCACCAGACCGAGGCCAGGCCGGTCATCTCGCAGGCCAGGTTCACCACCGGCAGCGGCGTGCCGTTCAGCATCACCTTGCCGGGGCACGCGTTGGCCCCGTAACTCAGCAGCGGCACCCGGCCGGCGAGGGGTGCGGCGTCATGGCGTACCAACCAGGCATCGAGACACTCCGCACCCTGGACCGACCAGCCGCTGGGCATCGCGCCGTCCGGCCCGGCCGGCAGGCACATGCCGTCGGCATCGACCAGCCACGAGCCGTCCGGGCGTTCTCCCGGGTAGGGGTCGACGAGGAAATCCACGGCCGGGCGCATCATGCCGCACGCTAACATCGGGCCATGTCGCTGGTCGCCGAGGACGTCGCACGCTTCGAGTCGTCGCGCCCCCGGCTGGAGGCGATCGCCTACCGGATGCTCGGATCGGCCGGCGAGGCCGAGGACGCGGTGCAGGAGACGTTCCTGAAGTGGCAGGCGGCCGACCCGCGGCGCATCGAGGTGCCTGAGGCGTGGCTGACCAAGGTGCTCACCAACCTGTGCCTCAACCAGCTGACCTCGGCCCGGGTGCGGCGGGAGACGTACGTCGGTCAATGGCTTCCCGAACCCCTGCTGGCCGGCGACCCCATGCTCGGGCCGGCCGACAGCGCGGAGCAGAGAGATTCGGTGTCGTACGCCGTCCTGGTGCTCCTGGAACGCCTCAGCCCCAACGAGCGGGCCGTCTACGTGCTGCGCGAGGCCTTCGAATATCCGCACGCCGAGATCGCCGGCATCCTCGACATCAGCGAGGCGGCCAGCCAGCAGATCTTCCACCGGGCCCGCGAACACGTCACCGAGGGCCGGGCCCGCAGCGAGGTCGACGAGGCCGCGGCCAAGCGGATCGTCGAGGAGTTCCTGACCGCGGCCACCAGCGGCCGCACCGACCTGTTGGTGCGGCTGCTCACCGGCGACGCGATGGGCGTGGGCGACGGCGGCGGCAAGGTTCCGGCCCGGTCCAAGCCGTTCGTGGGGGCCGAGGCGGTCGCGAAGTTCTTCCGGGGCCTGTTCCGCCCCGGCGGTGGGTCCAAGCGGGCCCTGGTCGGCGGGGCGCCGGGCATCTACGCCTCGACCGCGAACGGCGAGCCGGCCGTGGTCGCCGTCCTCGACGGGCGGGTCATCGGCGTGCTCTGCCTGGAGGTCACCGCCGACGGCGTCGCCGCGCTGCGCGCGCAGGCCAACCCCGACAAGCTCGTACGGGCCACCGAGCGCTGGGCCGCCGCCGACCACGGCGAGCCCCTGTTCGTCGCCTTCAGCGAGGAGTGACCTGGTTCACATCGTCACCTGTCAGGAAATCGCGGGCCGCCCGGTTCAAGAGGCGAACCCGCGCAGAACAGGAGCGACGACATGCAGCACCGCATCATCGTTCTCGGAGCCGGATACGCCGGCGCCATCACCGCCGGCCGCCTGGCCAAGCGCCTCCGCCGCGAGGACGTCTCCATCACCCTGGTCAACGCCTCGCCCGAATTCGTGGAACGCGTCCGTAACCACCAGGTCGCGGCCGGCGGATCCGTGAAGCCGCGCCCGCTCACGGCGATGTTCGCGGACACCGGCGTGGCCCTGCGGATCGCCTCGGTCACCGCGGTCGACGTATCCCGCAAAACCGTTTCTCTCACCGACGGCGAGCTTTCGTACGACACCCTCGTGTACGCGCTCGGCAGCGCCGCCAACGGCACTCCCGAGCACGCCTACGAGCTGGCCGGCCGTCCCGGCGCGCAGCGGCTCCGCGAGCGTCTCGCCACCCTGTCCCGCAACGACACCGTGCTCGTGGTCGGCGGCGGCCTCACCGGCATCGAGGCCGTCACCGAGATCGCCGAGGCCCGGCCCGACCTCGACGTGGCCGTGGCCACCCGGGGCGCGTTCGGCGACTGGCTGTCGCCGAAGGGCCGCGCCCACCTGCGCAAGGTCACCAACCGCCTGGGCATCGCCGTGCATGAGAACGTGGCCGTCGACCGGGTCGGGGCCGGCCACGTCGAGCTGGCCGACGGCCGGACGCTCCCGGCGGCGGTGACAGTGTGGACGGGCGGCTTCGCGGTCCACCCGCTCGCCGCCGCCACGAGCCTGGAACTCGGGCCGGACGGCCGGATCGTCGTCGACGGCACGATGCGCTCGGTCTCGCACCCGGACGTGTACGCGGTCGGCGATTCCGCCCTGGCCATGGGCGCCGGCGACAAGGCGATGCGGATGGCCTGCGCCTCCGGCGTCCCCCAGGCGTGGCAGGCGGCCGACTCGATCGCGGCCCGCCTGACCGGCGGCAAGCTCCCGAACGCGCCGTTGAAGTACTTCAACCAGTGCATCTCGCTGGGCCGTGGCGACGGCCTCATCCAGTTCGTCACGGAGGACGACGTCTCACGGCCGGGAGTCGTGACCGGGCGGGCCGCGGCGATCTACAAGGAGATGGTCGTCAAGGGCGCCTACTGGGGCGTGGCCAACCCCATGCTGCGGCTCCCCGTCCGCCGCCGCGCCGTCACGCGGGAGCCGGCGGCCGTCTCCACGATGGACTGACACCATAGGGCCATGACGTACGTGGAGATCAACGGTGCACCGGCGTCCCTGGAGGCGGTGCACCGGGCCGCCACGTGGAACTACGGGCACTTCTCGTCGATGCAGGTGCGCCGCCGGGCCGTGGCCGGGCTGGAGTTCCATCTGCGCCGGCTGCGGGCGGCCTCGGCCGTCCTGTTTCCCGGCGACACGCCGCCCTCCGACGACACCGTGGTGGGCCTGATCGAGCACGCGCTCGGCGAGCGTCCGGACGCGTCGGTGCGCGTCACGGTTCTGCCCGGTCTCGACGTCATGGTGTCGGTCTCGGATCCCGCTCCGGACACCCCGCGACCGCCGCTGCGGGTTCGGACGGCCGTGTACGAACGGGATCTGCCCGATCTGAAGCACGTGGCGACGATGGGGCTGACCTACCACTCGCTCGAGGCGCGGCGGGCCGGGTTCGACGATGTGCTGTTCCTGGGGGCGGACGGAGCCGTACGGGAAGGGTCGGTCTGGAACGTCGTTTTCTGGAACGGCGAAAGGGTGGTCTGGCCCGAGGCGCCCATGCTGGCCGGCGTCACCACGCAGGTGCTGCGGCGCGGGCTGGAGAAGCTCGGCGTCCCCTCGGAACGGCGGAAGATCAGTTCGCTGGAAGGGCTGCGAGGCGCGGCCGCGGCGAACTCCCACTGCCCGGCACAGCCGCTGGCGAGCATCGACGGCCGGAACCTGGCGGAGCGCGCGCCGTTGACGGATCTGCTGTGGCGGGCCTGGCGGGCGGTGCCCTGGGACGAGCTCCGCGCGTAGGGCCCGCTCCCCTACGGGAACGGGCCCCCTCAGCGGATTACTGTTCGGCGGCGGCCCGGTCGCGGGCCACGCGGACCAGCTCGACCAGACCGCCCGCGTACTCCTGGGACTCGGCGTGGGCCTCGTCGAACGGGGGCTGGAAGCCCACGCCCTCCCACTGCTGGGTGGTCTCGTTCCAGCGGTCGTTGCCGACCTCGAAGTCCCAGGCGTCGATGCCCAGCTCGTAGTAGAGCTGGTCGGCCGAGTTGCCGGCGGCCGAGTAGAGGACGTCGGCGACCGGGCCGGTGTACGAGGGCCAGGTGACCGTGCCCCGTTCGGTGGCGATGGCGCCGACGATGCGGCGGGCCGAGTCGAGGAAGAACTTCGACTCGTCGATCGACGGGCGGGGCAGGGTGACCCGGCCGTCGGCCTTGTAGGCGCCGGGCGGCCACATGAAGTAGCCGCCGTAGCTGTGCACGTTCATGGCCAGGTTGATGTTGGGGTGGGCCTTGGCCAGGGCGATCACGTTGCGGGACTCGGTCTCGGAGAGTTCGGCCGTGCCCGCGTACGTGCCGGACAGGCAGTTGGCGCTGGCGCCGACGTAACCGTCGAAGTAGGAGCCGACGGTGTAGTTGCGGTTGATGTCGACGCCCCACGAGTTGCGGTAGCGGGGGTCGCGGGTGGCGCCGGTGCAGTGGTTGACCAGGTTCTTGCGCTGGAAGTTGAAGTCGTTGAACGAGTAGTTGGCGCCGTCGGGGTTGACGGTCGGGATGATGAAGATGTCGGTCGCGTCCACCAGCTCTCTGGTGGCCGGGTCGGTGGCGTAGTTGGCGAGCAGGCGCTCGGCGAATTCGAGGGTCACGAGAGGAGTGGCCCATTCGCGGGCGTGTTCCTGGCTGTACGACAGGATGCCGGGCTTCGAGCCGTCCCGGGTCTTGCCGATGCGGAGCGCCTGTACGGTCCACGGGCCCTTCGGCACCTCGGTGCCTTGCAAGCCGTCGTCGAGGCGGGCCGGGCCGGTGACCGGCATGGGCAGGCCGGCCGAGCCCTCCTCGACCGCGGCGCGGAACCGCTGCGGGTAGCGGGCGGAGATGAACGCCGCGACGTCGTCAGTCGTGCTGATCGTCTTGCCGGTGTTGTCTGTCGCGAGACGTACCGTGAGAACCCGGTCTTTGTATGTTGCTGAGAGTGGCCGGTTGGCCGCCCCGGGGTCGACCGTGCGGACCTGGACGCCGTTCATGCCCTGATCGCCGAAGGCGACCGACTCGACGACCACGGCGGCGGCGTTGGGATCTCCGAGATAGGCGACGGCCGTACGCCGGTAGCCCTGGGTCCTGTTCGGCAGGTTGATGACGTCGACGAGCTTCGGATACTGCCGGGCCAGGCGCTTGATCCGGGCCTTGATGTCGACCGGCGTCATGTACGCGTCGACGAAGTCCTTCTGATATCCGGTCGGGAGAGCGGGCGGGGTGGCGCCCGGCCAGACAGCCGGGGTGATCGCCCGTGAGGTGCCGCCGAGGCTCGAGGAGGCGGTCACCTGGACCGGCTTGGCGGGCATCGGCTGTGGCAGAGCGTAGTGGTACTGGTATTCCCCTGAGTCCTCGAAGCGGACCAGCGGGAACGATCCGGTGGCGCCGTCGGCCGTACGCCAGGTGACGGTGATCTCGACGTCGGGGTCGTCGGTGGCGGTGGTCGCGACCTGCGTCTGCAGGAATGTCCGGCCGTTGCTGGTCCACCAGTAGGCCTGGAGGAAGTGCAGGGTGTCGGCCTGCGCGGCGAGCCGGGTCGAGCGGGCGGCCCCGCTCGACGCGCGCTGGATCACCTGGAGCGGCTCGGCGCCCTGCGCGGTCAGCGCGGCCAGCCGGGCGTCGTCGACGACGATGTCGGCCAGGACGGCGCCGTTCTGGGTGCGGGGACGGGCGGCCAGATCCTCCCCGCCGGCGACGAGGCGTTGCAGCATCGCCTCGTCGGGAAGGCGGAAGCGGATGAGCGCCGATTCGCCGGCGCTCAGCTGGTCTCCCGCGGCCGCCTCGGCGGCCCGCGGGATCGGCGTGACGATCAGGGCAAGGGCGGCGGCGACGGCCACCCAGCGAGGACGGAACGACATCGAACCTCCTGCTTCATCGAAGGATGTCGTTCCTCACCTCACCTTCCACATAGTCAGTTGTCAATTGAACACCGCTACCAGAAAGTCGCTGTCCGGTCCGAAGGGGCGCAGATCCCACGTGCTCAGCAACAGCTCCTCGCTCAGACCGGCGGCGGCCGCGTCGCCGCGGAAATCGCCGAAGTCGTACCCGCGCCCGGCCCCGAAGCCGATCACCGCGCGGCCGCCCTCGGCCAGGTGCGCGCGGAAGCGCTCGAGGATGGCCCGGCGCGTCGACGGCGCCACGAAGGTCATGACGTTGCCGGCGCAGACCAGGACGTCGAACGTCGCCTCCAGACGCAGCTCGGCCAGGTCACCGACCATCCAGGTGGCCTCCGGGTGGTCCTTGCGGGCGGCGGCGATCAGCTCCGGGTCGAGATCGACCCCGACCACCTGGTGCCCCTGCTCGGCCAGGTGGCCACCCAGCCGCCCGGTGCCGCAGCCGGCGTCCAGGATCCGCGATCCGCGCGGCACCATCGCGTCGATCATCCGGGCCTCGCCGTTGAGGTCGACGCCGCGCGCGGCCATGTCCTGGAACCGCTTGATGTACCACTGCGAATGCCCCGGATTCTCGGCGATCTGCCGGAGCCAGAGGTTCTCGTGCTCGCTCATACCAGTACCTCCCCCATGATCAGGCCATACCAAGGTATTACCCCACCAGGGACCAAAGTCCCTGGGCGTCCACTCGGGCCGCCCGCTAGCGTCCTGAACGTGAAAACCGCGCCGGTAGTGACCCGCCGCCGCTACGTGCCTCCTCAGCACGGAGCGTGGGCAATGCTGCTGCTCCCCTATGTCACGGGCGTGGCCGCCGCCGGTTTCCGCTGGCCCGACGTGCCGCTGCTGGGCGCCTGGCTGTCCGGTTATCTGCTTTCCTACTTCGCCTTTCAGGCGATCAAGTCCCGTCGCCCTCGGCGTTTCCAGAGCCAGATTCGGCTGTACGGGGTGAGCACACTGCTCCTTGCCACTCCCGTGCTCGTCGCGCGGCCGGAGGTGTTGCGCTACGCCCCCTTGTTCGCGGTGCTGATCGCCGTCAACGCCTGGTATGCCCATCGCCGCCGCGAGCGCGCCCTCCTGAACGATCTGGCCTCGGTGGGGCAGAGCTGCCTGATGATCTTCGTGGTGGCCACCGTGGCCGCAGTGCCCGCGGGCGACGTTCTGGCCCCGTTCACGCTGATCCTGCTCTATCTGACCGGCACGATCCTCTACGTCAAGACGATGATCCGCGAACGCGACAGCCAGTCCTACCGCACCGCCTCCGTCATCTACCACGCGGCGGCTCTGGCCGCCGTCGTCACCCAGGGCCTGTTCCCGGCGGCCGTGTTCGCCCTGCTGCTCGGGCGCGCCTGGCTCCTGCCCGGCCGCGGGCTGGTCCCGAAACAGGTGGGCCTTCTGGAGATCGTGGCCAGCGCTCTGGTGCTGGCCGCCGCGGTCACCTGACGTGGCGGGCGTGTGCGGCCAGTCGTGCGGCGAGCTCGGTGACCAGGTCGCGGAGCTCGGGCGGCTCCTCGATGACGAACGGGCGGTCCAGGGCGGCCAGCGTGCCGGGGATCCAGTCGAGCCGCTCGGCGCGGATCTCCACCTCGTGCCAGGAGTCGCCGGCTTCGGTGATCACCGCCAGCGCGGCTGGGAAGCGGGCGCGGATCTGGTCGCCGGTCGCCTGGATCCGCAGCCGGACCCGATGGCGGTAGCCGGCCCGGGCCAGGCCGGTCAGCACCTCCTCCGCCGGGTCGTATCCGGCCGGCGGGTCGAAGGTGCCGGGCAGGGGGCGTACGTCGGTCATCCGGTCCAGCCGGAACGTGCGCTCCTCGCCGATCGCCGGGTCGGCGCCGCGGGCGTACCAGCGGCCGGAATGAGCGACCAGGCCGTACGGATGCAGGAGGCGGTCGCCGCGCCGGCCGTTCCCGGCCGTGTAGCGGAACGTCACCGGGCGGCGGTGACGCACCGCGTCGGCCACGGCCAGCAGCGTCGCCGTGTCCGGGGTGGCCGGCGCACGCTCCGTGGTCGTAAGGGTGAGTGTTTCCAGCACGCTCTCCACCCGTCCGGCGAGACGCCGGGGCAGCACCCGCCGGATCTTCGCCGCCGCCGTCTCGTCGGCGGCGCCGGTCATCCCGATCAGGCCGGCCCGGCGGCCCGCCACCAGCCCGAGCAGCACGGCGAGGGCCTCGTCGTCGCTGAACATCAGGGGCGGCACCCGATAGCCGCGGGCCAGCCGGAATCCCCCGTAGCGCCCCCGCACCGCCTCGACCGGGATGTCGAGCTCGACCAGATGAGCGACATAGCGCCGGACGGTCCGCTCGTCCACGCCGAGCCGATCGGCCAGCTCGGCCGCCCGGCGGACCCCGCCCGACTGGAGCAGCTCCAGCAGGGTGAGCACCTGAGCTGTCGGCCGCGCCACACGGCAGACAATACCGGGCGGAAGCTGCCCGGTATTCGCTCTAGCGTCACCGCCATGAACCTCATCTCCCTGCGCGTCATCACGGCCGACATCGCCCGGCTGGTCGCCTTCTACGAGCGGGCCACCGGCACCACGGCCACCTGGTCGACGCCCGACTTCGCCGAGATCACCACGGCCGGGGCGACGCTCGCCATCGGCAGCGAGAAGACGGTGCCGCTGTTCTCCCCCGGCTCGGCCCACGCGGCCGACAACCACTCCGTGATCATCGAGTTCCTGGTCCCGGACGTGGACGGCACCCACGGGAAGCTGCACGACGCCGAGACCGTGGCTCCGCCCACCACCATGCCGTGGGGAAACCGCTCCCTGCTGGTCCGCGACCCCGACGGCAACCTGGTCAACTTCTTCACCCCGGCGACCCCGGCCGCGAAGGCGAAGTTCGGCCTCCCGGTTTAGCGGCGGGTCAGGTGGACGCGGCGGCCAGCTCCACGATGGCCTCGATGAGCTGGGCGCCGTCGAGCAGCGCGGCGTCGTTGTGGTCCGCGCCTTGAACCGCTTCGACCCGCACGGGTTTCCGGGGTTCGCCGGACACGGCTGCGTCCCGCACCGGTTGCCGGGGGTCGCCGGACACGGCTTCGTCCCGCACGGGCTTCCGGGCCTCGGCGGCCACGGCCAGGCTCTGCCTCGGCGGCACGATCGAGTCGGCCGTGCCGTACACGATCAGCGTGGGCGACGCGACCCGCGCGACCAGATCGGCCACCGGGAAGCGGTCGCGCGCCAGCAGCCGCACCGGCAGGAACGGATAGTGCACACTGCCGGCGGCGGGCAGATCGGTGAACGGCGACCGCAGGATCAGCCCGGCGGGCGGGTGTTTCACCGCCAGCGCGGTCACCACCGCCGCGCCGAGGCTCTCGCCGTAGTACAGCAGCCGCTCGGCCGGTATGCGGGCCTGCTCGACGAGGAACGCCCGCGCCGCCTCGATGTCGCGGGCGAGCCCGTCCTCGCTCGGACGGCCGGGGTTGCCGCCGTAGCCGCGATAGTCGACCAGCAGCACGGTCATGCCCCGGCCGGCCAGCGCGGCGGCGAGCGGAGCCCGGGCCAGCCGGTTGCCGGCGTTGCCGGGCGCGACCAGCACCGCCAGGCGACCGCCGGGCGTCGCCGTCGAGGGCTCGACCAGCCACGCCGTCAGGCTCAGCCCGTCGGTGGTGCGCAACGTGACATCACGCGCCGCGGGGAACACCTGGGCCGCCGCGCCCGGCGACGACCGGTCCGGAAGGTAGATGAGCCGCCGCTGCAGCAGCCAGGCCGCCGCGACGATCAGCGCCCACAGCACAATCAGGACGAGCGCGACGCGAAAAAGAGCCGACACCCGGGACATCGTCCCATTGTCAGGCCGGCGTCCACTCCTGCCAGGTCCCGACGCCGCGGAAACCGAGACGGCGATAGAGACGCAGACCCTCCGGGGTCGATTGCAGGGTCGCGTGGGTCTCGCCGCGGGCACGGGCGTCGTACAAGGCTCGCGTCATGACGGCTCGTCCCAGACCGCGCCGCTGAAACTCCTCACGTGTGGTGACGAAGGAGACGTTGGCGACCGGTCCAGTGCTCATCGTGATCGCCCACGACTCCCACGCCGGGGTCGCGTAGCCGTGCGTATGCGGCACCTCCGCCAGCATCAACCGGTCGACGCCGCTGTGCTCGGCCACGTCGCCCGGATCAACCCGCGCGACGGCAACATCGGTCGTTTCTGTCCACTCACGCAGATCCAGCACCATCGGCACGGTGTGTTCGTCGCGCCGATAGCCGGCAGCCGCCAGTGCCCGGTCGAGGCGGGCTTGCGGTTCCCGGACCCACACGGCGTGGTGGCGGCCGGCGAAGACCTCGCGGATGCGTTCAAGACCTTGGGGTGTACGCAGCAACGCGTTGCACAACGCGGGATGTGAATGAACCATGGTGACCGCGCCGGGGCCGGCCATCACCGCAGCCGCCGGATCCACCGAGGCCAGGAGCCGCCACGAGTCGATCAGCGAGGCTTCGTGAAGCGCGAAAAGGTCGTCATCCACGACGCCGAACCTAGCCAATGTCCCCGTCGCGGCCGGGGGCGGTGCTCGAGGCTCCCGGCCGCGCCCGTACGCCGTGAGAGGCCCCCGCCTCACGTCGTGGAGAGCACCGCGTCCCAGGCCAGTTCGGACGCCAGCGCTCCCACCGCCAGCGAAGGGGTCGCGACGGTCACCTCGTCCGTGGTGACCGCGAACAGGGTGTCGCCGTCGGCGATCGTGTGGAACGGCTGGATCGCCCGGTGCATCGAGCTGTGCACCTGGGTGGCGAACTGGCTCAGTTCGAAGTCGTCCATTCGAACATTAGTGAGCACGACAGTGAGCGTTGTGTGGCCGGTTGTGGACGGCGCGGAGGGTGAGCCGGGGGACCCGGTGGCGATGCGGGCGGTGTAGTCGGGGTAGGTCGGGTGGCGTTCGCCGGTGGCCGGGCCGAGGTTGCCGCGGCGGACGGATCCGGCCCGGTCGACGATGACGCCGATGGCGTTGACGATGGTGACCACGAGGACCTTTGCCGGGCCGACGGCGGTGAAGGCGGCGCCCTGGCCGGCGTACTCGGCTCGGGTGTCGACGGCCTTTCCCACGGTGGCGGATATGCCGGCGCCGACCCGGCCGACCGCCACCCGGTCGGTGCGGGCGCTGATGAAGGCGGCCCGGCCCAGTTCGGCGTCGGGATAGACGGCGTTGTCGCGCGGGGCGAAGTCGTACACGACGGCGCCGGAGACGACGGGCAGGGCGGCGAAGTCGGTGCGGTGGCCGCTGCGGCGCAACATCTCGTCGAGGACGCCGGTGGCGGCGGCCAGGCCGAAGGTGGATCCGCCGGCCAGGCAGATCGCGTCGTTGACCGGGAAGGCGCCGAGCAGACCGGCCGAGCCGCCCCGGCGGTCGACCGCGGTCCGGGACCGCGGCGGCAGCGAGATCACCGTGGCGCCGGTGGGGCCGGCGTCGTATTCGGCGGTGCCTACGGCCACGCCGGGCATATCGAACGTCACCCAGCCCGCCCCCGCCCGGCCGGTTTCCGCCCGCAGCGAGGCCTGCGCATTGCCGAAGTCCCGCCCGGCCACCGGCCGCGCGGGCGCGCCGGAATGAGCGGATGCCGAGCCCGGCGCGGGAGCGGGAGCCGTGGGGTCGTGGTGGGGGGAAGGGGGCATCAGGGGGCTCCTAGACTGTGGGGATGTCCGACCGCCGAACTGCGACGCTGCATGATGTGGCTCGGCGAGCGGGAGTGGGGAAGTCGACCGTGTCCAACGTTCTCGGTGGTACGGGGCGGGTCTCCGCCCCCACCCGCGAACGCGTGCTGGCCGCCGTCGACGAGCTCGGCTATGCGCCCAACCGGGCCGCGCGGCGGCTGCGGGGTGGGCGTACGGGGACCGTCGGCGTCTATGTGCCCGGTGTGCCGTCCACGTCGGAGTACTACATGCGGTTCGTCTTCGGGGTCATGGAGCATCTGTCGTCTCAAGGGCGGGACACCGTGATCCTCGGCGGGGAGTCGCTTCCCCCGATGGACGGGGTGATCCTGTCCGATCCTCATGAGGATGATCCGGCCGCCGCCAAGCTGCTCGAGTCCGTGCATCCCAGTGTCTGCTTCGAGCGGCCCTTCGGCGCCGGCATGGCCCGGCCCGATGTTGTTCTCTGGTGTGACCACTACCGGGCCACCACCGACCTGCTCGACGCCATGCTGGCCGGGGGTGCTCGGCGGCCCGCCCTGATGATGCCGCCCGAGACCGGGGACTGGGCCTTTCAGGTCGGGTCGGCCTATCGGGACTGGTGTGGGCGTCATGGCGTGCCGCCTGTTGTCGCCGGCATCGACTGGGTGCCTACGGCCCGGCAGATCGATGACGCGGTCGGCGGGCTGCTGGAGGCGTACCCCTCGGTCGATGGGTTGATCTGCGGTCCGACCGACACCGCTCCCGCCGCCCTGCCCGCGCTGCGTGCGCACGGGCGGACGCCCGGGGTTGACTTCTCGCTGGCCACCGGGACCGAGACGACGTCGGCCCGGCTCGGGCAGCCGCCGATCACCTCCGTCGACCTCGATCCGCTCGACGCGGGGCGCAGGTGCGCGGCGCTGCTCGACGGGCTGCTGGCCGGTGACTCGGGCGGCGAGATCGAACATCCGGTGCGCCTGCACCTGCGGGAATCAACCGTTCTCACAAGCCCAGCCGCTCCAGCTCCTCCTCCACCCGGTCTCCTGCCTCGGTGACCGAGTCGCCGGCGTCGAGCCGGTCCTGGTAGTAGCGCTCGATGTCGTCGCTGACCTTCTCGTAGCGGCGCTCCCAGTCCTCGGCGTTCAGCCGCCAGTAGCCGACCGCGGCGATCTGGTCGCGGGCGAAGCCCCGCTCGTCGCGCCAGAACGAGCGGGCGCGGCGCGCCTCGGCGCACTCCCCCGCGAACCAGACGTATCCGCGGCCCGGCGGCGTATCGAAGGCGCGCATGCCCTCGATGAGCGGGCCTTCCACAGAAGGAACGGACAGATAGCCGCCGCTGTCCGAATCGACGTAAACGAACATCGGCTTGTCGCCTGGGTGCTGCTCCAGGATCCGGGCCACCGCGGGCAGTCCGGTCAGGTCCGCCGCGAGCAGGATCCAGTCGGTGCCGGCGGGCGGCGCGTACCAGGACCGTTGCCGGGCGAACTTCAGCGTGTCCCCGGGCTGAGCCCTCTCGGCCCACGTGGAAGCGATGCCGTGCTCATGGCGTACGAAATCAATGGTTATGACGCCGTTGTCCACAGACCGGATGGTGTAGTTGCGCCCCTCCCGCGGAAACTCCAAAGTCACCGCTTCGTCCGGCGCTCCGATGGTCTGGAAAGAATCCGCGCTCAACTCGACCCGGATGAAACGCGCGCCGAGCCGGTGGACGGCCAGAACCTCCGCCTCCGCGCTCACTTGGCCGAGAATTCACTGGTGGTGGCCGGATCGCCGTCGGCCGCGGTGGCCAGTGCCGGTACGACCTTGTCGAGCAGGTAGGGCAGGCTCAGCACCGAGGAGAACGACAGCGCGCCGTTGGCCTCCAGGCCGAGGAAGACGTCGCGGCCCTCCTTGTGGACGGCCTTGTCCGCGTAGAGCGGGTTCGCCAGAAGCGACTTGATGAGCGGGTCGCTCGCCGCCTCCGACCAGACGGCCACCTTCACGTCGAGCAGGTCGAAGCGTTCCTTGCTGATGGTGAAGTACTCGTCGGCGTTGTCGGTCAGCTTGGCCACCTCGTCCGACATGGTCAGGCCGAGGCTGGTCAGCACCTGCGAGCCGGTCGCCTTGGGGCTGAAGACGTAGAACTGGCCCTCGAAACCGGAGGCGAAGACGGACGACGCGCCTTTCAGGCTCGGATATTTGTCGCCGGCGGCCTTGATGCGGCCCTCCAGATCGGCCACGAGTTTGGTGGCTTCAGCCTCCTTGCCGAGAATCTGACCGGTCTTGAGCGTCATGTCCTGCCAGGTCACCGCCCAGTTGTCGTCGGACGACGGCTGGGCCACGGTCGGCGCGATCTTGGCGAGGGTGTCGTACTGCTCCTTGGTGAGCCCGGCCGACATGCCGACGATCACGTCCGGGTCGAGGCCGATGATCTGCTCGTAGTCGAGTTCGGCTCGCGGCAGGACGGTCGGCTTGGCGCCGTTGAGGTACGACTGCGCCCACGGCCATGTCGCGGAAGGCTGATCGCCGTACCAGTCGCGGATCGCCACCGGCACGGTGCCCAGCGCCAGGTAGTAGTCCTGCTCCTTGAAGCCCACGACGACGACGCGCTCCGGCTTCTGGGTGAGGTGCGTTTCCCCGTACGCGTGCTTGATCGTGACCGAGAAGCTGTCGTCGCCGGCGGCGGGCGACGGCTCCGCGGAACCGCAGCCGCCGGCCGCGAGAAGGACGCCGACGAGCAGCGCGCCGAGAGCACGGCGCCGAATTCTGGGCATGGCGATGAGGCCTTTCCGAAGGGGGACTTGATCACTGCGAATCGCCGTTAGGGTAGCCTAACTTCACCTCAAGATGGAACGTTCCACCGGGATGTGATCGTGCGCTCTCGCCTGACCGCCGGCTGGGTGGTCTGCCTCCTGCTCCTGCTCTGCACGACGGTGGCCTCGCTCGCCGTCGGCGCGCGCTCGCTGCCCATCACGTCCCTGTGGGCGGCGCACGGCGAAGCCGCCCAGATCGTGTGGACGGTGCGCCTGCCCCGCACGGTCCTCGGCCTCTGTGTGGGCGCGGCCCTGGCCGTGGCCGGGGCGCTGATGCAGGCCCTGACCCGCAACCCGCTCGCCGACCCGGGCCTGCTCGGCGTCAACGCGGGCGCGGCCGCCGCCGTCGTGCTCGGCATCGTCCTCGGCCTGCCGTTCCCGCTGCCGCTCGCCCTGGCCGGCGCCACACTGGCCGCGATCCTGGTCGTGGCCCTCGGCGGCACCTCCCGCTCGGGCGGCCGCCTGATCCTGGCCGGGGCGGCGATCAGCGCCAGCCTGACCGGCCTGGTCGCCGGGCTCACCCTGATCGACCAGAACGCCTTCGACCACTACCGCTTCTGGGTCGTCGGCACCCTGGCCGACCAGTCTCTGGACGCCCTGGCCCCGGCGGCGCCGGCGCTGGTGGCCGGTCTTCTGGTCGCCGCGCTGATCGCCCGGCCGCTGGACGTGCTCGGCATCGGCGACGACGGCGGGGCCGCCCTGGGCGCGCATCCCGCCCGCACCCGCCTGTGGGGCCTGGCCGCCGTGGCCCTGCTCTGCGGCGCGGCCACCGCGCTGGCCGGGCCGATCGGCTTCCTGGGGCTGGCCGTCCCGCACGCGGCCCGGCTGATCTGCGGGCCCCGGCTGGGCTGGGCGCTGGCGTACAGCGTGGTCCTGGGTCCTCTGCTGTTGCTCCTGGCCGACATCGCGGGGCGCCTGGCCGCCCGGCCGGGTGAGATCGAGGTGGCCATCGTCATGGGTGTCATCGGCGCGCCGATCTTCATCGGCCTGGTCCGGGCCCGGAAGGTGGCCGTGCTGTGACCCGGCGGCTCCCCCTCACCGTCGGCGTTCTCGTGGCGGTCGCACTCGTGCTCAGCGTCGTCGCCGTGTCGACCGGAACCCTGTCCCTCTCGCTCGGTGAGCTGCTGCGTCCCGACCGGAAGGCCATGTTCGTGCTGACCGAGCTCCGTCTGCCCCGGATCGGCCTGGCCCTGACCGTGGGGGCGGCCCTCGGCGCGGCCGGGGCGCTGTTCCAGAGCGTCACCCGCAACCCGCTCGGCAGCCCCGACATCGTCGGCTTCACCAGCGGCGCCGCCACCGGCGCGCTGGCCGCGATCCTGCTGCTGCCGGCCGGCGTGCTCTCGGCCGGGGCCGGCGCCGTGCTCGGCGGCCTGGCCGTCGCCGCGGTCGCGCTGCTGCTCGGCGGCACCGGTGACCGGCTCATCCTCGTCGGCATCGGCGTGGCCGCCCTGCTCACCTCGGTGAACGCCTATCTGCTGACCCGGGCCGACATCACCGACGCCCAGAACGCCGCCGTCTGGCTGGTCGGCAGCCTCAACGGCCGCGGCAGCCACCTGGCCGTCACCGCGATCGCGGTCGCCGTCCTGCTCCCCCTGGCCGCTCTCTGCACCCCGGGGCTGCGCATCCTGGAGATCGGCGACGAGAAGGCGATCTCCCTCGGCCTCGGCCTGCGCCGCCAGCGCCTGGCCGCCATCGGCGTCGGCGTCGCCCTGACCGCGGCCGGCGTGGCGGCGGCCGGCCCGATCGCCTTCATCGCCCTGGCCGCGCCCCAGCTGGCCCGGCGCGTCACCCGCCAGGCCTCCCCGGTCGTGCTCACCTCGGCCCTGTTCGGCGCGGTCCTGCTGCTCGCCTCGGACATGCTGGCCCAGCGCGCCCTGGCGCCCCGGCAGATCCCGGTCGGCGCCATGACCGGCTTCCTGGGCGGCGTCTACCTGGCTTTCATCCTGGCCCGGCGGCGCCGTGGCAGGCTGAGCTCATGACACCGCCGGTCGCTCTGAAACCCGTCGACCGTACGCATCGGGCCGCTTCCTCACCGGGCTGGAGCCGGATCGGCACGCCTTCCTGATCACCGTCGGCGGGCGCACCGGCGGCTACGTCATGACCGCCCCGGCCGAGGGCGGCGGCACCTCGATCGCCGCCTTCTTCGTGGTCAGGGCCCTTCGCCCTACGGGGGTGGGCCGTTCCGCCGCCGTCCAGGTCGTCTCCCGGTTCCCGGGCCGGTGGCGGATCGGCTTCCAGCGGTACAACCCGGGCGTCGAGGCCTTCTGGTCCGGCGTGGCCACCGAGGTGGCCGGCGACAAGTGGGAGATCCACGACGGGGCGCTCCTGGAGGACCGGCCCCCGGACACGTTCATCACCTTCATCCTCACCGGATGAGGTAGCGGCCCAGGCCGGGCGCTCAACCTAGGGCGATGACGAGCACGATCGACCATTGGTACGACCAGCGCGCCGACGAGGTGGTCGCCGCCGTCCACAGCGACCAGGAACGCGGGCTCACGAGCGCCGAGGCCGCGGACCGGCTGGCCCGCAACGGGCCGAACACGATCGCCGCCGAGAAGCCACCGTCGATCCTGGCCGTGGCGCTGGAGCAGCTGCGCGACCCGATGAACCTGATGCTCGTCGCCGTCATCGTGGTGAGCGTCCTCATCGGCGAGGTGTCGACGGCGCTCATCGTCGGCTTCCTGATCGTGCTCAACGTCGTGCTCGGGGCCCGGCAGGAGCTGGCCGCCCGGGCCAGCGTCGACGCGCTGTCGCGCATGCAGGTGCCGCAGGCGCGGGTGATCCGCGACGGTGAGCTGGCGCTGGTGCCCGCGCCCGGGGTCGTGGCCGGCGACATCGTGCAGCTCGAGGCGGGCGACCTGGTTCCCGCCGACGGGCGGATCCTGCGCTCGGCCACCTGCGAGACGCAGGAGGCGGCGCTGACCGGCGAGAGCGCGCCCGTGGCCAAGAGCGCCAGCGCGCTCGACGCGGACGACGTCGGCCTCGGCGACCAGGCGAACATGCTGTTCCAGAACACCTCGGTCACCCGCGGCACGGCCACCATGGTGGTCACCGCGACCGGCATGAACACCCAGATGGGCCAGATCGCGACGATGCTCACCAGCGTCACGCGTACCCGGTCGCCGCTGCGCAAGGAGCTCGACACGCTCACCCGGGTGCTGGGGATCATCGCGTGGACCGCCGTGGCGTTCATCGTGGTGGTCGGCTGGATCCGCGGCATGGAGATCGACGAGCTGTTGCTGCTGGGCACGGCCATGGCCATCTCGGCCATCCCGACCGGCATGCCGGCCTTCGTCTCGGCGCTTCTCTCGCAGGGCGCGCAGCGCCTGGCCGCGGCCAAGGCCGTCGTGAAGAACCTGACCGACGTGGAGACGCTCGGCGCGACCAGCGCCATCAACACCGACAAGACCGGCACGCTGACGATGAACGAGATGATGGTCTCGACCGTCTACTCGGCCGGCAACTGGTTCGGCGTCACCGGCGAGGGATACGCCAAGACCGGCCGGCTCACCTCGGTCGCCGGCGTGCCCGTCCCCGACTTCACCCGGCTCGCGCTGGGCCTGGCCCTCGACAGCGACGCCACGGTCAGCGACCAGGGCGACGTGGTGGGCGACCCGACCGAGGCGGCGCTGGTCGTGCTCGCGGCCAAGCTGGGCGTCGACGCCGAGCAGACCCGCCGCGCCTATCCGCGGCTGGCCGAGGTGCCGTTCGACTCCGACTACAAGTTCATGGCCACCTTCCACCGGATCGAGCTCGACGGCGTCACCCAGGTCATCGAGCTGGTCAAGGGCGCGCCCGACGTCGTGCTGGCCCGCTGCACCCGGTCCGGCAAGGCGGTGGGACCGCAACAGCCGATCGAGGACGTACGGGCCGAGCTCGCGGCCGCCAACGAGAAACTGGCCTCGGACGGGCTGCGGGTGCTGGCCTTCGCGGCCCGGATCGTGGACCCGCCGGAGTCGCTCGACGACCCCATGGCGCTGACCACCAACCTGGTCTTCGTGGGCATGGTCGGCATCATCGACCCGCTGCGCGCCGAGGCCCGCGACGCGGTCCAGGTCGCCCTGCGCGCCGGCATCGACGTCCGCATGATCACCGGCGACCACGCGGTGACCGCCCAGGCCATCGGCCGCACCCTCGGGCTCGGCCCGGGCGCGGTCAGCGGCCCCGAGCTGGCCACCATGAGCGAGGACGAGCTGACCCGCCGCCTGCCCGAGCTGCACGTCTTCGGCCGGGTGTCGCCCGAGGACAAGCTGCGCCTGGCCCGTTCCATGCAGGCACAGGGCCTGATCGTGGCCATGACCGGCGACGCCGTCAACGACGCGGCCGCGCTGAAGCAGGCCGACATCGGCGTCGCCATGGGCAGCGGCAGCGAGGTCACCAAGCAGGCGGCCCGCATGATCCTGACCGACGACAACTTCGGCACCCTGGTCCGCGCCATCGAGATCGGCCGCCGCGTCTACGACAAGATCGTGGCGTACGTCCGCTATCAGATGACCCAGCTGCTGTCGCTGGTGCTGCTGTTCGTGTCGGCCACCGCGTTCAACCTCAACGACGGCGTCGCCCTGACCCCGTCGATGGTGCTCTATCTGCTCTTCACCTGCACCGTCCCCGGCGTGGTCATCATCGCGATGGACCCGGGTGACCCCGAGGTGATGAACCGCCCGCCACGCGACCCCCAGATGCCGATCAGCAACCGCACGGCCGTGAGTTTCTGGCTTCTGTACGCCGTGGCGCTGTTCCTGGCCGCCCTGGTGCCCCTGGTGTTCGGTCCCAACGTCACCATGGCGTTCGCCGTGATGGGCCTCGGCACCGTCTTCAACGCCCTGGCCAACCGGCGCGACCCGGCCAGTGGCCTGCTGCCGCCGCTGCTCAAGGCCCTGGGCGTCGGCCTGATCCCGGTCGCCTTCATCGTCCTGGCCACCCGCGCCGACTTCCTGCGCAGCAGCCTGGGCTCCGAGCCCCTCGACGGCCGGCAGTGGCTGGCCTGTCTCGGGCTGGCCCTGGTCCTGCCGCTGACGATCGAGGTCAGCAAGCTGATCCGGCGCCGGCTCAAGGCTGCGTGAGATGACGAGCGGCGGGAGCCGGGCCGCTCTGGGCCGCCGTGCCGTATCGAGCGGCCAGGGGACCGGCCGTCAGGCCGTGGACGACCACGCTGATCAGGACGGTCAGGACGATGACGGCGACCGCGGTGTCGGCCGACGGGCCCAGTTCCTCGACGGCCAGCAGGGCGAAGACGATCGACGCCAGACCACGCGGGCCGAACCAGCCCACGAACAGGACCGTACGCCGGCCGAAACGGGCGCCGATCAGGCTCAGCGCCACCGGGACCATCCGGATCAGCGTCAGGCTCAGCACGGCGTACAGCAGCATTGCCCAGGTCCAGCGCTCCGGCAGCAACGGCACCGCGATCGCTCCGAAAGCCGTCCACACCAGCAGTGACGCCAGTCCGGCGGTCTGCTCCACATAGAACACCTCGCGCGGCCCGCCCCGTCCCGCGACATGACCGAAAGCGAGCCCCGCCGCGAAGGCCGCCACGAATCCGTTGGTGTGGGCCGCCACCGCTCCCGCGTACGCCAGAAGCGCCAGCGCGAGCACGGCGGGACCGGCGAAGCTCTCCCCCGCCGTCCGCAGCAATCGGCCACCCACCACGCCGGCGGCGACCCCGATGAGCGCCCCACCGGCCAGCTGAAGAACCGCCGTCAGCAGTGGCGCCCCCGACGCGGCGCCGGCCAGCGCGATCACGACGACCGGGGTGACGATGCCGTCGTTGACGCCGCTCTCCACGTTGAGGATGCGGCGGATCCGGGCCGGGACCGCGGGATGCGTGATGACCACGGCGCCCAGCGCGGCGTCGGTCGGTGCGAGCGCCGCCCCGATCAGCAGCGCCAGCCACAGATCCGGCAGGTCCAGGAGCCACCAGGCCAGGACCGTTCCGGCCATCACCGTGACCGGCAGGGCCAGGCCGAGCAGCCGCCCGTAGACGCCGGCGTCGTGGCGCAGCTCGCGCGGGCCGACCCGGGAGGCGTCGGAGAACAGCACCCACACCAGGGTGGCCTCGGTCAGCACGGCCACGCCCTCGGTGTGCCGGTCGACGTCGAAGGCGAGCGCCAGCACCACGCCGACCGCGACGAACACCATGGGCGCGGTCAGGTTGAGGCGTTCCAGGCGGGTGGAGACGACGCCCCACCCGAAGACGGCGAGAGCGATCAGCACCAGGGCACCGGCGGTCATGGCCGATCCGACCATGACGCCGTACGGCCCGAAACCACCCCGGGCGGATGAGGGGCGCGCCTTCGCACACCGAAGAAGATGAAGGCCATGAAGCGCAAGGTGTACGACCACGAGCTGCGCCGCCTGCACGGCGAGCTGGTCGCGTTGCAGGAGTGGGTGAAGGACACCGGCGCCAAGATCTGCGTGGTGTTCGAGGGACGCGACACGGCCGGCAAGGGCGGCATGATCAAAGCGATCACCGAGCGGGTGAGCCCTCGCGTCTTCCGGGTCGTCGCGCTGCCCGCGCCCAGCGACCGCGAGCGCTCGCAGATGTACCTCCAGCGCTACGTGCCGCACCTGCCGGGCGCGGGCGACGTGGTCATCTTCGACCGCAGCTGGTACAACCGGGCCGGCGTGGAGCGCGTCATGGGCTTCTGCAGCGAGGATCAGGCCCAGGGCTTCCTGCGGGTCGTGCCCGGTGTGGAACAGGCCATGGTCGACTCCGGCATCATCCTGATCAAGTACTGGCTCGAGGTGACGCCGGAGGAGCAGACACGGCGACTGGAGAGCCGGATCAACGACCCCCGCAAGGTGTGGAAGCTGTCCGATCTGGATCTCCGGTCCTACAGCCGGTGGTACGACTACTCGCGGGCGCGCGACGACATGTTCCGCGCGACCGACACCGAGTGGGCGCCGTGGCACGTCGTGGACAACAACGACAAGAGGACCGGGCGGCTCAATCTGATCACGCATCTGCTCGCCACCATCCCGTACCAGCCACTGAAGCCGGGCGACGTGAAGCTTCCGCGACGGCAGAAAGCGAACGGATACCGCGAGCCGAACCTTCCCGTCGCGCACATTCCGGCGCCGTTCTCCAGGGACTGAGAAACGTACAGCAACCACACAGGCGTCGTTCTGCACCAATCGGGTCGACTTTGTTGTAAAGTCCGTCTACCCAACATTTACGCAGGTCACACCGCGTATTTGAAGATCAACTTGGGTTGAAACGTCTCCCCCTGCCACCGAAAGACAAGGGCTCAGACGATGTTCAACAACGCTGTCCTGTTCGCCAAACATCACACGCCCAACGCAGCGCGAGTTCTCGCCCGGCGGGCCATGTTGGAGGCTCACAACACCAAATTGCGGATCACCGTGCCGGTCGTGGCGCGATCCGAGTTCACCAATGTCTACCACTGCGCGATCCGCAAGACCGCCAGCCAATGGGTCAAGGCGGTCTTCAGCGATCCGATCGTGTTCCGGCACTCGGGGCTGCTCACCTACGACCCGCGCTACTACAACTGGAGCCATCCGAACCTGTGCCCGCCGGGCCGGGTGGCGCTGTCGCTGTTCATCGCCCGCGACCGCTACGACAAGGTGGACAAGCCGGCCGACCATCGCGCCTTCTACGTGCTGCGCGACCCACGCGATCTCGTGGTCTCCAGTTACTTCTCCAACCGCGACTCCCACTCGCCGATGGGCGACGTGCTCGAGCTGCGCCGCGAGTTGCAGGCCCGGCCCAAGAAGGAGGGCCTGATCTTCCTGATCGAGGATCTGGCGGCCAAGGGCCGGTTCAACTCGCTCAAGTCGTGGGTGAACGCGCCCGAGTCCGAGGAGGTGCGCCTGTTCCGGTACGAGGACCTGACCGGCGAGCACCAGGCGCGGGAGGTCGACGCGCTGATGCGCCACTGCGGCATCGACATCCCGCCGGACGACATGGCGACGCTGCTGGCCCGCTACAGCTTCTCGCGGATGAACGACCGGCAGGGCACGGGCGCGGTGTCGCACTACCGCAAGGGCGAGCCGGGCGATTGGCGCAACCACTTCGACGACGACATCCAGGAGGCCTTCGTCAAGGCCGCGGGTGACATGGTGGAGCGGCTGGGCTACCCCGCCTACCGAGTCTAGGGGGCGCAAGTAAGGTCGTTGTGTGCAGACGGCCTGGTACGAGGCGTACGTCATCGCCACGACCACGCCGAAACCGCTGCCGGCCGCAAGCGTCGCGGTCGAGGCGGCGGCCGGGCGTGTCCTGGCGGCGCCGATCGAGGCCGTACGGCCGGTTCCGGCCTTCGACACCGCGGCCATGGACGGGTACGCGGTGTCGGGTTCCGGGCCCTGGACGGTGACCGGGCGGGTGCTCGCCGGGGCCGCGCACACCGAGCCGTTGCGGGACGGCGCCGCCGTGGAGATCGCCACCGGCGCCGTCGTCCCGGACGGCACCAGCGCGGTTCTGCCGTACGAGGACAGCACTCTCGACGGGACGATCGTGACCGGCCGGCTCGGCCGGCGGCCCCACATCCGCCGGGCCGGTGACGACGTCCGGCCCGGCGACGTGCTCGTCGCGGCCGGGCGGGCCGTCAACGCCACCGTCGTCGCCGCCGCCGTGCAGGCCGGGGCCGAGCGGGTGACGGCCCACCGCGCGCCGGCGGTCACGCTGCTGGTCACCGGCGACGAGGTCGTCGACAGCGGGGTGCCGGGGCCGGGCCAGGTGCGCGACAGCTTCACCGGGCTGGTCTCGGCCGTTGCGGGCCGGGCCGGGGCCGAGCCGGTCGTACGCCGGCACGTGCGCGACGTCGCGGCCCTGCTGGAGTCGGCGCTCGCGGCCGCCCGCACCGACGTCGTCGTCGTGTCCGGTTCGTCGTCGGCCGGCGCCGCCGATCACCTGCACGGCGTGCTCGGCCGGCTCGGCGCGACCTGGCACGTCCGCGGCGTCGCCTGCCGGCCCGGTCATCCGCAGGCGCTGGCCGAGCTGCCCGACGGCCGCTGGGTGGTCAGCCTGCCCGGCAACCCGTTCGCCGGGCTGGTGGCCGCCCTGACGCTGCTCGAGCCGCTGCTCACCGCGCTCGGCGGCCGGCCGCCGGCCGCCCTGCCCGAGGTCCCGGTCGGCGGCACGGCCCAGCTGATGCCCGGCGGGGTACGCATCGTGCCGGTGCGCCGCGACCCGGACCGGCGGATCGCGGCCTGGCGGATCGCGGCCGGGACGAGCTCGGCCGGCCTGCGGGCGGCGGCGGGGGCCGACGCCCTCGCCGTACTGCCGGAGACCTGGGCCGACGGCGACCCGGCGCCGATCCTCGCCGTCCCCTGAGCGGTATACGCTCGGCGCCGGGGTGATGACCATGGCGGGGCTTCTCGGCCGGCAGCGGGAGTGCGAGACGCTCGACCGGCTCGTGGCGACCGTGCGGTCCGGCCACAGCGCGGTGCTCGTGCTGCGCGGCGAGGCCGGCATCGGCAAGACAGCCCTGCTCCGTCACCTGCACGACGCCGCCGGCGACGGCGCCCGGGTCGCCCGGGCGGCCGGCGTCGAATCCGAGATGGAGCTGGCCTTCGGCGGCCTGCACCAGCTGTGCGCGCCCTTCCTCGACCGCCTCGACCGGCTGCCGGCCCCGCAGCGCGACGCCCTCGCCACCGCGTTCGGCCTGGCCGCGGGCACCCCGCCCGACCGTTTCCTGGTCGGGCTGGCCGTGCTGAGCCTGCTAGCCGAGGTGTCGGCCGAGCGGCCGCTGCTCTGCCTGGTCGACGACGCGCAGTGGCTCGACCGGGTGTCGGCGCAGACCCTCACGTTCGTCGCGCGGCGGCTGCTGGCCGAGCCGATCGGCCTGGTCCTGGCCGTCCGTTCCCAGGGTGCGGACAAGGAATCGGGCGTCCTTCCCCAGCTCGACGTGGGCCGCCTCAGCGACGCCGACGCCCGCGCGCTGCTCGACTCGGTCACGCCGGGCCGGATGGACCAGCGCGTCCGCGACCGGATCGTCGCCGAGACGCAGGGCAATCCGCTCGCCCTGCTCGAGCTGCCGCGCGGCCTCTCCCCGGCCGAGCTGGCCGGCGGGTTCGGCCGGCCCGACGCGCGGCCACTGGCCGGGCAGATCGAGCAGAGCTTCCTGCGCCGGGTCGCCGCGCTGCCGCCCGGGACGCAGCGCCTGCTGCTGATCGCGGCGGCCGAGCCGGTCGGCGACGTCACCCTGCTGACCCGGGCCGCCGAGCGGCTCGGAGTCGATGTGGCGGCGGCGTCAGCGGCCGAGGCGGCCGGGCTGATCACCCTCGGCGCCCGGGTGCGTTTCCACCATCCGCTGGTGCGCTCGGCGGCCTACCGGGCGGCCGAGCCCGGCGACCGGCAGGAGGCGCACCGCGCGCTGGCCGAGGCCACCGACGGGTCGGACCCAGATCGGCGGGCGTGGCACCGGGCGAACGCCACCGTCGGCGCCGACGAGGAGGTCGCGGCCGAGCTGGAGGCCTCGGCCGGCCGGGCGCAGGCCCGGGGCGGTGTGGCGGCGGCCGCGGCTTTCCTGGCCCGCTCGGCCGAGCTCTCCCCCGATCCCGTACGCCGCGGCGAACGCGCCCTGGCCGCCGCGCGTGCCACCTACAGCGCCGGCGGCTTCGACGCCGCGCTCGAACTGCTGGACGCGGCCGAGCTGAGCCCGCTCGGCGACCGCGGCCTCGCCTCGTCCCATCTGTTGCGCGGCCAGATCGTCTTCGCCTCCCGCAGCGCCGGGGCCGCCCTGCCGCTGCTGCTCGAGGCGGCCCGGCGCCTGGAGCCGATCGACGCCGGGCTGGCCCGCGAGACGTACCGCGACGCGCTCTACGCCTCGCTCACCGCGGGCCGCCTGCCCAGCGGCGCCCAGGTCGCCGACGTGGCCCGGGCCGCGCTGGCCGCGCCGCCCGGACCGGACCCGGAGACGGGCCGGCTGCTCGACGGCCTCGCCACCATCGCCACCGAGGGCTACGCGGCCGGGGTGCCGATGCTGCGCGAGGGCCTGTCGGCGCTGCCGGTCGCGGACCTCACCGGCGAGCAGGGGCTGGGCTGGCTGCCGTTCGCCTGCCGGATGGCCCACGACGCCTGGGAGTTCGCGACCTGGTCGGCGCTGTCGGCCCGGCTGGCCGAGATGGCCCGCGAGGTGGGCGCGCTGTCGGTGCTGCCGTCGGCGCTGCTGCTCCGGCTGTCCAACCGGGTCTTCGCCGGCGAGTTCGGCGCCGCCGAGTCGCTGGTGGCCGAGTCCACCGCGATCGGCGAGGCGACCGGCAGCCGGTTCTTCGCCCAGTACGGGGCGATGGTGCTCGAGCCGTGGCGCGGGCGCGAGGAGGCGACCCGTGAGGTCGTCGACGCGATCACCCGCGACCGGGCCCTGCGCGGTGAGGGCAAGGTGCTCACCGCGACCCAGTGGGCCGAGGCGGTGCTCTACAACGGGCTGGGCCGGTACGAACAGGCGTACGCGGCGGCCGAGCGCGGCGCCGGAAACCCGCAGGAGCTGGGCCTGTCCACCTGGTCGACGGTCGAGCTGGTCGAGGCGGCCGCGCGCAGCGGACGGCCCGAGCGGGCCGCGGCCGCCGCCGAGCGCCTCGACGAGCTGGCCCGGGCCGCCGGCACCGACTGGGCGCTGGGCACGTCGGCCTGCGCCCGGGCCCAGGTCAGCGAGGGCCCGGCCGCCGACGAGCTCTACCGGGAGGCGATCGAGCGGCTCGGCCGGGCCGAGGTCGGGGCGCAGCTGGCCCGGGCCCGGCTGCTCCACGGCGAGTGGCTGCGCCGCGAGGGCCGCCGGGTGGACGCCCGCGAGCAGCTGTCCGCCGCCTACGAGGCGCTGAGCCGGATGGGCGCCGAGGCCTTCGCCGAGCGGGCCCGGCGCGAGCTCCAGGCCACCGGCGAGACGGTACGCCCGCGCGCGGTCCCGCCCGTCGCGAGCGCGCTCACCGCGCAGGAGGCGCAGATCGCGCGGCTGGCCGGCGCCGGGCTGACCAACCCCGAGATCGGCGCGCAGCTGTTCCTCAGCCCGCACACCGTCGAGTGGCACCTGCGGAAGGTCTTCGCGAAGCTGGGCATCGCGTCGCGCAAGCAGATCCGGGCCAGCCTGCCCGAGGGCATGGCGGCTACCGCCTGAGGCATCGCTCCAACCCGGCGAGCTCGCCCTCGGCGGCGGCCCGGAAGGCGTGCACGAGCCGCCGGTGCTCATTCGTGTCGACCGCTTGGCGTCGCTTGCCGGCGAGCGCCTGATGCCCCCGCCGGACGAGTTGGCGTGCATGGTCCTCCCCCAGACCCAGAACCTGTGAGATGTGGCGGTACGGATAGTCGAATGCTTTGCGGAGCAGATAGGCCGCCCGTTCGGCGGGCGTCAATCTCTCCAGCAGCATGCGTAACGCGGAGTCGACCGCCTGACGCCTTTCCGCGAGCTTTTCCGGGCCGGGGCCGCGCTCCACCGCCTCGGTCATGACGTACGTCTCACGACGCCACCGGGCCGACTGCTTGACGTTGATGGCGAGCCGGACGGCGGTCACGGCGAGGAACGCGGGCGGGTTGGCCACGGCCGTACGGTCGGCGCGTTCCCACCGCAG
Source organism: Actinoplanes sp. NPDC000266 (assembly GCF_042899005.1). NCBI lineage: Bacteria > Bacillati > Actinomycetota > Actinomycetes > Micromonosporales > Micromonosporaceae > Actinoplanes > Actinoplanes sp. NPDC000266. Next base: position 735,738 of record NZ_JBIAZI010000002.1, read on the forward strand.
CCAGGTCTCCTGCACGACGTCCTCGGCTTCGGCCCGCTCGCCGATGACGTGCAGCGCCGCCGCCAGCACGCGCGGGCGCGCCGCCTCCCACTCGCCGATCACCGTCCGCCCCCTTCGTCCGCTCCCGGTGACCAGCCTTCCCCCGTGACCCCGTGGCCCGCGCCCCGTGGACACCGTGGTCGCCTCCGTGGTTGTCACGGGTGAGGCTCTTTCCTCATCGGCATTCCGACAATAGGATTCGGTGAACCGGACGCGTATTGCCGGGTGACGATAGCGTCACCGCTCGCGTTCAAGTGGAAAATCACGGCGCTGATCTGCGCTTTCTCCCGGCGGCGGCGCCGGAAGCGGCTTTGTTACCCGCGAGCAACCAGTGGCAATCCATCAGGAAACAAGAAACACCGCCCTATCGTCCGATTCGCAATTCTTTCTCGATTCGATTTGTGCGGGCGGTTTTCTCGTGAACACCGAAACAATGGCGGGCCCACAGAATGACGCCGAGGCCCGGATGGTCGCCCTGCACGCCGCGCACGCCCGGCCGCTGCTGAGCTTTCTGCTCAACCTGTGCAACGGCGAGCGGCACGCCGCCGAGGATCTCCTGCAGGAGACGATGATCCGGGCCTGGCGCAACCTCGACACCGTGCCCACCGAGCACGAGAACGCCCGCCGCTGGCTGTTCACGGTGGCCCGGCGGGTGGCCATCGACGCGGTCCGGATGCGCAAGGCCCGGCCGGCCGAGACCGGCAGCCTGGACATGAGCCGCCTGCCGACCGGCGACGACACCACCGAGACCGTGGTCGCGGCGGACACGCTGCGCCGGGCCGTGGACGGGCTCAGCGACGCCCACCGGACGATCCTGGCCGAGCTCTACATCGAGGGCCGGTCGACCAAGGAGACGGCGAACCGGCTCGGCGTGCCGGTCGGCACCGTCAAGTCCCGGGCCCACTACGCCCTGCGCACCCTCAAGGACGCCCTGCTCAGGGTCTCAGGATGAGGTGAGGACCCAGCGCCCCTGCTCGAAGGTGAGGATGCCGAGGGCGTCGCTCCGCAGGCCGGAGTGGTCCTCGGCGCTGAACCGCAGCGGGCCGTTGATCCCGTCGAGCCGGGCGTTCTCGATGGCCGCCCGCAGCCGTTCCCGGTCGGTGCCGCCGGTCGTGACGACCGCGCCGGCGATGAGCTGGAGGGCGTCGGCCGCGAACGAGGCGAAGCCGGAGTACGCCCCCTCGGCCCCGGCCAGGGTCTTCGGGAAGGCCAGATGGACGCCCTCGGCGGTCACCTCCGGCCCGGCCCCGGCGCCCAGGTAGATCTCGCCGGTGTAGTGCGCCGCCCGCAGCTCCCGCACCACGATCGGGGCCGCCGGCGAGACGGCCCAGACCACCACGGCCCGCGGCCGGGCGGCGACGATCTTCGAGACCTGGATGGTCATGTCGGCGTCGGCCTGCCCGAACTGCTCGGTCTCGGCGACGTCGACGCCGGCCGCCCGGGCCCGGCGGGTGAACTCCTGCTGGCCCTCCTGACCGTAGATGTTGCTGACCGCGACGACGCCGACCCGGGTCACGCCCCGGCGCACGAGCTCGTCGGTGATCAGCTGGGCGTCCTGGCCCGGCGTCTGGGTGGTCTTGAAGACGTACCGGCGGTCGCGGACCGGGCTGGTGACCGCGCCGGCCGCCGCGAGCGAGACCGTGGGCACCCGGTTCTCGGTGATCGCGGGGACGGCGGCCAGGGTGCACTGGCTGCACCCGCCGGTGATGACCGCGTCGGCGTGGTCGTTCTTGATCAGGTCGTTGATGTTGGCGACCGAGGTGTTGTTGTCGGTGCGGTTGTCCTTGACGACCAGTTCCAGCCGGCGGCCGCCGAGCACGCCGCTCGCGTTGAGCTGCCGCGCCTTGAGCTCGAGCGCGCGGCGCGACGCCGTGCCGATGGAGGCGGTGGGCCCGGACAGTTCGAGGCTCACGCCGACGACGATCTCGTCGGCGGCCTTGGCCGGGGTGGCGCAGCCGGCCAGCAGCAGCGCCAGCAGGGTGAGGGGGACGAAGCGTCGCATCGCTATTCCTTACTGAGGTACGCCTCGCGCACGCGGGCGTTGCCCCGCAGGACCCTCGTCGGTCCCGAGGCACTGATCCGGCCGCGTTCCAGCAGGTAGCCCCGGCGGGCGACGCGGAACGCGACCTCGGCGTTCTGCTCGACCACGAGCACACCGGTCTCGGCGCCGGCCAGCGCCGAGATGATTTCGGCGACCTCGGCCATGACCCGCGGGGCCAGCCCCAGCGACGGCTCGTCGAGCAGGATCAGCTCCGGGCCGGCCATCAGCGCCCGGCCGATGGCCAGCATCTGCTGCTCGCCCCCGGAGAGCGTGCCGGCGGCCTGACGGCGGCGCTCGGCCAGCCGCGGAAACCTGGTGTAGACGTCGTCGAGCGAGGCCGCGAGCATGCCGGCGGGCTGGCCGCGCCCGCCGAGCAGCAGGTTGTCGTGCACCGACAGCGGCGCGAAGACGTGCCGGCCCTCGGGCACGGTGGCCACGCCGGCCCGGGCGCGGCGCTGCACCGGCCAGTCGCCGATCTCGCGGCCGTCGAGCAGGATCTGCCCCATGCGCGGGCGGACCAGCCCGGCCACCGCCTTGAGCAGGGTGGACTTGCCGGCGCCGTTGCGGCCGATCAGGCAGACCACCTCGGAGGCGTTGACGACCAGGTCGACGCCGTGCAGCGCCTCGATACGCCCGTATCCGGCGACCAGCCCGGTGACCCGCAGCAGCGGCTCGATCATAAGTACGCCTCTTGGACGACGGGATCGGCGGCGATCTCCCCGGGGGTGCCGTCGGCCAGCAGCGAGCCCTGGTCGAGCACGAGGACCCGGTCGCTGACCCGCAGCACGCTCGGGACGTCGTGCTCGACCAGCAGCACGGTGACGCCGCGGTCACGGACGCGGCCGAACAGCTCCAGCAGTTCGTCGCTCTCGCTGCCGGCCAGGCCGGCCAGCGGCTCGTCGAGCAGGATGACGCGCGGCCGCAGAGCCAGGGCGCGGGCCAGTTCGAGGCGCCGCTGACGCCCGTACGGAAGCTCGCCCGGTCTTATGCCGATATCGTCGGTCAGGCCGACCTCGTCGAGCAGATACCCGGCGCCGGGGTCGACCACCAGGACGTTGTCGAGGACGCTGAGCGAGCCGAAGAGCTGCAGGTTCTGAAACGTACGGGCCAGGCCGGCCCGGGCGATCCGGTGCGGGCGCAGCGCGGTCAGCTCGCGGCCGTCGAGCAGCGCCCGGCCCCGCTCGGGCCGGACCGTCCCCGACAGCACGTTGATCAGGGTGGTCTTGCCGGCGCCGTTCGCGCCGATCAGGCCGACGATGCCGCCGCGGTCGTGCCGCAGTGTCAGCCGGTCGAGCGCGGTCACTCCGCCGAACCGCACGGTGACGTCCTGGACCTCGAGGACGGCGTTCATCGCCGCCTCCCCCATCGGATGCCCGCCAGCCCGCGCGGGAGAAGCAGAAGACTCAGGATCAGGGCTATTCCGTACGCCGTGAGCTCGCTCCCGCCGCCGACCTGATCCTTGGCGACCTGGGCCAGGCTGATCACCACGAACGCGCCGAGCGGGGCGCCCCACACCTGGTCGCGGCCGCCGACGCTCACGATGATCAGCAGCTCGACCGAGTTGAGCAGCCCGAGCATGCTCGGGTCGACGAAGCGGTACCAGTGCGCGTAGCCGCTGCCCGCGATCGAGGCGAGCACGGCCGCCACCACGAACGCGGTCCGGCGCAGCGCCCCGATGTCGATGCCGCTGGCGGCGGCGCCGACCGGGCTGTCGCCGGCCGCGGTCAGCGACCTGCCCAGCCGCGACCGGATCAGCAGGTCCACGCCGATCATGGCGACCAGCAGCACCCCGGCGAACAGGTAGTAGGTGCCCTCGTCGCCGCCGGGCAGCGGCGGCAGGCCGGTGATGCCGGCGCTGCGGCCGGTGAACGGCAGCTCGTTGGCCAGCGCGGCCAGGGTGAGCCCGAACGCCAGGGTGGCCAGGGCCAGGTAGTGCCCCTGCACCCGGAAGATCAGCAGCCCGAGCAGCCAGGCGGTGGCGCCCGCGAGCACGGCCCCGGCGAGCACGCCCCACCAGATGTCCACGTGCCAGCGGGTGGTGAGGACGGCCGACGTGTAGCCGCCGATGCCGTAGAACGCGGCCTGCCCCAGCGAGACCTGCTGGGCCAGCCCGGTCAGCGGCACCAGGCCGAGGGCGCCGATGGCCAGCAGCACCATGAGCACGGCGGTCGACATCGTGTAGAACGACGAGCGGGTGAAGACCACCGGCACGAGCAGGAGCAGGACGGCGAAGACGGCGTACTTCCTCATACGCGCCGGGCCCTCCGCAGAGTGACCAGACCGCCGGGGCGGACCAGCAGCACCAGCACGAGAAGCCCGTACACGATGGAGTCGCGGTAGCCGCTGCTGACCAGGCCGGTCACGAACGCCTCGACCACGCCCACGGCCAGGCCCCCGGTGACCGCGCCGAACGGCGACGAGAGGCCGCCGAGGACGGCGGCGGTGAAGCCCTTGAGCCCGAGCGTCACCCCGACCGTGGGGTCCGGTGGCTGCAGCGGCGCCAGCACGATCCCGCCGATGCCGGCCAGCACGGCGGCCACGACCATCGCGATCAGGCCCATCCGCATCGGCGACAGGCCCATGAGGCGGGCCATCTCGCGGTCGGCCGCGGTCGCCCGCATCGCCCGGCCCCAGCCGGTGCGGTTCAGCAGCGCCCACACCGCGGCCGCGGCCAGCAGGGTGGCCCCGGCGCACCACAGGTACTGGGTGGACAGGAAGGTCCCGAACAGCCTGACCTGGTCGTTCCCGCCGAAGGGATCGGCCGGGTGCTGCTCGGCCCCGAAGACCAGCAGCGCCGCCCCCTGCACCAGGATAGACGCCCCGATGGTCAGGATGATCAGCCGGTCCGGCCCGGCCTTGCGGGCCGGGGCCAGGACGGCCACGTGGATGAGGGCGCCGATCGCGGCCGCGACGGTCAGGGCCAGCGCGGCCGCGGCGATCTTGGGCGCCCCGGCGCCGGCCGCGACCGCGTAGGTGAGCCCGCCCAGCATGACGAAGTCGCCCTGGGCGAAGTTGATGATGCCGGTGACCTGGTAGAGCAGCGAGATGCCGAGACCGACCACGGCATAGGTGCTGCCGTCGGCCAGGCCGATCAGCACATAACTCAACGCCGCGTCCACGAGCTCGCCCCGTCGCCTTTCCGACACCTGCCTTCACCGCAAGCAACGGGGCGTGGCTAAAGATGTTCAGTGACCGGGCCAGTTGTCTCCGTCACCTGTCGTCGCTGCGGCCGCTGAAGATGGTCAGGAAGAACAGGAACACGTTCAGGATGTCGAGGAAGATCGACGCGGCCAGCAGGGGCGCCGAGTCGATGTCCGTGTTGCGGCGCAGCCGCTGGAAGTCGACCAGCGTGAGCGCGGCGAAGATGACCAGCCCGATGATCGAGTAGATCAGCGCGCCGTTCGGGATGTTCACGAAGATCAGCACGATGCTGAAGGCGATCAGCGCCAGCAGCGCCCAGAACGCGAACCGGGCGACCTGGCTCAGGTCACGCCGCGTCGCGTAGCCGGCCGAGCCGAACCCGGCGATGAACAGCGCCGTCGCGCCGCCCGCCTGCCACAGGGCCTGCGGGTCCTGGCTGGCGTAGAAGGCCAGCGTGGGCGCCACCGCGAGCCCGATGAACAGCCCGAACAGGGCCAGCAGCCCCACCGTCCACTCGCGTGAGCGGCGGGCCGTGAACTGCATGCCGATCAGCGCGCCGAACGACAGGATGTACGAGATGATGGCGGCTCCGCCGCCCAGGTCACGCCCCAGATAGGCGCCCAGGGCGAACAGAGCCGCCGTTCCGGCCACGAACGCCATCGTGCGTGCGAACAGCGCGTGGCTCTGGTCCCGGGCAGCGACCCCCGCCGGCCCGTAGGCGATCGAGTCATTCATGACTGCACCTTCTTCCTTCGACCAGAACCACGTACCCGCGCGCCCCGTGTTCAGGGTCCGGACGAGAGTGCGGTCACACCGTGGCGGCGCTCACCGGGGGTGGCGGCGGCGGGCCCTCACCCCCGGGCTCCTCCACGTTGGCCGGGTCGACGGTGATGGTCAGGCGGGCCACGTAGCCGCAGGAGACGTCGCCGGTGACCGTGGCCATCTCGCGGGCGGCCAGGTCGTCGCGGAAGACCATGTCGGTGGCCAGGCTGATCCGCGCCATGTTCGCGACGCTCTGCTCGTAGCCGGGCGCGGTCGCGTACACCTCGTCGGCGACCTCCTCGGGAAAGGCGATCTGCGACGTCTTGCGGATCGGGCCGGCCCCGCCGGTGGCGTCGGTGAGCGACGAGTAGACCTCGAAGTGGATGTGCGGCCAGCGCCCCTGGTAGCAGGCCGGGAAGACGCTGGTGAAACTCACCCGGCCCGAACGGTCGGTCACCTGGATGCCGCGCAGGTAGTTCTCCTCGGTCACACCGCTGGAGTACAGCGAGTAGCGGCCCTCGCGGTCGCAGTGCCAGGCGTAGACGGCCGCGCCGGCCAGCGGCTTGCAGGTCAGGTCCTGCACGACCAGCGAGAAGGTGAGCGGCACGCCGCCGGCCACCCCCGTGGGCCCGCCGAACGAGGAGCGGATGTCGCGGCGGACGACACCATTGATCGTACGGACGTCCGGGCCGTTGGATCCGTCTGCCGGGAACGGACCCGCGGTCTCGGACTCGACCTCCTCGAGGCAGGCCTTGACGGTGGCCGCTTGCGCCCCGCCGGGCCACAGGCCGGTGAGCGCCAGCGCACCGGTGCCGCCGGCGACTGCGAGCAGCCGCCGGCGGTCGAAGGTGAACCCTTTGTCGTGCACCGCCCGTACGTAGGCCTCGTTGCTGTTCTCCATGAGCTTCCTCCCTGAAGGGGTTGGAGCCCGGAGCCTCACATCGAAGTCTATGAATGGCCTGTGATTGATCTATATCCGCTCATACCGGAAAGGTCATACCCGGGGCGACACGTGGTAGTGGGCTATCCGCCAGCCTCCGGCGGTGCGCTCGACCACGACGGTCAGGTTGACCAGGGCCCGGATCTCGGGGCCGACCGTGAAGTCGGCCTCGGCCCAGCCCAGCACCGCGTCGTCGCCGAGGCGGCGGGTCAGCCGAAGGCGGTAGTCGACTGTCATGCCCCGAGGCTGGCCGGCGTAGTAGGTCTCCACGCCGGGACGGCCGACCGTGTACGGGCGCAGGCCCTGGAAGACGGCGTCTTCGGTGAACAGCGCGGCCACCGCAGCCGGATCGTGCTCGGCGATCGCCTTCCGCCATTCGTCCAGTACCGGGCGGAGGACCGCCTCGTCGAGGAAGTCGGTCATCAGTGGCCCGCGCTCTGGCCGCCGTCGACGTGCAGGATCTCGCCGGTGACGAACGGCGCGTTCTCCAGGAACAGGATGGCGTCGGTGATGTCGCTGATCGCGCCCATGTGGCCCACCGGGTGCAGGGCCGACAGGAACTCGTGCGTCTCGGCCGGGTGCATCGGGGTGGCGATGATGCCCGGGGAGACCGCGTTGAAGCGGATGCCGCTCTTGGCGTACTCAATGGCCAGGCTCTTGGTCGCCGAATTGAGGCCGCCCTTGGTGAGCGAGGCGAAGACCGAGGCGAGCGCGCTGACCGGGTGGTCGGTGAGCGTGGTGGTGATGGTGACGACGTGACCGCCCTCCCCCTGCGCCAGCATCGCCTCGACCGCCTTCTGCGTGACCACGACGAAGCCGCGCAGGTTGATCGCGGTGACCGCGTCGAAGTCCTCGGCCGTGTATTCGGTGAACGGCTTGGCGATGAAGACGCCGGCGTTGTTGATGACGGTGTCGACGCGGCCGAACTCGCTGAGGGCGACCTCGACGATCCGGGCCCCCACGGCCGGATCGGCGATGTCACCCGGCACGGTCACGACGCCGGGATCGTTGGAGGGCGCGATGGTGCGCGAGTTCGCGACGACGTTCCAGCCGAGCTTGCGGTACGCGGCGACGGTGGCGGCGCCGATCCCCTGGGAGGCACCGGTGACGACAGCTACCTTGTTGTTTGTCATGACCAGAGAGTGCGTCGGGTTCGGATCGAGCGGCACGACTGCTTTCCTCCCTCGTGAGAGGCTGCCCCTACCATGGAGCTCCGTCAGCTGCGCTACTTCGTCGCGGTCGCCGAGGAACTCAGCTACGCCCGCGCCGCCGAGCGCCTGCGCATCGCCGGGCCGTCGCTGTCACAGCAGATCAAGGCGCTCGAGCGGGACCTCGGCACGCAGCTGTTCGACCGGGACCGCCGCACGGTGCGCCTCACCGCGGCCGGGCAGGCACTGCTCCCGCGGACCAAGGCGCTTCTCGATCACGCCGACGACCTCCGGCGTACGGCCAAAGGCCTGTCCTTGAATCAGCCCGTACGCCTGGGCTACGTCAACTGGCGGCCGCCCGACCTGGAACAGCGGGCCGCCGGCGTGGCCCAACTGCTGGTCGACGCCTGGGTGCTGCCGTCACACGCGCAGGCCGCCCGAGTCGTCGACGGCAGCCTCGACCTGGCCATCTGCTGGGTGCCGACCACCACGATCACCGACGACAAGCTGGAGGCGCGGCTGCTCGGCTCCGACCGGCTCTACGCGATCGGCGCCGGCGCCGACGGCGACCCGGTCCGCGCCGCCGACACCGTCGTGCTGATCGACGCCGACGAGACCAGCTGGTCGTCGTGGAACCGCTGGGCGCTGGCGATGGCGGCGGAGACCGGGGCCCGGGTCGAATACGTGGCCGAGGGCGGCGTCACCGGGGCCGCGTTCTTCGACCACGTGCGCCGGCTGCGCCGCCCGGTCGTCAACAACCCGAAGAGCCAGACCGCACCGGTGCCGCCCGACCTGGTGGCCCGCCCCATCCGCCATCCGGCCCCGTACTGGACGTGGTCGCTCGTCTCCCGCATCGACGAGCCGCGGACCGCGGTGAAGGCGGTCGTGGAGGCACTGACCCGGTCGGTCGACCGGACCTGCCTCGACGACCCCAACGCGTGGCTGTCACCGGAGGACCCGCACCGGCCCTAGCCTCCGGTGACGAGCCTGATCGTGAAGCCGCCGGCGTCGCGGTACATGGCGACGTGGTCACAGGACTGGTGAGCGATCCACAGGCCCAGCCCGCCCGCCACGCCGTCGCCGGTGGGCAGCAGGCCCGCGAACGGGTCCTTCGGGCCGGGACCGCCGTCGGTGACCGAGACGACGATGCGATCGGCCGAGCTCCACAGGCGCAACCGCACCGGGGCCCGGCCGTGCCGATAGGCGTTGGCCACCGCCTCGCTGACCGCCACGACCAGGTCGTCCACGTCGTCCGGGGCCAGCCGGCCGCCGTCGGCGTCCCGCACCGCCTGCCGGGCGTCGCCCAGGGTCGGCTCGGCGATGTCGGCCCGCGGCGCCTCGCGCTGAAGCGGGTCGGGCACCGGCGGGCGCCGGTCGCTGAGGAAGGTCACCGGGTCGACGTACGTCTCGTTCGGCACGTGGCGGCCGTCGGGCAGCGCGGTCCGCGGATGGGTGCGCAGCACGTCCTCGCGCACATGCCCGGGGGCGGTCCGCATGTCGTACGCGCACATGCTCCAGAGCGGGAACTCGTCGTACGCGTGGTTGATCGCGGACTCGTAGCGGGCCCACGAGTCCCAGGCCGGCCCGAACATCTCGGTGGTCAGCTCGCCGATGATCCGGATCTGCGCCGCGCCGCCGGCCACGTGGCCGGCCAGCAGTTTGCGGTACGCCCGGATGGCGCCGGCCGGGCGCGCGTACATGGCCCCGCCGGACATGAAGGTCACCGGAGCGTCCCCGGGCAGCGCGGCCCGCACCACCCCGGCCGCCCGCTCCCCCAGAGCGACGATGGTGGGCTCCCCCGCGGCGACGCCGCCGAGCAGGAAAGGCACGGCCACGGCGAGCAGATCGTCGTCGGAGTCGTAGCAGACGGCTTCGTGGTAGTAGCCGTGATAGCCGGCCGCGGCACCAGTTCTGGTCATCGGGTCGCCTCCACCCGGACGTGCGTGAGTTCGAGCAGGCCGGCGAGGCGGGCCACCGCGCCGAGCCCGGTGCGCAGCACCGCAGTCGTGGACTGCGACTCGGCGTACCGCTGAAGGGTCAGAAGGGCCCGATGGTCGATGAACCGCAACCCGGACCCGTCGACGACCACTTCGTCGCCGGCCCGGTCGAGATCGGTGCGCCGCAGCGCGGTGGCGAAAAGCTCGCCGGCCGAGGTGTCGAGCTCACCGTCGAGAACCGCCTCGGCGCTGGTCGCGCCCGGGTGCAGCTGGAACGACACGCCGGCGGCGTGACTCGACTCGTGCAGACAGGCCAGCTCGGCCACGGCGTGATCGCCCAGCTCTCCGCGGTCGTAGGCGCAGACAGCGCTCATCGGGTGGTGCCGCATGTAGCGGCCGATCACGTATTCGTACCGGGCGAAGGCGTCGCGCTGCTCATCGGTGCGCACCAGAGGCGTGACATCGGCAACCACGCGAAACCCGGTGAAGCCGGCGGCGAGGGCATCCTCGGTCGCGGCGGCATAGGCGGCCACCTGCCCGGCCGGGTCGACAACCTCGTCACCGGCGTAGGCCTCGGTGAACCGGATGACGCGAACGGCGTCACCGCCCGGAAGGCCGGAAACCTCGGCGTGCCGGCTGGGGACATACCAGACCCGCTCGCCGGCCGCGAGACCCGCGTCGACACACTTGCGGGCGTACGCGTCGAAAAGACTTTGATCTTCATACGACCAGCACTCGTGCCCGGCTCTGATCGCCGGACTCATGCGCCGGGCACCGTGGCACTCATCACCCAGCAACAGTAGCCACCTCAGCCGAGGGCCGCGACGGCTGGAGTCCCGGGGGCGGCGCATGCGGGACTCTTGCCCCAACGAGTGAATCTTGTAACGTGGCGGCGTGTCGGCTTCCTGGCAGATGAAAGGCGTAGCCCTGTTCGTGCGAATGGCCTACGCGCGCCGCTTCAGCAGCACGGCGGCCGGGGAGCGAACGCTCGCCCGCCGAAAGGGCCCATCGGCGCCGCCGTTCACGACGGTGATGTCGACGGTGAACGGCTTCCCGGTGCACACCATGGGCGAGCCGTCGCCCGGCCCCGCGGTCCTCTACCTGCACGGAGGCGCCTACACGAACGAGATCGTGAAGGAGCAGTGGGCCCTGGTCAAGGACATCGCCGAGCAGACCGGCCGCGACGTGCACGTGCCGATCTACGGGCTGGCGCCTCGGCACAACGGCCTGGAGGCCTTGGCGTTCGTGACCGAGGTGATCCGAGGCCTGGGCCGCCCGTGCTACCTGGTGGGCGACTCGTCGGGTGGAGGGCTGGCCATGCTGGCGGCACAGGCTGTGCCGTCGTCGGTGGTGGGGTTGACGATGATCGCGCCATGGCTGGACCTGACGATGTCGAACCCGGAAGTGGACGCCCTGGAGCCGCACGACCCGTGGTTGGCCCGGGCGGGGTTGAGGCCGATAGCAGCGGCCTGGGCGGGTGACCTGGCGCTGGATGATCCTCGGGTGAGCCCGCTGTACGGTGACTTGTCCCAGCTGCCGCCGACCCAGATCCTGGTCGGCACCCGAGACATCACGATGCCGGACTGCCGCCTGCTGCGCGACCGAGTCCCCACGCTCACCTATCACGAGCAGGAGGGCGCCATCCACGCCTACCCCCTGCTGCCCGTCCCCGAGGCAGCCGCCGGACGCCAGGCGATCTACGACCACATCAGTTCGACCTCTTGACAGTCCTTCAGGCGATCTGGCGGAGGTCGTTGCCGTAATCGAAGATGATCCGCATTCGGGCCCCGAGCGCTCGCGCATACCTGCTCAAGGTCGCCACCTCATTGGTCTCGAGCTCCCCGTTCTCGATCTGGCTGACCCGCCCGGGCGAGACACCCATCAGCTCGGCCACCTGCCGCTGCGTCATGCCCAGCCGCTTACGCTCCTCGGCGAGGTGATACGCGCTGACCCAGGCTTCGGTGCGAGCGCGCTCCGCCGCCAGAGCTTCGTCGTCTCCGTCGTGCAGTTCCGCGCGGAGATCCTCCCAGTCCTCGAACTCGCTCATGAGTCGTCCCTTCGCTTTCTCTCTTCAGCCAGCCAGAACGGCCTGTGACCACGGGTCGAAAACGAACAACACTCTGATCGAAACATCCCGGCCCGAACGGGGCCGCAGCTCCTTGAGGTTGCGGAGAGTGGACCCCTGCAACGTGTCGACCATCGGACGGCCGAGCGCCGGCCCGATCTCCGCCAGCATGTCGATGGCGACGTTCACCGACCGGAACACGTCCGGATCCGCCTGCCGAAGCGCCCGCAGCCAAGCGCGCACGTCAGCCGTGGTCTTCATCGACCAGCGCCGTTGCGGGTCTTGAGACATGGGACAACTATAGCCCGAGCTAAACAAGCGGGGAGTGGTTCGTGCCCTGCGAGGCTCGCCGCCACCCGTCGTCGCGGGTGACATCGACCAAGACAGCCAGGTCTCTACCGACCGCAACTCGAAGCCAGGATCCGCGATGTCGTCGGGTCTGTGTCCGGAAGCGTCAGCCAATGCAATTGCGGTCTACGTGAACCAAAGGTCAGCTCCGACAGTGGACCAACAACCTTGACAACTCGAGGTCTCACTAGTTGGAAGAACCCAAGGTCCAACGAACGTCTTGACGGCTCGGCCGACGCCAGCACCTCAATGATTGACTATAAGCGTGATGCTTCGGCGGTAGACGTCCGGATCTGCCGAGGAGAGTGCGGCCTGCCAGCGTCACTGCGTTCAAGGCGCATCGGAAATCAGCCACGCTATCCAGCCGGCGACTTAACGCCCGTTGGCATGGATTCCAACCCCTCGGTAGGCTTTTCATTAGAGGGATGAAAATGCCGCGTGATATACGGTATTGTCTTGAGTATTCAGCTTGCGAAGGAGGTGCTGCGCGTGGAATGTGAGTTTTCGGACTTCTCCTACGGCTACGCCGCTATCAGGCAGGCGGAGAGCGATCTGAACGCAGCCTTCGGCCCCTCTGGACCGCCACTGCAACCCTCCCTACGGGACGAGGCGAGCCTGGGGTGGGACGTGGGCCTTCTCGTTCCCGGATGCATTGTCTTCATGCAATTTAAGCTTTCAGAATTCATCACGCGCGGTCATCCGGATTCACCGACATGGTCAGCGGTCAACGCCCCCCATTACAGGTTTGCAGTGAACACAAATCATCACCAGTTCGAGGCGTTGTCCTTGTTGGAGCGCAGGTTGCGGCGAAGTCGCGTATTCGGCACGGTCCTCTACCTCGCGCCACGCTTCTCAATGCATTCCGAATTCGATCGGGCGTACCGCGGCGGAACCGTCCTTGAAAATTCAATGATTGCCTCGCCACAAGAGTTCACGAGGATGCCGCCCGACTGGCATTACTATGTTACTGACGTTTACGGCTCAACATCCATTCTCTCAGATCCAACGCCGGTCGAGTCGCCGACAACCTGGCAAGGTGTCCAGGCGGGAGTGCGCCAACGGTCACGCAACACGAGTTTTTCAGACGGCTACCGACTATATGACCTTCTAGGTCTCGTCGCTAGCGTGGCTGATGAGATGCGAATGCCAATTTTGTTCAATGATGAGTATCCGCCATTGCAGCAGATCCAGCGCTTCGCCCACATGCTGAACTGCAGCCTTGTGCTACCGCTGTGGGCCGTTTGAGGACATTGTCTTCAGCGCCGCTTCCGACTCACTCTCATGCCGCTGAGCTCGCGCAGGAGAGAAGTCAGCCAGCTGGCTCGCCCTTCGGGGACCAGCGCCTGCTGTTGCTGGGTGCGCCTAGCCCTGAGCTTGCGCGACGGTAGCTGCGCCTCTCTCACAGCGACCGTGCAGCCTCACTGAATTGACACCCACCACCTCATCGCCTGGTCCGCCGGCAGTCGTACGGCCCTGCACAACCTGGTCCTGCTCTGCTGCCTCCAGGCCGAGGGCTGGGAGATCCGGCTCGGCTCCGACGGGCGGCCCGCCTTCGTCCCGCCGGGCTCGATCGAGTGTTATCGGCAGCCCCTCCGCAACCTCTGACACCGGCACCCGTGAACGGCCGAGAGACTTTCTGTTGGGGCGCGACGCGGCTAGCTCTTCTCGAGCGCCTTCTCCAACTCCGCCTTTGTCATCTTCGAGCGGCCCTCGATGCCTCGCCGCTGGGCCTCGGCGTACAACGTGGCCTTCGAACGGGCCTTCTCCGACGACTTGCGGCCCGCGCTCGGCTTACCCAGCTCGTGCCAGCTCGACTCGGTCATATCGACGCCGAACTTGGTGGCGGCCCTCTTTATCCGGCGGAACGCCTCGTCTCGTTCCTTGTCGGAGACGTCCCGGACCTGGTCGAAGCGGGCTATCGCGTTGCGGACGTGCTTCGCGTCGTTGAGGGGTTCCTTGCGGACGCGCGGGAACGCGAACGTGCTGTCGGGCATCGCGTTGCGGTCGGAGGCGTCCAGCGTGTTGTCGGCCATGCCTGTCTTATGCCGCGATCGGGTGCCGGTAAAACGCGATGTCGGCCGCCGGCATCGGGCGGGCGAAGTAGTAGCCCTGCGCGTAGCGGTAACCCAGGCGGTGCAGTTCGGCCGCCTGCTCGGCCGTTTCGACGCCCTCCGCCACTGCCGCCAGGCCCATGCCGTCGCAGATCTGGATCAGCGCGGCCACCACCACCGCCTCCTGGCCGTCCGACGTGACGTCGTCGACGAACGACTTGTCGATTTTGATCACGTGTGCGGGGCAGGTCCGCAGCAGCCCCAGCGACGAGTGGCCCGTGCCGAAGTCGTCCAGGGCTATGCGCACCCCCAGGTCGGCGATGGCCTGGAGCTCGACCAGCGCCTGGCCGCCGTCGAAGACCGCCGTCTCCGTCACCTCGACGGTCAGCGCCTTCGCCGGCAGACCCGTGCGGCGCAGCACCGCCGCCACTTCTGAGGCGAATCCCGCCTCGCGCAGCTGGCGGGCCGACACGTTCACGCTGACCTTCGGCGGTGCGCCCGGCACCGACCGCCAGCGGGCCGCCTGTTCGCACGCCTCCTGGAGGATCCACGCGCCGAGCGGCACGATCAGGCCCGTGTGCTCGGCCGCCGGCACGAACACGCCCGGCGGGATCGGGCCCCGCTGCGGGTGGGTCCAGCGGACCAGGGCCTCCACCGCGACCATCTCGCCGTCCGGCATCGACACGATCGGCTGGTACGCCAGGTGCAGCTGGCCGGCGTCGAGGGCCACCCGCAGGTCGGCCGCGAGCCGGGCCTGTTCGGCGCTGCGCTGGTCCATCGCGTCGGCGTACGCGACCTGCCGGCCCTTGCCCTGCGCCTTGGCCTCGTACATGGCCACGTCGGCCCGGCGCAGCAGCTCGTTAGCGGTGTCGCCGGGCCGGGCCGCGGCCAGTCCGATCGAGGCTTCCACGACCAGCTCGTGGGCGCCCGCCCGGACCGGTTCGCGCAGCCGGTCGGCGATCGCCGCCACTGTCGCCGGCGCGTCCCCTCGCAGCAGCAGCGCGTACTCGTCGCCGCCGAGCCGGGCCACCACGTCGCCCGGCCCGAGCCGGCTGCCGAGCGAGGCCGCCACCGCGATCAGCAGCGCGTCGCCCACGGCGTGCCCGAGGTCGTCGTTGATCGCCTTGAAGTCGTCCAGATCGATCAACGCGACGGAGACCTCGGAGTCGGACGCCAGCGCCACGCCGACGGAACGGAGCAACACCGTCCGGTTCGGCAGCCCGGTCAGCGCGTCGTGACTGGCCTGGTGGTCGAGCACGTCCAGCAACCGCACGTTGTCGCGCAGCGCCACCATCTGCCGGGCCGCCACCAGCAGCGTCACCGTCACCGAGCCGATCGCGATCGCCAGCAGGTCGCCGGTGCGCGACGCGGCGCTGAACAGCAGTAGTCCCCCGGTCGCGATCACCGCCGCGTACGGCATGACCGAAAGCCCTCGAGGCACCGGCCTGGGCATCGGGCGCCCGGCCCGGGACGCCCGTGTCTGCCGGTCGGCCGCGACGCAGAGGAACAGGCAGGTGGTCGGCAGCAGGATGTGGGCCGTGTTCATGTACGGGTGCCCGTTGAGCAGCGGCGCCAGCGCCCCGCCGCCCGCGCCGACCGCTCCGGTCAGCGCCAGCAGGTGCAGCGCCCGCCGGTCGATCGGCCCGGTGCCGGTGAAGGCCACCTTCACGAACGCGAACACGCAGATGAAGCCGGCCGCCACCACGACGAGGATCGCCCCGGCCCCGGTTCCGCCGTGCCCCAGCCAGTCGCTCCACGACTCCGACATCAGGTGCCACGCGAAGGTCAGCACTGTGACGATCACGGTCGCGATGTCGAGCCCGAAGCGCGCCCATTCGATGTGTGTCCGCCGGGCCCCGGGAATGCGCAGCAGCCCCAGGATCATCGCCACGAGCCCGGAGACGTAGATCGCCGCGGTCACCCCGCCGATCCGCTGCCCCTGCTGCCCGCCGCTGAAGTAGTCGTACGCGTTGCCGGCCGCGCCGAGCCCGATGAGGCAGATGCCGACCCCCGCGTACCGCCAGTAGGTCCGGCCGAGTCGCGAGGCCCGCCAGCATGCGGCCGCCGCCAGCGGCACCGTCGCCAGCAGCGGCAGCCAGCCGACGATCGGCGGTGTCCACCGCAGCAGCCCGATCGTGAACCAGATCGCCGCGAGGACGACCAGCCCACCGGCCGCCACCAGCGTGCGCGTAGGCCGGAAGGGAGGGATCACAAGGCTCTCATCGGCCACTCACGGCCGTTGCTGAAGGCAAAAGTTTCTGTTGTCGCGCGGCCCGCGCCGCATCTACGGAGATGTCCCCCGCATCCCCGAAAGGACCCTCATGAGGAAGTTGATCGCCGCGAGCGCTCTCGCGGTGGCCGTTCCCTGCGGCGTGGTCGCCCTGTCGATGCTGCCGTCCGAGGCCGCCGCGACCACCCCCGTCGGCGGCGGCGTCTACACCCTGGCCTCCGCCTCCAGCGGCAAGTGCGTCGACGTCACCGGCGCCTCGGCCGACAATTCGGCCCTGCTGATCCAGGTCGCCTGCGACGCGACCGCGACCAACCAGCAGTGGAAGGCCGTAGCGCAGGCCAACGGCCAGTTCAACCTGGCCAACGGCAAGAGCGGCCGCTGCATGGATGTGCCGAGCGCCTCCACCACCTCGGGCACCCAGTTGCAGCAGTACGGCTGCGGCGACGGCCTGAAGACCAACCAGCTCTGGACGTTCGCCGCCTCCACCGCGGCCAGCGGGAAGTTCCTGGTCAAGAGCGTGGCCACCGGCCTGTGCGTCAGCAACC
The DNA here is from genome assembly GCF_042899005.1 of Actinoplanes sp. NPDC000266. Taxonomy (NCBI): domain Bacteria; kingdom Bacillati; phylum Actinomycetota; class Actinomycetes; order Micromonosporales; family Micromonosporaceae; genus Actinoplanes; species Actinoplanes sp. NPDC000266. Next base: position 752,985 of record NZ_JBIAZI010000002.1, read on the forward strand.
GGGACGGCTCGACGGCCGGCAACAACCCGATCGTCGAGGAGACCTGCTCGGACATCGCCCGCATGCAGTGGTCGTTCAACTACGTGTCGGGGCCGACGAGCCCCACCACCCCGCCGCCGTCGGGCACCGGCCGGCAGATGGAGGACCTGGACCGGGGCCTGATCAGCGTGCGCTCGGGCAACGGCAACCTCGTCTCGTGGCGGCTGCTCGGCACCGAGGCGTACTCGACCGGCTTCAACGTCTACCGCGCGGGCACGAAGCTGAACGCCACCCCGATCACGAACTCGACGAACTATCTCGACTCGGCGGGTGCGGCCAATGCCTCGTACACGGTCAAAGCAGTTGTCAATGGTGTTGAACAGGCCGCCTCGGAGTCGTCGCTGACTTTCGGGAACGGCTATCTGGACGTACGTCTGCAGGTGCCGCCGGCCGGCGACGGCTACACCTACTCGGCCAACGACGCCTCGGTCGGTGACGCCGACGGGGACGGGCGTTACGAGATCTTCGTGAAGTGGGATCCGTCGAACGCCAAGGACAATTCGCAGTCCGGGGTCACCGGGAACGTCTTCGTCGACGCGTACAAGCTCGACGGGACCCGCCTGTGGCGCATCGACCTGGGTCGCAACATCCGGGCGGGCGCGCACTACACCCAGTTCCAGGTGTACGACTACGACGGCGACGGCCGGGCCGAGATCGCGATGAAGACGGCCGACGGCACAAGGTCGGGCACCGGCGTGGTGATCGGCTCTTCGACGGCCGACTACCGCAACTCGTCGGGCTACGTCCTGTCCGGCCCGGAGTACTTGACGATGTTCAACGGTTTGACCGGCGCCGCCATGTCGACGGTGAACTACGTGCCGGCCCGCGGCACGGTGAGCAGCTGGGGCGACAGCTACGGCAACCGGGTGGACCGTTTCCTGGCCGGCACGGCCTACCTCGACGGCCAGCGCCCCAGCCTGATCATGGCGCGCGGCTACTACACGCGGGCCGTGGTCGCCGCCTGGGACTTCCGCAACGGCACCCTGACCAGCCGCTGGACCTACGATTCGGGCAACAGCAACACCGGCGCGTACGGCCAGGGCAACCACCAGCTCTCGATAGCCGACGCCGACGGTGACGGCAAGGACGAGATCATGTACGGCGCCGCCGCCATCAACGACAACGGAACGCTGATGTGGCGCAGCGGCCTGGGCCACGGCGACGCCCTGCACGTGGGCGACTTCATCCCGTCCCGAGCGGGCCTGGAGGTCTACCGCCCGTCGGAGAGCACATCCCAGCCCACGGACGCGATGCTGGACGCCCGAACCGGCGCCGTCATCTGGTCCCACCCGTCCTGCGGTTGCGACAACGGCCGAGCCGTGGCCGGCGACGTCTACGCCGGAAGCGCGGGCGCCGAGGCCTGGTCGTCATCGGTGGACGGCCTGTCCAACACGAGCGGCCAGAACGTGGGCCGCAAGCCTTCCTCGACCAACTTCCTGGCCTGGTGGGACGCCGACCCGGTCCGCGAGCTGGTGGACGCGACGCGCATCGACAAGTACGGCACGAGCGGCGACACCCGCCTGCTGACAGCCTCAGGAGTGGCGTCGAACAACAGCACCAAGCAGACCCCGGCCGTCTCCGGCGACCTGCTGGGCGACTGGCGCGAGGAGGTCGTGTGGCGCTTGTCCGACTCGTCGGCCTTGCGCATCTACAGCACCCCGACGGTCACGGACCGCCGCCTGACGACACTGATGCACGACTCCCAGTACAGGGTGGCCATCGCCTGGCAGAACACGGCCTACAACCAGCCCCCACACCCGAGCTTCTTCCTGGGCAACGGCATGACAACCCCACCCCAGCCGTCCATCTACGTCCGCTGACCCTTCCGACCGAGCGGCGCGCCCCGGGGCTCACCAGTACCGGGCGCGCCGCGCACGACCAGCTCAGCAGTCCGCGGCGGGTGCGGCGTGAAGGCTCCACTATCGAGGCCGTCGCGCTCGGTACACGGCGTGAAGGCCATCGGCGGAGGTCCCGGTGCTGACCATCAGCAGAACAATCCAGACGCTGAACGTCCAGTCCGTTCCCTCGGGCTCGGAGATGAGCAGCACCACGATCACGGCAGCGGCCACCGACATCTCAGCGTACGTGCGGTCCGGCCCGGCCGACCGCTGTCGTTCGCCCTCCACCGCTGCGGCGGGAAAAGTCGGCTGCCTGTCGAAGCCGAGCCGGATCTGCCATCCGGGATCGGGTGGCCGCGGCGGCAAGCTCAGGGCTAGGCGCACCCAGCACCAGCAGGCGCTGGTCGCCGATGAGTGTGGCTCCTGCTGGTACAGCTCTTGGAAGGCGTTGGCCGGATGGAAGATGAATGACGTGCCAGAACGCCCTGTAACTCCTGGCCCGCACGACGATCCGTCGATATCCGATGACGAACTCATCCGCCGGCGGACGGAATGGTTCCGATATGTACGAGGAGGCGGAGTCATGCAACCGCATCTGCCGCCTACCGAAGCGGTCTGATGCACTCACCTGCGCGGTCGGCCGCGGATCCGGATGGCTGCCCGGTCCTGGGGTCAGGTCTCCGGCGATAAGAGGATCGCTGCGAAACGGGCGATCTATGGTGAGGGCAGCACGTGGGAACCTGGGGCACTGGTCCGCTGGACAGCGACATCGCGGTGGAAGCCGTCGTCGCCGCGGTGGTCGTTGCGTCGCAGCTTCCCGAACTCCGGAGTCTCTGGGGCGAGGGCTACTCCGCTAGTCGACGAGCGCAGGGTCATCCGCGCTGCGCTGGACCGTGCGACGAGCAGGGTCGTAGCGCCTCTCGGCACGTAGACTCTGATGGATCCTTGACGGCTTGGTCGCCCGCACTGTTCGACATTTCCGCGCGTTACGGGCCAACATGACTTACACGGAGTTGGGGATCTGCGCCGTGTTGGCCGCATCGACCCGCGGGCTGGGCCAGCAGCCGCCAACGGAAGCGGGGTTATGGTGGATCATCAGTGACCCGGGAGTGAGGCTGCGGATGATCGATATGCAGGAATTCGCGCGGCGGCTGAGCACTCTCGGCGCCGATGCGTTCACCAGCGACGACGTCGTAGACCTGGCGACCGCCGGCGAGGTTCGCATCAGTGCTGACCTCGAGATCGACGCCACCCTGGCGCAGCGCTTGCTCGACCAGATTTCGCCCCCGCCGCCGATCACCGGAGCGCAGATCGCGGCGTCGCAGTGGCCGCCACCTAAGTCTTCCCGGCCCGCGGCGCCGTCGGTGTCGTTCTCCAGCCCTGGTGCCGTCGACGGCCCGGCCGATCAACCGGGCCGGCCCCGCGGTTCTGGGCCCGCGCGCAGCGGTCGGCGACCCGGCTCTCGACGAAGCGGCAGTTGAAACCGACGAGGCCGGCGACCTGAAGCCCCACCCCGAGGAGATCACGCGAGCGCAACCGGTCCGGTGGGTTCCGGGTCCCGTCGTTCCTGCTCGCCCGGCATCCGCTGACGGCTTTCCGCGACGATGAGCTGATCCACCGGCACGAGGCGATGCGCGGCCCGCCCACGGCCTGGAAAGTCGCTAGCGGGTGAGTTATGAAGGGGCCATCCAGCGGTCCAGCTCGGTGAGAATGGATGTCACTTCGGGCAGGAGGCCGGCTGCTATCTCGCTGGGCGCCTGACCCTCGATGGCCCGGCGGCCCGACTCGCCGAGGATGACACGGAAGACGCCGGCCAGCGCGATGCCCTGCAGCTTGGCGATTTCCGGCGCGACAGTGCTCGTCTCGGCGATGGCCGCGGCCAGGGCGGTGGCCTGCCGGTCGGCCAGTTCCAGGGCGAGCCGGTGCACGGCGGGACTCATGGCGGCGAGGGAGCCGAGCGTGCCCCTGGCGAGCTCCGGCGGCATGTCGCGGATCGCGGAGACCGATTGCAACACGTACTCCCGGACGGCGGCGGCCGGGCTCGTTGTGGTGTCCCGGGAGCGGATCAGCTCGCACAGCCGCTCCTCGATCTCCTGCTCACGGTCGGTAACCAGCTGTTCCTTGGTCGGGAAGTAGTTGTAGAGCGTCTGCTCCGCCACCTCGGCCGCCCGGGCGATCTCACTGACCGTCACGCGTTCGTAGCCGCGCTCGGCGAACAGCCGCGTCGCCGTGTCGGCGATGAGCCGGCGAGTGCGCGCCTTCTTGCGTTCCCGGAGTCCGGTGTCTGTCACCGTCAGAGTGTACCAAGCCACAAATTTAGAGCGGACACTATTTTTGGCGTACGCTCCAAGGAACGCGAGAGCCGAGCCGAGGAGCACGTGATGAAGGCAGCCCGTTTCAGCCGCTTCGGGGGACCGGAAGTCCTGGACGTCGTGGAGGTGCCGGAGCCGCACCCCGGTCCCGGCGAGGTCCGGATCGCGGTGCGCGCCGCCGGCATCGGCCTCAGTGACATGAAGAAACGTCAGGGGCTGATGGGCGAGACGCTTCCGCAGACCCTGGGCCATGAAGCCGCGGGCGTCGTCGACGACCTCGGCGACGGGGTCACCGGCGTGGCAGTCGGCGACCGGGTGTTCGGGTTCGACGCGGGCGGGGCCGCGCAGGCCGAGTTCGCGGTGCTGTCCGCCTACGCGCCGATCCCGGCGTCGCTGGACTTCGCGACCGCCGCGGCACTGCCGGCCGCGATCGAGACCGCCGTGCGGGCGCTCGACCGCCTGGGCGTACGCGACGGCAGCACGCTGCTCATCAACGGCGCGTCCGGCAGCGTCGGCAGCGCCGCGGTCCAGTTCGCGGTGGCGCGGGGCGCACGGGTCATCGGCACCGCGAGCCCGGCCGGCCACGATTTCGTACGCTCGATGGGAGCCGAACCGATCGCATACGGTGACGGGCTCATCGAGCGGGTCCGAGCGCTCTCACCCGGCGGTGTCGATGTCGCGCTCGACGTGGCCGGCAGCGGCGTCCTGCCCGAACTCATCGATCTCGCCGGCGGCGCCGAGCACGTACTGACGATCGCGGACTTCGCCGGCGCGCGGCGGCACGGCGTGGCGTTCAGCCGGGGCGAGGACGGACGCGCGCTCCACGCCCTGACCCAGGTCGGCGAACTGATCGAGTCCGGGCGCTTCCGCCCGCCGACAGTACGCACCTACCCGCTCGCCGAGATCGCCGAAGCGCACCGGGTCAGCGAGCAGGGCCGGGTCCGGGGCAAGCTCGTCCTGCTCGTCGGAGCGATCCCCCGCCCGCCGTACGATCCGGAGCTGCTGGCGATGGTGCCGGAGCAGGAGATCCCGCCGTTCACCAGGGAACTGCTCGACGCGATGAGGTCCGCCCCGGCGCCGGGCATCGCTGAGCTGGAACCCGCCCTGGCCCGCACCGGTGTGCGTCACGAGGAGCGGACGGTGCCCGGGCCGTCAGGCGACATCATCTTGTCGATCTTCACACCGCCGGTTCCCCGTCCGGGCATGCCCGCGATGTACTCGATCCATGGCGGCGGCATGATCGCCGGCGACCGGTTCGGGGGCCTGGACGCCTTCGGCTTCATCGACTGGGTGGCCGAGTTCGGCATGGTCCTGATCTCCCCCGAATATCACCTGGCGCCCGAGGTGCGGGGCACCGCGCTCACCGAGGACTGCCGCGCCGGACTGGCCTGGACCTTCGAGCACGCGGCGGAGCTCGGCGTCGACCCCGCGCGGATCGTGGTGGCGGGGTTCTCCGGCGGCGGCGGACTGGCGGCGGGCACCGCACTGCTCAACCGCGATCGCGGCGGCCCGGCCCCACTCGCCCAGCTGCTGATCTGCCCGCAGCTCGACGACCGGGGCCGGACCGTGTCGGCCCGCCAGTTCTCCCGGGCGAACGGCGCCCGGCGCGGCTTGACCACGGAACACATCGCGTTCGCCTGGGACATGGTGCTCGGCGAAGGCCACAGCGACGCCTCACCGGACCCCGTCGTGGCACCGGCCCGCGCGCTCGACCTCACCGGCCTGCCGCAGGCCTACATCGACGCCGGATCGGCCGAGGTCTTCCGCGACGAGGCCGTCCAGTACGCCACACGGTTGTGGGCGGCCGGAGGCCAAGCGGAACTGCACATCTGGGCGGGTGGGTGGCACGGCTTCGAACAGGCCGGCACCGCGGAGATCTCCATCGCGGCCCAGGCAGCCCGCAAGAGCTGGATCCGCAGAGTCCTGTCGGTATAGCCGGGCGCGCCGCGGCTTACCACCAGGTGCGTTCCAGGGCGCGGTCCGTGCCGCCGGTGCCGTCCAGGCCGTCCAGCGTGTCGACGTCGGCGGAGGTCAGGTCGAAGTCGAAGACCTGCGCGTTCTGCTCGATGCGCTCGCGGTGGGTGGACTTGGGCAGCACGATCAGGCCGCGCTGCAGCGCCCAGCGGATCAGCACCTGCGCCGGCGTGCGGCCCACCCGCTCGGCGATCTCGGCCACCTGCTGGTCGCGCAGGTGACGGCCGGTTCCCAGCGGGCTGTACGCCTCCAGCGCCAGACCGCGTGCCTCACAAGCGGCCAGCAGGTCGCGGCGGAACTCGAACGGGCTGAACTGCACCTGGTTGACGACCGGGTTCACGTCGGCCACCTTCAGCAGGTCTTCGATCTCGGAGGCGCCGAAGTTGGAGACGCCGATCGAGCGTGCGTAGCCGTGCTCGCGCGCACGCTGCATGCCGTCCCAGGCCCAGGTCGGCCCGCCCTGCGGCCAGTGAACGATGTACAGGTCGACGTACTCGAGGCCGAGACGCTCGAGGCTGCGCTGCGCCTCGGCCTCCGGGTCGCTCGAGCCCGGGTAGAACTTCGTCGTGATGTAGACGTCCTCGCGGGCCACGCCGCTGTCGCGCAGCGCCCGCCCGACGCTGGCCTCGTTGCCGTACGCCTGTGCGGTGTCGATGTGGCGGTAGCCGGCCTCGAGGGCCCAGCGCACCGCGTTCTCGCACTCGGGCCCTTCGGGCACCTGCCACACACCCAGCGCGAGCAGCGGAATCTCGTTGCCGTCGGCGAGCACACGCGCCCGCCCGTCCTGGGTCAGCTTCTCTGCAGCCATCGTCGTCTCTCCTACTGCCCTACTGCGTGATCAATCCTGGAGATCCCCAGTCTGCACGCTGCGAAACTCAGCAGTCGTCCTGGTGCCAGGCACCGGCTTCGCGGGTCCAGGGCTCGGACTCCTGGTTGATCGCCTTGACCGTGTAGGTGTAGGTGACGCGGGCGAGGTCGCCGGACACCTGCGCGGAGTACGTCTCCATGGGCAGCGCACTGCCGTACATCTGCTTGGCCGCGTCGACGATCGCGGTGAACTCGGCCTGCGAGGTCCGCTTGCGGCATCGTTCGGAGAGCATTTTGTACGCCTCGACCCCGTCGCCGGTGAGGAAAGCATCACTGTAGGCCTGTACCGCCGCCTTCAACTCATCCTCACCGGCGGCCGCCGGCGCAGACGAAACCGGCGCGGACGAAACCGGCGCGGACGAAACCGGCGCGGACGAAACCGGCGCCGCAGGTGCGGCGGGTGCCGCGGTGTCAGTGGTGCTGTCGCCGCATCCCGACACCAGAAAGCTCACAACCAACGCAGCCGAGATGATCTTGAAACGCATGCGGCCATCCTGCGGCATAGGTCGCCGGCGATGCGATCAGGGGGACGGGCATGATGATCGAATGCGCACCGTCGACGAGCTGACCGCAGTGCCCGAGCGTGCTGGGCGGTGGCGACCAGCGCGGCCTGCCCTCCCTGGCCGAGGCCAACGGTCTTCCCGGCGACGAGCGGCCGCCCGCGGCGCTGCTGGTCGGGTACGACGTGCTCGGCGGGCTCTTCGAGCTCAACGGGCCCGACCCGGCCGCCGCCGGGCGCCCCGGTGATCCGGGTGAGGTGTGTTATTTCGGGCCCGACACCCTGGACTGGGAGGCCCTCGGCGCCGGACACGGCGCCTGGCTGTCCTGGATCGCCGGCGGCGGGACCGCCGAGTTCTACCAGGCGCTGCGCTGGCCGGCCTGGCGCGAGGAGACCCGCCGGCCGCCCCTGACGCACGGCATCGCCGTCTACCCGTTCCTCTCGACCCGGGAGGCCCAGGCCGACCTGGCCGCCACCACCCGCAGTCCCGTGCCCATGGCCGAGCTGGAGTCGCTACAGAGGTGAACACCTTCGGGGCGTTTCCCCGATCCTGCAACTGGCTGGCGAGGGGGCGCTCGGTCTCGACGACACGGTGGAGCGGTGGCTTTGCGGCACCCGCCGCTGTCCGGGCCGGGAGCCCGGGCGGTCCGCCGGTCGGCGCGATGCCTCGATGATCAGCACGCCGCACGACGTCAACCGCTTCCCCGGCGCGCTGCGGGGCGGGCGACTGCTGAAGCCGGCCCAGCTCAGAGAGATGCGGGCGACCGTGCCGGCCGAGCCGTTCGCGGCCATCTGGGACGAGCCCGGCCACGGCCTGGGGCTGATGAAACGCCGCCTGCCCGGCGGCGGCTGGGCCTGGTTCAACGCCGTCACCGTGGCCATCGCCAGCGCGCTCGAACCGGGGCAGGACCCGGCGGCGCAGGCCAAGGCGTCGGCCGCGCTCATCGACCACGCCCTCCGCGCCGGTCAGCGGTCAGTGTTCAGCACGGCCCAGACGATCTTTCCGCCCCGGATGCGGGTGGCTCCGACGTGGGTGCTGACGGCGGCGATCAGGTGGAGGCCGCGGCCGTGGTCGATGCCGGGCTCGACCGCCCGGGGCATGGCGGTGGAGGCGTCCTGGACGGCCACGCGCAGGTAGCGGCCGGGGCAGGAGACGACGACCTCGAAATCGGAGACGGCGTGCAGGATGGCGTTGGCCGCCAGCTCGGTGACGACGAGGCGGGCGTCCTCCCAGACGGCGTACAGGTCCCAGGCGGTGCACGCCTCGTCGACCAGGGCTCGGGCGGCGCGGGCGTTGGACGAGACGGGGGTCAGGCAGCGGCGCATCCAGCGGGGCACGTACGCCCGTACGGCCGCCATGACCTGGTCCCGGTCTTCGTAGAGGGCCACGAAGCTGCGATAGGCGGCGAGGTCGCGGGCGATGTCGGGGTCGGCCGCGTACAGGAGCACGGGCACACCCCAGGTCTCCCGCGCCTGGTACGACGCGGTGGCGAAGGTGGTGAGGTGGCCGGGGGTGGCATGCCGCAGGCCCGAGAGGTCGACGATCACGGCGGCGGGGCACTCGGCGGCCGCCTTGCCGATGGCCGTGCGGACGGTCGTCAGCGTGGTCCGGGAGAGCACACCGGACAGCCGGACCGTGATGGATCCGGTGTCCCTGTCACGCTCCGTTGTCGTCTTCACTGCAAAAATCGATACATCCCCACAAATCCGTCAGAGTCAGACGGGTGCCATTGTTCGGGCCACACCTTCACCCTGGCGTCTGGTGGTTCGAACGGACTACGCCGATTACGAACAGCGCGAACCCCGGTCTGTCGTATCCGCGAAGCGGGATTGATCCGGGCGCTCGACAAGGGCACTGTGGGTCACAGCGAGAGGGTGACCGGCGATGATCAGCGTTTTCGAGACCAATGATCTCGATCTGGCGTACGAGATGCTCACCCGCACCTACTCGCGGACCCGGATCACGGTGACCGACGGACGGGTCGGGATGCGGATCGCCCGGATGGATCTGGGCCCCGTCTCGCTGCACCACGTCACGTTCACCATGAGCCACCGGGCCGACCTGGCGCCGATGGGCCTGATCGCGATCGGCCGGGCGCTGGCCGGCCACACCCGCTGCCGCACCGGCACGAACACCCTGGACAGCGTGGCCGGCGACCTCTTCGTGGGCAACCAGCCGGACGTGGCGCTGCACACCGAGAGTGAGGACCACGACGGCGAGTACGCGATGTTCCCGCCGGACGTCTTCGCGCGGATCGCCGACGCCGCGCCCGGGCGGGCCGCGCAGCCGATCCGGTTCACCGGATATCGGCCGGTGTCCGAACGGGCGGCGTCGTTCTGGGCTCGGACGTACGACCACGTCCGCGACTACGTGGCCGGGCTGTCGGTGGACGACGAGCCGTTGCTGGTCGGCTCGGCCGTGCAGATGCTGGCCTCGGTGACCCTGTCGGCCTTCCCGAACACCGCCCTGCGCGATCCCACCATCGAGGACCGCCACGACGCCCATCCGGCGACCGTGCGGCGCGCGGTGACGTTCATCGAGGACTACGCCCACCAGGACATCACGCCGGCCGACATCGCGGCCATGGCCCGGGTGACGATCCGGGCGCTCCAGCTGGCGTTCCAGCGTCACCTCGGCACGACGCCCACGGCCCTGCTCCGGCGTGTCCGCCTGGAGCACGCCCACCGGCAGCTGCTCGCGGCCGACCCGGCCACCACGACCGTGTCGGCCGTGGCCATGCAGTGGGGCTTCGCCAGTCACAGCACGTTCACCGCCCACTACCGAGCCGCCTACGGGGTCCTGCCGTCCGCGACCCTGCGCCGCCGCTGATCATCTCTTTCGGGTGAACAGTTGTCCGGCAACAACCAATATCCGGCAGCATGAGGTGCCGTGGAATACATCCCCGCCACCAGCGCCGCCGAGGTCCTGACCGCCCTCGCCGACGGGCAGACCCAGGTGCTCGCCGGTGGACAGAGCCTCTTCTTCACCACCCCGCCCCGCCGGGTGGTCGACATCAACCGGGTCGCCGAGTTCGACGTGCTGACCGAGGTGGACGGCGCGCTGCGCGTCGGCCCGACCGTGCGGCACCGGGCGTTCGAGACGGATGCCGTCGGCGGCGCCCTCGGAGATCTACTGCGCATTGTCGTACGCCACATCGGCCACCCGCCGGTCCGCGCCCGAGGCACCATGCTGGGAAGCCTCGCCTATGCCCACCCGGCCGCGGAGTGGACGGTCCTGGCGATGATCGTCGACGCGTCGCTGGAGCTGGCCGGCCCGGCCGGGTGCCGGACGGTTCCCGCTGCGAGGTTCTTCACCGGCGCCGGTACGACCGCTCGCCGCCCCGACGAGCTTCTCGCGGGCGTACGGCTGCCGACGTTGCCGCCCGGCACCGGCACCGGCTACGCCGAAGATCGCCGAGGACCGGGCATCTGGGCGTACGCGGCCACGATGGCCGCCGTCACCACGACCGACGACGTGGTCACGGCCGCGGCCGTCGGCCTGGTCAACGCCGGCCCCTGCCCAGTACGGGCCCACGCCGCCGAACGGGCCCTGATCGGCACGACGTTCTCCGACACGGCGATCATCGCGGCCGCACACGCCGCCGCGGCCGAGGTCACCGACGGCGACCGCCGGCGAGCCGTCCAGGTGCTCACCCGGAGAGCATTGACACAGGCCCGGGAGGCCAGCTACCAGGGATCTTGGCTTTCCGCGCGGTAGCCTGAGGCGCCTATGTCTGTCGTCATCCCGTCGAGGCGCCGCCTCGCCCTCCTGCTCGGCGCCGTCCTCGTCATCCTGGCCGCGGTCAACGTCGCGGACAAGTTCGGCCCCCGCCACACCGGCCTGGTGGCCGGCCCGCTCGTCGCGCTCGGACTGCTCCTGCTGGCCCGCCGCGTCGGCCTGACGTGGCACGACCTGGGCCTGTCCCGCCGAACCCTCCTACCAGGCTTGAAATACGCGGTGGGCGCGATCCTCGCGGTGGCGGTGGTCTACGCGATCGGCGCGGCCCTGCCACTGACCCGCTCGGCCTTCCTCGACGCCCGCTACCACCTGCATCCGGGAGCAGCCCTGCTCACGGCCTTCATCGTGGTCCCGCTGGGCACGGTCCTGCTGGAGGAGATCGCCTTCCGGGGAGTCCTGCTGGGCCTGATCAACCGCCACCGAGGCGCGGTCCTGGCCAGCGTGACGTCATCGGTCCTGTTCGGCTTCTGGCACATCCTGCCGAGCTTGCGCCTGAACGAGGCCAACCAGGCCGTACGGTCAGCCGTGGGCGCGAGCCCGACCGGCCAGGTCCTGGCCGTCGTGGGCGCCATCATGTTCACGGCGGTGGCCGGCTTGCTGCTGTGCGAGCTACGCCGCCGAAGCGGAAGCCTGCTGGCCGCCGCCGCCCTGCACTGGGCCACCAACGGCCTGGGCGTGCTGGTCGGGACGGCTTTGGCCGCCCTGCGCCTCGCCTGATGACCAACCAGCTCGATCGGAGCGTCCAGGCGATGGCCGAGCGGCGGGACGAGCACCCCGTTCTTCGGGTTCGATAAATCTGCATAGGGCGGCTCGCCGCTTATCGGGCTGAAAGACTGGTTCGGTGGTGGAGGCGGATCGGGGGGCTGCGCCGGCGCGGGTCGATCGCACGATCGTGGCGGCCGGGATGGCCGGTGTGCTGGCGGTGGTGGTGTGGGCCGTCGTGGCGCCGGACTCGGTGGCGGGTGCGGGTGATGCCGGGCTCGGGTGGACCATCCGTACGTTCGGCTGGTTCTTCGTCCTGGCCGCCGACGCCTTCCTCGTGCTGGCGCTGGTCATCGCGGCCGGGCGTTTCGGGCGTGTGCGGCTGGGAGCCGACGGCGACCGGCCGGAGTTCACCACCCTGGCCTGGATCGCCATGATGTTCAGCGCCGGCATGGGCATCGGGCTGGTCTTCTACGGGGTGGCTGAGCCGATCCAGCATTACGCCTCACCGCCGCCGGCCTCGGGGGCGGTGGCCGGGACGCCGCACGCGGCCTCGGTGGCCATGCAGTACACGCTGTTCCACTGGACGCTGCACCCGTGGGCCATCTACGCGATCGCCGGGCTCGCCCTGGCGTACTCCACCTTTCGCAAGGGGCGGGGGAACCTGCTGTCCGCCGCCTTCCGTCCGCTGCTGGGTGCCCGCGCCGACGGGGCGGCCGGCCGGGTGATCGATCTGATCGCGGTCTTCGCCACCGTCTTCGGGTCGGCGACCAGCCTGGGCATCGGCGCTCTCCAGGTCGCGGCCGGGCTCGACATCGTGGCCGGGATCCCGGACACCCGTACCGTCGAAGTGGTCATCGTGGCCTCGCTGATCGGGGCCTTCCTCGTCTCCGCGATGTCCGGCCTCGACCGGGGCGTCAAGTGGCTGTCCACGATCAACGTCTGGCTGTCGGTGCTGCTGCTGGCGTTCATCTTCGCGCTGGGGCCGACCGTCTACGCGCTCGAGGTGCTGCCGGCGGCGGTCGGCGACTACCTGAACTCGCTGCTGGTGATGTCGACGCGGACCGGCGCCTTCTCGGACCCGTCGTGGATGGGCGCCTGGACGCTCTTCTACTGGGCGTGGTGGATCTCGTGGGCGCCGTTCGTCGGCACCTTCATCGCCCGAATCTCCCGCGGCCGGACCGTACGGCAGTTCGTCGTCGGCGTGCTGCTCATCCCGAGCGGCGCCAGCGCTGTCTGGTTCGCCGTCATGGGCGGCAGCGCCCTGCGCACCCAGACCACCGGCACCGCCGACATCGTGGCCGACGTCGGCCAGGGCGCCGAGAACGCGCTCTTCGGCCTGCTCGACGCCCTGCCGGCCGCGACCGTGACAACCGCGCTGGCGGTCGTGCTGGTGGCGCTGTACTTCATCACCAGCGCTGATTCGGCCTCGCTGGTCCTGGCCTCGCTGTCGTCGCGCGGCGCCCTGCACCCGCCCCGCCCGCTGGTGGTGACATGGGGCGTCCTGATCGGCGCCACCGGCGGCACATTGCTGCTGGCTGGCGGGTTGCAGGCGTTGCAGCAGGCCACAGTGGTCATCGCGCTGCCGTTCTCGGCCATCATGCTGCTGCTGGCCGTCGCCCTGATGAAGGACCTGGCCGCCGAGCGGGTTCTCCCGGCTCAGACCGTGGGATAGCGGCCGGGGTGGGTTCGGGACCAGGCGGTCAGCACTGACCAGCCGGCCATGGCCCGGACGTAATGGTCGCCGCACTCGATCTCGTTGTAGGGGTTGCGGCGGGTGCCGTCGTAGCGGGCGCGGACGCCACGGATGATTTCCAGGCCCTCCTCGTCGAGGCCCTCGTAGAAGCAGTGGGCGGCCACCTGATACTCGACGCCGGTCCACACCTCGTCGCAGTAGCGCAGCGGGACCGCCGGGCGGCCGCCGTGTGGCCAGGAGCAGACGACCAGCCCCGTCTCGTCGCCGTCGGCGAACGAGCGGTAGCCGTGCGGCTCGAAGCCCGTCCGCAAGTTGTATCTGACGATCGACTTCAGTGCCGTTCGGACCCGGTCGGCCGGGAGCAGGTGGCCCAGGCCCAGCTCGTGCGCCCACCACTGGCCCAGCAGTTGGTCGGACAGGCAGCCCCGGCCGAAGTCGTACGCTTCGCCGGACGGCGGCTGGGCGTAGAACTCGCCGTTCCAGAGCAGTTCGTCGTACGCCGCCGACGCCTTGTCGAACATCGCGGCGTACGAGTCGACCGCGCCGGCCGGCGTGGCCATGGCCGACATCGCGCGCAGCGCCGCCAGCCAGAGAGCGCCGACGAACATGTTGGGGCCGTGCAGGGCGATGTCGTACGTCACCGGCTGCTCGCCGCGCAGCACCCCGTCCCCCGACCCGTCCCATTTCTCCGCGATGTGCGCCATGAGCCGGACGAGTGCCGGCCAATACGAGCGGAGCCATTCGTCGCCCGCGCCGTCCAGAACGGAACGGTACGTCTTCAGCACCGCCCCCAGCATGCCGTCCAGCGCCGGCCGCACCGGGCCGCCGATCGGCACCCCGTGCAGTTGCGGCAGATAGAGCGGCAGCACGACCCGATGCGGAATCGACCCGTCCGAGCCCTGAATCTGGAACTCCGTCTCGCGCATGTCGCGCCCCACCGCCGGAAAGAGGCGGGACAGCGCCTGCTCGTAGTTGAGGACGTGATTGCAGTTGAGCGGGCACGATCCGCCCGCGTCGCCGTTCCAGTTGCGGGTCGAGGCACCGAGCGCCCCCTCGAAGGCGAAGGTCTTTCCGTCCGCGGTGCGGAAGACGCTGGGCGATCGTACGAGGGTGGGCTGCGCTTCGATCGTCTCTTTCAGCGGCGTGGGCAGATCACTGGACGAGACCGCCGACGCCCATTCGCGGGAGGCCTCGTCGAGGCGTCCCCGGCCGGCCAGATAGGCGTCCAGAACGTCGAGGGCGCCGCCGAAGCGGGTCGCATAGTGGTTGCCGATCCAGAAACGCGTGGGGCCGTACGTCTGTTGCGGCCCGAACCGGTCGAAATCCGCGTAGCGGTTGGGGAACCACCACGCGTGAATGATGTCGATGGTGGCCGACTCCCCCGGCGCCAGCGCGAAAGCGGGCGCCACGGCGGCGTTCCAGGTCTGGCCGGCCGGGCTGGGGCCGTGCGGCGGGACAATGGGCGAGGCGCCGTCACGCAGGGCGGCCCGCAGGGCGGCGCCGGAGAAGTCGCCGAGCTGGGTCGGCGCCACGAGCCGCAGCGACTCGGCGAAACGCAGAATGGACGAGGAATCGGCGGCGCGGGGCAGCACCGCGGCCGGTGCGTCCGTCCAGAGCAACATCTCCCCGAAACCGGGTGAGTCCTCGGCCAGGGACGGATTGTCCATCAGCACGCCGCTCTGTCCCGGCCGCCGGAGCAGCCGGTTGACGTTGCCGCCGTAGAGCGCTCCCCGCGTACCGGAAAGAGGAGTGACCCCGTCCCAGCCGGCGCCGTTCTGGAGGGCGCCGAGCAGGAAGCCGTGCCGGAATTCGGCCGAGTCGTTGCGCACGGTGAATCGGTAGCGGATCAGCGGGAGCGAGCTGGCGTCGACGTCGCGCGGAACGAACGGCGTGTGCGCCTCGAGCGTCACGGAAACGGGCAGCGCGGGATCGTGATAGGTCACCTGGGCGAAGGGATACGAGGCGGAAAAGGTGGTGTCGGCGACGAAGGGCCAGCGCCACGGGTCCTCCGGCGGAACGTCCGCGTCGGAGACGTTGCCGGCGGGATTCTCCGAAGGCGCGAGAGGAGCCGAGCGCAGCAGCCGTACGACATCTGATGGTGGCTCGAGCGACGAGACCCGCAGGGCGAAGAAACTGTCCGGCAGAAAGCCGGTGTGGTTGGGCACCCCGTGCAATTGCCATTGCCGCAGCGCACCGTCGCCGCACAGCGCCACATGCCCGGTGCCGAGCCCGCCGAGCGGGAACGCCACCGCGCGCCGCGCGTCTCCGGTGTATTGCGCCATGCCAGGCCTCCCATGATGAAATCGGTTTCACGGAAGATAGAGCGAGGGCGCGGCCGCGTCAACACCGAAGCCCTAGAGTGAGGCTCCATGGCCACCATTTACGAGGTAGCGGCGCTCGCAAAAGTCTCGCCCGCCACCGTCTCGCGCGTCTTCAACGGCAACCCGGTGTCGCCCGAGAAGCAGCGAGCCGTGCGCGACGCCGCCGCCCAGCTGGCCTTCACGCCCAACAAGACCGCCCGCCGCCTGCGCAAACAGAGCTCCGAGGTGGTCGCGCTGCTGATTCCGGACATCGAGAACCCGTTCTTCACCGCGCTGGCCCGCGGCGTCGAGGACAAAGCCAGCGAAAAGGGCTACTCGATAGTCCTGTGCAACACCGACGACGACCCCGAGAAGGAGCTGCGCTACCTGCAGATCGCCGCCTCCGAGCAGATGGCCGGGGTGATCCTGGCCCCGAGCTCGGACGAGGCCGACCTGGGAGCGATTTCAGAGCTGGGCAGCCCGGTCGTGGCGGTCGACCGCACCACCCCGTACCCGGTCGACGCCGTGAAGGTCGACAACCGGGCGGCCGGCATCGCCGCCACGACGGCCCTGTTCGAGGCCGGGCACCGCCGGATCGCCTGCATCGCCGGCCCGGTCGGCATCGAGGCGACCGAGGACCGCTTCCTGGGGTGGCGCCAGGTGATGACCGCCCGGCGGGCCGAGATCCCGGACGGATATCTCCAGCACGCCAACTTCCGGGCCGACGGCGGTTACGCCGCCATGAAAAGGCTCCTGGAACTGCCCGAACCGCCCGAGGCCGTGCTGACCACGAACAACCTGATGGGCGTGGGCGCGCTGGAGGCCATCGTCGAGTCCGGCGTGGACCGGGGCCTGGCCGTGGTGGGCGAGCTGCCGTTCCTGTTCCTGACCCCGGCGGCCGTGATCCAGGTGCGCCTTCCGGCCCGCCACCTGGGCCTCACGGCGGCCACGATGCTGCTCGAGCGCATCGGCGGGGACACCCAGCCGCCGCGGACGATCGTCCTGCGCGCGGAGATCGCCTAAATCGATACCAGGCTGGTCAGAGCCGGTACAACCGGCACAGACGCGAGTCCTTGACGAAATCGATTTCTTGGCTTTCACTGTGTCCCACACCGCACCGCCTCTAATCCGCTCCCAATTCGAGAGGGACGCAGGCTCATGAACACCTCGTTACGGAAGCTCGTGGCGCTGGGCGCGCTCGCGGCCACCCTGGCGGCCTGCTCGAGCACCGGCGCTCAGGACAGCTCCGAGAAGTCGCTCGAGATCGTCTACTGGAACTACGGGCCCGCCGCCGAGCAGGGCAACAAGGCCACGGCCGACGCCTTCACGGCCGCGCACCCCGACACCAAGGTGTCGCTGACCCCGGTCACCGGCGAGAACTGGGGCACCTACTACGCCAACGTGGCCACGCTGATCGCCTCGGGCAAGCGCCCCGACCTCATGGTCATCTCCGGCGAGGGCGCCCAGTTCGTGCACGCCAACAAGCTCATCAAGCCGATCAACGAATATCTCGACTCCGACGCCGAGGCCAAGACGATCACCGGCGACATCGCCCAGGGCCTGATCGACGGTTTCACGGTCAAGGGCGACGTCGTCACGCTGACCTACGGCTGGAACGACATGGTCGTCTACTACAACACCGACGTGTTCAAGAAGGCCGGCGTCGAGCCACCCAAGGCCGACTGGACCTGGGACGATTTCGCCGCCACGGCCAAGAAGCTCACCGCCGACACCAACAAGGACGGCAAGACCGACCGGTACGGCTTCACGTGGGCCAGCAATGAGATCTTCCCCGGCATCATGCCCTGGGTGGCCAACGCGAACGGCAACCTGACCAGCGATGACGTCTGCCAGGCGACGGCTGACACGCCGCAGGTCAACAAGGCCGTCACGTTCCTCAACAAGCTCATCACCGACGGCGTCGCCCCCGCGCCGATGCCGATGAGCGACGTCTTCACCCGCTTCCAGAACGGCCAGGTGGCCATGTTCGGCGCCGGCCGCTGGCCGATCGGCACGTTCCTGCCGGCCGGTTTCACGGCGTTCGACATCCAGCTCTACCCCAAGGGCGACACGTACAAGACGGTCTTCGGCGGCGCCGGATATCCGATTCTCAAGTCGTCCAAGAACCCCGATCTGGCCTGGGAATACCAGAAGTTCACGGTCAGCGAGGACATTGAGAAGCAGTACGTCGGTACGCCCGAGAAGCCCGGCGATTCCATTCCGTCGCGCCGCTCGATCGCGCAGACCATCGCCAAGACCGGCGTGCCGCCCGCGAACTCCGACCTGTTCTACGACTCGATCGACAAGTACCCGACGCTCGTGCCGTACCCGGCGCCGGCCAAGTACAGCGCCTTCGAGTCGACCGTCCTGCGCCACCTCCAGCTCATCTTCGCGGGTGAAACCCCGGTCGCCGACGGTCTCAAGGCCATGCAAAGCGAACTGAGCAGCATTGTGACCTGCTGAAATGACTGACGTGATGACACCTCCGGCTCCGGTCGCCACCGACCCGGGCCGGAGGGCCCCGCGCAAGAGGAAAACCGACGGCCTGGCGGCTCTGGGCTTCCTGTCCCCCGCCATCGTGACCTTCCTGATTTTTGTGCTGGCGCCGACGGCCGGCGTGCTCTACCTCAGCTTCTTCGACTGGAACCTGCTGAGCGACGGCACTTTCGTCGGGCTCGACAATTTCGACCGGCTCCTCAGCGACGAGAGATTGCTGAGGGTGTACGGCTCCACGGCGTACATGGCCCTGGCCATTCTGGCCGTCAATGTGGTCCTGGGTCTGCTGCTGGCCGTCCTGCTGGAAACGCGCATGCCGCGCTGGCTGCGCGGTTTCTTCCGCCTCTCGTTCCTGTTCCCGTTCGTCGTCTCGGCCTCGGCCGTCGCCCTGATCTGGCGGTTCCTGCTCAACAAGGACCTGGGTCTGGTCAACTATCTGATCGGGCTCGCCGGCATCGACCGGATCGACTGGCTGGGCTCCTCGGCATGGGCGCCGATCTCGGTGATCGTCGTCAATTCGTGGAAGACGATCGGCTTCTCGATCCTGGTCTACATCGCCGGTCTGCAGGCCATTCCGGACCAGCTCAAGGAGGCCGCGATCGTCGACGGGGCCAACGCCTGGACCCGGTTCTGGCGCATCACGTTCCCGATGCTGTCGCCGACCATCTTCTTCCTGGTCGTCATCAACACCATCAACTCGTTCCAGATCTTCGCCGAGCCCCGGGTGCTGACACAGGGCGGGCCGGGCGACGCCAGCCGCACGATCGTCGAATACCTCTACGACCGCGCCTTCGGCGATTTCGACCTCGGGTACGCCTCGGCCATCGGCATCACGTTCATGCTGATCCTCATCGTGCTCACCGCGATCCAGTTCCGGTTCTCCCGCAGATGGACGTTCTACGAATGAGCCGCATCCTCTCCCGCATCGCGACGTTCGCGATCCTCGTCGTCGCCGCCCTCGCCATCACCGCGCCGTTCCTGTGGATTTTCCGGGGCGCCGTCTCGGGTTCCGACGCCGAGCTCTACAAGCTGCCGCCGACCTTCGATCCGGCCAACCTGACCGCGGGCAACTTCGGCAAGGTCACCGAGCAGGTGCCGTACTTCCGGTTCTTCCTCAACTCCGTCATCGTGGCCACCACGGTCACCGCGGCGCAGATCGTCACCTGCGCGACCGCGGCCTATGCCTTCGCCCGCCTGCGGTTCCGGGGCAAGGGCGTGCTGTTCGCGATCGTCATCGGCTCGCTGATGATTCCGATCCAGGTGACCATCGTGCCGCTGTTCCTGGTCATGTCGAAGCTGGAACTGACCAACACGCTGTGGTCGCTGATCCTGCCCGGCATCTTCAGCGGTTTCGGCATCTTCCTGCTGCGCCAGCATTTCCTGGCCCTGCCGTACGAACTGGAGGAGGCGGCCAAGCTCGACGGGGCCGGCCATTTCCGGACGTTCGCGCGGGTCATCCTGCCCTTGTCCGGGCCGTCGATCGCGACTCTGGGAATCCTCTGTTTCACGTATTGGTGGAACGACCTGCTGCTCCCGCTGGTGATGATCAGCGACACGGAGAAACAGACCCTTCCGGTGGGTCTGGTGCTTCTCGCGGGCCGTTTCTCCACCGGTTCCCTCGGCACCATCGCGGCCGGCATCGCCATGGCGATCGTCCCGGTTCTGGTCGTCTTCCTGGCCGCGCAGCGCTACATCGTGCAATCGATCGCCTCGAGCGGTCTCAAGCTCTAGGAACCCTCAATGGCTGTTTTGACAAACGAGACCTGGTCGGGTGCCACCGCGTTCTGGCACGAGCTCCCCCGCACGCTCGCGGCCGGGGTGGTCACTCTGGCCGCGTCGGTCCCGCTCTCCTTCTCCCTGCTGTACGGGGCCCCGCGCTGGCTCGCGGCGGCCACGGTACTCCCGATCCTCGTGTCATTGACCGGTGTCGCCTCGTTCGCGGCCCAGGTGGCGCGGGGCGACGGGCCGTCGTTGTCCGCGCTGCGCCGCGTGGATCCCGTACTGGCGCTGCTGTTGTCGGTCTCCGGTCTGGCTCTTCTCGCCCCCTGGGGCGCCGTGCCGGCCGCGGCCGTCGTGATCGTCGGGCCGTACGCGCTGGCCTACGGTGCGGTGCGGGGCAAGCGCGGCCTGGCGGCGTTGCGCGGCGGGGCCATCCTCGCCGCGTACCGCCCCGCCTGGGCCCTGACCCTGACCGGCCTGACCGTGCTCGCCGGTTTCGCGGCCGTCGCCTCGGCCGGCGTCCTGGCCTTCGTGGTGGCGCCGCTGCTGCTGACGATCGCCGGGCGGCAGACCGGCGCGCTGCTGGCGGAGATCGACGCCGTGCAGTCCGGATGGTGACCATCTACGAGGTGGCCGCCCGGGCCGGCGTCTCCCCCTCGACCGTGAGCCGCGTCCTCAACGGCGCCAAGGTCTCCCCCGAGTCGGAACGGCTCGTCCGGGCCGCCGCCGAAGCCCTCGCCTTCACCCCCAACCGCACCGCGCGACGGCTGCGCGGCCAGCACTCGGCGGTGATCGGCCTGATCATCCCGGACATCGAGAACCCGTTCTTCACCGCGCTGGCCCGCGGCGTCGAGGACCGGGCCAGCGCGAAGGGCTACTCCGTGGTGCTGTGCAACACCGACGAGGATCCCAGCCGCGAGGCCACCTACATCGACATCGCGCTGGCCGAACACATGGCCGGCGTGATCCTGGCCCCGGCCGACGACGCCAGCGACGTGAGCCGCCTGGTCGACCAGGGCCGCCCGGTCGTCGCCGTCGACCGCAGCCTGGCCCGGGCCGACGTCGACGCGGTCACCGTCGACAACCGGGCCGGCGGCCGGTCGGCGGCCGAGGCGCTGTTCGCGGCCGGCTTCACCCGGGTCGCCTGCATCACCGGCCCGGCCTCGGTCGAGACCGCCCAGCTGCGCATGGCGGGCTGGCGGCAGGCCGCGGCCCGGCACACCGGCTCGGCCTATCTGGAGGACCTGCTGCGCTACGCCGACTACCGCGTCGAGGGCGGCCGCAAGGCGATGGCCGACCTGCTGGCCCAGCCCGATCCGCCGGACGCCGCGGTGGTGGCCAACAACCTGATGGCGGCCGGCGCCCTGGAGGCGCTGCACGACGCCGGACTGGACCCGCCCGGCTTCGGCCTGGCCGTCTTCGGCGACCTGCCGTTCGCGTCGTTCGCCCGGCGCGGCATCCGCGTCGTCGACGTGCCCGCCCGTGAGCTCGGCGCGGCCGCGGCCGGGCTGCTGCTGGAACGCATCGGCGGGGACACGAGCCCGGCCCGGACCGTGGTCCTGCGTGCCCTATGAGCCTCTCCTTCGGTGTCGACATCGGCACCTCCAGCAGCAAGGGCGTGCTCGTCTCGTCCGCCGGCGAGGTTCTGCGATCCGCGGTGCGCGAGCACGCGGTCGACCGCCCGCATCCCGGCCACGTCGAGATGGACGCTTCGGTCTGGTGGGACGAATTCGTCTCGCTGGCCGAGGAGCTCACGGCCGGCGTCACGGTGAGCGCGGTCGGGGTCAGCGGCATGGGGCCCTGCGTTCTCCTGACGGACAAGGCCGGAAAACCTTTGAGACAAGCGATTCTGTACGGGGTGGACACGCGCGCCACCGCGGAGATCGCCGCCCTGACGGCGCAGCTCGGGGGCGCCGACGTGATCCGGGAACGGTGCGGCTCGGCCCTGTCCACGCAGGCGGTGGGGCCGAAACTGGCCTGGCTGGCGGCGCGCGGTGTCCGGGGCGACCGCCTGTTCATGCCGGCCTCGTGGCTGGCGTACAAACTCACCGGCGCCTACACGCTCGACTATCACTCGGCCAGCCAGTGCACGCCGCTCTTCGACACGCACGCGCTCGACTGGTACGAGCCGTGGGCCTCACTCATCGCCCCGGAGCTGGAGCTGCCGCCGCTGGCGTGGCCCGGCGACGTCGCCGGGACGACCACGCGGGCGCTGGCCGGCATCCCGGCCGGGACGCCGGTCATCACCGGCACCATCGACGCCTGGACCGAGGCGGTCAGCGCCGGCGCGCAACGGCCGGGCGACCTGATGCTCATGTACGGCACCACGATGTTCCTCATCGCCACGGCCGACCGCCCGCTCACCAGCCCGGTGATGTGGGGAACGGTCGGCGCCTTCCCCGGCACCCGCAACCTGGCCGGCGGCATGGCCACCTCGGGCGCCGTCACGTCCTGGTTGCGCGACCTCACCGGCTCTGACTTCCCGTCGCTCATCAAGGAGGCGGAGGATTCCGGGCCCGGCGCCCGGGGGCTGCTCATGTTGCCGTACCTCGCGGGCGAACGCACCCCGTTGATGGACCCCGACGCCCGGGGTGTCATCGCCGGCCTGACCGTGGAACACACCCGTGGGGACCTCTACCGCGCCGCACTGGAGGCGACCGCGCTCGGGGTCCGCCACAACGCCGAGGTCCTGCGGGACTCGGGCGCCGACATCACGCGGGTCGTCGCGGTCGGCGGCGGCACCCGCGGCGGCCTGTGGACGCGGATCGTCTCCGACGTCACCGGCCTGGCCCAGGTGGTGCCGCGGGTGACGACCGGTGCCTCCTACGGAGCGGCCTATCTGGCCGCGCTCTCCCAGGAGCCCGTGGACATCGACGCCTGGAACCCGGCCGCCGAGACTGTTCAACCGTCCACGAAAGACGGCTACGACGAGTTGTACGGGCTCTACCGCGACCTCTACCCCGCCACCCGCTCGATCGCGCACACCCTCGCCACCCGCCAACGGAGGATCCCATGACCTCGTACACCCTCCCCGCCGTAGCGTCGCGCCCCGCCCTGGAGCCGAACACCGCCTACCTCATCGCCAGCGGCGACCTGCGCCCCGCCGCCAACCGGGCCGGATGGCCGGTCCAGGAGCAGATGGAGGCGGCCGTCACCGCCGCACTCGGCGAGCTGGGCTGGAGCGTGCGGCGCGCTCATGCGTACAACCGGGAACTTGGTCATGGCTTCATCTCGAGCCAGCGGATGGGGCTGGAGGTCTTCAAGACGATCCCGCCCGACGCGCCGCTGATCGTGGCCGAGGCGGTGTGGCAGTACAGCCACCACGTCCTGGCCGGGCTGCGCACCCATCGCGGCCCGATCCTGACCGTGGCGAATTTCGCGGGCGACTGGCCCGGCCTGGTCGGCCTGCTCGGCGTCAACGCGGGCATGGCCAAGATGGGCGTGCCCTACTCCACGATCTGGTCCGTGGACTTCACCGACGACTGGTTCAAGGCCGGGCTCCGCAGCTGGGTGGTCACGGGGACCATCGAGCACGACACCTCGCACGTCTCCGATCTCCCGGACCTTGCGGAAGGCCCGGAAACGGATCTCGGCCGGGCGCTGGCGGCGGAACTGCTGGCCGACAAGGCCATCATCGGCGTCTTCGACGAGGGCTGCATGGGCATGTACAACGCCATCATCGACGACGAGCTGCTCAACCCCCTCGGCATCTACAAGGAGCGCCTGTCGCAGAGCGCCCTGTGGGCCGAGATGCAGCGGGTCCCCGACGCCGAGGCGGACGCGGTCGGCGCGTGGCTGAAGGCCGCCGGAATGACGTTCGAGGTCGGCGCCGACGAGGCGACCGAGCTGACGGAAGCGCAGCTGCGCTGGCAGTACAAGATGTACATCGCCGCCCTGCGGATCAGCGACGACTTCGGCCTGGACGCGGTGGGAATCCAGTACCAGCAGGGCCTGAAGGACATCTGCCCCGCCTCCGACCTGGCCGAGGGTCTGCTGAACAACGCCGACCGCCCACCGGTGACATCCCGCGACGGCGCCCGCGTGCTGTGGGAGGGCAAACCCCTCCCCCACTTCAACGAGGCCGACGAGGGCGTGGCCGTGGACGCCCTGATCACCAGCCGCCTGTGGACCGCGATGGGCCTGGACCCGGCCACCACGTTGCACGACATCCGCTGGGGCGAGGACTACGACGGCGAGTTCGTCTGGGTGTGGGAGATCTCCGGCTCGGTCCCGCCGTCCCATTTCGGGACGGGCTACGCCGAGGCGGTGGGCCTCCGCCAGGACCCGGTCTACTTCCCGCTGGGCGGCTCGACCATCAAGGGCATCTCCAAGCCGGGCGAGGTGGTCTGGTCCCGGGTCTTCATCCAGAACGGCGCCGTACACGCCGACCTGGGCCGGGCCACCGCGGTCGCCCTGCCGGCCGAGGAGTCGGAGCGCCGCTCCCGGGCCACCACCCCGGCCTGGCCCATCATGCACGCCGTCCTGCATGGCGTCACCCGCGACCAGTTCATGGCCCGTCACAAGGCCAACCACTTGAACGTGGCGTACGCCCCCGACGCCGCCACCGCCGACAAGGCTCTGCTGGCCAAGGCGGCCTTCTTCTCGGCCCTCG
Source organism: Actinoplanes sp. NPDC000266 (assembly GCF_042899005.1). Taxonomy (NCBI): domain Bacteria; kingdom Bacillati; phylum Actinomycetota; class Actinomycetes; order Micromonosporales; family Micromonosporaceae; genus Actinoplanes; species Actinoplanes sp. NPDC000266. The sequence continues at coordinate 777,778 of NZ_JBIAZI010000002.1, forward strand.
GCATCGAGGTCCACCTCTGCGGCAAGGTGACCGTCTGACACGGCGACGCCGGCGGGCCGCGCGTGCCGGCCGGGGGGCGGGGGGGGGTGCGTCGCCGGGCGGGGGGGGGGAGGG
>NZ_JBIAZI010000002.1:777901-1169175 GCF_042899005.1 Actinoplanes sp. NPDC000266
GCCCCCCCCCCCCCGCGGGCGGCCCCCCCCCCCCCCGCCCGCCCCCCCCCCCCCGGGCCCCCCCCCCCCCGCCCCCCCCGCCCCCCGCCCCCCCCCCCCCGCCCCCCCCCCCCCCCCCGGCTGTGATCAGACGCAGCGCTGGAGGAGATCGTCCCAGGTGGTGCTGGCCGGGCAGCCGACCGCGGCGGCCGAACCCGGCGACGGGACGAACTGACCGGTGAGGGCGACCGTGACGGCCGCGACGAAGGCGATGAGGATCTGACGACGACGTGCGCGCATGGCCTTTCCTTTCCAGGAAGGTTGCGATTGACGATGGGTGCGGCACGCGCGATCGCCGTCGTCCGGCCGAACGATGACGGAGAGGCTGGCCTACCTCAGCGCGCGTGCCCTGTGCGCGCTCGACATTGCTTTAATGTCGACCTGACACTAATACCTGGGACTAGTTTGTGTCAAGAAGACATTATGGCGGTCAGATGGCTCGGCGGTCCTCGGGCGGCACGTTGCCCCGGTCGTAGAGATCGGTCACCCGGTCCCGGGCGGCCTTCGCCTCGGCCACATTCTCGAGGCGGTCGTACGCGTCGGCCAGCTCCGCCTCGACACGGATCTCCAGCTTCGCCGAGCCGTACGACCGGATCGGGACCAGCGCGCGGCGCAGCACGGTGACCCGGGCGCCGTGGCGCCCCTCAAGGGCCTCCGCCGCCGCCAGCGACAGGCCGACCCGGCCCTCCAGCCCGGCGTCCGCCGCCTCGTGGGCGAGGGCCTCGGCCTCCTCCAGCAACGGCACGGCCGCACCGGCGTCACCGCGGGCCAGCGCGAGGTCGCCCAGGCCGTGCAGCGCGTACGCGTGCGCGACCCCGCTGCTCGGCGGCGACATCCGGAGCACCTCGTCGAACGCGGCGCCCGCCGCCGGCAGGTCGGCCCGGGCCAGATAGGCCTGACCCAGCCAGTACAGCGCCGGCGCGAGCACGCGGACCTGCCCCTGCCGTCGCGCCATCTGCTCGGCCTCGCGCAGCACCGCCACCGCCGACTCGGCGTCACCGCGGTCGAGATGGGCCTGCCCGATGAACCGCAGCGCCTGCTGACTGCCGACGAGGTCGCGGCTCTGGTGATAGTGGGCCAGCGCCTCGGCGAACAGGGCGAGCGGACGCTGGAGCTCGCCGTTGCGCCGCAACGCGTTGGCCAGGGTCCGCTGCGCGACGGCCAAGACGTGCCGCTCGCCGGTCTCGCGGAGCAGCATGACCGCCCGCTCCAGCTCGGGCACGCCGGACACCCCGGAGCTTCCGCTGGCGACCAGGGGCGGCATGCCCAGCATGGTCAGCACGATGCCCTCGCCACGGCGGTCACCGGCGGCCCGGCACGCCGCGAGAGCGACCTCGTGGGTGGCCCGCCAGTCGTCGAAGTAGCCGCGGACGGCGTAGAACTCGTGCGCCGAGACGGCCAGGTCCCAGCACAGGTCCGCGCGGCCCAGCGCGGCCGCCTGCTCGACCACGGCGCGGATGTTGGCCCGCTCCCGCTCGAACCACGCGTACGGCTCGGCGACCGCCGCCTCGAGCTCGCCCGCCGGCACCGGGATGTCGGCGATGTCGCTGTGCGCCACGTCGAAGTCCCCGCCGTAGAAGGCGGTATGGGCGCGGCGGGTGAGCGAGAGCAACGCGAGACCGACCCGCAGGGGCGCGCCGGCGAGCCCGTCCGGCCGGCCGGGCTCGGAGGTAGCCAGCCCACGGGCGTATTCGCGGGTCAGATCGTGGAAGCGGTAGCGGGCGGCACCCGGGACCGCGTCGACCATGCCGATCGCCGCCAGCTGGTGCAGCGCCTCGCCGGCCGCGGGGCCCGGCTCGCCGAGCACGGCGGCCGCGGTCCATTCACCGAACGACGGCAGGGCGAGCAGGCCGAGGCCGGGGAAGAGGCGGCGGGCGCGGTCGTCGAGCCGGAGAAGCCCGGCCCCCAGCGTCCGGGCGAGGCTCTCCGTCCCGTACGCGAATGCCGTCGGCCCCTGCTCGGTGAGACGTCGCAGCAGATCGCCGGTGGAGCGGTGGAAGGCCTCGACGCGCAGCAGCGCGGCCATCCGGACCGCGAGCGGCAGGCCGCCACAGAGCCGGACCACCGCTTCGACGGTCTCCTCCTCGCCGGTCAGGTCGACCCGCCCGTCGGCGACGATCTCGTGGAAGAGCCGCCGGGCGGTGGTCTCGTCGAAGGCGCCCAGCGGGGCGACGTGATGGGTGGGCGCCCCGATGTCCGGCAGGCGCCGCCGCGCGGTGATCACCACGACGCTGTCACCGCCGCCGGGCAGCAGATCCCTGATCTGCGCCCCGTCCACCGCGTCGTCGAGCAGCACGAGCACGCGCCGGCCGGCCACCGTGGAGCGGAACAGTGTCGCCCGCTCGTTCCGTGTCTCCGGCACGGCCGTGACACCGAGCGCGCGCAGAAACTGGGCCAGCACCTCGGCCGGGTCGGCGGGCGAGGCGCCGGTTCCGCCGAGGTCGGCCCAGAGCTGACCGTCCGGATAGGCGCCCGCGGCGTCGTGCGCCGCCCGCAGGACCAGGGCGGTCTTGCCGATGCCGCCGGGGCCGGAGACGGCCAGCACCGGCCACCGGCGCTCGCTCAGCAGCCAGCGGATCTCGGCGAGCAGGCTGTCACGGCCGACGAAGTACGGCGGTGGCGGCGGGAGCTGGCGCGGCACCACGGCCGTCTCGGCCACGTCGCCGCCGCCGCTCACCAGCCCGTACGCGAAGCGGCGCAGGCTCTGATCGGGGGTGGCGCTCGCGCTCTCGTACCGCTCGACGGCGGGAATGATCTCCTCGACCTGCCCGTCGCGATGCAGGCCGTCCACCAGCAGCCGGCAGAGCTTCGCGTCGTCGGGGTACTGCGCGGCGAAGGCGACCAGATCGTCGATCACCTCCGCGTGCGCGCCGCGGTCGATCTCCAGCGTGAACAACCGGGTGGCGGCCCGCTTGCGCTGCCGGCGCAGGGCCTCGATCTCGTCGGCCACCGTCTCCAGGCGCATGTTCGACAACGGGCGGTCGGACCGCCACAAGGTGAGAGCCTCCCGCAGGAGCGCGATCTCCCCGGCCGAACCGTCCGCTCGCTGGAACAGACGCCGGAAGCGCAGCATGTCCAGGTCGCCCTCGGACACCACCAGCTCGTATCCGTACCGGTTGTGGGTCCTGAGCGAGGCGTCCCGCCCGGCCGCGGCCAGGGTCTTGCGCACCGCGGAGACGGCCTTGTGGAGCTGGGCGTGGCTGACCCCGCGGTCGCCCCAGGCCGCGGCGACGAGGTCGTCGGCCGAGACCGGGTGGTTGGCGTTGAGCAGCAGCACGGCCAGCACCGCGCGCGCCCGGCCCACGGGCAGCTCGACGACGCCACCGGTGGAGTCGCGGACTTCGAGATCACCGAGAATCCCGTAGATCATGGGTAGTCCCCTCCACACCGTCGAGCCGCCACGGTAGGAGCTGAGCCGGGCGAGCGCCATCGGTGCGACAAGTAGTTGGCAGATTCTCTTCGCGCGCGGCGGAAGCAAATCGGTAGACCGCTGTGGCCGAATCGCGGAGTGTCTTCGTCACGGGGAGCGGGTCATGGTTCATCGTCTGCGCGACAGGCTGGACAAGCTGATCGACGACGAGAGCCGGTCGCTCCGGCCGATCGGCATGAGCGTCCGCGACGCCGCCGCGCGCACCGGCGCCCTGCTGGACCGCTTCACCGAGGCCCCCGGTGTCCGCCTCTACGCCGGCATCCGGCTGACCGAGCGCGGGCCGCGCGTCGGCTTCGCCGTCATGACCGCCTCGCGCGTGCTGCTCGTGGAGTCCGTCGCCTGGCCGTCCGGCGCGTACTCCGTCACGCCGGAGGGTTGCGTCCTCTGCGACGGTGTCTACATCGGCCAGTCCGTCACGCCCCTCCTCTGCTCGGTGCGCCTGCTGCGCCGGGTGTCCCGCGGGCGCCAGGTCGGCGCGGCGGTGGTGGTGCATCCCGCGGGGGACGGCGCCCCGTCGCTGCCGGCGCCCTCCGCCGCCGGGCCGTCCTGGCTCCCTCCCGGCGCGGTGGGCCCGCACATCGTCCGCCGCCTCCGCCTTCGCCGCCGCCACCAAGCTTACTGTCACATTGACAATAATATCTGATACGCTCACCTCACCGACAGTCACCGACCCCGAGGACGGTACCGGTGCGTATCTGGCAATCCCTGGATCTCATCGCGACCCTCGCCATCTCACTCACCGTCGGCGTGCTCGGCATGCTGAACCTCGCCGACGGCCCGCTGCTCTCCGGCGCCACCCTGGCCGCTCTCGGCGTCCTCGTCGCCGGGGCCCTCCACTCCCGCTTCCAGATGAACGGCCTGCTCCGGGTGACCCGGCAAATGGTGGAGACACCACCGGCCGACCGCCTGCTGCACTCCTCGTCGTCGGGCGCGGACGCCGACCTGACCGGGGCGACCGAGATCGACATGGTCGGGGTGACCCTGAACCGGACCGTGCGCAACCACGCGGCCGCCCTGCGGGAGTGCCTGCGGCGCGGCGGAACGGTCCGGGTGGCCGTCATCGCCCCGCACGGCGAGGTGCTCGGCGAGGCCGCCCGCCGCAGCACCACACCGGGCGCCGCCGAGATGTTCGCGCACCGCCTCCGGCCCACCCTCGCCCTGCTCGGCGAGCTGGCGGCGACCGGCCCGGGCCGCGTCGAGGTGCGCCTGCTCGACTTCGTGCCGGCCTTTCACCTGCTGGCGGTGAACGCGCGCCGCCCCGGCGGCCGCCTGCACGTCGACATCTACTCGCACACGTTGGGCGGCGCCGAGCCGTCGCTGACGCTGCGGCCCGGCCGCGACCACGTCTGGTATCAGCACTTCGCGAGCGAGTTCGAGCAGATCTGGTCCGCCGGCCGTACTCTCGGCGGATGATCGATCGGGAGCACACCTATCTCCGCCTCGCCGTCGACCTCGCGATCCTCACGGTCCGCGAGGACGCCCTCCAGGTGCTCGCGATCACCCGGGCCAACGAGCCGTTCCGCGGCCGGCCGGCGCTGCCCGGCGGCTTCCTCCGCGGCGACGAGGACATCCCCGAGGCCGCCGCCCGGGAGCTGGCCGAGGAGACCGGCCTCGACGGCGGCGATCTCCACCTGGAGCAGCTGAAGACGTACGGCGCACCGGACCGTGACCCGCGCGGCCGCGTGGTCAGCGTCGCCTTCCTCGCCATCATGCCCGACCTGCCGCTGCCGACCGCGGGCTCGGACGCGAGCAGCGCCTTCTGGGCGCCGGTCGACGAGGTCGGCGGCGGTCTGTCCTTCGACCACGACGTGATCCTCGCCGACGCCGTCGAACGCGCCCGCACCCGGCTCGAGTTCACCACCCTGGCCACGACCTTCTGCGGCCCCGCCTTCACCATCGGCGACCTGCGCCACGTCTACGAGGTGGTGTGGGGCCACAAGCTCGACCCCCGCAATTTCAGCCGGAAGATCATCAACACCCCCGGCTTCGTCGAGCCCACCGGCGAACGCCGGGTCCCCGAGGTGGGCCGCCCGGCCGCCCTCTACCGGGCCGGCGCCGAGACGGCCCTCAACCCGCCGATCATGCGCGGCGCCTGACCGGACGCCCGTACGGAAGAAATGCGGAAGACGACCGCGTGACACTCGTCGGGCCGCCCGCCGGCTGGCGGGCCCGCGGGCGGCTCCTTCCCTTCTTCCGTTCACAGGAGGCTCTCGTTGGGCAGCGGGACCGGCGCCGACGTCCTCGTCATCACCGCGATCAAGGAGGAGTACGACGCCGCCCGGGCGGCCCTGCACCCGGCGGAATTCCAGGAGCGGGACGCCGACCGGACCGCTCCGTACTCACTCGCCCGGCTCGGATCGGGTCTGTCGGTGGCGCTCGCCCGGCCGGTCCACATGGGCGGGCGCAGCGCCGGGAGCATCACGACGACGCTGACCAACCGGCTCGCGCCCACCTGCCTCGCGATGTGCGGCGTCTGCGCGGGCAACCCGGACCACACCGCGCAGGGCGACGTGATCATCGCGGCCCCGGCCTACGAGTGGGACGAGGGCAAGCACACCGACGACGCGTTCCTCGCCGAGCCCCAGCAGATCCCGCAGGACATGAGCTGGGTCCGCACGGTTCAGGACTTCGACCCCGCGGTCTTGCCCAGCTACGGCGCCGCCACCGGACGGGAGGCCGCGGTCTGGGTGCTGGAACGGCTCTTCAAGGGTCAGATTCCCCGTACGCATCCGGCCCGCGGCCGCTATCTGCCGGGCGCCGCCTGGGGCACGCGGCTCGGGCAGTTGGAGTCCGAGGGTCTCGTGCGCTGGCTGGGCGACCGCGTCGCGCTGACCGACGCGGGCCGGGACCGCATCCAGCGCATCCTCTACATGGACGTCGAAGGGCCGGAGAGGCTGCCGTTCGCCGTCCGGGCCGGCGCCATGGCCAGCGGGAGCGCCGTCATGGCGAGCGGGAACACCTGGGCCCGGCTCCAGCCGGGCCAGCGCAAGCTCCTGGCCCTCGACATGGAGGCCGCGACCATCGCCACGATCGCGCACGAACGGAAGGTCCCGCACTGGCTGGTCGCCAAGGGCGTCTCGGACCACGCGGACGGCGGAAAGGACGACCGCTTCAAGGCTTTCTCCGCGCGGGCGTCGGCCGAGGTGCTCTTCGCGCTCCTCGAGCGGCTGCTCGCGCCCTCGCCGCCCCGGCCCGCCCACCGGGTCCCCGACGAAGTGCGACAGCAGGTCCTGCGCCAGCTGACGTACTACTGGCAGGACGTCGCCGACGCGGTCGGCGTGCCGTCGTACGAGGTCCTGAGATTCCGCACCGGTGACGAGCCGTACGAGCTGTGGACCTGGCTGCAGACGCGCAGCCGCCTGCCCGAGCTTCCGGCCGTCCTCGACGAGATAGGCCGCGGCGACCTGGCCGGCCTGCTGCGCCGGCACATCTGACGGCTCACCGGCGGGCCCGCGCCATGACCTCCTCGTCGGTGAGCGGGCTGCTCGGGTGGTGGCTGAGGGACATCGGCGTCCGGGTCCGCTGCGGCACTTCGCCCTCCAGGGCGATGTAGAACTCGCCCGCGGTCAGGTTGCCGATGTCGGGGACGTCCCCGCCCTTCACCTTGGCCATCTCCCGGGCGGCCTCGATCTGCACGGGCACGCTCAGCCGGCCGAAGAAGTGCGTCGCCGCGTTGCCCGGGATGCGGTTGTGCAGGTTCTTGGGCGCCTGCGTGGCGAAGATCAGGCCGAGCCCGTACTTGCGGGCCTGCGAGGCCAGGGCGAGGGTGCTCTGGGTGCAGGCGGTCATCGCCCCCGAGGGCGCGAACGTCTGCGCCTCGTCCATCACCAGCAGCCCCAGCAGGGGCCGGTCCTTCGCCGGGTTCTTCTTGATCCAGGCGAACAGGCTCATCTGCATCTGGTTGACGAAGCCCTGCCGAGCGTCGTCCCCGGGCAGCCCGATGAGGCTGATCACGGAGATCCGCGCCCGCTTGCCCGGTGACGGCGTCAGCAGCGTCGCCGGGTCGGCCGGCGTCCCGCTGCCGCCGAACATCGGATCGTTGTCCATCGACGCCGTCAGCGTCTGCGCGAGCCCGGCCGCGATCTTCGCCGCGTCGTCGAGCCCGCTCACCCCGTCCGGCAGGTCGGACAGCAGCGCGATCAGCCCCGGCAGGTCCCGCCCGCCCTGCCGGCCGAAATGCTCGACCGTCCGCCGCAGAACCGCGGTTCCCAGATGTACGGCACGGGCCCGCCCCGTCAGATTGGCGCGCGGCGCGAGCGCGGCCACGGCCGACTCCACGGCCGCGCCGAACTCGTCCGGGTCGTCGCGCACACCCGCGAAGTCGGGCAGCGGCTGGAAACTGAGCGCCCGCCCGGACTGCCGCCGCGGCGTCCAGGTGATCAGCTCGGTCTCGGCCAGATAGCGGGCCGCGCGCTCCACGTCGCCCGGCCACCAGCCGCCGGGGACCTCGGGCCACGCGTCGCCCAGCCGGGCGAGGTCGTTGTTGGGATCGAGGACGATCGCCGAGACACCTTGCAGGGCGCACTCCTCGACAAGGCGCCGCAGCAGCACCGTCTTTCCGGACCCGGACGCGGCGAAGATCGCCACATGCTTCCGGAGCGACTCCAGCGACAGCGAGACCCCGTCACCGATCGCGAACCCGGTCGCGGGTGGAGCCGGCGCCGGCGGCGGCCGTTCGTCGGCCCCCGCGTCGGCGTTCGCCAGCGCCTCCTTGAAGAGCTTGAGCTGCTCGGTGGGCCGGTAGCGGACGAGCCACGCCTGGAACTCGGCCGGGTTCTCGTCGCGCAGCCCGTACAGGGCGGCCAGCACCCGCAGATCGGTCTCGTCGACGCCGAGCGTCACGCCGCCCTCCTGTTCGAGCTGCCGGACGACCTCCTGGGTCCGCGCGGACTGGCTCCACTCGGCGTTGCGTAGCAGGAACAGCTTCCTTTTGGCCATGCCCGGCATGACGCCGGCCGCGGTGCACGCCCGGCGGATGCGGTGCAGCGCGGCCACCCCGTGGTGGGTGTCGCTGATCGCCCGGAACGACCAGTGCACCTGGTCTTCGGTCCGTGACTGGTCGGGCGAGCGCTCCCGCTCCTCCTCGGACCGCTCGTCCAGATCGCGGCGGAGCCGCGCGTGCAGATCCGGCTTCGAACTGGGCGGCGGATCGATGCTGAACCGGGCGCCGCGGTCGCCCCGCTCGACGATCCACGCCTGCAGGCCGGCCGCGAGCAGCGCCGGGAAGGTGCTGTCCTCGGTGTCCCGCTCCAGCGGCGAGGTGACGTCGGCGTCGCGCCGCAGCTCTTCGAAACGCGCCTCGATCCGGGCGAACGCGTCGTCCGAGATGGCCGGGGCCACGGTGGCCGGCGCCCCACTCCGCGCGTCCTCTCTGGGCACCTCACTCAGATGCCGCAGCTCCCGGATCTCCCCGTCCAGAAGGCACGCCTTGATGTGCCGGTCGATATCGATGAGCAGGCGCCGGGGCGTGTAGTCCAGCGTTTCGCCGAAGACCTCCTCGTGGATGGGCCAGGTCGGATATTCCGGCGCGAAGCCCACGGCCGCGAAACGTAGCGCGAACCGCTTCTCGATGAGCTCGCGGGCGAGGCGCGCATCCCTGATGCCCTGAAGCGACAGGCGACGGCGGAATCTCGGGGCGAACGACGTGGGCGCCCGCGTGGCGATCTGATCCCAGGTCGACGAGAGCGTGGCCACCACCGTCAGAGTCCGGCGGGTCGTGTCCCGCAGGTCGCTCAGGCCGTGGGCGAGGCCGGACGTGACGACGGCGTGGCGCAGATCCGCCTCGCCGCCGCCGATCCTTGCCAGGTCCTCCTCCAGCGCGGACTGCGCCACGGCGGTGTCGATCTGGTCGAACGCGATCACAGTGGGGCCGGTCATGGCCAACAGCCACGAGATCTCCCGGACGATGTCCTGTGCGGTTCTGTCCCGGTGCCGGATCCCCCACTCCTGCCGCGCCTGCGCCGTCGTCCCGCCTCCGCCGGCGAAGAAGTCGTCGGCGAGGTCCTGGTGCTCCTCGCTGTCGGAAGCGCGAAGGGCAAGCGCTCGCAGGGCATCCCGGCACTCATGCGCGACGTAGCCGTCGTACTGCCGCAGACCGGCGACGAAGGCGTCCAGGGCCGGGCGGTTGAGCTCGGTCTCGCCGATCACCGCCCGGCGGTCGGCCCGGGGCGCTCCGATCCGGGACGCCAGACGGCGCAGCAACAGCCGCAGCTGGGTCTCGCCGTCGGGCACCTCCCGGGCCAGGCCGTCGAGAAGGAAGACCAGTACACCGTCCCAGAACTTGCGCCCGTCGAGCAGGCCGATGAGGAAGAAGTAGCCGCCCTGGTGCTGGACCTGCTCCCGGATCCAGCCCAGCAGGTGCGTCTTGCCGGTGCCCTGGCGGCCCTCGAGCACCAGGCCCACCGGGCTGGCGTCGGGACTGGCCTCGGCGTCGGCGATGCCGTCCCGCACGTCACGGGCGACGTCGGAGTGCAGGCCCTCGACGTGGAACGGCGAACGCCGCCAGACATCATCGGGCGCCTGCACCCAGTTGAGCCGCAGGGCGGCCAGTGCGGCTCGTTCCCTCTCCTCCATCACAGGCCGATCGCGAGCTTGTGCCGGTCCTCGCCTCCGATGTGAACGGCCGCACGCCGTTCCTCCGCGCCGACCCGGTGCCCGAACGGCTCCGGCTCGAGGCGCACATCGGACGCGTCCAGCATCCGGGTCAGGGCTTTGTCGAGGTCGGCCTTGGAGACGTCGGCCAGAAGCGGCCGGAGCGCCGTGAGGTCGACCCATTCGCCCGGTACCGAGGCCAGCTTCGCGTACGTGACCCGGATGCGGCCGTCGAGATCGGCCGGCGCGGCGGCGTTTCCGGCCACGGGCGCGCGGACGTTCTCGTTCTGCTGGGCCACCAGCCCGGCCCAGAGCAGCCGTTCCCGGAGCGAGCGCTTCTCCCCCGGCTCGGCGTGGTCCTGGTCGATCGAGAGCGGGACCTTCAGCACGTCGAGGCCGGCTTTGGTGATGCTGTGCCGGTAGGGACGGCGGGCGGTGTCGGAGGAGACGTATCCGGCCGCGTTCAGCCTCTCGTAGGGCCCGCTGAGAAGCCTGAATCCGTACTGCTTGTCCATCTCGGTGTTCGACAGCTCGCGCCCCGCGGTCTTGAGCAGGATGAGGAACACGTAGTCGGCGCCGGCCAGCTCGGCCATCAGAAGTCCTTTCCACGCATGGTCATGAGGATGGTTTCCGGGTGACGAGCTGCCCGTCCGCGTCGAACCCGAAGGCCCGCAGCCGGATCAGCGCCGGATGTTCCTGTGCGGTGTAGAGCGCGATGAGCCGGTCGGCCGCTCCCGGCGTGCCGGCCTCCAGCTCCACCCTGAGCTCTTCCTCGTCGCGCAGCTCGAACAGCAGCGTGCACAGTTGCAGTGCGGCCTCGGCCCGGCCCTCGTCCGCTTCCGCGCGCAGCTGCTCGATCTGAAATCTGGCTCCCTCGTGGCGGTGCGCTTTCGACACCCGCAAGTCGGCGGCGGCGTCGCCCCTCGCGGCGCGCGATCGCAGCTCGTCCACGTCGCCCCAGGCCGCGTGGAGGTCGGCCAGCGCCTCGGCGGCTCGTTGCTCACCGCGGTCGGCGCGTTCGCGGAGCTCGCGGAGGCAGCCGCGATCCGCGAGCAGCTCGACGAGCCGGTCGGCGGCGATCGCGTTGCCACCGGCGGCCTCCCGGCGCAGCTCGTCGGCGAGGCCGCCGTCGTACAGCAGCTCGGCGACCTCGGCCCGAAGGGCCCGCCCTCGCGGCCGCATCTCCTCCACCCGGCGCCACACGGCCTGCACGTGGTCGAGCTTGCGGACGACGGGTTCGTCCTCCGCGCTTCCGGTCAGCCGGCGGTTGAGGACCTCGGCGGCCTCGGCGAACCTGTCCTGGCGGACGAGCAGATCGGCCAGTTCGATCGCGGCCCGGCTGTCGCCGAACTCCACGGCGAGCCGGGCGAGCGCGCCCTCGGCATAGCGGTGGCGCAGCCGGGCGGCGGCGCTGGTGGCCACGCGCCGCAGGTCGCCGGGCCGGCTCAGATGGGTCACCAGGGCCTGCCACGCCGCGTGCGGGACGTGTTCGCCGCGACGTCTGCTCCGCACGTGCTCGGCCAGATAGTCCGCGATGGTGTAGCCGGCCATGGTGCCCGCGCGGCCGGCGTCGACCGGGTAGAGCGCGGACACGTCGCCGTGGATCGGCTCGGTGGCGTGCGGCAGCGCCTGCGCCAGCCAGTGGTCGGCCGAGCGCACCCGCTGCTGGGGCTTCAGATAGCCGAACATGGCGTCGGCGAGCAGGGCCTCGCTCAGCGGGGACTGCACGCCGAGCCGGTGGGCGTCGGCCGCGGCCGCGATCATCGCTTTCACATAGGCGTTGGCCGGTTGTTCCCAGCACATCACCAGCCGCGGTCCGCCGGCGAGGACCTGCGTCATGCCGACGTCGCGCACGCTGAGAGCGTCGCGGATCCGGCTGTCCCGCGTCGCGATGTCGGCCGCCTGGGCCCGCTCGAAACGGTCCAGCGACTCGGGCACGGAGATCAGCGACGCGCCCTGCACCAGCTTGTGCACCGGCTCCCGGCCGGCGGTCCACTTGGCGTACTGATCCGGCCAGAGCGTCCCGACGACCAGGTTGCCGTGCCGCACCAGGGCCTTGACCGACACCGCGGTCAACGCGGACGGGCCGCCCAGGAAATGCTGCATCTCATCGAGCCAGAAGACCGTCGAGTGCGGTGGCTCGTGCCGCAGGTCGAGCAGGTCGGACACCTCGGCCGGCTGCATGATCCACCAGTCCGGCACGAGCTCGAGCACGGCCTCGTAGAGCGACCGCGTCTTGCCCGTCGAGGAGCCGCCGACCATGACCACGAACGCCCCGCGGTCCGGCAGACTGGCCGACAGCGCGAGGCGCAACTGAAAGTCGAAACTGCGTTTGACATAGCTCGGCAGAATGTCATCGCCGCCGGCCACCGGGCCGGCGCTGTGAATACCCAATTCACCGGGATCGGCCATATCGACGCGCGGCCGATCGAAAAGAGCCTCGAAATCGCCCGGTGAGCGAACCCCCGATGAACCGTCGCGAATCCGCTCCAATTTACGCACCCGCCCCATTGATTCACCCCGACGGTGGAGAAGGTTACGCCACGTCGGAGGAAGATCACCAGGTCGTGAACGGGCACGGGAAAATTCATTCACATCACGCCGGAATCAAATCCGTTCAGGCCATTCGAAATACCCTTCCAGACGTATCTACCGTTTTTCTACCAGGGGACCGCCCGCTGTTCTCGAAACGGTTCATAGCGCGCCGCCCTCGACTCCCTTCGTGAAAGACAGATACGCGTCCGAGAGCACCGTGTCGCGGCCCGGCGCGAGGTGACCCTCGGCCGATCCGGGCAGGGCCAGCCCGAGCTCGGGCCACGTGCCGCCCACCGCGCCGGCCAGGGACGTGCCCGTCTGCTGGGCGTAGTCGGCCAGGGCCGTGAGGTTCTGGCGGTAGAGCACGCTGTCCCGGCCCGGCGCGGTCACGCTGAAGCGCAGACAGTCCGGGCCGGGCGGGGCGTAGACGCGGCCCGCGGCGGACGGGCCCAGCACCGCCAGGTCGCGGGGCCAGAACGGCATCATCAAGGCCACGTGTGGTCTCAGAGCCGTCGTCACGTGCAGCGGGCTGTCCGGGGTGGGCAGCTCGACCTCCGCGTGGAAGACGCCGATGGCCGACTCGATCAGCAACCGCGCTCCGGCGCCCGTCCGGTCGGTCGCCGAGACCCTCGGGTGGCCATGCGGACAGTGCGCCACCCGGACGGCCACCCGTGACTGGCCGGGCAGCCTGACCACGATCCAGACCGAGCCGGCGCTGACCACGGCCGAGAAGGCGGCGTCCTGTGCGGCGGCGCTCCAGCAGGGCGTCCCGCCGCCGCCGCCGGGCAGCATCCATGGTGAGACCGCCTCCGTGCGATGTTCGTCGAAGCCCACGCTCATGGTCGCCGCGTACCCCCCGAGGATCATGGCAAACCGGGCGAATACCGGCCGGTTTCGGGGGTATGCGGGCGGGGTGAACGGGCCCCTCGCCTCCGCGCTGACCGCCCTGGCGGCGACACCGGACCACGCGCCGAGCGTGCCGGGTCAGCTGACGGCCATCGCCCGGCTCACCACCGAGCGGATCGCCGCCGCGCACTACTCCTCCATTACCGCGCTGCGCGGCCGGGAGTACACGACCGTGGCCGTGAGCGACGAGTTGATCCGCGCCGTCGACGACGCCCAGTACCGCGACGACGCCGGGCCGTGCCTCGACTCCCTGCACACGAGCTCGCCGGTCGGCGTGCCCGACATCGACCTGACCGTGAAGTGGCCCCGCTTCCACGAGGAGGCGCCCGCGCTCGGCCTGCACGCGTCGGTGTCGGTGCCGCTGTTCGCCGGTTGTGGTGACGCCGTCGCCGCGCTGAACGTCTACAGCCGGGACCGCGTCGCGATGGCTCCGCTGATCGCCGGGATCTGCCTCGTGCACGGCCGCCTGACCGAGGCCGAGGTGGCCGACGCGCAGCTGGCGGCGCTCGACCCGGGCGGGCGGGAGCTGGTCGAGGGCTACACCGAGGCCCTCGGCATCCGCGCCACGATCCGGCTGGCGGTCCAGCTCATCCGGGCCGCCGCCGGGTGTGGCGACCGCGAGGCGTACCTGACCCTGTGTGCCCGGGCCGACGAGGCCGGCACCGACCTGGCCGAGACCGCGGCCACATTGGTCGGCGAGGGCCTTTAAACGGCCCGACGCAGTTTGCTCATCGGGTGACCACCGATTGCTCATCACACGTCTTGAGCATCGAAGATCGTGGATCTTAGCGTGCTGTTCAGGTGGCCGGCGTGATCCGCCCGGCGCCCGAGACTCCATGAGGGAGACAGCATGGCGAGAGGTAGACACCTCAAACGTACGGCAGGAGCCCTGGCGATGCTCGTCGCCACGGCGGGATTCGTCGCGGTCGACAGCAGCGCGCAAGCGGCTCCGAAGGACAAGATCCGGCCCGAGCTCGCCGCGCAGATGGCGGCGCGCGGGGGCGGCGACTTCTGGGTCCGGTTCGGTGGCAAGGCCGATCTGAGCACGGCCGGAAAGATCAAGGACTGGAACGAGCGGGGTACGGCCGTTGCGGCCGCCCTCAAGAAGGCCGCGGCCTCCAGCCAGGGCGCCGTCAAGGCCGAGCTCGACCGGGACGGCACGAAGTATCAGGCCTTCTGGGCGACCAATGCCATCAAGGTCAGCGGCGGGTCGGCCGATCTGGTGCAGAGCCTCGCGGCGCACTCCGAGGTCGAGGGCCTCTATCCGGCCGTGGCCATCGAGGTGCCGAAGGTCGCCGAGGGCACGAACGAGAAGGCCGTCAACGCGGTCGAGTGGGGCATCGCCAACATCAAGGCCGACAAGGTCTGGGAGCAGTACGGCGTCACGGGCGAGGGCATCACGGTCGCCAGCATCGACACCGGCGTGCAGTTCGACCACCCGCAGTTGGTGGGCTCCTACCGGGGCAACAACGGCGACGGCACCTTCACCCACGACTACAACTGGTTCGACGCCGCCAACGCCTGCGGCAGCGGCGGCGCTCCCTGCGACACCAACGGGCACGGCACCCACACGATGGGCACCATGGCCGGGTCGGCCGACATCGGTGTGGCGCCGGGTGTCCGCTGGATCGCGGCCAACGGCTGCTGCCCCTCGGACGCGGCGCTCATCTCGTCCGGTCAGTGGCTGCTCGAGCCGACCGACCGCACCGGGGCCAACCCGGACGCGAGCAAGCGGCCGAACATCATCAACAACTCGTGGGGCACCACCCAGCCCTCCACCGAGCCGTTCATGCAGGACGTCACGGACGCCTGGGAGGCGTCGGGCATCTTCGGCGTCTGGTCCAACGGCAACATCGGGCCCGGTTGTACGTCCAGTGGCTCGCCCGGCAGCCTCGCCGCCAACTACTCGGCGGGCGCGTACGACGTCAACAACGTCATCGCCGAGTTCTCGTCGCGTGGCGCCGGGCAGAACGGCGAGCTCAAGCCGAACATCGCCGCCCCCGGCGTGAACGTCCGGTCGAGCTGGCCGGGCAGCGGCTACAACAGCATCAGCGGCACGTCGATGGCCGCGCCGCACCTGGCCGGCGCGATCGCGCTGGTGTGGTCGGCCGCGCCGGCCCTGGTCGGTGACATCGCCGGCACCAAGGCGTTGCTGGACACCAGCGCCACCGACACCGAGGCCGCGCAGTGCGGTGGCTCCACCGGCGACAACAACGTCTTCGGCGAGGGCCGGCTCGACGCGCTGGCGCTCGTGGCGGCCGCTCCCACCGGCGAGACGGGCACGCTGGCCGGCAAGGTGACCGACACCGCGACCGGCACGCCGATCGCCAACGCGGCGCTCGCGCTGACCGGCGCCGCCGAGCGCGATGTCGTCACCGGGACCGACGGCACGTACTCGACCCGCCTTCCGGCCGGCGACTACAAGGTGGCCGTCACGGCGTACGGCTATGGGCCGAGGGAAGTGACCGCGACCGTCACGCCTGGCGCGACCACCACCGCCGATGCGGCCCTGACCGCGGTGCCGACGGTGACCGTCGGCGGGACGGTCACGGACGGCTCGGGTCACGGCTGGCCCTTGTACGCCAAGGTGACCGTGGCCGGACCGGGCGGCGTCTCCGACTACACGACGCCGTCCAACGGGCGCTACAGCCTCAAGCTGCCGGCCGGCGCCTCGTACAAACTCACCTTCACCTCGCAGTACCCGGGCTACCAGACGTTGACCAAGGACGTCGTGGTCGGCACGAGGAACCTCACGCAGAACGTCGCGGTGCCCGCCTCGGCCGACGACTGCACGACGGCGCCCGGATACGAGTTCGCCTCCGACGGCGAATACGAGACGTTCGACGCCGCGCCCAGCGACTGGACCGTCGTCGACCACGCCGGCAACGGGCAGGTCTGGAAGTTCACCGACGACCGCAAGCGGGGCAACAACACCGGCGGCGCCGGCGGCTTCGCCATCATCGACAGCGACGGCTACGGCGGCGGCAGCAAGCAGAACACGTCGCTGGTCAGCCCGGTGGTCGACCTGACCGGGGTGAGCGCGCCGGTGGTCCGGTTCGACCAGGAGTTCCGCCAGTACGGCTCCGAGCGCACCGACGTCGAGCTCAGCGTCGACGGCGGCACGACCTGGGAGACCGTGCTCTCCCAGACGGCCGGCGTGACCGGCCCCAAGCGCACCGAGGTCGCCCTCCCGCAGGCCGCGGGCAAGCCCCAGGTGCAGGTCCGTTTCCACTACGTCGACGGCTCGTACGCCTGGTGGTGGGAGGTCGACAACGTCCTGATCGGCAGCGAGGTCCGCTGCGAGCCGGTCGGCAGCGGCCTGGTCGTCGGGCACGTCAAGGACGCCAACACCGGCGGGTACGTCAACGGCGCCACCGTCACGAGCAAGGACGCCCCGGCCGACAAGGCGACGACCGTCGCCACCCCGGACGACACCGAGCTTCCGGACGGCTTCTTCTGGATGCTGTCGGCGAAGACCGGCACGCACACGTTCGACGCCAAGGCCGGCAGCTACGCCGGCGGCAGCGCGACCGTGAACGTCGAGGCCGACTGGGTCACCCCGGTCGCGTTCGAGCTCGGGGCCGGGCGCCTCGAGGTCGCACCGGCCTCGCTCAGCGCCGATCTGCGGTTGCCCGACGGCACCGCGAACAAGAAGTTCACCGTCACCAACACCGGCACCCAGCCGGTCACGGTGGAGTTCGGCGAGCGCGACAGCGGCTTCGAGATGCTCAAGGCCGACGGCAGCAAGGCGTCCCGGGAGGCCATCCTGGCCGCGCCGGGCGCGGCCGCCCAGCGGCTGAACGTGGCGACCTCGTTCGCGGCCAAGCCCTCGGGCAAGGCGGCGGCCGCGGCCACCACCGCCGACGGCCCGCTGGCCGAGCCGTGGACGAACATCGCCGAATATCCGGGCAAGGTCATGGACAACCGGGTGGTGAACCTGGACGGCAAGGTCTACTCGATCGGCGGCACCGACGGGTCGGTCGCGGCCAAGGCCAACTACGTCTACGACCCGGCCACCCAGGCCTGGACGGCGATCGCGGACCTGCCCGAGGCCCGCTCGGCGATGACCGTGGGTGTCATCGACGGGAAGATCATCGCTACCGGCGGCTGGGGCGCCTCCGGCACCGAGGCCGCCACGTGGTCGTACGACCCGGGCGCGAACTCGTGGACGCGCAAGGCCGACAACCCGGCGCCGCGCTCGGCCGCCGGCCAGGCGGTCATCGATGGCAAGCTGTACGCGGTCGGCGGCTGCACCACCTCGGGCTGCCTGCCCATGTCGAACAGCGTGGTCCGCTACGACGCGGCCGCCGACAGCTGGGAGACGCTGCCGAACTACCCGAAGTCGCTGGCGTTCGCCTCGTGCGGCGGCGTCGACGGCGTCGTCTACTGCTCCGGCGGCAACGACGGCTCGGCGTCGCAGAAGGCCGGCTACGCCTTCGACACGGCGGCGTCCACGTGGAGCCCGATCGCCGACGCTCCGGCCGACCACTGGGCCGCCTCGTTCGCCGTGGCCAACGGCAAGCTGCTCGTCGTGGGCGGCTCGCAGGCCGGCGCGGTCACCAACGCCGGTTTCGCGTACGACCCGGCGGCCGGCGCCTGGGCCGCGCTGCCGAACGCCAACACGGCCCGCTACCGGGGCGCCGCGGCGTGCGGCTTCTACAAGGTCGGCGGCTCCTCGGGGTCGTTCAACGCGACGGCCAGCGGCGAGGCCCTGCCGGGTCTCGAGGAGTGCGCCGAGGGCGGGGACGTCAGCTGGCTGACGATCGACAAGCCGTCGGTCACGCTGGCCCCGGGCAAGAAGGCCACGGTCACGGTCGGCATCACCGCCGCCGTGGACCAGCCGGGCGCCTACACGGGCCTGGTCACCATCAAGGAGAGCACCCCGTACTCGGTGCCGCCGGTCGACGTGACCCTGAACGCCTCGCCCCCGAAGACCTGGGCCAAGCTGATGGGCACGGTGACCGGGGCGTCCTGTACCGGCGGCAGCGGCTCGCCGCTGGCCGGGGCGACGGTCCAGGTGGACTCGTGGGCCACGTCGCTCACGTTCGCCACGGAGGCCGACGGGACGTACGCGTACTGGCTCGACAAGCGCAACAACCCGCTCACCCTGATCGCCGCCAAGGACGGCTGGAAGCCGCAGGCCCGCACCACGAAGATCAACCCGGCCGCGCCGAAGGTGGAGAACTTCGCTCTCCTGCCCGTGCGCTGCTGATTGTTCGTCGCACAGCCGGCCCGTCCGCGTTCACCGCGGGCGGGCCGGCCCTTTGTCATTGGATGGCGAATCGGATGCCGACGCCGCGGATGGCGTGGATGGTCGCGGCCGCGCCGAGCCGGGCCAGCTTGCCCCGCACCCGGCGCACCATCGAGTGGATGTCCGAGCCGCGCCCGACGTGCTCGTTGCCCCAGACCTCGAGATGCAGTCTCTCGTACGTCAGCACGCGCCCCGGAGCGCCGACCAGGCACCGCAGGAAGTCGTGCTCCAACGGCGTCAGCGCCACCTCACGGTCGAGCCAGCAGAGCACCCGCCGGTCGGAGTCGATGCGCAGCCCGCTCCCGGTGGACTCCAGGGGCGGCGGCGCCACCACGTCGAGGAACTGCCGCGCCTGGTCCACCGTGGACACGATGACGACCGTCCCCGCCCCGTCGAGCAGCTGGGCGAGCTTCCTGCGGCCGTCCGGCGACGCAGCGATGCCGATGGCCAATGATGGGACCGCACTCTCCGCCATGCCCCCGCCTCCCGACAGCGACGCTGTCATCGAAGGGTGACGATAAATCCGGTTTGTCACGTTCTTGTTAACCCCGTGGCTCTTCCATCGAGACAAGGCTATGTGGCCTGCCCGGAACCCTGGTGGCGCTTCTGCGCCATGTCATATCTCCGCCATCGCCGGTCCCCGAAAAGGGACCGGCCCCGGACGACGAGCGTCCGGGGCCGGTGTGTGGCAACAGGATCAGAGATCCGCCGGGCCCGCGGCGGTGGCCTCCTGAACGGCGTCCACACGCCGCTCCTCGGCCTTGCCGGTGTCGTCCTGGCGCGGGGCGGCCGCGCGAGCCGCCGAGCGGGCCGCGGCCGCCGCCGGCGGGTCGGTGACCACACCGCGGCGGATCCGGTTGTTGCCGGCGATCTGAGCCACCGGCGTGTTGCCGGTCGCGGTCAGCGCGCCGTCGATGATGTTGTCGTCGACCGTGACGCCACCCGTGGTGCTGGTGACGCTGACGTCCTTGCCCCAGAAGCCGCCCGAGGCGCAGGAGTCGAGCGGGCCGTTCGGGCCGAGCTGCACGCCGCCGAGGTTGCCGGCGAACGTGGCCTTGCCGCGCACCGAACTGCCGCAGACGACGCTGCCGGTGGCGCTGTTGAGCACCGAGAGCGTGCCGTCGACGAACGAGTCGTGCAGGTCGGTGTAGTACGTCCCGGTGCTGCTGACGCTTCCGGTGATCTGAGTGCCGTCGTCGAGACGTACCTCTCCGGCCTGGACGTTGACACTGCCCGTCACCGAGGCGCCCTCGGCGAACAGGAAGCTGTCGACCGTCGTGGTTCCCTTGGGGCGCACGGTGATCGCGCCGGTCGCGGCGTCCTTGAGGAAGACGCCGTAGCCGCCGGCGGCCAGCACGACCGGGCCCGAGACCGTGGTGTCCGAGGCGTCGAAATAGCCGTTGCCGGCGATCCGCACGTCACCGGCGAGCTGGCCGCCGGTGACGACCAGGTTGCCGCCGGCGGCGACGCTGACGTTGCCGGTGACGATGGTCCCGGTGAGCGAGCAGGACTCGCCGGCCGGCACGTAGAGGTCGTTCGGGACGGTGACCGCCCCGCCGGTGCCGATGCAGTAGGTGACCAGCGCGGCGTTGGCCGGCGCGGCGGCGGCGAGAACACCGGCCGCGGAAAAGGCGGTGACGGCCGCCAGGAATCTCTTCACGGAACTCTCCTTCATGATCCGATGTCCGAACGGGCGGCCGCGCGGACGATCGTGCCCTGCTGCCGTTTGGTGAGGGTGCCGCCGGTGACGAGCGCGGCGGTGACGGTCTCCACGTGCCGGACGAAGGCGGCGTGGTCGGCGTAGTCGCCGTGCTCGGCGACCAGATCGTTGACGGTGCAGCCGTTCCCGGTGGCCTTGTTGGGCACGCCGGTGTCGTCGCCGTCGATGATCACGGTGGCGCGGGTGTCCGGCACCGGGCACTCATCGGATCCGGAGCCGACGACCGTGAACGTCTCCGACTCCTCGGACGAGGTGTTGCCGGCCGCGTCGGTGGCCTTCGCCCGCACGGTGTGCTCGCCGAGCCCCGTGATCCTGAGCGGCGCCGTATAAGCCGTCCAGGCGCCGGAGTCCAGCGCGTACTGGATCGTTCCAGGCTCCGAGGATCCCACTGTCACCGTGGCCACACCGGGCTGGTTGTCCACGTCGAGGGTCACCGTGGGCGCGGTGGTGTCCGGCTCCTCCGGCTCGACGACCGTGAAGTGCGACATCTGCTCGGCCGAGGTGTTGCCCGCGTTGTCGGTCGCCCGGAAGTGCAGCATGTGCATGCCGGGCGTAGTGATGACAACCGGTTGGGTGTACGCCGTGAAGGCCGCGCCGTCGAGCGAGTACTCGATCCGGGCCACGCCCGAGTCCGCGTCGGTCGCCGCGAGCGTGGCCGTCACCGTGCCGACGTAGTTGCCGTCGCCGTCACGATCGCCGGCGAGCTGCACGGTCGCCGTCGGGGGCGTGGTGTCCTCGTCCGGCTCCTCAGCCACGACCGTGAAGGCCAGCGAGCCGATCGTGGAGACGTTGCCTTCCTTGTCGGTCGCCCGGTAGCGCACCGTGTGGGCGCCGACCGCGGTCACCGCCACCGGGGCGGTGTAGGCCTGGAACGCCCCGTCGTCGAGGGCGTACTGGACGGTGTCGACGCCCGAACCGCTGTCCGACGCGGCCACCGTGACGGTGGCCGAGCCGATGTAGTTGCCGTCGCCGTCCCGGTTTCCGGCCGCCTGGGCCGACACCGTCGGCGGGGTGGTGTCCGGGTCGGGGTTGCCGTCGGTGACCACCAGCTCGCCGACCATGGAGCTGTGGCCGGGGATCGAGCAGAAGTAGCGGTAGCGACCCGGGGTCAGGGTCACGGTCGCCGTGTGGCGGCCGTTCTCGGCGTCGAACGGGTTGGCCAGGATGTTGAGGGTGACGTCGTGGTTGTAACCCTCGGTCGAGGTGTCGAAGGTCAGCGTGTGCGGCATGCCGGTCGTGTTGCCGGTGGCCGCGCTGTTCTCGAACACGATGGTGGTCTCGCCGGCGGCGGCCTGGGCCGGCGCCGACTTGTAGGCGGTGATGCCGTCGTCGGCCGTCCACGTCAGCGTCTGCGCCGCCGTCGCGGGGGCGGCCGGCGCCAGGAGCATCAGCGCGGCCAGGATCACTAGGAGCCGTTTCATAGAGCACGCACCCGGATGTCGCGGAAGTCGACCAGGTCGGTGTCGCTGTGGTTCTGCAGGCCGATCAGGCCCTCGGCGAACTGCCGGAGGTCGGTCGGCGGGTCACCGGCGCGCGAGGACTGCTTGCCGGGGGTGTTGTCGAACTCGTTGATGACCTTGCCGTTGCGGATGATCGTGTAGTGCTGGCCGACCACCTTGATCTCGTAGCGGTTCCACACGTTCTTCGCCGTCACACCGGCCGCGGCCAGCGGGTTGACGTCGAAGTTGTAGATGGAGCCGGTCTTCTGGGGCTCGCCGGTCTCACCGTCGTAGATCTGCACCTCGTGGCCGCAGTAGATGGCCACCCAGGCCTGCGACGTGCGGGCCGAGCCGACCGTGCCGCAGCTGCCGGCCGGCCGCTGGTCGAGCGGGATCCGCGGGTCGGGGAACCTCGTGAACACTCCGCTGTTGCCGCGGGCGTCGCCGGGTGCGACGTCACGGAACTGCAGCGTCAGCGAGAAATCCTTGAGCGGCTTCGTGTAATAGAGCATCCCGAGCCCGCCGCTGGGCCGTAGCGACCCGTCCGGCTGGATCGCGAACTGCCCGGTGGGCGCCTGGGCCCAGTCGGTCAGCGACTCCGGCGTGCCGTTGTAGATCGAGACGTAGCCGGTGTGCCCTTCGCGGCCGATCGGCGAGGACGCGGCCGCCTTGGTCAGCGCGCCGGCCTCCCGGGTGCTGAGGACCTTGTCGTCGACGAGACGTGCGGAGACGTCGGTGACGTGCCGGACGAAGGCGTCGTGCGTGGCCCAGGTGCTCTCGTCGTCGATGAGGTCGTCGACCGTGCAGCCCTGGCCGACGACGCGGTTCGCCACACCAGAGTCGACGGTGTCCAGCCGTACGGTCGTCGAAGGATCCGGCACGGCACAACCCGCGGTGACCTTCGTGCGGACGACCTCGGTCTTCCCACCGGCGTACGTGATGGTCAGCGTCACGTCGTAGACGCCGACCCGGGCGTACGTGTGCCGGGGGTTGGCCTCGGTCGAGGTGCCGCCGTCACCGAACGTCCACTTGTGGGACAGTCCGCCCGAGCGCGAGCCGTTGAAGGCGTACGTCAGCGGCTTGTCCTGCACCGCCGTCGCGGTCGCCGCCGGGGCCGGGGTCGCCGGGCCGCCCTGATAGGTGATCCGGATCAGCTTCTGGTTGGGGTGCAGGCTGAAGAAGCCGCCCGCGTAGTCGAGCATGTAGAGCGCGCCGTCCGGGCCGAACTTGGCGTCCATCCACGACTGGAGCTGGTTGGCGCCGCCGCCGGCCGGGATGATGGCCCGCAGCGACTCGCCGAACACCGGCGGCTTCTGCTGCGGCACACCGGCCGGGTCGACCGTGACCGCGACGCGGTTGGCCGAGTTCGACTGGTCACCGATGAGCCACTTGTCGTTCCAGTACGCCGGCCAGGCGACCGTGCTGTTCGCGTCGACCAGGTCGCGGTGATAGGTCGGGCCGGACATGACGGCCTGGCCACCGCCGCGCAGATACGGCTGGGTGTACGTCGCCTCGGCCGCCTTGTAGCTGGGCACGCCACTGGCGTCGCGGGCCGGGAAGACCGGGCCGCCGCCGTCCGGCGAGTACCAGATCATGTTGTTCTTGATGGGCGGCAGATCGGTCAGGCCGGTGTTGCGCGGCGACTCGTTCTTCGGGTTGTCGCAGTCGTACCAGCCGGTCAGGACCTTGGCGTCGGTGTTGCTGCGGTCGCGGTACGGCTGCTTGTTGCCCATGCAATACGGCCAGCCGTGGTTGCCCGCCTCGGTGATGATGGTGGCGGTCTCGTACTTGGCCGGTCCCAGCTCCGGGCTCGGCGACGACGCGTCCGGGCCGACCCAGCCGGCGGTCAGCCACTGCTTCTCCGGGTCGATCTGGAGGCGGGCGATGTTGCGCACGCCCATCACGTAGATCTCCGGGCGGGTCTTCTCGGTGCCGGGCGGGAAGAGATTGCCCTGCGGGATGGTGTACGTCCCGTCGGCCTCCGGATGAATCCGGATGATCTTGCCGTTGAGGTCGTTCGTGTTGCCGGCGGTGCGCCGCGCGTCCTGGAACGACAGGCCCTCGTACGCCTGGGTCCAGTTGTTGCCCGAGTAACCGTCCGAGCCGCCCGACGAGTTGCTGTCGCCGGAACCGACGTAGAGGTTGCCCTTGGCGTCGAAGGCCATGCCGCCGCCCGCGTGGCAGCAGCTGTGGATCTGCACCGGCCACTGGATCAGGTCCTTGCGGGTGCCCTGGTCGATGGTCTGCGCGGCCTTGTCGTAGGTGAACCGGGAGACCGTCCGCTGCCCGACCCGCTTCTGCCGGTCGATCGAAGCGTGCGGCATCCAGTAGACGTACAGCCAGCCGTTCTCGGCGAACTTGGGGTCGGGGACGATGCCGAGCAGGCCCTCCTCGTTCTTGACGAGCTCGTCGCCGCTGCCCCGGTTGCCCATCACGGGCAGCGTGGTCAGCAGCTTCACCTGCTTGGTGTCCGGGCTCCAGGAGTGGATGGTGCCGCAGCCCAGGCCCACGTTCGGGTTGTCCCAGCTGACCACCGGCCCGCTCGGGCAGGCCGCCTTGCCGACGTAGAACACGGTGCCGTCGGGCGTGATGGTCAGGCCGTGCGGCTCGCCGATCTGGTCGAGCTCACCGGTCTTGTTGGCCGCGGTCAGCCGCTCCACCTTGTAGTTGGAGGCGATCGTGGCCTGGCAGTCGCCGCGGACGATGCCGCTGGTCCAGCCGAGGGCGCCGGTCAGATGCTTCTTGAAGGCCTCTTCCCCGTACGACCCCTCGGTGTGGCCCATGCCGGTGTAGAAGGAACGGCCGCCGTCGTAGTCACGGCACCAGGAGATCGGGTGGAACGGGCCGTTCGCGCCCAGACCCGGGTCGTAGTGCCGCTCCTCGACCTGCGCGAGCGTGTGCACCTTGCCGATCGGGTTCTGATCCCAGTTGTTCCAGCGGTCCTCGCGGGTGATGGTCAGCCCGAGGTCCTTCGTGGCCGGATGCTGCCGGTCGAGGATGTCGACCACGGCCCGGTTGACGGCGGGCGGGGGCGGCGCCTCGGTGGTGCCGGTGAACAGGCGCCAGTCGGCCAGCTGGATCAGCGGCTCGCCGCTGTTGGCGGTGATGTTGAGCCGGTAGAACTTGAAGTCGGCCGGGCTCGCCACGTCGAAGCGCCGGATCTGGAAGCGCTCCGGGAAGGTCTGCCCCGTGCGGCGGTCCAGGTCGGTCCAGGTCTGCCCGTCGGCCGAGCCCTGGAACGTCCAGTCCTTCGGGTCACGCCCGTCGAAGTCGTTGGCCGACGTCAGCGCGTATCCGGTGACCTTGGTGGGCGTGGCCAGCTCGTACCGGACCCAGCCGGTCGCGGTCCGCACCAGCCACTTGGTGTTGGCGTCGCCGTCGGTCAGCTTGGAGCTGATCTCGTTGGGCGGGTTCTCGCCGCTCGCGGTGACCGCCTGGACCGGGTGCGAGACCGGGATGGCGCCGGCCGGGCGGGTGCCGATCAGGCCGGTGAACCAGCTCGAGTCGAGCTGCGCGCGGGCCGCGTCGCCGATGCCCAGGAAGCCGCCCCCGGCGTTGACGAAGCCCTTCAGGGCCGCTTCCTGGCCCGCGTTCAGCGTCACGCCGTCGGCCGACAGGAAGACCACCGCGCGGTACGCCGCCAGGTCGCCCGCGTTGAAGTCCGCCGTGTCGGTGCTGGCCTCGACGTCGAGGCCCTGTGCCGCGCCGAGCTCCTTGATGGTGGCGGTCGCCTTGACGACCGGGTCCTGCTGCGCGGCGGCCGCGCCCGAGAAGACGAGAACCTTGGGTTTCGCCGGTTCGGCGGCCGCCGCTGTTCTGGGTGGGGACGCTCCGGTCACCAACAGCGCCGCCAAGGCCATGGCGGCGGCTTGCTTCATTCTCATGATCCACTCCCTCCGTGAACGTGGGTCTGTGCGGCCGCCTTGTGCTGGTGGCCCTGGAACCGGTCGATCGCCTCCTGAGCGCCGGGCGGCATGCTGCCGTCGGCGTTGCGGACCAGGAAGATCCCGGCCATGCCGGTGTCCGAATGGGACTGGACGTGGCAGTGGTACATCCACGCGCCCGGCCCCACGGCCTCGCCGGCCAGCACCTGGAACCCGAACGAGCTGCCCGGGTTGAGGTCCTTGTTGTCGATCACCTGACTCGGGTCGGACGGGCCCTCGAGCATGCCGGTGCGGTTGTCGGCCCACCGGTGCGCGTGCAGGTGGAACGTGTGGAAGAAGTTGCCGTGCCCGATGGCGATCCACTCCACCCGCTGGCCGAGATTGGCCTCGAACATGGGCGTGTTCGGCGCGACCTTGTTGTTGATCTGCATGTCGTTGAACACGACGGTGACCTGCTTGTCGGGCAGGATGTCGCCGCGCCGCCGCACGATCAGCGCGCCGTAGAGGCCCTTGATGAGTCCGGCGGTGCCGTGGTCGGTGCCCATCGCGTGATCGTGGTAGTGCCAGTAGCCGGCGCTGCCCGGCATGAACCGCCGCCCGCTGGTGGCGGTCATCTCGTGCGATCGCCAGACGTACGTCCGGGTCTCGCCGGGCTCGTTGTACGAGGCGTTGAAGGGCGCCCCGTCCGAGTCGGTGCTGTAGTCGACGCCGTGCGGATGAATGCTCAGCCGCTGGTTGGTCGTGTTGACCAGGGTGATCTCGAGCGTGTCCCCTTCGTACATCTCGAGGATCGGCCCCGGGATCGTCGCCCCGCCCGGCGTCAGGCCGTAGCCGAACTGGTTGCCGGGCAACGCCTCGGCGTAGATCGTGATCTTCCGGGTCACCCCCGCCGCGGCCTTGGCCGGCTCGCCCCGGGTCGTGGTCGCCACCGCGACCGCCCCGCCCGTCAGGCCGAGAACACCGGCCGCGGCCAGCAAAGACCGGCGCCGGAGCTGCGGTTGCTCGTCTAGATTGACAACGTTGTCTTCCATGCGCGTCCTCCGTCGTATCCCGGCCGGCCGGGATTCCCACGAGTCGAGAGAGGTGTGCGAGTTACGGACTTTTTTCAAAAAGGTCAAAACTTTGGTCCGTTCCGAGCAACCTATGACTCATATCGACGAAAGTAAAGGTCTGTGATTGACCGGCGTCGCTATCTTTGGCGCATGGCCACCGCAGCCGCCATCGTGATCCTCATCGGCGTGGGCATGGTCGTCGTGGCCGGCCTGTTCGCCCTGTTCAGCGTGGGCGACCTGCGGCTGCGGCGCCTGCTGCGCCAGACCCCGCCCACCCCGATCGGCTCGTGGCGCCCAGGCCGGGTCGCCGCCGAGGGCGTCGTCGAGTGCGGACCGGCCGGCCGCCAGACGGCCCCGCTCAGCGGCGCCGAGTGCGCGTGGTTCGACGTGACGGCCACGTGCTACCGCTCGGGCGACAGCGACGGCGACCTGACCTGGCGTACGGAGGTGGGCCGCACCCCCACCGTCCCCGCCCTGGCCGACGGCACGGCCCGCGTCCCGCTCGACCCGGCGATCTTCGCCGGCACCGCCCCGGCCGAGACCACGACGTTGGAGTATGTCCACAAACGCCACTCCGTGCCGCCATCGTGGATCCCGGCGACCATGGCCGACCGCCTCAAAAGGGGCGACAGCGTGACCGGCCGCGAGGTCCGCCTGCCGTTGGGCGGCCCCGTCTTCGCCCTGGGCCGTTTGGAGAACGGCACGCTGGCCGGCCGGGGCCGCACGGTCTTCGCGAGGGGCGGTTACATCGACGCGGTGAAGGCCAACGACGGCGACCTGAGCCTGATGACGGTCACCATCCCGGTCTTCTTCCTGGGCGGCCTGATCGTGGCCGGCGGCGCACTGGCCGTCCTGCTGGCCGTCACGAGCTGAGCCGCCCCAGCGTCGTCTCGGCCGTGACACCGGGCCGCGTCCACTGCGGAACGGGCCGGGTGGTCCCGCCCCAGCCGGGCTCGCCGTCCGCGCCGGACCGCCAGTACCAGCACGGGTCATGACCGCCGGCCGGCCCCTGCCAGGCTTCACGACGCCCGTACGGGGTCATGTCGAGCAGCGCGAACATCCCGCTGTAGGCCTCGGTCCCCCGCCCGGTCGTCGAATAGGTGAGGAAGACACGGTCGCCGTCCCGCAGATAGCAGGCGAGAGAGCCCATGTCCCCGGCGGCGGGCCCGTCGACGCCGCGAACCGAGTACCAGGGCTGGGTGTAGCCCATGAAGTCGACGAAGTCGGCCACCTCGCCCCACTCCCCCGTGGTCACGATGGCGAACGAGACCCCGCGGGCGTTGAGGTAGACGGCATCTTTGAGGTGCCAGGCGGAAATGGTGCAGCCCTCGCACTGCCCCTGGTGCGGCGCGCCGTCGTGCCACATGTGCTTGTAGACCAGAAGCTCGTCACGCCCTTGGAAGAGCTCGAGGAAAGGCACGGCCCCATCGGGCCCGACCACCATCACCGACCCGTCGAACTCCACCATCGGCAGCCGCCGCCGGGCCGCGGCGATGGCGTCGCCTTCGCGGGTGTGCGCTTTCTCCCGCACCAGAAGCTCATCCCTCGCGGCCTGCCAGGTGCCGAGATCAACGACGGCCGGTCGAGCCTGGGTCATAGCGTCCTCCACGAGCCCGGCGCCGGCCCGCGCCGGCGCTCGCAGAGCAGACTCCCTCCGCACCCGAAATTCATCGCCCGCCCGCAGTGCCACCGCCACCGGTTCGGACCCGATCGCGAGCAGCGGCTCGGGTGATCGCGCAGCGCGCCCGGCACGCGCATGTACGAGCGAGCAGCCGGCCCAGCGCAATCGATCACACGATCACGGTCAGGCCACAGCCGGCCCGGGCCACGAACGCGCCATCGGCACAGCACGAACGCAACAAGCGCGCAGTCAGCCGTGCGCGAAGATGAGCACCGGCGCGCAGAGCTCCGCGCGAACATGAACAATCGCGCACCGAGCGACCACAAACGCGCGCAGCGCGCAGTCAACCGCCCCCGACCACGTGCACGCAGGCGACCAGCCCCACACGACCATGAGCGAGCGTGCCTCGACCGACCAAGAACGCGAGCAGCGCGCAGCCAGCCATGCACAAAGATGAGCAGCCACGCGCGACCAACTCTGCGCGAATATGAGCGAGTGCGCAGATTCGACACTGCAAACGCGAGCAACCGCGCAGCCGAGACGGCGCATACGTGAGCAACCGCGCAACTAGCGGGGCGCCGGTCGGCGCGGTGTGGCGGTCAGCTTCCGCCCGCGCGCAGGACCTCACCCAGGCGTTGGCGTCGGTGCAATGACGCCTCCACCATCACCACAACGGGCACGGCGGCCAGCAGGACGGTGGCCACGATGGCGGTGGCCGGCCACGGGATCACCACGGGCGGGTCGGCGGCCTGGGCCGTGAGCAGGTTCAAGGCGAGCGGGCCGAGGGTGAGGCGGGCCAGCAGGATGCCCAGGATCGGGCCGCTGATCGCCGCGAACAGGATCAGCGGGAGCAACTCGCCCGCGGCCACCCGGCGGGTGTCGCGGGAGCGCAGGCCCAGCGTGCGCAGGCGGGCCAGGGTCTCCCAGCGGGACGGGGCGTTCGCGGCGGCGCCCAGCGCGAAGCTCAGCACGGCCAAGGCCAGCAAGGTCGCCGCCGACGCGTAGGTCAGGTTGGTCAAGCCCGAGGTCAACGGTGCCGTGGAGCGGTCGCGCAACAGGTCGGTCCGGACCAGCACGGAGCCGTCGACGCCCGCGTTGCGGAGCGCGGACGCGGCGCCCGGGCCCATCGCCCACACCGTCGTGGGTGTGGAGTCCAGGCCGGCTGCTGCTGCGGCGGCCGTGTCGATCAGGATCACGTCGGGGGCGTCGCCGATCTCGGGGGCCGGGCCGGCCGCGGTGAGGGCCAGGGCGGAGGTGCCGTCCCGTCTCAGGTTCACCGTCGTGCCGGGTGGGACGTTGCCGTCCTTCGTACGGACCAGGGCCGGAATGCCGCCGCCGGTGAGCCGTGCCAGGCCGGGGGCGCCGGGCAACGGGGTGCTCGCCAGCAGCCGCTGGAACGCGGCGGCGTCGACGATCACGAGGCGTGGGCTGAGGGCAAGTCCGTCGGCGACCACCTGGACGTCGGTGATCCGGGCGGCGACGGCCTGCTCCACCCCGGGCGCGGAAGCGACCCGCCGTAGAAAAGCGGGAGCGCCGGACTCGTCGGGAGCGCCGGGCTCGATGTCGAGGCGGGCGTCGGCGCCCACGCTCCGCCACGCGCCGTCGGCCAGGCCGGCGCTGACGGTCGCGGACAGCACGAGCGCGAACGACGCCAGGCCCACCGCCGTGACCAGAGCCAGCCCGGGCAGCAGGCGGGCCGACGACGCGGCCGCGCGGGCCGCACCGAAGACCGGCAGCGCCCGCCGGCCGCGCAGCGTCGCCCCGAGGATCCCCCGGGTCGCCGAAGGCAGCACCCGGAGCAGCAACAGGGAGCCGCCCAGCACGCCGAGGACCGGTGCCGCCGCCGGCAGGACCAGGTCGCCGCCCGTGCCGAGTCCCCGCTGGCGCAGGGCGACCAGCGCGCCCACCCCGGCCGCCAGCACCGCCACATCGACCGCAGCCCGGCGCAACTGGCCTGTGCGGCGCATCCAGAGCCGGGCCGAACGGTTGGCCGGCACTCGCCGGTCGCGGGTCGCCCGAGCCGCCGCCAGGGTGCCCAGCGCCGGCCCGGCCACGATCGCGGCCAGCGCCACCGGCAGTGCCCAGAGCACCGCCGCGCCGCCCGCCACGACGTACGCCAGAAGCACCCCGATCCCCGCCGCGGGCACCGCCACCGCCACCGATTCGACCAGCAGCTCGGCCGCGATGCCGGGCAGCGCCCCGCCCCGCTCCCGATAGGCGGTCAGGGCCGTCAGCCGCCGCCTGGTCAGCAGTTCCGCCGTCAGTGAGAGGACCAGGCCGGCCCCGGCCAGCACCGCCAGGAGCAACACCGTCGCCTGCGCGGTGGCGGCCGCGATCCGCGCCTCGACCTCGGCCACCACGCCGTCCAGGCTGGTGTCCCAGCGCAGGGATTCGTCGCGCACCCCGCTGGCGGCCGAGGTCGCCTTCAGCGTGGAGACCGCCGCCGCCAGCGACCGGGCCGAGTCGCGGTCCAGTTTGGCCGCGTCGGGGGTGAAGGTGACCGTACGGTCGAGCCTGTCCGCCGGCAGCAGGATGCGCGCGTCCGGCAGCGAATCCACCGACAGCAGCCCGCCGAACGCGCTGGCGCTCGACCCGGAGGGCGCCAGGAGCCAGGGCGTCAGCCGCCATCCGGGGTCGCCGGCGTCGACGGGACGGAACACCCCGCTGATCCGTACGTCGTAACGGGTGCCCTGCTCGTCCTTGACGGTGATCCGGTCGCCCGGCGCCGCTTTGAGCGCCTTGGCCTCCGCCTCCGACAGTCCTATCTGGACCGACCACGGCGTGCCGGGCCGGACCATCACTTCACCCGGGGCGGTGGCGCGGGGCGGCCCGCCCGAGATCCAGGTCGTGCCCGGGATGGTGCCGTCGTCGCTGACGAATCCGAGGCGCAGGGTCCGCGGGGCGTCGCCGGTGACGAACGCGAGGGGGCCGCTGGTGACCGTGGTGACCGGCGGTTGGAGGACGGCCGTCTGGGCCGCGCCGAGCTGTTCCTTGGCCGAACGGGGCAGGAACGCGAGGTACTGGGCCAGGAAGGGCTCGCGCTGATAGCCGTCGCCCATGGCGTAGTTGCTGTCCCAGGACGCGTGGACCCGTACGGCCGCTTGTTCTCCGGCCTGTCGCACCGTGTCGCGGAAGGTGTCGTCCTCGGTGGCGCGCAGCAGCGGCGGCACGGCGGCGGCGAGCAGGCTCACCGCCACCACGACGGCCGCCATCAACAGCAACGGCCCCAGATCGGCGCGGGCGCGGCCGCGAATGCTGGGCCAGTGCAACGACGGTCTCATGACGCCACCCGCAGATGGGCGGCGTCGGCCCGGCGGGCCTGCACCGAGACCGTGACGGTGACGATGACCGCGGCGGCGAGGATCAGGGCCGCGAGGAGTACGGCCTCGCTCGCCCACGGCCAGTGTGCGGCCACCGCGGGCACCGGCTGGGCGCCCGTGTCCGACCGGATCATCAGGGGCGCCACGCCCCACGTCGCGAGCGCGCCCACCGCGGCCCCGCCCACGAGCAGCGGCAGGATCACCCCGGCGTGCTCGCCGAACAGCGCCGCCCGGATCTCCCGGCGGGAGACGCCCAGGCCGCGCAGCCGGGCCACCTCCAGGGCCCGGTCGCGCAGGTCGGAGGCGACGTGCAGGAGCACCCCGCCGAGCAGGAGCACGATCGCCGCGGCGACCAGCAGCCGCATGGCCGCCGGCTGGGCCGCGCGCAGCGGGCTGCCGGTGAGGCGGGCCGTCTCCCCGGCCCGGGTGGTGACCGGGCCGAGGCCGGCGGCGGCGAGGGCGCCGGGCCGGGCCGGGTCGCCGATCCACCAGGCGTTGACCGGGGTTTCGAGGTCGCCGTGGCTGATCAGCGCCCGGGACAGCAGGTCGAGGTCGGCGAGGACGGCGGGGGCGCCCGGCGCGGACGGCACGGTGGGGATCACCTCGGTGATTCGGGCCTGGACGGGGGTGTTGCCGTAGCTGAGGCTCAGCGTGGCGCCGGGCCCGGCGCCGAGGTCGCCGGCGAGCCGCCGCGAGATGGCCACCGGCACGGCTCCCGGATCGGGGAAGGACGAGGCGACGAGCTGACGGGCGCCGTCGTACGGGTCGACGAACTGCACGATCGCGTGCAGCCGCACCCGGTCCCCGGCGACGGTGACCGTCTGACCGCCGAGCTGGCCGGCCGGGTGAGCCGTCCAGGACGAGGGGCCGGTGGCCCCCGGGACGGTCAGGGTGGCGTCCAGGGCCGCCGCCGCGTCGTTCGCCACTCCCGTCGGTTGCAGCGAGACGGCGACCAGCCGCAGCCCGGTCGCCGGCGCACAGGCCTGGAGCCGATGCGCGCGGCCGTCGAGCGCGATTTCCGGCCCGGTGCAGGCGGTCCGCAGTCCGGCCGTGTCCTCGAAGACCAGCCGTGGCACCACCGGGACCGGCCCGCGGCCAGCGAGCGTGGGAACGGCCCGGGCCGGCACGGTCAGGCCCTCGACGGCCGAGCCGGGCGCGAGGCCCGGTCCCACCGTCACCCGCCCGCGGAGCAGTTCCCGCGCGTGGCGCATGTCGACCGCGACCAGCTGGGGTGTGGCGTCGTTCCCGCCCACCGACTGGCCCACGACGACCGGGCCGTGCGCGACCGGGCTGACCGTCCCGCCGGTGGCCGCCCCCACCACCGCGCCCTGCCCGGCGGCGGGCGGGGCGTCGAGCTCGAGGGCGACGTCGGTGCCGACCGCCAGGTCGGCCTGGTCGTGCTGGGAGGCCCGCCAGGTGGCGTCGTAGGCCAGGCCGAAGGTGGCCGCACCGCAGCCGAGCGCGATGAGCAGCCCGGCCGCGAAGGCCTGCCGGCGGCGGGCCGCCTGCATCGCGGCCAGCGGCAGGACGAGGCCGCGGGCCCGGTCGGCGAGGTGCTCGGCGTACCGCAGGATCGGCGGCAGCAGCCGCAGGGCGAGCGCGGCGCCGGCGGTCAGCAGCAGCGCCGGCGCGAGGACGCGGACCACGTCGGCGCGCGAGCCGGCGTCCGGGGGCTGGGCCCGCAGCTGCCACCAGCCGACCGCGGCCAGGGCAGCCAGCAGGACGTCGGCCCCGGATCGGGCCAGCAGCTCGCGCCGGCCGCGCCGGTCGCCCGCGTCGGCGGCCGGGCGGATCGCCAGGGCCACCAGCAGACCGGCCAGCAGCAGCACACCGGCGCCGACCGCCAGCAGCTGCGCCGGGGAGACACCGGGATCGGTCGCCAGCCCGGCGCCGGACAGGGGCGGCAGGTGCGTGAGGAGGGCGTGCAGGGCCGACGAGGCCGGCACCGACAGGAGAGCGGCCACCGCCGCCAGCGCCACTGCCTCGACGGCCGCGACGACGGCGAACTGGCCGCGCCCGGTGCCCATCGCCGACAGGAGAGCAGCCTCCTCCGTACGAGCCGAAGCCGCAAGCCGGCCGGCGAGCGTCAGGGCGATCGCGGTGAGCATGACGCCGATCAGCGTCAGCGCGAGCACCGCGGCCGTCGTGAGCCGTTGCTGGGCGCGGGCGTCGGCCAGCGTCTGCGGCAGCGGGGAGGACACCCGCTCGATCTGCACCCGGTCGGCCAGGGCGCCCGAGAGCCGGCGGTCGGCCTCGCCCAGCGTGGACGCGATGGCGTTGAGGTCGCGGCTGTTCGGGGCGGACAGGTCGGGACGGGCGACGATCTCCAGGCGATCGATGGCCGACCCGCCGGTGAGCAGCGTGCCGAGGTCGACGATGAACGGGCCGTACGCCTGGATCCGGCGGGCCGAGGTGGCGTTCGGCGGATCGGCGTCGAATCCCTTGCCCTGCAACGGGTCGCGGTCCCAGCCGCCCTGCGGCAGCGGCCGGACGATCCCGGACACCGTCACCGTGACGGGCGCCGCCCCGTCGATCCCCAGCTCCTCGCCGAGGGTGACACGGCTGCCGACGCTCAATCCGAGCAGCCGCGCGGTGCTCTCCAGCACGGCCGCCTGCCCCTTCTTCGGCCAGCCGCCCGTCACGAGAGAAGCCCGAGAGTCAAGATCTTCAATTCCTGAGAGGTACGCCTCCCGGTCGCCCCCGCCGGGCAGCAGCCGCATCGCCGACGACGCTCGGGCGGCCGTCGACACCTCGAACGGGGCGACCGCCGACACCAGCACCCGCCGCGTGTCGGCGGCGACAGAGGCGGCATCGCCGGCGGCGATGGTGGCCGTGTAGGCGACGACCTCGGCCGCCGCCGGATCGTCGCGGACGGCGACTTCGAAGGCCCGGTCGGACGTACGGGTGACGAGCAGCGCACAGGTGCCGAGGAAGGTCGCACCGATCGTGAGGACCGCGAGCAGCGACAGCAGGAGTGACCACTGGGCGCGGGCCCGGCGCAGGAGCAGGCTCAGCAAGGACCGGCCTCGACCCGGCCGTCGGCGATCCGGACGACCCGGTCGGCCAGCTCCATCATCACCGGGTCGTGGGTGGAGACCAGCGCCGTGACGCCTTCGGACTCCACCACGCCACGCAGCAGCGCCATGACCGACAGCCCGGTCTCGGCGTCGAGCTGCCCGGTCGGCTCGTCGGCGATGAGCAACCGCGGCGAGGCGGCCAGCGCGCGGGCGATGGCCACCCGCTGCTGTTGCCCGCCGGACAGCTCACCGGGCCGCTGCTTGGCGTGCCCGCCCAGCCCGACCAGCTCGAGCAGCAGGGCGACGCGGCGTTCCCGTTCGGCCCGCTCGGCGCCGGCCAGCCGCAGCGGCACGGCCACGTTCTCGGCGGCCGAGAGCACAGGGATCAAACCGAAGGTCTGGAAGACGTACGACACCCGCTCGCGCCGGAGCCGCGACAGCCCGTCCTCGTCGAGCGAGCTGACGTCGACCCCGTCCACCTCGACCGACCCGGCGTCGGCCCGGTCGAGCCCGCCGATCACGTTGAGCAGCGTGGTCTTGCCCGACCCGGACCGGCCGACCAGCGCCACCATGGTCCCCGGCTCGACCTCGAACGACACGTCCCGCAACGCGTGGACCGCGGCCGCCCCTTTGCCGAAGGTCCGCCGCACCCCCGCGACCCGCAGCATCGGCGCGCTCACGCGTCGGGCCGGATCGTGACGTGGTCCGGTTCCAGGGCCAGGCGGACCCGGCGGGTGAGCGCCAGCGCCTCCCGATAATCCCGCGGCACCTGAATGCGCCCGGCGCGGTCCATCACGGCGTACTCCTCGGCGATCACATGGGTGCCGCCGTCGGCGGCGGTGGCCGTACGGCGCAGCACCTCGCTGCTGGTCCGCCCGTCGCGGATGGCCACAGTCCGCTCGACCTGCCCGCTGACGGCGGCGTCGTGGGTCACGACGACGACGGTGACGCCGAGCTCCCGGTTGGCGTCGCGCAGAGCCCCGAAGACCTCGGCCGACGTGGCGGTGTCGAGCTCACCGGTCGGCTCGTCGGCGAACAGCACCCGGGGCTCGTTGGCCAGCGCGGCCGCGATGGCGACCCGCTGCTGCTGCCCACCGGACAGCTGCCCCGGCCGCCGCCCGGCACAGTCGGCGATGCCGAGCATCCCGAGCAGGCCGGCGGCCCGCTTGCGGCGCACGGCCTTCGGCGTACGGGCGGCGGTCATGGGAAGGTCGACCATCTGCTCGGCCGTCAGATAGGGCACGAGGTTGCTGGCCGTCTGCTGCCGCACGAAGCCCACGGTGTGCCGCCGATAACGCACCCGATCGGCCCGCGTCATGGAGAGCAGATCCCACTCCCCCACACGGGCGCTGCCCGCGGTGGGCGCGTCGATCCCGGCCAGGATCGACAGAAGCGTCGACTTGCCCGACCCCGAGGCCCCGACCACCGCGATCATCTCGCCGCTGTTCACCGCGAGATCGAGCCCTTGAAGCGCCTGCACCTCGATGGGCCCGCTCTGATAGATGCGAACCAGACTCTCGCACACGATCAGCTCATCGGCTGACAACGTTGTCGGCACCCCTCAGCCGCCTTCCCTGTGAATCACGAGCGCACGTTACCCCCGCCCGTCCACCGCCGGTACCGGAGGCTGCGAAACCCCCTACCACCAGCCCGAACGTCGCCCATTTACGTGCTCGGGAAACGACTGGCGAAGCCCTGGCGACGCTCAACTAGTCGACAGATTGTCGAATCATCTGTTCAAGTTGACAGATTATCTGTCAATTGTCACGCTGGGTTCATGCTCTTCCGCCCGCCCTCTCTTGACGAGAGCGACCACCGCGTCATTCAGGAGATCAACGAGTTCCGCCATCAGCTTCGTATTCACCTGCACGAACCGCGGCGGTGGAAGGGGCAGCTGAGGCGCAATCTGAAAGCCCGGGCGGTGCGGGGGTCGAACAGCATCGAGGGCTACGACGTAAGCCTCGACGACGCCTTGGCGATCATGGCGGACGAGGAACCACTGGACGCGGACCGGCGCACCTCCTTGGAGATCGTCGGATATCGCAACGCGCTGACGTACGTCCAGCAGCTGGCCGACGATGCCGACTTCCGCCTCGACGAGTCCCTGATCCGCAGCCTCCACTTCATGATGCTGGGCCACGACCTGACGAAAGGGCCGGGCCGTTACCGTCCCGGGCAGATCTTCGTGCACGACGAGGAGAACAACCGGAAGGTCTACGAGGGGCCCGAGCCGGAGACCGTGGCCACCCTGATGCAGGAGCTCGTGACCTCCTTGAAGAACGGCGCCGGCGACTGCCCCGTCTTCGTCCGAGCCGCGATGGCCCACCTCAACCTCGTCATGATCCATCCTTTCCGCGACGGCAACGGTCGGATGGCACGAGCTCTCCAGACCCTGGTACTGGCGCGCGAAAGGATTCTCGCCCCGGAGTTCAGCAGCATCGAGGAGTGGCTCGGCCGCAACACTCAGGGCTACTACGCGGTGCTGGCCGACGTCGGCGCCGGATCGTGGCAACCGGAGCGTGACGCGACGAGCTGGGTCCGCTTCAATCTGGTCGCCCACCACATGCAGGCCCAGACGGTTCTGCGGCGCGTGGACGATGTGAGCAAGACGTGGCTCGAGCTCGAAGGCGTCATCAGGCACCACCGTCTGCCCGAGCGGGCCCTGTTCGCGCTCTACATGGCCTCCCTCGGCCTCAAGGTGCGCCGTACCGTGTACGAGAAGGATGCGGAGATCGAGGTCGGCACGGCGAACCGGGACCTCCGCCTGATGGTGAGCGCCGGCCTTCTGAAACCGCAAGGCGAGACGAAGGGCCGCTACTACGTCGGTACGCCGGAGCTACGGGACATCCGCCAACGGGTGATCGGCGAGCGGCCACAGCTCCGGAACCCCTATGAGGGATAGCTGTCGTCCCGCGGGTCGCTATGTCGACGGCGGGAACGGGGTGATGGTCAGGCTGCCGTCCTGGTGGCCCACCGCGAGGGCGGACCGGCCGCCCGGAAGCGGCACGATGGTGGCCGACTGCGCCTGCTCGATGTCGCCGAGGTGCCGGCCGGTCAGAACGTCCCAGCACCGCACCGTGTCCTCGTGGCTCGTGGCGACGACCCGCTCGGGGACAGCACCGCCGAGGTCGAGACCGGTCACCGGGGTCTCGCCGGAGGAGAGCGGCTCGCCGATCGTCTCGCCGGTGAGCGCGTCCCAGCGGAAGACCCCACCGGCGTCGTCCACCGCGACCAGCGCCGCACGGCCGCCCGACAGCGACCCGAAGGCGAGCCGTACGGCGAACCACCGGCCCACCGGCAGGGGCGAGCCGATCCGCCCGCCGGTGGTCACGTCGTAGCGCACGACCTTCCGGTCCTCGCCGCCCGCGGCGAGCATCACGGTCCCGTCCGCGAGTGTTGTCACGGCGACGGCCAGGATCGGGGACGCCGAAGCGGGAAGCGGCGGCTGGAGCGCCTCGCCGGTCTCCGCGTCGAGCAGATGGACGTGACCGTCGGCCGCGCCCGCGGCGAAGAACCCCCGCCCGTCCGGCAGGGTCCCGGCCGCGACGTCCCAGACGGTCTCCTCGGCCGGGTCCACCGCCGGGTCGCCGCCGCGCAGGGCGTCGAAGCGCAGGGCGTCGAAGCGCAGGATGCCGTCCTCGACCCCGCTGGCCACCATGAGCCGCCCGTCCGGCGACCACACCGCGGCCAGGCCGTTTCCGGCCGGCACCGAGACGGACGGGTCACCCACCCGCTCGCCGGTGACCGCGTTCCAGCACCGGATCCCGTCGCGGCCCGAGGACACCAGGATCGCCGGGCGCTCGTTGTCGCGCCCGCCCAGCACCGCGGTCAGCTGGTGCACCCCGGAGGGATGACCGGCGAGATCGTCACCGACCGGCTCACCCGACGCGTCCCAGCGGCGCAACCGGCCCCGCTCCTCGCCGGTGACGCATAGCGGGCCCCGGGCGGACGGCACGATCGCGAGCGCCGTCACCGGCCGGGTCGTCACCGGCAGGGCCTCGGCGACCGGCTCCGGCCGGGACAGGTCCCACCGCCACGGCGTGCCGCTCTGGTCCACCGAGAAGAGGATCCGCCCGTCCGGGGTCGTGGCCAATCCGCCCTGGTTCAATCCGCTCGATCGATGCGGCAGCGTACGGACCGCCTCACCGGTGCTCACGTCCCAGAAGTGGATCGGGCCCTCGAACTCCTGACCGATCACCAGATCGCGTCCGTCCGGCGCGGTCGTCCAGCCCAGGGCGGTCACCGGCCGGCCGTGCCCGGCCAGCGGGGAGCCCACCGGTTCCCCGGTCATGGCGTCCCCGAGCTGGAGCACACCACCCTCACCGCTGGCCGCCACCAGAACGCGGCCGTCGCGCAGGCGGCGCACGCCGATCGCCAGCAGCTTCCCCGTGGAAGCGGTCCACTGCCGGCCGACCGGCCCACCGGTCGACGCGTCCCACCGGGACACCACGCCGCCGGACGACCCCGCGACGATCAGGGCGGAGCCCTCCTCGGCCAGCATCGCCACCGGGCCGAGGCCACCTATCGGCAGCCACTCGGACCCGGGTGCGCGCAGCCGCTCTCCGACCTCATCGCCGGACTCGAAATCGAATCGGCGTACGCCGCTGTTGTCGGCCCAGACCACGAGCCCGGATCCGACGGCGCCGGCCAGGCCGAGGAAGCCGGCGCGGCTCTTCGACGCCACGCGGAGACCCCGGGCGACGCCGGTGTCCGCGTCCCAGGAGCGGATCATGCCGTCACCGCCCGCGCTGAGCACGACCCCGCGGCCGTCCGCCGCCCGGCCGCCGCCGACAGCCTGGACCGGCGCCTGGTGCGCGATCCGCACCCGCAGGCTTCGATCCGAAGAATCAACGCCGAACATCTGTACCTCCGAAGCCCCTTGGACGCCGAAACGGTAGCGCACAGCACCGAGCTCAGCGCCTGCCTCCGCCGCCGCCCCGCGCCCCTCGGATGGAGAGCCGCACGGCGCTCTTGTTGAAGTTGCCGTCGTCGCTGTGCTCGATCGCCGACAGGGGCATCGACAAGAAGTGGATCATGTTGTGCAGCGCGTTCGGGGTGGCGGACGAGGCCAGGGATTGGCGCATCACCTGGTATTGGCCATAGGTGAAGGCCTGGCCCCCGAAGTAGCCCAACCCGCCCTGTTCCAGCGACACCCCGTTCCCCAGGAACGAACTCAGGTCGGCCGCGCACTCGCCGGCGCACATCCGGTTCGACACGAGCGCGGTCGTCGCGTCGCCCATCACGCCACCGAGCAACTCCTTCTGCTCGTTCCCGCCCGCATTGCGTAAGCCCGCGGCCGCCGCCTCGGCGTGCCCCTCGCCCTTGCTGCCGCTGCCGGGCTCCGCTTGCAGCAATGGGACGTGCCACTCGTCGAACTTCGCGATCATCTGCTTGCTGACCGCCTTGCCGCTGTTCACGAAGGCGACGGTGCGCGGGACGACGACGGTGTCGCCACCGTCGCTCCGCATCACGACGTTGACCTGAGCGATGATCAGCGTCATGCCGCGGTACTCCCCGGGGTGCTCCTGAAGCCACTCGTCGAGCAGGATGAGGGTGCCCCGGAGGTGCTCGTCGGTCAGCTCGGTGATCTGCTTCTGGGTCAGCTCGGGGCCGGGGGCGGCCAGCTTCACCTTGGTCAGGACCTTGTACTGCTTCTTCTTCTTGGTCGGGGTGCTGCTGTTGCCGGAATCGGGGTTACAGGCGTTGTCCGACTGACAACCGCCCGGCTCGTCCTCGTAGTCGTCCGGTGTCTCGTATCCGTGGCAACTGCCGCCGTTGTTCGGCGCGCAGCCCGGCCGGCCGGGGTCGACCCGCCCGAGCCCTGACGGATCCTCGCCGGACACGGGGTTGTCACCGGCGTAGGTATATCCGCCGAGCTGCCCGGCGTCGGTGATCTGCAGGAGCGGATCGGCGCTGATGAAGCGGCCCAGTTCCGGGTCGTACTTGCGCGCGCCGACGTCGGTGTACCCGGTACCCGTGGCCTCGGGCGCGCCCAGATAGCCCCTCGTCAGATCGGGCCACTGCGCGGTGTTGCCACTGGCGCGCCGCTCACCGTACGGCTTGTACTGCTGACGGGACACCTCCTGCGTCGTGGTGTCCATCGCCAGCGTCGCGGTGCCGTGGGGGTCGCTGAACAGGTACGCGGTGCCCCCGCCGGGCAGCGTGGAGCGAACCGCGACGGCGTCGCCGGCACCGCCGTGGGCGTAGTTGCGCGCCGCGCCGAGCGACACCGCCGGGGACACCGACGTGTCGATCACGACCTGGGTGTCGCCGGCGAACAGCGTGGTCCGGCCCGGATCGCGTCGGATCAGCTGATTCCCGTCCGCGTCATAGACGTACTTGGTGGTGCCGGCCGCCGCACCGGTGATGGCGACCTCGGCCAGAAGGCCTTCGTCGTCCCATTTGAGCGTCTGCTTCTCCCCGCTGGCGGCGGTCCTGGTGAGCAGGTTGCCCGCGGTGTCGTAGACGAAGGCCGTCGGGTCCGCGCCGCCCGACGTGGCGGTCAGCGTGTGGGGTTGCGCCCCGGTGCGGTTGCAGCCGGTCTTGCATCCGTTGGTGTACGAGGTCGTGACGTCCGGCACGTCGGAGGTCGAGTGGTCGACGACCTGGGTGCGATTGCCGATGGCGTCATAGCCGAAGCTCTGCCAGTAGGCGCCGGTGCCACGTGAGACGGTCGCGGCGCCGGGGCCCGTTCCTTCCGCCGGGCAGTTCCCCGCCGCCGTCCAGGCCTCGCTCAACCGCCCCTGCGTGTCGTACCGGTAGCACTGGGCGTCGACGAGCACGTTCCCGTTCTCCGACTGCTTGTTCACGGTGGAGAGCGGGTTGCCGGCGTCGTCGTAGGTGTAGGACGTCTCGTCGACCACAGGGCCGATGCCCTGGACGCGCGACACGGTACGCCCGGTCAGCCGCAGGGTGTGCGGGTCGTAGTCGTAGACGGCCTCGGCCTGGTTGCTGGAGGATCCCATGGTGATCCGGGACGGCAGGCCGAAGTCGGTGTAGACCGTGCCGGAGACGTACTCCCCGATGCCCGACGTCTTGGTGGGCGCCCCGAGCACGTTGTGGCTGTAGCTGATGGTCTCGGCGGGCAGACCGCCCACATCCGGGTCGGTCTGCTGAGCGAGCATCTCGGTGTTCGGCGTGTAGGCGTAGGTCGTGGTGTACGAGACGGGGAGTGGCCGCTCCTCGGTCGGCAACGTGATGGTCCGGCCCAGGACGTTACCGAGGGCCGAGTAGCCGGTGACCGCGGTGGTGTAGCCACCGACCACGCCGGAGACCTTCCGGGTGGACGAGGTGAGTTTGCCGATTCGCACGGTGTCGTAGGCCCACGAGGCGTACTCGAAGTCGCTCTTGCTCTTGTCGGTCGCGGCCAGACGGCGGCCGAGCAGGTCGTACGTGAAGTTCAGCTCGATGCCACGAGCGTCCTTGGTCGCCGTGACGTTGCCGGCGTCGTCGTATGTGGTCAGGCTCATGCCGGCATCAGGGTCGAGGCGGGACGTCAGCCGGCCGAGCAGGTTGTACGTGAAGGTCCACACCGACTCGTCCGGCCCGATGATCTTGGACTGCTTGCCGGCCGTGTTGTAGAAGTACCTGGTCGCCTTGCCGGCGCCCCCGGTGGAGGTGAAGCCCGCGGTGAGGCTGCCGGTCAGTGTCGGCGCGGTGGTGTACTGCTGGAGTTCCGTCAGCAGTCCCCGGGCATCGATCGTCTTGGAGGTGGCCACACCTCCGGCCGGCGGAATGGTCGTCGTCCGGTCTCCGGTGTACGCGTTACGGGTCCGCCACGTCGCGACGCCTTTGTGCTCCTCGGTCGTCTGGGTCACCCGGCCCATGGCGTCGTGGTCGATGGTTGTGGTGGACGGCAGGGACACCTGTGACACCTGTGCCGAGACGAGCGCGTCGGAGGGACTGCCGGACACGGCATATCCATTGTTGGTGAGGACCGTCCAGCCGTGTGAGTCGTACTGGACGTCCGAGACCAGCACGCTGCCGTTCTCAGCGGTCTCCTGAGTCTCCATCGTGCGGAGCATCGCGTCGTGCAGGACCTTGGTCGTCGCGTAGGCGACCGGCGCCTTCACATCGTCGTTGTCGAGCAGCCGCTCGGTGGTCACCACTGTCGGCGCCGAGGTGGACAGCTTGTAGCTGTAGCGGAAGTTCGCGGGTGCGCCGGCGGCCTTGCTCTTGTTGGGCAGCCACACCGCGACGAGCCGCCCGAGCCCGTCGTAGAGCAGGGAGGTCAGGGTGTCGTCGACGTCGGTCCGGGCCACTGGGAGCTGCCGCCCCGCGTCGAGCACCTCGGCGACGACGTGGCAGTTCCTGTTCGAGGTGGTCACCGACGAGCAGTCGGCGCCCGGCGTCACCTGGGTGGCCGTCGTGACGTTCGACGGCAGGGCTCCGGAGGCCGGGGACCGGTTGATGACGACGGTCTGGGCCAGGCTCGTGGTCCCGTCCGCCGCTTTCGAGACAGGCGTACGGGTCGAGGCCTTGACCCGGCCGTAGCTGTCATAGGTCGTCGCGGTGACGGTGAGGAATGCGGTCGGCGTCGCCCCGCTGGCGGCGGAGGCGTTCTGGACGATCGTCGGGTTGCCCCTCGACGGCCGGGCCGGGCCGGCCTGGCCGTCGCCGTCGAAGGCGAAGGGGTTGCCGTCGAACGACGTCCGCACGTCCGAGATCAGCGTGCCGGACGGAGTGGCGCCGGCGGCCGTGCAGTCCTGGTTCGTGGTCACGAGCTCGGCGGCGACCACCAGGTTCGAGACGCCGGAGAGGTAGCGGGTGAAGGTACACGTGGGCACGTTCCCGTCGGCGCCCGTCTCTCCGCGATCGACGGACTGCACCGGAAAGCCCGTAGTGGCCTGGCCGAGTGAGGTGTTGTAGAACGTGGACGTCTCCGTCCGGCGCCACCCGTACGAGACCTTCTGCCGCGTGAGAGTCCTGGCGGTCCGGACCATCTGCGCGTTCAGCGCCGGCAGACCGGTGCGCGCTCGCGTGGCGGTCGGGCCGATCAGTGTCGGAACCGTGATGGTCATCTTGTCGATCGAGCCACCCGATCCCGTATAGACATCGGACTCGAACAGCTGACCGGCGAAGGCGTTCCGGTCGGGGACGGTGACGCTTCCGTCCTGACTGACCAGCGCCGGCCCGTCCATACCGAGGAAGTAGTAGTTCTTCGTCAGCGTCTTCTGGTCGTACACCTGGTTCTGGTCGGTGTAGTGGAACACCGACGTGTTGCCGGTGGTCACGTGCACCTCGGGATAGCCGCGGAATTGGCCCCAGGTCCGGTTCTCCTCTTTCACCACCTCGTTGTCGTCGTAGTGCCAGCCCGGGTCGCCCTTGTAGGCGTACTCGGTGATGGTCTTGGGCTGACTGCCGTCCTGGTAGTGGTTGTAGTTGTCGATGGTCTCGACCGACGTGACCGGGT
This sequence comes from Actinoplanes sp. NPDC000266, assembly GCF_042899005.1. Classification (NCBI taxonomy): domain Bacteria; kingdom Bacillati; phylum Actinomycetota; class Actinomycetes; order Micromonosporales; family Micromonosporaceae; genus Actinoplanes; species Actinoplanes sp. NPDC000266. The sequence goes on from NZ_JBIAZI010000002.1 coordinate 822,119, forward strand.
GCGTGTAGAACCAGTCGATCAGCGGGCGCGGCTGAGCCTCGGGCGTCCAGTAGACCGGGAAACAGCCGGTCTTGTTCGAGGCCGCGTACGCCTGCGCCGCCGTGTCCTTGTCGTCGTTCAGGTCGCTGGCCGGCACCCCGGCACAGTTCGGCGTGCTGTACGTGACGATGGTTTCCGCGCCGGTCTCCGACACGATGCTGCCGACCCGGTTGTGGTACATCAAAGGCAGGCTGGGCAGCGTTCCGACCCGGTTGGCGAGCTGCCGGGGATAGAAGGTGACCGCCGGGATGGACGCGTCCACGGTGGCTCCGCCGAGGCGGTCGACGCCGGTGTGCTTGATCGACTCCAGCCAGAGCGCGGGCGCGTGGTCGCCTCCGGTCGGGAAGGTCTGGGTCAGGTCGTAGCGGTCGATCTGTTTCACGGCGCCATCGACTCGAACCTGCGTGACGATCGAGGTCAGGCGGCGGCGCGACCAGAAACTCGGTCCGTGCGTGGTGCAGTTGGTCGCGGCCTTCGCGCAGTTGAGGTCCACCGGCGTGTCCGGCCAGTACTCGGGGTGGTCGAGCGTGAACTGGCCGCTGGCACAGTTGTTGCCGGCGGGCTGGCCGACGAGGCACCTTTCATCGGTCTCGAACACGATCTGCTCGGGCGCCGCCGGCGTGTAGACAGTCGATGCCGTCATGCCGTAGTCGATCCGCTCCAGGGTTCCGCCCCGCGTGTACGGCACCGCGTCGTTCTTCATGTTGGCGCCGTAGTAGCCGGTCTCCTGGGCGTAGTAGTACGCCATGGCGTTGCCGTTCAGATCCACGACGTAGTCGAGGTTGAACCGATATCCCAGGGTGCACGCGGTGGCCGCGAACGAGCCGTCCGGGCAGTCCGGCACCGCCGCGTGAGCCCGGTACACCGGGAGTGCCCAAGCCGACTCCGTCTCCTTCGCTCCCGTGGTCCAGCCCGGCAGCCGGTTGAGCCCGAAGTAGTACTGCGTGCCGTTCTCGGTGACTTTGAAGTACTCGCCGTTCCTGGTGCCGTTCGAGGCGCCGGTCAGGTTCTCGATCTTGGTGGTCGAGTTGTCGGCAACCGGCCGGAAGGTCTTGGTCTTGTCGTCGTAGACGATCTGCGTCGACTGCCCGTTCAGTGAGAGCGTCAGCACCTGGCCGGCCCAGCACAGGTCTCCACCGTGCTCCGGCGCTCCCGACCCGCTCATGTCGGTGCAGCGACGGTAGGTCCGCTCGATGAAACTCTCTCCCGAGGACCACCCGTCACCGATCCAGGACGACTGGTCGTTCGTCGCCTCTGTCCGAGCGTCCTGGGAGGCCGAGTTGTACGAAAGGCTCACCGCGGGTCCGGTGCCACCGACGGGAGGCGGAACGGAGATGGGATAGCTGTAGGCGAACGCCCCGGTGTTTCCGCCCACGGCCCACGAACCGGCCGGTGACAGGCTGGTGGCCGTGTAGTCGCCGGACGGACCGCTCGCGTCCGCGTCCGCGGCGAGGACCACGGCGCTCGCCCGTGCCCCGGCGACAGCAACCGTCGCCGACAGGGGCTCGCCCACCTCAGCCGCCAACGGGGTCTGCGTCTGGCACTCGACAAGATCGGGCGTCGTCAGCGCGCAGCTGGGAAGCCGCACGAGGCGCAGTCGCGACGCGTATGCGCCGCCGTACGCGTTGCGGAACGCCGACGGGTCGACTTCCACACGCACGCGGCCGGATCCCTCCACCCCGCGCACCGTGAACATGACGCCGTGCACGCCCGCTCGCCGAGCCTTCGCCTGGTCGACGGTGGTGACGCCGACCCGGTCCGGCGAGCCGCCCGGCGCCGCCCGGCCGATCGACACCGGAGAGGCGCCCGCCCGCACCTCGCCCTTTCCGGAGGCGGGCAGACTCACCGTCGCGTCCCCGCCGGCGGGGAGGATCGCGTTCTCGCCGACGGCGAACTTGGCGTACGTCTTCTCGGGCACCTGGCGCCGCTCGCCCTTGACCGCGCCGAGCTCGACCCGCTCCATCGGCCGGGGCTCCGGGAACGTGACGTCCCTCGGGCCGGCGACGGCGGCGCCCGGCGTAAGACCGATCAGGGCGGGCCCCATCGCCGCGACCAGGAACAAAATGGCGACCCGGCGCCATCGCGCCAGAAGTCTTGCACCCCAAGGGTTTCCGGACACCATGATGCAGCCGCCTCCCGTACGCGCATCGACGCCGGCGATCTTGAGGCCGGCGCCGACAGCGTACGGGGATCATCACGTGCAGTGACAGGAGTGGATGAATTTAGTCACATGCCATCGATGGGCGGTGATCGCTGACGTGGACCGATCACTGTCCGAAGTGTAGGGAGCGGATGACATGGACGGCTTCTCTGACTAGCCTTCGGCCGGGACGATGTCGTTGTCAGGGTTCAGGATGATGCCGTACGACCTCGTTCAGGCGCCCGACCTTTCGAGGAGCTCGTCGGCCTGGCGTTGCAAGGTATCGCGATCGCCGACCTCGGCCGGGGGCAGGGCGTCGGGCAGTGTGTCCTCGACGAAGTGGACGCGCCGGTCGTACCAGCCCCGTACGCACCACGCGATCTGGAGCAGGCCGCTGACGAAGACCAGCAGGGCCAGGCTGCGGCCCTCGCCCGTGCCGAAGACGGAGCCGACGTTTCCGGCGAGCGCGCCGCCCGGGGCGAGCAGCGGCTCGACGTAGCGCTCGGCCAGCGGGCCGACGATGAGGTAGCCGACCGGCATCGTCAGCATCATCAGCGTCAGGAAGACCGCCAGGACACGGCCCTGGAGGTCGAAGCCGACCTTGTTCTGCACCACCGCGATCCAGTGCGACTCGGCCAGCACCTCGCCGAACGTCAGCAGGAACATGCCCACGACCGCCGTGGCGACGCCGCTTCCGGCGCCGATGACCGTCATGCCCAGGCTGGACACGCCCATGAAGACGATCATGCCGCTGGCCCGGCGGGCGGTGCCGCCCCATAGGGTCATGGCCAGCGCGCCGGCCAGGCCGCCGATGCCGCCCGCGCTGAGCACGGCGCCCAGGGCCAGCGGCGAGTGCTCGATGAGCAGCAGCGGGGTGATGACGGCGAAGCCGAGCGTGTAGAGGACGTGGTCGACGACGAAGTAGCGCAGGACCGCGCGCAGGCCGGGACGGCGGCTGAGATAGCGCCAGCCGGCCGCCATCTCCGTACGGAAGGGCTCCTCCCGCCGCCGCCACAGGCGATCGGGGAAACGCACCCAGAGCAGGGTGAGCACGCCGGTGAGGAACGAGGCGACGTCGATCAGCAGAACGCCGGTCAGACCGACCACGCCGAACAGCGCCGCGCCGATCATCGGGGCGAACGTGGTGCCGGCCGCGACGCCGAGCTGCGTGATGCCGACGGCGTGGCCCAGATAGCGCTTGGGGACCAGTTGCGCGACGGCGGCCAGGTAGGCCGGGCGCTGGAAGGCCCCGGCCAGGGACGTGACGGAGACGGCCAGGTAGAGGTGCCATTCGTGGACGGTGCCGGCGACCATGACGGCCACGACCGCGGCCATGGCCAGGGCCGCGGCGAGGTCACTGGCCAGCATCACGCGGCGGCGGTCCCACCGATCGGCCACGGCGCCGGCCAGCGGTCCGGCCAGGATGCCGGGGAGCAGGCCGATCGCGCTCAGCACGGCGAACTGGGTCAGCGAGCCGGTCCGCTGGTAGACCCAGATGCTCAGGACGAGCGAGCTGAGACCGCTGCCGACCAGCGACACGAACTGCCCGAGCGCGACCACCCCGAACCGCTTCACGCTCGGTTCGGTGGCCTTCGTCCGCGGCGGCCGCTCCTTTACCCGCGTCTCACCGATGCTGGTGAGGACGGCGGCCAGTTCCTCGGCGTGCGACTTGATGAAGAAGTGGCCGGCGTTGGGCAGCACCCTGAGGTCCACATCGGACGCGAAGTGCTCCCATTCCCGGTACCGCTCCTGGTAATGGTCGGTGACCCGGTCCCGCTCGCCGATGACGGCGACCACCGGGGCCGTCAGGGGCGGTGCGGGCGTGCCCCGGTAGGCCGCCGTGAAGTACTCCTCGGCGTCCCGCTCGTCGTGCTTGACGTTGCGGACCACGAAGGCCTGCTCGGCCGGGTCGTCGACGTCGGTGAAGCCGCCGCGCCCGCGCAGATATTCGATGTACTCCCGCTTCGACCCCATCCGCTGCAACCGGGTGAACCAGTCGAGGACCGGGCCGGTCAGCCGGGCCGTGGGCAGTCCCGCGCCGAGGCCGACGCCGGCCAGGTCGAGCCCGGCCGCCTCGGCCTGCCGGGCGATCTCGACGGTGATGGCGACGCTGAGGCAGTGGCCGTAGAGCACGAGCGGCCCGCTCAGGTTCTTCATCTCGGCCACCACCCGCTCGGCCACCCGCGCCGCCGGTTCGAGCGGCTCGAACGGCCGGTTGCGGTCGTGGCCGGGCAGTTCGACCGCGTGCAGCGCCCAGGTCGGCGGCAGCACGTCGGCCAGGGGCTGATAGGCGATGGCGCTGCCGCCCGAATAGGGCACGGCGACCACGGTCCGGCCACCCGGGGAGGCGTCGTGGCCCGTCAGGCGGTAGAGCAGTGGGCGCCCCTCGGTGGAGACGGCGCCGTGCCGCTCGTCGAGGAGGGCGGCCAGACTCCGCACGGTCGGGTGTTGATAGAGGTCGACCAGAGCGGGCGCCGGATCGATGCGCCGCACCAGCTTGACCGCCGCGAAGGAGTCACCGCCCACGGCGAAGAAGTTGTCGTCGATGCCGAGCTCGTCCAGCCCGAGCGTCTCCCGCCAGGCCGCCGCGAGCCGCTTCTCGGTCGCCGTCCGGGGCGCGGCCGGCCGGCGGGCCGGGTCCTCGGCCGGCGCCGGCAGCTTCCCCCGGTCGGTCTTGCCGTTCGGGCTGAGCGGCAGGACGCCGAGGAAGACGATCCGCGCCGGCACCATGTGCGTGGGCAGAGCCTTGGCCAGCGCCTCCCGCACCCCTTGCTCGGTGACGCCGGTCGCCCTGTTCACCACGTAGCCGACGAGCTGGGTCAGGCCGGAGGCGCCGGGATGCACCTGCGCCGCGCACGACGCCACCCCCGGCAGCGCCCCGAGGGCCGCCTCCACCTCGCCCAGCTCCACCCGGTAGCCGTTGATTTTGACCTGGTCGTCCAGCCGGCCCAGGAAGTCGATCAGCCCGTCCCGGTGGTAGCGGGCGGCGTCGCCCGACCGGTACATGCGCGCGCCGCCGCCCGCGAACGGGTCGTCCACGAAGCGCTCGGCGGTCAGCTCGGGCCGGTCGAAGTAGCCGGTGGCCACGGCCCGGCCGCCCAGGTACAGCTCCCCCACGACACCGGCCGGCACCGGCTGGCGGTGCTCGTCGAGGACGTACACCCGGCAGTTGGGAAAGGGACGCCCGATCGGCAGCGGCGCCTCGGCCGGGAGCTGGGAGACGTCGCCCTCGAAGAAGGTGCTGTCGGCCGTCGCCTCGGTGACGCCGTAGGCGTTGACGACCCGCCCGGCGAGCGCCCGCGCCCGCCGGAACTCCCCCACGTGCCACTTCTCGCCGCCGCAGATGAGCAGCCGGACGAAGCTCAGATCGGACCCGGTGTCCTCGACGTGGTCGAGCAGCATCCGCAGGACGGCCGGCACGATCTCGGTGCACTCGACCCGCTCGGTGCGCATCAGATCGTAGAAGGCGGCCGGGTCGAGCAGCGTCTCCCGCGGGACGACCACGAGCCGCCCGCCGGTGCACAGGGCGCGGAACGTCTCGCAGACGAACATGTCGAACGAGAAGCTGGCCTGCTGCTGATAGGTCCAGTCCGGGCTGAGATCGTAGGCGCGCTGCCACATCCGTACGGCGTGTACGAGGTTGCCGTGGCTGACGACGACACCCTTGGCCCGCCCGGTCGAGCCCGAGGTGTACATGACGTACGCCGGGTCGCCGGCCGCGTTGACCAGCGGAGGATCAACGTCGGGGAATTCGTTCGTACGTCTCGGGTCCAGCACCTCGACGCCGTCGCTTCCGTCCCGCGTGACCAGAATCCGGGATCGGCTGTCGCTGAGCATGTAGCGCAGCCGGTCCTCCGGATAGGCCGGGTCGAGCGGGACGTAGGCGGCGCCCGCCTTCAGCACGCCCCACATGGCGACGAACAGCTCGATGCCCCGGTCGAGACAGATGGCCACGCGGTCGCCCGGTTCCACCCCGCGCGAGCGCAGCGCCCAGGCCAGCCGGTTGGCGCGGGCGTTGAGCTCCCGATAGTCGATGGTGTCGCCGAGGTGGGTCAGCGCCGGCGCGTCCGGGGTGGTGGCCGCGATGTGCTCGAGGAACTGCTGGACCGCGACCTCGCCGGTCAGCTCGAACGCGGTGTCGTTCCACTGCCGCAGAATCAGGTCGCGTTCGTCCTCGCCCAGCATCGGCAAGCGGGAGACGGCGGTCTCCTCGGCCCGGGCGCCCGCGCCGACCAGCGCGAGCAGATGCCGGGTGAGCGCCTCGATCCGCTCGGGATCGTAGAGCTCGGTGGCGTAGTCGACGTTCAGCGTCGCGCCCTCGCCGGACAGGTCCAGCCCGATCGTCAGATGGTCCATCGTCGTGCTGGGACCGGTGTCGCCGGCGTAGCGCAGCTCGCCCGTGTCCCCCGGCGGCGTGTTGTGCACGATGAGCACCACCGGCCCGAGACCGTTGCCCCCGTTGAGGTTTCGCCGTCCAGCCGCGGCGAGGATGTCGGGGAACGCGACGTCCTGATGCTCCAGATCGGCGGCGACCGCGTTGCCCGTACGCCTCAGCAGCTCCCCGAAGCTCCGCTCACCCTCGACCGTGCCCCGCACCGGGATCACGTTGATGGCCATGCCGATGTGGTTCTCCAGCGCGGGCCGGGTCCGCCCGGCCACGGTGGCCAGCACCGTCACGTCCTGCTTGCCGGTGTAGCGGTGCAGCAACGTCTGAAGTCCGGCCAGCAGCAACACGAACAGGCTCGACCTGTGCTCCCGCGCGAAGCCCCGCCAGGCTTCCAGCTCGCCCGGCTCGATCGGCCGCGCGAGACGGGCCGCGGTGTAGACCGGTGTCCGCGGCCGCGCCCGGTCGGCCGGCAGCTCGGCGCTCAGGTCCACCCCGTCGAGCCGTTCACGCCAATAGCCACTCTCCGCGAGCCAAGCGGGCGGCTCCGGCAGCGGGGTTCGTTCCCCGGCCGGAGTTTCACCTGCCCGCAGCGCCCGGTAGATCTCGGCCAGTTCGGCCCCGAACAACCCGGCCGACCAACCATCAAAGACAAGGTGGTGTACGACCAACAGCAGCTCCTCGCCCCGAAGAAGCACCTTCGCCAGCGGCGCCACCCCCAGGTCGAACGGCTCCGCATCGTCCTCGGCCACGGAGATGGTGACGTCGTCCTCGAAGACGAAGTGCGGGTCGTCGCCGATCGTCGTCACCCGCGCCCGCAGCATCGGGTGCCGCCGGGCCATCTCGAACAGAGCCCGCCGCAGCAGGTCGACCCGCACCGGCTCGTCGAAGCGGTAGCGGATCCCGAGCGTGTGAACGGACCGGTCGGCGCTGATCTGCTCGGCGATCCAGAACTCCCGCTGCAACGGCGTCAGCGGCAGCGGCACCGCCTCGTTCCAGACTCCCGGCTCCGCTTGCCTGGCGCCGGCCCCTTCCCCGGCGGCGGCGGTCAGCGCGGTCAGCGTGGGCGAGGCGTAAAGCTCGCGAAGCGTCAGCGCGACGCCGAACTCGCGGTGCAGCGCGCTCAGCAGCCGTACGGCGACCAGCGAATCGCCGCCAGCGGCGAAGAAGTCGTCCGCGTCACCGGGAAGCAGCCGCCGCCACAGCCCGGCCACGCCCTCCTCCACGCGCCCCGCAGCGGGCTTGCTCGTGGCGGCCAGCGCCTCGCGGTCGGTCTTACCCTGCGGCGTGCGAGGGAAAGTGTCGTGGCGGACGAACGCCGCCGGGACGAGGTGCGAGGGCAATTCGGCCAACAGCTTTTCCCGTACGACGGAAACGTCGTCCCCGGTCGTCAGAAGATGAGCCACGAGGCGGTCGCCGTCGCCCAGCACCACGGCGTCGATGACGTCCGGCTGACGGCACAGGGCGGCCTCGACCTCGCCCGGCTCCACCCGGAAGCCCCGGATCTTCAGCTGCTGGTCGAAGCGGCCCAGATACTCGAGCTGCCCGTCAGGCCCGAGCCGGACACGGTCGCCGGTGCGGAATTCGCCGTCCAGGAAGCGCTCGGCCGTGAGCTCCGGCCGGTTCAGATAGCCGGTGGCGACGAACGGGCCGCCGATGCGCAGTTCCCCTTCGTCGGCCGGGACGCCATCCGGGCCGAGCACGCGGCATCGCACGCCGTCCAGCGGGTGGCCGATCGGGACCGGGCCGTCCCCGGTCCAGGTGGTCAGATCGGCGACGGTCACGACAACCGTCGTCTCGGTCGGGCCGTAGGTGTTGAGCAGCCGCACACTGTCCCCGGCCGCGCGCTGCCATTCGCGCACCGCTGACGCCGAGACGGCCTCACCGCCGATGATGACCGTGCGGACCGTCGACGGCAGCCGCGCCTCGCCCCGGCTGAGCGCGCCGAGCACTTCGAGCCAGTACGAGGTGGGCAGGTCGACCACGGTCACGCCGAGCTCGGCGCAGCGCCGCAGGAAGAGATCGGGCCGGCTGATCATCTCGTCGTCCCGGACCACCACGGTCGCCCCGGCCGTGAGCGGCACGAAGATCTCCTCGACGCTGGCGTCAAAGCTGATCGGCGCGAAATGCAGCCACCGGTCCTGCTCGCCGACCCCGTACCGCTCCCGCGCCCCCGCACAGAAGCTCGCGAGCGCCCGCCGTGGCACCAGCACCGCCTTGGGCCGCCCGGTGGACCCCGACGTGAAAATCGCATACGCCGGCGCTTCCGCCGCCCATTCCTGCGGCAGCGCCCCCGCGCCGAAGTCGCCCACCCTGGAATCGGCGAGCGGCGACGATGGGCTGAAGGGGAACGGCAGCGTGGGTGAGGCGGCGTCGAGGACGGGCTGGCCCAGGATCAGGCGTGGGGCGGCGTCCTCGACCATGGCGGCCAGGCGGGACCTCGGGTACGACGGGTCCAGCGGTACGTAGCCGGCGCCGGCGGACAGGATGCCCAGCATGGCGATGACGGCGTCGCGGCCCCGTGGCAGGGACAAGCCGACCAGGTCGCCCTCCACCACGCCCGCCTCGCGCAGCCGCGCGGCCACGCCGGAAGCCTGGGACACCAGGCCGGCGTAGCTGAGCGAACCCGCGGCGTCGGTGAGGGCGGGCGCCCCGGGGCGGCGGCGGGCCTGGGCGGTGATGAGCGTGAGCGGGTCCGGGGTGACCGGTGGCGGGTCGACTGAAGGCATGCGCGCCACCCTCGGAAACAAAGTGGACGGCCGAGCCAACGCCGGATGAGCATATCTTTAATTCGGCTGACCTGGGACCGTTTCCGGCGACGGCCAGGATTCGCCTGCTCAGGACAAGCGTAATACCTATGGGTAATGGGCGATTCCTAATTTGATTAGTGAACACATGAGGAAGTGTCAATGGGATCGGCCGCCGCCGGGAAAAGACGTGTGACGATGCACCGCATGCGTTTTGCCTCCTCGATCGTCGAACTCATCGGAAACACGCCGCTGGTGCGGGTGCAGCGGGTCGCCGCGCACGTCGCGCCCACGGTGCTGGCCAAGGTCGAATATCTGAACCCGGGTGGGTCGGTGAAGGACCGGGTCGCGATCCGGATGATCGAGGCGGCCGAGCGGGACGGGCGGCTGCGGCCGGGCGGCACGATCGTCGAGCCGACGTCCGGCAACACCGGGGCCGGGCTGGCGCTGGCCGCGCACGGCAAGGGGTACCGCTGCGTTTTCGTCTGCCCGGACCGGGTCAGCCAGGACAAGCGGGACGTCCTGAAGGCGTACGGGGCCGAGGTTGTGATCTGCCCTTCGACCGTGCCCCGTGACCACCCCGACTCGTACCACTCGGTCAGCGACCGGCTGGTCGCCGAGATCGACGGGGCCTGGAAGCCCGACCAGTACACGAATCCGGACGGGCCGGCCAGCCACGCCGCGACGACCGGGCCCGAGATCTGGCGGGACACCGACGGGCGGGTGACCCACTTCGTCACCGGGCTGGGCACCGGCGGGACGCTCAACGGGACCGGGCGCTACCTCAAGCGGATGGGGCCCGTGCGGGTGATCGGCGCGGCGCCGGAGGGTTCCGTCTATACCGGCGGGAACGGGCAGGGCTATCTGGTCGAGGGCATCGGGCAGGACTTCTTCCCGCTCACCCACGATCCGGCGGTGCCCGACGAGATCATCGCGGTGCCGGACGACGAGACGTTCGCCATGACCCGGCGGCTCGCCCGCGACGAAGGGCTGCTGGTCGGCGGGTCGAGCGGAGCGGCCATGGTGGCCGCCCTGCGGGTGGCCGAGCGACTCGGGCCGAAGGACGTCGTGGTCGTGCTTCTGCCCGACGGCGGCCGCGGCTATCTCACCAAGGTTTTCAACGACGACTGGATGACCGTCCACGGGTTCGACGTGCCCCGGCACGCCGTCACCGCGGCCTGACCACCACCGGAGACACCGCACCATGCCGATGAGTGACGATTTCGACCGGCGCCTGCGCGCCGTGCTGCCGCAGGTGGCCGAACGGTTCGGGACGCCGTTCTACCTCTACGACGCGGCGGGCATCGACGAGACGGCCGACTCGTTCAACGAGGCCTTCGCCGGAATGGACTGCCGCGAGTATTTCGCGGTCAAGGCGCTGCCCAATCCGTCGGTTCTGAGCCGGCTGGCCGCGCACGGTTTCGGGTTCGACTGCAGTTCCCTGCCGGAGATCGAGCTCGCGCGGGGAACCACGGGCGAACTCTTCTTCACCTCCAACAACACCACCACGGCCGAGCTCCTGATGGCGCTGGAGGCCGGAGCTTTCGTCACGGTCGACGACGAGGCCGTGCTCGACAAGCTGATCGCGGCGAACGCCGTGCCGGCCTCGCTCGGCTTCCGGATCAATCCGGGGCCGCTGGCGCCCGACTTCGACAGCAAGCTCTTCGGCCATCCGCAGTCGGCGAAGTTCGGCATCCCCGTCGACCGGTTGCCCTCGGTCGTCGCCAAGGCCGCACACCATGGCGTACGGACCGTGGGCCTGCACATGATGATCGCGGCCAACTTCCGTACGCCGGAACCGACGCTCTTCGCCCTTGATCTGCTGACCGCGCAGGCGTTGCGGCTCGGCGTCGAGGTCACGCTCCTCAACGTCGGCGGCGGCATGGGCATCCCCTACCGTCCGGGCGAGGCGCCCCTCGATCTGACCGCCCTGGCCGCCGCCGTGCGGGACCGCGTGGACGCCTGGCCCGCCGGGTTCCGGCCCCGGATCTGCTTCGAGAACGGCCGCTACATGACCGGCCCGCACGGCGTGCTGGTGACCCGGGTCGTCAACCGCATGTCGAAGTACCGCGAAGTGGTCGGGGTGGACAGCACCGTCAACGCGCTGCTGCGCTCGGTCGTCTACGACGGCGTCTATCACCACGTGACCGCGCCGTTCGCCTCCGGCCCGTCCGAAACGGTCGATGTCGTCGGCTCGCTGTGCACCAACATCGACCGTTTGGCTGTCCAACGTGTACTCCCGAGTGTGGCAGAGGGCGAACTGCTGATCGTCCACGACACCGGGGCCCACGCGCACGCGATGGCGTCGGTCTACAACGGGCGGCTGCGGCCGAAAGAGCTGCTCCTGCACGCCGACGGCACGGTCGAGCTGATCCGCCGGGCCGAGACCGACGACGACTACTTCGCGACGCTGCGCTTCGCGCCGGAGACGCTGAGGCCGGCGATTCACGCCATGAGGTGACACCCGATCGGGTGACGGTCTCGACAGGGACGACCGCTTGCTGTCCGTCAGTACTGGGGCGACAAGCAGTCCGACCCTGGAGGCACGCTCATGCAGACCGTCTCCGTGCCTCCGCGAAAGAAGCGGGCGGGCGCGTTGCTGGCCGGCACCCTGCTGCCGGTCGCCGGGGCCCTCGCGGCCGGCGCCGCCCTCGCCGGCGACGACGACTTCAACCCGGCGGCCGGCGCCGCCGCCGGGCTCGTCCTCGCCGCCGGCGCCGTCCTGCTTCTCCTGCCGCGCCCGGAGGCGGAGGACGACCCCGAGATCGCCGAATTCCACGGGAGGCGGCCCGAGCCGGGCGCCACCGTCCGGGTCCGGGCCCACTTCGGGCCGGCCGGCGGCTACGTCGAGCACGACGGCCTGCTCCTCTGGGCCACGGCGGCGCCGGGCGCGGGCGAGCTGACACCGGGAACGCTCTGCCGGGTCGAGACGGCCGGCGGCGAGCTGACGGTGACCCGGGCATGACCTCACCCGCCGGCTTCCCGCCCGTACAGAGCAGCAAGAGCCGGCTGCTCATCACCCTCGTGGTCGACACGTCGTCGTCGATGGCCCGCGACGACGCCATCGGGCAGCTCAACGAGGCGCTGCGGTCCTGGCGCGAGAGCGTGCACGCCGACAACCACCTGCGGCACATCAGCGAGATCGCCGTCGTCACCTTCGGGGCCGGTGGCGTACGCGTCGTCGACCCCACCGGGCACGAGCGGGGCGGCGAGCCGTACGCGCCGATCACCCGCTTCCAGCCGCCGACGCTGCGGGCGGGCGGCTTCTCGCCGATGGTGGCCGGCATCAAGCAGGGCCTGACGATCATGGACCAGCGGCGGCAGGCGCTCGCCCGCGAGGGCATCCAGATGGCGTACACCCCCCTGGTCTTCCTGCTGACCGACGGCGCGCCCTCCGACGAGCGGGGCAAGCCGTGCGACCTGTGGCGCAACCTGGCCCCGGAGCTGCGCCGGCAGGAGCAGGAGCAGGGCCTGATGTTCTTCGCCTTCGGGGTGCGCGGCGCCGACGCCAAGGTGTTGCAGGCGCTCGCCCCGGACAAGAACTACCAGGCCGACGGCACCGACTTCTCGTCGGTGCTGGGCGCGGTGCGGCAGAGCATCGACCGGGTCGTGCGCAGCACCGAGGGCGTACGGACCGAGGAGATGACGGCCCGGCTCAAGAAGCGCAAGTCGGCCATGGACTGGATCACCGACCATGCGCGGGGAGAGGCATGATGCCCGGCTGGCGGGTGGTGCCGGTGTCGGTGACCGGGCCCGAGCATCTGCGGCAGGGCGCCGGCAACCAGGACGCGTTCGCCTGGCGGGCCGGGGACGGCCGGCTGGTGCTCGCGGTGGCGGACGGGGCCGGTTCGGCCGTACGGTCGGCGACCGGCGCCCGCCTCGCCGTCGACACCGCCTGCGACGCCGCCGACGTCCTCGGGACCATCGACGCGGAACACGCCAGGCGTTACGCGGGGCGGGTCCTGGGTCTGTTCGACCGCCGCCTGGCCCGGCTCGGTGGTGAGCGCCGCGACTACGCCACCACCCTCATCGCGGTCGTCGCGCGGCCCCCGGCGTACGTCTTCCTGGCCGTCGGTGACAGCTTCCTCATCGTCGAGCACCGGGACGGCGGCGCGCATCTGCTCGTGGCGCCCGACAACGGGGATTCGCGCGGCAGCACGGTCTTCCTCACCTCGGACGGCCGGGAGCCGGCGGTGCGCTGCGGCCTGATCGAGGACCCGGAGATCACCGGGCTGGCGCTCTGCAGCGACGGCGTGCTCGACGCCGTGCTGGCCGCCGGGCGCGACGCCGAGGGCCGGCCGGCCCTGCTGGCGCCGGCCGACTTCACGGCCTATCTGCGCATGTTCGCCGATCCGGCGGCCCGGCCGGCCGACCTGGACGAGCGTCTCCGGTCACCCGACTTCACCGCCAGCTCGGCCGACGACAAGACGATGGTCCTGGCGGTGCGCGCATGACCCTCTACATCGAACCGGGCCGCCCGATCAACCTGGGCCCGCTCGTGCCCCTGGGCGAGGGCGGCCAGGGCGTGGTGCTGGGCCTGCCCGACGAGCCCGAGGTCTGCTTCAAGTTCTTCCTCGAGCCCTCCGAGGACCTCGACCGCCGGGTCAACGGCCTGCTCAAGCAGCGGCCGACCGAGTGGCCGGACGGCGGCGAGCAGGTCATCGCCTGGCCGAAGTGGCCGCTGCGGGACGAGACGGGCCGGATCCGCTCGGTGGTGCTCCCCCGCTTCGACGGCGCCTCCCTCTACGCGCTGTTCGACGCCGACCAGCGCCTGGAGTTCCTGGACCGCCCGACCTGGGCCACCTGCCTGCAGGCGGCGATCCGGATCAGCTCGATCTACCGGCAGCTGCACCGGGTCGACGTGGTCGTCGGCGACGTGAGCCCGAACAACCTGATCGTCGACCGGTCGGGCCGGATCGCGCTGATCGACTGCGACAGCGTGCAGTTCGTCGACGACTGGTCCCGCGAGGTCTTCCCGGCCGACGTGGCCACCCGCGAGTACTGCTCGCCCGAGGCCCTGCGCAGCCCGATCCGCCACCTGGCCCCGTCGCACGACCTGTTCGGCATGGCGATCCTGCTCTGCCAGCTGCTGATGGACGGCGACCACCCGTTCGAGGGCCGGCCGTTGCGCGGCCCCGACCGCGGCGTCGAGGGCAACATCCGGGAGGGCACCAGCGCCCTGTTCACCCCGGAGCGGCTGGTGCCGGTGGCCGGCCGGCTCGACCTGCGGGTGCTGCCCACGGTGGTCCAGCAGCTCGCGTTCCGCGCGCTCTCCCAAGGGCACACCCAGCCGCACGTACGGCCGAGCGCCGCCGAGTGGGAACGGGTGCTGCGCGGCGTGCTCAACGACCTGCTCGGCTGTCCCCGCCACGCCAACCACTTCTTCCCGGCCGCGCTCGGGCGGTGCCCCTGGTGCGCCCGGTACGACGCCGGCATCGCCGACCACTTCCCGCTGAGCTCCCGGAGGCCGCGATGACGACACTCGACGTGGCCGAGACGCATCCGGCCTGCACGGTCCTCGGACCCGGCCGCCGCTACGTGGTCTGGGTGCAGGGCTGCGGCATCGGCTGCGCGGAATGCGTGAGCCCGCAGTGGATCCCGTTCGACCACACCCGCGCCCGCGACGTGGCCGGGCTGGCCGGCGAGATCGCCGAACGGGCCGACGACGGCCTGACCATCAGCGGCGGCGAGCCGTTCGCCCAGGCCGACGCGGTGGCCGAGCTGGTGGCGGCGGTCCGCGCGCGCCGCGACCTGTCGGTGATGAGTTACACCGGCTACACGCTGGAGCATCTGCGCGCGCACGGCACTCCCGGTCAGCACCGGCTGCTGGCCCAGCTCGACCTGCTGGTGGACGGCCCCTTCCTGGCCCACCGGCAGGCGGCGCTGCGCTGGCGCGGCTCGGCCAACCAGCGCCTGCACTTCCTCACCGGCCGGCACGCCGCCCTGCGCGGCGACGCGGACCTCAGCGCCGGCCTCCAGATCGAGGTCGCGGCCGACGAGACCGTGCGCTGGCTCGGCGTGCCACCCGTACCGGGCTTCCGGCAGTGGATCGAGAACCGGCTCGACCTCGAGCCCCTTGAGCAGGAGCGAAACCTATGAGCGGATCCCCGAAGTACCAGACGGTGTCGAGCGGCGAGATCCGCCGGCGGCAGGCCGAGGAGGCGCGCAAGCGCCGCGAGGAGCAGCGCAGGGAGAAGGAGCGGCAGCGGCTGGCGGCGGCCCTGGAGCGGGCCCGGACGCTCGCCCTGCGCCGGGCCGAGGAGGTGGCCGAGCGGGCGGCCGCGCTGCGCCGCGAGGCGGAAGGGGCCGGGCTGGCCGGCGACCAGGCGGCCGAGAACCGGCTGGAGCAGGCCCGCGACCAGATCCGCTCGGCCGCCGACCGGGCCGCGGTCGGCGCCGCGGCCGGGATCGCCGAGGAGGTCGAGCGCTCGCTGGTGGGCCTGCGCCAGCACATCGACGACCACCAGCGGCAGCAGGCCCAGGAGCGGGTGGAGGCGGTGGCCGCGCAGCTCGCCGGCATCCCGGCCGACGTCCGGGCCCGCTACGACCGGAACGGGGCCGAGGAATGCGAGGAGCTGCTCGGCACGGCCCGCCGCTACGCCGGCCAGGCGCCCGCCAAGTCCGACACCCGGGCCGAGACCGCGGCCCAGGCCGTGCGGGAGCACCTCGACAAGGTCCTCACCCGCCGGGCCGAGGACGAGGCCCGCACCACGGCCGCCCGGGAGGCCGCCGAGGAGGTCTACCACCGCTTCGCCGAGCTGCGGGCCGACGCCGAGCAGGCCCGCGTGCCGCTGCCGGACTCCGACCGCATCGACGAGCGGCTGCACGACATGGCCACGGCCGTGCGCCAAGGCGACCCGGGCCGGGTGCTGGCCGCCCTGCCCGAGCTCACCGGCCTGGTCGACCGGGCCGAGGCCGCGCTCGACGGGCACATCGACCGGGTCATCGAGCGCCGCGAGCTGCTCAACTCGATCATCCAGGCGCTGCCCGAGGCCGGGTTCTCGGTCGACCGCGACAGCTTCGTGCAGCGCGAGGACGGTGCGATGGAGCTGCGGGCCGGTAGCACGGACGGGCAGCAGTTCGCGGTGCTGCTGCGCGACGGCGCCGGAAACGCCACCGAGGTGCTCTACAGCACCGACACGATGCACGAGGCGGTCGCCGCCGGCGACGGCAAGGCCGGCGAGTGCGGATCGCTGCTGTCGGTCATCGAACGGCTCAGCGAGCGGAGCCGCCGCGAGGGCTTCGAGCCCGGGACGGTCCAGTGGGACGACGAGGACGGCGACCAGCCGCCGCCCGCCGCCTACGCCCGGTCGAGCCGGCCGGCGCCGCACGGGCGGACGGCCGGATGAGGAGCGACACGCCCCGGGTGGCGGCCTGGCTGGTCCGGGCCTTCCACGAGCTGCAGCGCGGCCGGCACCTGCTCGTGCACGGCCACGTCGACGAGCTGGTCCGCTGGGATCACGAGTACCTGCCGCTGGCCGAGGTGCTGGCCGAGTTCCTGGCCGGGGCCGGCTTCGAGATCGTGGGCCGGCACAGCCTGGTCGACGGCCTCACCTATCACGACGACAACGCCCGGATGCTGGCCGAGCGGGCGGGCCGCACCGCGCCGTCCGCACTGCCCGCCCAGTCGGCGCCGTCCGCTCTGCCCGCGACGTCCGCTCTGCCCGCGACGGCCGCGGACCGGCCGAACGGCAACTGGGCCCCGTTCGGCGGCGGCGATCAGCAGCCGAGCCGCCGCGCCCACCGGCTCGCGCAGTCCGAGGCGAGCACCCGCGAGGCGCTCGGCAACGCCCCACCGGCCCGTCCCCGCACCACCACCGAGGCCCTGATCACCATCCGGCAGCTGCTGACCCAGCGGCGCACCCCCAGCGCCATCATCGTGGACGCGGCCGACCTGGTCGTCGGCGACGAGGCCCAGCCGGACGAGCGTCGCCCCGTGAACATCGCCCACGTCCGCCGGATGCTCGGCGACGCGGCCCGCACCGACGTGCTGGCCGGCGGGCAGCCGCTGCGCAACACCCTCGTCTTCGTCTGCCGCGAGATCGGCTCGCTGCCGGAGTGGCTGCGCGAGAGCCCCGACGTGGCCACCGTGCTGGCCGAGCTGCCCAGCGCCCAGGAGCGCGAGGACCTGCTCCAGCGCCAGATCAACGACTTCCACGGCGCGTCCGGGGCCGGGCCGGACTCGCTGCGGCAGGCGGTCACGACGCTGGTCACGCTGACCGACGGGATGGGTGTCCGCGACATCCAGGCGCTCCAGGTGACCTCGCGGATCACCGAGATCGGCCCGAACTCGCCGCGCAAGCTCGTGGCCCGGCACCGGTTCGGCGTCCGCGACGACCCGTGGGAGCACCTGGACATGGACCGGGTCCGCGACGCCGAGCGGGCCCTCAACGCCCGGGTCATGGGCCAGCCCACGGCCGTCCGGGCCGTCTCCGACGCGCTGGTCAACGCGCGGGTCGGCATCGACTTCGTGGCCGGCGACGCCGACGTCGGCAGCCGGCCCAAGGGCGTGTTCTTCTTCGTCGGCCCGACCGGTGTCGGCAAGACCGAGCTGGCCAAGGCCGTGGCCGAGCTGGTCTTCGACGACGAGACGGCGCTGCGCCGCTTCGACATGAGCGAGTTCAGCCAGGAGCACACGAGCGAGCGGCTCACCGGCGCCCCGCCCGGTTTCATCGGGCACGAGCAGGGCGGTGTGCTGACCAACTGGATGCTGGAGCGGCCGTTCAGCGTGATCCTGTTCGACGAGATCGAGAAGGCCCACCCGAAGATCTTCGACAAGTTCCTCCAGATCATCGACGACGGCCGGCTGACCGACGGGCAGGGCCGTACGGCGTACTTCTCGCACTCGATCGTCATCTTCACCTCCAACGTGGGCGCCTCCACGCTCCAGCCGGCCCATCCGGGCGCCCCGCCCGGCTACGAGTTCATCCGGCGGCACTTCACCGACGAGGTGACCCGGTTCTTCACCCAGGACCTGGGGCGGCCGGAGCTGCTGGGCCGCCTCGGCAGCGGCGTCGTCGTCTTCGACATCCTGCGCGAGCAGGTGATCCGCAGCATCGCCGGCAAGTTCCTCGAGCAGATCATCGTGTCGGCCCGGGCCCGCGGCTTCGAGCTGATCCTCGACCGGGAGGCGATCGACCGGGCCGTCGTCGAGCAGGTCATGGTCTCCGGGGCCGATCTGGGGGCCCGGCCCATCCGCGATCCGTTGCTGGAGCAGTGGATCCGGGTTCCGCTGAACCGCTGGATCATGGCGAACCAGCCGCCGCCGGGCACCCGGATCCTGATCCACCGCACGGCCTCGTCGCCGCCGTTCGGCGTCATGACCTATCCCGGGCACGGCGGTGACGCCGGATGAGCACCGACGCCGCACCCCGGTCGATGGACGAGCTGCTCACCGAGGTCACCGCCCTGGAGACCCTCGAAGAGCTTTCGAGAGAGCAGTTCGAGAGGTACGTCGAGGCGGAGGCGACCCTGGAGCAGGGGCTGCTGGCCGAGGCCACGAGGCTGCTGCTGGCCGTCGAGCACGACCGGTCGGTGCAGGTGCTCGACATGGTCACCGAGCTCAACCAGACCCTGCGCCGGATCGCCGCCCGCGAGGCGTCGCGCCCCGGCCGCACGCCTGAGGAGAGCGAGTTCTACGGGTGGTGGCGCTCGGCCGCCGACGGGCTGCTGCTGATGGTCGAGGGCCAGCGGCACATGACGACCGCCGAGCAGTACCGCATCCAGGGCGACCTGGAGAGCGCGAGCGAGCACCTGCGCCAGGGCTACGAGCTGTTCGACGACCTCTCCGAGAGCGACCATCCGCAGGCGCCGGTCGGTGAGATCCGCAAGCGGGTCGCGGTGGCCACGGCCCAGCTGTACGACTCGATCGGGCAGTCCCGCATCGGCAACTACCGGGGCGCGCACGACCTGCTCGACAGCGTCCGGGCCGGTTTCGACGAGCTGCTGGCCGAGATCGCCGAGGTCGACACCGACGACCTGCCGCCGCTGCGCGCGGTCCTGGCCGAGCTGGTCCGCGACCTGAACGGCTCGATGGTCGACATCGCGGCCCTGCAGGGCGTGGTCGAGATGATGATGGCCGGGCACGCGGGCCGGTTCCGCGACATGATCGTCACCGGCACGGCCGCCCTGGAGTCGTACCAGATCTCGCTGAACGCGGCCAGCGCCTCGGCCGCCGGCCGGCACGTGCTCGCCCTGCGCCGGCTCGAGATGGGCACCATCTCGTTCTGGATCGCCTACGCCGAGTCCGAGATCGCCGTCGACGACGGGAGCTGGGACCGCGCCGGCGAGTTCATCCGCAAGGCCCGCCGCCATCTCATGGACATCAACCGGCTCGGGGTCCGCAACCAGGAGGTCGGACTGACCGCGCAGCGGCCGGACATCTCCACGCTGGAGTTCATGCTGGCCGGCCTCGACCGGCGGGCCGAACGGGAACGCCGGCTCCGCGAGGACAACAAGGACCTGCGGGCGTCCCTGCACCGCGCTCAGCTCAGCAACATCAACGTCTACAACAGCGCCGAGGCGCGGCAAGGAGCAACCACCATGGGCGACTCGTTCCAGTTCAACGCCCCGGTGCAGAACACCGGGAACATGGGTGGCGGCAACAACCAGGCCACCACCCACCAGGCCGCGCAGGACGCGGGCGGCCCGGCCGACCTGCGCCGGCTGGCCGACCAGCTGGCCCAGCTGCGCGCGGTCCTGGAGACCGGCCCGCGCACGCCGGTCGAGCAGGAGTCCATCGAGCAGGTGCGCCAGGCCGAGACGGCGGCCCGCTCCGGCGACGAGAACACCATGCGCAGCCACCTGGCCGGTGTCGGCCGGTGGGTGCTGGGCGTCGCCGAGCGGATCGGCGTGGAACTGGCCACCACCGCCCTGCGGGCGAGCATCGGCGCCTGAGCCGAGACCCACGACAAGGAGCCGACATGACCATCTGGACCTCCGGCAACAACAATCACGCCGACGAGCCGGACGACGGCCTGGTCGACGACCCGATGCCGCCCACCGGCAACAACCGGCCACCGCGCCAGTCCGACCGCGGCGCCGGCCCGGCCGACCCGGCGCAGGGCGCCCGGCCCTCGGCTCCGGCCAACCCGTTCGCCATGTTCGACGACACCACGGCGCCGCCGCGCCGCCCGCAGCCCGCCCCCGCCGAGAACCTCGAGCCACCGCCGTCGCCGCTCGGCATCAACGTGCCGCCGATCCCGATGGACACGCCGGCGGCCCCGCCGCCGAGCAACAGCAACCGCACGATGACCGAGCCGGCGCCGCTGCCGATCCCCGGCGGCATGCGCCCCGGCCAGGTGCAGGACTCGACGGTCCGGATCGGGCTGTGGGGATCAACCCGGTCGGGCAAGAGCACCTATCTGGCCGCGCTGCCGATCGCCGCCATGCAGGGCGGTCACGGCTCGTGGGTGGTGGCCGGCACCGACGACCTGGCCGCCGACTATCTCAACCAGAGCGTCAACCGGCTGGTCGTGCAGCGGCGCTTCCCCCGGCCCAACCGGGTCATCGAGCCGATCAGCTGGACCTTCCACGGCACCCCGCCGCCGGCCGGCTGGGGCCGCGCCTTCTTCTCCAAGCGCAAGCCGGTGCCGGACTCGGTGGACTTCCGGCTGGAGCTGCACGACCCGCCCGGCTCCTTCTACGAGAACGGCCGCATCAGCGAGGAGGCGATCGAGCATCTGGCCAACGCCAACGGCCTGATCTACCTGATGAACCCGGTGCTCAACCGCAACGAGATCCAGATGAACTTCGAGGCGTTCTTCAGCGCCCTCCAGCGGCTGACCACCCGCATGTCGGCCTCGGGCCAGATGGACAGTGGCAAGCTGCCGCACTACGTCGCGGTCTGCGTGACCAAGTTCGACGACGAGCACCTGTTCCGCCACGTCGTCAGCAACACGAACTTCGTCCGGCAGGACCAGGACGGTCAGCGCCTGCCGCGCATTCCCCACGAGCGCTCGGCCGAATATTTCGCCTGGGTCTGCGAGCGGCTGCTCGGCGGCAACACCGAGCTGGTGCGCTCGGCGCTGAGCACCCATTTCCACGAGGACCGGATCAACTTCTTCGCGACCTCGGCCATCGGGTTCCGGCTCAACAGCAACAACATCTTCGACTTCCGCGACTTCCGCAACACCGAGCAGATCGACGGCGACACCGGGCTGCGCGGCATGCCGAGGCCGATCAACGTCCTGGAGCCGCTGATCTTCCTCGAGCGGCGCATCCGCGCCGCTCGGCGGTAGGGAAGCGGCATGTACCCGAGCACGGCGGCCGGTGACCCGGCTGCGACAGCGGCCACCCCGGTGCGGGCCGGTTGGGCGCTGTTCGGCAAGCACGCGGGCCAGACGATGGACTACACCATCCTCGAGGGCAGCATCCGCCCGGTGATGGCCGAGCAGTACATCCGCATGGGCCTGACCGCGCACGCCGACGACGAGGCGCTGGGCCGGGCCGAGGCGCTGCCCTGGCTCAGCTTCGTCGGCACGGCCGGCGAGCCGGCCACGGCGTCCTGCGTCATGCGGGTCGACTGGAGCGACCGGCGCGACGGCACCGGCCAGGTCGTCACGCCGACCCGGCTGCTGCTGATCCCGTGGGAGGACGCGGCCCGCGGCCGTACCACCTTCTTCGACCAGGCCCGCGCCATGACCCTGAGCTGGGAGGAGGTCAACGGCGCGCCGGTGCTGGCCGACACCGACGGCGTCTCGTTGTCCCTGCACCCCGACCACGCCGAGGTGTCGGAGACGGCCATCGAGCAGGTCGGCCCCGAATGGGCGGCCGCGGTGGCGGCGCTGCTGCTCGAGGGACGGCAGGTGGTGATCGCCATCGACCGCGCGCCGGTGTCGCTGGGCCAGCGGCTGCGCTATCTGGACGCCGTGTTCGGCCTGCTGCCCTACGCCTACCGGGCCCGGCTGAGCGCCGCCACCTGGGCCAGCTACCGGGTCAAGCACACGATGCGCCTCTCGATCGCCGAGCGGGCGGTGGCCGGGCAGATCGAGGTGAGCCCCGGCCAGCCGCCGGCCGAGCCGCAGGGACCGGAGGCGGCCGAATATCTGCGGATCCTGCGTGCTCTGACGAGCAAGGGGCTGACCTGGCGCCAGATCGTCGCCCACCTGGCCCAGCAGGGCGATCCCGCGCGCTGCCGGAGCGCCTCGGACGCGGTCGACCTGCTGGCCATGATGGACCTCTCGGCCTCGGTCTACCGCGACATCGTCAACGAGCGCGGGTCGGCGGTCCGCGTGGCGCAGGTGCTCGACACGTTCGGCTGGGAGGGTTTCGAGACGGCCGCGCGGCAGGCCGTGGTCGCCGGGTTCCTGGCCGGGGCCGCGGCCGGGGGCGACATGGAGGCCCAGGCGGTGGTCGCCGCGCACTGGTCGGCCGAGCCGGTGGTGGCCGAGGTGAACCAGCGGGTGTTCGCCGATCTCACGGCCAACCGCATCGACGCGCTGCGGGTCTGGTTCGCGCTCGCCCTGCGCTACGGCCCGAGCTGGCCGCAGACATTGCTGATCAAGGTGACCGGAATGGTCACCGAGCATCCGACCGGAGCGACCGTCACCGGCTGGCGCAAGCTGCTGGCCCGGCCGCCGGAGGGCACGGACTTCGCCGACCCGGAGATCCACCGGCTGTTCCTGGCGCGGGCCGGTGCGACCGCGACGCTGCTGACCACGTTCCGCTTCGACGCCGCCGGGATGCGCGGGCTGGACGCGCTGAGCGACCTCTGGCTCACCACCGTGCAGAACCAGCGGTCCTGGGTCAGGCCGGTGATCGCCGCGGTGAAGGGCAACTCGCGCGACATCTCGACCGCGCTGGTCGACATGATGTACAGCCACTGGCCGGGCGGCGTGCCGTACGTCCTCGAGGTCGCCGTGACCACCGGCCACTTCGACACCGTGATCGTGCCCATGATCCCGACGCTGGCCGCGGCGATGACCCAGTCGCCGGAGCACGAGGCGAGCATCCTGTCGGCCCTGCGCCGCCTCCGGGAGAACCGGGCGCTGCCCTCCCCGGCGTCGCAGGGCTTCATCGACGGGCTGATGCTGGTCGGGGAGAACAGCGCGCCCTTCCTCAACCGGACCCGGGGACGGCCGCACGACGCCTACACCGCCGCGCTGTGTCAGGTCGTCAGCCTGCCCGTGGTGGCGCGGCGGCGCACGGCCATCATCGACGGCCTGCTGAGCATCCTGCTCACCGACACCGCCACGGGCGAGGGGATCCGCCGGGCGGTGGCGGTGGCCAGCCAGGTGGGACCCGAGCTGATCGACCGGATCGCGCAGTACGTGAGCGCGTACTGCTACAGCCACCCCGACGAGATCGCGTCGCTCCAGTTGGGCCCGCAATGGCGGGCGCGGCTGGACGACTCCCTCATGCGATACAACGAGTTCGCCGAGCACTGCCGCACCGGCGCGCCCGGCGAGCGGATCGCGGGGGACCTCCTGGAACTGCTGGGCAACATCCCGCCGCAGCTGCTGGTGCAGCCCTTCCAGACCTGGCTCACCCCGGACCGGTCGTTGCAGGACGTCTTCATGGCGCGCCGGATCCTGTTCGTGCACGGCACGGCCGACGACCGTTACGAGGAGTTCGCCGGCTACATGATGTCCCTCATCTACCACGGCCCGTTGCGGGATCCGTACGCGAGGCACGTCGACGATCTGCTGGGCGCCGCTCGCAGCGAGCAGGACCAGCTCAAGAAGGCCAAACAACAGTGGGGCAACCAGCGCGGCTGGGCCTGGTTCCTCCGCCGGTGACAAGAGGAGCAACGATGATGCAGTTCACCCGTCGCGTCGCGGCCGTGAGCGCCGTGGCGCTGGCGCTGGTCGTGCCGCTGTCGGCGCCGGCGATGGCCGACGACAGCCGGGAGGACGTGTTCCGGCGGCTTCAGGTCGACCAGGTGCCGGCCGACTACGTGATCCTCGTGGACACCTCGGGCTCGATGGACGACCTCTTCGGCGGGGTCCGGTCGACGCTCGGCACGTTCCTGTCCGGGCTCTCCCCCACCGATCACGTCGCGTTGTTCACGTTCGACTCCGGCGCCGTGCCCCGCTACATCGGCCCGGCCGGCAACACGGCGCGGATGATGGCCGACCTGCCCGTCGTACCGGACGGGAGCAGCACCGACATCGGCCGGGCCATCGAGCAGGCCGTCTCCGAGCTGGAACGCCCCGGCGCCGCCGCCGTGGCCTCGGTCGTGCTGATCAGCGACGGCGGGCACTATCCGGGCGCCGGAACCGACTATCCGAAGTCCACCGGGACGGCCTGGGATGCTTTGAAGGCGCGGGCCGGCAAGCTGAAGACCACCTCGGTCAAGGGCTACGCGCTACCGCTCAGCGGCGAGAGCGGGGCGCCGCTGCTCGGCTCGGTCATCCGGGACACCACGGTGCTCGACCCCAAGGCGGTCACCCAGCTCGGCGAATATCTGGACCGCAGCAAGGAGGGCGCCCGCCTGGAGAAGGCACGGGTCATGCTCGCGCCCGACCAGGGCAAGGGCGTCACCGCGACCTGGGAGGCGCCGGCCACCGCCGACCTGACCGGCCGTGACGTGCCGGTGACCCTGACCCTGCAGTCGGACACCACGCACACCCCGGTGACCGTGACCGGCCTGAAGGCCGGCATGGCGGGCGGCCCCGACATCGCCGGCGAGATCCCGGAGCAGATCGACCTGGCCCCCGGCGAGAGCCGCACCTTCCCGCTCACCCTGACATGGGACCGCGAGCCGTGGCCGATCCCGTTCCACGACGAGCGCACGTCGACCGGCCCGCTGTCGCTGACCGGGCAGGTCACCGTCCCCTGGGCGGCCGCGCTCAAGCCCGACATCGATCTCAAGACGCCGGCCGGGCCGGCCGGGAACCCGCCCGGGCTCACGGTCTCGTCGACCGTCGGCACCTGGACGGCACAGGCCGTGGCCGCCGCCGTCGCCCTGGTCATGGCGCTGCTGATCGCCCTGATCCTCTATCTGCGCAAGCGGGCGCCGCAGTCGGGCACGCTGGTCGCGATCTCGCCGATGACCGGGCAGGAGGTGGCGCGGTTCCCGTTGCGGGGCCGGGTCACCCGCATCGGCGGCCAGGGCCTGACCGGCGAGGGCACCGTCGTGGCCCGGCGGGTCCCCCGTCAGGCCGCCAACACCGACGGCGTCGAGTACGAGATCAGGTTCCGCGGCCTCGACCGCACCGACACCACCACCCTGCCGTCCCGTGGATCGGTGCTGGTCGGCGGCGTGGCCTTCGAGCACCAGCCGCCGCCGGAGCCGATCCCGGCCGGCCGGCGCTGACTTTTGGGAGCGCTCCTGTTGAACCGTGCGCGGGGTGGATCACGTACTGACCGGCGTCGACACGCATTGCTCCTCGCCCGTCAACGAAAGGCCTCGCATGAGTCGCTCCCGCTACCGCGCACCGGGACGCACCTGGCTGTCCCGCCGCCGAGTCCTCGCCCTCGCCGCGACCGGCGTCGGCGTCTCGGCAGTCTCGGTCGCCGGGCTGAGCCTCGCCGGTGAGAACGAGCCCACGAGTGACGGTTCCCCGCTGGTCATCTCGATCCGGGACGCCAAGAAGGGCACGATCGACGTCTTCTCCGGCCAGAAGCTGAAGACGATCACCGACAAGAAGCTCGTCGCCAGCCTGCTCAAAGCCGCTTCTCGCTAAGGGGATCCGTCATGTCGTCACATCGCGAAGCCCCGGAGATCAGCAAGGACCCGGTGGCCGACAGCTCCGACCTGTACGCGTTCGTCAGCCCCGACGACCCCGACACGGTCACCCTGATCGCCAACTACGTGCCGCTGCAGCTCCCGGCCAGCGGCCCGAACTTCTTCGAGTTCGGCGACGACGTCGTCTACGCGATCCACATCGACGCCGACGGCGACGCCCGGGCCGAGATCACGTACGAGTTCCGCTTCCGCACCGAGCTGCGCAACAACAAGACGTTCCTCTACAACACCGGCCCGATCGAGTCGCTGGACAGCGAGAACTGGAACCGCCGCCAGTTCTACTCGGTGACGAAGGTCGACAAGCACGGCAAGAGCACGGTGCTGGCCACCAAGCTGCCGTGCCCGCCGTGCAACGTCGGCAAGGTCTCGATCGCCGACTACGACGCCCTGGCCGAGGACGCCGTGCACAAGCTGAAGACGGGCGAGAAGGTGTTCGCCGGCCAGCGCGCCGACGCGTTCTTCGTCGACCTGGGCGCCATCTTCGACCTGGGCACGCTGCGCCCGTTCCAGGACAAGCACCTGGTCGGCCAGCAGCTGTTCAACTACGCCGGCAAGGCGGTGAACGCCACCGACAAGACGAACGTGCACAGCATCGCCCTGCAGATCCCGGTCCACCAGGTCCGCCGCGACGGCAAGAAGAAGGTCCGCGGCCGTGACGCGGGCGCGGTGATCGGCGTGTGGACGTCGGCCAGCCGCCAGCAGGTCCAGGTCCGCGACGGGAACTCGTCGGGCGACGTGGCGGTCGGCCCGCAGGTGCAGGTGTCCCGCCTCGGCAACCCGCTGTTCAACGAGGTCATCGTCCCGATGGCCGAGAAGGACAAGTGGAACAGCCTGCCCCCGGCCGAGGACAAGCGCTTCGCCGAGTTCGTGGCCACGCCCGAGCTGGGCGCGCTGCTGCCGGTCCTCTACCCCGGCCTGTTCGACAACCTGGCCGCCCTGAACAAGAAGAAGGAGCCCCGCGCCGACCTGCTGGCCATCCTGCTCACGGGCGTCCCCGACGGCCTGATCGACGGCTTCCAGAACAACACGGGCGACCTCCAGGCCGACATGCTGCGCCT
The DNA here is from genome assembly GCF_042899005.1 of Actinoplanes sp. NPDC000266. Classification (NCBI taxonomy): domain Bacteria; kingdom Bacillati; phylum Actinomycetota; class Actinomycetes; order Micromonosporales; family Micromonosporaceae; genus Actinoplanes; species Actinoplanes sp. NPDC000266. The sequence continues at coordinate 849,177 of NZ_JBIAZI010000002.1, forward strand.
GAACACGGCGATCCCACCGGCCAAGGCGGAGAACAAGTTCGGCGTCCTGGGCGGCGACGTGGCGGGCTTCCCGAACGGCCGCCGGATCGCCGACGACGTGGTCTCGATCTCGCTGCGAGCGATCGCCGGCGCCACGATCCCGCTGGTGAACGCCGACTTCAAGCCGGACGCGGCGGCCGCGCTGGTGGAGCAGGGCCTGAGCATCAAGAACTCGAGCGCCAAGCTGCTGAAGAAGTTCCCCTACCTGGGAACTCCTTTCGACGGCTTCAGCAACCCGTCATGACGCACACCCATCACACCCTGGCCCCTTCCGGCCAGGGCACGGTGATGCTCGACATCGGCGGCACGATCGGCGCCCTGATCATCCACACCGGCGCCAGGTGGCACGGGCACGAGATCGAGGTGAGCCCGGCCGGCGACCCGTCCCACCGCACCCACGCGGCGGTCCGGGCCCGCCACGTCGACGGCGGCGTGACCTATTGCGCGGTCATCGACGCCCTGCCCGCCGGCACCTATCTGGTCTGGCAGAAGGCGGTGAACCCGTTGACCCACCTGGAGGTACGCGGCGGCGCCGTCACCGAGTACACCTGGCCCGCCCACGCCGAACCGGGCCGCGACTTCGTCGCACACTGACGACGCTCCGCTCCGGACATGCCGCGACCAGTTGATCACGGTCGCTATGGTCGCGGCATGTCGCCGAAGCAGAGATATGTGTTGCTGGGCCTCATGGCCGCATTCGTCCTGCTGGTGGCCGGCGGAATCGTCGTGCTGGAAGCGGACAGCCGCCAGGAGCGGGAGCCGGTCATCGCGTACGACGAAGCCCCGAAGGTCTTGCCGGTCCTGAAGTCGCTGGCCGAGGAGCACGTGACGTTCCTGAAGGATCAGAACGGGTGCCACGCGTACGAGGACGACAGGGAACGGCGGGCGAACGACCTCGGGGACACCTGCGCTCCGAGGCACGGCTACGAACAGTTCGACGCCGCGTCGGAGAAGCGCTTCGCCACCCTGCACGACAGGCTGGACGACCTCCCGTACGACGTCTTCTCGATCACCCTCGAGTACGCCCCCGGCGGCACCCCCGCCAAAGCCGGGTTGATGGTCGACACCGTCAACCCGTTCAAGCGGGACACCCTCTACTACGAGCCCGGTCACGCACTCCCCACCAGCGTGAACCAGGACGTCGAGTGCTACACCATCGACGCGGACTGGTACTACTGCTCAGAAGACTGGAATTAGCTCAGCCGCGGGCCGCTATCAGGCGGTTCACCTGCTCGCGGTGGCGGAAGCGGAACGTCGAGCAGCGCGAGTCGGCGAGGCTGGGATTCATGGCGTGATAGGCGCAGCCGCCCATGCAGACCGGCAACGCTATGCAGGAGCGGCAATCGGGGTCGGAGAACGGGTCGTACGTCAGCCATTTCGACAGGCGGTCGTTCTCCTTCGGCCAGTCCCGGAGGTTGCCGATCACCTCGCGGGGGTCGCCCACCGTCTCGGTGCACTTGTAGAGCTCGCCCCGGCTTCCGACGATGAGCTCGTTGGCGCGGACCGCCGTGCACGGCGCGCCGAGCGGGCGGGGAGCCGATGTTCTGAAGCCCAGACCGCCCGCCAAGGTGATGAATTGTTGTTCGGCCTCGGCGAAAGCGGAACGCGTCAGGCACTCGGTGGCGTAGCCGGCGCTGGGGGCCAGCGGGTTCACCCGGGCCGGCAGCACGTGGCCGGGGTGGACGCTCACGCGACCGGACAGGCCCGCCCCGGCCAGCAGGTGCAGCAGGCGTGGGTAGTGGGCCAGGTTGCCGGCGTCCAGGTTGACCCGCACCGACACGTGGAGGAGGTTGGCGGCGGTGACGATGTTGGCCAGGATCTGATCGAAAGTGCCCCGGCCACCGGCCAGGGGGCGGCGGCGGTCGTGCTGCTCGGGTGGGCCGTCCAGGGTGATCTGGCAGCGGGTGACGGCCCGGGAGCGCAACTGCTCGGCGACCTCGGCCGTGAGCAGGTAGCCGTTCGTGATGATCTGGGCGTTGTAGGCGGCGCCGGCCTCGGCGGCGCGGGCCAGGAGGCGGTCCGAGAGGCTGAGCAGGGCGGGCAGGCCGACCAGGGGCTCGCCGCCGTACCAGAGGACGGACAACGTCCGTACGGCCGAAAGCCGTTTGTCCACCAACTGCAGCAGGCGCTCCTGGACGTCGTCGTCGAGCAGCGACGGATGCTTGGCCTCGAAGCAGTAGGGGCAGTCGAAGTTGCAGCCCAGGCTGGTGACGATCGTCAGGCGGAAGGCCTGGTCGTCGTGCCGTGATCTCGCGTAGCGGTCGCGCAGCAGCGCCAGCTCGTCCAGCGAGTCCCTGATGATCATCTGGGCGGCGGCGAGGGAGTGCAGAAGGTCCGGGTCGACCGGCGCGCCGTCGTCGCCGGCGAGGAAGCGGGCGATCGGCTCCCGCTGTGCCGACGGCACCTCGACGATGCGGCCGGAGACGCCGTTGTAGACGTGCGACCGCGAGCCGTCGCCGACCCAGATGTTGTAGCGGGACTCCTTCACGGGCTCAGGCCTTCGATGACGGCGGCTTCCGCGGCCGGTCCATGGACGAGCACGATCTGGTTGTCACCCTGTTCCCGCGCCCTCCCGAAGTCCTCGCCCGACACCGCGCCGCAGGCGACGAACGTTCCCGATCCCTCGTCGTTCCCCTCCGCCTCTCCGGCGGTCTGCTCCGTGCTCGCCCTCAGGTCCAGCGGCGCCGGCGCCGGCTTCCGGCCGGAGACCACGTCGTCGACGTACTCCGTCAGCGTCCCGATGGCCCGCTGGATGTCCTCCGGATAGGACGCGAAGACGCGGCCTTCGAGGCGAAAGACGGTAAAACCGGTGCCGCCCAAATTGTCAGACATTGATGGTCGCCCCCTGAGCAATGGATCAATTAAAAATGATCGAGAAATGCCCATCCAATTCGCACACTCGCCTTCGCGAGGGCCGAAGTCAATACGCGGATCAGTCAGACGCGGCGGCCGATAATCAGATGCAGTCTGCGATTCCCCGGGCCTAGCATCAGGCATGGCCAGGCGACCGAGAGTCGTCGCCGCGGCGTGGCCCCAGCCGGCCGTCATGGTGGAACGGGTGCGTGAGCTCGCCGCGCTACGAGCATGCCTGCGTGACATCGGCCAGGGCACGGCCCGGGTCGTGGTCATCGAGGGCGCGGCCGGGATCGGCAAGACCGCGCTGCTCCAGGCCACGCGCGAGCGGGCCCTCGACGGCGGGCTGCGAGTGCTCGCCACCCGGGTGCCCCATCTGAGCACCGCCGCGCCGTACGAGTTGCTGCGCCGCCTTCTCGGGCCTGAGGTGGCCCGCCTCGGCGGGCCGGCCGCGCTGACCGGCGCCGCCGCCTTCGCGGCCCCGCTGTTCACGCCGGGCGCCACCGTCGCGGCCGGCGTCGACTACGGCTGCCAGTGGCTGCTGGCCGGGCTCGCCGACCAGGGACCGCTCCTGCTCGCGATCGACGACGCCCACTGGGCGGACGCCGATTCCCTGCGGGTGGTCGTCGACGCCGCCGAAGACCTGCAACAGGCCCCGATCGCGATCGTGGTGACCGCCCGTCCCGACACGGGCACGGTGGCCGAGCCGTTGCTGGCCCGGCTGGCCACCCTCGACTGGGCCGGCGTCGTCCAGCCGGCGCCGCTGTCCGAGGCCGGCGTCGCGACCCTGCTGCGCTACACGTTCGGCCACGACACGGACGCCTCGTTCACCGCCGCCTGCGCCCAGGCCAGCGGTGGCAATGTCTTCTACCTGCGCGAGCTGGTCCGCCCGTTGAAAGCAGCGGGTCTGTCGCCGGGCTCCCTCACCCCGGCCGACCTGTCCGCGACCGGGCCCGGCGCGCTGGCACACACCATGCGGTGGCGGCTCGGCGAGCTCGGCCCGGTGGCCACCGTCGTCGCCCAGGCCGCCGCCGTGCTCGGCGAGGACGTGCCGCTGGCCGGCGTGGCCGCCCTGGCCGGGGTGGCGGCGGAACCGGCCGGCGATGCCGCGGCCACCCTGCGCGGGTCGTCGATCCTGGCCCGCACGGACCCGGTCGCGTTCCTGCATCCGCTGCTGCGGGCCGCCGTCGAGCAGACGACCGGCCCGGAACGGCTGGGCCGGCTGCACGCCCGGGCCGCGGCCCTGCTGACCACGGCCGGAGCGCCGGCCAGCCGGATCGCCGGACACCTCCTGCACGCGCCGGCCACCGGCTCGCCCGAGGTCGTCGGCCTGCTGCTGGCCGAGGCCCGGCGTGACCTGGACGCCGGCTCGGTCGGCGCCGCGCGCCGGCTGCTGGAACGGGCGGTCGCCGAGCCACCCACCCCGGCCGCCCGCCCCGAGGTCCTGGCCGCCCTGGCCACGGCCGAGCGGGCCACCGGGGCGACGGCCGAGGCGCTGAGCCATCTCACCGAGGTGGTCGACACCGGCGGCCGGGAGGTGGCTCTGAGCGCCCTGGCCGACCTGCTGGAGCTGCTGTACGACCTGGGCGACCACGAGGCGGCGGCGAAACTGCACCGGCGCGCGTTCGACGCCGAACCGTACGGCGACGCGCCGGGCGAGGTGCGGGTGCGCGCCGCCCTGCTCCTGCACGTCGCCAACGGGCACGCCGAGCGGGCGCCGGACCGGCTGGTCGACGTCGACGTTGCCACGCTGCCGATCGGCTCCGGTGAGGAACGCCGCCTGCTGCTGTGCGCCGCCATCCATCACCGCGCCACCGGGAAGTGCCCGCCCGGCGAATTCGTCAGGCACCTGCTGCGTGTCGTCGAGGACCTGCCGTCCGACCGGCCGCTCACCTACTGCGAGGTCCTGGCCGCGCTCGAGGCGGCCGCGTTCCTGGCCGCGGCCGAGGCCATGGGAGAGGCCGAGGCGATCCTGGCCCGCCTGCAACCCGACGTGGCCCGGCTGCGCCGCGTCTCGCCCGAGCTTCAGGCCGAGTGGTCACACCGGACCATCCTCAACAGCCTGCGGCGCGGTCGCTTCGAGGAGACCCTGACCCGGCTGAGCGAGGCGGAGACGTTCGCCGTCCGGCACGGTCTACCGATGTACGCCTCGCTGGCCAGATATGCGCGCGGCTGCACCGAACTGGAACGGGGCGACTATCCGGAGGCCGCGCTGCACCTGCTGAACGGCAACACCGAGGTGCCGTTCGTGGGCGCGCTCGGCGAGCTGCTGTGCGGCCGCCCGGCCGAGGCGCTGAGCCGGCTCGGCCTGCCCACGGCGCTGGACGCCCCGATCACCGAGATCGAGATCGCGTACGAGGCCCATCTCGTCGCCAGCCACGCCTGCGAACTGCTCGGCGATCGGGTGGGGGCGCTGCGCGAGGCCGACCGCGAGTTGCTGATCCGGCGCCGGCACGGACCGTCGTACCGGCTGGCCCTGGCCCTGCGGCGGCGGTCCTCGTTCGCGCCGGCCCGCGAAGCCGTGGCGATGCTGGCCGAGGCGGTCGAGGTGTGTGCCGGCACTCCCCGGCTGCCCGTTCTGGCCCGGGTCCGGGCCAGCCACGGGGCCGCCCTGCGCCGGGCCGGGCGGCTGCGGGAGGCCCGCGCCGAGCTGGCGGCCGCCCTCGACCTGGCCACCCAGGTCGGCCTGGACCGGCTCGCCGGGCGCCTGGCCGGCGAGATCCACGCCGCCGGGGGCCGGCCCCGGCGTACCCGGGTGACCGGGGTCGCCTCGCTCACGGCCGGACAGGCCGCCGTGGCCCGGCTGGCCGCGGCCGGCTGCACGAACCGGGAGATCGCCGAGCGCCTCTACATCACCATCAAGACCGTCGAGACCCATCTCAACGCGGTCTACCGCAAGCTCGCCGTGCCGGGGCGCGACCATCTGACGCAATTCTCAGGGTCGCTACCCTGACGCTCGCGGGCGTCACCGAAGGCGAGGATGCCGTCATGCAGACCATCCGTATCCTCATCGCCGACGATCAGCCGCTGGTCCGCGCCGGGATCGCGGCTCTGCTCGCCGCCCAGCCCGGCATCGTCGTGGCCGCCACGGCCGAGGCCGGGCCCGGCGCCGCCGAGGCCGCCGCCCGGCACCGCCCGGACGTGCTGCTGCTCGACCTGCCGCCCGCCGCCGACGACAAGATCGACCTGATCGGGCGGCTGGTCACCGACACCGCCTGCCACCGAGCCGGCCATCCGGTCCGGGTGCTGCCGATGACCGCCGACTACAGCCCGGAGCGGGCCTGGCAGGCCATGCGGGCCGGCGCCGCCGGCTTCCTGCTCAAGTCGCGCCCGCCCGAGACCCTGATCGGCGCCGTACGGACCGTGGCCGAGGCCGGTGTCTGGCTCGATCCGGTGGTGCTGCGCGACATGCTGGTCGAGCTGGCCTGGCGCCCGGCCGGCGGCCGGAGCCCGTCCCGGCTCGTCGCCCGGCTCACCGCCCGCGAGCGCGAGGTGCTGATGCTGCTGGCGTACGGCCTGGGCAGTGTCGAGATCGCCGAACGCCTGTTCCTGAGCCAGGGCACCGTCCGCACCCACATCGGGCGGATCCTGATGAAGCTGGAGTGCCCGGACCGTACCCGGGCGGTCGTCGTGGCGTACCGCTCCGGGCTGGTCCGTACCGGCGCCGCCGCGGCCTAGGTCATTTCGGCGGTCTTCCTCCGGAGATCCTTGGTGTCCCTGATGGTCTCCGGATCGAAGGCCTTGACCGCCGCCTTGTCATTGAGCATGTCGTCCAGCAGATCGACGGCCTGTTTCGGCTCGGCCCGGCTCGTGCCCAGCCGGTCGTCCTGGTGGTAGAGGTTCGCCCGGCCGTAGTAGATGCCGAGGGCGCGGTTGAGCGCCGCCACGATCGGGTCGCCGGTGCCTTCGGTCCGCCGCCGGTCGGCGCGGACCTCCTGGAGCCGGCCGGCGACCTCGGGGAGCGCGTCCGTTCCGCCGACCGAGAGCCAGACCTGCGAGTCGGCGTCGAGCAGCACGTCGCCGTGCGCCTCGTCGCGCCGGCGCGTCGGATAGGCCACCCGCACGTCGAGCGACTCGCCCAGAACCACCAGCGAGTGACCGTGTGTCGTCCGGTCGGGGATGGCCACCAGCGGCGTCAGGCGGTAGCGGCCGGGCTCGGCGACCAGATAGCCGCCGGCGCCGAAGCTGAGGTAGAGATTGCGCTTCCTCGGCGGATCGCCCTTGGCCAGCGTCTGCGGGCGGCCGGAGACTTCGGCGAGGCAGCGCCGCACGGCCGGTGAGAACGACTGCGCGACGTCGATCCGGATGGGCCCGGGCGCGGGGTTGCGCTCGACCAGGATCTCCAGATATCCCGCTTTGATGTCGAGGACGTCGTCGGGCAGCGAGACCGGGGCGTCGCCCCTGTTCTCCAGGCTGACCTGGAGATAGAGCGGCTGGCCGTACGCGAACTTGGCGCCCCGGGCCGGCGGCCGCAGGGTGAGGCGCAGATCCTTGCCGGGCGTGGACGACAGGAAGGACGGCTTGGCGCCCTTGGCCCCGCTCCAATAGTCGAACGAGCGGAACAGCGACGCCCCCGGCATCACGGCCGGCAGCGCGCCGTGCCGTACGAAATCCAGCTCGTCGTCGTCGAAGCGGCTGCGGTACGCGTCCCAGTAGGCGTCCACCTCACCGCCGCCCCGGAACTTGTCGGGATAGTTCATGACCGACGGCGAGTCGGCGAAGCCGACCGCCCGCTCGAACCGGTGGGCCAGGTTGAGAGCGTGCCCGACCTCGTGCACCATCGTGTACTCGATCTGGCGCTCGGGATTCCGGTCGTGGAAACGCTCGCGGATCTCGTCGACGAAGACGGCGCAGCCCTGTCGCGGGAAGAGCTTGACGTCGAACATCACCCCGTACAGCCCGGCCCGGGTGGCCTGGGACAGGAGCATCAGCTGGACCCGCCAGTCCGGCACGCGCAGGTTGACGTTCTCGGCGGCGTACTTCTTCATGGCGATGTCCAGCACGGTGTAGACGTTGCCGTCGTGCCAGGCCCAGGCCGTGTGCCGCGGGATCCGGGGGCCGCCGTCGATCTCGTTCACCTCGAACCCGGCGCCGTCGAGGGACCGGCGGAGAGCCGCGCGGGCCTCGTCGCGGACCTCGACGCCCTCCTCGACCTCGATCTCGACGCTCAGCCGGCGGAGCCGGTCGCTGCGCCGCTCGACCTTCACCACCAGCGGAGTGCGGGCGGACAGGCCGTTCACCTGCTGGTCGAACCGCAACTTGACGGTCAGGACGTCAGGCCGGTCGTCCTTGCGCCGTACGGACAGCAGCCCCTGGGTGACCCGGCCGTCGGACGACTGGCAGATCACCGGCCAGGGACCCTTGGCGCTCGGCCCGCGGATGCCCGGTGCGAGCCGGAAGGAGGCCAGATAACCGCCGCCCGCCGCCTCCAGGAAAAGATCGCCACTCATCATTCCGGTGTCGTCCTCGCGGAACTCGAGACCGATCCCTTGATCGTTGGCCCCTTTGAATCTTCCATTCCTCATGAATCACATTCTTCAACCGGAGGGCCGCGTCATTCGTCGGCCGCACGCCCGATATCCGGTGTCGGATCACAGACGTACACACCGGGTTCTCTACGGCGTTTCGCCTATGCCGGACGACGTACCCGATGACGGCAATCGGCCGACGCGGAAAGCGACACCGGAAATCGACGATGGGAATCCGGCTTCCGCGAGGAAAGGACCACCGTCATGCCCGCCGTCACCCCGCCCGACGTGGAGATCACCGATCAGGCGCGCACCCCCGTCGAGGACCCCACGCTAGGGATCGGCGTCACCGTCGACCGCGACGGGACCCCGCCGCACCGTCTGGTCACCATCGGCGACTCGCTCACGCACGGGATGCGCAGCGGCGCCGTCTATCAGACCGAGCTGTCGGCGCCGGCCATCGTCGCGCACGAGCTGGGCTGGCTCGACCAGTTCCGCTATCCCACCTACGGCGGCCCCGGCGGCCTGCCGCTGAACATCGAGCTGTTCCTGCGCGAGCTGCAGGACCGCTACGGCGACAAGGTGGACTGGTGGGAGCTTCCGCTGGCCCTCTACAGCGCCCGGCAGTGGATGGACGGCGGCGAGGACTACTGGGAGCGCGGCCCGGGCTCGGCCGTTCCCACCACCACGAGCATTCCCCACAACCTGGCGATGTACGGATGGGACCTGCGCGACGCGCTCAGCCAGACCGCGGGCCGGATGCTGTCGCGGCTGCGCAGCCCCTCCGACGCCCTGATCAACCAGCGGATCGAGAACGACTCCGAGCGGGCCGCCCTGCGCATCTATCCCACCCAGCCGGTCTCCGGCCGCGACCGCACCGTCTTCGACCTGGCCGCCGAGCTCGGCAACGACGGCATCGAGACCCTCGTCGTCTTCCTGGGCGCCAACAACGCCCTCGGCGCGGTCACCGACCTGAAGGTCGTCTGGAGCGGCGACGGATATCGCGACCTCGACCGCAAGGGCGAATACACGGTCTGGCGGCCCACCCATTTCGTGGAGGAGCTGGCCGAGGTCGCCCTGCGCGTACGCGGGATCGGGGCCCGGCACGTCATCTGGTGCACGGTCCCGCACGTCACCATCGCCCCGATCTGCCGCGGCACCGGCGCCAAGATCGAGCCCGGCTCGCGCTACTTCCCGTACTACACCCGGCCCTGGATCAGCGACCGCGACTTCGACCCGGGCCGCGACCCGCACATCACCGCCGACGAGGCCCGCGCCGTGGACAGCGCCATCGACCAGTACAACGACGCCATCACCGACGTCGTCCGCGACGCCCGCACCGGCGGCGAGGACTGGTATCTGCTCGACATGGCCGGCGTGCTCGACCGGGCGGCCAGCCGCCGCTACCTCGACGACGTGACGGCCCGGCCCGACTGGTGGCGGCCCTATCCGCTGCCCGCCCCGCTGGCCATGCTGAACCCGCCGTACACCTCGGAGTTCCTCACCGCCGACGGCAACGGGGGCCGGGCCACCGGCGGTCTGTTCTCCCTGGACGGCGTGCACCCGACCGCGACCGGCGCCGGGATCCTGGCCCAGGAGATCATCCAGGTGATGCGGAGGGCCGGCGTCGGGTTCCGTACGCCCAACGGCGCCCCGCGCACCGAGCCGGTCGGCGTCGACTTCGCCCGGCTGCTGCGCCGCGACACCCTGGTCACCCGGCCGCCGCAGAACATCAACGCCGCGCTGTCGGTGTTCGGCTGGGCCGACGAGGCCCTCGACCTGATCCGCACGGCCGTCCCCTTCTGAAGCCATGACACAGACCCCCTCACCCCTGCAGACCTGGCCCGAGCCGTGGGCGGTGCAGGCGGCCGTCGAGGCCGACCGCATCGAACACCGCCTGCGGGCCGCGACCACCGGCACCCTGACCGGCGCGCAGGAGGTGAGCCGGGCGGCCGTCGAGTCGCATCTGAGCCAGGCCCGCGACGCGTGCCGCTGCACCTCCCGCCGCAAGCGCCGCGGCCTGCGCGACAAATGGCGCGGCACGTCGGTCGAGAGCGCGTACATGCACCTGCACGCGGCGAAGATCTTCCTGGCCGATCTGCTGCCCTGCGCCGAGTTCGAGGCGACGGTGCCCGAGGCCACCACCCGCCTGGCCATGGTGCTGGGCCCCGACGATCCGCGCCGCTGCGAGGTCGAGCGCCTGCTGAAGAACAGCCCGCCGGACCAGCGGCGCGCGGTCCTGAAGCAGGTGATGGAGACGGCCTACGACGCCCGGGACGAGGAGTACGTACGGCTGCGCGACTTCCGCAACATCATCCTGCTCACGGCCATGTCCATCCTCCTGTTCACCGGCATCCTGGTGACGGTGGTCGCGCTGTTCCCGAACGCGATACCGATGTGCTTCGAGCCGGGCGTGACGACCGCCGCGCCCAACCAGCCACCGCAGCCGAGCGTGTGCCCGAGCGGCGACCATCAACAGCCCACCGGCGGCGACATCCTGATCGTGGCCGCCCTGGGCGCGGTCGGCGGTTTCCTGGGCGCGCTCATCGCCATCCGCAATCTGCGGGGCACGTCGACCCCGTACTCGGTCTCGACGGCTCTCGCGGTCCTGAAGGTGCCGGCCGGGGCGCTGAGCGCCATCATCGGCATCCTGCTGCTGTCCGGCGGCTTCGTGCCCGGCCTGACCAACCTCGACAACCAACGGCAAATTCTGGCGTACGCCCTGTTGCTCGGCATCGCCCAGCAATTGGTGACCCGGGTCGCCGACGACCGGGCCCAGCAGATCCTCGATCACCTCCCCAGCAAGGAATCGCGCCCGGAGGCCAAGCCGTCATGAAACCCGAGAAGATCCTCAAGGCCGTACGGTCGGCCGGCGAGACAAGCATCGAGGACCTGCTCCGCCGGGTCGGCTCGGAGGCCGGCGTCAGCAAACTGAAGGTCGCGGCCGAGCTGTGGGACCTCATCCACTGGGGCCGCATCGGCCTGACCGGCGACGGCTGCGTGACCGCCCGGGGCGACGACCGGCGCCGCCCACCGCCCGCGCCCACCGGCCGCAGTTTCCGCGTGTCGGCCGAGTACCGCTGCGACGACTCACGCAGCGAGGGCCGCCTCGACTGCGACCGCGTCCTGCACTCGTACGCGCTGCACCGGCTGGCCGGCGTCACCCAGATCGTCAGCCCCGACTACTCCGGCTATCTGATGCACAGCCGGCTCACGCACTCCATCAAGGTCGGCCAGGTCGGCCGCCGGATCGCCGGCCGCCTCGCGGCCCGCACCGACCCCGCGGTCATCGAGGCCGGCGGCGGCCTGGACCCGGACGTCGTCGAGGCGGCCTGCCTGGCCCACGACGTCGGCCATCCACCGTTCGGCCACGCCGGCGAACAGGCCCTCGACAAGTACGCCCGCGAGCAGATGGACCTGCCGAACGGCTTCGAGGGGAACGCGCAGACCTTCCGCATCCTCACCGGGCTCGAGCACCGGTTCCAGCACCATCGCGGCCTCAACCTGACCGCGGCCACCCTGGACGCGGTGGTCAAGTACCCGTGGCTGCGCGAGGACCTGCCGGGCAGCCTGAAATGGAAGAAGTTCAACGTCTACCAGGTGGACTACGACATCTTCAAGAAGGTGCGGGCCCGGGTGCCCGTACCGCCGTACTCGCAGACCCTGGAAGCCTCGATCATGGACACGGCGGACGACATCACCTATGCGCTGCACGACCTCGAGGACTTCTACTGCGCCGGATCGTTCCCGCGCAACCAGATCGTCGCCGTGCTCCGCGATTTCCTGGGCGCGCGGCGGCAGAAGGCGTACGTACCCGTGGACGAGGACTTCCAGGAGCTGAAGGCGCTGGACGCCAAGCTCGCGGCCGAGCACCCCACGGTGTACGACCCCGAGCTGCTGGCCGCGGCGGCCGAGAAGGTCCTGGTCCTCATCGACTACACGATGCTCCGCCACTTCGACGGTTCGCGGGCGGCCTACGCGACGATCCGCTCCGCCTTCGCCAGCCGCACCGACTCGTACGTCCGCGGGGTGACGGCCGAGCCGAGGGGCTCGTACAAGGCGGTCACGGCCCGGCTGAGGGACGACCATTGGCACGAGGTCCAGGTGCTGAAATGGCTGACCCGCACGTTCGTCATCGACCGGGCCGAGCTGGCCCTGAGCCAGCTAGGCCAGACGCGGGTGCTGCGCGACACGGTCGCCCGGCTGGTCGAGTGGTCCGAGCTCGACCCGCGCCGCCTGCCGAAGACCCTCCAGGAGTACCAGAAGGGCCTGGCCGGCTCGCCCACCGACATCGGCCGTGCCGTCCTCGACTACGTCGCCTCCCTGACCGACGCCCAGCTCCTGACGTTGTCGAGGGCTCTGGCCGGCTCCGGCGAGCGGGGCATCGGCGGCACGTTCTTCATCCTCTGACCTCCGATCGCCCGGATCGTTCTTCCCGGGCAGAGGGGAGCCGGCCGCAGCACGCCGCTCGCACGGACAGCCGTGTGCTTCTGGCTAGGCTGGCCGGCATGCGGAGCATCAACGCGCTCGTGGTGGACGAGTACGGGGCGGTGAGCGGATTCTTCCCGGCCGGCGACCTCGTCTTCCCCGTTGATCCGGTCGAGGTCGCCATCCTGGACAACGCGGTCCGGGCCGCCCTCGGCGTGATGTGGGCCGTCTCGGCGGAGCAGATCGAGGCCTACGACTCCGGACACGGGCCGGCGCGGCCGAGCGATACCGCACGGGACGGCGGCGCGGGGCTGGACATCCTGATCGGTTACATCCGACAGCGACTGCCGGCGTTCGAGCAGGGGCTTCTCGCCCAACGATCGGCGGTGACCGGCGTAGAGCTGGCCGCCTTCGCCGGGACGCTGCGGATCACCCCGCGCGACCTGACGGCGAGACTGGCTCCGGTCGACGTCGGCGGCCGGCCCACCATCCCGGCCGTGACCAGGACGACCCTGGACCGGACGATGGCGAAGCTCAACCACCCCTACGTCAGCGGGCCGATCGCTGAACACCTCCGCGAGCACGCGATCGCCGTCGCCACCGAGGTCTGGCGGCCGGTGATCGACCCGGTGGCTCTGATCCCGGATCCGGTCCGGAGCGCGTGGCAGGTGGATCCGGACCGCTGGCCCGGGCACCCACCGATGGTCACCGCCGACATCACCGACCTGGTGCTGCTGGCCGCCCTCTGCGCGGTCGGTCCCGCGGCCGAGACGGTCACCACCACCGGCGATGAGGCGTGGCGCGAGTTGGGCCGACCGGACGACCCCGACCGGGTCCCCGGCGGGGGCGTGATCGTCCAGCCGGGGATCGACGTCGAGCGCTTGGACTACGCGCTGAGGCCCGAAACGGCGTTGCTCGCTGTCAATCAGGCATGACGACAGGCGTGGTCTTCTTCGACGTGGACGGAACGCTCGTGCCGGGGATCAGCAGCGGCCAGCACCTCGCGAACCGGCTCGGGCACGCTGAGCAGTGCCGGCAGGCCGAGGTCGGGTACGACTCCGGCCTCCTGACCAATCAGCAAGCCTCGATCATCGACGCCCGCGGCTGGGCCGGCTGGACACCCGCCGACGTGCGCGGATTCCTCGACGACCTGCCGCTGGTGGCCGGCATCCCCGAGACGATCGCCTGGTGCCGCGCGAACGACCTGCTGCCGGTCCTCGCCACGCTGGCCTGGGAACCGGTCGGCGCCTACCTCTGTGAACGGTTCGGGTTCGCCCGGACCTGCGGTCCGCGGCTGGAGATCATCGAGGGTCGCTTCAGCGGCGAGGTGGCCGAGCACACCGACGAGTACGGGAAACGCGACTACGCCGTGCGGGTCGCCGCCCACGTGCGCGCCGAGGGCGGTGACCTGCGCACGGTCCTGCCGCACGTGTCTGCCTGGCGGGGTGCTTCCGGCTCATTGGCCGGCTGATTCTCCAAGTGCACGCGAAGGGGGCGGCTGACATGGCTGGTTACTCGGGCACGCCGCTGCATCGCAAGCTTGGAATCAAACCCGGGCACCGAGTCGCGCTGCTCGGCGCGCCCGCCGGTTTCGCCGCCACTCTCGGTGAGCTGCCTGAGGCGGTCGTCATGGTGCCCGGTCTGGATGTCGACGCACCGAGCGATGTGATCGTGCTGTTCGTGACCGGACGCCATGAGCTGCGGGGTCGCCTCGACGAGGTCAGAGCGGGCATGGCCCAGGACGGTGGCTTCTGGGTCGCGTGGCCGAAGCGAGCGTCGAAGGTACCCACGGACGTCACCGAGGACGTCATCCGCGAGATCACACTGCCGACCGGGCTGGTCGACAACAAGGTATGCGCGATCGACGAGATCTGGTCGGGGCTGCGGCTGGTCATCCGCCGCGAAAACCGAAATCCACCCACCACCAGCGCTCTTTAGAAGGGTGGTGCGTCGGAGCCCGGTGTCAACGGGATCCGTTCGCGGTTACCGTTTCGCTTCTCCCGCGGCCAGCGGTCGTCGATGACTGCGGCCGCCTCCTCGCAGTCGTCGCAGGCGTTGTCCCGGGCCGGGGACCACGGGTACGGCGAAGCCGTCGCTTCGTCCCGGTAGCGACCGCACAACGTCGCTCCGAAGTAGCCGTATGCGTGGGCCTCGTCCGCTGGGACCTCGGCCCTTTCCCAGCGGGTGGTGGGCGGCTCGTGCTGCTGCCGCGTGATGTCGCCGGAGCGGGCCCACACCGTGGAGCGCGCGTAGCACCACGTGCACGCCCACTCCTCGTCCGGGTCGGGGCTCGGCAGTCGCCTCATCTCGTGCCCGCACACGTCGCACCGCAACTCGATCGGCTCCCGTCCGGGTCGATGAAGGCCACCCGCAGGGCAGGCTAGCCTTACTTGATCTTTAAGTGAGGAGCTCGGCGGTTGTCCAGACAAGGTAAGCCAGGCACGGCGATCCTGCGCAGGGCCGTCGCCCGGCAGGGCAAGCGCCTCTGGACCGGGACCGCCCTGGCCGGTTTGTACCAGTTGTGTGCGGCTCTGGTGCCGGTCCTGATCGGTGTGATCGTCGACCGGGCCGTCGGCCACGGCAGCTGGAGCGCGCTCGCCGTCTGGATCGGGGTGCTCGCCCTGATCTACCTGGTGCTGGCCCTGTCCTACCGCTTCGGCGCGCGCAATCTCCAGCGGGCCATCGCCGAGGAAGGGCACCAGCTGCGGGTCGAGGTCGCGGCCAAGATCCTGCACCCGCGCGGGCTGCGGACCGACCAGCGCTCCGGTGACCTGCTCACCGTCACCACCACCGACGCCGAGTACACGTCCTACTTCCTCGACCACATCCCGCGGATCACCAGCTCCTTCGTCGCCGCCTCGGTCAGCGCGGTCACCCTCCTCGTGATCTCCCTGCCGCTCGGGCTGATCGTGCTGATCGCGACGCCGATCGTGCTGGCCGCCCTCAACCTCACGGCCCCGCTGATCGCGCGCCGCGTCGCCGACCAGCAGAGCCAGGCCGGCAAGGCCACCTCGCTCGCCACCGACCTGGTGACCGGGCTGCGCCCGCTGCGCGGCATCGAGGGCCAGGACGCCGCCGCCGAGCGTTACCGGACGGTCAGCCGCCGGTCGCTGGCCGCCACCGTGCGCTCGTCCCGCACCCAGAACGCCTACCAGGGCGTCTCGACTCTGCTCAGCATGCTGCTGGCCGGCGGCATCGCGATCACCGCGGGCTGGTTCGCGCTGACCGGCCGGATCACGATCGGCCAGTTCATCACCGTGATCGGCTCGGCCCAGTTCCTGATCGAGCCGTTCGGTGTGCTCGCGGTCGTGCCGAGCTGGGTCGCCACGGCACGGGCCTCGGCCGACCGGGTCGCCTCGGTCACCCAGGCCGGGCATGTTCTGCGAGAAGGGACAAAGACCTTTTCCAGTACGCCGTACGAGCTGCGCCTGCACGACGTCTCCCACGGGCCGCTCACCGGGTTGTCCCTGCACGTGCGGCCGGGCGAGTTCGTCGGGGTGGTCGCGCACCGGCCCGCCGACGCGGAGGCCCTGGTGCGCCTGCTGGCCGTTCCCGAGACGTACGACGGCGAAATTCTCTTGAACGGTGAGCGCCTCGAAGCGGTGGACCGGGACGAGGCGCGGCGGCTGCTGCACGTCGAACCGCACCAGACGGACCTCTTCAGCGGCACGCTGGCCGAGAACATCGACCTGCGCGGAGGCGTACGTCTCGAGGACGCACTCCGTGCGGCCTCGGTCGACTTCCACGAGGAAGGGCTCGACGCGGAGGTCACCGAGCGTGGCACCAACCTCTCCGGCGGCCAGCGGCAGCGCCTCGCCCTGGCCCGCGCGCTGCACGCCCGGCCGCCGCTGCTCGTCCTGCACCATCCGACGACCGCGGTGGACGCGGTGACCGAGCAGGGCATCGCCGACGGCATCCGCGAGCTGCGGCAGGGACCATCATTCGCCACCGTGGTCATCACCAGCAGCCCGGCCCTGCTCGCCGCGGCCGACCGGGTCGTCGTCATCGGCGACGGCGCGGTCACCGCCGAGGGGCGGCACGCCGAGCTCAGCGAGAACGACGAGGCCTACCGGCGGGCGGTGCTGCGGTGATCCTCCCCGTGGCCACGCCCCGGGTGACCAGGGCCTGGGTGAGCCGTGAGTTGCGCGGCCGCCGGCTCGAGACCGCGCTCGCCCTGCTCACCGGAATGGTCGCGGCCGCCGCTTCGATCGCCCCCGCGTACGCGCTCGGGCTGCTCGTCGACCGCATCAGCGCGGGCGGCGACACCGGCTCGATCGTCCCGGTCGCGGTCGTCATCGTCGTCGCCGCCGTGGTCGGCGGCGCCGCCACCGGGCTGGCCGGCTTCCTGGTCGGCCGGCTGGGCTCCCGGATCCTGGCCGACCTGCGGGAGAGCACCGTCGCCACCGCCCTGCGGCTGCCCGCGCTGGTGCTCGACCGGGCCGGCCGCGGCGACCTGCTGTCCCGGGTGAGCGCGGACATCGCGGCCATCGACCGGGCCGTCAAGGAGGTCCTGCCCGGCATCATCTCGGCGATCCTGCTGGCCGGGCTGACCCTGGTCGCGATGGCCGGCATCGACTGGCGCCTCGGCCTGGCCGGCGCGGTCGCCGTGCCCCTCTACGTGATCGCGCTGCGCTGGTACCTCCCGCGCGCCGCCCCGTCGTACGCCGAGGAACGGGTGGCCATCGCCGCCCGCTCGCAGCTGTTCGTCGAGGGCATGCAGGGCCTGCCGACGGTGCACGCCTACCGCCTGGAGGACCGTCAGCTCGAGAGCATCGCGGCCGCCTCGGGCCGGGCCCGGGACATCTCGATCAACGTCTTCGGCTTCTACACCCGCTTCGTGGGACGCATCAACCGGGCCGAACTGGCGGGGCTGGGCGCCGTGCTCGTGGCGGGCTTTCTGCTCGTACGGGGAAATCTGGTGTCCGTCGGTGAGGTTTCCGCCGCCGCGCTGTTGTTCCATCGCCTGTTCGGCCCGGTCACGCTGCTGATGGCCACCTTCGACCGGGCTCAGGACGCCGGCGCCAGCCTGGCCCGGCTGGTCGGGGTGCTCGGCATGGACATCGAGCGCCGTACGACCGTGACGGCGCCGGCCGGGCGCGAGCTCACGCTGGACGACGTCACCTTCGCCTACAACGCGGAGCCCGTGCTGAGCGGCGTCTCCCTGCGGGTCGGCCCGGGCGAGCGGGTCGCTTTGGTCGGTTCCACCGGTGCGGGCAAGACCACGGCGGCGTCGCTGGCCGCGGGCATTCTCAAACCTTCCCAGGGGTACGTCTCGGTGGGCGGCGTTCCCGTCGCCGAGCTCCCGCCACAGACGATCGCGATCGTGAGCCAGGAGACACACGTGTTCGCGGGGCCGCTCGCCGAGGACCTGAGGCTGGCCCGCCCGGCGGCGTCGGACGGCGAGATCGAAGCCGCCCTGGACCGGGTGGGCGCGCTGGGCTGGGCCCGGGAACTGCCGGACGGCGTCGACACGGTGGTCGGCGACGGCGGCCACCAGCTGACGGCCGCCCAGGCGCAGCAGCTGGCGCTGGCCCGGGTGGTCCTTCAGGACCCGCCGGTCGTGGTGCTGGACGAGGCGACGGCCGAGGCGGGCAGCGAGGGCGCCCGCGACCTGGAACAGGCGGCCACCGCGGCCCTGGAGGGAAGGACGGCGCTGCTGGTCGCCCACCGCCTCACCCAGGCCGCCTCGGCCGACCGCGTCATCGTCATGGAACACGGCAAGATCATCGAAGACGGCCCGCACGCCGATCTGGTCGCCGCGGGCGGCCGGTACGCCCAGCTGTGGGCGGCGTGGTCGAGCCGGGCCTGACCGTCCAAGCTTCCCGCAGCAGACGCACAGCGGGCCCATAGAAAATCGAACTACACCGGAGGTGAACGAGGCTTCGCCCAGAGGGAGACTCCGGTGACCATTCCCGACCAGAACACGCCCGCCCCCACCCCGGCCGGCGAGCACCCCACGTCCACCCCGGCCGCGCACAGCGCCGGATGGACAGCGCACGGCGAGCACCCCACGGCCGCGGCGGGCCCGGGCGGGTGGCTTCCGCCGGGCGAGCACCCCACGGCCGCCACAGGCCAGGGCGGGTGGCTTCCGCCAGGCGAGCACCCCACGGGCCAGGGCGGGTGGCTTCCGCCGGGCGAGCACCCCACGGGCCAGGGTGGCTGGCTTCCGCCGGGTGGGCACCCGACGATCCAGGGTGCGTGGTCGCCGCCCGGCGGAAACTCCGCGACTGCGGGGTGGCAGCAGTACCAGCCCTCCCCTCACCCGTCACAGCCCCGGCGCCGGGCGAACCGCCTCGCCTTGGCGATCGGCGGCGGCGCGGCCGCGCTCGTGGTGGCCGCCGGGGCCGGGTTCGCGGCGGGCTGGTCCCTCCACCCGGACAATTCGGCCTCATCGGCGCAAAGTAGCGCGTCTCCCGTTCTTCCGCTCGTGCCCGGAACCGGCTCACAGTCCGGAGAGGGCGGCCTCGGCTCGGGATCGGGATCCGGCCTGGGATCGGGATCCGGCTTCGGGTCCGGATCGGGGTCCGGCTTCGGCGCCGGGTCAGGTGCGGACGGGTCCGGGTCGGGGGCGGCCGGGTCCGGGACCACCGCGGGCGGCGCCACCGCGAGCCAGGTCGCCGCGGTCGCCGCGAAGGTGGACCCGGCGCTGGTGGACATCACCACGGTGCTCGGCGCCCAGAACGCCGAAGCGGCCGGCACCGGCATCGTTCTCACCTCGGACGGCGTGATCCTCACCAACAACCACGTCGTCGCCGGGGCCACCAGCATCACGGTCACCGACATCGGCAACGGGAAGGACTACCGGGCGGCCGTCGTCGGCTACGACCGGAGCGCCGACATCGCCGTGATCAAGCTGTCCGGCGCGTCCGGCCTGGCCACCGCCACCCTCGCCACCTCGGCGACGGTGAGGACGGGCGACCCGGTCGTGGCCATCGGCAACGCCGGCGGCACCGGCGGCACCCCGAGCGCGGTCGGCGGCGCCGTCACCGCCCTGGGCCAGTCGATCACCGCCTCGGACGAGTCGAGCGGTTCCTCGGAGCAGCTGACCAACCTGATCCAGGTGAACGCCGACATCGAGGCCGGCGACTCCGGCGGGCCCCTGCTGACCACGTCGGGCCAGGTGATCGGCGTCGACACCGCCGCCTCGGCCGGCTTCAGCTACCAGTCCTCGGGCGGCGCCGGCTACGCGATCCCCATCGCCACCGCCGTCAAGCTGGCCGACCAGATCCGTTCCGGCGAATCATCGTCCACGGTCCACATCGGCGCCACCGCGTACCTGGGCATCCAGACGACCGACAGCTCCGACTACGCCACGTCCGGCCCGGCCGTCCTCGGCGTGGTCACCGGCTCCCCCGCCGCCACGGCCGGCCTCACCCGAGGCGACGTGATCACCTCGGTGGCCGGCACCAGGGTCGCCTCGGCCACCGCCCTGACCACGTTGCTGGACCGCTACCACCCGGCCAACAAGGTCAAGGTTGCCTGGACCGACGTCTCCGGCCAGTCCCACACCGCCACCGTCACCCTGGCCACCGGCCCGGTCGGCTGACAAGACCACCCACCCCGCCCCCAGACGGCCTCAGCCGGCCACGTCGACGACAACCCGGCTGAGGCCGTCCTTTCCCACCCCACCCGCATCCGCGCTCCCGCCCTCGCCGCTTCCACCCGCGCCACCTCCGCTCGCGCTGACGCTCCGGCCCGCGCGCAGGATGACGTTCTCCGGGTAGAGCTTGCCGAGCAGGGCCAGGAGGGCGAGGTCGTCAAGGGCATCGGCGTTCACGGCGACGTCACCCTCGCTCGTCCAGACCAGCCCGCCGGCGGCCAGGACAGCCGCGGGCTCGACGCTCCTCGGGGCCGCGCCCGCCGCCCCACCGGTCGGCGCGGGCGGCGCGTGGTAGGCGTATCGGTGGCCTCGCAGCGCCTGTCCGAGGTCGACGGAGGCCGGGCCCATCGCGATGTGCGCCGTTCGCACACCTTCGCCGATCGGGCCGGCGACGACCCGGGCCTCGCCCAGCTCCGGCGCCTCGGCGGGGAGCTGCTCGATGAGCGTGCGTGGCGCGGCGTAATAGTCCGCCGTCTCGCTGACGTACGCGGTGACCGGCGATCCCGGCGCCGCGGAACGCCACGTCAGCAGGTGGGCGGGCGCCGTCAGCGGCGAGGCGCCCACCACCGCCGGCAGGACCGTGCCGCCGTCGTGATCGAAGCCGTAAGCCCGCGTCCCGGGGACGGCGGCGCCCGTGACCGCCTGCCGGGCGAAGGCCACGATGCTGCTGTGCCGGATCTGCCGGAACAGCGCCTCGGCCAGGAACCTCTCGCGGGCCTCCTCGATGTGGCGCAAACCGGTCGGCGTGACCCACAGCGGCACCTCATCGGGGTTCGTGAACGGCAGCAGCGCGTCGCGCAGGAGCACCATCTGGTGCAGCCATTCGTTGAACAGCTGCATCGGCACCGGGCCGCCGCGCCGGCCCAGCAGCATGTCGGCCGCGGGCGCGGTGAGGAGATGCCCGTCGCAGTTGCTGCGGATGGCCAGCCGGCCCGCCGGCAGCGGGATCGGGTCGGTGAGCAACCGGTCGAGGGCCTGCCCGGTCCATCCCGCGATCAGCGCGCCGATCGCCGCCGCCTGGGCCGCCAGCTCACGATTGGCCGCCGACGCGGCCCGTAGCGGCAGGCTCGCCTCCCTGGTCTCGAGCCCGAGCGTCGCCTTGATCTGGTCGTCGAGCACGCCGCGGTCGAGCTCCGGGCTGGCGTCGATGACCCCCTGCAGCAGGGGTTCGCATCCGGTGAAGAACTCCCGGGCGGTCATGGTTCCCGTCTCCGGGAAGGTGTTCCAGCGGGTGCCTCCGAGCGGCATGATTGCCTCCTTCACCGCAGTGCGTCCAGGGCGACCTCCACGAGCGGTTCGAGCGCGCGCGGGTCCGGCGTCGTCTTCGACGACACGAGCAGTCCGTTCAGGAACGTGACCAGGAATTCGGCCAGTTTTCGCGGATCGCGGCCCGACCCGATCTCGCCCCGCGCGGCCGCCGCGCTCAGCACGCCGGTCAGCGCGTCCTGGCTGGCGGTCAGCGCCGCCCGCACGACGGCGCCGGTCGCGGCGTCGCCCGGCAGGCGCTCGGTGGCGGCGTTGACGAACAGGCAGCCGCGGCCGCCGTCGCAGGCGATCCGGATCCGCTCGATCAGCATGGCCCGGATCGCCGACCGGGCGTCCCCGCCCTCCTCGAGGCTGCGCAGCGCGTCGGCCGCGAGGGTCGCCCGATAGTGCTCGAGCGCCGCCCGGTAGAGCCCGTCCTTGCTGCCGAAGGCCGCGTACAGCGATCCCTGGCCGACGCCGAGGTGCTCGGTCAGGTCGCGGACCGAGGTCGCCTCGTACCCACGCCGCCAGAAGAGCTCCATCGCGCGGGCGACCACCGCCGACGTGTCGAACTCCCGCGTCCTCGCCATGAGCCGACGCTAGCAAATCTGTAACGGGCGTTCAAGAAAAGAATCCGGTCAAGAAAGCGGCCGCCCCTCCCGCAGCTCGCGCACCAGGGAGGAGACCACCGCCTTGAGGCTGCCGGCGTTGGCGTCGGCCACCCGCAACTGGCGCTGATAGCTGGCGCCGCCGGCCACGATGTCGCGCAGCCGGGCCAGCTCGGCCGTGCAGCCGAGCGACTCCGCGACCGGGGCCAGGGCCGGCATCAGCTCCTCGAGGTCCTTCGTGACCAGCAGCTCGTCGCCGGCGCCGTTCTGGATGATGATCGCCTCCATGCCGTACCGTGCCGCCCGCCATTTGTTCTCATGGACGAACCAGGGCTGGAGCCTCGGCACCTCGCGGCCGGCGTCGAGCTCGGCCGAGAAATGCTCGACCAGGCACTGCGTCAGGGCCGCGATGGCCGCGATCTCCCACGCGGTGGAGATGCCGTCGAAGGTGCGGACCTCGATCGTGCCCCACTTCGGCGACGGGCGGATGTCCCAGCGCAGCTCGTTCAGCTCCTCGATGACGCCGGTGTGGGTCAGGTCGGCGACCAGCTCCTCGTACTGTCGCCAGTCGGTCAGACAGGGCGGCAGCCCGGCCGTCGGCAGCTGCTGGAACATCAGCGCCCGGTTGGAGGCGTACCCGGTCCGCTCGCCCGCCCAGAACGGGCTCGACGCGCTCAGCGCCTGGAAGTGCGGCAGATAGGTGAGCAGGCCGTCGATGATGGGCAGCACCTTGCGGCGGTCCTCGACCGCGACGTGCACGTGGACGCCCCAGATCATCATCTGGCGGCCCCACCACCGGGTGCGGTCGATGAGGGTGTCGTAGCGGGGTTTACCCGGTGTCACCTGCTGCTGGAACCACTGGCTGAACGGGTGGGTGCCGGACGAGATGAGGTCGACGCCCATCGGCTCGGCCAGGTCGCCGATCCGCTCGGCCAGCCGGGTGAGGTCGTCGACGGCATCGCGCGCTCGCCGGTGAGGCGCGCTGACGATCTCGACGGTGTTGGTGAGCAGCTCGCTCGTGACGTGCGGAAACCCGTCCGCGATGCCGATCTTGGCCAGGAGCTCGGGCGCGGCCGGGGCGAGCTCGCCGCTGCGGCGGTCCACACAGGCGATCTCCCACTCGATCCCTAGACGCGATCTGTCCGACCGGGCGAAGTCGATTCCCATGCCCATACTGTACGTAGTCGAGGTTGCTCAGAGCGTCACGGCGGCGTAGACATCGCTCTATGCCCAGCGTGCTGCGCCGCCTCATACTGCTGACGTCCGCGTTGACGGTCGTCCTGGTGCCCTCCGCCGCCATCGCCCAGCCCTCGGAGCCCTCGGCCGGCCTGCTCCCCTTCCCCAGCGACCGGTTCACGGTCGCCGACAGGAGCAGCCCCACCGGGCGCCGCGTGCACTTCGCGGGCGGCGCGCTGCCCGCGAACGTGGCCGGCAAGCACATCGACCCCGCCGAGTGGAACCGGCAGGACGGCTTCAGCCCGGGCACGCCGATCCTGGCCGAGGTGCCCGGCCTCGACCCGGTGGCCAGCGGCATCGCGCCGGTCACCGACATCGGCCGCTCGCTGGCCCCGAACGCGCCGATCCTGCTGATCGACACCCGCACCGGGCAGCGGACGCCGCACTGGGCCGAACTCGACGCCCACGCGACCGAGCGGCCGTTGCTGATCATCCGGCCCGCCGTGGCCCTGCGCGAGGCCACCCGCTATCGCGTCGTGCTGCGGAACCTGCGCGACAGCGGCGGGAAGCCGGTCCGCGCGCCCCGGCCGTGGGAGTTCACCGTGGCCAGCACGGCCGGCCTCACCGGGCGGGTGCTGCACATGCGCGACCAGGCGTTCGCCGCCCTCGGGGGCCGCGCCCCGGCGTTCGCGGTCACCCAGGTCACCGACTACACCGCCGAGCAGGACGCGCGCATCGCCCGCCAGGTCCGCGGCACGGTCACCGTGCCGAAATACTTGACCGGCGACGGCGGCCCGGGATCGCGGCTGCTCGCCGAGCCGTCCGGCGACCTGGCGGCCGACTTCGTCTGCAACCTCCCACGCAGCGCCACCGCGGACCGGCCGGCGCATCTCTCGCTCTACGGGCACGGGCTGCTCGGCGCCCCGACCGAGATCAACGCGGGCAACGTCAAGCAGATGTCGCAGACGTACGACTTCATGTTCTGCGCGTCGAGCTGGATCGGCATGGCCTCGGGCGACATCCCGTACGTCGTACAGACCTGGAGTGACCTCAGCACCTTCCCCGCGGTGCCGGACCGTCTCCAGCAGAGTTTCCTCAATTTCCTCTTCCTGGGCCGGACCATGCTGGCGCCGGCCGGCTTCGCCTCGCACCCCGCGTTCCGGGACGCCCAGGGACGCAGCCTGCTCAACCGGGCCACCGGCCTGCACTACGACGGCAACAGCCAGGGCGGCATCAACGGCGGCGCCCTGACCGCGATCGCCCAGGACTGGACCCGGTCGGTCCTCGGCGTGCCCGCGATGAACTACAGCACGTTGCTGCAGCGCAGCGTCGACTTCGCCCTGTTCCAGCAGCTGCTCAACCAGTCCTACCCGGACGGGCACGATCAGCAGCTCATCTTCGCGCTGATCCAGATGCTGTGGGACCGGGCCGAGGCCAACGGCTACGCCCGCCACATGACCGGTGACCCGTTACCCCGTACGCCCGCTCATCAGGTCCTGATGCACGTGGCCTTCGGCGACCATCAGGTCTCACCGGCCGCGGCCCAGGTCGAGGCCCGCACCATCGGCGCCCGGATCCATCGGCCGGCGCTGGCTCCCGGCTGGTCCGACGAGGTCACGCCGTTCTGGGGCATCAAGCCGATCCCCTCCTATCCCTATCGCGGGTCGGCTCTCATCGTCTGGAACAGCGGATCGGCGTACGCCCCACCGCCCACCAACCTCGCACCCAGCGGCCCGCAGTACGGCCAGGATCCGCACGAGTTCCCCCGGGCGCAGGAGAGCGCCCAGCTCCAGAAGGCCACGTTCCTGCTCACCGGGAAGGTCATCGACGTCTGCCACAGCTCACCCTGCCCGCGCATCTGACTTTCGGCCGAGGCGGCCGTTCGGCCGAAAGACACAATTCGATGGAACCTCACAGGATCCTCACAGCTGTCCTTTTTGGATGTTCCGGAGCGGTTGCCGCAGCGGCGGCCGCCCGACCGGAAGGACCCCATGAGGCGATCACACTTCATCAGGTACGGAGCGGTGGCGGCGACGCTCGCGCTGACCGCCACCGGCGTGGGCGTGGCCCAGGCCGCGGCCGCACCGCCTCCGCTGTCGTTCGTCGCCGCCACCGGGCAGGTGACCGCCGAACGGTACGACTACGACGGCGAGATCTACTTCGACTTCGATCTGGGCCTGCACGTCATCGCGGGCAAGGACCCGCTGGAGATCTGGGCCCGCCGCACCGGCTACGACAAGCCGATCGTCGCCGAGCGGGCCGTGGTCCAGAACGGCAAGAAGAAGAAGGTGGCGCTGCCGGCCGGGCTGGTCACCGATTTCTCCGGCCTGAAGGACTTCACCACGATCACCATCACCGACCAGGCCGGCGCCGTGGTGACCGAGTACCGGACGCCGTTCTGCGGCAACAGCTGGCTGTCGGCCCGGACCCGGCCGGACGCCCCGGCCACCAACCCCTATCCGACGGGCTGCGGCGGCTACAACCCGTTCACGCTCGGGGCGGTCTGGGGCGTGCAGGCGGGATGGGACGCCGCGGTCCTCGACCAGCCGCAGACCGAGGCGTTCGATCTGCCGGTCGGCAAGTACACCGCCACCGCCACGGTGAACCCGGTCTACAAGTCGCTGCTCGGCATCCCGTCCGACCAGGGCACGGCCAAGGTCGAGGTCACGGTGGTGGACGCCGAGATCGACCGGGAGGGCCTGGCCCGGCTGAAGGCCTCCGAAACCCACGATGATCACTCCGCCGAGGGACCCCAGGTCTCCACCTACGTGCCGGAGCTGCGCGCCCCGGCCAAGCGGCCCACCCCGCTGAAGGCCACGCCCGCCGCCGGCCCCCGGCCCGACCTGCGCTCGCTGCCCGCGTGGGAGATCGCGCTGTCCGAGGAGGACGGCAAGGACTACGTCAACTTCGGCGCGACCGTGTGGAACGCCGGCACGTCCCCGCTGCTGGTCGATGGCTTCCGCCGCACCGGTACCGAGCTGATGGACGCCTACCAGTACTTCTTCGACGCCAAGGGCAACCAGGTCGGCAGCCGCCCGGCCGGCACCATGGAGTGGGACGCGCGCGAGGGCCACAAGCACTGGCACTTCACCGACTTCGCCCAGTACAACCTGCTCGACTCGACCCAGAAGCTCGCGGTCCGCAGCGGCAAGGAGGCGTTCTGCCTGGCCAACACCGACGCCGTCGACTTCACCATTCCGAACGCCAAGTGGCGCCCCGAGAACACCGACCTGTCCACCTCGTGCGGCGCCAACACCGTCGTCGCCGTCCGTGAGGTCCTGGACATCGGCAACGGCGACACGTACAGCCAGTACCGCCCCGGCCAGTCCTTCGAGATCACCGATCTGCCCAACGGCACCTACTACATCCAGGTGCTGGCCAACCCGGAGAAGAAGCTGGCCGAGCTCGACACCACCAACAACTCGGCCCTGCGCCAGATCATCCTCGGCGGCACGCCGGGCAACCGCACCCTGACCGTTCCCCCGGTCCACGGCATCACCGGCTGAGAAACGCGAGGGCCCGCAGGCCGCCTAAGGCTTGCGGGCCACCGCGCCGTAGACCGAGACCTGCCCGTCGGACGGCGCCGGCTGATCGCCCGGTTCGCCCAGCTCGGGCCGCCACGCGGGCAGGACGCACAGGCCCGGGTCGACCGGCTCCAGGCCGGTCAGGAACCGCTCGATCTCCGGCCGCGAGCGCACCTTCATGGTGACGCCCTGCCGGCGGTAGACCTCGGTCACCTGCTCCCACGCCTCCGGGCGGAAGTCGCCGGTCAGATGGGACAACGCCAGGTAGCTGCCCGGCGGCAACGCCGCCAGGAGCCGCTCGACGACGCCCCACGGATCGTCCTCGTCGCCGATGAAGTGCAGGACGGCGATGAGGAGCAACCCGACCGGGCGGCCGAGGTCGAGGGTGTCCCGTACGGTCGCCGAGCCGAGGATCGCCTCGACGTCACGCAGGTCGGCGCCGAGATAGCTCGTACGGCCGCGGGAGTCGCCGGTCAGCAGCGCCCGGGCGTGCGCCAGCACGATCGGGTCGTTGTCCACGTAGACGACCCGGGCGCCCGGGTCGACACCCTGGGCGACGTGGTGGACGTTCGGCGCGCTCGGGATGCCGGTGCCGATGTCGAGGAACTGATCGATGCCCCGCTCGGACAGGAAGCGCACGGCCCGGCGCAGGAAGAGACGGTTCTCCCGGGGCGGGATCCGGCTGTCCGGATTGGCCCGCAGGCCCCGGTGGGCCGCCTCGCGGTCGGCCGCGAAGTTGTCCTTGCCGCCGAGCAGGTAGTCGTACACCCGCGCCGGATGCGGCCGATCGGTGTGCAGGTCGATGCGCTCGGCCATCGGTGCCCTCTTCCCCCGCGGACATCAAGTGGCGTCGATCATCGCACGATCGCAATTGATTGACACATATCGATAGACCGGTCACCATGTCGTGGGAGCGCTCCCGACGAGAGGTGATCGGCATGCGACGGGCTCTGGTGATCGCAGCGGCGGTGTTTCTCCTGCTCACCGGCTGGGCGGTCCCGGCTCGAGCGGCCATCGACTCGAACATCAGTTTCGTGGGGCGCTGGAACAACAACGTGCCCTACTGGGCCGGGGCCTATCTGCGGGTCGGCTTCACCGGCACGACCGTGAAGCTCAAGCAGCGCAACACCGTCGACCTGTGGGCGAGCATCGACGGGAAGGCGTTCACCGCCTTCAAGGGCTCCGGCACCGTCAATCTGACCCCGGCCGCGCTGGCCCCCGGCAACCACACGCTGATCGTGAGCTATCGGCAGGTGGCCGGCTCGTACACCGGCGACGCGATCTTCCAGGGGCTGATCCTCGACGCCGGGGCCACCACCTTCAAGCCGCCCGCCCGCAGCCGGATGGTCGAGTTCATCGGCGACTCGATCACGGCGGGCACGACGAGCAGCCAGCTGGCGGTGACCGGGTACGGCTTCCAGACCGGGGAGCGGCTCGGCTACGACCACAGCCAGATCGCCATCGGCGGCATGTGCCTGTCCGAGACCACGGACGGCTGCTGGGCCCACGAGACCCGCTACTGGATGTCCAGCGGCGGCCAGGCCGGCGCCGACGCCTGGGACTTCTCCCGCTACACGCCCGACAGCGTCGTCATCAACCTGGGCACCAACGACAAGAGCCACGGCGTGAGCGGCCCCAGCTTCCAGGCGAAATACACGAATTTCCTGGCCCGGATCCGGGCCAAATTCCCGTACGCCAAGCTCTTCGCCCTGCGCACCTTCATCGGCCGCTACGCCACCGAGACGCAGGCCGCCGTACGGGCGCGCAACGCCGCCGGCGACGCGAACGTCGCCTACGTGGACACGACCGGCTGGCTGCCCGCCGACGGGCTCAGCGACTCCGTGCACCCCAACGACAAGGGCCACCGCGCCATCACCGACCGGCTGGCCCCGATCCTCAGCGCCCCGTCGTCCCTCAGCGCCCCATCGTCACTGTGCGCGCCGGTCGCGCCGGTCGCCGCCGCGGCCGCGACCACCGTCTGGATGGCCGGCGACTCCACGATGATGAACGCCTCGGCCTGCCCGATCGGCTGGGGCAGCCAGTTCGCCCCGTACCTGACCTCGGATGTCACCGTGCGCAACAGCGCGGTCGGCGGCCGCAGCATTCAGACCTGGCTGTACGAGGGGAACGTGACCAGCACGAAGAACGCGGCCGGCGAATGCGTGCTCAGCTCCACCGCCTACAGCTCACGGTGGACCGCCATGCTGGCCGGCTTCCGGCCCGGCGACCACCTGATCGTCCAGTTCGGCATCAACGACGGCACCTCGGCCTGCCCCCGGCACGTCGGCCCGGCGCGCTTCAAGGAGCTGCTCGGCGTGATGGCCGCGGCCGCGAAGGCCCGCGGCGTACAGCCGATCTTCGTGACGCCGGTCGCCGCCATCACGTGCAGCGGCGGCACGGCCGTCGGCAACCGTGGTTTCGTCACCGAGACGAAGGACGCGGCCGCCGCCAACGGCGTGCCCGTGATCGACCTGCACGCGCGCAGCGTCGCCCTCTACAACACGCTGAAGCTGTGCCCCAACAACGGCGACTACACGACCGGCGCCGTCGGCGCCTTCTTCTGCAACGACCACACCCACTTCGAGGCGGCCGGCGCCCAGCGGATCGCCGGTGTCGTCGCCACCGCCCTGCGCGAGCAGAACCTGCCGCTCGCCGCCTATCTCAGATGACGTCCGTTTTCTTCAAGACCTCGAAACCCCTTCCGCCGTACGGTCGTCGCATGGCACCCACTTTCAACGCGATCGGCCTGGCCGTGGCCGACATGGCAGCGTCCCTGGCCTTCTACCGCCGCCTGGGCCTGGAGTTCCCGCCCGGCGCCGAGAACGAACCGCACGCCGAGGCGACCGTCGCCGGTGGCATCCGGCTCATGTGGGACACCCACGCCTCGCTCCAGTCCTTCGACCCCGGCCACCGTCCCGGCGAGCCGTCCGGCGGCTGGGCCTTCCTCTGCGCCGACCCGGCCGAGGTCGACAGCGTCCACGCCGAACTGACCGCCGCCGGCCACAAGTCGGTCAAGGCGCCCTGGGACGCCCCCTGGGGTCAGCGATATGCCCAGGTGGCCGACCCCGACGGCAACGTGGTCGACCTTTTCGCCTGGTCATCTCAGTAGTGCACCGAGCGGCACGCCGGCCATGGCCCGCACCTCACGCGCCAGGTGGGCCTGGTCGGCGTAGCCGGCGTCGGCCGCCACCGCCGCGAACGGCACCCCGTCCCGGGCCAGCGCCACCGCCCGTTGCAGCCGGAAGACCCGGTGCAGCGTCTTCGGCCCGTATCCGAAGGCGTTGTTGCTGCGCCGCTGGAGCTGCCGCGCGCTGAGCCCGCACCTCTCGGCCACCACACCCACCGGCACCCCGGCCCGGGCCGCACCGGCCACCGCGACCATCACCCGGTCGGCCCCCTGCCACCGCCGCCGCGCCGCCGCCGTCAGCGCGCCCAACGGATCGCCGGCCTCGGCGATCGCCCGCACCTCGGCCGCCGGCCACAGAGCCTCCAACGGCACCTGCCGATCGACGACCTCGCAGGCGGGCACCCCGAGCACCCCGGCGCCGGTGCCCGCGCCGAACCGCAGCGCCACATGCCGGCTCCCCACCACGGGCAGCCCGAGCTGCGCGGTCGTGTCGGGCCCGGCGACGAACACCGTGCCGTCGCGCCAGATGAGATCGAGACAGCCGTCGGGCAGGATCCGCTTGGGCCCGTCACGGGCACCCGTCACACTGCGCCATGCGACGACGTACGGCAGCTCCGACTTCCATTCCTCGTACATGCCCCGACCCTCCCACGGGCGTACGACAAATTACTTGATCTCGTTCCCTCGCTGGTCGAGCTTGTGCGACTCCCAGTACCGGTCCCAGCCGTCCCCCACCTTCCGCGGCTCCTTACCCGCCGGGAAGCGCACATAGCCCTCCGGCACCGGCTCACCGTCGGGCACGCACCCTCGACCGGTGAGGCTGTCCACGGCGGCCACCGGGTATTCGCCGGAGCTGCAGATCGCCTCCTCGAACGAGCATCCCGCCACGCCGGCCAGCAAAAGGGCCACCACCAGGAACCGTCTCATGCCGTGAAGTCTTGTCGCCGGCGAAAAAGGGTGCATGGGTACGCGTACTCAACCGCTATCGTGCCGCCATGGCCGACACACACGAGCAGTTCGTCGCCTCCGGGCCGTTGCGGATCTGGACCGAGCGGACCGGTGGCCCGGGGCGCCCGGCCGTGCTGATGGTCATGGGGTCGGCCGCTCAGGGCGTCAGCTGCCCCGATGAGCTGGTCGCCCGGCTCGTCGAGCGCGGGGTCCAGGTGATCCGGTTCGACCACCGCGACACCGGCCGCTCCAGCGTCGTCGACTTCGACGCCCACCCGTACACGATCAGCGACATGGCCCGCGACTGCCTGGCCGTGCTGGACGGCCTCGGCCTCCGCTCGGCGCACGTGGCCGGCGCCTCCCTGGGCGGCATCATCGGCCAGTGGCTGGCCGTGCACGCGCCCGATCGCGTCCGGTCCCTGACGGTGATGTCGAGCTCGCCGATGGATCACGATCCGGGCGAGCTGTGGGCCCGGGCGCGGGCCGGGGAGCCGGCCGACCCCGACGACCTGCCGCCGCCGACCGCGGCGTTCCTCGCGCACGAGGCGGCCGGGCTGCCGCCGGGCGTGGAGTCCGATGTGGCCCTGTTCCGGGTCTTCAACGGGCCGGTCCGCCCGTTCGACGAGGCGGCCGCCCGGGACATGCTGGAACTGGCGCTGTCGCGGGCGAACGACCCGGCATCCGCGGCCAACCATCACCGGGCCGTGTGGCGGCCCGACCCGAGCCTCAAGGCACCGCTGTCGTCGATCACCGCGCCCACCTCGATCGTGCACGGCGACCAGGACCCGATCTATCCGCTCGGTCACGGCCGGGCCCTGGCCGCCGCCATCCCGGGCGCGACCCTGCACGTCGTGCCCGGAATGGGGCATGTCCTGACCTCGCCCGGCCTGCCCGGGGAGGTGGCCGACCTGATCCGGCTGTGACCGGGTCAGGTCCAGTTGAGCGGGCGCAGCTCCGGGCCGACGATGTGGCCGACGTGCGGGTCGGGGTGCTGCTGATCGTGCATGAAGTGGCCGGCGTACCAGATCACGACGTCCGTGCCGTCGATGCTCTCCCCGTTGACGTACTGGCTGATCTTGGTCTGGGTCTGTGACGGGGTGCCGCCGACACCGCCGTAGCCGTCGTCGATCTCGTCGCCGTGATAGCGCAGGAACCACATGTCGGCCACGCCGTACGAGTCCGCGGTGCCGTCGGTCAGGCCGGGCACGATCGTGTATCCGCGGTTGGTGTCACCGTCCCGCACCCGCCAGGGCCGGGCCGGCACGCCCCGTTTGACCGATCCCTCCCGGAGGCGGCGGACCCACGGCGGCTGGTTGGGCACCAGCGGCATGCGGCGTTCGACGACGTCCCGGCCCGCGCCCTCGATGTCGAAGTCGAGCCGCCAGTAGACGTGGTGCTGGTGCCGCTTGCACGTCCGCGGGTTGCGCGTGCCGGCGAAACCGAACCGGGGCTTGATGGTCCCGTCGTCGCGCAGTTGCCACTCGGAGACGTACCGGTACCAGGCCGCCTGGACCTCGCTGACGATCCGCAGCTCGCCGTCGGCGTAGCGGAACGCGACACCCTGGAAGTTGCCGGCGTCGGTGCCGGAATCGAGGATCGTGGCCGGCTGCTGGCTGCACACCCGCCAGCCGTTGCCGACCGGATCGGCGCCGACGGCCTGGAACGGGGTCTCCTCGTTCTGCCAGTCGCGATAGGTCGTGCCGTCGTCGTACAGGACGTTCAGGATCGGCACGTGGGCCCGGTAGAGCACCAGCCTGCCGCGATATCGCACCATGCGCAGCTCGACCCCGGAGCCTTTGCCGTACGTGGTGGGCTCGGAGTCGCGCGGCCGCACGACGGTGAAGCTCCACAGCTCGGTGCCGCCCCGGACCACCCGCACGTTCACCCGGCCCGGGCCGCCGGCGTCGGGCTCGCTCTCCACGCCGACCGGCAGCGTCGCCTCGCAGTCGTGGTTGGTGTGCCGGTCGACGCCCTCGGGGGACAGATCGACCTTGCGGTCGGCCAGGTCGACCGCCACGATCCGGTGCTTGGGGCTGTCGGTGGGCCGGTAGACGCCCAGGGTGACCCGGCGCTGGACGGTGCCGTCGTCCCGCTCGACGTTGGCCAGCGGCGGCATCGGCTGGTAGATGACGACGTCGGCGTAGTCCGGGTCCGCACGCAGGATGGCCGCCGCCTCGCGCAGCTCGGCGCGTGTGGGCAGGGGAACGTACGCGCTCGGCCGGGCCCGGAACTCGCCCGGCCGGCCGGTGTCGCCGGACACCTCGACCGCCTGTCCCGACTGGGTCGAGTAGAGCAGCGCCCGGTAGGCGCCCATCTGCTCCCCCTCACGGCTCTCCCACTGCGGCGGGCTGCCGATCACCATCTCCGGTTTGGCCACGCCCAGAAGGGCGGACACCTCCGCGTCGGCCAGCGCGGCCGCCACCAGTTGATCGGTCGTCAGCGCGGGCTCCGGCACGGGCTCGAGCAGCACCTCGGTCGTCTCCGGCATGTCTCCTCCCAGCTTCGTATCCGCCGAGCGTAGGACGGTCGCCGCCCAGCCCGGGGGCTCCGTCCTTGACTCGACAACGCCTAAGCTCACGATCGGGGGATGGGGGAAAAGACTCGATGACTGACCAGGCGTTGTACGGGCGTGACGCCGAGCTTCGGCTGCTGAACGGGCTGGTGCGGTCCGGCCGGGAGCGGGGTGGCGCGCTGGTGGTCCGGGGCGAGGCCGGCATCGGCAAGTCGGCGTTGCTGGCCGCGGCCCGCCGGACCGCCACCGCCGAGGGTCTGCTCGTGCTGTCGGCGACCGGTGTCGAGGCGGAGGCGCGGCTGCCGTTCGCCGGCCTGCACCACCTGCTGCGGCCCGTGCTCGACCGCGCCGGGTCCCTGCCCGCCCCGCAGCGCGACGCCCTGCTGGCCGCCTTCGGCATGACCGCCGCCGCCACGCCCGACCTGTTCCTGGTCGCCCTGGCCGCGCTCAACATGGTCGGCGAGACCCAGGGCACGCTGCTGATCGTCGAGGACGCGCACTGGCTCGACGAGGCGAGCGCCGAGGTGCTCGGTTTCGTCGCCCGGCGGCTCGACGCCGACCCGGTGCTGCTGCTGGCCGCCGTCCGTGACGGCTTCCCCTCCTCCTTCGGCGCCGACCTGCCCATGCTGCACCTGGAACGGCTCGGCGAGCAGGCCGCGGCCGCCCTGCTCGACGCCCGGGACGGTGCGCTGCCGCCGGGGGTGCGCCGCCAGGTGCTGGCCGAGGCCGCCGGCAACCCGCTGGCCCTGGTCGAGCTGGCCGCGGCGCCCGCGGCCGGCGCGTTGCGCCCGCTCAGCGACCGCCTGGAGGAGGCCTTCGCGGCCCGGGTGGCCAAGCTGCCCGCCGCCACCCGGTCCCTGTTGCTGGTGGCCGCGCTCAACGACGGCGACTCGCTGTCCGAGGCGCTCGCGGCGAGCGAGGGGACGGCGGCCGATGTCGGGCCGGCCGTCGAGGCGTCCCTGCTGGAGCCGGACGAGACCCGGGTCCGCTTCCGTCATCCGCTGATGCGCTCGGCCCTCCACCAGCGGGCCGGCCTGGCCGAGCGGCACGCGGCGCACGCCGCCCTGGCCCGGGTGCTGGCCGATCGTCCCGGCCGGGCCATCTGGCACCGGGCGGCGGCGCTGACCGAGCCGGACGAGAGCGTGGCCGCCGGCCTGGAGGAGCTCGCCGCGCAGTCGCGCCGGCGCGGCGCGGTGACGGCGGCGCTCTCGGCGCTCGAGCGGTCGGCGCGGCTCACCGCCGATCCGGCCCGCCGGGCCGAGCGGCTGCTGCGCGCGGCCGAGGCGGCGGTCGAGCTCGGCCGCCACGACGTGGTGACCAGCCTGATCGAGCAGGCCCGCACGGCCGAGCTGTCGCCCCGGCAGCGGGGACAACTGTTGTGGATCGAGGCGAGCTTCGGTGGCGGCCTGCGTGAGGAGCACCGGCGGCCGGAGGCGATCGCGGCCGCGGCCGAGAGGGTGGCGGCCGACGGGCACGTCGACGTCGCGCTGCGGCTGCTGAACGGGGCCGCGCTGCGCTCGTTCTGGACCGGGGCCGACATCTCGGCCCAGCACCGGATCGTCGACGTGGCCGAGGCGCTCGGCGTGGCCGCGGGCGATCCCGATCTGCTGGCGATCCTCGCCTTCGCCGCGCCCATCGACCGGGGCGCCACGGTCATCGCCAGCCTGCGGCGCAGCGCCGAGCGCTCGGGCGGCGACCCGGACGCGGTGCGGCTGGTGGGCTCGGCGGCGATCCTGGTCGGCGCCTTCGACCTGGCGCTGACCTGTTCGGCCGCGGCCCTGCCGGCACTGCGCTCGCAGGGCCGGCTCGGCCTGCTGGTCCGGGCTCTGGGCGCGCAGGCCTGGAGCGCCGCCCACCTGGCCGATCTGGACGCGGGCATCCCGGCCGCCGAGGAGTGCGCCCGGCTGGCCGCCGAGACGTCCCAGCCGCTGTTCGTCGGGATCGGCCGGTCCACCGCGGCCGTGCTGGCGGCGCTGCGGGGCGACGAGGAAAGCGCGCGCGGCCATGCCACCGTGGCCGAGCAGGGCGCCCTGTCCGGCGGGGTGCGCCCGGTGCTGGCCACGGCCCGGCTCGCCCGCGGGCTGGCCGCGCTGGGCGCGGGCCGCTACGCCGAGGCGTACGAGCACCTGCGGCGCATGCACGACCCGGCCGATCCCTCGTTCCACCCGGCGCTGCGGTGTTTCTCCCTGGCCGACCTGGCCGACGCGGCCGTGCACAGTGGACACGCCGATGACGTGCGGGACGTCATCGCCGAGATCGAGGAGTTCGGCCGGCGGACCCCGTCGCCGGCGCTGCACGGCGGCCTCCGGCACGCCCGGGCCGTCCTGGCCGACGACGACCGGGCCGAGGACCTGTTCCGGGCGGCTCTCGAAGAAGGCCCGTTCGGAAGGGCGAGGGCCCAATTGGCGTACGGGCGATGGCTGCGCCGTCAGCGCCGGGTCGCCGACTCCCGCGGTCCGCTGCGGGCCGCCCGCGACACGTTCGACAGCCTGGGCGTCACCCCGTGGGGCGAGCTGGCCCGGCAGGAACTGCGCGCCTCGGGTGAGACGAGCCGCCGCCGCACGGTCGAGGCGCACGAGCGGCTGACCGCCCAGGAGCTCCAGATCGCGCAGATGGCCGCCGACGGCATGACGAACCGGGAGATCGGCGAAAGGCTGTACCTGTCACACCGTACGGTCAGCTCGCATTTGCACCGGATCTTCCCGAAGTTGGAGATAACCTCGCGGGCGCAGTTGGGCGCGATCGTGCGCAGCCGGCCCACGGCCGTCATCTGACGCTCGCGAGCGTCACCGGCCGCGCCTAGCGTCACG
The DNA here is from genome assembly GCF_042899005.1 of Actinoplanes sp. NPDC000266. NCBI lineage: Bacteria > Bacillati > Actinomycetota > Actinomycetes > Micromonosporales > Micromonosporaceae > Actinoplanes > Actinoplanes sp. NPDC000266. Next base: position 885,515 of record NZ_JBIAZI010000002.1, read on the forward strand.
CTCATGGGGAAGATGTGGTTCACGGTGCTCGGCCCGGTGCGGGCCTGGCGGGACGGCGCCGAGATCGACCTCGGCGCCCCGCAGCAGCGGTCCGTGCTGGCCGTGCTGCTGGCCCGGGCCGGTCAGCCGGTCAGCCTGGCCGAGATCGTCGACACCCTGTGGCGGGACGACCCGCCGGCGACCGCGGTCAACGCGGTGCACCGCAGCGTGGGGCTGCTGCGCCGGGCCCTGGAGCCGGGGCTGAGCGTGCGCGGGGTGGGCCGCTGGCTGGTCCGGGCCGGCGGCGGATATCGGCTCGAGGCCGGGCCGGACGAGGTCGATCTGCTGCGTTTCCGCGAGCTGCTGGGCCTCCAGGCGTACGCCGAAGCCCTGGAACAGTGGCAGGGTCCCGCCGCCGCCACCCTCCCGGCCGAGGTGCGCGGGCAGGCCGTCTTCGCCGCCCTGGACCGGGAGTACGAGGCCGCGGCGGCCGAGGCCGCCCTGGTGACCGGTGGTTCCGGCCGGCTGCTGCGTGCCGTGGAGCTGGCCGCCGACCGGGCCCCGCTGAACGAGTCGTTGCAGGCCCGGCTCCTGCTCATGCTGGCCGCGGCCGGCCGTCAGGCCGATGCCCAGAAACGCTACGAGGAGGTCCGGGCCCGGCTCGCCGCCGAGCTGGCCGTGGAGCCGGGCACGGAGCTGGCCGCGGCCGGGAAGAAGCTGGTCAAACCCACCACCGTGGCCCAGCTGCCGCACACCCTGCCGGGCTTCGCCGGCCGCGAGACGGAGCTGACGGCCGCGCTCACCCTGCCCGACCGGGAGCGGGTGGGCGCGATCAGCGGCATGGCCGGGGTCGGCAAGACGACCTTCGCGGTGCATCTGGCCCATCGGGTCGCCGGCCGCTGCCCCGACGGTCAGCTCTACCTCAACCTGCGCGGGTTCGGGCCGGGCGCGGCCATGGACCCGGCCGAGGCCCTGGTCCGGCTCCTGGCCTCCCTCGGCGTCCCGTCGCATCAGATCCCGGCCGATGTGGACTCGCGGTCCGCGCTCTACCGCAGCCGGCTGGCCGGCCGGCGGATGCTGCTGCTGCTCGACAACGCCCGCGACACCGCGCAGGTCCGCCCGCTGCTGCCGGGCGCGCCCGGCCACGTGGTGCTGGTGACCAGCCGCGACCGGCTCGCGGGCCTGGTCGTGTCGGACGGCGCGCGCCCGATCGCCATCGGCACGTTCTCGACCGGCCAGGCCCGGCAGCTGCTGGCCGCGCGGCTGGGGGCGGACCGGATCGCCGCCGAGCCGGCCGCGGTCGACAAGGTCATCGGCCGGTGCGGTGGCCTGCCGCTGGCCCTGGCGATCGTGGCCGCCCGCGCGGCCACCCAGCCGGGCCTGAGCATGGCCGAGCTCGCCGGCGAGCTGGACGCGGCCGACCGCCTGGCCCAGCTGACCACCGGCGACCCGGACAGCGACCTGCGGACGGTCTTCTCCTGGTCCTACCGGATCCTCGCCGACGGCCCGGCCCGGCTGTTCCGGCTGTTCGGCCTGCATCCCGGGGCCGACATCTCGGTGGCGGCGGCGGCGAGCCTGGCCGGCCTCGGCCCGGCCGCGGTCCGCCCCCAGCTGACCGAGCTGGTGCGCGCCGGCCTGCTCACCGAGGTGTCCCCCGGCCGGTACGGCGCCCACGACCTGCTGCGCGCGTACGCCGCCGACCTGGCCGGCACGGACGAGGCCGCCAGTTCCCGCTTGCTGAGCCACTATCTGCACACCGCGTACCGGGCCGCGATGCTGCTGGCGCCCGGCCTTGAGCCGATTCCGCTCGGCGAGACCGCGCCGGGCAGCCGCCCGGAGAAGCTGACCGGGGAGGACCAGGCTCTGGCCTGGCTCACCGCCGAATATCGGGTGCTGCGGTCCTTCGTGGACCGCATGACCGGCCTCGCCGCCTGGCAACTGGCCTGGACGCTGGACACGTTCCAGCGCCGCCAGGACCTGCGCCACGACCAGGTCACCACCCGCCGGATCGCGCTGGCCGCGGCCAAAGAGCTGGACGACCCGCTGTTGCTCGCCGACAGCTACCGCGATCTGGGCCACGCGCTGGCCCGGGCCGATCGCGCGGACGAGGCCCGCGCCCACTTCACGTACGCCATCGAGCGCTACATCGAGCTCGGCGAGGCCGTCCGCCAGGCACACACCGAGCGGGGTATCGGCTACACGTTCGTGAAACCGGGCCAGTACGACCGTGTGCTCGAGCACTACCTGCGGGCCGAGAGCCTGTACCGGGCCGCCGGTCATCGGGCCGGCCTGGCCAAGAGCCTCAACGAGACCGCCTTCCTGAACGCCAAGCTCGGCCGGCACGAGCCCGCCCGGCAGCGCTGCGAGCAGGCCCTGATGGTCTTCCGCGAACTGGGCGACCGGCACGGCGAGGCGGCCACCCTGGACACCCTCGGCCTCGCCCACACCGGCCTGGGCCAGCACGAGAGGGCGGTCGAGTGCTTCCGCTCCTCGGCCGAGCTGTGCGTGCGGATCGGCGACCGGCGTTCCGAGGCCGAGGTGCTGGTCAACCTCGGCGACGCCCACCTGAGCGCCGGCGACCAGGGGAAAGCCGTCGCCGCGTGGCGGTCGGCCGTGGGCATCCTCGAGGACCTCAAGCGGCCGGAGGCGACCGCCGTACGCAAGAAGATCGATGCCCACACTTTGCCCACTAGCGCTGCCTAACGTCTCGGGGCATGACGATTCCTGTTGTCTTCATCCATGGCCTGTGGCTGCACTCCTCCTCGTGGCAGCCCTGGATCGACCTGTTCACCGAGCGCGGATACCAGCCGGTCGCGCCGGGCTGGCCGGGCGACGCCCCGACCGTCGAGGAGACCCGGGCCAACCCGGACGCGCTGGCCGGTCACGGCATCGACGACGTCGTCGAGCACTACAGCGCGATCATCGCCGGCCTGCCCGCGAAGCCGATCCTCATCGGGCACTCGTTCGGCGGCATGATCGCCCAGAAGCTGCTCGGCCTCGACCTCGGCGCCGCGGCCGTCGCCATCGACGCCGCCCAGATCAAGGGCGTGCTGCCGCTGCCGCTGTCGACGCTGCGTTCCGGCTTCCCGGTGCTGGGCAACCCGGCCAACAAGAGCAAGGCAGTCTCGCTGACCCCCGAGCAGTTCCGGTACGCCTTCGGCAACGCCGTCTCCGAGGAAGAGTCCCGGCAGCTGTACGACCGCTGGTCGATCCCGGCCCCCGGCAAGCCCCTCTTCGAGGCGGCCGCGGCCAACTTCAACCCGCACTCGCCGGCCAAGGTGGCCACCGACAACGAGTCCCGCGGCCCGCTGCTGCTGATGGCCGGCGGCAAGGACCACACCGTCCCCGAGAACGTGGTGCGCGCGACCCTCAAGCAGTACCGCCACTCGCACGCGGTCACCGACATCGTCGACTTCCCGGACAAGGCCCACTCGCTGACCATCGACTCCGGCTGGGGCGAGGTCGCCGAGACCGCCCTGACCTGGCTGAAGAAGCAGGGCCTCTGATGGACCTGGCCCTGAAAGGCAAGACCGCCCTGGTCACCGGAGCCAGCAAGGGCATCGGCCTGGCGATCGTACGGGCCCTGGCCGCCGAGGGCGCGACCGTCGTGGCCGGCGCGCGCCACGTCACCCCTTCGCCCGGCGTGCACCCGATCACGGCGGATCTGAGCACCCCGGACGGTCCCGCCGCGCTGGTCGAGTCGGCGGTCGCGGCGCTCGGCGGCCACCTCGACATCCTCGTCAACAACGTGGGCGGGGTGAAGCCGCGCACCGGCGGTTTCCTCTCGGTGACCGACGACGACTGGCTGGAAGCCTTGACGATCAACTTCCTTTCCGCCGTACGGGTGACACGCGCGGCCCTGCCCTACCTTCTCGACAACCGCGGCACCATCGTCACGGTCGGCTCGGTGAACGCATCACTGCCGGACCCGCTGGTCATCGACTACAGCGCGGCCAAGGCGGCCCTGGCCAACTTCTCCAAGGCGCTGTCCAAGGAGGTCGGCCCCAAGGACGTCCGGGTCAACACGATCAGCCCCGGCCCGGTGGCGACCGACCTGTGGCTCGGCTCCGGCGGCGTCGCCGAGACCGTCGGCGGGGCCGCGAACCTGGCCCCCGACGACGTGGCCAAGGGCGCCGTGAGCGGCACCGCGACCGGCCGTTTCACCCAGCCCGAGGAGGTGGCCGACCTGGTGCTGCTGCTGGCCGGCGGCCGGGCCGGGAACGTCACCGGCGCCGACATCCTCATCGACGGCGGCATGACCGCCTCCCTGTGAAGGACTCCTCTGTGACCATCGCTGATCTGCGCGCGAGCGTGACCGGCCCGGTCCTCACCCCCGAGGACGACGGCTACGCGAACGAGCTGCACACCTACAACCTGACGGTCGTGCACACGCCGGCCGTCGTGGTCGGCGCCATGAACGCGGGCGACGTCCAGGCGGCGGTCCGCTACGCCGCCGCGCACGACCTGCCGGTGGCGGTGCTGGGCGCCGGGCACGGCAGCTCGGTCCCGTCGGCCGGCGCGGTGCTCGTCACCACCCGGCGGCTGACCGGCCTGAGCATCGACGAGACGGGCCGCACGGCGCGGGTCGAGGCCGGCGTGGTCTGGGCCGAGCTCATCGAGCAGGCGGGCAAGCTCGGGCTGGCCGCCCTGAACGGGTCGTCGCCCACGGTGACCGTGGTGTCGTACACCATCGGGGGTGGCCTCGCGCCTTTCGGCCGCAAGCACGGCTACGCGGCCGACCACGTGACCGCGCTCGAGGTGGTCACCGCGGACGGCGAGCTGCGCCGGGTGACCGCCGGGAGCGAGCCCGACCTGTTCTGGGCGCTGCGCGGCGGCAAGGGCAACTTCGGCGTCGTGCTGGCCGTCGAGTTCGCCCTGTTCCCGATCCGCACCTTCTACGGCGGCGGCATCTTCTTCCCGGGTGAGCTCTCCGGCGAGGTGCTGCATCTGTTCCGGCGCTGGACCCAGGACCTGCCGGAGGAGATGTCGGCGTCGGTCGGGCTGCTGCACCTGCCGCCGCTGCCGTTCGTGCCGGAGCCGCTGCGCGATCGTCTGGTGGCCCACCTGCGGATCACCTATCTGGGTGACCCGGCCGAGGGTGAGCGCCTGATCGCCCCGTTCCGGGCGCTGGGCGAGCCGGTCATCGACGCGGTGGCCGAGTTGCCGTACACCGCGATCGCCTCTGTCCACAGTGACCCGGTCGACCCGTTGCCGCTTTATGAGCACGGCGCCCTGCTCCGGTCCCTCCCGGCCGAAGCCGTGGACGAGTTCCTGCGCCTGGCCGGGCCCGGCTCCCCGCTGGTGCTGGCCGAGATCCGTCACATGGGCGGCGCCCTGTCCCGTCCATCCGCGGTCCCGAACGCGGTCGGCAACCGCGACGACACCCTCTACAACGTCTTCCTGGTCGCGGCGGGCGGGCCGCCGGACGCCGAGGCCCTGCACGCCTATGAGCAGCAGCTGATCGACGCCCTGTCACCGTGGTCGACCGGCCGCCGCTACCTGAACTTCATGTTCGCCGGCGAGACCGCCGGCCTGGCCTGGTCGCCCGCCGACTATCCCCGGCTCCAGGCGGTCAAGCGCCGCTACGACCCGGCCAATATGTTCCGGATCAACCACAACATCCCACCGGACTAGAGGCCACAACCTGGCCGCAATACCTGTGATGCTGGGCCCGTGACAGAGACACTCGACTCACGGGCCCTCAACCGGGCGACGCTCGCCCGTCAGCATCTGCTCGAGCGCGCCGGCGGCCCGGCGCTGGACATGGTCGCCCACCTGGGCGGGTTGCAGGCCCAGGAGCCGCAGGAGCCGTACGTCGGTCTCTGGTCGCGGGTGACCGCGTTCGAGCCGGCCGAGCTCTCGGGGTTGCTGGAGCGGCGAGAGGTCGTACGGATGCATCTCATGCGCCGCACGGTCCATCTGGTCACCGCCGGGGACGCCCGGAACTGGCGTCCCCGGCACCAGGCGCTCCTGCGCCAGAAGGTCCTCGGCGTCTATCGCCGCGAGCTCGCCGGCGTCGACCTGGAGGAGCTCGCGGCGCGGGCCGGGGCCCTGATGGCCGACGGCCGCCCGCGCACGGTCGGCGAGGCCGGCCGCGAAATGGCCCGGCACTGGCCGTCGGCGGCCCCGCGCGCGCTGGGCGAGGTGGTCATCGCGCTGGTACCGGCCGTCCAGATCCCGCCCCGGGGCATGTGGCGCGCCACCGGCGGCGCCCACTACCTGCCGCTGTCCACGTGGCTCCCCGCCAAGCCGCCGGCCGAGTCGGCCGACGCCGGTCTGATCCGGCGCTACCTGGCCGCCTTCGGGCCCGCGTCGACCGCCGACCTGCGCGCCTGGTGCGGCCTGGCCGGCCTGCCCGAGGCCGTCGCGGCCCTGCGCGACGAGCTCGTCGACGTCCGCGACACCCGCGGCCGCCGCCTGCTCGACCTGGCCGGGGCGCCCCGCCCCGACCCGGGCACGCCCGCCCCGGTCCGTTTCCTGCCGGCGTTCGACAACGCGGTCCTCGGCTATCACGACCGCAGCCGCGTCATCGACGACGAGCACCGTCTGCTCTCCGTCGCCGGCACCCGCTTCGTCCTGATCGACGGCCGCGTCGCCGCCACCTGGACGACACCCACCGCCACCAGCGGCCCGGTCGCCGTCACCCCGCTCCGCCGCCTCACCCGGGCCGAGCAGAGCGAGGTGTCCGACGAGGCCGAGCGCCTAACCGCCTTCCTGGGCCGTGACTAGCCGCGCGTGGTCGCGTTCGTTCTGGTCGGCGTAGTCGACGGCGAACCGGGTCATCGCCTCGTCGAAGCGGCGGCCCTTGCCGATGTAGCCGGCGATCGCCAGGGCGTCGCCGGTGCGGGCGTGGGCCCGGGCCAGCACGTGGGCGCAGCGCTCGGCGAACGGGACGAGGAAGGGGGCGATGAGTTCGCCGTTCGGGATCACCTTCATGTCGCGGAACTGCCGCACGTACAAGTCGCCGGTCCAGCCGAGGAAGATGTCGCTCGCGGCCTGGATCTGCCGCTTGCCGCGGATCACGCGCTCGCCGTGACCGGGGTACGGGCTCGCACCGAGGAACGGTTCGTAGACCGACGGCCCGGCCTGCTTGATCTGGAGGAACAGCGGCTCGCCGTTACGCCCCTGGAGCAGCACCAGATAGACCCGCATCCCGACGCTTCCGACGCCGACGACCTGGCGCACGGCGTCGACGAAGGTGAAGCGGTCGAGCAGGCCGCGCCGTTCGTACGGAAGGCTGTCGTGATAGGCCTGCAGCGTCTCCTCCACGTCGTCGGAGACCCGCACCCGGATCGGCGGATCCTCGACGATCCGCAACCGCCCGTCCACCACCCGGGTGAGCTTGCGGGCCGCGCCCGCGCTGGTCCGCCGCCGGGCCCGCCGCGCCAGCCGCGCCGACGCCTCCTCCTGCTCCTCGGGCCCGAACAGGTCGAGCAGCTGATCGGCGGTGACCACGTCGTACCAGATCCGCAGCTCGTCCGCGGTCGCATAAAATCCGATCTTCTCCCGGTACGCCCGCAGGGCCGCCCCCACCGCGGCCGAGCCGCGGTCGCCCCGCCCGGTCTCCCGGGCGAGCACGACGAGGCTGGCCAGATAGCGCTTGACGTCCCACTCGAAGGGCCCGCGCACGGTCTCGTCGAAGTCCCGCAGATCGAACGAGAGCTGCCGCTCCGGCGTCGCCCACAGCCCGAAGTTGAGCACATGCGCGTCCCCGCACAGCTGCACGTCGATCCCCGTGTGCGGCGCCGCGCCGAGATCGGCCGCCATGACCGCCGCCGCCCCACGGAAGTAGGTCCACGGCGAGACCGCCATCCGCCGCAGCCGCAGCGACACGAGCTCGGCCACCCGTGTCTCGTTCTGCGCGAGCACCGTCCCCAGCGCCTCATGCTCGCGCGTGGCGGGATCCCAGTCACCCAGCCCCGCCAGCGGCACGACGTCACGGGCCGCCCGCCCACGCCGCCGCCGCTCCCCCGGCGGCGCCGCCGGCGCCCGCACCGACCGGTACCCGCTGTCGCTCACCGGCCGAGGCTATGTCCGCCTCACCGCCGCCACCTCGCCCCCACCGGATGATGCGGCGCCGTCATCGGCTGAGCAGCGCGGGCAACTCGGACATGTGGGTGAAGACCAGGCTGGCCCCGGCCGCGCGCAGCACCTCGGGCGAGGCGTGGGTGGGGCTCGCGGGCGCGAACCCGAACACCGTGGCCCCGGCCGCCACGCCGGCGGTGATGCCGGCCACCGAGTCCTCGATGACGACGGCCTGGGCCGGATCGACCTGCAGAGCCTCGGCCGCCGCCAGATAGACGTCGGGGGCCGGCTTGCTGCGGGGCACCTCCATGCCGCTGAAGACCCGGTCGCCGAAGTAGCCGTCCAGGCCGGCCAGTTTCAGCTGCATCTCGACCTTGCCGCGGTCGGCCCCGCTCACGCAGGCGAACCGCTCGCCCATGAGCTCGGCCACGGCCCGGACCGTCTCCTGGACGCCGTCGATCGGGACCAGGCTCGACCGCAGCGCCTCGTCGCGGCGGCCGCGGAAACTGGCCAGCCAGGCGTCGTCGACGCGGAACCCGGTCTGCTTCTGGATGACCGCCCACTCGTCGCGCAGCGCCTTGCCGACGAACAGGTCGATGCAGTCGCGCTCGGAGATCTCCCACCCGAGGTCGATCAGCATCGTGCGCAGGACGCCGTTCGTGATGGGCTCGGAGTCGACGAGCACGCCGTCACAGTCGAAGAACACAGCGGAGGGAGTCACGGGCCGCCAGTCTAGTCCGCACAGCCGCAGGTGACACCATTGACGATCATTCATGGACGGAGATCAATTCATAAAGGCGATCTTCAAAAAGTACGCCGAGTCAGGTACAAGACATTCTTAATATTCGTCTTCTTCGTTGACTCACTCCCGCCAATCGACCACTGTGGGCAGCTGACAGCCATGACTCAACGGCGCGCGGGGGCGATCCGGAACAGGAGCTGTTGCAGGCGTGCCCCATTCTCGTCGCCGTTGATGCCGGCCGATTTTGGAGGTGGCATGCCGGTCACGCCGACATATCCCGGTGTCTACATCGAAGAGTTACCCAGCGCGGTGCGCACCATTACCACGGTCACCACATCCGTCACCGCCTTCGTCGGTCACACCGCCCGCGGCCCGGTGAACACGCCGGTCACCCTGACCGGCTTCGCCGACTTCGAGCGCCGCTTCGGCGGCCTGTCCGCGGACAGCCTGGTGAGCTACGCGGTCCAGCAGTTCTTCCTCAACGGCGGCTCGGTCGCCGTCGTCGTACGCCTGGCCAAGGGCGCCGTGGCCGCGTCCTTCCCGCTGACCGACAGCGAAGGCGCGACGGTGCTCACCGTCACGGCCCGCGAACCGGGGACGTGGGGCGACGGCCTGCGGGTCGAGATCGACCACGACGCGCCCGGCGAGGACGGCTTCAACCTGCGGGTGTTCGACTCGTCCGGCGCGGTCGACGAGCGCCACCAAGGCCTCACCCCGGACACCGCCGAGTCGGTGGTGAACGCGTCCTCCCGCACCATCGAGGTGCGAGCGGCCGAGGGCGCCACCAACCGGCCCGCCTCCTCGGGCACGGTGTCGGCCGATCTGACGACGGTGCCCGACCTGACCGGCCAGGAGATCGCCGTGTCGGTCGGCGCCGAGCCCGACGAGCAGACGGTCGAGTTCCTCCTGTACGACCCGGATACCGACGGCCCGCCTCCCGACTCCCCGGCCCGGCTGGCCCTGCTGCTCGAGCGCAAACTGCGGACGGCCGGAGCGGCGATCCCCGCGCTGGGCCGCGCCCGGGTCGGCACAGTCGCCGGCGGGCGGCTGCGCGTCGTACCGGGCGATCCCACCGCGACCGTCGCCTTCGCCGAGCCGAACGTGCTGGGCCTGGCCGGATCGCGGCCGGGCGCGTACAGCCTGGACGGCGGCGAACCCGGCGGCTTCCCCGACGCGGCCGACTTCCTCGGCAGCGAGGACGCCAAGTCCGGCATCCACGTGCTGCGCGACGTCGAGGACGTCAACCTGCTGTGCCTGCCCGACGTCAGCTCGACCGGCTTCGTCAACCGGGACGGCGTGCTGGCCGCGGCCAACGCGCTCTGCGCCACCAAGCGCATGTTCCACCTGATCGACAGTCCGGAGTCGTGGACCAGCCTGGACGCCGCCCGCGCCGGACTGCCGAACTTCGACCCGGCGCGCAGCTCCTACGCCGCGCTCTACTTCCCGCGCATCCGCCTCACCGACCCGCTCACCGGCCGCCTGCGGGAGTTCCCGCCGTCGGGCGCGGTGGCCGGCGTCATGGCCCGGACCGACGCGCAGCGCGGCGTCTGGAAGGCGCCCGCGGGCACCGAGACCAGGCTTTCGGCCGTACGGGAACTGAGCGTGCCGCTGACCGACCCGGAGAACGGCCTGCTCAATCCGCTCGGCGTCAACTGCCTGCGGACGTTCCCGGTGGTGGGGCCGGTCGTGTGGGGCGCCCGGACGCTCGACGGCGCCGACCAGTTGGCCTCGCAGTGGAAATACGTGCCGGTGCGCCGGCTCGCCCTGATGCTCGAGGAGAGCCTCTACCGCGGCACCAAGTGGGTGGTCTTCGAGCCGAACGACGAGACGCTGTGGGGTCAGATCCGGCTCAACGTCGGCGCCTTCCTGCATACGTTGTTCCAGCAGGGCGCCTTCCAGGGCACGTCGGCCCGCGAGGCGTACTTCGTCAAGGTCGACCGGGACACCACGACGCAGGACGACATCAACCGCGGGATCGTCAACGTCGTCGTCGGGTTCGCGCCGCTCAAGCCGGCCGAATTCGTGATCATCAAGATCGAGCAGCTCGCCGGGCAAGTGGAGGTGTGAGGGCCGGATGGCTGAGTTCGTCGTCAACGCCCAGCGGTTCGACCCGTACAAGAACTTCAAGTTCCTCGTCCTGTGGGACGGGCGGGTCGTGGCCGGCGTCAGCAAGATCAGTCCACTCAAGCGCACCACCGAGGTGGTCAAGCACCGCAGCGGGGGCGACCCCAGCACGCCGCGCAAGTCGCCCGGGCGCACCGAGACCGAGGCGGTCACCCTCGAACGGGGTGTCACCCACGACCCGGAGTTCGACCGCTGGGCCAACAAGGTCTGGGCGGTCGGCGCGGGCCGCGGCACCGAGGTGTCGCTGCGCGACTTCCGCAAGAACATCGTGATCCAGGTGCTCAACGAGGCGGGCCAGGTCGCGGTCGCGTACAAGCTCTACCGCGCCTGGCCGAGCGAGGTGTCGATCCTCGGCGAGATGGACGCGAACGCCAACGCGGTCGCGATCCAGAGCCTCAAACTCGAGTGCGAGGGCTGGGAACGCGACTTCGAGGTGCCCGAGCCGGAAGAGCCGATCGTCCAGATCCCGGCCTGATCATGATCGGGCCCGCGGACCTGCTGACCGCCTGGGAGTCCGGGCTGGCCGCGGGCAACCTCCAGCGCGCGCTCCTGCTGCACGCGCTGGCCGCCGGCCGCCCGGAGGCGGAGTTGCTCGCCGTTCCGGTCGCGCGGCGCGACGCCGACCTGCTGGCGCTGCGGCGCGCGTTGTTCGGCGAACGGCTGCCCGCCCGGATGACCTGCGCCGGCTGCGACGAGGAGCTGGAAGTCGACATGGAGGTGACCAGCCTGATCGGGGCCGGGCCGGCCGCCGGCGAGCCGGTCACGGTCGCCTCCGGGCCATGGCGGGTGCGGGTGCGCCCGCCCACGCCCGGCGACCTGCTGGCGGTCGCCGGTTCGGCTCGGGCCCGGGAGGCGCTGTTCGCCCGGTGCCTGCTCGAGGCCGAACGGGACGGCGAACCGGCCGGGGCGGCCGACCTGCCGGCCGACGTGAGCGCGAAGGCCGTCGCCGCGCTGGCCGAGGCCGACCCGTGCGCCGACATTCAGCTCACCGTCCAGTGTGTGCGCTGCGGTGGACCGGTGCGCTCGGCCCTCGACGTCGGCTCGTACCTCTGGGCCGAGCTGGACAACTGGGCCCGGGCCACGCTGCTCGACATCCACCTGCTCGCGTCCACGTACGGCTGGAGCGAGCCGGACTGCCTGGCCGTCAGCCCGACCCGCCGCCGCTACTACCTGGAGCTGGCCGGCCATGCCTGACTACTTCGACCGCCTGATCGGCCGCAGCCTGGCCACCGGCGACGCCTCCGGCCAGGCGTGGGTGCGGCCCCGGTTGCCGCAGCTCTTCGAGCGCCCGGCGGTGGAGGTCCAGGAGACCTGGGCCGAGCCGCCGGCCGCCTCACCCCCGCCGTCCGCCGCCGTGGCGCGTCCACCGGCCACCGCGGACCGTGAGCGCGTCATCGTCGACCACTCGCGCACCGCTGAGACCGTACGGGAGACAAGCGTGCGGGAGACGCTCAGGCCGACCGCCGCGCCCCCGCCGGAGGCGCCGGCTCCGGCCGAACCACGGGCCACCCGGCTCGAACGAGTCGTCGAACGACAGCCACCCCGTCCGGCCGCCCGGGCGCCGGAGAACCCGAGCGTGACCGAGCCGCGGCTGGAACGCCCGCTGGCGGCGCGGGCCGTCCCGGCGCTCCCCGTCGATCCTCGCCCGGCCGCGCCGATCGCCACCCCGTTCGCCACCCCGGAAACACCGGCGGCCCCGGAACGGACCGTCCGCGTCAGCATCGGAAAGCTCGCCGTAACCGCCGCGACACCGGCCCGCGCCACCGGCGGCGAACGGCCCGGCCGGGCCCGGCCGCGCGTGAGCCTCGACCGTCACCTGGGACGCGAGGAGGGTATGGCGTGAGCAACTATCTCGCGGCCGCGACCGTGACCGAGGCCCTGCGCCAGTTCTTCTTCCGGACGATGACCGACTTCCCGGTCGGCTTCACCGTGTCGGCCCGCAAGCCGCCGCCCGACCCGCCCACCGACCCGACCATCGGCATCTTCCTCTACAAGGTGCAGCCCAACGGCGCGCTGCGCGGCCAGGACGCGCCGACCCGGGCCACCGACGGCACCCTGCTGAAAAGGCCGCAGGCCGCGCTCGACCTGCACTACCTGATCAGCTTCTACGGCGACGAGTCGGAGCTGATCGCGCAACGGCTGATGGGGGCCGCGGTGCGCAGCCTCCACGAGGAACCGGTGCTCAGCCCGGCCGACATCGCCGAGGCCGCCCTGCAGCCGCACCTGGCCGGCACCGACCTGGGAGCCGCGCCGCAGCGGGTCCGCTTCACCCCGACCCAGCTCGACGTGGACGACCTGTCCCGGCTGTGGCAGATGCTCGCCGGGTCGTCGTTCGCGCTGTCGGTGATGTACCAGGCCACCGCCGTCCTGCTGGACGGCCGCGCGACCCCGGCCGCCGGACTGCCGGTGCTGCGCCGGCGGATTCACGTCGAGCCGTTCTCCCGGCCGGCCGTCGAACGGGTGCTGTCCGCGGTGCCGGGCGGCCCGGCCGACGACGGCCCGGTCACCGCCGACCGGGAACTGGTGCTGGCCGGGCACGGTCTCGCCCGCCCCGGGATGACGGCCGAGGTGGGCGGCCTGGCCGCGCCGGTCCTGCGGGTCACCGAATCCGGCGTGTTCGTCGGCCAGCCCGGCGAGCTGCCGCCCGGCGTCCAGCCGGTGCATCTGAGCTACGGGCCCGGGCTCGAATCCAACGCCGTGTCGTACGTGCGCCGCCCGCGCATCGTCGAGGCGGCCCACGACGACGGCCGTGTCCGCGTACGGCTGGACATGGGTGTGCGGACCGGGCAGCGGGTCGTGCTGCTGCTGGACGAGCACCAACCGTCCGGGCGCGGGCGCGGCTACCAGTTCACCGCGCCACCGGCGAACGGCGACGAGCACACCGTGCCGGTCGAGGGCGTGCGGGCCGGGACCTACGTGATACGCGTGCAGGTCGACGGCGCGCAGAGCCCGATCGAGGTGACCGAGCACGAGATCAGCGGCCCCGTCGTGACGGTACCGGCATGAACGACGGGGAGCTGCATCGGCGTGCGCTCCTCGCCGCCGTGGAGGCGGTGCTGGCGCAGCTGGAGGCCGACCCGGCTCCTCCGCCCGGACCGGGGCCGGCGCCGGCCCCGGTCCGGGCGGAGGAGCCGGCGGCCCTGGACGTGCTGCGCTCCTGCTTCGGCCTGACCGCGTTCGAGACCGACGTGCTGGTGCTGACCGCGGCCATGGAGCTGGAACCGAGCACCCCGGCCCGGTGCGCCAAGGCCGCCGGGGATCCGCTGCGCCCGTACCCCAGTTTCGCTCTCGCCCTGACCGCGCTGACCGAGCCGCACTGGAGCGCGCTGACCCCGATGGGGCCGCTGCGCCGATGGCGCCTCGTCGAGCTGCTCGGGGACGGCAGCGTCACCGGCGACCGGCTGCGCATCACCGAGCGGGTCCTGCATTTCCTGGTCGGGGTGTCCTATCTGGACACGGCGTTCAGCGGCCTGCTCCAACGGATCGAGCCGGTCCCGATCCCGGAGACGTACCGCCGGACGGCCCGCGAGCTGGCCGCACTGGACGTTGCCGACCTGGTCGGAGGTGACGCGCGGAGCCGCGCCGAGATCGCGGCGGCGGCGGCCCAGGAGAACGGCCTTGCGCTGTACGGGATCCGCGCGGCCGACCTGCCGGGCGAACCCGCCGACCGGGACGCCCTGCTCCGCCTCTGGGAACGTGAGGCGCTGCTGCTGCCGGCCGCGCTGCTCATCGACGCCGAGCCGTCGCAGGCCCCGGCCGTCGACGCGTTCGCCTCGGCCCTCGCCGTGCCCGTCGTGGTGTCGAGCGACGAGCCGGTCGCCGCCGCCCACCGCCGCCCACGCCGGGTGGTGCCCGGCCTCGACGCCGGCGAACAGCGGCAGATGTGGTCGGAAGCCCTGGGCGGCCTCCCGGCCGAACGGCTCGGCGGGTTGGTGGCCCAGTTCTCGCTGCCACCGCACGTCGTCCGGGCGGCCGGCGCCACCGCCCGAGGCGCCGTCTCTCGAACCGCGGCCTCCCCCACCGCGGACGGCGATGACCTCGTGGCCTCGGCCTGGCAGGCCGGCCTGGACGAGGCGCGGATGGGCCTGGACGAGCTGGGCCGCCGCATCGAGCCCACGGCCGGATGGGACGACCTCGTGCTGCCGGCCGCCCAGCGCCGGATCCTCACCGAGATCGCCGCCCACGTGCGCGGGCGCGACATCGTCTACGACCGGTGGGGCTTCGCGTCGGTGCTGCGCCGCGGCCTCGGCGTGACGGCGCTCTTCGCGGGCGGCAGCGGCACCGGCAAAACCCTGGCCGCCGAGGTGCTGGCGGCCGAGCTCGGGCTCGACCTGTTCATCATCGACCTGTCCCAAGTGATCAGCAAATACATCGGCGAGACCGAGAAGAACCTGCGCCGCGTCTTCGACGCCGCCGAACGCGGAGGCGCGCTGCTGCTGTTCGACGAGGCCGACGCGCTCTTCGGCAAACGCAGCGAGATCAAGGACAGCCACGACCGGTACGCCAACATCGAGGTCAGCTACCTGCTGATGCGGATGGAGGCCTACCGCGGACTGGCCGTCCTCACCACCAACATGAAGAAGGCGCTCGACTCGGCCTTCCTGCGCCGCATCCGCTTCGTCGTCGACTTCCCCTTCCCCGGCGTCACCGAACGGGCCGAGATCTGGCGCCGCGTGATCCCGCCCCAGGTGCCCGCCGACAACCTCGACTTCGACCGGCTGGCCCAGCTCACCGTTCCCGGCGGCAGTATCCGCAACGTGGCCCTGTCCGCCGCCTTCCTGGCCGCCGGGGACGGCACGGCCCTGGGCATGCGGCACGTGCTGGCGGCGGCCCGCAGCGAATACCTCAAGCTGGAACGCTCGCTCAGCCCGGCGGAGGTGGCCGGATGGGTGTAGACCGGATCGA
Source organism: Actinoplanes sp. NPDC000266 (assembly GCF_042899005.1). Classification (NCBI taxonomy): domain Bacteria; kingdom Bacillati; phylum Actinomycetota; class Actinomycetes; order Micromonosporales; family Micromonosporaceae; genus Actinoplanes; species Actinoplanes sp. NPDC000266. Next base: position 901,290 of record NZ_JBIAZI010000002.1, read on the forward strand.
GCTGGAGATCGGCGAGCTGATCCTCGACGGTTTCCCCCGCGCCGACCGCGACCGCATCGCGGCGGCCTTCACCCGCGAGCTCACCAGCCTGCTGCACGAGCGTGGCATGCCCTTCACCGGCGCCGACATCGACGTGCGCGACCTTCCTCCGCTGCCACCGACGGCCGGCCCGCGACGGCTCGGCCGCTCACTCGCCCGCGCCGTCCATGACAGCCTCTGCGAGGCCGCGGACTTCGGCGGCGCGGGCTTCAGCGGCAGAGACTTCGGCGGCGCGGGCTTCAGCGGCACAGACTTCGGCGGCGCGGGCTTCAGCGGCGCAGACTTCGGCGGCGCGGGCTTCAGCGGCACAGACTTCGGCGGTACGCGGTGAAGGCCGCGCCCGCGGCGCCGGCCGCCGCCCCGACCACGCGCCGTAAGCCCGCGGCGTCCTCGGCGCGGGTGCCCCGCGACCTGCGCGAGGTGCTGGCCGCGCCCGGCCGCCCGATCGACCTGGGCGTGCGCCGCGACGCCGAGAACCGCCTCGGGCACGACTTCAGCCGTGTGCGCGTCCACGCCGACCGCGACGCGGCCGCCCTCACCGAGATCCTCGGCGCCGAGGCCGTCACGGTCGGCCAGGACATCTTCTTCGCCGAGGGCCGCTACCGCCCCGACACGGCCGAGGGCACCCGCCTGCTCGTCCACGAGCTCCTGCACACCATCCAGGTCCCGCACGCGCCGGGCGCCCTCCGAGCGGGCCGCGACAGCGGCGCGGTCAGCCTCGCCACCGACGCCGTGGAGCAGGAAGCCGAACGGATCGCGACGGGCGACGCCACCGAGGTTCGCGAACGCGACCAGCAAAGCGCCGCCTGGCTCCGGCTGGCCACCGTGGGCGCGGACCGTCAGCGCACCGAACACCTCGACCCGGCCACGCTGGTCGACCGCCTGGCGGCGGGATTGGTGCGGAGTCTGCGGGGTGACCCCGAAGACAGGTCGGGCCGGGTGAAGCTGCAACTGGCGCGGTTCACGCCGGAGCTGCGCTCCGAAGTGCTCGACCGGATCGAGGCGCGGCTGCCGTCGGCCGAGTTCCTGGCGGTCAAGGAGTCGGCGGCGGAGGCCGACGCGGCGCCGGGAGACGGCGCGGTGGAGTCGGCGGAGACGCCCGCGCCGGTGACCGAGCCGACCACGGAGGAGCAGAAGCGGCAGGAGGCGGAGGAACAGACTCGGCAGGGCGACGAGGCTCAGCAGGAGCAGGTCGAAGAGGACGAGTCGCAGGAGTCGCCACCCGCCGGCAAGACTCCCACGCCGCCCGGCGAGGACCCCTCCGTCGAGGACCCCTCCGCCGAGGACCTCGCGACCGAGGACGAGCCGGCCGACGAAACCGCCCAAGACGAGAAGGCTGAAGAAGAGAAAGATCCCGGCGAGGAAGAGAAGGACAAGGAAGAGAAAGACAAGGAGAAGAAGCAGGAAAAGGCTGCCTCGAAGGAGGAACAGGAGAAGAGCGAGGCCGAGAAGGGCAAGCCGGGTACGCCGGCACCGGGCGCTCCGGGCACGGTGCCGCCCGCGACCGCCGCGCCGGTGGCCGGACCGGGCGCTTCACCGGACGCGGCGCTGGTGGGTGCGGGCGGCGCCGAACCGGTGATGGCCGAGAGCGTCGACGAGATCGCCGAAGGCCCGAACAGTCCCCTGACCCACCATGGCGTGCTGCGGCCGGAGCCCGCCGCTCTCGTCGAAGAGCCACCGCCCCTCGATGCCGCACAGCCCGACGAGGCATTGCCCAGCGAGGCACCGCCCGGCGAAGCTGAGCCCGACGAGCCGCCACCCGACCTTCTTCCCAAGACCGACCTCGACGTCTCCTCGGTGCCGACGGCGGACCAGGAGTTGCGGCTGCCGTCCTCCGGTGAGCCGCCCAAGCCGAGCGGGGTGCCCAGTTTCCCGGCCCCGCCACCGCTCGAACCGGCCGCGGAAGAGCAACTGGCCGCCGAGGCGGCCGGTCCGGCCCCCGCCCCGGGGCCCGCCGCCCTCGGATCCACTGAGCCCGCCGCCCTCGAAGCCGCTAAGCCCACCGTCGGGCCCACCGATCCCGCACTCGGGCCCGCCTCACTCGGGCCTGCCTCACTCGGGCCCGGTGCGCCTTCGGCCGCTGATCTCGGGACGGCTGGAATCCCGGCCGCCGGCGCGGGTGCCGCGCTGGGCGACACCGGGCCGATCACCGGAGCCGGTCCCGGCGTACCCTCCGAACTCGCCCCTGGGAACCTCGCGCCGGACGCGCCCGGCGCGGCACCGATCCCGCAGGACGCCTCGCTGGAGCCGGGTGGTGGCGCGTGTGGCGGGCCGCCGCAGCCGAGCACCGAGGAGGCCGGCGCGGGCGGCTGCGGTGGCGGTGGTGGCGCGGCCGGAGGCGAGGAGAAGCAGGAGCCCGAGCCGGCCCCGCCCGACGTCTCCGGGCAGGAACCCGCGGCCGCGCTGGCCACCACCGCGAACCTGCCGCCACACCAGATGACGACCGCGCTGGCCGGAGTGGACCAGGCGTCGGCCCGTACGGTCGGCGAGGAACACACGGCCCTGGCCGACGCCCCGCCCGAGTTGGACCGCCCGTCCGGCGCACCACAGACTCTGCACGGCGCTCCCGAGACCGCACCGGTCGCCGAGAACACGGTTGGCCGGCTCGAACGGGTCACCCCTGAGAACACCGGCCAACAGGACGCACCGCATGGCAAGGACGTCAACGGCAAGCCTTTGCCCGCTTCGGCGGTGCCGAGCCCGAACGTGGCCGGCACGCCCGAGGGCGACCTGACCGCGGACGACGTCGACAACATCGAGGCGGCCGTCGACAGCGTGCCGACCAGCGACCCGGCTTTGAACAGCGCCACGGTCGGCCCCGCACCGACGGTGGACCTTCAGGGCGAGACCGACCCGGCGCTGACCGACGAGCAGAGCCGGAAACTCGCGGAGAGCTCCGGCAAGCTGGCCGCGGTCGGGCGCGACGACGCCGCCCGCCCGCTCGGCGAGGATCAGATCTTCCCCGACGTGCCCCCGGAGACGTTGCGGGCTGAGGTCCCCGCCCCGCAGCCGGCCGGCATAGGCGCCGGCCCCGCGCCCGGCGGTCCCGGTCCGGGCCCGGGCGGTCCGGCCGGCCCGGGCGGCGCGCAGATGCAGGCCCTCTCCGTGGTGGCCCAGGAGGAACGCGGCCCGCAGATCCAGGCGTCGGCCGGCGAGGGCCAGGCGCAGATGGCGGCCGGCCGGCAGGAGAAGGACGCCGGTTCGGCGGCGGCCCGCGAGGAGAGCAGCGCCGAGGTCGCCGCGGCCGTTCAGCAGGGCGTCGAGTTGCAGACCTTGGAACGGGCCCGGGCCCAGGAGGAGGCGAACGGCCAGCGGGCGGAGTGGCGGTCCGAGCAGGAGACGCTGCTGACCGACAACGGCAAGCAGGCCACCGAGCATCACGGCACCGCCAACAAGGACATCACGACGGAGCACGACAGCAAGAACAACGAGATCAAGAAGGAGCAGGAGAACCACAACGACGGCATCCAGGCCGAACGCGAGAAGGCCGAACGCGACGCCCGTAAGGAAAAGGAGAAAGCGAAAGAGGACGAGGGCGGTTTCTGGGGCTGGGTGAAGAGCAAGGTCAAGGCGCTCTTCGACGCCATCATCTCAGCGATCAAGACCGTCTTCGAGTACGCCCGCAAGGCCGTTCAGGGCCTGATCGACGGCTTCAAAAAACTCGCCACCGGCCTGATCGAGGCCGCCCGCCGCTTCATCGTCGCCGCGATCCAGGTGCTGGCCGACGCCCTGATCGCCATCGCCGACGTACTGCTGGCCGCTTTCCCGGGTTTGCGGGACAAGTTCCGCCAGTTCATCACCGAGCTGCGCGACAAGGCCATCAACGCCGTCAACGAGCTGGCCGACCAGCTCAAGAAGGGCGTCGAGGCCCTGCTCGACCTGCTCGGCAAGGCCTTGACGGCACTGCTGGACCTCTACGAGAAAGCACTGCTGGCCGCCGTCGAACTCGTCCGCTCCGCCGTGAACAAGGCCATCGAGTGGGCCAAGGCCGCCATCGACGCCCTCGGCCAGCTGGCCGCCCTGATCGCCGACATAGCACCGGACCCGATCGGCTGGATCAAGAAACTGGGCACGGCCGCCAAGGAGGGCATCCGCAACCACCTCTGGGGCGAGATCAAGATCGCCGTCAAACAGTGGTTCAACCAGAAGGTCGAAGGCATCCTAGGCCTGGGCAAAATGGTCTACGACATCCTCGTCAAGGGCTGCATGTCGGTAGCCGAGATAGGCCGCATGGCCTGGCAGGCCGTCGTCAAAGCCCTCCCCGTAATGATCATCTCGCTGGTCATCGAAAAACTGGTCTCTCTGATCATCCCCGCCGCCGGCGCCGTTCTGGCCATAGCCCAGGGCCTGATAGCCGCGTACGGCACGATCAGCCAGATCATCACCGCTTTCGCCAAGTTCTTCGCCTTCCTCAAGGCCGTCAAGAACGTAGCCGGCGCGGCGTGCTTGTTCGCCCAGGCGATGGCCGCGGGCGTGGTGGCGCTGCTGGAGTTCATCACCAACTTCCTGCTGACCCGTCTGGGAATGGCCCTGAAGAAGGTGGGCGCCAAGCTCAAAGGCCTCGCCAAGAAGATCGCCGACAAGCTCCGCAAGCCTTCGGCCAAGCCGGGAGGCCGGCCGGGCGGCGCGGACGGAGTGAATCCGGGACGGCCGTCTCGGCCCGGTGTGGAGGCGGCACCCAGCAGGACATCCCGGTCCGGAGGCCGGCCGTACACGAAGGACCCTGGCCGCCGACGGCCTCGCCGGCGATCTGAGCGTCCCGGTCGAGACAGGCTCGGCCGGCCGCGGAATCGGCAAGGCCCACGCCGGTCGCGGCGCCCCGATCGACAGACGCCCCAGCGCACCGGCCGTGACCGGCGGAGGCCGAAGCAGACGAAGGACGAACGACTGAATCGGGCCGCGGCTCGGATTCGCCCGATCGTTCAGCGCCTGCTGAACCGCGGAGTACGCCGAGGCGTCCTGAACGCGGTGCTCGGTGCGATGCGACTCTGGTACCGCCTGTCGGCGGTCGAGGCCGAAGGACTGCGGACTGTTCTCATCCGGGCGCGGCTCAATCCGCAGGTCAAGATCACCGATGGTTTGACAATCGACGACGACCAGCTCCTACGCTTCATCGCCGAGGTGGCCGCGGAGATCGAGAATCATCCCGATACGGTCGCGGCGGAGGCGCGGATCAGCCCTATTCCGGTCGACCCCGAGGAGCTCAAGCAGCAGCCGAAGTACGCGCAGAAGGCCGAAGTCGGCGTCGAACGTTTCGGAATACCCAAAGGTGTTGGAATGGCCGCCGTCTTCCGCTTCCTCAGGGGACGCGACGCCCGGGGCGAATTGACGCACGACACACTGCATTTCCTGGATGCCGACGCAGTGGTCGACATGGCTGACCCGGAGAGCTTTCTTCCCAAGGTCTCGACCTACCAGAAAAACCAGTCGGACACCATCAGGAATGCGCGGGAAAACAGACTCGAACAGGCACGCCAGGAGGGCCGAGAGGCTCAGCAGCAGCAGTACGAGGACCAACGGCAAGTCCAGCTCCAGGTTTTGAAGAGAGTGAATCAGAAATCAGTGCGCCGCCGGTCAGGCCCCGCGGTCAGAGAGAACCGCGAAAGCGAACTTCCCTATGACAAGATCGAAAAGCTGTTCGGCGACGAGCAGCACGGCCGGCGCGTGGCAGAAGCCACTGAGACCCTGTCGCACGGCGGCCGGGTGACCGGAGAGGTCGGCCGGGATGCGGCCTTCCTGGGCGTACTCACCATGGGTGTCGAGGCTCGGCGAAACCCGAGAACCCTGGTCACAGCGGGCATGATGGTCCAGATGGCCGCTAGGGGCCAACAGCTCGATCTGAGCGATCCGGAGAATCCACGAGCCGTCGCCGGGAAGCCGTTTTCTCTCCCGGACGCGTTGAAGCTTCTTCCTATGGCGCCGGGAGGAGCGATGGAGGAGGCCCGGCAACTGGCCGATCATCTCGACAGACACGAGAGGGCAACGAATGAGGAGCGAAGTCGAATGACTCGATCGACCCCGGCCGAGAAACTTGCCGGACGCGAAATATTAATCATCCGAGCCTGGGTCAAGTCGATGAATATAACGACGTCGACGGGGAGCGAGCTGCAAACCGCCGATGACTTGAAACGGCAAATACGTGAACGAATGTATAAGCTGTACGGACTGCCTGGCCCCCGATGAGAACGAGGTCTGGATAAGAGATGCCCAGTACGTCGCAGCCGTGGACAAGGACCCGGCGCCTGATATTGCGACCGGAAGTCGGCAAGAATGCGGTCGATAATTACACGCGGAATCTTGGTTGGAGCGTGCGCAAAGAGGTTCAGGCCGACCCGGAAGAGGGAACTTCCTACCAACTCATCTGGCAGGCGGAACCTTCGGTAGAAGTCAGCTATTTCGACGACGAGGCGTCCGGCGCCAGGTTCCTGGTGGTTGTCGCCGAGGACGCCGGCGCGGCTCGGGCGACAGGCGAGAGGCTGGAATCGGGCCTTGACACCTGGCGGGTCGACGATCTCGTCGCCGCCGTCGACGACGCCGAGAATCCGGTCGAACTCGCCCGAGCAGTCCTACGCGCTGGGGTGGGCGCACCTGAGGAGCCCGACGAACGCTTCCTCAGCCGCATCACACGGGCCATGCGCCACGAGGACGAACGGGTTCGCGAGACGGCGATCTGGGCGGCCACCTATGTGCCCCGCCCGCAATACCGGAGCGCGCTGATCGAGGTTCGCGATCACGACGACAGCGATGAGCTCAGGGAACTGGCCGAGATCACGTTGGAGTCTTACGACGACGCGAATGTGCCGCGGCCATGACCCAATTCGTGGACATACCTAAGCCGGTGCGTGCGGGGATCGTGCTGATCGACCCCGAGCGGGGGACGCCGCAGCGGGTCATCGTCATGCAGTTCAATCCTGACTCGCTGCAGCGGTCGCTGACGCCGCAAGGGGCCGGGGGTGAAGGGCAAGGCGACCGAACCGAGGCGTTGCGGCTCAAAGGGCCGGCCGTCGAGACGTGGAAGTTCGACGCGGAGATCGACTCGACCGATCAGCCTGAGGTGCCCTCCCCCCATGGGATTCACCCTCAGCTCGCTGTGTTGGAGATGCTCATCCAGCCGCCCAGCGCTCGAGTGCGGGCCAACCAGGTGATCGCGGCGACCGGGGCTCTCGAGATCACGCCGGTCGAGGCGCCTCTGACGCTTTTCGTGTGGGGGAGCAAACGGGTGATGCCGGTCAAGCTGACCGAGCTGAGCATCACCGAGGAGGCGTTCGATGTCGATCTCAACCCCTATCGGGCGCTCGTGAGCATCGGGTTGCGGGTGCTCTCCACCAGTGACCTTCCCACCGGGCACCGGGGGGCCGATCTCTATCTCGCTCATCTCGCTCAGAAGGAGCGGCTCGCCGGCACCTCCGCCGGTGGGCGGCTGGCCACTCTCGGGCTCACCAACATCTGACGGCAGGAGGCACACGCATGACGGATCCCGCGGCGCTGGGCGCGGCTCAATCGCCGTACCCCCGGACCAGCCGTTATTTCGGTGCGGAGACCGCCATCCACGGCGACATCCCCTATCTTCGGCGGCGGCTTCTGCCTCAACCGGGCAGCTTCGCCTCGGTCGCCGAGCACGAGGTGAGTGCCGGTGATCGCGGAGATCTGCTCGCCAACCGGTATCTGGGCGATCCGGAGCTGTGGTGGCGGCTGGCCGATGCCAACGGCGTGCTCGATCCGGCCGAGCTGACCGCCACCGCTGGACGGCGTCTGCGAATCACGTTGCCCGAGGGTGTGGCCGCTCCTCCGGCCGGGACCGAGGTCTAGCGCATGCCCGATGTCGCGCCGATCTATCTCACGCTGCTGATGGGGCGCCAGATCGTGGCGCCCGCCTCCCAGCAGGTCACCGATGCTCTGCTGTCCGCGCAGATCACTGTGACCGCCGGGCAGCGCAGCGGCTTCCAACTGTCCTTCGATCTCTCACGGAACGGGGTGATCAACCGGACGTTGCTGCCGGCCGGCGGCTTCGACCCGCAGGTCCGGGTGGTGCTGGCGGCGACCGTGCGCGGGGTGCAGACCGTACTGATGGATGGGGTGATCATCCGGCAGGAGGTGGGGGTCAGCGGGGTTCCGGGGCAGTCGACGCTGACCGTCACCGGTGAGGATCTGACCGTCCTCATGGATCTGGAGGAGCGGGAGGGTGTGCCGTTCCCGGCCATGTCGCCGTCGGCCCGGGTGGCCGCGATCATCGCCCAGTACGCGCAGTACGGCATCACGCCTCAGGTGATTCCGGAGCTTGTTCCGCAGACACCGATGCCGACGCAGCGCATCGATTTTCAGAAGGGCACCGATCTCGGCTATCTGACCGAGCTGGCCAAGGCCAACGGGTACGTGTTCTATCTGGATCCTGGTCCGGCGCCGGGCCTCAGCCGGGCCTATTGGGGGCCCGAGGTGCGCCTCGGTGTGCCGCAGCACGCCATCAACGTCAACATGGATCACCTGTCGACGGTGGATCAGCTGACGTTCGGGTTCGACGGGTCGGCCCGGGAGGATCCGGTGGCCCGCATCCAGATTCCGTCGACCAAGGTCTCGGTCGTGCTGCCCGTGCCCGAGGTGAGTGTGCTGCGCCCGCCTCTCGCCCAGCGGCCGGCGCCCGCGCTCAAGAAGAAAGTCATCGCGGACACGGCCAAGAAGGACGCGCCGCAGGCGCTCGCCGAGACGATCGCCAAGGTGATCGAGTCATCGGACGCCGTCACCGGCTCGGGGCAGCTCGACGTGGTGCGGTACGGCGACGTGCTGCGGCCCAGGGAGCTGGTCGGGGTGCGGGGCGCCGGTGTCACGTACGACGGCCTCTACTACGTCAAGAGCGTCACGCACAACCTGCAGCGCGGCACGTACACCCAGAACTTCACGCTGGCCCGCGAGGGCCTGATCTCGCTGTTCCCGACCGTCGTCCCCTGAGGTGAGGTGAGCTGTGGCGCAGCCGGAGAGGTACCTCGGCAAGTTCCGGGGCACCGTCGTCAACAACGTCGACCCGATGCGGATGGGACGCGTCCAGGTGCAGGTGCCCGACGTGCTGGGCGTCACCGCGTCCTCGTGGGCGATGCCCTGCCTGCCGGTGGCCGCACCGCAGATGGGCGTCTCGGTGGTGCCGCCGGTCGGCGCCGGGGTGTGGGTGGAGTTCGAGCAGGGCGACGTCAGCTTCCCGATCTGGGTGGGCTGCTGGTACGGCTCGGCGGCCGAGGTGCCGGCGGCGGCGCAGACCGGGCCGCCGGACCGGCCGAACATCCTCGTGCAGACGCGGGGGCAGCAGGCGGTTGTGCTGTCCGACCTGCCCGGCAACGCCGGCATCACGCTCAAGGCCGCCAGCGGCGCGGCCATCGTCATCAACGAGTCCGGTATCTCGATCACCAACGGTCAGGGCGCCTCGATCACGCTCGTCGGTTCGACCGTGACCGTCAACCAGGGTGCACTGACCGTCACCTGAGAGCAGGAAGGAACGCATGTGGGGAACCTTCTGCACGTCGGCGCCACGGTGAACTGCCCGCACCAGGGCCGGGCGTCGGCTCTGCCCGCGCAGTCGCGGGTGCTGGTGGCCGGGCAGCCGGTGGCCAGCCTGGCCGATCTCTGGACCGTCGCCGGGTGTGTCTTCACCGCCGGCACGAAACCGCAGCCGTGTGTCAGCGTCACCTGGGTGTCGCCGGCCGCGCGGGTGATGGTGAACGGGTCGCCGGCCCTGCTGCAGTCGTCGTCCGGCATCTGCCAGAGCGCCGAGCGGATCCCCCAGGGCCCGCCGAACGTGGTCGTGGTGCAGCAGCGGGTGGTGGGCGAATGACCCGCGTGGACCTGGACTTCCCGTTCCACCTCGACCGGCGCGGGCGTACCGCGGATGTCGGGTACGACGGGCACGTCCGCGACATGGTCGAGCAGCTGCTGTTCACCAGTCCGGGCGAGCGCGTGATGCGGCCGGATTTCGGCTGCGGGCTGCTCGATCTGGTCTTCGAGCCGAACAGCCCGGAGCTGGCGGCCACGCTCCAGCTGTCCGTGCAGGCCGCGTTGCACCGCTGGCTGGGCGACGTGCTCGAGGTCGAGACGCTGGAGATCTTCAGCGTGGACAACCTGATCCGGGTCGAGCTGTCCTATGTGGTCCTGTCGACCGGGTCGCGGCAGACGGCCGTGCTAGAGGCGGGAGAATCAGCATGATCATCGAGCGGCGGCGTGGCGACGTGCGCCACGGGCCCCTCAACGGCATCGACGGCGTCGAGGCGAGCGACGACGGCCGCCGGCTCACCGTCACCTTCCTCGGCAAGGCGCCGCGGCGTCTCGGCCCGGCCAACGTACGGATCGACGGCGGCCGCCGGATCACCGGCATCCGGGTGCTCGACGTCCAGGTACGCCGGGAGGACGACCCGGAGCTCGACGATCATGCGGAGGTGACCGTCGACCGGGCCGGTGACACGTCCACGTACACGCTGAGTGTGGTCGAGGAGGGCGCGCACGGCCGCCCCGGAACCCGGCCCCTGCACGGCTTCGACCCCAGGTACGCGAGCGCGCCGGTCCGTTTCCGGCTCAACTGCCCCACCGACGTCGACTGCGCCGATCAACCACCCGCGCCGCAACCGCACCGGTCGCAACCGGTCATCGACTACACCGCCCGCGACTACGCGCGGCTGCGCCGCCTGCTGTTCGACCGCCTCGCCCTGACCATGCCGAAGTGGTCCGAGCGGCACGCGCCCGACCTCGGGGTGACCCTCGTCGAACTTCTCGCGTACGCCGGTGATCAGCTCTCCTACTATCAGGACGCGGTGGCCACCGAGGCCTATCTGGACACCGCGCGCCTGCGGGTGTCGGTCCGCCGCCACGTACGCCTCGTGGATTACCAGATGCACGACGGCTGCAACGCGCGGGCGTGGGTCGCTCTGTCGGCCGAGGAGCCGGTCGAGCTCGAGGCCGGCACGTTCCGCTTCGTGTCGGTGGACGTCAGCCGCCTCGACCCGCGGGACCGCCCGGATCTGCCGGTCGCGCTGACCGAGGAGACCCTGCGCCGTCTCCCCGCCGGCACTTCCTACGAGATTTTCGAGCCGGTACGGGACACCGCCCTCACCGTGCGGCCGGAACGGAACGAGCTCAGCTTCTGGACGTGGGGCGAGGACAAGTTCCACCTGCCGGTGGGCGCCACCTCGGCCACCCTGCGCGACGACTGGGCCGGCGACTGGCAGGAACCGGCGGAGGAGGAGGGCGAGGACGACGGCGAGGAGCGCCACCCGCGACCGCGGCGGCTGGCGCTGGCCCCGGGCGACGTTCTCATCGTCGAGGAGGTGATCGGCCCGCGCACCGGCTCGCCCGCCGACGCCGACCCCACCCACCGCCAGGCCGTCCGGCTCACCGGCGTCACCGCCGAGGTCGACGATGTCCACGGCCAGCCGGTCCTGGAGGTCACCTGGGCTGTCGAGGACGCGCTGACCTTCCCGCTCTGCGTCGCCACCGGCGGCCGCGCCGGCGTGAGCGTGGCCCGGGGCAACGTCGTCCTGGTCGACCACGGCGACGGCCGGGGCGAGCCCGAGGAGATCCCGGTGCCACCCGGCAACCGTAAAGGCGACGAGATCAGCGTGCCGCTGACCGAGGACGACGTCATCGCGCTGGCCGGGTGGTTCGGCCGGGACGCCGTCGACCGGGCCGGCGTCGACCACCGCGCGCCGGTCGCCGACCAGGCCGCGGCGCTGGAGGCTCTGTTCGCCCAGGTCACCTATCCCCCGCTGCCGCCACGGTTCCGGCCGCGGCTGCGCGAGGCCCCGGTCACCCAGCGGGTGCCGTTCCCCGAGCCGTCGGTGGTCTCCGCCGGCCAGTCCCGTGTGCTCGCCGGCTTGCCCGACCGGGCGCGGGAGCGGCTGGAGGAGCTGTGGCGGGTCGCCCGCGACAAGCACCGCCTGACCCGTCGTCAGATCGACGAAGTGGCCACGCTGTTCGGCGCGGGGCTCGTCGAGGAATGGGGCCTGGCCCGCCGCCCGGCCCGGGTGCTGCGCGATCTGCTGGCCCGCTTCGACCGGCTGCTCGCGGCCAAGCTGCGCCGGCTCGCCTCGCTGCGCAGCCGGACCGCCAACGGCGAGGTGCTTCCCGCCGGCTACGTGTGGGAGATCGCGCACAGCTGGGGCCCGGCCTACGCGGACGGCCTCGACCCGGCCGGCCCTCGCCTCGCCGGTCCGGCCGCCGGGGCCCTGCGCCAGGACCCGCGGCAGGCGCTGCCCGCCCTGACCGGCGCCTGGACTCCCCGGCGCGACCTGCTCCGCAGCGGCCCCCGCGACCACCACGTGGTCGGCGAGCTGGAGGACGACGGCCGGCTCGCGCTGCGGTTCGGCGACGGCCGGCACGGCACGGCCCCACCACCGGGCGGCCGGTTGCTCGTCGGCTACCGGATCGGCAACGGCGCCGCCGGCAACGTCGGCGCCGGGGCCATCGGGCACCTCGTCGTGGCCGATCCCGTGGAGCTGGCCTGGGTACGCAATCCGATGCCGGCCGGCGGCGGCGCCGACCCCGAGCCCGTCGACCAGGTACGCCAGCTCGCGCCCCTGGCCGTCCGGCGCCACCGGCTGCGGGCCGTGACCGCGGCCGACTACGCCGAGCTGGCCTCGGCCGTGCCCGGCGTGCAGCGCGCCGCCGCCCAGCTCCGCTGGACCGGTCTCGGGCAGCGGGTGCACGTGGCGGTCGACCCGCAGGGGGCCGAACGCCCCACGCGGGCTCTGCTCGACGCCGTGGCCACCGCGCTCGAGCAGTACCGGCGGATCGGTCACGACGTGGTCGTCCAGCCGGCCGTCCTGGTGCCGCTGGACGTCGAGCTGACCGCCTGCGTGGCCGGCGGCTACCGCTCCGGCGCGGTGCGGGCCGAGCTGCGCCGGGCCCTCCGCGCGCTCTTCGACCCGGACGCGCTGACCTTCGGCGACCCGGTGCGGGCCAGCCGCCTCGTCGCGGCCGCGGCCGCGGTTCCCGGCGTCACCACGGCACGGGTGACGCGTCTGGGCCGGCTGTTCCATCCCGACCCCGCCGAGCCGGACGGCGGTGTGCTGCCGCTCGGCCCGCTCGAGGTGGCCCAGCTGGACGACGACCCCAGTCTGCCGGAGAACGGCCGGCTCACGATCGTGCTCGGAGGTGAGCGATGACCTGCCTCGACTGCGCCGAGGACTGCGGTTGCGCCGGGGACTGCGGCTGCGCCGGGGTGGACCTGGCGACGCCCCGCCCGGTGGACAATCCCCCCGGCCGTTCCGCGCTGCGGTACCGCACCGGCGACCACGGCGAGTTCCTGTCCTCGATGCTGGCCCGGCTGTCCAGCCCCGGTCATCCGGCGCTGGCCGGGCTGACCGTGCGCTCGGCCGACGACCCGGCGATCGCGCTGCTCGACGCCTGGGCCGTCGTGGCCGACCTGCTCACCTTCTATTCCGAGCGGATGGCGAACGAGGGCTATCTGCGCACGGCCACCGAGGAGAGCTCGCTGCGGCTGCTCGGCCGTCTCGTCGGGCATCTGCCCCGGCCGGGCGTCTCGGCGGGCACCTACCTGGCGTACACGGTGGACCGTGATCCGGCCGCCGAGGGTGACACGCGGGCCACCATCCCGGCCGGCGCCCGGGCCCAGAGCGTGCCCGGCGAGGGTGAGCAGCCGCAGCCCTTCGAGATCGCCGAGAGCCTGCCCGCCCGGTCGTCCTGGAACGACCTCCAGGTCCGGCTCCGCCGTCCCCGCCGGCTGACGCTGGAGACCCTCGACCGGCTGGACCGGGTGCACCTGGCCGGCGCCGCGACCAACGTACGGGCGGGCGACCGGCTCCTGTTCGTCTTCGGCTCCGAGCCGGCCCGCCAGGCGATGCGCGTCGTCCAGCGCGTGACCATCGACCGGGATGCCGGTGTCACGGTGGCCGAGCTCGACGGCCCGCCGCTGCCCGGCCTGGCCGATCTCACCGGCGCGTTCGAGGCGCTCGTCGGCTGGGCGAGAACAGACGAGGGCATGTACGAGCGGAGCCGCATCGTGCAGCGCTACGTCACCGACCATCTCGACACCATCGTCGCCGGCCTGCCGATCGACTCCGCGACACGGTTCGGCGACCGGCTCGACGCCGCCCTGGAGCGCCTGGCCGAGACGGTCGCGCTCGCCCGCCCGTACGCGAACGTCCACCGCTGGCTCACCGGCAAGCTGGAGCCGGCGCTGAGAGAGCTGCGGGCTGCCGTGGCGGCCCTGGAACCGGCCCAGCCACCGGCCGGGGCGCCCCGGCTGCACACCGCGCTCGGCCTGGACCGCGCGGACGCCACCGCGGCCGCGATCGCCGGCATCGGCGCGCTGCTCGGCGCCCTGCGGGTGCCGCCGTCCCGGCCACCGGACGGGCCGCGGGCGCTGGACCGCGACCCGGCCCAGCTCTACGCGCCCGGCTCGGACGTCGCCGTGCAACTGCTGGCCGCCCTCGACGAGCGCCTGCGCGACGGTCTCTATCCGGCGCTGCGCGAGGTCGGCCTGACCGCGCCGCCGGCCCTGGCCGCCCTGCTGGCCGTCCGGACGGTCGCCACGCCGTTCGGCGCCACCGCCCCGCTCCAGCCGGTGACCGACGACCAGGGCCAGGTCACCGGCTACGTCGACTGGCCGCTGCGGGGCCGGCAGAGCCTGGCCACCCGGGTCTTCTTCGACGAGGACAACGGCCAGGTGCCCGAGCGGGCCGAGTTGACCTGGACCGAGCAGGACCGGATCGTCGACGCCCGGCGCCAGCTGGCCGACGACACCGACGACGAGTTCGACTTCGGGCCCGGCCGGGTCCACCTGACCGTTCAGGGTCCCGTCATCGACCTCGCCCGGGCCGAGCTGGGTGTCACCTTCGTGTTCCGCCCCGAGCTGCCCGCCCGCCGCGTCTTCGTCGCCCGCCCGGACGGCGACGACCGGGTCCGGATCGTGGTGGACACCGAGCCGCCCGGCGGCGGGGAGCCGCTCACCGTCCAGCTGTCGCGCCGCGAGTCGCGCACCGCGACCCACCTCGGCCTGCAGCTGAGCATCGCCCGCGAGACGACGGTCGTGACCGTCACGATCGCCGCGCCGGTCGCACTCAGCTCGCCCAACGTCATCGCGCTGGACGCCGTCTACGACGGCATCGCCCCGGGCTCCTGGGTGGTGATCCAACGGCCCGGTAAGACCTCGCCGCTGGCCGAGGTGATCACGCGGGTCCGCTCGGCCCGGGTGGTGTCGCGGGCCGCGTTCGGTATCACCGGCAAGGTGACCGAGCTGGTGCTGGACAGCCGCTGGCTGGACGAGGACGACCAGTCGCTCTCCGACATCCGGCAGACCACCGTCCACGCCCGCGGCGAGCCGGTCGAGCCGGCCACCGAACCGGTCACCGACGACGTGTCCGGCGCCGAGCTGGAGCTGGCCCGGCTGTACGAGGGGCTGATACCCGGCCGCTGGGTGGTGGTGACCGGCGAGCGCACCGATCTGCCGGACACGCCCGGCATCACCGGCACCGAGCTGACGATGATCGCGGCGGTGCGGCAGAGCGTCGACGAGCAGCGCCCCGGCGACCGGGTGCACACCACGATCGTGCTGGCCTCTCCTCTGTCGTACCGCTACCGCCGGGAGACCGTGCACCTGCTGGCCAACGTCGCGCCGGCCACGCACGGCGCCACCCGTGACGAGCCGATCGGCAGCGGCGACGCCGGCCGGGCCAACCAGAACTTCCGGCTCTTCCAGGGCCCGCTGACCTGGCTCGCCGCCGACACCCCGCGCGGGGCCCGCAGCACCCTGGAGATCCGGGTGAACGGCGTGCTCTGGTCGGAGGTCGACAGCCTGGCCGGGCGAGGGCCGCTCGAACGCGTCTACACCAGCCGGGCCGACGACGACGGCCGTACGTCGGTCACCTTCGGCGACGGCGAGCACGGGGCCCGGCTGCCCACCGGTTACCAGAACGTGCGGGCCCGCTATCGGGTCGGCACCGGACGGCCGGGCAATGTGGACGCCGGCCGGATCACCCAGCTGCTGACCCGGCCGTTGTGGGTGTCGGCGGTGCACAATCCGCTGCCCGCCACCGGTGGCGCCGATCCGGACGACGCCGAGCAGGCCCGCCGCGGCATCCCGCTGTCGGTCACCGCGCTCGACCGCCTGCTCTCGGTGCCGGACTTCGAGGACTTCGCCCGGCTGCGGGCGGGGATCGGCCGGGCCTCGGCCCGCCGCCTGTTCGACGGTTCGCGGGAGGTCGTGCACGTCACGGTGGCCGGGGCCGGCGACATTCCGCTGACCCCCGACTCCGGTGTCGTGCGGTCCCTGCACGCGTCGCTGGCCACCTTCGGCGACCCGCAACTGCCCGTTGTGGTCGCGGTGCGTGAGCTGGTCCTGCTGATCATCGCGGCTGACGTACGGGTTCTGCCCGCTCACTCATGGGAGGCCGTCGAACCGGCGGTCCGCGCGGCGCTGCTGGACCGGCTCGGCTTCGACCGCCGCGAGCTCGCCCAACCGGCGTACCTCTCCGAAGCGGTGGCCGCCGTGCAGGCCGTGCCCGGCGTCGACTGGGTCGACGTGAACGTGTTCGCCGGTGTTCCGGCCGGCATCACCCCGGCCGGGCTGGAGACCTTGGCGGCGCAACTCACCGAAGCCCGCACCGTGGTTCCGGCCGGGCCGGCCCGTTTCGCCGAACAGAGGTACGAGGTGGCGGCCGGCACGACCGAGTCCCTGACCGCGATCGCCGCCCGCTCCGGCATCACCGTGGACGCCCTGCTGCGCCTCAATCCCGGCCTGACCGACGCGTCGCCGGTGCGCGGGCCGCGCTCGCTGGTGGTGTTCCGCGGCGTACGGCCCGCCCAGCTGGCACTGCTCTCGCCCGCCGTGCCGGACACGCTGATCCTTAAGGAGGTCCGATCGTGATCGGCCCGGACCGTCTGTTCGAGCTGCTGCCGCAGCTGCACCAGCGCCGCGACGCCGAGGCCGGCGGCCCGCTGCGCGACCTGCTGGCCGTCATCGCCGAGCAGGTGAACCTGGTCGAGGCCGACATCGCCCGGCTCTACGACAACTGGTTCATCGAGACCTGCGACGACTGGGCCGTGCCCTATCTGGGCGACCTGGTCGGATACCGCACCCCGCCCGGCTACGCCGAGGCCCTCTCCCCCGCCCTCGCGGCCCGGCTGGCGCCACGGCGCGACGTCGCCGACACCGTGGCCGGGCGCCGCCGCAAGGGCACGCTGCCGCTGCTGGAGGAGCTCGCCGCGGCGGTCGCGGACTGGCCGTCGCGGGCGGTGGAGACGCGCCGGCTGGTCGCGGCCACCCAGCCCGTACGCCTCGGCGCGGTGGCCGGCTCACGCACCCTCGACGTCCGCCAAGGCGGCGCGCTCGACCTGCTCGGCGGCCCGTTCGACGAGCAGGCGCACACCGCGGGGCGGCCGCTCTACAACCCGCCGGGGGTGGCGCTGTTCGTGTGGCGGCTCCGGCCGTACTCGATCACGCGGGCGCCCGCGCACTGCCTCGACCGGGCGCGCAACCTCTACACCTTCTCGGTTCTGGGCAACGACGTACCGCTCGTGGTCAAGCCGATCCCGGAGCCGTCGGCGACGCACATCGCCACCGCCGAGAACGTGCCGGTGCTCATCCGCCGCCGTCTCCTGCTGGACCAGCTGGCCGACCTCTACGGCCCGGGCAAGAGCCTGGCGATCTGGCGGGACGACCAGGACGAGCCGATCCCGCCGGCCGAGGTCGTCGTGGCCGATCTGTCCGACTGGGCGTACCGGCCGCGGCGCGACCAGGTGGCGGTCGACCCGGTACTGGGCCGGATCGCGTTCGGGGCCCGCAGCGCGCCCCGGCGCGGCGTCTGGGTGACCTACCACCACCTGTTCAGCGACGACATGGGCGGCGGGGAGTATCAACGGGAGCGGTACACCCCGCCGGGCGCCCGCGTGTACCGGGTCGGCGCGGACGGCGACTTCGAGCGCATCATGCCGGCGTACGAGCGGTGGCGGGAGGACAACGCGGACGGCTCGGTGCCCGAGGCGATCATCGAGATCAGCGGCAGCGGCGCCTATCAGGAACAGCTGGAGTTCGTCCTCGATCCGGGCGACCGGCTCGAGGTCCGCGCGGCCGAGGGCTCCCGGCCGGTGCTGCGGCTGCTCGACTGGTACACCAACCGGCCGGACTCGCTGAACATCAAGGGACCGCTGCCCGAGGACTGCCGCGACGACGACCGGCCGCCGCCCCGGGTGACCCTGGACGGCCTGCTCGTCACCGGCCGCGGGGTCAGCGTCACCGGGACGGTCGGCGCGCTGGTCATCCGGCACAGCACGCTCGTGCCGGGCTGGGCGCTGGAGCCGCACTGCGCGCCCACCCACCCCGAGGAACCCAGCCTCGTGCTGGAGGACACCACCGCCTGCGTGCGGATCGAACGCAGCATCCTCGGCACGATCCTGGTCATCGCCGACGAGGTCCGCGCCGATCCGCTGCCGATCCACCTGTCCGACAGCATCCTGGACGCGACCGGCCGCGACCGCGAGGCCCTGTCCGCGCCCGAATGCCGGCACGCGCACGCGGTGCTGCACGCCCACCGGAGCACGGTGATCGGCGAGGTGCACACGCACGCCGTCCAGATCGCCGAGGACAGCATCTTCGACGGCCGGGTGCACGTGGCCCGCCGCGGCATCGGCTGCATGCGGTTCTGCCACGTGCCGCCGGGCTCGCGCACCCCGCCGCGCTACCGGTGCCAGCCCGACCTGGCCGGCCCGGCCGAGGCGGCCCGGGTCCGGCCGCGCTTCACCAGCGACCGGTACGGCTCACCCGCCTACGGCCAGCTCGCCGCCGCGTGCGCGGTCGAGGTCAGCCGGGGCGCGCAGGACCGCTCCGAGATGGGCGCCTTCCACGACCTGTTCCAGCCGCAGCGCGCCGACAACCTGTACGCCCGGCTCGAGGAGTTCACGCCGGCCGGCGCCGCCCCCGCGATCGTCTACGTCACCTGAGAGGAACTGCGATGAAGGGCGACTTCAGCCGCCACACCTTCCAGCCCGGCAAGAACTACTCCGCGGTCCTCCTGCAGCAGGGCCGGGCGCTGCTGGACGCCGATTTCAACGAACAGGGCGCCATCGGGCTCCGCCTGATCCGCGCGCTGGCGGCCGACCTGATCGGCCCGCACGGCGGGCCGGGTGAGGGCTTCCGGCTGACGGCGATCGAGGGCGATCCGGCGAGCCTGGCCATCGCCGGCGGCCACTACTACGTGGACGGTCTGCTCGTCGACGCGAACCGGCCGGAGCCGCCGCGGCCGGTGGGCGGCCCGGAGCCGGAACCGGGGGCCGGCTGGACGTACTGGGATCAGCCGTGGGCCTACCTCGATCCGGAGGACCCGGATGACGAGTTGCCGGCCCGGCCGCCGTACGTCCTCTGCCTGAAGGTCTGGGAGGACCTGGTGACCGCGGCCGAGGATCCGGAGATCCGGGAGACCGCGCTCGGCTCGGCCCTGCCCGACACGGCCGCCCGCAGCCGGGTCTTCTGGCAGGTGCTGCCGGCCCGCGGGCTCGACCTGTCCGGTGTGAAGACCGCCGACGCCGTCCGGGAGCGTTTCGCCGGCTGGGCGGGCGAGCGGACCGGGCCGTCGAGCCGGCTGGCGGCCCGCACCGAGCGGCCGGCCCGCACCGAGGAGGACCCCTGCATCGTCGCCCCCGACTCGCGGTACCGCGGCCAGGAGAACCAGCTCTACCGGGTCGAGGTGCACGGCGACCGGACGTTCAAATGGTCGCGCGACAACGGATCGGTGACGTTCCCGATCGCCGCCGTGGACGGCGACTGGGTGACGCTGGCCGCGCTGGGCCGCGACGACAAGCTCGATCTGCATGTGGGCGACGCGGTCGAGGTGGCCGACGACGCGTCCGTGGCCCGGGGCGTGCCCGGCAAGCTTCTCCG
This sequence comes from Actinoplanes sp. NPDC000266, assembly GCF_042899005.1. Classification (NCBI taxonomy): domain Bacteria; kingdom Bacillati; phylum Actinomycetota; class Actinomycetes; order Micromonosporales; family Micromonosporaceae; genus Actinoplanes; species Actinoplanes sp. NPDC000266. The sequence continues at coordinate 921,196 of NZ_JBIAZI010000002.1, forward strand.
GGTCGAGGACGTCGACGTGCCGGACCGCCGGGTCCAGCTCTCCGGCGAGCCCGGCCCCGGGGCCGGCCGGATCGCCGCCCGGCATCCGCTGCTGCGCCGGTGGGACCACCCGCGGGCCCGCGACGAGGGACCGGGCGACGGCGCGGTGGAGATCGTCGAGGGCGAGTGGCTCAGCCTGGAGAACGGCGTCCAGGTCTGGTTCGAGCCCGGCGGCGTCTATCGCACCGGCGACTACTGGCTGATCGCCGCGCGTACCCTCACCGGCGACGTCGAGTGGCCGCGCGACGACGAGGGCCGGCCGTTGCTGCGGCCGCCGGCCGGCGTGACCTTCCACTACGCGCCGCTGGCCTGGGCGCACGGCGACGGCGATCCGGAGGATCTGCGCCTGACCTTCGAGCCGCTCACGAGGCGACCAGCGCCTTGATGCTCACCGTGGCGGCGCCGCGCGCCCACTCCTCGAACGGCAGCGGGCGGATCGAGAGTGGACAGTCGGCGGCGGCGCCGAAGGCCCGGCGCTGGAAACCGGCCCGGATGTGCGGCTCGAACAGGTCGTAGGCGGCCAGGCCCTCGCCGGAGACGACTATGCGGGCCGGGCCGACCAGGTTGGCCACCGCGGCGATGCCGGCGCCGATCGCGTCCCCGGCGCGGGCGAAGACCTCGCAGACCGCCACGTCGCCGGACCGGGCCAGCGCCACCGCGTCCTCGAACGTCAGGCCGGGCCGCCCGGCCGCCGCCCGGGCCTGCCGGACGATGGCGTCGGCGCCGGCGATCGCCTCCACGCAGCCGCGGCTGCCGCAGTGGCAGGCCGGGCCGTCGACGTCGATGCCGATGTGGCCGATCTCGCCGGCCACGCCGTGCGCGCCGGAGACGAGCCGGCCGCCGACGACCAGGCCGCAGCCGATGCCGGCGCCGACGGTGACGAGCGCGAACGACTCGGCCCCCACGCCCTCGCCGAACCAGTGCTCGGCGATGGTGAGCGCCTTGACGTCGTTCTCGACCGTGACGGCGAGGCCGGTGATCTTCTCGGCCCGTTCCCGCAGCGAGACGTCGTGCCAGCGCAGGAACGGCGAATAGCGGACCAGGCCGGTGAGCGGGTCGACGTCGCCGGAGACGGCCAGCCCGAGCCGGCGGGTGCGCGCCCGATAGTCGCCGGGGCCGTCGAGCAGGTCGTCGACGAGCTCGCCGAGCTGGGTGAGCACCTGGTCGACGTCGGCCACGGGCAGCCGCCGGTGGGCCGACACCCGCACCTGGGCGCGCAGGTCGCAGACCACGCCGATGAGCTCGTCGGCGGTGATCTTCACGCCGACGAAGAACTCGCTGTCGGCCCGGATGGCCAGCGGGCTGGCCGGGCGCCCGGCGCCCGGCCCGGTGCGCTCGGTGGCGGCCAGCTCCTCGAGATAGCCCAGGTCGATGAGCGGGCGGGCCGCCTTCGTGACGGCGCCGGAGGACAGGTCGAGGCGGCGGGCGAGGGCGACGCGGGTGATCGGGCCCTCGGTCAGGACGGCGGTGAAGACGGCTGTCACTGCGGGCGCTACGGCGTCAGCCTCGGGAAACATGGCCGAAATCTAAGCTCAATAATTTCCTTCGTCAAGTATTGATTTAGCCGTAAATTGGGTCCTAGGCTCGCCGCGCTGTATTGACGGCCTTCAGGAGACTGCCGATGCCTTCCACTGATCTCTTCTACGATCGGCCGGCCGAGCGCTGGTTCGAGGCCCTGCCGATCGGCAACGGCCGGCTCGGCGGCATGGTGTACGGGGGCATAAGCACCGAAACCATCCGGCTCTCCGAGTCGACCGCGTGGTCCGGGGCGCCCTCGGACACCGACGTGAGCCCGACCGCCCTCGGCGAACTGCCGGCCATCCGGCAATTGCTCTTCGACGGGCGGTACGCCGAGGCCCAGCGGCTCGCCGAGCAACATCTGCCCGGACGGCCCACCTCGTTCGGCACGAACGTGCCCCTCCCCCGACTGCGCCTCGACTTCGGCGACGTCGGCGAGGCCGGGCGCTACCGCCGCTCTCTCGACCTCGGCACCGGCCTCGTCCGCGTCGAATGCGACGACCACGTACGGGAGGTCTTCGCCTCGCACCCGCACGGCGTCATCGCCATGCGCCTCACGGCCGGAAGCCCTCTGAGCTTCTCCGCCACCCTGGACGACACCATCCTGCCCGGCGCCACCACGGCCACCGAGGACGGCCTCGCCTTCAGCGGCCGCGCCGTAGAGTCCTTGCACAGCAACGGCGAGAACGGCGCCGCCGTCGAGATCCGTGTGCGCTTCCGGCTCGAGAGCGGCACGCTGAGCCGCGACGGCGACACGGTCACGGTCAACGGCGCCGACGCGGTCGTCGTGCTGATCGCCGTGGGCACCGACTGGGCCGGCGAGGACGCCGCCGGCCGGGCCGAGAAGCTGGTCGCCGTCGAGGCCGGCTACGAGACCCTGCGCGCCGCCCACGTCGCCGACCACCAGGCCCTGATGGGCCGGGTGTCGCTCGACCTGGGCGAGCCGGTCGCGCTTCCCACCGACGTACGCCGGGAGCGCCTGGCCCAGGGACACCGCGACGACGATCTGATCGCCCTGTACTACCAGTACGGCCGCTATCTGACCGTCGCCGGCTCCCGGGCCGGCTCGCCGCTGCCGCTGGCCCTGCAGGGCGTCTGGAACGACGGGTTCGCCAGCAGCATGGGCTGGAGCAACGACTTCCACCTCGACATCAACACCCAGCAGAACTACTGGGCGGCCGAGTCGGGCCACCTCGCCGAGTGCCAGACCCCGCTGTTCGGCTTCCTCCAGCGCCTCGCCGAGGCCGGGCGGAGCACGGCCCGTGAAATGTACGGCGCGGGCGGCTGGGTGGCCCACACGGTCACCAACGCCTGGGGCTACAGCGCCCCCGGCGCCGGCATCGGCTGGGGCCTGAACGTCACCGGCGGCGCCTGGATGGCCCTGCAGCTGTGGGAGCACTACGAGTACGGGCTCGACGAGGACTACCTCCGCGAGCAGGCGTACCCGGTCCTGCGCGGCGCGGCCGAGTTCCTGCTCGACTATCTGGTGCCCGAGCCCACGAACGGCTGGCTGGTGGCCGGCCCGGCCGAGTCGCCGGAGAACGCCTATCTGGCCCCGGACGGCGCGCGCTGCTCGGTGGCGATGGGCACCACCGCCGACCGCGCCTTCGCCGAGGCGATCCTGCGGATCTGCGCCCGGTCGGCCGAGATCCTCGGCGTCGACCCCGCACTTCGCGCCCGCGCCGAGGCGGCCCGCGAGCGGTTGTCCCCGTTCCGGATCGGCAAGCACGGCCAGCTCCAGGAGTGGCTGCACGACTTCGACGAGGCCGACCCGGCCCACCGCCACACCGCGCACCTGGTGGCGGTCTTCCCCGAACGGCAGATCACCCCGCGCCGTACGCCCGAACTGGCCCGGGCGGCCGCGGTCACCATCGAACGGCGGCAGGCCGCGCCCGGCTGGGAGCAGACCGAGTGGGTGGAGGCCAATTTCGCCGCCTTCTACGCCCGCCTGCTCGACGGAGACAAGGCCCTGCACCACATCACCCGCCTGATCGCCGACGCCAGCGAGACGAACCTGCTGAGCTATTCGCAGGGCGGCATCGCCGGCGCCGAGCAGAACATCTACTCCTTCGACGGCAACTCGGGCGGCAGCGGCGCCATCGCCGAAATGCTGCTCCAGTCCGACGGCGAGGAGATCGAGCTGCTGCCCGCCCTGCCCACCACGTGGCGCGACGGCTCGGTGCGGGGCCTGCGAGCCCGGGGCGGTTTCACCGTCGACCTGACCTGGCGCGAGGGACGGCTCGAAAAGGCTCGCATCCGCGCCGACCGCAAGACCGTCGCCGCCCTCCGCTACCGCGACTCGGTCATCGACCTCACCTGGGACGAGGCCCAGGACCACGCCGTCGACCAAAGCCAATTCCCAGCCGACTCCGCGCCCGCTGAATGACCAGGTAGAAAATCTATGCGCGGTGTGCGGCCGCCTTCTCAATGGCATCGAAGATGTCCGAGTCAACAGCCTGTTGCCAAGACGGCAGTTGATCCCAGTCGGCGACATAAGACGGCTTGGGCTCTTCGAAGGCACGGTAGATCTGCCCGGTCCAGCAAAGGGCCACGAACCGGCCACGCTGTTCGCGGCTGAGCTTCGCGACGGCGCCATCGCTCACGGCGATGAACGCCAAAACCTGGTCGCACACCGCGGCGGCGGCGGCGCGCTCCCACTCCGGTGTTTCCTCCCACGGTGCTATATATCCAGCCTTCGGCTCACCTGGATAGTGGCGCCGTACACCGTCAATCCATGCTTCGCGGAACATGCGGCCTTGGTCGGACATCGGCAGTCCTCCGGTTAGTAGGTCGTTCGGGCGAAAGCGAGGACTCCAGTGAGCCGGTCGTCGAGAGCGACGATACGAGGGTCACCTTTAAGGGGAATCAGCTGCGTCTGCAGCGACCGGAGTCTACGGCCGAGGTAGCCGGGCGAACGGGACTGTTCGGCGATGTCGACTGCGGCATGGCCGTGCTGGAGTATCTCGTCGGCGTCACGTCTCCGCGCGCCAACCACTGCAAGATCGATCAGGAGGCTGCTTCGGCGGCGAGGCGAGACACTTCGCACGAAGGCTGTCGTCAGCGCGCCAGCCGCAAGTTCGGGCTGCCCGAGCGTCAGGTGACAGGCACCACGTTCTTCATCAAGGCGGTTTCCGTCGAATCGGAGCCAACCGCCGGGATTGATCAAGTCTCGTGCTCCGGTGATCTGTTCGGCGAGTGACCAGAATCGTTGGAACCCCTCCACGTCTTGCAGTGTGGCGGCGGTCTGAGCCCGGACGGAGGCAACCCAATAGCGGGTCGCGAGTTGGCCATCGCCTCGAGCGGCGATCCGGCTCGCGGCGTCGAGAATTCTCGCGGCCTGGTCGTACCGCTGGTCGTACAGACTGACGTACCCCATGCGGGTCAGCGCACAGGCCCAATGGTCGTGTGCGCCGGCTTCCTTCGCCGCGGAGGCGGCCAAGTTGTAGCAATGGGCAGCGTCGGCATAGAGGTCGCTATCGAAGAAGATCTCGCCGGCGAGCTGGAACAGTTCGCTCACCAGAATGCACACCTGTCTGTGCTCAGACTCAGTCTTGACCCTGTCCAGGTGGCCGATGAGGACCTGCAGCTGGTCTTGGGCCAGCGGATAAACGAGGTGCTTGGTCGCCGATAGACCGAAGACTCGCCAGAGATGGGCGTTGAAGTTCCGGAGCTCCGTCAGGTCTGCGGACCGTCGGCTGGCCGGACGATCGTCGGACTCGACGGCTGGCGGGAGGCAGATCAGCGTTTCAGCAAGGCCGAAGAGGCGAAGAAGCTCGCGGCGGTACATGGCGAAAACACCTGTCGTTTGTGAAGCGGCCCCGGCTGCGCCGGGCGGGGCGAGCGCGGGGGCAGCCATAGGACGTTCATCGCCGTCGCCGATCAGCAGGTCCGTGAGCACTTCGGAGGTCACCTGAAGCGCCTTGCTGAGGCGGTCTCGGGTGTAGGGCTGAGGTGAGGTCTCACCTCGCTCGATGCGTCCGATCGTGGTGCGATCCAACGCGATCAGAATCGCGAGTCGTTCTTGGCTCAGGCCCACTTCCTCGCGGCGCCGAATCAAACGGCTTCGTCGCGATGCCATGAGCACCTCCGCATGACCCGGGTTCGTCGCAAGCCTACGGGACGCCCGGATGTTGAGCGGGTACGCCGCGGCGATGCATCAGAGATGCCTCATTAGCGCCGTGTTCTATCGATGCTCGCCCCGGTTTGCTGGAGGGGTATCAAACACTGCTTCTCTGGACGCTGGAGCTGGGATGTCTCTCTCGATGCTGTTCGACGAGGCCACGGTCAGCGACATGATGACCGCGTGGCCGACCAGGCCGGCGCTTCACACACCGCCCGGCGACAGCCGCCTACCCGCCATGGTCAACGCGGACCTCATCAACGGATACCTCGAAGGCGGGACTGCGCCGGCAGATCAGCTCATCGTGATCAAAGACGGTGCGGCACTGCACTCCCGGGCATACACAACGGACGGCTACGTCGACCCTGACAAGATCGTAAAATGGCGCCGCCGGGGGTACACGGTCCAACTGCGCAATCTGCATCGCTGGGCTCCAGCGGTGCACGCGATCTGCTCGGCGATCCAGAACGAGACCGGATACGGCTGCTACGCCACCGGCTTCGTCACCCCAGCCGGAGGACAAGGGCTTCATCACCACTGGGACCAGAACATGGGTCTGATATACCAGATCGCCGGTCACAAGACCTGGCAGATCTGGGAACCGGGCGTCGAAGAACCCCACAATGAGCAGTTCGCTTCCAACACCTCACCGGGCAGCGATGTCATCGACCGCATGAAATCGATGCACGCCGACTTCGAGTTCGACCTCGACCCTGGCCAGATCCTGGTGCTCCCGCGCGGCTGGATGCACAACCCACACGCTCGCGGCCAGACGACGGACAGCGTCCATGTGACCTTTGTGGCCCGCGAGCTCACCGGCTACTGGATCGCAGGAAAGCTGGCCCAGGCTGCGCTGACCTCCGCACCACTGCGTCGCGCCATCCCTCCCGCCAGCGTCGTTGACCTCGTAGCCTTCGCCGGGCAGGTCACCGAGGCGCGCGACCTGCTGACGCAGTGGCTGGCCAGCACCAACGTCAGCGCCCTGGCTACCGAGCTTCTCGAGGCTGCACGCACTCACCCCCAGGTCGACTACATCTCCCACGCACCCCGGCCCCGGCCCACCGGCCATGACCAAACGGCCCGTTGAAACGGGATACCACTGGCGCATCCGGCGCCGGCGATCCATAAACGCGCAAGGAGCAGCTGTGACACTCACGCCCACAATGCCGGTCCAGGCCGGCAAAGACCCGCAGACCCTCATCGATCCGGCCATCTTCGACAAGCTCGCTGTGCACTTCGCCGCTGTGCAGGAGGTCACCAAGACCTACGCCCGGCGGGCTGTCGGACAGATGCTGCTCATGCTGAAGGCGCACGCCGACTCGCAGCACGACCCCGACTTTGGCCGGCTGTTGCCGGACGGCCGGTCCTACCGTGTCGTCCCGACCGAGCCGGTCGACGCGGCCTGGCACGTTTCCCTCCAACACACCGAGCCTTACCAGGCCGCATGTCAGCAGATCGCGGGACACTTCGTGCACCACATGCCGATCCTCACGCAGGGCATGGCGGACGGCTCCTCCATGGAGTACACCCACCAAGCCCTGAAGGCGACCGGCTACTACATCGACCCCGAGTTCTGGGACGGTGAGACGAAGTCCTGCTGCCCGCCGAATCCAGGAGTCTGAAAGGGCCAGCTGACCGATGCGCATTGATTGGGCCGAGCTGCCAGACGCCGTCACGAAAGAAGTGGCCGACCGCGTCGGCGAATCTCTCATCGTCGTCCCGGCCACAACCGGGGATCACGCGGAGATAGCCGCAACCGTCGTCGGAACCCACGCGAAGGTCTTCGTCAAAGCGGCCCGCACCGACTTCGGCGTCCGGTCACTGCGCTTCGAGCTGCGGGTGAGTGAAGCCCTCTGGGTGCCTTACTCACCCGCTGTCGAATGGCACTTCGAGGCGGCCGGCTGGCTGGTCGTGGGCTTCGAGCACTGCGAAGGCCAACACGCCGATCTGTCGCCCGGAAGCCCTGACCTGAACCTTCTCGGTGAGGCTCTGATGGTGCTCCATGAGACATCAGCACCCGATGTGCCGTTGTTCAGCCCGAAAGCACGACTTGGGTTCGAGCACCCCGCCATGGACGGCGACACGCTCGTTCATACCGATCTCGGCCCGGCCAACCTGATCGTCACTCCGCGCGGTCTGCGAATCGTCGACTGGGCCATGGCGACCAGAGCCGCGTCCTGGGTGGAGCTGGCCATGCTGACCCAGTGGCTGATCGGCGCCGGTCACACCCCGGAACAAGCCGAGCGGTGGCTGAGGCTCCAGCCCGCGTGGGCTCTGGTCGATGCGAAGGCCGTGGATTACTTCGCGACGAAAAACGCCGAGAAATGGGAGGCCAAGTCGGTACGGTCAACCGCTGCTTGGATGCATGACCTGGCCGCCTGGACGTCGAGGTGGGCGGCCTATAGAGACGACGGCCAGCTGCGGCACTAACCTGCCTACATGGCTGACCCCGGGTCCGTTGTGCTGCAGGAACTGATCGTCGCCGACGCTGAGGAGTTGCGGGCGTGGCTGGCCGAGAACCATGACACGTCGCCCGGCATCTGGCTGGCGCTGACCAAGAAAGGCGGCACCGTCACCACGCTGACGTGGCAGCAGGCGGTTGATCAGGCTCTGTGCTTCGGGTGGATCGACGGGCAGGCCCGGCGGCACGACGACGCCATGTCGTGGATCCGGTTCACGCCCCGGCGGGCCCGCAGCTCCTGGTCGCAGCGCAACGTCGGGCACGTGGCCCGGCTCGAGGCCGACGGTCTGATGCATCCCGCCGGGCGGGCCGCGGTCGAGGCGGCCAAGGCGGACGGGCGCTGGGAGGCCGCCTACGCCCCGCCGTCGGAGGCCGTGGTGCCCGATGACCTGCTGGCCGCCATCGCGGCCGAGCCGGCCGCTCAGGCCATGTTCGACGTGCTCACCAGCGCCAACCGCTTCGCCCTGATCCACCGGATCAACGGCGTCAAGCGGGCCGAGACGCGGGAGCGGAAGATCGTCGAGTTCGTGGCCATGCTGGCCCGGCACGAGACGATCTACCCGCAGAAGGCCCGGCCCACTGCCTGAGGGCAGCGGGCCGGGCTCCGGCTCCTACTTGTTGGTGGACTTGTACCGGTCGTACGCCTTCTGGTTGAGCTCCAGGTAGCGCTTCATGCCGATCCCGTCCAGGCCCTTCACGAAGGCGTCCCAGTCGGTGTCGATGTTCTTCGAGCCGGTGATGAAGGCCAGCTCGCCCTGGCTGACGTAGCTGTCGAGGTTGGTCTTCAGGGTCGCCAGCTCGGTGACGTCACCGGGGTCGGTCCAGATCTGGGCCTCCGGGAAGACCTTGCTCTTGTCGACGTGCGGCTCGTAGAGCTTGGACGCCTCGAACAGACGGCGCTCCAGACCCTGCTCGGAGTAGATGTCCTTCGGCACGGCCTGCTCGTTGCGCAGCTTGGTCGTGACGTTGTACTGCGACATGGACGACCAGGCGACGTTCTTCGGGACGTCGGCCGAGTCCTTGGCCTTCCAGGTCGGCTTCACGCTCGCGTCGAGCGCGATGTCGTCGGCGGCGGGCTTGACCCAGGCGACGTTCTCCGGGCCGGCGTTGACGGTTAGCTGACCCTCGTCGGTGTAGATGTAGTTGAGCATCTTGAGGGCCGCGACGCGGGCTTCCTTGCTCGACTTGTTGGTCAGCATGAAGGTGTAACCGGTCGAGGTCGGGTTGTTGTAGGCGGTGTAGCTCTTGCCCGCGGGCCCGGTCAGCGGCGGCACGGCGTCGTACTGCTTGTCCCGGCCGTCCTTCTGGCCCAGCTGGACGAAGATGCCGGGGTAGAGGACCGGCGAGGAGCCGATCCGCACGGCCTTGGGGTCGTTGCCGGTGGCCTGGAGCGCCTCGGCGTTCTGGGTGAACGAGGCCCGGTCGATCAGGCCTTCCTTGTAAAGCGAGTTGATGTACTCCAGGCCCTCACGCCACTCGGCCTTGTCGACCGGCGTCTGCACCGTGTCGCCGTTGAGCTCGAGCAGGGACGGGACGCCGTTGCTGGCGCCGAACGGCGCGTAGGCGAACGCGCTCATCAGGTAGCCGATCAGCGTGCTGTCCTGCGTGTCGGTGATCATCGGGATCTCGTCGGCCTTGCCGTTGCCGTTCGGGTCCTGCGTCTTGAAGGCCCGCAGGACCGTTCGCAGTTCCTCGGTGGTCTTCGGCATTTGCAGGTTGAGCTTCTTGAGCCAGGTGGAGTTGAGCCAGAGCTTGTTCCAGTACGTGCAGTGGAAGCAGTCGGACCACTGCGGCAGGGCGTAGATGTGCCCGTCGGGCGCGGTGGACATCGCCTTGAGGACCGGGTTGGCATCGAGCGCCTTCTGTACGTTCGGCGCGTTCTCCTTGATCAGGTCTTCCAGCGGCACGGCGACGCCCTGCTGGCCGAGCTTCTGCACCTCGGTCTTGGTGAAGGCGTCGACGTACGGGGTCAGCATGAACAGGTCGGGGTAGTCGCCGCTGGAGATGGCGATCTGGCGCTTCTCCTTGGCCGGCCCGCCGTCCATGGTCGTGGTCGTGAACTGGAACTTGATCTTGAACTTGTCGCTGACCATCAGGGTCGTGGCGTTGGTGTCCAGCTTGGTGTCGGCGTCGGCCGCCGCCATCGCCGTGATGATCACCTTGTCGCCGTCCATCTTCGCCTGGGGAGCGTCTTCCTTCTTGCTCCCTGAGCAGCCAGCCGCCACCAGCGTCGCGGCGACACCGAAGGCTATAAATGATCTCTTCATGATTCCTTCCGATGGGTGAGGGGTCAGCCCTTGACGGCACCGACGAGCACGCCCTTGGTGAAGAAGCGCGCGACGAACGGGTAAATGATCAGAACCGGCAGGCTCGAGATGACGATGAGCGCGTACCGCAGCACGTTGGCCAACTGCATCTGGTGCATCGACTGGGCCAGGTCGACGGAGCCGGCCCGGCCCGGGGTGTTGAGGATGAGGATGTTGCGCAGCACGATCTGCAGGGGGAACAGATCGGGGTCCTTGAGGTACACCAGGGCGTCGAAGTAGGTGTTCCACTGATAGATCGTGTACATCAGGGCGAGCACAGCCAGCAGCGGCTTCGACAGGGGCAGCACCACCGACCACAGGGTCCGCAGGCCGCCCGCCCCGTCGAGCTGCGACGCCTCGTAGAGCTCGTCCGGGACGGTGTTGGCGAAGAAGGTGCGGGCGATGATCACCTGCCACACGCCGATCGCGTTGGGGATCAGCAGGGCCCAGCGGGTGTCGAGCATGCCCAGGTCGTGCACGACCATGTAGGTCGGGATCAGGCCGCCGGAGAACAGCATGGTGAAGATGAGCAGCGTCATGATGACGTTGCGCCCGTAGAAGTTCTTCCGGGAGAGCGGGTACGCGATGGCCACGGTCAGCGTGACGCTGATGATCGTGCCGCCGACCGCGTAGATCAGCGAGTTGTAGTAGCCCTGGAGGACCTCCGAGTTGCTCAGCGCGGACCGGTAGGCCTCGAGCGAGAACTCGACCGGCCACAGGAACACGCGGCCCGCGTTGACCGCCTCCGGGCTGCTGAACGAGCTGGCCACGATGTAGATCAGCGGCAGCAGGACCAGCGCCAGGAGCACGCACAGCATGAGCGTGACGACGATCAGGAACATCCGGTCGCCGAACGGCTCACGGACCTTCGGGGCCGTCGATTTCTTCGCAATGGTCGTCGCTGTCATCGCCACAGTCCGTTTCCGGTGACCCGCTTGGCGACGAAGTTGACCACCAGCAGCAGGCAGAGGTTCACCACAGAGTTGAAGAGGCCCACGGCCGTGGCCATGCTGAAGTCGGCGTTGATCAGGCCGGTCTTGTAGACGTACGTCGGAATGATCTCTGATTGGGCGAGATTGAGGCTGTTCTGCAGCAGATAGGCCTTCTCGAACCCGATCGCCATCATGTTGCCGACGCCGAGGATCAACATGATCACCGCGGTCGGCATGATGCCGGGCAGATCGATGTGCCGGATGCGCTGGAGACGGCTGGCCCCGTCGACCTTGGCCGACTCGTGCAGCGCGGGATCGATGCCGGCCAGCGCGGCCATGTAGATGACGGCCGAATAACCGGCCGTCTGCCAGACGTCGGACCACACGTAGACGTGCCGGAAGAAGTCCGGATCGCCGAGGAAGTCGATCGGGCCGGCCCCGATGTTGCCGATCCCGTCGTTGACGACGCCGTTCGGCGCCAGCAGCAGGATCGTGATCGAGACGACCACGACCGTGGAGATGAAGTACGGCGCGTAGGTGACCATCTGCACGGTCCGCTTGAACCAGCCGTTGCGGATCTCGTTGAGCGCGATGGCCAGCAGGATCGGGATCGGGAAGCTCGCCAGCACCAGGTAGAAGGCCAGGATGAAGGTGTTCTTGAGCAGGGTCCCGAAGACCGGGTTGGTGAACAGCCGCTGGAAGTTGTCGAACCCGACCCACTCGCTGCCCCAGGGACCCAGCACGGGGCTGTAGTCCTTGAACGCGATGACGTTGAAGGCCATCGGGATGTATTTGAAGATCACGAAGTACGCGATCGGGACGAGCGCCAGCAGGTAGAGCTGCCAGTGCAACCGCCAGGACTTCTGGAACTCGGCCCGCCGGCTGCGCCGGCGCACGACCGGCCCGGAGGACCGCTCGGCCGCTCCGGCCTGCGGAATCTTGTGCGGGGTGATGGTTGCCATCAGACCTCCTGCGGGCAGCCGGAGAGGCCGGTCGGCACCGGAACGGCCCTCATGGCCGAGGTCATCGGCTGACGGCCGATCTCGGGAAACATGGCCGAAACCTAAGCTCAATAATTTCCTTCGTCAAGTATTGATTTCCTTAAGTCGGCGGTCCTAAGCTCGTCGCACCTTGTGCCCGCCCTCTCACCAGCGCCGAGGCCCCGACACCGACCCACCGAGCGGTCGCGGGCCACTGTGGACGTTCGGCGCGGGCCGGGCTTCGTACCCCCGCTTCAGGAGGTAACACCGTGAGGTTCCGTTCCGCCGCCGTCCTCGGTTTGGCGATGCTCCTACCGCTGGGCGCCGGCGCGTCCGCGGCCCAGGCCGGCCCGGCAGCTCCCAAGCCGAGTCCGGACGCTGCCGCCGCCACCCGCGTCCCGCCCTCGGTCGCTCCCTCGGCGTCCGCCGCCGGGCCGGGCGCCTCGACCCCCGATCCCTGGGCCGTCAAGCCCTACATGGGGTGGAGCAGCTACAGCATGCAGGTCTACTCCGGCAACGGTAAGTGGATCACCGGCGAGCAGCTGATCAAGCAGTCCGACGCCATGAAGTCCAAGCTGCAGAAGTACGGCTACAACTACATCAACGTCGACGCCGGCTGGAACGACGGCGTCGACGCCAACGGCCGCCCGAAGCCCAGCTCCACGCTCTATCCGCAGGGCCTGCAGAAGGTCATCGACCACGTCCACAAGAACGGCCAGAAGTTCGGGCTCTACATGATCCCGGGCATCTCCCCCGACATCTACAACGCGAGCCTGCCGATCCTCAACGCCCCCGGATGCACCACGCACGACATCGTCAAGCAGCCGATCCAGCAGGCCGACTACTGGAACATCGGCTACCGGATCGACTTCTCGAACCCCTGCTCGCAGAAGTACATCGACTCGATCGCCGACCTCTTCGGCTCGTGGGGCGTCAACTTCGTCAAGTTCGACAGCGTCACCCCCGGCTCCGGCATCAGCGACCTTTCGCTCGACGCCCGCGACGACGTCGCCGCCTGGTCGACGGCGCTGAAGCGCAACAAGATCTGGTTCGAGCTGTCCTGGGCCCTCGACCCCAAGTACGCCGACTACTGGCGCTCCAAGGCCAACGGCTGGCGCATCGACTGGGACGTCGAGTGCTACTGCGCCAACGAGGCGCTCACCCAGTGGCAGAACATCGCCCGGCTCTTCCCCGACCTGGCCACCTGGTGGCGCAACGGCGGTAACGGCGGCTGGAACGACCTCGACTCGCTGAACGTCGGCAACGGCACCATGGACGGCCTGACCCAGGACGAGCGGCGGACCGCGATGACCCTCTGGGCGATCTCGGCGGCTCCGCTCTATCTGGGCAACGACCTGACCAAGCTCGACGCGTACGGCCTGAGCCTGCTCACCAACCCCGAGGTGATCGCGGTCGACCAGGCCGGCACCCCGGCCCGGCCCGTCTCCACCACCTCGCAGCAGCCGGTCTGGTACGCCCTGAACGCCGACGGCAGCTACACGGTCGCGCTGTTCAACCTGGGCCGGGCCGACAAGGACATCACCGCCAACTGGTCCGACATCGGCCTGACCGGCGCCGCCACCGTCCGCGACCTGTGGGCCCGCAAGGACCTGGGCCGCTTCGCCACCGGCTACACCGCTCCGGCGGTGCCGATCCATGGCGTACGCCTGCTGAAGGTGACCCCGCAGGCCGGCGCCAAGGTCGCCGTCAACAACGACGCCCTGCGCGTCGGCTACACCGGGGACTGGGCGCGCAACGGCGGCCAGGAGGTCGCGGCCACCTCGCAGCCGCTCGAACTGACCGTCACCGACACCGGCGCCACCACCCCGCCGTCGACGTCGGGCCCGGTCCGCACGATCGTCCACGACAACACCGACACCGGCATCGCGTACGCCGGCACCTGGTCGCAGAGCACCGGCCGCGGCCTCGGCGACTACAACGACAACGTGCACTACACCGAGCGCAACGGCGACTCGTTCCAGTACACGTTCACCGGCACCGGCGTCTCGTACGTGACAGAGATGGACTCCTCGCAGGGTGAGGTCGACATCTACCTCGACGGCACCTTCGTCAAGACCGTCAACACGGGCCGTGAGCAGGGCCAGCCGCGCCTGTCGCAGCAGGCCGTCTTCTCGGTCAACGACCTGCCCAACGGCAGCCACACGCTGATGGCGGTCAAGAAGTCCGGCTCGTTCATGCTGCTCGACCGGATCGACGTCCTGCAGCCGAGCCTGCTCGACCCGCCGACCGCGTCCTTCGACAAGAAGGCCCCGGCCGACGTCACGGTCAAGCTGCTGCGCGACGGCAGCGAGTTCATCGGCATCACGGGCCTGACCAAGGGCACCGACTACACCGTTTCGGGCTCGACCGTCACCCTGCGCTCGGCCTACCTGGCCACCCTCGCCACCGGAAAGGCGCAGCTCGACTTCGCCTTCCGCGGCGACTTCCTCGACGACGTCCACGCCACCAAGGTCAACGGCGATTCCGTCTCGTACGCCTTCAGCGGCACCGGCGTCGAGTGGATCACCGCCGTCGGCCCCGACCAGGGCCTGGTCGACATCTACATCGACGGCAAGCTCACCAAGCGGGTCGACACCTCCAGCGCCGCCCGCGCCACCCAGAAGACGGTCTTCACCGTCGCCGGCCTGAAGAACACCAAGCACACCTTCAAGGCCGTGAAGGTCTCCGGCGACGTGCTGCGCACGGACGTCATCCGCTACACCACGAAGTAACCCCCCACTGAAAAGGCCGGGACGCAGCGTCGCGTCCCGGCCTTTTCGTCTCTCCAGTTGTCTCGCCGCAGCTCAGGGGCGAGGCTGTGCACATGATCAAGGTGCGCGTCTTCGGGGGCCTGCGCGTGTGGCGCGAGGGCGCCGAGGTCGAGCTCGGGGCGCTCCGCGTCCGGACGGTGCTCGCCGTCCTGCTCGCCGCGCGCGGCGCCACGGTCGGCGTGGCCGAGCTGATCGACACGCTGTGGGGCGACCGGCCCCCGGCCAGCGCCGAGAACCAGGTCCAGCGCCTGATCGGGCAGGTCCGCCGGTTGTTCGAGCCGGACCTGCCGGCCCGGGAGCCGGGCGCCTGGCTGCTCCCGGTCGGCGAGGGATACCGGCTGCGGCAGGACACCCGGACGTCGGATCTGATGGCGTTCTTCGAGCTGGCCGCACAGGAGCAGATCGAACAGGCGCTGACCCTGGCCCAGGGGCAGCCGTTCGCCGGGCTGCCGGCGAGTGTGCTGGAACTGCCGGCGTTCACCGCCATCGAGACCGCCCGCATCGAGGTGGCCGTCCGGGCCGCCGACCCCCGGCTTCTTCCCCTGGTGAGCTCGGCCGCGGCGTCCGCGCCGTTCCACGAGCCCCTGCAGGCCCGGCTGATCCGGTTGCTGACCGCGGCCGGGCGGCGGGCCGAGGCGCTGACCCACTACGAGGAGGTGCGGCAGCGGCTGGCCGAGGAGCTGGGCGCCGATCCGGGCGACGAGCTGCGGGCGGCGCACCGGGAAGCGCTGGCCGACCCGTCGCGGCCCTCCCAACTGCCGCTGCGGGTCACCGCGTTCAGCCCGCGTGACGACCTGACTGCGGCCCTTGAGGGCGGGCGCCGATCCGGCCTGGTCGTGCTCACCGGCATGGGCGGCGCCGGCAAGACCGCCCTGGCCGTCGACTGGGCCCACCGGATCGCCGGCGACTACCCGGACGGTCAGCTCTACCTCGACCTGGGCGGCTTCGCACCGGGCGGCCGGCAGCCGCACCCGGCCGAGGCCCTGACCACGCTGCTGATCAGCCTGGGCGTCACGCCCGCGGGCGACGACCCGGGCGCGCTGGGCGCCCAGTTCCGCTCCGCCCTGGCCGGCCGTCGCATGATCGTGCTGCTCGACAACGCCCGCGAGTCGGCCCAGGTCCGGCCTCTGCTGCCCGCCGCGCCGGGCAGCCTGGTCGTGATCACCAGCCGCAACCGCATGCCCAGCCTGGTCGCGCGCGAGGGAGCGTGGCCGGTGCACGTCGGGCGGCTCAACCGCGTGGCGGCCCGGAACGTCCTCGCCCGCCGGCTGGGCGCGCCGAGGCTGGCGGCGGAGCCCGCGGCGGCCGACCGGCTCGTCGAGCTCTGCGCCGGCCTGCCGCTGGCGCTGTCCATCGCGGCCGCCCGGATCGCGGTCAGCCCGGGCGACTCGCTGGCCGGCGTGGTGGCCGACCTCGACTCGGCCGATCACCGGCTCGACGTGCTCGACACCGGGGAGGAACACGACAGCGTACGGTCGGCCTTCTCCTGGTCCTACCGCGTGCTGTCCGAGCCCGCGGCACGGCTGTTCCGGCTGCTCGCCGTCCACCCGAACACCGACGTCTCGGCCGGCGCCGCGGCCGCCATCGCGGGCGCCGAGGTGCGGGCCATGCTGACCGAGCTGACCGTCACCACCATGCTGACCCCGCTCGGCGGGGGCCGGTACACGGCGCACGACCTGCTGAAGGCCTACGCCGCGGAACTGCTGGACGACGACCGCGACGGCCGGCTCGACGCGGAACGGCGGCTGGTCGAGCATTACGTGCACTCGTCGCGCAACGCCTACCTGACCTTCAAGATGCTGCCCCCGCCCGATCCCGGGCCGCCGCCGCCCGGCGTTTTCCCGTCCCGCCCGCACGACGTGGGCGCGGCGCAGAGCTGGCACCGGGCCGAGCGCGCCACGATCCCGGCCGTCACCGATCTCGCCCTGCGCCGGGGCTGGGCCCGCAGCGCGGCCCTGATCATGCTGCACGTCCGGCCGATGCGGTCGTCCCAGCTCGAAGCGTCGGCCGAGATCCGCCGGCAGGCGACGCGCGCGGTGGAGGCGGTGGCCCTCCTCGGCGATCCGGAGCTGGAGACGCTCATCCTGCGGGACGCGGCGGTGCAGCTGAGGCCGCACTCGCCCGATCTGGCCCGCGACTACCTGCTGCGGGCGCTGGCCATCGCGGAGGACCGGGGCGACCTGATCGGTCAGGCGCAGATCCTGCGCAACCTCGCCTTGGATCCCGGCGCCGCCGGGCCCGAACAGTTGACGTACGCGGAACAGTCCGTCGCCGTCGCTCGCCGGGCCGGCGACCCGAGCGTGCTGACGTACGCGCTGGAGAATTTCGCGCGCCTGCTGCACGAGCACGACCGGCCGGCGCCGGCCGCCGTCGCCGCGGCCGAGGCCTTCGAGCTGGCGGGAGAGGCCGGTCTGACCGAATTCCAGTGCTACATGGGCGCGGCCCGGGCGTGGATCGCGCTGAAGCTCGGGAACGACGAGGAAGCGGCGCGGATGGCGCAGTGGGCCGTGGAACAGACCGACCCGGCCGACGAGATCACCGTCTGGTTGGCGGCGATGTCGCTGGCTCTGTCCCGGCACCGCCTCGGTGACGCGAACCGGGCCCGCGCGGCCGCGGAGCGGGTCCGTTCCCTGGTCCGGGGACGCGAGACCGTCTTCGCCGACGTCGTCGGCCACGCCGAGTTCGCCCGGGAGATGGCCGAAATGGACGTCATCCTGGCCGGCCAGGGCACTGCAACCGGCAGTCAGTGATCGTGCAGTGGTTCCTGGTGTGCTCGGCTGACCACACAGAGGGGAACCGAGATGAACCACTGGCAACGCCACCACGCCCTGCAGGACTTCCGCGCGGAGGTCCAGAGCCGATGACACCCACCGTTGTGCTCGTCCACGGCGCGTTCGCCGACGGGTCGAGCTTCGCCCGGCTCGTGCCCGAGCTGCTCGACGCCGGCCTGAAGGTGCTCGTCCCGGCCGTGCCGAACCGGTCGCTGTCGGGCGACGCCGCCTACATCAGCTCCGTGCTGCGCTCGATCGAGGGGCCGGTGGTGCTGGTCGGTCACTCGTACGGCGGCGCGGTCATCACCGTCGCCGGCGCCGAGGAGAACGTCCAGGCGCTGGTCTATCTGGCCGGCTACGCACTGGAGGAGGGCGAGAGCCTGGCCGAGCTCCAGGGCCGGTTCCCCGATTCCGAGCTCGCGTCGGCGCTGGTCTACACCCCGTACCCGATCGACGGGTCGGCCGAGCCCGGCACCGATGTCAGCGTCGACGTCGAGAAGTTCCCGAAGATCTTCGCCCACGACGTCGACCCGGAGGTGAGCCGCGTCCTCGCGGTGTCGCAGCGGCCGCTGGCCGCGGCCGCGTTCACCGAGCCGGCCGCGGTCGCCGCCTGGCGGACCAAGCTGTCCTGGGGCGTGATCTCGACCAGCGACAACACCATCAACCCGGACGTCGAGCGCTTCGGCTACCAGCGCGGCGGCATCCGGCCGGTGGAGATCGACTCCTCGCACGTCGTCATGATCTCGCACCCCGAAGAGGTCGCCGACGTGATCCGCGGGGCGATCGCCGCGATCGGCCGCTGATCGCCGGGGCCATCATGGAGTCATGCGCGCCGCACGCCTCATTCGCATGGCTCTGCTCGTCCAGTCGAGTCCCGGGCTGACCGCCGCCGCGCTGGCCCGGGAACTGGAGGTCTCCGAGCGCACGGTCATCCGGGACGCGCAGGCGCTGCAAGAAGCCGGGGTGCCGATCCGGTCCGAGCTCGGGCGCGGGGGTGGTTATCACCTCACGCCCGGATATCGGACCCGGCTCACCACGCTGCATCCGACCGAGGCGGAGACGCTCTTCCTGTCGGGGCTGCCCAGCGCGCTGCGCGATCTCGGGCTGGCCGACGCGGCCGGGGCGGCGCGGCTCAAGCTGTCGGCCACGCTGATCCCGTCGGTGCGGGCGGCGGCCGAGTCGTCGGTGCGGCGCTTCCACCTCGACGCGCCGGCCTGGTTCCGGGAGCCGTCGGCTCCGGCGGTGCTGCCCGAACTGGCCCGGGCGGTGTGGTCCGATCACACCGTCGAGCTGACCTACGCGCGCCCGGGCCGGGACGGCACGGTGACGAGGCTCCTGGAGCCGTACGGCCTCGTCCTGAAAGCCGGGGTCTGGTATGTCGTGTGCCGTGTGCCGGACGGTGCCTGGCGCACCTATCGGGCCGACCGGGTGACCGCGACCGGCGCCGGCGAGCCCTTCGACCGCGACCCGGACTTCGACCTGGCCGCCCACTGGGAGGCCGGCGCCGCCGAGTTCGCGCGGGCCATGCTGCGTACGACGGTCACCCTGCGCACCACCGAGGCCGGCCTGCGGCGCCTGCGGGCCGTGGCCGATCCGGCCCGGGTCGCCTCGGCCACCGGGCCGGACGCGGACGGGCGGGTCACGGTCGAGCTGCCGGTGGAGTCCGAGGAGGTCGCCTTCGGGCAGCTCGTGGGGTTGAGCGCGACCGTCGAGGTGCTGGCCCCGGAGGGCCTGCGCGCCCTGTTCCGCGAGCACGCGCAGGCCCTGTCCGGGCTCTATCAGCGGTAGTCGTCCGGCGCGGCCTGTTTGCCGCCGTAGACGACGTCCTCGAAGTAGGCGATCGAGTCGGGCTGGGTGCCGTCCACATCCCGTACGTCATAAGCCTTGGCCAGATCCGCGCTGGAGACCGACCGGCCGTTCCAGCGGGACGCCCGATCGGGGTCGGCGGCGAGGGCGGCCACCCCGCGGGCCAGATAGTGCGGAGACTCGGCGATCGCGAAATGCGGCTCCTGGGCGACCGCGTCGCGCCAGTTCTCCTCGGTCACGCCGAAATGGCCGAGCATCTGCTCGGAGCGCAGGAAGCCCGGGGTCACGGCCACAGCCGTACCCCCAAATTCTTTGAGCTCCTCCCCCAGCCCGAAGGCGATGCGGATCGGCGCGTTCTTGGCCAGGTCGTAGTAGAGGTTCTCGCGGTAGCGGCGGTTGAAGGCGGCCGTGCCGTCGGTGACCTCCACGTGCAGCGGCGCGTCCGAGCGGATCAGCAACGGCAGGGCAAGCGCGGCGGTGATCAGGTGCGAGCGCACGCCGAGCTCGAGGATGCGCAGGCCGTCGGCGAGCGGCGTCTCCCAGCTCTTCTTGCCGAAGACCGACCCGATGAGCAGGTGCTCGCCACCCCACAGGTCGTTGACCAGGATGTCGAGCCGCCCCTGCTCGCGCTCGATCCGTTCGGCGAGGGCCCGCACCTGAGCCTCGTCGAGATGATCGGTGGGTACGGCGATGCCGGTGCCGCCGGCCGCGGTGACCAGTTCCCCGGTCTCCTCGATGGTCTCGGTGGCCCGGCCGACCTCACTGACGCGGTCGCGGGTGGTGCGGCCGGTGACGTAGACGGTGGCCCCGGCCCGGCCGAGCTCGACGGCCATGGCCCGCCCGGCCCCGCGGGTGGCTCCGGCAACAAGCGCGATCTTGTTTTTCAGGTCCATGTCTCAACGGTGAACGCCAAAGGTGACAGGCCGCGTCACCTTTTCTCGTGTGTCCGCCACCACACGACCGCTCCTTGCTTCGAATTCGAATCGGATCTATCTTGGTCCTCAGGTGCTTCGAACTCGAAGCAAGCGGTCCCCACGAAGGCGAGCGGTTCCATGAAGGCAGTGGCCCTGATCCGGGTGGCCGAGCCGCGCGTCGACGTCGCGGGCCGGGTGCCACTGGCCGATCCGCCGGCCCTGCACGCCGGCGCCGCCGCGGGCACCCTGCCCAGCGGCAAGACCATCGTCACCGTCAACTGAAGGAGCCCCGATGATTCCCGCCGACGACCCGTCCCGCTCGCTGACCGTCGCCAACCCGGACGACCCCGCCACCACCTACATCTCGCTGGTCGGCAACACCTACGCCATGCTCATCACCGGCGAGCAGACCAACGGGCAGTACTGCCTCATCGACATGCGCGTCCCGGACGGCGGCGGCCCCCCGCCGCACCGGCACGACTTCGAGGAGATGTTCACGATCCTCGAGGGCGAGATCGAGTTCACCTTCCGCGGCGAGAAGCACACCGTGCGGGCCGGCTCGACCGTCAACATCCCGGCCAACGCCCCGCACCACTTCCGCAACGTCTCCGGCGCACCGGCCCGCATGCTCTGCATGTGCACCCCGGCCGGCCAGGACGAATACTTCACCCGCATCGGCGACGTCGTCGCCGGCGCGGACGCCCCGCCGCCCCAGCTCTCTGACGGCGAGCTCGCCGAGCGCCGCCGCCGCGCGGCCGAGCTGGCGCCGACCTACCGGAGCGAGTTCCTGTAACACAATCACAATCTTGAATGTATGGGAGCGCTCCCGTAGCGTCTTGAGACATGATTCTCCGACGCATCGTGATCGTCCTGGCGCTGGTGGCGTCGTTCCTCGGAGTAGTGACCGGCACGGCCACGGCCGCGCCGGTCACCGATGTCGCCGCGGGATATCTGCACACCTGCGCGGTCCAGACCGACGGCTCGCTGTGGTGCTGGGGCGGCAACGGCAGCGGCCAGCTCGGCGACGGCACCACCACCGCCCGCACCACCCCGGTCCGGGCCGGCACCGCCACCACATGGAAGGCCGTCGACGCCGGCACGAGCCATACCTGCGCCGTGCGCACCGACGGCACCCTCTGGTGCTGGGGCAGCAACCGCCGCGGCCAGCTCGGCGACGGCACGACCGCCAACCGCACCGCGCCGGCCCGGGTCGGCGAGGCCACCACCTGGTCCTCGGTCAGCGCCGGCGACGCGCACACGTGCGCCGTCCGCACCGACGGCAGCCTGTGGTGCTGGGGCTTCAACCGCCTCGGCCAGCTGGGCACCGGCACCGGCGACTACACCGTGAGCACCCCGGTCCGGGTCGGCACGGCGAGCACCTGGGCGAGCGTCGCCACCGGATACGCACACACCTGCGCCACCCGCACCGACGGCACGCTGTGGTGCTGGGGCGACGGCAGCGCCGGGCAGCTCGGCCTCGGCGCCACCGCCTACACCACCACCCCGGCCCAGGTCGGCACGGCCACCACGTGGTCGCAGGTGACCACCGGGTACGCCTTCAGCTGCGCCGTCCGCACCGACGGCACCCTCTGGTGCTGGGGCGAGAACGGCTACGGCCAGCTCGGCGCGAACGTCACCTTCCAGCGCGCGCCCCTCCAGGTCGGCGCCACTTCCTCCTGGACCGCCGTCGACGCCAGCTTCGACACCGCCTGCGCCACCCGGTCCGACGCCACCCTGTGGTGCTGGGGCAACAACATGGCCGGTCAGATCGGCGACGGCACGACCACCAACCGGTACGCCCCCACGTCCACCGGCGTCACCGCCGCCCGCGGCTTCGCCGTCGCCTATCACTCCTGCGCGACCCGCGCCGACGACACCCTCTGGTGCTGGGGCTTCAACGCCTCCGGCCAGCTGGCCGACGGCACCACCACCGACCGTCCCACGCCGGCCCCGGTGACGCTCCCCGCCTGATCACCGGCGGCCTCAAGATCATAAACTCGGCCGCCATGCGGATCTCGTCGAAGGATGTGCAGGTCAAGAAGCATCCGATCATGCTGCTGCTCGGGCTTTTGTGCGTGTTGCTGCCGATCTCGCACGCCTACCACGGCTCGTGGACCAGCTCTCTTCAGATCCTCGCCAGCCTGCTCGTCTTCCCGACCATCGGCCTCGCCGTGCTGCGCGCGCGCAGGGTCAAACTCGGTGAGCTCCCACCGGCGAAGGGCCACGGCTCCCGGCTCCTGCTCGGCCTGTCGGCCGTGTGGGCGTCGGGACCGTTCCTGCTCCTCGGCGACGACCGGCTCTACAGCGGCTCGGGTGGCATGGACGTGCTGGCCTTCCTCGGCTCGGCGGCGGTGTGCGAGCTCGTCGCCCTGGCCCTGCTCGGCTCCACCGTCCGCCCCAACGACGCCGAGCCCAGGTCCCGGCCCTTCAATGTGCTCGCGGCCCTCGGCGTCATCGGCGTCCTGCTGATCGTCGTGAACGTGGTCCCACCCGAGCCGGTGCCGGCTCCCGCGGCGGCCGCCGCGACGATCGCCCCGACGGCGCCCGCCACCACCGTCACCACCACGCCGCCGGCCAGTTCGTCACCGGCGCCGCCACCGCCCCCGGTCCTGATGCCCGGCCTGACCGGCGTCCTCCTGACCGGCGTCCGCGACAAACTGCCCGCCGGCATCGGATGGGACCACGAGGACCGGTCGCCGCGCGGCCGCGGCATCCTCGTCGAGCGCAACTGGACCGTGGTCGAGACCGAGCCGGCCAAGGGCCAGCCGCTCAGGTCCGGCCAGCAGGTACGGTTGTACGTCCTCAAGAACGAGGAGGCGGCCTGGTTCGCCAAGCACCCCACGATGCCGAAGATCAAGCCCGGCACCGAAGGCTCCGACCTGATCGGCCAGGGCGAGCCCCTGGACGGCATCTGGGAGCTGGTCGAATACCGCTACCCGAAGGGCAAGGCGCCGAAGGACGCCCGCGACCCGCACGAGAACCTGAAGGGCTGGGAGCCGCCCGCCGAGAAGGCCGCGCGGGCCGGCCTGAAGGAGGCGTACAGCTCGTTCGGCCTGGTCGTCGGCACGATCCCGGCCGCCGGCCAGAAGGTCCGCCCCGGCCGTCTGATCGTCGTCACCCTCCGGGACAAGCCCTTGGACGACTCGCCCGGAGGCAGCGGTTCGATCCCCGACTACAACAACGGCGACGACGACTTCAACGTCCCCGGTTGGCTCTGCCCGACCCGCTTCTGCTGAGACTAAAGGCGTGTTCCAGAAGTCGGTGGCCGGTCTTCCGCGTTGCCATGGCGAGTGCGGGTCGGCGAAGTAGATCCGCAGCCCGGTGTGGTTCTCGATCCGCTGGTGGTGGAACATCTCGTTGCCTTGGTCCCAGGTCAGGGTTCGGCGCAGTCGGGCCGGCATCCCGGTGAACACCTCGATGAGGGCGTCCCCGACGGATTGGGCGCTGTGCGTGCCGCGCAGTTTGACCAGCACGGTCAGGCGCGTTTTCCGTTCGACCAGCGTGGCGATGGCGGACCGCAGACCGCGAGACTCGACCACGGCGGGGCGCTGGTGGATCGATTTCATCATGGTGGATTGCTTCAGGGCGCCCTCACGGGAACGCCCGCGCCCACGGCGCCGCCGATAGGTGCGGCCGGTGCGCAGGTCAGCCGGGCCGGGCGGCACGATCAGACCGTGGTGGAGCGCCTGATAGATCGCCTCCGGGCAGATTTGCCAGGCCCTGCGCGACGGGTATCGGCTCCCCGACGGCCAGCCCGTCAGCGATCTCGATCCGGTCGTCCTGGCTCAGATATCGGCCACGATCGACGTCTCGATGAAGTTCACGCTGCCAGCGTCGATGAACCACAGCGATCCGCAGCTGAGCGACACACCCACCTCGGCCGCGGCCCGGGCGCGCCGCGGATATCCCTCCTGATTAGCTCGAAACAGCGGCGTTTGACGTCCACTGGCATCTGGTTCTGCCACCAGGCAAGAACTTCATACCGGAGACCTCCTGGCCACCGCGGCATGATCCGACCGATGGACAGTGGGCCGGGTCGGCCGCAGAAGCGGGAGAGGCGTGGTACGGATCCCGCCCGGGCCCCCGAACGGCCGCCGCGGCCGCCTCTTCCACATCGGAGGCTGCTCCGTCGAGCACGTGGACCCGGGTCGTCGCGTTGCCGCGCGGGGTGAGCAGCCCAGCGCGAGTCAATGCCTGAATGTCCCGGATCGCCTGGTCACGGCTCAGATTCTCGTCCTGCTGATAAGTGGTACGCCGCACTTCGCCGACCGCCGCCGCGTAGAGGGCCGACACGACCCGCTCGGGCAGCCCCCGTTCCTGAGCCAGCCCGGCCAAATCGTTCCACAGCCGTACGGTCCAGTCGTACCGCCGTTTCACGCGCTGCGCCTGCCTGTGATGCGCCGCGAAGA
The DNA here is from genome assembly GCF_042899005.1 of Actinoplanes sp. NPDC000266. Taxonomy (NCBI): domain Bacteria; kingdom Bacillati; phylum Actinomycetota; class Actinomycetes; order Micromonosporales; family Micromonosporaceae; genus Actinoplanes; species Actinoplanes sp. NPDC000266. The sequence continues at coordinate 946,223 of NZ_JBIAZI010000002.1, forward strand.
CGAACCGCACCCATGAGTGAGCATCCCGCTCCGGCTGGAAACTTCCGCCCTGTACGGATCGGAGCGCCTCGTAGTACCGGACGGTGTTCGTCTGCTCCCCGAGCCATTCCTCGATCGAGGAGAACTCGGGCGCCAGTTCCCCGACGAGTGCCATCACCAGGGTGTGCAGCGCCCGCGCGGTCCGCCCGTTGCCGTCACGCCAGGGGTGAATGCCGACCAGATTTGACTTCGGGAACCTCGTCGGCGCCGGGGCCGGTATAGGCCGGCTCCAGAGGGTCCCTGCTCGACACGTAGATTCCGCCGGCCCGGTATCGCCCCGGCCAGTTCGCGGGCTGGTACTTCGTGATCATGAAGTGGAGAGCAGACAGCAGCGTCTCCGAGTATTCGAAGAAGCCCATCATCGGGGCCTGCCGCACGTACGTCATGGCGTCGCGATAGCCGATGACAGCTTGCTGCGTCTGTTCCCCGGCTTCCGCCGACATCGGGGCATGCTCGACCAGTGCGCGAGCGTCCGTGCTGCTGATGGTGATGTTCTCGATGGTGTTGGAACCTTGGATGGCCGCAGCGAACAGGCTGCGCCGCAGCTGACCCTCCCACCGTGGCTTGGCCCGCCCCTATGCTACAGCTGCTGTAGCATAGGGGCCCTGAGCTGCTATTCCTTGACCGGAATCGACTGTGACTTCAGGGTGGCGATCGTGCTGGCCTGGGCGTCCTCGAGGGCCTTGGTCAGCGTCTCCTGGCCGGTGACGGCCTTCTTGAAACCGTCGGAGGCGTCGGCGTAGGTCTTGGTCATCGTCGGTCCCCACGTGAAGTCGGGCTTGACCTGGGTCGAGGCCTCGGCGAAGACGTCGTAGATCTTCTGGCCGCCGTAGAACTCGACGCCCTCCTTCAGGGCCGGCAGCGACGCGCCCTCCTTGGTGGCCGGGTAGAGCTGCGCCTCCTTGTTCAGCAGGGTCAGCGCCTCGGTCGAGGTGTTCAGCCACAGCGCGAACTTGGCCGCCTCGTACGGGTGCTTCGAGTTCTTGAAGACCGCGGTCGACGAGCCGCCCCAGTTGCCGGCGACCTTCTCACCGGCGTTCCACTGCGGCATCGGCGCCACCGCCCACTTGCCCGACGTCTTGGGCGCGCCGGCCAGGATCGAGTTGGCTCCCCACACGGCCGAGACCCAGGTCCAGGCACTGCTCGAGTTGTACGCGTTGTCCCACTCCGGCGTCCACGGCGGCACCGACGAGACGAGCTTCTTGTCGATCAGGCCCTGCCAGTAGCCGGCGACCTTCTTCGTCGGCTCGTCGGTCATCGTGACCGTCCAGTTGGTGCCGTCGTTGCCGAACCAGTGGCCGCCCGCCTGCCAGACCAGGCCCGCGAACTGGTTGATGTCGCTCTGCGAGAAGTTCGTGATGTAGCCGCCCGCGGCCTTCACCTTCTCGGCCGCCGCCGCGTACTCCTCCCACGTCGTCGGGACCGGGATGTTGTTCTTCTCGAACAGGTCCTTGCGGTAGAACAGGCCCATCGGGCCGGCGTCCTGCGGGATGCCGTACACGTGGCCCTGCTCGCCGAAGGTGACCTGGTTCCAGGTCCAGTCGATGAACTTGCTCTGCGACTGGGTGACGATGTCGCAGCCGGCCAGGTCGGTCAGGCCGTCCTGCACGCGGAAGCTGGGCAGCGCGTCGTACTCGATGTGGCCGAGGTCGGGCGCGTTGCCGGCCTTGAGCTGGTTGAAGAAGTTGGCGTAGGTGCCGCCGTTGCCGTTCGGGCCGGTCTGCACCTTGACCTGGATGTCGGGGTTGGCCTTGTTCCAGACGTCGACGACCTTCTCGATGCCGGGGATCCAGGTGGTGTAGGTCAGGGTGACCGGTGCGCCGGCCGGGGCGCACGAGGAGGCCGCGGTCGTGGAGTCGGAGGAGGAGTCGCCGGACGAGCAGGCCGCGAGGGAGAGAGCCGATGTCAACAGAACAGCAAGAGCGCGATTGCGCATGAAAACCCTCCTACTTAAGAGATCCAGAGCCGAGGCCGCTACGCCAGAAGCGCTGGAGTGAGAGAAATGCGATGACCATCGGAACGATCGAGACGAACGCTCCGACCAGGACCAGGGCGCGCAGCTCCGGATGCTGGTTGACCTGGGAGTTCCAGGAGTAGAGACCGAGGGTCACGGGGAACAGCCGCTCGTTGCCGAGCATGATCAGCGGCAGCATGAAGTTGTTCCAGACCGCGACGAAGTGGAAGAGGAAGATGGTGACGAAGGCCGGCGCCATCAGCCGTACGGAAATGGTGAAGAACGACCGCACCTCGCCCGAACCGTCGATGCGGGCCGCCTCCAGGAGCTCGTCCGGCACGCTCGCCGCGGCGTAGATGCGGCCCAGGTAGACGCCGAACGGGTTGACCAGGCTGGGCAGGAAGACCGACCAGAACGTGTTGGCCAGCTCGGCCTTGCTGAACATGAGGAACAGCGGCAGCGCGAGCGCGGTGGCCGGCACGAGCACGCCGCCCAGCACGATGTTGAAGATGAGCTCCCGGCCGCGGAACACGTACTTGGCCAGGGCGTAGCCGCACATGCCGGCCAGCAGGGTGCCGAGCAGGGCGGCGCCGACCGTGTAGCCGACCGAGTTGAGCAGCCAGCGCAGGAAGACGCCGTCGTTGTAGCGGAACAGGTCGGCCAGGTTGGTGCCGAGCGCGAAGTTGTCGGGCAGCAGCGCGTGCCCCTCGGTGACCTGCCCGTCCTGCTTGCCGGAGGCGATGAACAGCCACCACAGCGGCGTCAGGAAGTAGAGCGTGAAGACGGCCATGACCAGCATGGCGGCGTACCGCGGGACCTTGAATGCGGTCATCACTGCACGCCCTTGCGCTGAGTGAACTTGAGGAAGGAGAACGAGAGCACGAACGTCGCGAGGGCCAGCACGACCGAGAACGCGGCCGCCAGGTGGAAGTTCGGGATGCTCGCGGTGCTGAGCACGGTCAGGTTCGGGGTGTACGTGCTGGACACCGCGGAGCTGAAGCTGCGGAACACCTGCGGCTCGGCCAGCAGCTGGAGCGTGCCGATGATCGAGAAGACCGTGGTCAGGACGATGGCCGGCATGACCATGGGGATCTTGATGGACCAGGCCGTACGGAACACGCCGGCCCCGTCGATCTTGGCGGCCTCGTAGATCTCGGTCGGCACGGCCAGCAGCGCCGAATAGATGATCAGCATGTTGTAGCCGACGTAGACCCAGGTCACGACGTTGGCCATGGCCCACAGGACCAGGCTCGGCGAGAGCAGGTCGACGGACGAGGTGACCTCGGTGAACGGCGACAGGTTGGGCGAGTACAGGTAGCCCCACATGATCGCGGCGACCACGCCCGGCACCGCGTACGGCAGGAAGTAGACGAGCCGGAAGAACCGGCGCCCCTTGACCAGCCCGGAGTCGAGCAGCAGGGCCAGGAACAGGGCCAGGCCGAGCATGACCGGCACCTGCACGGCGCCGAACAGCAGCACGCGCCCGATCGACTCCCAGAACGGCCCGTCGCTGAAGACCTGCTTGTACTGGGTGAGACCGCCGAAGACCTCGGTGGCCGGCCCGAACGTGCCGGTGCGCTCCACCGTGAACAGCGACTGCCAGATCGCGTAGCCGATCGGGATCAGGTAGAAGAGCGTGAACAGGACGCCGAACGGGGCGACGAAGAACAGGATGGCCTTCTTCACGATTCACGCACCACCCGGACGGCGCCGGCCGGCACCCGCAGCCGTCCGGCCACCGGCTCGCCGGCGATCAGTTCGTGACCGGTGACCGCGTACTCGATCTCGTGCTCGCCGTGGTTGATGACGAAGGCGTACGGCCCTCGCCGCACCACCTCGATCGGCCCATCACCGGTGTCCGGGACGCCGATCACGTGGCTGAGCACCGTTCGCATCGAGTCGCGGTCGAGCGCGGTCGCGACGTACCAGGCGTTGCCGTTGCGGGTGATGGCCGGAACGCCGGGCAGCGGGCCGTCGGCGTAGCGGGCCACGACCTCGGCGCCGGTGGTGCGGAGCCGCTCCGTCCACAGCGCGGCCTTGCTGCCGTCGTCCAGCGTCACCGTCGTGCCCGGCTTCAGCGGCGCGAACTCCTCGACGGTGACACCGAGCAGGTCACGGAACGCGCCGGGGTAGCCGCCGGGCCGGATGCGGTCGTCACGGTCGGCGATCCCACTGAAGAAGGTGACCAGGACACGGCCGCCTCGCTCCACGTACTTCTGGATCGCCGCCGCCTGCTCGTCGGTGACGAGATAAAGGCAAGGGACGATTACTTGGGCGTACGCCGACAGATCGCCGTCCGGGCTGATGACATCCGCCGTGACACCGAGGTCGCGCAGTCCACCGTGGACGGCGTGCACCTGGTCGAGATAGTTCACCGCCGTCGACGGCCGGCCCTCCTGCTCGGCCGCCCACCAGGCCTCCCAGCTGAAGATCACCGCGGTTTCCGTACGGACCGTGGTGCCGGCCACCTCGCCCAGCTTCCGCAGGACGGCGGACAGCTCCAGGACCTCGCGCCACTGCTCGGTCTCGGTCCCGGCGTGCGGCAGCAGCGCCGAATGGAACTTCTCGCTGCCCTGCGACGAGGCCCGCCACTGGAAGAAGCAGACCGCGTCGGCCCCGCGAGCGACGTGGGTGAGCGTGTTGCGCAGCATCTCGCCCGGCGCCTTGGCCAGGTTGACCGGCTGCCAGTTGACCGCGCCGGTGGACTGCTCCATGAGCATCCACGGCTTGCCGCCGGCCAGGCCACGGGTCAGGTCGGCCGCGAAGCTGAGCTCGGCCGCCGGCTGACCGAGGCGGTGGTCCAGGTAGTGGTCGTTGGCGATCACGTCCATCCGCGGGGCCCAGCGCCAGTAGTCCATGTTGCGGATGTGCGCGGTGACCATGAAGTTCGTGGTGACCGGGACGCTGGAGTGCCGGCGCAGCACGGCCGCCTCGGCCTCGTAGTAGCCGAGCAGCTCGTCCGACGAGAACCGGTGGAAGTCGAGCATCTGGGCCGGGTTGCGCAGCGACAGCGCGGCCCGGGGCGGCAGCACCTCGGACCACTCGCCGTAGCGCTGGCTCCAGAACGACGTGCCCCAGGCCGCGTTCAGGCCGTCCACGGTCTCGTAGCGGTCGGCCAGCCAGGCCCGGAACCGCTCGGCGCTGGCGTCGCAGTAGCAGAGCGCGTTGTGGCAGCCCAGCTCGTTCGAGACGTGCCACAGGGCCAGGGCCGGATGCCGCCCGTACCGCTGCGCGACCTGCTCGGTCAGGGCCAGCGCGTGCTCGCGGAAGACCGGCGAGCTCGGGCACCAGGCCTGCCGTCCGCCCGGATAGCGCCGGGTGCCGTCGGCGGCCATCGGCAGGATCTCCGGATGGCGGGCGCCCAGCCACGGCGGCGGGGAGGCCGTGGCCGTACCCAAATTGATCTTTATGTCGTTCTGGTGCAGCAGCTCGACGATGCGGTCGAGCTGTTTGAAGTCGTATTCGCCGGACCGGGGTTCGAGGTCCGACCAGCCGAAGATGTTGACCGCGACCAGGGAGATCCCGGCGGTCCTCATCAACGCGACGTCCTCGGCCCACACCTCGGCCGGCCACTGCTCCGGGTTGTAGTCGCACCCCAGAGTGATCACAGGCTCTCCTCGTCTGTGCACGTGCACACATTTCTGCTGCGTAAAACCCGCAGGTCAGATGTGTGAACGTGCACACATTAGGTTTCCTCAATAGGCCCGTCAAGACCAAAAGATAAGGTCGTTGCGTGAGCGCGACCGAACAGCCGAACAAGCCGGGCAAAAGGGCGACCGTGCACGACATCGCGGCCGCGGCCGGTGTCTCGCGGGGCACGGTGAGCCGTGTGCTCAACGGCGGCTACGTCTCGGTCACCGCCCGCGCCGCCATCGAGCGGGCCATCCGCGAGGTCGGCTACGTGCCCAACACGGCCGCCCGCAACCTGGTCATGCAGCGCTCACAGGCCGTCGGCTTCATCGTCCTCGAGCCGCACACGCTGTTCCTGGAAGACCCGAACATCGGCGGCATCCTGCTCGGCGCCAACACGACCCTGTCCGACGCCGATTACCAGATGGTCAACCTGGTCGTCGACTCCGAACGCGACACCGCCCGCATCACCCGCTATCTGAGCGGCGGCTTCGTCGACGGCGCGATCATCGTCTCGGCCCGCAGCCACGACCCGATCATCCAGGTGGTCGGCAGCCTGGCCCTGCCCTCGGCCTTCGTCGGCCATCCGCGCGACCTGCGCCCCGAGATCCCGTACGTGGGCATCGACAACCTCTCCTCGGCCGAGGAGATCACCCACCGTCTGCTCGGCACCGGCCGCCGCCGGATCGGCATGATCGCGGCCGCCGTCGACCGCGACTCGGGCGCCGACCGCCTGGCCGGCTTTCGCCGGGCCCTGGGCCCGCTGTTCGACGAGAGCCTGGTGGCCGAGGTCCCGCTGTACGACTTCTCGTGCGGCGCCAAGGGCATGCGCACGCTCCTGGAGCGCGAGCCGAAGATCGACGGCGTCTTCGCCGCGTCCGACGCGGTGGCCGCCGGCGCCGTCGAGGCCCTGCGCGAGGCCGGCCGGGCCGTGCCCGAGGAGGTGGGCGTGGTCGGCTTCGACGACAGCTCCTGGTCGACCCGCACGCGGCCCCACCTGTCGACGGTGCACCAGCCGGCGGCCGACATCGGCGCCCACGCCGCCGACCTGGTGCTGCGCCAGCTGAGGGGCGAGCAGATCCCCCAGGGCGGCCTGCTGCTCCCCTCCCCCGTCGTCTGGCGCGAATCAGCCTGACGGGCGGCGCACTCCTTTCCTCCCCCGCCGGTCGGCGCTCCTGCTCTCCCCTGGCACTGGCACGAGTCAGCCTGAGCGGCGCCGCCGCCTGATCAGGATCTCCTCTGTCAGCGCGAGCAGCACGTCCTTCACCGACTCGCGGCGCCGGGCGTCGCACTCGACAATGGGGACGACGTCGCCGACACCCAGGGCGTCGCGCACCTCGGCCAGGTCGAAGCGCTGCCCGCCGTCGAACCGGTTCACCCCGACGATGAACGGGATCCCGTTCTCCTCGAAGTAGTCGATCGACGGGAACGAGTCCTCGACCCGGCGGGTGTCGACCAGCACGATGGCGCCGAGCGCCCCGTCGACCAGGTCGTCCCAGAGAAAGGCGAACCGGTCCTGCCCCGGGGTGCCGAACAGGTAGAGCAGCAGCGCGTCGTCGAGGGTGAGCCGGCCGAAGTCGAGGGCGACGGTCGTGGTGGTCTTGCCGGACACGGCCGACGTGTCGTCCACGCCGATCGACGCCTCGGTCAGCTCGGCCTCGGTGACCAGCGGCTCGATCTCGGAGACAGCACCCACGAAGGTCGTCTTGCCCACCCCGAAACCACCGCTGATCACGATCTTCACAGCGATCGGCGGCGCCGCGGTCGCTGTGGGGTCAGAGCGCACGGACACGGTCCCGGATCCTCTCGATCAGCTCGGTGGAGAGCTCGTCCGGCTGCTCCTCGATCCGCAGACAGCCCTCGGCGAGCAGATCACCGACGATGACCCGGACCACGCCGAGCGGCGCACCGAGCGCGGCCGACAGATCGGCCAGCGAGTGCGGACGCTGACACAGCTCGACGATGCGGCGCGACTCGAACCGCAGGGGCGCGCTGAGCGCGGCCGGCGCCGCCCCGAGCGGGGTCTCGAGGCGCAGCCCCTCCAGAACCGGCTGGGTCCGCCCACCGGTGAGCATGAACGGCCGTACCACGGGGTCCTCGTCGTACCCGGTCATCGCGGTAGGTGTTGCCGGGCCTCGGCGATCAGGGCCGGCGTGAGAAGGGCGCCGAACCGCTCGGCCAGCAGCGAGATCTCGTAGCCGACGAGGCCGACGTCGCACTCGCTGCCGGCGACCACGCCGAGGACGCTGCCACCGTCGATCTGCGACACGAGCAGGAACCCCCGCCGCATCTCGATCATGATGAGTTTGAGGCCGTCGAAGTCGTACCGCCGCGAGGCGCTCCGTGAGAGACCGGCCAGGCTCGACACGATGGCGGCCAGTTGGTCGGCCTCGGCCCGGTCGAGCCCGGCCGACCCGGCGATCAGCAGACCGTCCGAGGAGACCGCGACGGCATCACGGACGCCGTCGGTCTGGTGGACGAAGTTCCCGAGCAGCCAGTTGAACTGCCCGGCCGACGCGTCGACGCTCATCCTTGTCCCCGTTCCTGTCGTGTACCGATCACGGCCGTCCCCGCTTCCCACGCCGGGCGATCACGGCCGTCGCCCCCTGCTCGTTCATCGGCCGATCACCCCCGTCCCCCCTCTCCCGCGCCGGCCCGGCTCACGCCGGCGCGGAACGCGGTGAGCCGGTCGCGGACCGCCTCCGGCGAGTCGGTGACGGCCGCCGGCGAGCGAGGGCCCGGCGCCCGGTCCGGCTTCATGCTTGTGGCCCGCCTCCGGCGCGGGCTGCGCCGGCGCAGCCCGTTGGGCGTGCGCTCCTCCACATCGGACCGATCGAACCCACCGCCCGTCGCACCGGAGTTCCTGGAGGCGCCCCCAACCACCGCGCCCGTCTCCCGGAGAGCGGCCCCAGCGAGCGCGCCGTCCCTCGACGCCGCTCCCTCCATCGCGCCGGATTCGCTGGGCGGGACTTCGGCCGCCGCACGGGGATCCGCCGGCGCGCCGTCGGGCACCACCACGAACTCGATGGTGTCGGAGCGCAACGGCCGGGGCGCCGGTGGGAGCGAGCGGGACCCGCCGGCGCCGACCGTCCTCTGTTCGCTGATCACCGTGGACGGCAGGGCCAGGCGGGCCGTCACGCCGGTGATCGGTGACGGGATCAGTTCGACCCGGACGCCGGTCTCGGCGGCCAGGCGGCCCACCACGAAGTGGCCGAGGAAGCGGGCCGGGGCCGTGATGAAGTCGCCCTCGCCGCGCAGCCGCTGGTTGGCCTTGTCCATCTCGGCCGCGGTCATGCCGACGCCGGAGTCGGTGACCGCGATGAGGTAGCCGTCGCCCGTCACCCGGCCGTGGATCTCCACGTCCACGTCGGGCGGCGAGAAGGCCAGGCCGTTCTCGATCAGCTCGGCCAGCATGTGCGCGATGCCGCCCACCGCCGAGCCGTTGACAAGCACGTCGTCCACGCGGCGCAGGGTGACCCGGCGGTATTCCTCGACCTCGCTGACCGCGGCCCGGATGACGTCGGCGATCGGCAGCGGCTCGGTCCACTGGCGCGGGCTGGCCGCTCCCACCAGCACGAGCAGGCTCTCCGCGTTGCGCCGCATGCGGGTGGCCAGGTGGTCGAGCTCGAACAGGTTGGCCAGGCCGGCCGGGCTGGTCTCCTCGCTCTCCAGCCGGGTGATGAAGCCGAGCTGGCGGCGCAGCAGGTTCTGGTTGCGGCGGCCCAGGTTGGCCAGCGACTCGGCGGTGGCCACGCGCAGCCGGGCCTGTTCGGTGGCCAGCTCGTACGCGGTGTTCTGCACCCGTTCGAAGGCCTCGGCCACCTGGCGCACCTCGACCGTGGCGTCCCCGGGCACCCGGATCGGGGGCGGGCGGTTGTCCGGGCCGCCGGCGGTGGCCCGGCGCACCGCCTCGGGCAGCGACTCGGCGCCGATCCGGGCCGCCTGCCCGGCCAGCGCGGCCAGTGGACGGGCCAGCCAGCGGGACGCCACCAGGGAGAGATAGACCGCGCCGATCAGGCACAGCGCGACCAGGACGGCCAGCACGCCGAGGCGTACGGTGGCCCGGTCTTTGATGTCGCCGGCGTTCGCCTGTGCGACGGCGCCCATGTCCTGGCCGGCCTGGAGCAGCACGTCGAGGACCGCGCCGGACGCCGTCCACCAGTCGGCGGCGTTCACCGTCAGCGCCCGGCCACCGGCCGCGGCCAGGGCGGCGTTCTCCATCGCGACGACCTGCTTGCCGGCCGGGGTGTCGAGCACCAGGCTCTGCGCCTGGAGGGCGGCCGGGTTGCCGTACTGGTTGAAGGCCAGCACGGCCGAGTCACGGGCCGACTTGGCCGAGACGAACTGGACGAACTCGCCGTTGCCGAACCGGCCGGCCGCGAAGACGCCGTACAGCAGCACGCGCTCCTGCGCGCCCGACTCCTTGGCCAGGTTGATCATGCTGAGCGTGGCGTAGTTGCGGCGCAGCTCGCTGTTGCCGACGGCGTCGAGACCGAACTCGATGGTGTTCAGCCGGCTGATCATGGCGGTGTAGAGGCGGGCGGTGTCGGCCGGGCCTCCATCGCCGGTGTCGGTCGTGGCCCGCAGGGCGGCCAGGCCGTCGAGCTGGGCGGTGGCCGCCGCCACCCGGTCCTCGACGTCGCCGCCGCGCTCGGTCAGCTCGTCGACGGCCGCGCGCTGCCGGTCGACGGCCTGGCGGGCCGGGGCGAGCCGGGCCCGGAAGGTCGGATCACCGCCGAGCAGACCGGCCGCGAAGCCGCGCTCGGCCTGCAGGGCGTCCACCAGTTCGAGCACGGCCAGGTCGAGGCCGACCGCGCGGTCGGTCCGGTCGGCGTCGCGGTAGTTGCCGATCTCGCCGGCCGCGACGACGCCGAGCAGGACGAGGGTGACGGCGACCGGAAGGGCGAGGGTGCGCGCGATGCGGCCCCGGATCGTGCCGTCGGTGCGGCGACGGGGTGCGGACACGCGATCAGCTCCTCGGCAAGGTGTGTGCTCGTGCACACGGTCGGTTCGGCGGCACTCCTGAGGTGGGAGACGGGGATGGTTTCGAGCGGTTGGGAAGGGATCACTCTCCGCTGACCGCCGAACCAGAATCTGCGCTCCAGCGGCCATGGTCAATACTCTGACCGCAGGAAATTCAGATCGGTCAGTCCTTTACGGAACGTCGGCGACGATCAGCCGGCCGACCCGGCCGCGCAGCGCCGACCGGCCCGCCCGCACCAGGCCGTCGTCGGTGACCACCACGTCGGCCCGCTCGAGCGGGGCGATCACGGCGGCGCCGGCGGCGCCCCAGGCGCCGTGGTCGGCGAGCACGACGACCCGCCGGGCGGCGGCGATCAGGGCGGCCCCGATGCGGGCCTCGGGCCGGCCGGGCGCGGTGAAGCCGGAGGGCACGTCCATGCCGGACACGGCGACGAAGACGACGTCCACGTTGAGACCGGCCGCGGCCCGCTCGGCGACCGGGCCGGTCAGCGCGCCCGACCGGGTACGCACCCCGCCGAGCAGCAGCACCATCTGATCGGGCCGGCCGCCGTGGTGGAACACATCGGCGATCGGGATCGCGTTGGTGACCACGCTGAGACCGGGCACCCCCGCCAGCTCCCGGGCCAGCAGCGCCGTGATGCCGCCGGCCAGGATGCCGATCGCCTCGTCCGGCCGCACGAGCCGGGCCGCGCTGCGGGCGATGGCCGTCTTGGCCCGCAGGCCGGCCCCGCGTGCGGGCGCGGGCACGGCGGTGCGGGCCATCGCCCCGCCGCGCACCCGCGCGACCAGGCCCCGCTCGGCCAGCGCCTCGACGTCGCGGCGCGCCGTCACGTCGGAGACGCCGAGGCGGGCGCCCAGGTTCGTGATCCGCACCCCGCCGGTCCGATCGATCTCGGCCAGGATCCGAGCCTGCCGCTCCTCGGTGGACACGACTCAGGCCCGGCGTCTCATACCGCGGCGAGCCGGGTGGCGTCGGCGCTCTCGTCGTCGGGCTGCTGCTGCGCGGCCAGCTCGGCGGACACGCGGGCCTCGTACCGGCCGATCTCCTTCTCCGTCTCGGCGGCGGACCAGCCGAGCGGGCCGGCGATCACGGCCGCCGTGGCCCGGGCCGCGGTCACGCCGCGGTCCGGGGTCTCGATGGAGACTCGCGTGCGGCGGGTCAGCACGTCGTCCAGGTGGCGGGCGCCCTCGTGGGTCACCGCGTAGACCACCTCGGCCGCCAGATGATCGGGGGCGCCGTCCAAGGGGCGGCCCAGCGCCGGTTCGGCGCCGATCAGGGCGAGCACCTCCTCGGCCAGGGTGCCGTAGCGCTTGAGCAGGTGCTCGACGCGGGAGACGGGCAGGCCGGCGCGGCGGGCGAGCTGGGCCCGCCGGTTCCAGGCGGCCCGATATCCGGCCGCGCCCAGCAGCGGCACCTGGTCGGTGCAGGACGCGGGCACGCGGGCGTCCAGGTCGGCCACGGCGGCGTCGACCGCGTCCTTGGCCATCACCCGGTACGTCGTGTACTTGCCCCCCGCGACCAGGACCAGGCCCGGTGCCAGCCGGTCGACCGCGTGCTCGCGGGACAGCTTCGCCGTGATGGCCGCGTCGGCCGACAGAAGCGGGCGCAGGCCGGCGTAGACGCCCTGCACGTCGTCGCGGGTGAGCGGGGTGGCCAGGGCCTTGTTGACCTCGTCGAGCAGATAGTCGACGTCCTGGGCCGAGACCGACGGGTGGGCCTTGTCGAGGTTCCACGGGGTGTCGGTGGTGCCGATGATCCAGTGCCGGTCCCACGGGATCACGAACAGCACGCTGGTCGCCGTCCGCAGAATCATGCCGGCGCTGCCGATGATCTTCTCGCGGGGCACGACCAGGTGGATCCCCTTGGACGCGGTGATCTTGAACTGGCCGCGCTCGCCCTTCATCAGCGACTGGATGTCGCTGGTCCACACCCCGGTCGCGTTGATCACCGTACGGGCGCGGATCTCCAGCTCGGCCCCGGTCTCGGTGTCGCGGGCCCGGACGCCGACGACCCGGCGGCCCTCGCGCAGGAAGGCGATCACCTCGGTCCGGGCCGCGACCTGGGCCCCGTACGCCGCGGCCGTGCGCACCAGGAACATGGTGTGCCGGGCGTCGTCGACCTGGGCGTCGAAGTAGCGGATGGCGCCGACCAGCGAATCGGGCCGCAGCGCCGGGAACGCCTTGAGCGCCTCGGTGCGGCTCAGGTGCCGGTGGCGGGGCAGCCCCGCGCCCCAGCCGGAGAGCGCGAGCGTGTCGTAGAGCGCGATCCCCGCGCCGACGTACATCCGCTCCCAGGCCCGGTGGTGCAGCGGATAGAGGAAGGGCACCGGGCGGACCAGGTGCGGCGCGAGCCGCTGGATGAGCAGGCCGCGCTCGCGCAGCGCCTCGCGGACCAGCCCGAAGTCGAGCATCTCCAGATAGCGCAGGCCGCCGTGGATGAGCTTGCTGGACCGGCTGGACGTGCCGCTGGCGAAGTCGCGGGCCTCGAGCAGGCCGACGGAGAGCCCGCGGGTCGCCGCGTCGAGGGCCGCGCCCGCGCCGACCACGCCGCCGCCGACGACCAGCACGTCGAGCTCGTCGCCGGACGCCATGGTGGCCAGCGCCGCCGTACGGGCCTCGGGTGACAGGTTTCCGGTGTTCATGATGATCTCCGATTCAGCTGACCCAGTCGAGGCTGCGGTCGATGGCCGCTCGCCAGCGGGTGGTTCCTTCGTGGCGCCGCTCGGGCGACCAGGACGGCAGCCATCGCCGGTCCTCCCGCCAGTTGGCGCGCAGCTCGTCCGGTGACGTCCAGAAGCCGACGGCCAGCCCGGCCGCGTAGGCGGCGCCGAGCGCGGTGGTCTCGGCGACCGCGGGCCGGCTCACCGGCACGCCGAGGATGTCGGCCTGCAACTGCATGCAGAGAGCGTTGGCGGTGACGCCGCCGTCGACCTGGAGGCAGTCCAGCTCGGTGCCGGAGTCCTGGGCCATCGCGGCCACGACGTCGCGCGTCTGGTAACAGATCGCCTCGAGCGCGGCCCGGGTGATGTGGGCCGCGGTGTGATAGCGGGACAGCCCGACGATCGCGGCCCGCGCGTCCGGGCGCCAGTAGGGCGCGAACAGCCCGGAGAACGCCGGCACGAAGCAGACGCCCTCGCTGTCGTCGACCCGGGCCGCCAGCTGTTCGCTCTCGCTCGCCGAGTCGATGACGCCGAGCTGGTCGCGCAGCCACTGCACGGTCGAGCCGGTGGCCGCGATCGACCCTTCGAGCGCGTAGACCGGCGCGTCCTCGCCGAACCGGTAGGCCACGGTGGTGAGCAGCCCGTGCGTCGAGCGGACCGGGGTCGTCCCGGTGTTCAGAAGGACGAAATTCCCGGTTCCGTACGTACATTTGGCGTCGCCAGGCGCAAAGCACGTCTGCCCGAAGAGCGCGGCCTGCTGGTCGCCGATGGCGGCCGCGATCGGCACACCGGGCAGCGCCGTCGAGGCGTACCCGTAGATCTCGGCCGATGACTTGATCTCCGGGAGCATGGCCCGCGGAACGCCGAACAGCTCCAGCAGCTCGTCGTCCCAGTCGAGGGTGTGCAGGTTCATCAGCTGGGTGCGGCTGGCGTTGGTGACGTCGGTCAGGTGGTGCGTGCCGCCGGTCAGGTTCCAGATCAGCCAGCTGTCCAGGGTGCCGAACAGGACCTCGCCCCGCGATGCCCGTGTCCGCAGGCCGGGGACGTTGTCGAGCATCCATTGGACCTTGGTGGCGGAGAAGTACGTGGCCGGCGGCAATCCGGTCCGATCCCGCAGGAGCGAGGCGTCCAAGGAGTTGATCGAGGAGGCGGTCCGGGTGTCCTGCCAGACGATCACGTTGTGGCACGGACGGCCGGTGGCGCGGTCCCAGATCAGGGCGCTCTCGCGCTGGTTGGTGATGCCGACGGCGGCCAGGTCGGCCGGCGTCAGGCCGGCGTCGGCCAGAGCGACGTCGATGGTCTTGAGAGTGTTCTCCCAGATCTCGTCCGCGTCGTGCTCGACCAGCCCGGCCCCGGGCAGGATCTGCCGGTGCTCCAGCTGGTGACGGCCGATCTCGTGACCGGCCCGGTCGAAGACCATGAAGCGCGTGCTGGTGGTGCCCTGATCGATCGCGCCGACGAAGTCCGCCACATCGCCCCCTTCTCGTGGGAGCGACGCTAGGGAGCGACAGGATCAGGAGCAACGCCGACCGTGCGACAATGTCGCACGATGCCGGGTCTGATGACGGGCCGGCGGCCCGGTTACCCCGAAGGGCTGCCGGGCCGCCGGTGAGGTGACGTCAGCGCGGCGCTGGTGCGGCGTCGCGCAAGGCCGCCTTCAGGCTGCCGTTGGTGGTGGTGGCCGTCGACCGGGCGGCCGCCGCCGTCGGATCCGGCTGGGGAACCGGGGCGCACTTCTTGTCGGAGCGGTTGCCGTGCACCCGGTTCGGCAGGGCGCCGGTCTCCAGGTACGCCGCGATCGTGTCGTCGGTGCACGCGATGCCGCTCAATGAGCCGGAGTGCGTGGTGCCGCCGACACCCTCGATCAGGACCGAGCGGGGGAACCGCTTGCGGATCTCCAGGCTTCCCGCGTACGGCGTGGCGGCGTCGTTGGTCTCGCTGATCAGCAGGATCGGCGGGGCCTTCTTGCCGTTGACGTTCACCGGCCGGCCGACGTCGCCCTTCCAGAACAGGCAGGGCGCGTTGTACCAGGCGTTGTTCCAGGTGATGAACGGGTACTTCTGGTAGATCCGCCAGTTGTCCCGCTTCCACTTGTCCCAACTGGCCGGCCACTGCACGTCGGTGCACTGGGTGCCCAGGTAGACCGCGTAGCCGTTGTCCGATCCGGGACCCGGCTCGGAGTACAGCTCCAGCAGGCCGGAGGCATCGCCGCTGTTGACATACGCCGAGAACGCGGTGGCCACGTCCTCCCAGCCGTACACGTAGTAGCCGGCCGACACGAAGATGTCGTTCCACTCGTCCGGGCCGATCTTGCCTTCGGCCGGGGCCGAGCGGAGCTTCTGCAACGTGGCGTAGTACTTGGCCTTCACCGCCTTGCCGGTGGTGCCCAGGTGGTAGACCGAGTCGTACTTGGCCACCCAGCCGAAGTAGGTGTCCATGTTCTTGTCGAACTGGACGTCCTGGCTGAGGTTGGCGTCGTACCAGACGCCGCGCGGGTCGACGACGCCGTCGAAGACCATCCGCCGGACCTGGGCCGGGTGCAGCGTGGCGTAGACCTGGCCGAGATACGTGCCGTACGAGAAGCCGTAGAAGTTGATCTGCTTCTGGCCCAGCGCCTTGCGGATGCTCTCCATGTCGGCCACGTTGTCGGTGGTCTTCAGGTGATCGAGCAGCGGGCCGCCGGCGCGGTCACAGGCCTGGGCGTACGCCTTGGAGCGGGCCAGCCAGGTCTTCTCGAGCTGCCGGTTGACCGGGACGTAGTACGGCCGGTTGTAGCCGGCGACGTTGCCGTCGCACGCCAGCGACGGCACGCTCGAGCCGACCCCGCGCGGATCGAATCCGATCCAGTCGTAGTCGAGCCCGGCGTTGCCGGGGATCGCGCTCTGCAGCACCGAGTAGATGAGGCCGGATCCGCCCGGGCCGCCCGGGTTGACCAGCATGACGCCCTGATAGTCGGCGGCCGGCGACTTGGCCTTCACCCTCGACACGGCGATCTTGATTTTGGTCCCACCCGGGCGCGCGTAGTCGAGCGGGACGATCACGAATCCGCACTCGGCGCCGCGCGCCTTCAGGGTGGCGTTGGTGCACGTGCCCCACGCGATCGGCGGGGGCGTGTAACTCGGAGTTCCACTGTGGGCCTGCGCCGCGGCCGGGATCATGCTGCCGCCGAGCGCCAGTCCGACAGTCGTGGCGACGGTGGCCGCCAGAAGTCGTCTCATTTTCGGAGGGTAACCATCCGGACACAGCGATGAGGCTGCCCGTTAGGACAGACCTCAAGCACTGTTCAGAGGGTGGTGATCATGTGGCCTCTACTCGGTGCGCAGAGCCACCGCCGTCCGGGTGCGGGCGGCCCATCCGGCCGGGAGCAGGGCGCCGATCGCGGCCAGGATCAGGCCGGCCAGGGTCAGGGTCAGGAGCAGGCCCGGGGCGTATACGTCGATGATGCTGTCCGGCAGGCGGATGCCGGCCCCGCGGGCCATCGCGGGCACCGCCCAGTGATGCACGAGATAGCCGGCCGGGACGCCGGCGGCGCCGCCGAGCAGGCCGGCCACGCCGACCGAGGCGATGACCATGACGGCGGTCTGCTTCGGTGTCATGCCCACCGACTTCTGCACGCCGATGTCGTGCACCCGGTCGCGTGAGTCGAGGACGACCGCGTTGAGCACGCCCAGCGCCGCCACCGACACCAGCAGCGCCGTGAGCAGGGCGGTGAGCGAGTTGAGCACGATCAGCGTGCCGTCGGGGCCCTCGGCCCGGGTGGCCTCGGCCGGGAGGTTCTGGCTGGTCAGGGACTGAAGATAGGCGGCTTGGCCGGTGCCCGGCGCGAGCTTGACGTACCACTCGAACGGCGAGGTCAGGCCGGGCATGCTGGCGACGTCGGTGTAGAGGTGGTTGTTGGCGCTGCCGTCGAACACCTCGCCGACGAGCGTGAACGGCCGGTGACCGGCGCCGGTGACCGTGTCACCGATCTTCTTGCCGGTGGCGGTCAGGAACCCGGTCGTGACGACCGCCTCGCCCGGAGCGGCATACCAGCGGCCCTCGAGCATCTCGTAGCCGGCGGCGCGGGCGTCACCGGTGGTGACCGTCCCGTGTGCGGCCTCGCGCAGCCCGTCGACGGTGATGTCGGCCGGCCCGCGCCCGTAGTAGCTGCCGGTTCCCGGTGTGGCGGCGATGACGGCGCCGGCGTCCGTGCCGTTGTTGTCCGGTGCCGGGTGGACGATCACGTCGGCCGAGGTGACGGCCTTCTGGTCGGCCGCTTGGATCAGGCGCAGCGAACCGCCCAGCCCGATCGCGAACGTCGCCGCCGCCGTGCCGAACGCGACCGTCAGCAGCATGGCCAGCAGCCGGGCGGGCCGGGTGAACGGCTGGGCCAGGCCCAGGCTGAGCGGCCTGGGCAGCCGGGAGCGGGCGGCCAGACGGGCGGCCAGACGGCCCCGCCCGCTGAGCGGGGTGCGGCCGACCGCGAGCGCGTCGACCGTGCGCAGCCGGGCCGCCCGCCACGCGGCCGGGGCCGCGGTGGCGGCGATGACCAGCGCCGCGGCGACGATCGCGGCGGCGTCGACCCAGGGGGTGACCGACAGCGGGACGGTGCCGAACAGGTCGGCCACGTCGGAGGTCAGCGGCACCGCGAGCAGGTTGCCGGCGATGATGCCGAGGACCGCGCCGATCATTCCCGGTATCAGGGCCTGGATCAGGCAGGCCCGCACCACCTGGGCCGGGGTCAGGCCGAGCGCCTTCATGACGCCGATGCGGCGGGTGGCCGAGGCGACCGTGCCCGCGGCGACGTTGCCGATGACCAGGGCGGCCAGGGCCAGGCCGATCAGCCCGAACGCGCTGAGCAGCGGCACGAACAGCTTGGTGCGGTGGGCCGCGTCGTCGCGGACGCCCAGCCAGGACTGCGTCTGCGCGCCCGGGCCGATGGCCGCCTGATGTGCGGTCATCGCGGCCGCGGTGCCGGCGTCGGCGTACCGGTAGAGCATCTGCCAGCCGGTCTGGCCGAGCGCGGCCGCCTGGTCGGGTGTCACCCAGCCCTGCGCGGTCTGGCTGATCGACCGGGCTTCGCCGACGACCGTCAGCGTGGACCCGTTCTCCAGGCTCAGGACGGTTCCGGTGGCGATCCTCAGGTTGCTGCGGGCCACCACCACCTCGCCCGTGGTGCGGGCCCAGCGCCCGGACAGCAGGGTCACCTTGTCGATCGGGTCGCTGACCGGGTCGGCGCGCCCGACGACCTTCAGCGCCATGGGTGGCATGCCCCGCAGGCCCTCGGGCCGGACGGCGGCCGTGGCCACCGGGAACGGGCCGATCGCCTGCTCGGCCCGCGACGCGGTGGCCGCGGCCTGGTCCCTGGTCGTCGCCTTCGCGTCGAAGAACGCGGTGAGGTGGGCGCCGTTCTGGCCGGCGAACGCGTTGGCGAACGGCGCCGAGGAGGCGGCCAGCAGCAGGCCGGCCAGGACGGTCGCGGTGACGGCCATCGCCGTCGCCGCGATGATCACGATGGTGGAGACGCGGCGCCGCTGCGCGCCCCGCACGACGGTACGGACGCCGCTCATCCGGCTGCCACCTGCCCGTCGACGAGACGGACGGTGCGGGTGGCGACGGCCTCGGCGAGGACCTCGTCGTGCGTGACCAGGACGATGGTCTGGCCGTCGGCGTGCAGGTCGATCAGCAGTTTGCGCACCTCGGCGCCCGAGGCCGTGTCGAGCGCGCCGGTCGGCTCGTCGGCGAGCAGGAGCGGCGGCCGGTTCATCAGGGCCCGCGCCACGGCCACCCGCTGGCGTTCCCCGCCGGACAGACGGCCCGGATAGGCGCCGGCGTGCCGGTCGATGCCGAGCGTCTCCAGCAGTTCGCGGGCCCGCCGGCGGGAATCGGCCGAGGGCCGGCCGGCGATCTGGGCCGGCAGCAGCACGTTGTCGGTGACGGTCAGGTCGTCGAGCAGGTTGAAGAACTGGAAGACCAGGCCGATGGTGGCGCGGCGGTAGCGGGCGGCCGCGGCCTCGCCGAGCCGGTCGACGCGGGTGCCGCCGACCGTGACGCTGCCCTCGGTGGGCCGGTCGAGGCCGGCGATCAGGTTGAGCAGCGTCGACTTGCCGCTGCCGGACGGTCCGAGCAGCGCCAGGCATTCACCCTCGGCGACCCGGAGGCTCAGATGGTCGAGGGCGGCCCGGTCGCCTTCGTAACGGCGGCTCACATCTACGACGTCAATCATGGCCGGGACACTATGGACGGCCGCGTACCTGGGTCGTCGGCCGTGAGAGCCCCTTTCCGGACCGGGGTCATCCTTGCGGCGTAGTCCAGAGGTTGATGCGTACGCTCGACCGGCCCGGACACAATGAGCGGATGCCGCACCTGCTCGCGCGGGCTTTCCGCCGCTCCGGCCCGCAGCCACGGATGACCCGCCGCAACTGGGTCTTCGACGGGCTGCTGGTCGTGGCGTTCGTCGTGGTGGCGCTCAGCGGGACCAACATCACCGAGCATCTGTTCGACACCACCAACGACGTGGCGATGATGGTGCCGCCGCCGGACCTTCCCGATCTCCCCGATTTCCCCGATCCTCCGAAACCGGCGGAACGCGGGCAGGTTCCGGTCGACCCGTGGGGGAACGACCTGCGCGAGATACGCGACCCGCAGAGCCCGGGCTGGATCGCCATCGCCGCGATCCTGCCGCTGCTCCTGCGGCGCCGCTATCCCCTGGCCACCCTCTCGGTCATCCTCGGCATCACGGTGCTGTCGCTGCACGGCGTCGAGCCGAGCACCGACATCCTGCGCGTCTCCTTCTACGCCTGCGTGATCGCCGGGTACACCGCCGCCGCGTACAGCCCCTATCGGCTGTGGGCGCTGGCCGCGCTTCCGGTGGCGGCGCTGCTGTACAGCTCGTTCCCCGACCTGGCGGTGCCGATCGTGCCGGTGGGCTGGGTGCCGTTCCTGGTGCTGCTGCCGATCGGGCTGGCCGTGCACGGCATGCGCACCTGGCGTGAGCGGGCCGACCGGCTGCGTCAGGAACGCGCCGACGCGACGCGGGAGGCAGCCCGCCAGGAACGCGCCCGCATCGCCCGCGAGCTGCACGACATCGTCACCCACAACGTGTCCATGATGGTGATCCAGGCCGGCGCCGCCCGTAAGGTCCTCGACGCGGCGCCCGAGGCCGCCCGTGACGCCCTGCTCGCGGTGGAGGAGGGCGGTCGCGCGGCGCTCGGTGAGCTCCGCGGCGTCATGGGCCTGCTGTCCGCGGCCGACGACGAGGACGATCTCACCCCGCAGCCCGGCCTGGCCCAGCTGCCACCGCTGATCGACCGGGTCCGCGACGCCGGCGTCGACGTCGACGTCACCACCAGCGGCGACCCCTACCCGCTGCCGGCCGGCCTGGAGCTCGCGGCCTACCGCGTCGTGCAGGAGGCTCTCACCAACACCGTGAAGCACGCGTCCGGGGCCAGCGCCACGGTCGACGTCGCGTATGCGCCGGACGGGCTGCGCATCACCGTCACCGACACCGGCGGCCGCCCGGCCCCGGACGCCGCCACGTCCACGGGCCGCGGGCTGGCCGGCCTGCGTGAGAGACTCGCCGTCTACGGCGGCACCCTGCAGGCCGCCACCCGCCTGACCGGCGGCTACCGCGTCCATGCCCGGCTTCCCCTGGAGACCCCATGAACACAGTGCCGTTGCGGGTCGTGATCGCCGACGACCAGGCGCTGGTGCGGGCCGGTTTCCGGATGATCCTGGCCGCGGACGGCATCGACGTGGTCGCCGAGGCCGAGAACGGCGCCGAGGCGGTCGAGGCGGTCCGGCGGTCCGGGCCCGACGTGGTCCTCATGGACATCCGCATGCCGGACATGGACGGCATCGAGGCCACCCGCCGCATCCTGGCCGCCGCCGTCCCGCCCCGGGTCATCATGCTGACCACGTTCGACCTCGACAACTACGTCTACGCGGCCCTGGGCCTGGGCGCCAGCGGCTTCCTGCTGAAGGACGTCACCCCGGAATATCTGGTCGCGGCGGTGCGGATCGTCCGCGACGGCGACGCGCTGCTCGCCCCGAGCATCACCCGCCGCCTGGTCGAGCGTTTCACCACGCCCGAGCCCCGCGACTCGCCCCTGCACCGCGACCTGACCGCGCTCACGCCGCGCGAGCGCGAGGTGCTGACCCTGCTCGCGCAGGGCCTGAGCAACGTCGAGATCGCCGGGCGCCTCTTCCTGTCCGAGGCGACGGTGAAGACCCACGTGGCCCGCATCCTGGCCAAGCTGGGTCTGCGCGACCGGGTCCAGGCGGTGGTCGTCGCCTACGAGACCCGGCTGGTCACGCCGTCCTGAGCCCGGAATCCGTGCGACAATGCCGCACGTGCCCGGCATGATTCAGTCCGTCGAGCGGTCGTCGGCCGTGTTGCGCCTGCTCGCGGCCGGTCCGGCTGCGGGTGAAAGAGGTCGCGGACGCGCTCGGGCTGCCCAAGTCGACCGCGCACAGCATCCTGCGCACGCTTGAGCACGTGGGCTTCGCCGAGCAGGATCCGCGCACCGCGCGCTATCGGCTCGGCCGGGGCCTGCTGGAGCTCGGCCGGGGCGGCATCGACGTGAACGAGCTGCGCTCGCGGGCCCTCGACTGGGCCGACGCGCTGGCCTCGCGCACGGTCGAGTCGGTACGCATCGGGGTCCTGGACGGTGCGGGGGTGAAGGTCATCCACCACGTCTTCCGGCCCGACGACACCAGCCAGTCCATGGACATCGGCCTGGTCATCCCGGCGCATGCGACATCGCTGGGCAAGGTCCTTCTGGCCTACGACGCGCCGGCGGCCGACGCCGCGGTCCGGGGCGGCCTCGACCCGTACACCCGGAAGACCTTGACCGATCGGCGAGGCCTCGCCGCCGCACTGACCGAGATCCGCCGCCAAGGCTGGGGCGATGCGGTCGAGGAATGGGAGCCGGGCCGCGGGGGCATCGCGGCGCCGATCCGCGGCATCGGTGGGCTGGTGGTCGGCGCGATCGGCATCTACGGTCCGGTCGAACGCGTCTGCGATGCCCGGCTGCGCCCCCGCCCGGCCCTCGTGGCCCAGGTGTGCGCCACCGCCGAGTCGATCAGCCGGGACCTGACCGGCCCGCGCTCATGACCGAGCGCTACATCCTGGCCATCGACCAGGGGACCACCTCGACGCGGTGCATCCTCTTCGATCGGCGGGCGACCGTCGTGGCCGTCGCCCGGGCCGAACATCCGCAGAGCTTCCCGAAGCCCGGGTGGGTGGAGCACGACGCGGCGCGGATCTGGCGGGACACCCAGAAACTGATCAAGCGGGTGATGGCGTCGGCCGGGATCGGGGCGTCCCAGGTCGCCGCGATCGGCATCGCCAACCAGCGGGAGACCGCCGTGGTGTGGGACCGCGGGACCGGGGTGCCGGTGGCGCCGGCGATCGTCTGGCAGGACACCCGGACGTCCGCGCTCGTCTCCGCGCTGGACGCCGGCTTCGTCCGGGAGCGGACCGGCCTGCCGCCGGCCACGTATTTCTCCGCGCCCAAGGTGCAGTGGCTGCTCGACCACACGCCGGGGCTGCGGGCCCGCGCGGAGAAGGGCGAGGTGCTCTTCGGGACGATGGACAGCTGGCTGATCTGGAACCTGACCGGCGGCCGGCACCACCTCACCGACGTCACCAACGCCGCCCGCACGATGCTGATGGACCTGACGACGCTGCGCTGGGATGCTTCCCTCGTCGATGTGTGCACGATCCCACACGCGATGCTCCCGGAGATCCGGTCCTCGTCCGAGGTCTACGGGGCGGCCGACTCGGTGCTGCCGGGCGTGCCCATCGCGGCCGCCATGGGCGACCAGCAGGCCGCGCTGTTCGGGCAGACGTGCTTCGCGCCCGGCGACGTCAAATGCACGTACGGCACTGGTGGTTTCCTGCTCATGAACACCGGCTCGACGCCGGTGCGGTCGACGCACGGGCTGCTGACCACGGTGGGTTACCGGATCGGGAACGAGCCGGTGGCGTACGCCCTGGAAGGGTCCATCGCCGTCGCCGGATCACTCGTGCAGTGGATGCGCGACGGGCTCGGGCTGATCGGCACCGCCTCGGAGATCGAGACCCTGGCCGGCGCCGTCGCCGACAACGGCGGCTGCTACATCGTGCCCGCCTTCTCCGGCCTGTTCGCGCCGCACTGGCGCAGCGAGGCGCGCGGTGTGATCGTCGGCCTCACCTCGTACATCACCAAGGGTCATCTGGCCCGGGCCGTGCTCGAGGCCACCGGCTGGCAGACCCGCGAGGTGGTCGACGCGATGAACGCCGACTCCGGTCTCGCCCTGACCACGCTCAACGTGGACGGCGGGATGACCTCCGACAACCTGCTCATGCAGATCGTCGCGGACGTGCTGGACGTGCCGGTCGTACGGCCGATGGTGGCCGAGACGGTGTCGCTGGGCGCCGCCTACGCGGCCGGGCTGGCCGTCGGATATTGGTCCGACCTGCAGGACCTGCGCAACAACCGGCACCGAGCGGGCCGGTGGCTCTCGGCCATGGACGCCGATCGGCGCGCCGCCGAATATACGAGGTGGCGGCGCGCCGTCGACTGCGCGGTGTTGTTCAGCTCCTGAACTGCTCGCTGTGCAGGGCGAAGGAGCGGTCGAGCTCGGGCATCCAGTACGAATCCGCGTGGTTGCCGGGGCCGAGCTGGTAGTCGTGCTTCACGCCCTTCGAGGCCAGGGCCACGCTCATGTTCCGGGCCGCGGTGCCGAAGCCGTACTCGTCGGAATCTCCGCCGTCGAAGTAATAGGTGTGCCGGTTGAGCTCGGCCGCCGTCATCGACTGCACCAGCTTGATCGGCTGGAGGTACGCGTTGGCGGCGCGCTCCTCGGCCGTGCCGACCAGCGGGGCCAGGCTCAGCGCGCCGATGTGGCTGGCGATCGAGCTGAACAGCTCCGGGTGGGTGAGGCCGAGCGTGAAGGCGCCCTGCCCGCCCATCGACACGCCGGTGACGCCGCGGTGCTCGCGGTCGGGAATCGTGCGGTAGACCCGGTCGACCATCGGCAGCACCTCCTTGACGATCATCGACTTGTAGTTGCCGGCCGACGTGTCGACGTACCAGCCGCTGCCGCCGTCCGGGAAGACCACGATCATCTCCTCGAGGCCCTTGTCCTTGATCAGCTTGTCGAGGACGGTGCCCATGTCACGGGCCTCCCACTCGATGTTGCTGCCGTTGAACCCGTTGAGCATGTAGACGACCGGGAAGCGCTTCGCGGTCGTACGGGTGTAGCCCACCGGCAGGTAGACGTTGAACTGGACGCGCTTGTTCATCGCCGTCGAGACGTAGCTGTCGCGGAAGAACCGGGACTGGTCGCCCAGCTCGACGCCCTTGCGGGGGTCGAAGTGCAGGAACTCACGCGTGGGCGGCAGCAGCTCGGTGCCGTCGGTCGCGGTCCAGGCGCGGATGGTGTCGACGACGATGCGGCCCTTGTCGTCGACGAAGACCTCGGCCTGGGCGTCGGTCAGCCTGACCCGCTTGTTCCAGGCCTTGATCTCGGAGAGCCGCCTCGCCGTCGTGTCGCCCTGGTGGAAGAAATCCTTGGACAGGGTCGAGGCGTACGTCCTGAGGTCGCCGGCGGCGATGGCCCGGTGTTGCTTGGTGAGCAGCGCGCAGGCGTACGCCAATTGGCTCTTGCTCGCGGCTTTGCCCCCGCGGAAATGCGCTTTGGTGTAAAGGCCGACCGGCCCGGCGTAGAAGCCGCCGCCACCGGTGCCGTCGTAGACCCGGACCGCGATGGTGTTGACGCCGCCCCAATTCAGCAGCCCGTCGGCCGGGTAATACTCGCGCGGCACCTCCCAGGTGGAGTCGAACGCGGGCGGGAATCCCCCGGTGCGGCCGATCTCGGTGCCGTTGAGGAAGGTCTGGTCGGCGTCGTCGATCTGGCCGAGGGTCGCCATGACCGCCGAATCGGTGACGCCGGACGGGCGCGCGGGCAGGGTGAAGGTCTTGCGATACCACGCGAAGCCGTCGTAGTTCTTCAGATCGGCCTCGTTGTTCCAGTTGTCGGGCACGCTCCACGATTTCCACGCGGCGTCGTCGAACGACGGGGCGGCCCAGGCGACGTCGTCGCCGGTGGTGAACTTCCAGCCGTCGCCGGCCAGATCGAATCCATAGTCGACCGAGCCGGTGGTGGCACAAGAGGTATCGGCCAGCGCCGGCTCCCCGGACGAGACGACCACCCCGCCGGCGAGAATCAGGGCGAGGAGCGCGCGAGAAAGTTTGCGAGACATTCGACCGCCTGAACAAAGTCAAACACGAAACATGATGGACGCACACTCGCAACAATCCCAATCTCTGTCAATGGCCTTGACTCGAGTTGAGGATCCTTGTTCGATCATGTTTGATATTCGCCTTCCCCGCGCTTTCGAAAGCCTTAACATGTCGTGGTGGACAGCACGGAAATTCAAAAGCTGATCGCCCTCGAAGATCGACACTGGTGGTACCGGGAAAGGCGGGCGCTTCTCGCCCGCAATCTGCGCCGATTGCCCGGAGCTCCCGGAACGGCCCTGGACATCGGCGCCGCGGGCGGCGGGAACACGCGCGTGCTGCAGAAACACCATTGGTCCCCGATCGCCGTCGAATACGGCCACGACGGCGCCGCGGCGGCCCGGAAACGCGCATTACCCACCGTGCGCGGAGATGGCCGTCATCTCCCCTTCCGGTCGGACTCGGTAGACCTTGTCGTCGCATTCGACGTTCTCGAACACATTGACGACGATGAGCGGGTTGTCGCCGAAATGCGCCGGGTTCTGCGCCCCGGCGCCAGCGCGCTGATCACCGTGCCGTGCGACATGAAGCTGTGGTCGGCCCACGACGTCGCGGTCGGCCACCTGCGGCGCTATACGCGCGACACCCTGCGCACGGTCCTGGAGAACGGCGGCCTGCGGGTCGAACGGCTCTGGAGCTGGAACGTGCTGTTGCGCCCGGGCGCGGCGTACACCCGCAAGAGGTCCACCAGCAGCGACCTGCGCAAGATGAACCCGCTGGTCAACGCGGCCCTGAGCGCCGTCATCGTGACCGAGCGCTTCCTGCCGGTGCAGTCGCTGCCCGGCGTCTCCCTGATGGCCCGGGCGGTCCGCGACGCCTGACGGCATCGGGCACCCGCATGGACAACGATCTGGAGCACCGTCGCGCCCTGGAACGGGTCGCGCTGTGGTCCCGGGCCTGCGTGATGGTGCTGGTCGGTGTCGTCGTGGCCGGGACGCCGGACGACATCCGCTGGACCACCGGCTGGCAGCCGGCCCTGTGGCAGGTGGCGTCGGTGATCGGCGGGCAGCTGATCGCGGCCATGACTCTGGCCGTCGTCCGGCTGCGGCACGCCGCGGACGGCCGATTTCGATGGGTGGCCGGGGCGCAGACCGTGTTCGACGTCCTGGCGGTGGCGACGCCGATGCTGGTCATCGACAGCGTGGCCGGCGTTCCGGTGTGGCCGACCGCGGTGCTCGCCCTCATGTCCGCCGCCACCCGGCACAAGCTCACCGGCGTGCTGATCGCCTGGGCCGTGGTGTCGGCCGCCCTCGTCGCCGGGGTCCTGCTCGGCCACGGCGGGCCCGGCACGCCGCACGGGGCCGGCGTCGCGCTGGCCGTCGTCGTCCTGCTCGTCACCGCGGCCACCGCCGGCGTGCAGGCGAGCAGCCTCGACCGGTACGTCACCGAGCTGCACCGGGCCCGGTCGGCCATGGCCCGCCAGGCCCGCACCGACGCGCTGACCGGGGTGGCCAACCGGCTGGCCCTCGACGAATACGAGGCGGCCCGGCCGGACGGCGAGGTGAGCCTGGTGCTGCTCGACCTCGACGGCTTCAAGGAGGTCAACGACACCCACGGCCACCACGCCGGAGACGTGCTGCTGAAGACCGTCGCCGAGCGCCTGCGGAACCGGCTGCGGGCCGAGGACCTCCTCGTCCGGCTCGGCGGTGACGAGTTCGTCGTGGTCCTGCCCGGCATGCCGCCCGAGCGGGCCGAGGAGGCGGTCGCGAGCTGGACGCGGGCGGTCGCCGACCCGGTCGAGATCGGCGGCGGCACGGTACGAGTCGGTGTCAGCGCCGGCGTCGCCCATCGCCCGATCGGTGAGACTTCCGGCCTCGCGGAGCTGCTCCGTACGGCTGACCGGCGTATGTATCGCGACAAGCGCGGCCGCCGCTTTGCATGAAAATGCGGATCGGTGCATAATCTGACCCGTGACCAAGGTTCTGTCCTCTCTCCCGGTCGGCCAGCGGGTCGGCATCGCCTTCTCCGGTGGCCTCGACACGTCGGTCGCGGTCGCGTGGATGCGTGAAAAGGGCGCCGTGCCCTGCGCGTACACCGCCGAGATCGGCCAGTACGACGAGCCCGACGTGACCTCCGTGCCCGACCGCGCGCTGGCCTACGGCGCCGAGGTGGCCCGGCTCGTGGACTGCCGCTCGGCCCTCGTCGAGGAAGGGCTCGCCGCGCTCGCCTGCGGCGCGTTCCACATCCGCTCCGGCGGCAAGACCTACTTCAACACGACGCCGCTGGGCCGGGCCGTCACCGGCACCCTGCTCGTGCGGGCCATGCTGGAGGACCAGGTGCAGATCTGGGGCGACGGCTCGACGTTCAAGGGCAACGACATCGAGCGCTTCTACCGGTACGGCCTGCTGGCCAACCCGTCGCTGCGCATCTACAAGCCGTGGCTCGACAAAGACTTCGTCACCGAGCTCGGCGGGCGCAAGGAGATGAGCGAGTGGCTGCTCGCCCACGACCTGCCCTATCGTGACTCGACCGAAAAGGCGTATTCGACCGACGCCAACATCTGGGGCGCCACCCACGAGGCCAAATCGCTGGAACACCTCGACACCGGCATCGAGATCGTCGACCCGATCATGGGCGTCCGCTTCTGGGATCCCGACGTGGCGATCGCCAGCGAAGACGTCACCATCGGATTCGTCGAGGGCCGCCCGGTCACGGTGAACGGCAAGGAGTTCGGCTCGCCGGTCGACCTGGTGCTCGAGGCCAACGCGGTCGGCGGCCGCCACGGCCTGGGCATGTCCGACCAGATCGAAAACCGGATCATCGAGGCCAAGAGCCGCGGCATCTACGAGGCGCCCGGCATGGCGCTGCTGCACATCGCGTACGAGCGGCTGGTCAACGCGATCCACAACGAGGACACGGTCACCAGCTACCACACCGAGGGCCGCAAGCTGGGCCGCCTCATGTACGAGGGCCGCTGGCTCGACCCGCAGGCGCTCATGCTCCGCGAGTCGCTGCAGCGCTGGGTCGGCAACGCGGTGACCGGCGAGGTGACCCTGCGGCTGCGCCGCGGCGACGACTACTCGGTGCTCGACACCAAGGGCCCGGCGTTCAGCTACCACCCCGACAAGCTGTCGATGGAGCGGACCGAGACGCCGGCGTTCGCCCCGGCCGACCGGATCGGCCAGCTGACGATGCGCAACCTCGACATCGCCGACTCCCGGGCCAAGCTCGAGCAGTACGCGCTGCTCGGCATGGTCGGCAGCCCGCAGGGCCTGGTCGGCGCGCTGCCGGCCGGCGGCGCCGAGGAGATCGCGTCGCGGGGCGCCGAGTCGGCCGCCGAGGACGCGCTGCTCGACCAGGCCGCCATGGAGTCCGGCACGGACTGAGTGGGGTCGACCCGCGGTCGTAACATGTCCCGCTGTGCGCTTCGGGATCCTCGGACCGCTCGCCGTCACCACCGACGACGGCGAGCCGGTGGTGGTGCCCGGAGCCAAGGTACGGATGCTGCTCGCCGACCTCCTGGCCCACCGCGGTCAGGTGGTCTCCGCGGACCGGCTCATCGACGACCTGTGGGGCGACGACGCGCCGGCCAGCCCGGCGGCCGCCCTCCAGGTGCGCGTGTCGCAGCTGCGCAGGGCGCTCAACGACGCCGAGCCCGGCGCCCGTGACCTGATCGAGTCACGGCCGCCGGGCTACCGGCTGCACGCGACCGATGTCGACGCCGACCGTTTCGCCACGCTGGCCACCGCCACTGCCGCCGCCACCGACGTGGACCGGCTGGGCGAGGCGCTCGCGCTGTGGCGCGGCGAGGCGTACGCCGACATGGCCGACCACGAGTTCACCCGAGCCGAGGCGACCAGGCTGACCGAGCAGCGCCTCGTCGTGCAGGAACGGCTGGCCGAGGCCCGCCTGGCCCGGGGCGAGCACAACCTGGCCGCCGCGTCGCTGGCCGAGCTGGTCGCGCGTCACCCGCTGCGCGAGGGCTTGCGCGCGCTGCAGTTGCGAGCCCTGTACGCGGCGGGCCGGCAGGCCGAGGCCCTGGAAAGTTACGCCGGCTTGCGTTCCCGCCTCGCCGAGGAGTTGGGCCTCGACCCCGGCCCGGAAGTGACCGCCCTCCACCGCCGCATCCTCAACCAGGACCCGACCCTCATAGCGCAGCCCGGAGCGCCGGACGAGTTGATCGGGCGGGACGAGGACCTGGCCGAGCTGCGTGCTCTGGTGCCGGCCGGCCGGCTGCTCACGCTGGTGGGGCCGGGCGGGGTGGGCAAGACCCGGCTCGCCGAAGCCGTCGTGGCTGAGCGGACGGCGCCGGACGGCGTCTCTCTCGTGGAGCTGGCGTCGGTGCCGGCCGTCGGCGCTCGGGTGGCTGAGCGGGTGCTTGAGGCGCTCGGCCTGCATGAAGCGCCGGGTACCGCCGGGGCGGCCGATGATCGGCTGGTGGCGGCGCTGCGGCGGCGGGAGATGCTGCTTGTGCTGGACAACTGCGAGCATGTGGTCGAGGCGGTGGCCGGGCTTGTGGTACGGCTGCTCCGGGAAGCTCCGGGTGTGCGGGTACTGGCCACCAGCCGTGAGCCGCTGGGGCTGAGCGGTGAACGGGTCTGGGAAGTCGGGCCTCTGTCTCTGCCCGGGGAACCGGGGGACGTCGCGGCCGTGCGGCGGTCGGCCTCGGGGCGGCTCTTCGTGGCTCGGGCGGCCGCCCAGCATCGCGGGTTCCGGCTCGACGCCGAGACCGCGCCCGCGGTGACTCAGCTCTGCCGGCGGCTCGATGGGCTGCCGCTCGCCCTTGAACTTGCCGCTACCCGGGTGCGGGCTCTCGGCGTACAGGGAATCGTTGACGGGCTTGACGATCGTTTTCGGCTGCTCACCACTCGGCAACGCGATGTGCCGGAGCGGCAGCGCACACTGACCGCGGTGATCGCCTGGAGCTGGGATCTGCTCGAACCGGCCGATCGGACCGTGCTGGCGCGGCTCTCCGTGTTCCGCGACGGCTGTACGCCCGAGGCCGCCGAGCAGGTGTGTGACGCCGGCCTGGACGCGATCGACCGGCTCGTGGCGCGCTCGCTCGTGGTGGCCGAGGACGGGCCGCGCTATCGGCTGCTGGAGTCGGTTGCCGAGTTCGGCGCCGCGCGGCTTCCCGGCGCCGCCGCGATTCGGGCCCGTCACGCCGCGTACTTCCTCGATCTGGCCGAACGCGCCGATCCCCGGCTGCGCGGGGCCGAGCAGCGAGCGTGGCTGGCGGTTCTCGACGCCGAGCGGGCCAACCTGCGGGCCGCCCTCACCTACGGCGGTGGGCTACGGCTGGCGCTCGCCCTCACCTGGTACTGGTTTCTGCGGGGGCGGCTCAGCGAGGCGCGCCAGGCCCTGGCCACCGCCGGTCCGGCGGAGCAGGAGCGCCTGGCGGCGCCCTGGCGGCTTGGTCTCGCGCTGCTGCAGGGTGAGCCGGTCACTTCGGCCGTACGGGATGTGCCCGCTCCCGATCCGGACGGGCGCTCGGCCTGGTTCGTGGCCCACGCCGTGCTGGACCGGGGTGATCTGACCCTCGCCGCCGAGCTGCTGCCCGAGCGGTACGACGGGCCGTGGACCGAGGCCGCGGTGCTGACATCGCGGGCGATGCTCGCGCACGCGGCCGGTGATCTGAACGCGCTGGAGGCGGCGGCCACGCGCGGTGACGCGCTCTTCGCCGAGCTGGGTGACCAGTGGGGGCGGCTTCGGGCCAGTGACTGGGTCGGTGGCCTGGCCGAGTTCCGCGGTGAGGACGAGCGGGCGGCCGCCGTGCACCGGGAAGGGCTGCGCTGGGCCACCGAGCTTTCGCTGTGGCCCGAGGTCGGCGCCAAACTGTCCTGGCTGGCCTGGCTGGCCGTGCAGGGCGGCGACCACGAGAACGGCCGTGAGCTGGCCGAGCGCGCCTACCGGCTGGCCGTCGAGCAGGGTGCGCCGACCGCCGTCGTTTTCGCCGAGATGAGCCTCGGCATGGCGGCCCGGCGCTCGGGACGGCTCGACCAGGCCGTCACCCACCTGAGCCGGATCGCCGACGAGGGGCGGGTCCAGCCGCAGCCGCCGCCGTACCTGCCGATGATCCTGGTCGAGCTGGGCTACGCCCGGGAGCTCCAGGGCGATCCGGCGGCCGCCTGGGCGCTGCACGTGGAGGCGTACAAGGCCTCGATCGGCTCCACCCGCGACGGCATCGGCGCCGTCGAGGGCATGGCCGCGCTGGCCGAGCCGGCCGCCGCGGCCCGGTTGCTGGGCGCCGCGGCCGCCGCCCGCGCGCAGAACGAGGCCCCGGCCTCCCCGGCCGAGCGGCGTGAGCTCGGCCGGGCGGAACGGCGGGCGGTGGCCGCGCTCGGCCGGGGACGCTTCGACGCCCTGGTGGCCGACGGGGCCGGGCTCACCCTCGATCAGGCGGTCGCCTTCGGGCGATAGGTGGCGACGATGACGCCGTTCGTGAAGACCCGGGTGCCGATCAGTTCGAACATGGCCTTCACGTCGCTCAGCGCGGTGCTGAAACTGGGCACGCCCTCGATGACCGGGTGGATCCAGAACTTCACCTCGTCGACCAGGCCGGCCCGGACGAGCTGGGCGGTCACCGAGCCGTACCCGTACTGAACGATGTCCTGGCCGTTCTCCGCCTTGAGTTTCGTGACCGCCTCGACCAGGTCGCCCGCCAGCACCTCGGTGTTGTTCCAGGAGGGGTCCTTGAGGGTCGTCGACGCCACGTACTTCTTGACGTTGTTGAAGAAGGCGGCGCCGGTGCTGGGGTCGCTCTCGTCCATGGCCGGCCAGGCCTGCGAGAAACCGTCGTAGGTGGCCCGGCCCATGAGCAGCGCGTCGGCGCCGCCGGTGATCTCGCCGGCCACCTCGGCCGCCTCGGCCGCGAAGTACGGCGACGTCCACACCGGGTTGTCGATGACGCCGTCGAGGGTGAGGTATGTGGAGTTGATGAGCTTGCGCATGCCGGGAACGGTGCCCGACGGCCCTTACGGTTTCCTTCAGGTCCGGTTCACGTAGGCGGCCAGGCCGCCCAGCTCCTCGCTGGCGATGAAGACCGACCGCACGCTGATGATGGCCTCCTCCACGTGGTCGGGGCAGCCCCACGCCGCGTCGCCCCACGAATCGGCCAGCTTGATCTCGGCCGGGGCCGGGCAGGGCTGAGGGCCGCCCAGCTGGCAGTGCTCGGGGTGCGGAGCGGCGGCCTGCGCGGCGGCGGCCGCCTTCATCCGGGCGGCGCGCTCCTCGGCCTCACGCGCGGCCGCTTCGGCGCGCTCATCGGCGTGGTGGCGTTCGATGGCCAGGGCCGCGGTGCCGGCGAACACCCGGGCCAGCGCGAGGTCGGCCTCCTCCGGGACGCGCGGCTCGCGGTGGTACATGGCGAACGTGCCGAGCAGGCCACCGTCGCGGTCCAGGATCGGCGTGGACCAGCAGGCGGCCACGCCGGCCCGCCCGGCCAGGTCGCGGAAGTCGTCCCAGAACGGGTCGGAGGCGATGTCGGTGACGATGACCGGCTCCCGCCGGTGGGCCGCGGTGCCGCAGGAGCCGACGCCCTCGCCGGTGGCGATCCCGTCGATCGCCTCGTTGTAGAAGGCGGGCAGGCTCGGCGCGGCGCCGTGGCGCAGGTGCCGGCCGTCGGGGTCGGCGAGCAGCACGGAGACGAACACCTCCCGGGGCGCGAGCGCCTCGATGCTGCGGGCCATCCCGTCCAGCACCTCGGTCAGCGGCGCCTGCCGGGCGATCTGCTCCAGCAGCGCCCGGTGCTCGGCCATCAGCCGCTGGGCCTGCTTGATCTGGGTGGTCTCGACGCCGATCAGATGGACACCGACCACCTCGCCGTCCGCGTTCCGGCGCGGCTCGAAGGTGAAGTCGAAAGAGGCCTTACCGACCAGAACGTCCCGCTGGGTGAGCGGCTCCCCGGAGCGGTAGACCTGGTCCAGCTGGCCCCGCAGGTCCGGCCCGGGGGAGAAACTCCCGGTCTCGATCACATGTTCCGGCCCGGACAGCGACGCGAAGACCGCCGTCGGCCGGCCGAACAACGCCCGCTGGTCCTCGTTCGCCTCTGACATGGACACTTGTCTACCAGCAAGCATTTTCCGGCGCTCATCCGCCCCGCATGATGCCTGGTCCACGGAGCCCCGCCGACAATCACGAGCGTGGTGATCACCGGCCGGGCCCGCAAGGTCCGCAAGGATCTGGTGGCCGGACTGACCGGGGCGATCAGCGGCGTGCCCGACGGCATGGCGGCCAGCGTGCTGGCCGGGGTGAACCCGGCGTTCGGGCTCTACGCCAGCGTCTTCGGCCCGATCGGGGGCGGCCTCACCGCCGGCAGCCGGCTGATGGTCATCACCACGACCAGCGCCGCCGCCGTCGCCGCCGGCTCCGCGCTGGCCGGCGTCCCGGACGCCGACCGGCCCCGGGCGCTGTTCCTGCTGACCCTGATGGCCGGGGCGCTGATGGTCCTGGCCGGGCTGCTCCGGCTCGGGCGCTACCTCCGCTTCGTGCCGCACTCCGTCATGATCGGCTTTCTCTCCGGTGTGGCGGTCAACATCGTCCTGGCCCAGATCCCGATTCTCGCGGGCACCACCGAGAGCGGCCCGCTCGGCCTGCTGCGGCACCTCGACCGGGTGAACGCCGGCGCGCTGCTGGCCGGGCTCTTCGCCCTGGCCGTGCTGGTGGCGTTCCGGCGCACCCGGTTCGGTGCCTACGCGACGCTCGTCGCGCTGATCGTGCCCAGCGTCGCCATCGCGCTCCTCGACGGCTCGGCGCCGGTGGTCGGCGCCATTCCGGGCGGCCTGCCGGCGCCCGTGCTGCCACGTCCGTCGGACTTCTCCCTCAGCCTGCTGGCCGGCGCGTTCGCGGTCGCCCTCGTCGTCCTGGTGCAGGGGTCGGGGGTGAGCGAGTCGGCCCCCAATCCGGACCGGACGCGGGCGGACCCGAACCGCGACTTCCTCGCGCAGGGCGTGGGCAACCTGCTCGCCGGGCTGTTCCGCGGCCAGCCGGTGGGCGGGTCGGTCGGCCGCACGGCGCTGAACGTCGCGGCCGGCGCCGCGGACCGCTGGGCCGCCGTGTTCTCGGGCCTGTGGATGGCCGTACTGCTGCTGCTCTTCTCCGGCCTGGTCGGCGCCGTGGTGATGTCGACCCTGGCCGCGGTGCTCATCGTCGCGGCGATCGGCGCCTTCCGGGCCGCCGATCTGCGGGCGATCGTGCGCACCGGCGCCATCTCCCGGATCGCGGTCGCCGCGACCTTCCTGGCCACGCTGTTCCTGCCGGTGGCGGCCGCGGTCGGGGTCGGCGTCGCCCTGTCGCTGCTCATGCAGCTCAACCGCGAGGCGGCGGACCTGCGGGTGGTACGGCTGACGCCGCGCGACGACGGCGCCTTCGTCGAGCAGCCGGCGCCACGGCACCTGGAGTCAGGCGAGGTGACGTTGCTCGACGTCTACGGAAGCCTGTTCTACGCCGGGGCGCGGACCTTGCAGGCCCGCCTGCCCGACCCGGCGGGCGCCGAGCGGCCGGTGGTGGTCCTGCGGCTGCGCGGCCGCGCCATGCTCGGCGCCACCGCCTTCGCGGTCCTGTCGGACTACGCCGCACGGCTGGCCGACGCCGGCGGACGGCTCTACCTCACCGGCGTCGACCCGGCGGTGCTGCGCCAGCTGCGCCGCAACCGGACGGTCGAGCGGGTGGACGGCGTCCGCGTCTTCGAAGCGACCGACGTGATCGGCGAGTCCAGCCTCGAGGGCTACCACGCGGCACGGCGCTGGCTCGGCTTGTAAATCAGAAATCACTTCTTCTGAGTCGGATTGTCCTGCGTGTTTCCGCAGCTAACCTTATCGACTCTTCCCAATAAGTTACCTCTGAATTACAGTGCCGACATCCCGCAGCTCCTCCCGTCCTTCCGAACGAGGTAGCTATGCAGAGACATCTTTTCGCGCTCGTCGCCGTCCTGGTGACGGTGGCCGGTTGCGGCTCCACGTCGTCCCCCTCCTCCGGCGCGCCGGCGTCGTCCTTATCGAAGCCGCCGATCCTCGTCGGCTTCCTCAACCCGTCCGGCGGGCCGGTCCCCCAGCCCGGGACCGACACCGGGGTCAAGGCAGCGCTGTCCTACATCAACGGTGAGTTCGGTGGCGTCGACGGCCATCCCATCGAGGTCGTCTCGTGCGACACCGACACGACTCCGGAGCGGGCGCAGTCCTGCGCCAACATGTTCATCGAGAAGAAGGTGGTGGCCGTCATGGACGGCTACAACCTGTCGTCCAGCGCGACCCTGCCCGCGCTGACCGCCGCCCAGATCCCGCTGGTCGGCATGATCCCGTTCGACTCGGTGACCGGGGCCAAGGCCGAGAACCGGGTGTTCTTCGCGGCGCCGCAGGCCTCCTTCCTCATCGGCGCGCTCCAGGCCTTCCAGTCCGAGGGCAAGAAGTCGGTCACGCTGGCCCTGGTCGACACCCCCTCCTCGCACCAGACCATCGACACCCTGCTGCCGGTGCTGGCCAAGACGCTCGGCATCGACGCCAAGGGCATCTACTTCTCGCCCACCAACCCCAATTTCACGGCCGTGGCCTCGGCCATCGCCCAGGGCGACCCGGACGTGGGCGGGCTGGTCGCGTCGCCGAGCGAGGCGGTCTGCACGGCGCTGGTCAAGGCGCTGCGGCAGCTCCGGTACGAGGGCGAGATCTTCACCGCCGCGTGCACCGACTACATCAAAGCGGCGCCCGCCCAGGCCGCCGGCGGCGCGCTGTACTCGTCCAACTGGCTGCCCACCGCCGCCACGTACGCACCGCCCGAGGTGCAGGCCGAGCTGAGCCTGGCCGAGAAGTACATCTCGGCCGTGGACGGCGGCACCGCGGGTTACTACGCGATCGGCGAGTTCGCGCTCTTCGTGAACTTCGCGAAGGCCATGGCGGCCGCGACCGAGGCCGGCCTGACCGGCCCCGGGGTGCTGAAGACGCTCAAGGGACTGAAGGACTTCCCGAGCTTCCTCGGCCCGAAGATCACCTGCGGCAGCGCCACATCGCCCAACTGCACCACGCAGATGCTGCTGTTCAGCGTGCGGGACGACGGCTCGACCAAGCCGGTCACCGGCACCTGGATCACGCCGGCGCCGCAGATCCTCGCCGCCATCCCCGGGGCAGCATGAGCCAGGTTCTGCTGTTCGTCACGCTCGGCTTCGCCGCCGGTGCGGTGTACGCGGTGATCGCCGCGTCCATCGTGTCCCTGCACGCGGCCACCGGCGTCCTGAACTTCGCCCACGGATCCCTGGCCCTGTGGGGCGTCTGGGTGGTGGCCGAGGCCCGGACCAGCGGCACGCTCGTGCTGCCGGTCGGCTCGGTGCGGTTCGGCGACCCGGTGCCGGCGTGGCCGGCCGTCGCGCTCGGCGTGCTGAGCGCGGCGGCCCTGGCCCTGGCCGCGCACTGGCTGATCTTCCGGCCGCTGCGCTCCTCGCCGCCGCTGGCCCAGGTGGTGGCCTCGGTCGGGTTGATGCTGGCGATCGCGGCCCTGGTCCCGTTGCGCTTCGACACCGAGGGCAGGCTCGCGCCGGCCCTGCTCACCGAGCGGACGGTGACGGTCGCGGGCGCGGTCGTCAACGTCAGCGACCTGATCCTGCTGGCCGTGGCCCTGATCGTGGCGGCGGCGCTGTCGGCCTACCTCCGGTTCACCCGGTGGGGCGTGGCCACCCGGGCCGGCGCCGAGAACGAGCTCGCGGCCCGGCTGACCGGGCTGTCACCCGACCGGCTGGCCGGCGCCATGTGGGTGCTGACCGGCGCCGCCGCGGCGCTGACGGCGATCCTGTCCGCGCCCACCCTGGGCCTCGATCCACTGGCGTACATGCTCTATGTCCTGCCCGGGCTCGCGGCCGCCCTGCTGGCCCGGCTGACCTCGATCGTCACCGCCTGCCTGGCCGGCCTGGCCATCGGCGTCCTGCAATCGCTGCTGCTGTTGCTCAGCACCATCGACGGCTGGCCGGCGTGGGCCCAGGCCGGCCTGGGCGACGCGGTGCCGTTCCTCCTGGTGATCGTCGCCCTGGTCGTGCTGGGCCGGCGGATCCCGGCCCGGGGAACGCTCGGTACGATCCGCATGCCGGCCGTCGTGCTGCCCCGCCGGCCGGGGCCGGCCGCCCTTCTGCTGACCGGTGCGGCCGCCCTCGCCATCGCCCTGACCTCGGGCAGCTGGCGGTTCGGGGTCGTCACCTCGATCATCATGGCGCTCATCGCCCTGTCGTTGGTCGTCCTCACCGGCTATCTGGGGCAGATCTCGCTCGCCTCGATGGCTTTCGCCGGCAGCGGCGGGTTCATCCTGTCCCGGGCCACGACGGCCTGGCACGTGCCGTTCCCATTGTCGATAGTGCTCGCGGCCGGCGGCGCGACCCTCGTCGGTGTGCTCGTCGGCCTTCCCGCGCTGCGGGTCCGCGGGGCCCAGCTGGCGGTGGTGACGCTGGCCGGCGCGGTCACCGTGCAGCAGCTCGCGCTGGCCAACCCGGCGCTGACCCCCTTCGAGGGCAATCTCATCGCCGGGCCCACACTGCTCGGCCTCGACCTGAACGCCCGCGACGGCACCGATCTGACGACGGCCGCGTTCGCCACCACCGTCGTGGTCATCGTCGGTGTGCTCGCCTTCGCCGTCGTGCGGCTGCTGTCCGGCGCCACCGGGCAGTCGTTCCTGGCCGTGCGGTCCAACGAGCGCGCGGCGGCGAGCGCGGGCATCGACGTGGCCCGGGTCAAGCTGGCCGGGTTCGCCGTCTCGGCCTTCCTGGCCGGGGTGGGCGGATGCCTCATCGGATACAGCCGCTCGCAGCTGTCGGTCGAGTCGTTCGGCGTCGTGGTCGGCCTCAGCGTGCTGTGCATGGCCTACGTCGGCGGGATAACACGGGTCGCCGGGGCCGTCATCGCCGGGCTCATCGCCCCGCTCGGCGTGCTCTACACGCTGCTCACCATCACGCTCGGCCTCGGGCGCTACTACACGCTCATCGCGGCCTGCGCGCTCGTCGTGACCGCGGTGCTGAACCCCACCGGACTGGCCGGCCTGTTCCACCGCCACCGGGAGGCCACGGCATGACCGATCCCCTGCTGGCCACGGCCGGGCTGAGCGTCCACTACGGCGGTGTCGCGGCCAACCGCGACATCACCCTGCACGCCGGCGCGGGCGAGGTGGTCGGCCTGATCGGTCCCAACGGGGCCGGCAAGACCACGTTCGTCGACGCCGTCACCGGGTTCACCGCGTACCGGGGCACGGTCACCGTGGCCGGGCGGAGCGCCGACCGGCTCGCGCCGCACGAGCGCCGGCGGGCCGGCCTGGCCCGCACGTGGCAGGCCGGCGAGCTGTTCACCGACCTGACCGTGCGACAGAACCTCGCGGTCGCCTCCGGCCGGGGTCCGCTGCGCAATCTCTGGGGCGACCTCACCGGCCGTCACGGGCCGGGCCACGACGTCGGCGCGGCGCTGGAGATGTTCGGGCTCCACGGCGACGCCGACCGGCGCCCCGGCGAGCTCGGCCTGGGCCGGCAGAAGATCGTCGGCGTGGCCCGGGCCCTGGTCGGCGCGGTCCGGGTGGTCCTGCTCGACGAGCCGGCGGCCGGGCTCGACACGGACGAGAGCGCCGAGTTCGGCCGCCACGTGCGGGCGATCGCCGAGTCGGGCCGGGCGGTGTTGCTCATCGACCACGACATGACCCTCGTCGCGGACATCTGCGACCGGGTGTACGTCCTGGACTACGGGGCGCTCATCGCCTCGGGCCCGCCTGAGGCCGTGCTGGCCGATCCCGCGGTGCGAACCGCGTACCTCGGGGAGCTGGTCCATGAGTGAGGTGCTGAGCCTGCGCGGCGTCACGGCGGGGTACGCCGGTGCTCCCGCCGTACGAAATCTGGATCTGAAGGTCGCCGAAGGCGAGATCGTGGCCCTGCTGGGGCCGAACGGGGCCGGCAAGACCACCACACTGCTGACCGCGGCCGGCGTCCTGCGGCCGATGTCCGGCGCCGTCACCGCGTTCGGCCGGCCGCTGCACCGGCGGCTGGAACGCAACGCGCGGGCCGGCCTGGTCCTCGTGCCCGATACGAGAGGCATCTTCCACACCCTCACGGTCCGCGAGAACCTCGCCCTCACCCGCAACCCTCGCGGCGCGCTCGACCTGTTCCCGGCGCTGAAACCGATGATGTCCCGCCGGTGTGGCCAGTTGTCCGGCGGGGAGCAGCAGATGCTCGCCATCGCCAAGGCCACCACGGCCCGGCCCCGCATTCTGCTGATCGACGAGATGAGCATGGGGCTGGCCCCGATCGCGGTCCGCAAGCTGCTGCCCGGCATCCGCACGCTGGCCGACCGGCTCGGCGCCGGCATCGTGCTCGTCGAGCAGCACATCGATCTCGCCCTGTCCATCGCCGACCGCGCCGTCGTGCTGCGCCAGGGCCGCGTCGTGCTCACCGGCGGCGCCGCCGAGCTGCGGGCCGACCGGCAGGCCGTCGCCGAGGCGTACTTCTCTGGAGGTATTTGATGGAACTGACCGGCAAGCAGCGGGCCGCCCTGGCGAGCATCTGCGACACCTTCGCGCCCGGCGACGGCGCCGGCGTGCCGTCGGCCAGCGAGCTCGGCGCGGTCGACATCATGGCCGGGCTCGTCCTGACCGATCGCCGCTTCGCGCGGCTGCTGGACGTGTGGATCGCGGTGGGCGGCGCCCGGCGCTTCGCGCGGCGATCGCGGGAGCGCCGTGAGCGGACGCTTCTCGCCCTGGCCGGGTCGCGGTTCGCCCCGCTGTTCCAGGGCCTCAAGGGCGCCGCCACCCTGTCGTACTACATGGCGCCCGGCCCGTCCGGTCACTCCCCCGTGTGGGACGCCATCGGCTATCCCGGCCCGCTCGGCCCCCGTACGGACGCACCTTCGCCTTTGCTGACACCGATCCGCCCGTCCGGCCCTCTCGAGTGGGACTGCGACGTCGTGGTCGTCGGCTCGGGCGCGGGCGGCGGCACCGCGGCGGCCGTCCTCGCCGCCCATGGACTGGACGTCATCGTGGTGGAGAAGGGCGAGTACTACGACGACCGTGACTTCGACGGCGGTGAGCTGTCGGGTCTCTCCCGGTTGTACGCCCCCGGACCGGCCGCCAGCGCCGAAGGCCAGCTGAGCATTCTCCAGGGACAGTGCGTCGGCGGCGGCACGGTGGTCAATTACACGACTTCCTTCCGTACGCCCTCGCACGTCCGCGAGGAGTGGGGCGCGCCGTTCACCACGGACGAGTACGGGCGTTCCCTCGACGCGGTCTGGGCACGGCTCGGCGTCAACCGCGACCACGGCCGGATCTCCTCCCGCGACGCCCTGATGGAACGTGGACTGGAGAAGCTCGGCTGGCACGTCGACGAGATGCCGCGCAACGTCAAGGGCTGCGACACCGGCATCGACTGCGGCCGCTGCGGGCTGGGCTGCCGCCTGGGCGCCAAGCAGTCCACGGCCAAGACATGGCTGGTCGACGCGCAGCGCGCCGGCGCCCGCATCCTCACCGGTGTGGACGTCCGCACTGTTGTTTTAGAGGCGGGCCGAGCCGTCGGCGTCACCGGTGCTCAGGTGACCGTCCGGGCCCGGGCCGTGGTCGCCGCCGCCGGCAGCGTCCAGACCCCCGCCCTGCTGCGCCGCTCCGGCCTGACCAACCCGAACATCGGCCGCCACCTCCACCTGCATCCGGCCACCGGCGTCTGGGGCATCTTCGACGAGGAGGTACGCCCGTGGGAGGGCGGCATGCAGACGCGCTACTCGACCGAACACGCGAACCTGGACGGTCAGGGCCACGGCGTCATCTACGAGACGGCCGCCACCAACCCGGCCACGGCGGTGTCGTTCATGGCATGGACCGGCGCCCGCGCCCACCTGGACCGGATGCGCCAACTGCCCCACCTGAGCGGCGTAGGCGTCATCACCCGGGACCGCGACAGCGGCCGGGTGACGGTGGGCCGCGACGGCGAGCCGGTGGTCCGCTACCGCCTCTCCCCGTACGACGCCGCACACATGCGGGCCGGCATCGAGGGCGCGACCCGCATCGTGGAGGCAGCCGGCGCCCACACCATCTTCTCCGGCCACCAGCGGGGCAACCCGTGGCAGCGGGGCCAGACCCCCATCGACGACTTCATCGAGGCCACAAGGACCCTGGGCACCGCACCCGGCCAGATCGCCATGGCCGCCCTGCACATCATGGGCTCGGCCCGCATGGGCGCCTCCCCGTCGACGTCAGCGGCCAACCCCGACGGCGCCACCTGGGAGATCCCCAACCTGATCATCGCCGACGCCTCGGCGTTCCCGTCGTCCTCGGGCGTCAACCCGATGATCTCGGTGGAGGCGATCGCCCACATGAACGCCGGCCGCCTGGCCGCGACGCTCTAGTAGTTGTGGGCCCAGAGCCAGCTCTTCAAATAGCCGTACTCCTCGCCCGGGAAGAAGAGAGCCCACGCCGAGGCGGGCGCGACATGCTGACCGAGCTCGGCGAAGACAGCCCGGGCCTGTTTACGCCGGCCGGCCAGCGTGAAGAAGAGGGCCACCCATTGCAGACAGGTGGAGAGCAGGACCGGATCGGGGGTGCCGGCCCGCCATTGAGCAACGCACCGGTCCACTTCCTCACCCACTTCGGCCCGGCGGAAATACCGCTGGGCGACCTTGAGGTCACGCTCGGCCCGGGTGTCCCAGAGGAACTCGCGCATGGCGTACTCGAAATGGGCGAACAGCGGAAGAAGCGCCACACCGGAGCCGGCCGGGGCCCCGGCGGCGGCTTCGCGAGCGGTGGCGAACATCAGCTCGTGCGAGCCATACCATTTCTGGCAGCGCAGGCTGACGGCCCGACGGTGCAGATCGAAGTTGTACGGATCCCGGCGGCGCCCTTCCGCATAGAGCTCACCGAACGAGACGGTCATGGCCTCCCGATCGGCGTGCAGAGTGCTCATCATCTCGATCCAGGGCAGCGGATCACGGGACCCGGCCAGCGCCATGGCGTCAAGCCCGCGCTTCGCGGCGGCGGCGGAAAGCTCGTGATAGGTCCGCCCTTGCTGAACGCTGGTGTTGGCGGCCGACGCGAAGCCTCTCGCCTCCCACGCGCGAGCCTCCAAGGTGGCCGCGTCCAGAAGAACAGCCGCCGGATCCGAGGGTTCCTCCTCCAGCCAGGCCACAAGCCACGCGTCATCCTCGGCCGCGGCCTCACTCAGAACACCGAGGCGGCGCCCCCGAAGCGCCCAGTCCTCCCCGGCGCCGGCAAGCACATCACGGGCGGCTCGCCAGTCCCCGTGCCGCACCCGCTCACGAGCCTGACTGAGCGCCAGATCCCCAGCCGTCCCGCCGGGAAGAAACTGAGGCCGGGCCGGCAGAGCCCGGCCAAGCCGGCGCACATAAGAAAGCACCGCGAGATCCTAGATCACCGCCATCGCACGCCAGGCACATGAGCTTCGATCACGGCATGGTGCGACCGCTGCCGTCAACGCACCCGTTCGGACTTGAACTGCATGCGCGGGTTCGCGTAGAACTCCTGAGCCTCCACCAACTGCAACTCCCGCTGGCCGGAGCGGTAAGTCGTCTCAATCAAATCGAAGACGCTTGAGGCCGTACGTTCCAGCGCCACCCCCGCGTCCTTCGTGGCCACGTAATGCGCGGTGAACAACGCCGCCGTCACGTCCCCCGACCCGTTCGCCTTGAACGGCAGGTGGGGCGTGTTCACCAACCAGGCGCCGGCCGGGTCCACCACCAGCATCTCGATCGTGCCCTCTTCTCGGTCCGGGCGTTCCACGCTTGTCACCAGCACCGTCGACGGGCCCATTTCCCGGGCCAGGTCGGCCGACGCCAGGGTCGATTCAATGGTGTCCGGTGAAGTGCCGGTCAGGAAGCCCAGCTCGAACTGGTTCGGCGTGATGATGTCGGCCACCGGCACCACCCTGTCGCGTAGCAGCTCGGGGATCTCCGGCGCCACGAAGCAGCCCGACTTCGCGTTTCCCATGACCGGGTCGCAGGCGTACACCGCCGCCGGGTTGGCCTCCTTCACCCGGCGCACCGCGTCGACGATCACGTCGCCGATGCCCACGCCGCCCTGATAGCCCGACAGCACCGCGTCGATCTGCGGGAACACCCCGCGCTCCTCCACGCCGAGCAACACCGAAGCGACGTCCGCGGGCGGGATCAGCGGGCCGCGCCACGCGCCGTACCCCGTGTGGTTGGAGAAGTTGACCGTATAGACCGGGACGACCTCGACGCCGATGCGCTGCAACGGGAACACGGCCGCGGAGTTGCCGACGTGGCCCCAGGCGACCGCCGACTGGATGGACAGAACCTTCATCCCTCCAGCCTAGGGACCCGGCCGCCGCTCTGTGTTCACGCCCCATCTATTGACGCTTGTGAATCACAACCGCGAAGATCAGCCATGCGCCTGGTACGCCTCGGGGCCGTGTCCGGTCTCGCCACCCTCTTCCTGCTGGTCGCGGCCTCCCCCGCCCTGGCCGACCCTCCCCACAACCTCCCCCAGAACGCCGGCGGGTACGAGCAATCGTTCTCCCCGGCCTACGACTACGACACCGACGGCTGCTACGCCGTCCCCGCCATCGGCCCCGACGGGACGATCAACGGCGGCCTGAACACCACCGGCGCCGTCAACGGCTCCTGCCGCGACCAATGGGACCTGGACAATTCACAGACGTACGCCCGCTCGAAATGCAACAACGGCTGGTGCGCCATCGTCTACGCCAGCTATTTCGAAAAGGACCAGGCGGTCGCCGGCAGCGGCCTCGGCGGCCACCGCCACGACTGGGAACACGTGATCTCCTGGGTCAGCCAAACGTCGAACCAGGTCGAGTACGTCACCACGACCCAGCACAGCTCGCAGGTCACCTACGCCCGTTCCCAGGTGCGTTTCGACGGCAGCCACCCGAAGGTCGTCTACCACAAGGACGGCGCCTCCACCCACTTCTTCCGCCTCGCCAACAGCAACGACGAGCCGCCGGAGAACCACTACCACAATTGGCGCTACCCACCCGTGGTCGACTGGAACGGCTACCCCACAGTCGCCCTGCGCGACAAACTGATGGCCGCCAATTTCGGCTCCGCCACCATCAAAATCAAAGACGGCTCCTTCGAATACCTCCTGAACGCCGCCAAGCCGTCCGCCATCCCCTTCAACCCGTACGCCTAGCACGAATGGCTTAGCACGAACGGCTTCAGAACAGCTCCGAACGACCGGCACCGACGGCCCCGACCTCACCTTAGGTTGGGGCCGTCGTGCGCTTTGCCTCAACTGAGCCCAGTCCTCGCTAGGAGAACCCGTGTCCTACCCGCCGCCGCACCCGGATCAGCCCCAGCCTTCCTGGCAGGTGCCGGCCGACCCGTACGGGACCGGATATCCGCCGAAGAAGCGCAGCAAGCTGCCCTGGGTCCTCGGCGGTGTGGGCGCCGTTCTCGTCCTCTGCGTCGGCGGCACGGTCATCGCCGCGGTGTCCAGCGGCGA
The DNA here is from genome assembly GCF_042899005.1 of Actinoplanes sp. NPDC000266. NCBI lineage: Bacteria > Bacillati > Actinomycetota > Actinomycetes > Micromonosporales > Micromonosporaceae > Actinoplanes > Actinoplanes sp. NPDC000266. The sequence continues at coordinate 991,123 of NZ_JBIAZI010000002.1, forward strand.
CGCCAAGGACAGCTTCGCGGACGGCTACGCGCAGGGCGCCGCCGCTCAGGCGTCCGCCCAGCAGACCACGGCGGCTGCCCCGACCACCGCCGCCGTCCCCGCCCAGCCCGCGGAGCTTCCCACTTCCGCCCCGGCGACGACACCGGCCACCACCGCACCGGCCACTACCAAGGCGGTCACCACGAAGGCGGCCCCGGCCAAGGTCAAGGTGCCCAGCGGCGTGGGCCTCGACTACCAGTCCGCGCAGGATCTGTGGCGCTCGGCCGGCCTCATCGTCGCCCCGGCCAAGGACGCCACCGGGGCGCACCGCCTGCCGGTCATCGACGCGAACTGGGTGGTGCTCGCACAGGACCTCAAGCCCGGCTCCACGGTCGAGTCGGGTTCTCTCATCACCGCGACCGTCAAGAAGTACAGCGACGACTAACCGCCGTACCCGAAGATTCTGGCGGCGAGGTCGGCCATCACCTCGCTGGCCCCGCCGCCGATTCCCAGGATTCGCGCGTCGCGGTAATGCCTCTCGACCTCCGACTCGCGCATGTAGCCCATGCCGCCGTGCAGCTGGACCGCCTCGTCGACCACGTATCGGCACGCGTCCACCGCTGCGTTCTTCGCCAAGCACGCCTCCCCCACGACCATCTCCCCGGCCGCGTGCCGCAGGGCCACCCGCCTCGTGTACGTCCGGGCCAGTTCGATCCGCTGCCTCATCTGCACGAGTTTGTGCCGCACCACCTGCCGCGCGGCGAGCGGCTTTCCGAACGTCGACCGGTCCCGCGTGTGCTCCACGCTCAGGTCGAGGCATCGCTGCGCCACTGAATAGGCGTGCACGGCCATCACGATCCGTTCCGGCACGAACACCTGCGCGATCAGCGGGAACGCCTCACCGATCAGATTGCGCGCCGGCACCCGGCAGTCGGCGAAGGACAACTCCGCCGTGTCCGAGCAGAGCCAGCCCATCTTGTCGAGCCGCCGCGACACCGTGAAGCCCGGCGTCCCCTTCTCCACGACCAACAGGCTGATTCCGGAAGCCCCAGGACCGCCCGTACGCACCGCGGTCGTCACGAAATCGGCCCGCGTGCCCGACGTGATGAACATCTTGGCTCCGTTGACGACGTACTCGTCGCCGTCCCGCACCGCCGTGGTCCGCAACGCCGCCACGTCCGAGCCCGCGTCCGGCTCGGTGATGCCGAGCGCGCACACCTTCTCGCCCGCCAGCGCCGGCCGGACGAAGCGATCGATCAGGCCGCCGTCCCCTGAAGCCACGATGTGCGGCAGCGCGATGCCGTGCGTGAACAGCGCCGCGTGACACCCCGACGAGCCACCCGCTTCCAGGAACGCCTCGGCCGCCACCACCACGTCCACGGTGTCGCCGCCGTCGCCGCCGTGTTCCTCGGCGAATCCGATTCCGTACAGCCCCGCCTTGGCCGCCCGCCGATGCAGTTCCCGCGGTATCTCGCCGTCGCGCTCCCATTGGCCGAGGTGGGGCACGATCTCCCGCCGTACGAACGAAGCCGTCGCCTCTCGCAACGCCGCCCGCTCCGAAGTCTCGAAAGGGTCGTCATACATGCCTACTTGAGCACCGCCCTCGGCGTGACACCGGTCGTCTCGCGGCAGAAGGCGGCGAGCGTGCGGTCGTCGCCCTCCTCCCGCAGGCATGCCGTGAACACCGCGAACACGCCGCTGGCGAGCAGGGTAGTGCCGCGTTCACGGTCCATCAAGGCCCGGTCGCCCGGGCGCACCAGACGGCGCAGGCCGAGCCCTTCGGCCATCGCGGTGAGCATCGTGGCCAGGTCGGTGACGGTCAGGCCGGGCCGCAGGGTCAGGCCGTAGTAGCCCAGGATGCCTTCGGCGGTCCGGGCCCAGGCGTCGGTGATCGCCTCGTACATCCGGTCGAGGGCCTCCCGGATGATCGGCACGTCCGGCGCCAGGGCCTGCATGAGCACCTGGAGGCGGAAGTGCTTGTGCTCGAACAGCACCGCCTCGTTGAACGCCATCCGCTCGAACACCGCGTCCACCGGTACCTCGTCGTCGATCAGCTCGCGGACCGTCTCGAACGCGTAGTCGTCGCCGGCGAACCAGCTCGGCACGGTCAGCGCGTAGATCACGAGGTCGGAGTCGAAGCGGGCCTTCGTCGGCCACGTCTTGGCGTACGCGTTGCGGGCGCTGCTGGCCGGGTTGTCCTGCCCGGCGAACTCCTCGTCGAGGGCGGCCCGCGCGCAGACGGCCGGCACGGTCGGGAATCGGAACGGGTCGTCGATCCCGCCGCCGAGGCTCTCCTGCAGGAGCTCCGCGCCGACCTCCAGCAGCACCCGCACGCGCGGATTGCGCAGCCGTCTTCCCTGCTCGACGCGGGTCTGTTCGCTGACGAACGGACCGACGTCGAACGCGCCGTCACCTGTCATCGTGACCCGGACCCCCATGCGGGGCCCTCGGTCGGGGGCCCCGCGGCGGAGTCTTCCGGGCATCGATGGTGATTGGTAGACCTGCGACGGAAGCACGACTCACGAGGGGATGGGACATGAGATTCCGACGTACGATCGCGGCCGCCGCCACGCTGTTCACCGCGCTCCTGGCGTTCTTCGTGGTGACTCCGGCCCAGGCCGCCCCCGGCCAGTCCTACCTGACCACCGGCCAGTCGCTGACCGGCGGGCAATATCTGGTGAAGGGCCGGTTCCGGCTCAACATGCAGACGGACGGCAACCTTGTCCTGTACGAGAACTTCGGCACCAGCAGCCAGCGGGTGTGCGCCGCGTCGAACACGTACGGCTACAACGGCGCCCACGCCTGGAACTCCCCCGACGGCTACTTCGCCGTCTACGCCACCAACGGCGGCGTCCTGTGGACGACCCGCCCCTACACCGACAACGTCAACTACAACGGCGGCCTGGTCCAGCTCATCGCCAACGGCGACGCCGAGTTCACCGGCGCCGGCTACTGGCGGTACGTGTACTGGCGCTGCTGACTTCAGACGATCGCGGCCTCGGCTACCATCGCCGCATGACTTCGATGCCCGGCGTGCGCCCTCCGCGGCGCCGGGCCGTGTTCGGTGACCACTCCTACCGCATGGACTTCTACCAGTAGGTCCGGCCGGCTCTCCCCTGCCCGCCGACTACCACTGGAAGACAAAACCGACATGATTTCTGAGTCCTTGCTGTCCTCGTACGAACACCCGGCCGTTCGCTGGGCCGCCGCCCACATGCCTCTCCTGCACGAGACGATGAGCCGTTCCAAAAACGCTTTCGCCGGCGTACGGCTGGGAATGTGCCTTCATATCGAACCGAAGACCGCCGTCCTGGCCACCCTCCTGGTCCGGGCCGGCGCCCACGTCCGCCTGACCGGCTCCCCCGGCACGACCAGGCCCGAGGTGGTCGCGGCTCTGCGCGAGATCGGCGTCGAGGTGTACGCCGGTGACGACGATCCGCAGGTCACCCAGGTTCTCGACCTCGAACCGGACCTGCTGCTGGACAACGGCGCCGACCTGACCCTGGGCCTTCTCGCCCGTGGCGTCCCGCGGCATTTCCGGGGCGGCACCGAGGAGACCACCACCGGTGGCCTGCGGCTGCGTGAGGGCGGCCACGCCGGCGTGCCCTTCCCGGTCGTGGTGATCAACGACAGCCCGCTCAAGCAGCTGGTCGAGAACCGGTTCGGGGTCGGGCAGAGCGTCGTGCAGGGCTTCATGAACGCCACCAACCGCATGCTGCCGGGCGCGAACGCCGTGGTCGTCGGCTACGGCCCGTGCGGGCGCGGGGTGGCCCAGACGCTGCGCCTGCTCGGCGCCCGGGTGTCGGTGGCCGAGATCGACCCGTACCGCAGCCTCGAGGCCGCCCTCGAAGGGCACGGCACCGGCCCCGCCGAGGATCTCCTCCCCGGCGCCGACCTGGTCTTCCTCGCCACCGGGCGGCCCGGCGTGCTCGGCCAGGCGCAGATCGAGCGCCTCCGGGACGGCGTGGTCCTGGCCGGCGTCGGCCACCGCGGCGACGAGGTGGACCTGCGGCTGCTCGGCACCCCAGGCCCCGGCACCGGCTCACACCACCGCGAGCACCTGCTCGCCGACGGCCGCCGCGTCGTCGTGCTGGCCGAAACCCGCATGATCAACCTGGTGGCCGCCGGCGGCAACCCGATCGAGGCCATGGACCTCGGCCTGACCCTGCAGACGGCGTCGCTCGCCGCCATCGCCACGGGTGCGGTCGCCGGTGGCGTGCAGCCGGTGCCGGACGCGCTCGACCGGGACATCGCCGAGCGGTTCGCGGCCCGCCTGACGTCCTCCTGACAAGCGGAGAGGGCCCGCCCCGCAAAGGACGGGCCCTCCCGACGTCAGCGCCTCGGGGAGATCCGGGTCGGATCGCCGCCGAGACGGCCGGCGCCCTTCAGCAACTTGCCGTCGTTCGCCTTGACGCCGGCCGCGCTGGCCGTGCCGCCGAGGCGGACGATCATCGCGTCGGCGTCGCGGAGCAGCGTGTTCCGGACGTCGGCCTCAGTCGCCTGAGAGACAACCGCGGTCCTGAAGGCGTTCAGCTCCTTGATCGCCTTGTCGTCCTTGCCGGCGGCCTCGGCCTTGCGGACCGCGTCCAGCTTCTTGGTCAGGTCCTTGTGGGCCTTGGCCGAGAGCCGGCTGGTCGCCTTGAACCGGTCCAGCAGGTTCTGCATGTCCCGGAACGAGGTGGTGACGTAGAACTGGACCGTGGTCGTGGTGCGGTTGCCCGCCTTGTCGACCGCGGTCGCGGTGAGGTCGTGCAGGCCGAGCGGCAGCTCGTACAACGCCAGCAGAGCGCCGTTCGTGTACGCCTGACCGTTCAGCGTCGCGCTGGTGCTCTGCACGCCGGAGGTCGGGTCGACCGCCTGCCACGAGACGCGCACGTCCTGGCTGTCGCCGTAGAGCTGACCGTGCGCCACTCCGGAGACCAGCAGTGTCGGCTTGGCCCCGTCGATCCGTACGACCGCGGATTTGAGGGTCTCCGCGTTTCCCGCCTTGTCGGTGGAGCGGTAGAGCAGCTCGTGCTGGCCGTCCCCCTTGACGTCCACGGGTGAGGTGTACGGGGTCCACGCGCCCCCGTCCAGCGACCACTCCAGCTTGCCGACGCCCGATCCGGCGTCGGCCGCGCTGAGCGTGACCGGGATGGCGCCGGCGTGCCAGCCGTTGTCGTTCGGCGGGGCGAACGACGCCGACGTCAGCGGCGCCGTGCTGTCGATCTTCACCGCGGCCGACTTCGCGGTCTCCACGTTGCCGGCCTTGTCGGTCGAGCGGAACCGCACCTCGTGCGAGCCGTCACCCGTGACCAGAACCGGTGCGGTGTAGGCGGTCCAGGCCGTGGCGTTGTCGACCTGATATTCCGTGCCGGCGACGCCGGAGCCGGCATCCGTGGCAGTCAGAGTGACCGTGACATCCCCGGTGTGCCAGCCGTCGACCGGCGTGCCCGACACCGACGCCGCGGTCGCCGGGGCGGTGGAGTCGGAGTTGGCCGCGGTGAGACGGAAGTAGTCGAACGCCACCGTCTTGGCCGCGGTCTGGTCGGTTCCGATGCTGTAGAGACCCACCTTGGAGACGGCGGCGTTGGTCAGCGCCGGGAACGACGTCCACGTCGTGCCGTCGGCCGAGTAGGACGCCGTGTAGGTGCTGCCGGCCTTGGCCAGCCGCAGGTGCCACACCCCCGACGTCAGGTTGCCGGACTGGGGCTGCGGATCCTGTACCGCCGCCCCGATCTCGCTGCGGAACTCGATGCGCCGGCTCACCGCCTGCCCGGCCTCGTTGTCGAGCACGTAGTCGAGCTTGACGTAGTTGTCGTCGTCGCCGTAGACGATCAACCCGGCCTGCTGGTACCGCTCGTTCAGCGTGCTGCCGTCGACCTTCGTCTCCACGGTCCAGTCGCCCGACGGCGCGTTCTGCAGGACGAAGTTCTTCGGCGCGGTGTTGCCCCCGCCATAGATGTCACCGGCCGGTGTGTCGATCCGCAAGGACCCATCGGCGATCCGGTACGCCGTCGCGTCCTCCCGGACGACCGCGTTCCACCGGCACTTGTCGAGCGTCGTGCCGGTGAACTCGTCCGACGGCGCGACCGGCTCGGCCGGCGCGTCGGGCGAGATCTGGAACCAGTCGAACGCCGCGTCCACCACCGGAGCGGTGGTGCCGCCGTTGAGCGCGAACACCCCGACCCGCGGGTTCACGATGCCGGCCAGCGCGGCCGCCCGCCCGACCGCCGTGAAACTCTGCCCGTCAGCCGACGTGGCCGCCGTCAGGTTCGTCCCGTCGCTGATCAGCCGCAGGTAGAACGTGTCGCCGGCCGGGGCCGGGGCGCTGTCGCCGCTCTCGTTGCGCGGCGTGCCGGCCGTCTCCCGGATGAACTCGACCGTGCGGGACCCGTTGTAGAGCAGATCGAGCTTGGCGTAGTTGTCGTCGTCGCCGTAGACCAGAAGGCCGGCCTGCTGGTAGTTCGCGGTCACGGGCAGGGTGATCTTCGTGGTGGCCTGCCAGGCCCCGCTCGGCGCCGGTTGCAGCACCAGGTTGGTCGCGTCGTTGCGGGCGCCGTAGAGGTCGCCCACCATGGTGGGCAGCTTCAGCGATCCGCCGCCGACCGAGAAGGTCTGGTTCTCCCGGACCACCGACCACCGCGTGCGGTTCAGCCCGTCACCGAGGAAGTCGTCCGAGCGCGCCCCGAAGCAGGCCGTGTTCGGTGCTTCGACCTTCACCGGCACATTGACGTACGCCTTGGCGCCGCGCTTGTCCGTGACGGTCAGCGTGGCCGTGAAGTTCCCCGGCGCGTTGTACGTGTGGCTCGCGTCCAGCGTGTCGGCCTTGCCGCCGTCGCCGAAGTCCCAGGCGTACGTCAGCGGGGTGTCGCCCTCGGCGTCGGTGGCGGTGCCGTCGAAGGCGACGGTGACCGGCACGGTGCCGCTCGCCGGTGTCGCCGTGGCGCTGACCGTGGGCGGAGCGTTCTCGGTGACGCCGCGGCCGAGGAAGTCCATCCAGTTCACGTTGAACAGCGATCCGGCGCCGTCGCCCGGGTCCTGGGCGATGAAGAACAGCGACTCCGTCTCGGTGGCGGTGACCGGAACCGTGACGTCGGCCCAGGTCTGCCAGCCGCCCGTGCCCGGCACGGTGGCCGTGGCAAGCAGCGGGCCGTCGGCCGCGCCCGACCTGACCTCGATCCGGCCGCCGTTGACGGCCGAGGCCACCCGGAAACGGATCGAGTCGACGCCGGTCAGGCTGGCCGGGTCGAGCGACCACCAGTCGCCGTCCTCGATGAAGCCGATGTTCTGGCCGCCGCCGGCCGGGTCGGTGGTGGTCTCGCGCTGCACCCCGGCGTCGCCACCGCCGGTGCTGCCGGCCACCCGGCCGGTGCCGATGTAGTACTCGGCCTGCTTGCGCTTGGGCTGCAGCTGCTCGATGGCGCGGCCGGTGAGCGGGGCCGCCCCGCCCTCACCGCCGTCGTCGGTGTAGGTCGCCTCGAACACCGCGAAGACGTCGGCCTCGGCGCCGTGCCCGGCCGCGAGCGCGGTCTGCACGGTGCCGGTGCAGCCGGTGTGCTGCTCCAGCGGGTGGGCGTGCTCGTCGTGGCCGAGCAGCACCTGCAGCTGGATCCGGTCGCACTCGATCGTGCCGTCCTCGGGGTCGGTCACCTTGATCGTGTATTTGACCTGGTCGCCCCAGTCGAAGAAGCCGCCGTCGGGCGGGAACTCGATGGACACGGTGGGCGCGGTGTTGCCGACCGTCACCGGCACGTTGGCGACCGCCGTACGGCCCTTGGGGTTGGTGACGGTGAGCTGCGCGTTGTAGTTGCCGGCCTTGGTGTACGTGTGTTCCGGGTTGGCCTCGCCGGAGGTGCCGCCGTCGCCGAAGGTCCAGGCGTAGGTCAGCGCGCCGCCGTCCGGGTCACGGGAGCCGGCGCTGGAGAACTTCGCCGTCAGCGGCACCGGGCCCGAGGTCGGTGTCGCGCTCGCGGCGGCGATCGGGGCCCGGTCACCGGCCACGTAGTCGATCCGGTAGACGCCGGAGTCGTCGTTGCTGCCGCCGAAGCCGCTGCCCCACTCGATCATGTAGAGCGCGCCGTCCGGGCCGAACTCGAAGTCCATCGGCCGGATGAAGCTCATCCCGGTCAGCAGCTGGTTGATGTCGACCAGCGACTTGCCGTCCGCGGTGACCTGCATCGTGTACATCTTCGACTGGTTCCACTCGCCGAACATGGCCTTGCCGTCGTAGTAGGCCGGCCACTTGCGGTCGGAGCTCAGCGCGGCGTCGTACCGGTAGACCGGGCCGCCCATCGGCGCGCCGCCCCCGCCGATCTCGGGGAAGCGCGGGTTGCCGCCGTAGTCGTAGTCGACGGTCGCCGCGATGGCCGGCGGCAGGTCGGTGAGGCCGGTGTTGTTCGGGGAGTCGTTCTTCGGCGCCGCGCAGTCGAACTTGGCGCCGCTCGGGCCGGACGGGAACGGGTAGTCGTTGTACGCGTAGTTCGCGCCGGTGCAGTAGGGCCAGCCGTAGTTGCCCGGCTTGCCGACGATGTTCCACTCCACGGTGCCCTCGGGGCCCCGGTTCGGGTTGGTGGTGCTGGCGTCCGGCCCGTAGTCGGCGACGTAGAGGGTGCTCGTCGCCGGGTCGACGCCGATGCGGAACGGGTTGCGGAAGCCCATCGCGTAGATCTCCGGCCGCGTCTTGGCGGTGCCGGGAGCGAAGAGATTGCCGGCCGGGACGGTGTACGACCCGTCGTCCTCCGGATGGATCCGCAGCACCTTGCCGCGCAGGTCGTTGGTGTTGCCCGAGGACCGCTGGGCGTCGAAGTCCTGCCGGCCCGGCCGCTCGTCGATCGGGGTGTACGCGTCCGACTCGAACGGGTTCGTGTTGTCGCCGGTGGCCAGGTAGAGGTTGCCGTCGCGGTCGAAGGTCATGCTGCCGCCGGCGTGGCAGCAGGTGTTGCGCTGCGTGCCGACCTCCAGGACCACCTTCTCGCTGGCCACGTCGATGGTGTCGCCGGTGACGGTGAAGCGCGACAGCAGGTTGCGGGGCGTCCCGTCGTTGCGGGCGTAGTAGAGGTAGACCCAGCCGTTGGTGGCGAAGTCCGGATCGAGGCGGATGCCGATCAGGCCATCCTCGTTGCCGGTGAAGACATCCAGGTCGACCGCTGTGGCCGTACGGCCGGTGTCGGGCTTGATGATCTGCACCCGCCCGTCCCGCTCCACATAGAACACCCGGCCGTCCTTGGCGATGTCCAGCTCCATCGGGTTGCTGGTGTTGCCGTCGAGCGCGACCTTCTCGAAGCTGCCGGTCAGCGAGGCGCCGCAGTCCGCCTCGACCACACCGGCCGCGGTCTGGATGCCGCCGAGGAGGTGGGAGAGGAATTGCGGATCGGCGTACGACTCCTGGGTGTGCCCGCCGCCGGTGTACCAGGCCCGCCCGCCGTCGTAGTCCTGGCACCACGCGGTCGGATGGTCGCTGCCCATCGCGCCGGCGCCCGGGCTGTAACTGGTCTCGTCCAGGCTGGCCAGCACGTGCACGTCACCGCGCGGGTTGGTCTGGAAGTTGTACCACTCGTCGAAGCGCGACCAGCGCTCCGGCAGCTCCGCCGTCGACGCGTGAGCGTGGTCCTCGACCTTGACCGTGGCCTGCTGATTGGCCGGGTGGTTCGAGAAGTAGGCCCCGACCAGCTTGCCGTACCAGGGCCAGCTGTACTCGGTGTCGGACGCCGCGTGGACGCCGGCATAGCCGCCGCCGGCCTGGACGTAGCGCTCGAAGGCGGCCTGCTGACCCGCGTCCAGAACGTCGCCGGTGGTCGAGAGCCAGACGACGGCCCGATAGTTGGCGAGGTTGGCGTCGGTGAACGCGGCACCGTCCTCAGTGGCGTCGACGGAGAAGCCGTTGTCGGCGCCGAGCTGGCGGATGGCCTCGATCCCGGCCGGGATGGAGTCGTGCCGGAACCCGGCGGTCTTGGAGAAGACGAGCACCGAGTACGGGTCGGCGGCCGCGGCGGCCGGGGCCGCCTGGGCGGCCGGCGCGCTGATCAGGGTCACGGCCAGGACGGCGCAGGAGGACAGGACGGCGGTGAGCACTTTTCGAAGGCGTCGATGGGGCACAGGAGCTCCTTGTGTCCTTTGAGGTCGGTCCGGCCCGCCGAATAGCCATCCCGCATCGATATTTGTTTAGTCCTTGGACAAACTTCGGGCCTGCGTCACGTTTCAAGCAAGAGCCCGCCGTGTAACGGTTGGGTAACTCATGGTCAACTGACCCCTCCCCGCTGGCTGCCGGCGACCGCCAGGCCCGGCATGGTGACCGTGCTCGGCGAGGTGGCGATGACGGCGATGGCCAGGGTGTTCCGGCCGTCCGGGCGCAGCGGCCCGGCCGGCAGCACGAAGTCGGTCTGCGGGCCGATGGCCGCTCCGTACTGCCCGACCTGCCAGCCGTTGAGATAGACGACGGCCCGGTAGCCGGCCGGTGGCGTACCACCGAAACGCAGCACCACCGAGGTGTCCTGCCCCTCCGGCAGGCCGAGCCGGAACCCGGTGCGGAGCCAGGTGACGCCGGCCGGCACGGTCGCGCCGGCTCTCGGCCAGCCCTGATCGGCGTGACCGGGCAGGGTCCAGCCGGCCCGCTCGCCGTAGAGGCCGCCGTTGTTCAGCCCGCCGCGCACCGGATCGATCGCCGCGGTGCCCTGGATCCGCCACGTCACCGGCGCCGGCGACCCGTTGACCCGGGCCCCGACGAGCCCGCGGGGCTGCCGGAACCGGTTGTCGTCGGCCGTCCAGTCGTCGTTGTGGCCCATGTTCTGCACCAGCACCGACAGCACGGCCGGGGCGCCGGGCTTCAGCAGGCCGGCCGGCACGGCGAACTCCCCCGCGCCGGGCGACGGGTTGGCCGGCGCGTCCGAGTCGGCCTGGACCCCACCGGCGGCCGAGCCGAGATAGCGCCCGTTCAGCCAGACCAGATAGTTGCCGCGTTTGCCGGTGATGGCGTTGAGCGACACGGACGTCTCGCCGCCGGTGGCGGTGAACCGGCCCCGGTACCAGACGCTGCCGGTGTGGAAGCCGTACTCGTCGCTGAACAGCACCGGCTGGGTGAGCGGGACGAACGGGCTCAGACTCGTGGCCCGGTCGGCCACGGTCCAGCCGGAGTCGTCGAAGCCGGGCGCGGCCTCGGGCGCCTCGGCGTGCTGCCGCCAGCCGGTGAGCGCCGGCAGGGCGACCGGCCGCGGCCCCGGCAGGCGGCCCAGCAGCGATCCGCTCGGCGTGCGGCGGGTGGCGACGCGCTCGCCGTTCACGGTCACCGCGCGCCCGGCCGTGAACACCTCGACCGGCCCGGCCTCGGCGGTGTCGGCGCGGAGCGCCACGGCACCCGGAGCCGCCGTGGCCGACCGCAGCAGGCCCGTGCCGCGCACCAGGACCGGGCCGGCGGCGGTGTCGGCCCGCCAGAACGACGCCGCGGTGCCGGCGGTGCCGAGCAGAAGCAGCAGCGGCCGCCGCCCTCCGCCGTCGATCAGCACCCGGGCCAGGCCGCTGTGCTTGTAGTCGAGCCGCAGCTCACCGCCGGCCGGGTCGAAGGACGACGTGACCCGGCCGTCGAGCACGGTCACCCGCGGCCGGGACGGGTAGCGCAGCACGGTCGCGCCCGGCGTGCCCTGGGCGCCGTGGAGCACCGCGATGTCCCGCCCGCCGATCGCCTCGTGGGTCAGGATCTCCGAAGTGGACGCCACGAGCCGCTGGCCGCCGAAGCCGTACTGGCCGGCCAGGACCTTGGCGTCACGCCCGGCGAGCGTCACCGGGAAGGCGTGGCCGCCCCAGTCGAGGGTGCTCGACACGGCCGCCGTGCCCGGGTTGCGCACCAGCACGAACTGGGCGCCGTCGTCCGGGTTGGCCCGCGCGAGGGTCTCCAGCCCGGCCGCTTGCGGCGCGGCCACCGGATCGGTGCGGGTGAGCGAGCCGGCCGTGGCCCGCAGGAAGTAGCCCTGGCGCTTGTACTCGTCGTATTTCGCGGTGAGCTGCCGGGCCTCGGTGATGGCGGCACCGTAGTCGTAGGAGGTGTAGACGTCGTTCGGCTGGGCCAGCCAGCCCCAGTTCGTGCCGCCGAAGCCCATGTAGTAGCTGAACGCCGTAGCCCCGCTGGTGATCAGGTTGCTCTTCTGGAAGTACCGGGTGTACGCCACCCCGGTGAGCTCGCGGCAGGCCTCGTACCCGGCGTTGTTCACGTCGATCGCGCCCGCCTGATATTCGGCCGCGAAGACCGGGGCGTCCTCGCGGACCCGCTCGGTGATCCCGGGACCCCAGGCGCCCCAGACGGTCGCGGCGTTGCCGCAGTCGAAGGACTGCGGATAGTCGTCCACCCCGGGGATCTGCACCGCCCCCGGCCCCGACGCCCAGGTCGAGGTCCACGAGGCCGCGTCGCAGCACAGGTTCGTGGTGATCGGCACGTCGATGCCGTGGCCGCGCGCGGTGTCCTGAAGGTCCTGCATGTAGGCGGCGTCGGTGTTCACCGCGTACTCGTTCTCGACGTTGTAGAGCAGCACCGACCCGCCCCGGGTGATCTGATGCCGGGCGATGATCGGGTTGATGTGCCCGAGCCATTCGCGATAGGCGGCGGTGTAGCCGGGCGCGCTGCTGCGGGCCCGGCCTGGCACGAGCTTGAGCCATCCCGGGAAGCCACCGCCGGTGGTCTCGGCGTTGATGTAGGGCCCGGGCCGCGCGATGACGTACAGCCCCACCTGCTCGGCCGTCCGCAGCAGCCGGTCCACGTCACGCACACCGCTGAAGTCGTAGACGCCGGGCGCGGGCGAGTGGAAGGCCCAGTCGAAGTAGACGGACACGGCGTTGAAGCCGGCCGCTTTCTCCTTCTCCAGGATGTCGCGCCACAGCTCCGGGCTGGGCAGCCGGAAGTAGTGGAACTCGGCCGCCTGCACCAGCACCCGCCGCCCGTCGACCATCAGTGAGTGCTTGTCGTAGCTGACCCGATGCACCGGTTCAGCGGCCGCCGGCGCGCCGGACAGCCCACCCCCGGCCAGCGCCAGTACCAGAACGAGCAGGATGCGGCTGAGCTTCATGCCAGGCCCTTCCACGCTTGTCATTGACACGTGTCAATAAATACTCGCATGGAGAGACGGACAATGGGAGCGCTCCCGAGCATTGAGGTTTGTAAATTCATGCGACAGGATGGCGTTCATGACGAGTGCGCGGCGCCTGGTCTCGGCAATGTCCGTTGTGACGCTGGCCGTGGCCGGCGCCCTCACCGCCACGCCGGCCACCGCGGCGCCGCCCGGCGAGGTCGATCCCGACACGCCCTGGCGGATGCGGCACTGGCCGCAGACCCAGCCGTGGCAGATCGATGAAGCGGCCGCTCTCAGCAAGCCGAACGGGCCGCAACCGGTCGACCCGCAGCGCTACGAGCTGCCCGACACCATGACGTGGTCGGACTACAAGCCCGTGCCCGGCACGAACTGGGCCGACCCGGCCGTGAAGGGGTCGGAGCGCAACTTCAACGGCGCCCTCGTGCTCGTCGACTATCCGAACCAGCCGTTCGTCGTCACGCAGCCCGCCAACTCGACGATCTACGGGAACCCGTCCGGCGTACAGAATCTGACCCGGTCCGAGGTTCCCCAGTTCTACCGGGACTTCCTCAACAAGCCCGGCACACTCAACCGCGGCCACACCATCCACGAATACTGGATGGAGGACTCCAACGGCCGCTTCGGCATCGAGCTCAGCTCCTTCGGCGTCTACCAGATGCCCAGCGACAGCCACGAGTACGGCATCGAGGCCCAGATGCAGCGCGGCCAGGGTTGCCCGGCCGGCGACGTCTGCAACCGCAACCTGCGCACCGACGCCCGCGCCGCCTGGATCGCCGCCGTCGGCGAGGCCGAGGCGGCCAAGTACGACTTCGTCTTCTTCCTCTCGGCCGGGCAGGACGAGTCGGCCACCTGGCAGGAGTTCGGGCCGATGAAGTTCACGACGAAAGAGGACGTGACCGACGAGTGGGGTCCGCCGGACACGGCCCTGCCCAACTGGAACGCCACCCGCTACGTCGACTGGACGTCGTGGCAGGCCTCGGCCAACATCTGGCCCAACGCCAGCCAGGGCAGCTCGCTGCAGGCCGAGAGTTCCGGCATGTCGACGTACGCCCACGAGTTCAGCCACATCCTCGGGGTCGGCGACAACTACAACAACCCGTACAGCGTCCCGGCCCGCCGCGACTACAGCGGACCGTGGGAGATGCTCAGCCGCGGCACGTTCAACGGGCCCGGCGGCCCGCACAGCCGGTGGCTGATCCCCGGCACCTCGGGCTCGTCGATGGGCGCCCAGCACATGCTGCGCAACAAGTTGAAGCTGGGCATCGCCTCCTCCGACGCGGTGCTCCGGCTTTCCCGCGACGCGCTGGCCACGTCGGGTCTGGTGCTGACCACTGTGACGGCTCGAGTGGTCGAGTCGGGCGGCATCAACGTGACCCTCGACGGCGGCGACCGCTCCCCGGCCTGCGACACCGCGGCCGACCCGTTCTGCGACGGCGGCGGCTACGACAACTACACCCTCGAGGTCGTCGACCGCATGGGCTTCGACTCGTTCACCCCCGACTCCGGCGTCCTGCTGGCCAAGACCAAGAACGAGGACGCCGCACCCTTCATCTGGACCATCGACGCCAATCCGCAGGACATCGACAAGGTCGACTTCGTCCTGCCCGACGGCACACCGCAGAAGATGACGATCGGCGACTACCGCCAGCTCTCCGACGCCCTCTTCCACGCCGGCACAAATTCCGGGAGCGCTTTCGAGTACGCCGACACGGCCAACCGCCTGCACTTCTACATCCTCGACCGCAAGCGGAACAGCAAGGGCGTTCTCTCGTACGAGGTCGCCGTGCGCTCCCTCGACGGCGCCGGCCCGGCCAAACGGGGCGTCCGCGCCTATCCGGACACGGCCCGCCCCGACCGGACCGGCTGGACCCGCTGCACCGTCCCGGTCCGCAACACCGGCCGGGCCGCCGACGTCTTCCGGGTCACCGCCCCCGGCGCCACACTCCCCCGCACCGTCATCGGCGTCCCCGCCGGCCAGACATCGGCCGTCGAGGTCTGGACCAAGGACACCCGCCGCACGGCGGTGACCCTCACCTCGGAGAGCAACCCGGCCGCGAAGTCCACCACCACCTGCACGGCCCGGCGGTAGGGCTCACTGCGCCGGCGGGATGTTGTGGTTGACGCGGAACAGGTTGGCCGGGTCGACGCGGCGCTTGATCCCGGCCAGCCGGGCATAGTCGCCCGGCGCGTAGGCCAGGGCCGCCGTCGCCGGTGCCGCGTCGGCGGCGAACATGAAGTTCAGGTAGCGGCGGCCGGTCGACCAGGGCTCGAGGGCGTCGATCAGCCGCTGCTCGTAGGCGTGCAGCGCCTCGGCGTCGGGCGGCCCGCCGGCGGCCACCAGGAAGACGTTGTAGAGCGTCCGGTCACGGTTGCCGACGGCGTTGGGGATTTCGGGGGTACGGCTGAGGGCGCCACCGAGGTGCCGCACCTCGGCCAGCACGAGCGGCGAGCCGGCCTCCGGCCCGGCGTACCGCAGGATCGCGTCGACCGCCTCGGCCGGCAGGTCCCGCAGCAGGGCCGCGTGCTCGTAGAGCGGCAGCGGGTCGACCGGGTCGTTGTGGACGGCGGCCACCGCCGCGTACGGCATCGGGCCGACCGCGTCGATGATCGGCGTGCCCAGCTCCCGGAACCCGGCGATCAGGGCCTCGCCGTCGGACGGCTCGCCGAGATAGGCGACGCGCAGGTGTGCGACGAGCCGGTCGCGCAGCGGCTCCGGCACGAACGGGGCGGCCGGAAGGTGCAGCAGCCCGACCGACGCCGACATCTCCTCCGGCAGGTCGCGGGTCCACTCGCGGAACCGGTGCAGCACCGCGCCGGCGAGCTCGCCCGGGAAGAAGATGCCGCCGCCGTAGAAGGTCGTGATCGGGAAGACGGTGAACTCGATGGCGACGACGATCCCGAAGTTGCCCTTGGCGCCGCGCAGCGCCCAGAACAGGCCGGGATCGCTGTCCGCGGTGACGTGCCGTAGCTCCCCGTCGGCGGTCACCACGTCCAGAGCGGTGACGTGGTCGGCGGCGTAGCCGTACTTGCGCCCGAACGGCCCGAGCCCGCCGCCCAGGGTGTAGCTCACCACCGTCACGGTCGGCGACGAGCCGTTCAGGGCGCCCACGCCCAGCTTGCCGGCCAGCTCGATGAACTCGGCCCAGCGCACGCCGGCCTCGACCCGGGCGGTCATGGCGTCCGGGTCGACGGCCAGGCCGGTCAGCCGGCGGGTGGTGATCAGCACCGAGCCGTCCGACGAGACGGAGGTGCCGTGGCCCGCGCCGAGGACCGCGACCGGCAGATCGTGAGCGGCGGCGAAGCGTACGGCCAATTGGATGTCCTCGGCATTGGTGGCGCCGACGACGACGGCCGGGGTATGCACGACGGTGAGGTTGTACGTCGCGAGTTCCTCCGCGTAGCCCTCGTCGCCCGGCTGGAGGACGGGACCGGCGGCGGACGCGCGCAGAGCGGCGACGCCGGCCGCGGAAGGAATACCGGTCAAGGGGGACGCGCTCATGTGACGGCCTTTCAAGGGGGCCGGCACTGGCGCCGGCCGCGGTAGGCCCATTGAGCCGCACATGGTTCGACGAAGGGTTGACGGAAGATAGATGCCCATGGTGACGGGGGATGGTGTGACGGCGCTGCGAATTCAGGTGCTCGGCCCGGTGCGGGCGTGGACGGACGACGACGAGCTCGATCTCGGCACCCCGCAGCAGCGCGCGGTGCTCACCGCGCTGGCGCTGCGGGAGGGGCGGCAGGCCACGCTGGAGGCGCTGATCGACGCGGTGTGGGGCGCGGATCCGCCGCGGACGAGCGCGCTCACCCTGCGGACGTACATCTCCCGGTTGCGGCAGTCGTTCGGCCCCGGCGCGATCGAGACCGTCAACGGCGGCTATCGGCTGCGGCTCGGCCCCGGAACCCTCGACCTGGCGGACTACACGGCGGCGGTGGCGCGGGCCCGCACGGCGCGCGAGGCCGGCGAGCAATGCCGGGCGGCGCAGGCGTTCCAGCAGGCCGACGGCCTCTGGCGGGGGCCGGCGCTGGCCGACGTCCCGGGGCCGTACGCGGCCGCCCAGCGGGCGCGGCTCGAGCGGGAGCGGCGCGCCGCCGTCGAGGAACGGCTCGCGCTCGACGTCGGTTCGGGCCGTCCCGCCGCCGCGGTCACCGAACTGACCGCGCTGGTCGAGCAGCATCCCCTCGACGAGGGCCTGAGCGCCCTGCTCATGCTCGGGCTCTACCGGACCGGCCGGCAGGCGATGGCCGTGGCCGAGTTCCACCGGATCCGGGAGTTGCTGTCCGGCGAGCTCGGGCTCGATCCAGGTCCGGCCCTGCGCGACGTCTACCAGCGGATCCTGAACGGCGAGCCCACCCCGCCGGTGGAGGAACCGGCGGCCGTCCCGGCGCCCGGGCAGCTGCCGCCGGGCATCCGGGACTTCGTCGGGCGTACGGATCTGATCGAGCAGGTCACCGGGTTGCTCCTCGCGGACGGCCTCAGCGCCCCGGCCGTCGGTCTCGCCGGGCTCGGCGGGGTGGGCACCAGCACGCTGGCCGTCCACGTCGCCCACCGCCTCCGGGACCGGTTCCCGGACGGGCAGCTCTACGCCGACCTGCGCGACGGCGACGATCGCGCGGTGCTGTCCGGCTTCCTCCGCGCGCTCGGGGTTCCGGTCGCCGAGGTTCCGGACGATCCGGCGGAACAGGCCGCGCTGTGGCGGACCGTCTCGCACGGCCGCCGCCTGCTCGTCGTGCTCGACCATGCCCGTGCACCCGGGCAGTTGAAGGTGTTGCTGCCGGCCGGAAGCGGAAGCGCCGCGATCGTCACGGGCGGCCGGCGCGTCCCCGGGATCACGCGCTGGTTCTCCGTGCCGCCCTTCGACCCGGACGATTCCGTCGAGCTGTTCCGCCGGGTCGCCGGCCGCGACCGGGTCGACGCCGAACGCGAGGCCGCGCTGCGGTTCGCCGCCGCCTGCTCCCACCTGCCGCTGGCGGTCCGCCTCGGCGCCGAACGCCTCGCCGCCCGGCCCACGTGGTCGGTCGCGGCGATCGGCGAGCGCCTGCGGGTGGAGATGCGCCAGCCGGTCGCCCTGCACGAGGACTGCGTCCGCGTCGAGGCGCCGTTCGAACGCGACCTGGCCGCGCTGCGGGCCACCGACCCGTTCGCGGCCGTCGCGTTCGGGCTGGTCGCCCTGTCCGACGACCCCGAGATCACCACCGCCGGCGCGGCCCGCCTGCTGGACCTGCCCGAGACCGAGGCCGAACGGCTGATGGAGTCGATGGCCGACGCCCACCTGGTCGAGCCGGCCGGCTACCAGCGCTACCGCTACCTGGAGATCGTCCGCTGGTTCGCCCGCCGCCAGGCGATCGCCGCCCACACACCGCGGCCGCGCACACCGGCCCGGCCACGGCCCGCGCGTACGTTGACGTCATGAACGAGATCTTCAGCGAGCGGTGGCTGTCCGAGGCCGTCGATCTGATGGTGCGGCTGGTCGAGGCGGCCGGCGCGCTGATCATCTTCGTGGGAGCCATGGTGGCTTTCGCCCGGTTCGTCGTGGTCGGGCTGCGGGAGCGGCGCGCCGAGGCCTTCGTGCCGGTGCGGCTGGGCCTGGGCCGGTTCCTCGCGCTCGGGCTGGAGTTCCAGCTGGCCTCCGACATCCTGCGCACCGCGATCGCGCCGACCCTGCGGGAGATCGCCGAGCTGGCCGCGGTGGCCGCGATCCGGACCGCGCTCAACTTCTTCCTCACCCGCGAGATCAAAGAGGAGCGGGACGAGCTGGCCCGGCCGGAACCCGCGCGGTGACCGCGCTCATCCAGTACGCGTCGCTGTTCTGCGTCGCCGCCGGGCTTGCCGGCGGCGCGCTCGTGCTGGCCGTCACCCGTGACGTCCGGGCCGCGCTGCGCACGGCCCTGGACTTCTGGCTCGCCGCCGGCCTGTTGCGGCTGGCCCTGCCCACCTCGGCCACACAGCTGCTGGCCGTCGTGGCCATCATCGCCGTCCGGCAGGTGATCAGCCGGGTCATCAGCGCTTCCGGGCGACCCCCGAACGCCCGTCGGTAGCGGGCGGCACCTCGCCGTCGCCGGGCCGCCACCGCGGGATCGGGACGACGCCCGGCTCGACGAGCTCGAGGCCCTCGAAGTAGCCCTCGACCTGGGCCACGCTGCGGGCGTTGTACGGGTGTCCCTGGTCCTTGGCCGCCTGGTGGCCGGAGCGGGCCTCGCTGCTGGTGTCGGTGCCGTCGGACAGCACCAGATAGCTGCCGGACGGCAACGCGCCCAGCAGGCGCCGCAGGATCGCCCGCGCCTCGTCGTAGTCGGCGACGTTGCCCAGGATCCCGAGCATCACCAGGCCGACCGGCCGGTCGAAGTCGAGGGTGCGCGCCGCCTCGCGCAGGATCAGGTCGGGGTCCTGCACGCTGGCGTCGATGTAGTCGGTCGCGCCCTCGGGGCTGCTGGTGAGCAGCGCCCGCGCGTGGGCCAGCACGAGCGGGTCGTTGTCGACGTAGACGATGCGCGACTCCGGGGCCAGGCGCTGCGCGACCTCGTGCGTGTTGTCGGCGGTGGGCAGTCCGGTGCCGATGTCGAGGAACTGGCGTACGCCCGCCTCGTGCACCAGGAAGTCGAGGGCCCGGCCCAGGAACTTGCGCTGCTCCCGGGCCAGCACGGCGATCTCGGGGAACCGTTCGAGGATCTGGGCGGCCAGCGCCCGGTCGATCTCGAAGTTGTCCTTGCCGCCCAGGATGAAATTCCAGACCCGAGCGCTGCTCGGCCTGCTCGTGTCCAACACCGGTTCCGTCACAGTGTCCACATTGTCATCCCACGCCGTCGATCTGCAACGTGTGCACCGATCCGGCGGGGACCGGCAGCCGTACGGCTTTGCCGCTCACCTGTACGTCGGAGCGCGCTGTGTAGCGGTCGGCGCCGGCCGGGACGGTCGACCAGCGGGTGACCGGGCCGGCCGCCTGGGCGAACCGGGAGAGGTCGAAGGTCAGGGTCTGCGCGGCGCCGGTGTTCACGGCGACGACGACCAGGCGCCGGGCGCCGGGATCGTAGGCGGCCGCGGCGTTGCCGGCGCCGGTGTCGACGATCCGCATGCCGGGCCTGATGTGCCGGGTGAACTGCGCGAGGACGTACAACTTGGTCTCGATCGCTCCGGCCGTGAGCGTGCCCGGGTCGTACCGGACGGCTCCCCAGCCGGCGCTGGGGTCCATCACCTGCCAGTAGCACCAGGCGGCCGGGTGGAGCCACCGCCAGTCCAGGCAGAGGTTGGCGGCCAGGGTGAGCCCGGTGCCGTCCCCGTCGCCGGTCTCGGAGTTCCACAGCACCTTGCCGGCCGCGCGGACGTCGTTGAACAGCAGGTCGCGGCGCCCGCCACCGCCCTGGTAGCCGTGGACGTTGACCTGACCGACGAGGGCCCTGGTCGAGGCGTCGAAACTGCCCCACGTCGTACGGGCGAGGTCGTAGCTCGTCTCGTCGGAGGCGGAGATGGTCACGCCGGAGAGCCCCTGGCGGTCGAGCTCGGCCCGCAGTTGGGCCAGGACGGAGCGCTGGGTGGCGGCGTCGATGTAGCAGCCCTCCTGGGTGCCGTCGGCCCGCCACCAGTTCGACGACGGCTCGTTGAAGGGATCCACGGTACGGAAGGTCACGCCCCACTGGTCCCGGGCCCGGCGGGCGACGATCGCGAGGTGGGCGGCGTGCTGCGTGTGGTTCCACGACTGGAGGTTGGGGCCGCCGCCGGCCGCGCCGGACGGGTTGTGGTTGAGGCACATCCACCACATGGGCGAGTTGGCGAAAAGCTCGCTGGAGGCGCCGCGCTGGGTGGCCTTGACGAGAGCGGCGCGCTGCTTGGCGTCGGCGTTCCAGTTCCACGCGGAGGAGGCGGGATCGGCGTTGCGCCAGTCCTGCCAGAACCCTTCGATCTGCTTGAACCGCGGAATGTTGGGCGAGGCCACCATCCGCTCCCCGCCGACGTCGTTGAAGCTGCTGGCGCCGAGGTTGTAGCGCGCGATGGTCAGCCCGAGCCCCGGCAGCGAGACCCCGTTGTAGGCGACCTGCCTGGTGGTGAAGAAGAGGTCGGCGAAGTCGTCCCGGTCACCGAAGACGTTGGCCCACCAGGCGAGGGAGGTCCCCCACCCTTGCCAGACCCCGTAGTCGGCCGCCGGATCGACGGTGATGGTGGCGTCAGCGCGGGCCGCCCCACCGGCCAGCGTGCCACCGATGGCACCGGCCGCCGCCGCGCCCAGGACAGTCCTTCGGGTAACCATGGCGCCCTCCACTACATAAGTCGATGAGCATCTATGTTTACGTTAACATCCCCGCTCGCTCACGAACCATCAGTGGCGTAACGAACCAGGGTGAGCACCAGGGCGATCGTGGCGCCGCAGGCACCGCCACCGGCCACGACGGCCAGGGGCATCGGGACCCCGCCGGCGTAGGACAGCAGGCCGGTGGCGGCGCCCACCAGCACGCCCGCGATCAGGGCGAAGCCGATCCACACCGCGCGCGGCACGCTCGGGGAGGGTGGCGTGGGGTTCGTGGACGTCATGGGAGTTTCCCTTCGTTCCGAAGTGGGTCTCCTCCACCTTCGACTCCCCGCGAAGGCCGTTGACAGATCGCACCGAAGGCTGACAGCCCCTTACAGGATTTGACGATCCGCTCCAGGCTCGTGATGCTCGGATCACCATGTCTGCCGAGTCGCCCGACGATCACCCGCTGGCCCGGCTGCGGGCGCGGATCGATGAACTGCACCTGCACAACGGCGAGCCCAGCACGCGGACCATTTCGCGCCGCGTCGGCAAGGCGATCAGCCACACCACTGTGAACAACGTTCTGCGCGGCGACAAGCTGCCCAGATGGGATCAGCTCGAGCTGGTGGTCGGATCGCTGGGCGGGGACGTCGAGGTCTTCCGGCCCCTGTGGATCGACGCGCGAAAGGCCGGGCCGCCTCAGGTACGCGGAGCGCCCGTCCGAAAGGTCCAGGTCCCTCGCTTCCTACTGGCCGCCAGCGAATGGAATCTGGGTCTCGGCGGCATATCCACCCTCAACCGTGAACTGGCGGTCGCTCTGGCCGACGCCGGCGTCGACGTCCATGTCGCCGTGCCCGCGGCCACGCGCGGGGAACTGAGCGCGGCCACCGGCGCCGGTGTCCACCTGGTCACCCCGGATCCGATACCGGGCGTCGAGGGCAAGGCGCTCATGCTGGCCAAGCCGAGGTTCACCGACCCCGGCTACCGGCCGGATGTCATCGTCGGGCATGGCCGCCAGGTCGGGTCGTACGCATATGGGCTTCAGCGGCTCTATTTTCCCGAGGCCCGGCGGATGCACATCGTGCACACCGATCCCGAAGGCCTGGAAAGCGCCCAGCAGGCGAACGAGCACCTGATCCGCGTGCTCGGCGAAGTTCACAGCAAAGTGGAGATCGATCTGGCCGCCACGGCCACGCTCGTGGCCGGCATCGGCCCGCAGCTCACCGAGCTCATCCGGGATCGCCTGCACGGCCGTCCCGGCACGATCCCCAAGGTGTTCAACCTCCAGCCGGGCCTGCACGACTGGGGACAGGTCGCCGATCCGCGTCATCCGCCGGCGCTCCCCCGGATACTGCTCATCGCGGGTTCCCGGGAGATCGACATGTTCATCCGCGCGGCGCGCACCGCGGCCGAACAGGCGCACTGGGTGGATCGACGCCTCCATCTGGTCATCCGTGGCGTACCCGCGGATGCCGCGCGGGACGTCCGGATGATCGCCGGCGAGGCTTTGGATGTCACCATCCGGCCGTACACGTCGGCCCAGGACGACCTGATCGCGGATCTTCGGCAGGCCCGTGTGGTCGCCGTGCCGGCCCCTCACGAGAAGTTCGGGCTGGAGGCGTACGAAGCGATCGCCGCCGGCGTCCCCGTGCTGGTCAGTGAGGAGAGCGGACTGGCCCGCATGATCGGATCCCTGCTCACCGGCGAGGACCGGCCACCGGGGATCCTGCCGACTCGCGGCGCGGACGCCGATGTGGAGTCGATCTGGGCCACGGCGCTCACCGGCGTCCTGGGCGACCCCGTCGGCGCGTTCCAGCGCGCGGCGCGGCTACGAGGTCAGCTCAGCGCCCGGACCAGCTGGAAGTCGACGATCGCCGAACTGCTCCGGCAGCTCGGCGTCGGGCCGCTCACCCCGGCCGGATGAGGACGGCTGGGCGACCGGCGCCGCAAGGTTTGAGTGGTGCGAGCTCTTCTGCCTCTCCTTCTCGTGGCCTGGACCGCGTTCGGGACCATCGACAGCGGTGGTCAGCATCGGGAGCATGAGCGCATCACCCGGGCCGCCCTCGCCTGCACGAACGGCGAGCCGGCCTGCTTCGAGCCGGCGACCACGGACTATCTGGCCGGTCACGACCGTGAGTTCGGCGCGGTCGGCGCGCCCGACAGCGACGAGATGGCCGACCCGGCCGCGCACTGCGACAACGCCGACTATCTGGCCGGCGGCTATCCGCAGAGCCGCGACACCGCCGCCGCCACCCTGCGGGACTGTGTCGAGCACCTGCGCGGGAATCTCCGGCACGGGCTGGACAGCGCCGGGGATCTCCTCGACGACCAGGGCGAGGTGATCGCCGCCGAGGTCTCGGTCAGCCCGGAATGCGATCCGCGGGAACGGGATGAGACCCGCGCCAAGTGCACGACCCTCGAGGCGTTCGGGCGGGTGCTGCACGGGGTGCAGGACTTCTACTCGCACAGCAACTGGGCCGACCAGGCCGATCCGTCCCGGCCCGTCGGCGACGACAACCCGCCCGGGCTGCACCGGCCCGGGCCCAGCCCGCTGCTCGACCTGCTCGGCCCGGCGGCCGGGGAGCCGCCCGCCGATTTCACCACCGGCTGCTACGTGTTGCAGGACCAGGTGCCGGGCGCCGGCGTCTGCCAGCTGCGGATCACCCACGCCGCCCTCAACAAGGACAAGGGCCTGATCGACCCGGTCAGCGGCCGGGCCACCGAGCCCGGAACGCCCCGCGGCCAGGTCGCCGACAACTTCGCGGACGCGGTGGCCGGGGCGATCGCCGAGAGCCGCCGCCAGTGGCGTGACTTCCGGACCGGCCTGACCACCCGGTACGGCGCCGAGCGGGCCTCGCGGATGGAGTGCGCCCTCACCCACGACGACCCGGTGAACGACTGCCAGGGCCGGAGCCCGAGCCGGATCGTGACCGTCATCGCCGTCGCGCTCGCCGTCGGCGCGCTCGGTGCCTGGTTCGTACGACGCCGCCGGTCATCCTGACAGAAGATGTCAGCTATCCCGCCCTAACCTCCCCGCATGACGAACAACTTCGACTTCTTCATCGGCACCTGGACGTCCAAGCAGCGGCGCCGGCGAGAGGTTCTCGCGGGCAACGACGAGTGGTACGACTTCACCGGCACCACCCGCTGCTGGAGCGTCCTGGGCGGCAGCGGCAACATCGACGAGGTCGAGCTCCCGGAGCTGGGCTACACGGGCCTGACCGTCCGGCTCTTCGACCCGGCCACCGACCTGTGGTCGATCTACTGGGCACGCACCGACATCGGCCTCGCCCTGCCCCCGACCGTGGGCCGCTTCGACCCGGACGGCGTAGGCCGCTTCTACGACGACGAGGAGTGGAACGGCCGCCCGATCCGGGTCCGCTACCAGTGGACGATCGCGTCGGCCGATTCGTGCCGCTGGGAGCAGGCGTTCTCCACCGACCGGGGCGAGACCTGGGAGACCAACTGGACAGCGGACTTCACCCGGTCGGCCCCGATCTGAAAGAGTCTTGCAGGTTTGCGGGGAAGCGGCCTAGGATCTGAAATAGTCTTTCAGATCGGAGTGCCGCCGTGCAGGAACGCCGCCCTCAACTGACCGATCCCGCCGTCGTCGACGCGCTGGCCCATCCGGTGCGGCTCGACGTGCTCGGCTATCTCATGTCGTCCGGGCCGGCCACGGCCTCCGCCTGCGCGCGGGCCGTCGGGGACACGCCGTCGAACTGCAGTTATCACCTGCGGGTCCTCGCGGCGCACGGCCTCGTCGAGCCGGACGACTCCGGTGACGGGCGATCCCGTCCGTGGCGGGCCACACTCACCGGTTTCACCGTCGGGCCCGACAGCGCCGACGCCTCGCGCGTGCTCGCCGCCGCCGTCGAGCTCGACCACCACCTGGCCCGCGAATATCTGCGCCGGCAGCAGGATCTGCCCGAGAACTGGCGCGAGGTCGACTCGCACGCCAGCTTCGGCCTCTCCCTGTCGCCGGAGGAGCTCGCCTCCGTCCTTCGCCGCATCGACGCGGTCGTACGGCCCTACCTCGCACCCACACGCACCGACAGCCCGGAGGACGCCGAGCACGTACACCTCTCACTCATGGCCTTTCCCCGGCCGGGATTCGGGTCATGACCGGTTCGGCGCTGGCGGTTCCCGCGTTCCGCCGGCTGTGGATCGCCGGGCTGGTCTCCGACGCCGGCGACTGGCTCATGTTCATCGCCCTTCCGCTCGTCGTCCTCAAGCTGACCGGATCGGCCCTGGGCACCTCGTTCGCGTTCCTGCTCGAGCTGGCGCCGCCCGTGCTGCTGGCCCCGCTCGCGGGCCGCGTCGCCGACCGCCTGCCGCGGCGCCTCGTCATGGTCGTGGCGATGCTCGCCCAGGCCTGCTCGCTGCTGCCGCTGCTCGCGGTGCACGACCGCTCCGATCTGCCGCTGCTCTACGGCGTCATCGTCGCCCACGCCACCTTCGCCGCCTTCTTCGAGCCCGCCAAGAACGCGGTGCTGCCGACCCTCGTGGGACCGGACCGGGCGGTGTCCGCGAACGCCCTGGTCGGCCTGAACAACGACCTCGGGCGCATCGTGGGCGGCCCGCTCGGCGGCGTGCTGCTCGCCGTCGCCGGGCTCAGCGGCGTCGTGCTGGTGGACATCGCCACCTACCTGGTCGCCGCCGCGCTGGTCGCGACGCTGCCGGCGGAACGGGTCCGGCGGCGGGCGAGGCCGTCCGGTCCGTCGCACGGCGGCCTGCTCGGCGTGCTGGCCGACCCGGCGAGCCGTGCCCCGGTCGTGGTGGCGTTCGTCGCGGCCATCGCCCAGGGCCTGTTCGTCCTGCTGTTCGTCTTCTTCGTCACCGACGTCCTGGGCGGCGCCGAGCAGGACGGGGGCGTGCTCCGCGGCGTCCAGGCCATCGGCGCCATCGCCGCCGGCGTCGTCCTGGGCATGCTGGGCGCCCGCCTCGACATCCTCCGCTTGACCATCGCCGGCGCCATCATCTTCACCGTCCTCACGGCGGTGACGTGGAACCTGTCGTTCCTGACGCACACGATGCCGGTCTACGGCGTCCTCTTCGCCGTCATCGGCGCCCCGGGCGTCCTTCTCGGCGCGGGCCTGACCAGCCTGTTGCAACGAGCGTCGGACGACAGCCGGCGGGGCAGCGCCTTCGCCGCGTTCGGCCTGGCCCAGGCCACCGGCCAGGCGCTAGGCCTGGTCGCCGCGGGCGCGCTGCAGAGCGTGGCCGGCACCATGCCGCTCCTCGAGGTCCAGGCCGCCACTTACGCCGTCGCCGCGATACTCGCGCTGATCCTGCTGCGGAGGAACATCGGGCGTGCCGGTGCGGTGGGTTCGTTCGACCCGCTGGCCCCAGAAGGTGCCGGCCAGGACGAGGGCTATGCCGGCCGCCGCCAGAGCGGTCAGGTGTTCGCCGCCGAGGCTGAGGCCGATCAGGACGGCCCACACCGGCTCGGTGCCGAGCAGCAGGCTCGCACGGGCCGGTGAGGTTCGGCGTACGGCCCACAGCTGCACCACGAACGCGAAGACGCTGCAACCCAGCGCCAGGTAGAGCACGCCCAGCCACTCCCCCGCCCCGAATCCGCTTGCCGCCGGGAGCAGCGCCGGGCCGGCCGCGATCGTGAAGGCGACCGCGCCCACCACGGTCTGCACCGTGGTCAGGGTGACCGTGTCGTACGACGGCCGGCTGAGCCGCCCCGAGAGCGTCACGTGCACGGCCCGGACCACGGCGGCCGCCAGCATCAGAGCGTCGCCGGCCGAAGGCGCCCGCAATCCCGGACCCGCGACCAGCAGCACCACCCCGCCCGTGGCCACGCCCGCGGCCAGAAAGAATCTCGGCGGCAGGCCGCCCTGCAACAGGGGCGTGAGCAGGATCGTCAGGCTGATCAGCACGCCGGCGTTGGTCGCGCTGGTCATCGAGACGCCGTACGTCTCCAGGGCCAGCACCGACGCCTGCGTACAACCGAGCAGAAGCCCCACCTTCAGCTCGCCCCGCCCCGGACGCCGGCTGATCATCAGCGGCAGCATGGCCGCCATCGACACCAGGTACCGCAGCGCCAGCACCACCAGCACGCCGCCGGCCACGACCAGCGTCTTGGCCGCCAGATAGCTGCTGCCCCAGATCACGGCCACGGCCAGCAGCAGAAGGTCTCCTGTCACACCCGAAGCCTGCGGCCGCCCAATACGGTAGACAAGACGCCACATGCTGAAACGACGATGTAGTGAGGCCTAATGGATCCGCACCACCTGAGGCTCCTCCGCGAGCTGGGCGAGCGGGGCAGCGTGGCTGCCGTGGCCCGCGCGCTGCACATCACCCCGTCGGCCGTCTCCCAGCAGCTCAACGTCCTGCAACGATCGTCGCCGGTCCCCCTGACCGAGCGCAGCGGCCGGCGCCTCGTGCTGACCGGCGCGGGCCGGGCCCTGGCCACGGCCGCGGTCGAGGTGATGACCGCCCTCGACCGGGCGTCCCGGGCCGTCGGCGACTATCTCGACGCGCCGGGCACGCCGGTCACCATGGCCGCGTTCCACAGCGCCGGCCTGACCTGGTTCGCACCCCTGATCGCGCGGTTTCCGGAGCTGCGGTGCGCGGACCGCGATGTGGCCGAGGCCGATTTCCCCGCCCTGGTCGGCGACTACGACCTGGTGCTGGCACACCGGCTGACCCACAGCCCGCCCTGGCCCTCCGACCGGCTCACGGTGATCCCCCTGATGCGGGAGCCGTTGTACGTCGCGATGTCCGCCCACCATCCCCTGGCCGCGCGCGAACGGCTCACCGCGGCCGACGTGAGCGCGTGGCCGTGGATCAGCGTCCACGAGGGGTTCCCGCTGACCGGGGTGCTGACCGCGATCGCGGCCGCGGCCGGGCGCCCCCTCGACATCCGCCACCGCATCAACGAGTTCACGGTCGCGGCGTCGGTGGTCGCGGCCGGCGAGGCGCTGGCCCTGCTGCCGGGCCACACGACGCCCCCGGATCCACGACTCGTGCTGCGCCCCGTGACCGACCTGCCGGCCGACCGCCACATCGACGTGCTGACCCGGCCGGAGACACTGCACCGCGCCCCGGTCCGCTCCGTGCTCGACGCGTTGCGGGAGACAGCGGTCTCCGGTCCGGCCCTCGGCGATGCCACCGAGGGCCGGATCCGCCCGGTCGCCTGACCGCGATCGTCTACGTGCTGAACTGCCACCAGTTCAGGTTCAGCAGGTAGCCGCTGCCGCCGGTGAACCTCAGGTAGAGGTCGCGGGTCCCGGTGGCGGCGCTGACCGGGCAGGTCACCGACGTCCAGTTCTGCCAGCCGCCGGTGCCGGGGACGGTGCAGGTGCCGGCCACGGCGCCGGTGGGGCTGTCGAGGCGCACCTCGACCTTTCCGCCGCTCGTGGCCGAGGCGGCCCGCGCGGTGAAGGAACGGGCGCCGGCGCCGAAGCCGGCTCCCTTGACCTTCAGGTAGTCGCCGTTCTCGATGTAGCCGACGTTCAGGCCGCCCTCGGAGGAGCGTTCGGTCTCCACGCCGGACGCCCAGGCGACGGTCTCGGCCTCCTGCCGGGCGTACGGGTTGAGCGAGCCGGCCTGCGGTACGCCGGCCGTCGTCATGGTGATCGTCGGAATGGTGCCGTCGGAGCGGTAGGCGAATCTTTCGACGGCCACCGAACGGGTGAAACCGCCGCCGCCGGGCAGCGCGCCGTTGTGATAGAAGAAGTACGACGCGCCGTTGAAGTCGATCACGCCTGCGTGGTTGGTGAAGCTGCTCCCCTGCGTCGGCATGATCGTGCCGCGGTAGGTCCACGGTCCGGCCGGACCCGGTGCGGTGGAGTACGCGATGAACTCCGAGCAGCATTTCGCGGCGAAGACGAGGTAGTAGAGGCCGTTGCGTTTGTAGACCCACGGCCCTTCTTCGAACAACGTGGGCCGGTTCGCGTCGCCGGTTCGCGTGCCGAAGCCGGCCGTGGTCAGCGGAATCTTGGTGGGGCTACCCGAGTACGAGGTCATGTCCGCGTTGAGCTTGACGTACCAGAGATCGGGGTTGCCCCAGTACAGATAGGCCTGCCCGTCGTCGTCGACGAACACCGTCGGGTCGATCTGGCCGTTGCTGACCAGCGGGCGCCCGATGGCGTCGGTGAACGGGCCGGCCGGGCTGGCCGAGACGGCCACGCCGATGCCCATCTGCCCGGTGGCGCGCACGGTCATCGGGACGTACCAGTAGAACTTGCCGTTGCGGTGGACCGCCTGACCGGCCCACGCGTTCGCGCCGGCCCAGCTGAAACTGGCCAGGTCGAGCGGTGAGCCGTGGTCGGTCCAGTTGACCATGTCGGCCGACGAGTAGACCCGCCACTCCTTCATCGTGAACCAGGTCGAGTTGTCCTCGTCGTGGCCGGTGTAGAGGTAGACGCGGCCGTTGTGGACCAGCGGCGCCGGGTCGGCGGTGTAGATGGTCTGGACGATCGGGTTGTCGGCCCGGGCCGCACCCGGCAGCAAGCCGAGAACAGCCAGCACCGAGAGGACCGCGGCGAGCGTACGGCGTCTCACGCCGGCCCACAGGTGGTGGTGGGCACGCTGTTGGCGCCGGTCCAGGTGCCGAGGAAGCCGAAGGTGGCCGACGCGCCCGCGCTCAGCCCGCCGTTCCAGGTCTCGTTGGTCACGGTCGGCGCGCTGCCGCTCCCCGTGACGCGCCCGCCCCAGGACTGGGTGATCGTCTGGCCGTCGGCGAAGGTCCAGCCGACCCGCCACCCGGTCAGCGCCGTGGCGCCGGCCGTCACCGTGACCTCGGCCTGGAAGCCGCCCTGCCACTGGCCGGTGATCCGATAGGCGGCGGTGCAGGCGCCGGACGGAACAGGCGGTGTGGTCGGCGTGGTGCTGCCCAGCCCCGTGAAGAACCGCCAGACCTCGGCGCCCACCCACGTGAGGGCACCGCTGGTCGAGGTGGATTCGTCGACGGGTTCCGGGGTGTGGTCGCCGTCGAACGCGGCCCAGGACACCGGATATCCGGCGCGGCAGCCCGCGTACGAGGTCACGATGTGGGTGAGGCTGCCGCGGGCCGGCTCGGGCGGATTCTGGGCGGTGCAGCCGTTGTTGCGGACGAAGGTGTCGCGGATGGCCCGGCCCTGCGAGATGTTCAGCACGCTGTCATGGGTGCCGTGGATGCCCAGGTAGGCGACCGGCTGCGTGCCCGGGTCGCAGCCGCTGAGATTGGCGCCGGACAGGACCGCGACCGCGCGGAAGACCGCCGGCCGGGCACACGCGACGGCGTAGCTCATGGCCCCGCCGTAGCTCCAGCCGAGCGCGAACACCTGGGTGGTGTCGACGCACAGATCGCCCTCGATCAGCGCGGTCAGGTTGTCGACGAGGGTGAGGTCGCGGTTGCCGGTGTTGGCCCAGCCGTTGTCGATGCCCTGCGGCGCGACCAGGATGGCCGAGTTGTTCGACAGTCCCTGCAATCCGTAGTAGCCGCCGCCGGCCACGGTGCCCGCGGTTCCGTTCAGCCAGTGAAAGGCGAAGATCAGTTTGTACGGCTTGGCGCGGTCGTAGTTGTCCGGCACGCGCAGGATGTACGAGCGGTTCTGGCCGCCGCTGGAAATGGTGCGGGTGCCGCTGGTCAGCGTCGGCGCCTTGCCGCACCCGCTGGTGGCCGCGGCGCCGGCCGGGACCGCCGTCGCGATCGCCAGCGCCGCCGCGGTGACCAGCAGGACTGCCATGATTCTTCGGATCGACATCACGACTCCTCGTCTGCCGAACAGGTGGGGGTGGCCGTGGGCCCGCTGCCGGTGCCCTGGAAGCCGAACTCGGTCGAGCCGCCGGCCGGGATCCGGCCGTTGTAGCTGACGTTGCCGAAAGCGCCGCCGCTGTTGGTGGCGTTCCAGATGCCGGTGATCGCGCCGCCGGCGGGCAGGGGAATCCCGACCGTCCAGCCGGAGATCGCCGCCGCACCGGCGGTGACCCGCACCGTGGCCACGAAGCCGCCGTTCCAGGAGTTCAGCGACACCGTGGCGGCGCAGGCGCCGGAGGGCGGGGGCGGGTTGGTGGTGCCGCCGGCGTTGAGGGCGTTCAGGACCGAGGTGTACGCCGCCTTCTTGTTGCCGGAGTTGTCGAACAGCAGCGGGTTCTCCCCCGTTCGCCACGAGTCGCTGTCCCGGATGCCCCAGACGGTGATGCCTGTGCACCGGGACACCGCCATACAGGCGCGGGTGACACCGGCGTACACATTGGCCTGGTTGCCGCCCTGTGCCACGTCGAGCTCGGTGATCTGCACGTCGACGCCGAGGTCGGCGAAGCGCTGGAGGTTGGCCTGATAGGTCGAGTCGAGGCCGGCGCCGAGGTGGGACTGGAAGCCGACGCAGTCGATCGGCACGCCGCGGGACTTGAAGTCGCGGACCATGGTGTAGATGCCGGTCGACTTCGCGTTGATGCCGTCGGTGTTGTAGTCGTTGTAGCAGAGCTTGGCGTTCGGGTCGGCCGCGCGGGCGGCCCGGAAGGCGGCCTCGATCCAGTCGTTGCCGGTGCGCTGGAGGTTGGAGTCGCGCCGGGCGCCGCTGCCACCGTCGGCGAAGGCCTCGTTCACCACGTCCCAGGCGTAGATCTTGCCTTTGTAGTGGGTCGCGACCTGGGTGACGTGGTTGATGGCGGCGTTACGCAGGGCGCTGCCGGACAGCGACTGCGCCCACGAGGGCTGTTGCTGGTGCCAGAGCAGGGCGTGTCCGCGGACCTTGGCGCCCATGGCGAGCCCTTGGTTGAGGATGCGGTCGCCGTTGGTGTAGGTGAACCGGCCCTGTGACGGCTCGGTGGCGTCCCACTTCATCTCGTTCTCGGCGGTGACCGAGTTGAACTCGGTGGTCAGGATCCGGGTGTACGTGGAGTCGCCGAGACGGCCGGCGGCGATGGCGGCGCCGTAGTAGCGGCCGCTCTGGGCGGCCGAGGCGCCCAGCGTGGAGGCGGCATTCGCGGTGCCGGCGATGGCGATGGCGATGGCGACGGCAACGCTCACCGCGAGCAGCGCCGCCCCGCCGTGCCTGGGGATGGGCATGAGCACGCAACCTTTCTCGGGGGAATTGAGCGGTACGCCTCAGGAGCGCTCCCAAAAAGGCGCCGCGAAAAGGCGTCAGTAGCCGAAGATCATCTTGTAGGCGACTTCGGGGAGGAACTGCCCGGCGGCCGAGCCCGCGCCGACGCCACAGTTGCCGTCGGACTCACCCGGCGTCTTGAGCCAGAGCAGCATCTCGGCGCCGCCGCCGAGCTGGCTCGGGGTGCCGATCCGGCGGCCGGCCGGATTGCACCAGGCGCCGTTGGAGCCGTTGCCGTTGCGGCTGGTGTCGACCACGAACGGCTTGCTGTAGCCGTAGCCGCGCAACGCGGCCGCGACGCTGGTGCCGTAGTTGACGTTCTCACCGGTGGTGAAGTAGTTGGACACGTTCAGCGCGAAGCCGTGCGCGGCCGGGACACCCGCCGAGTTCAGGCGCTGCGCCATCGTCCGGGCGTCGACCCAGCCGGGGTTCCCGGCGTCGAGATAGGCCCAGGCGTTGGGCGCCTTGGACCGGAACTGCCCGGCGGCGCGGGACAGCATGCCGAGGCGGTCGGCGATCTGGGCCTGGCTCATGCAGCCGAAGTCGCCCAGCGAGTCGGGCTCCAGGACCACCACGGCCGGCCGTCTGCCGATGGCGGCGGCGAAGGAGGCGATCCACGCGTCGTAGGCGGCGACGCTGCCGGCGCCGCCGCCGGAGTGGCCGCCGCACGCGTCGCGGCCCGGAATGTTGTAGGCGACCAGGATCGGCAGCTTGTCGACGGCGTCGGCGGCGGCCACGTAGGAGCCGACCGCCGACCCGATGTCGCCGCTCCAGTTGCCGAACCAGGCCGCCATCGGCCTCTGCGCGATCTGGGCCCGGATCGCGCCGGCCCGGCCGTCGTTCGGGTTGGCGGCGGCCCAGGCGGCGGGACTCGAGTGGGGATTGACGTAGAAGCCGCTGGTCTGGCCGACGGGGTCGGCGTGGGCGGCCGGAGCGGCCAGCAGGACAGCGGGAACCACCAGCGCCAGCGCGGCGCTCAGCACACGTCTCATCAACGAACCTCCTCAAAACTGGAAGCGCTTCCGGTCTCCTACATTTACGGATATCGATTCCAGGTTGGGACCGGCCCGATGGCATGTCAAGAGCCTCGGGGGAAAACTGGGAGCGCTTCCAGTTCGCCGCCCGATCCAACGGCGAATGTCGATATCATCATCGAGATGGCGGCGCAGTCACGGAAACCCACTCTCGACGAGGTGGCCGAGCGCGCGGGCGTTTCCCGCTCGGCCGCGTCCCGTGCCATCAACCAGGCGCCGCACGTCAGCCGCGCCGCCCGCGAAGCCGTCGAGAAGGCCATCAAGGAGCTGGGCTACCGGCCCAACCGCACCGCCCGCGCGCTGGCCACCCGGCAGACGGGCGTCGTCGCCCTCGCGGTGTCCCACGACGATCCCGAGCTGTTCGCCGATCCGTTCTTCGCGCAGGTCATCGTCGGCGTCTCGGCGGCGCTCGAGGAGACCGAGCTGCACCTGCTGCTGTGCCTGGCCAGCTCCGGCCGGGGCCGGTCCCGGCTGACGAACTTGCTGCACACCGGCGGCGTCGACGGCCTCATGTTGCTGGCCACGCGCCAGGACGACCCGGTGAACCGGATCGCGGGCCAGGCCGGTCTGCCCACCGTCTACGGTGGGCGGCCGCTCGGCTTCGAGCCGCGGTGGTACGTCGATTGCGACAACCTCGGCGGCGCCCGGCTTGCCACCGAGCATCTGATCGGCCTCGGCCGGACCCGCATCGTCACGATCACCGGCGAATCCGGCAGCGGCGCCGCCGACGCGCGCCACCGGGGTTACCGCGAGGCGCTGGCCATGGCCGGCCTCACCCCGCACGGCGTGGTCGAGAGCGACTTCACCGAGGCCGGCGGGGCGGCGGCGATGCGCACCGTGCTCGAGCGCCACCCCGGCGCCGACGGCGTCTTCGCCGCCAGCGACAACATGGCCGCGGGAGCCCTGCGCGTCCTGCGCGAGGCCGGCCTGTCCGTGCCGGGCGACGTGGCCGTGGTCGGCTTCGACGACCTGGGCGCGGCCCGCCGCACCGACCCTGCCCTGACCACTGTCCACCAGCCCATTCAGGCTCTGGGCACGGAGATGGCCCGGCTGCTCATCGGGCTGATCGCCGGGCAGGAGCGCAGCTCGCTCATCCTGCCCACACGACTGGTCCGGCGCGCCTCGGCGTGACCCCGGGGTCACGACCGTGACCACCGCTGATTGAGGGCCGCGGTGCAGGTCCAGAGCAGGGTCAAGGTTCCGTTGGCGGTGAGGTTGCGGTCGACGTCGAGGCACAGGCCGGACAGGGTGGCGCGGACGGTGCCGTCGGTGTTGAGCGCCCACTGCTGGTTGGCGCCGCCGTTGCAGTCCCACAGCTGGACCTTCGCGCCGGCGGTGGCGCCGATCGGGGCGTCCAGGCACTTGCCGAGCGAGCGCAGGGTCGAGCCGGACACGGTCCACTGCTGGTTGGCGGCCCGGTTGCAGTCCCAGATGACCGGCTGCGTGCCGTTGGCGGTGTTGCCGTTGGGAACGTCCAGGCAACGGCCGGAGGCCGCGCTGACGAGGGCGGCCGACGTCGGGGTGGTGCCGCCGCTCACCCGGTAGACGACAGTGGCGTGCGACGGCACGCTGGCGCTGATCGTGCCGCTGGTGGTCGTCGTGGCGCCGGTCCAGGCGTCGACGAGGGTGAACGACGAACCGCTCTTGCCGATCGCCGCGGCCGTGGTGGAGATCGTCCGGGTCGAGCCCGACTGGTTGAACAACGCCACCGCCACGTCGTCGTTGGAGAGCCGCTTGGCCAGCACCCGCTGGTTGCCGTCGGCGGCCACCGACACCGCCTGGCGGCCCAGGGTGTCCTGGTTGATCGCGATCAGGCGGGCGTTCTTCAAAATCGTCTGGGTGACCGCGCTCATCCCGCGGAGGTCGTTGCCGGCGATCAGCGGGGCGGCCATCATCGCCCAGAGCGCGAAGTGGGATCGCTGCTCGGCGTCGCTCAGCGTGCCGCGGCCGACCTCCATCATGTCCGGGTCGTTGAAGGCGCCCGGCCGCGCGTAGCCGGACAGCGGCACGTTGACGTCGACGATGTTCTTGACGCCCATCGGATATCCATTGGCCTGACCGGTGTCCCAGGCGAGCTGGATGTCCTCGGTGGTACGCCAGATGTTCGCCACGTCGCCCCAGTCGCGCTGGGGCCCGGTCTTCGCGTGGATGCTGTTGGAGTTGATGCTGTAGAGGATCGGCCGCCCGGTGGCGGCCAGCGCGTCGCGCATCTTGGCGAAGGTGGCGACCTGCTGGTCGATGGTTCCGGTGGGCGAGCACCAGTCGTACTTGAGGTAGTCGACGCCCCAGGCGGCGAACTGGCGGGCGTCCTGCACCTCGTGGCCCTGGCTGCCGGTGGCTCCCGGGTAGGAGCCGAAGTACTGCGCGCAGGTCTTGTCGAGCGGCGCCTGGTAGATGCCGAACTTCAGGCCTTTTCCGTGGATGTAGTCGCCGAGCGCCCGCATGCCGCTGGGGAAACGGGACGGATCCGCCTGCAGGTTGCCGTTCGCGTCGCGGTCCGGGTTCATCCAGCAGTCGTCGACCACCACGTACTGATAACCGGCGTCGCGCATGCCGCTGCTGACCATGCTGTCGGCCATCCCACGGATCAGCGACTCGCTGATCGCGCAGCCGAAGGTGTTCCAGCTGTTCCAGCCCATCGGCGGGGTGCGGCCCACGCCGTTGTCGAGCGCGTTCGCGGCGGACCCCGGGACGGCCGTCAGGGCCCCGGTCAGCAACAGCATGCCCGCGACCAGCGCGGTCCTCAGACGCCCCATGGTTACCGCCCCTCAGTTTGAGAACGTTAACACGGCACATTGCCAGAGCAGTTACAGCGAAACAAGTCTCAAGAAGTGTTATGACGCGCTCACCGTTCTAGTCGACGTATTCACCTCGTTGCACGACCGCTTAATGCCGTGGCAACATTGACGAAATCCAATGCAAGACCCCTCGCGAGTACGCATGTTAACGTTCACTACTGCTGGAGGAAGCATGCGGTGGATCGTCGCTGTGGCTCTACTGGCCGGAGTCGTGCTGGCCGCCCCGGCCGCGTCGGCCGCCACGATCGACACGAACACCTGGTACGTCCTGGTGAACCGCAACAGCGGCAAGGCCCTCGACGTCTACAACCTCGCCACCAACGACGGCGCCCGCATCACCCAGTGGACCCGCAACGACGGCAACCAGCAGCAATGGCAGTTCGTCGACTCCGGCGGCGGCAACTACCGGCTCAAGTCCCGGCTGTCCGGCAAGGTCCTCGACGTCAGCAACAACTCGGCCGCCGATGGCGCCGCGATCGTGCAGTGGACCGACAACAACACGACGAACCAGCAGTTCCAGCTGGCCGACTCGGACGGCGGTCACGTCCGGCTGATCAACCGCAACAGCGGCAAGGCCCTCGAGGTGCAGGGCGCTTCCACCGCCGACGGCGGCAACATCGTCCAGTACGCCGACTGGAACGGCGCCAACCAGCAGTGGCAGCTTGTGCCCGCCGGCGGCAGCTTCACCAATCCCGTGGTCTGGCAGGACTTCGCCGACGGGGACATCATCCGGGTCGGTGACGCGTACTACTACTCCGCCTCGACCATGCACTACTCGCCGGGCGCGCCGATCCTGCGCTCGTACGACCTGGTCAATTGGGAGTTCGCGGGCCACTCCGTACCGAGGCTCGACTTCGACTCCGCCGCCTACGACCTGAGCGGCTCACGGGCGTACGTCAAAGGCATCTGGGCCTCCGCCTTCAACTACCGGCCGAGCGACGCCACGTATTACTGGCTCGGGTGCACCGAGTTCAACCGCACCTATGTGTACGCCTCGGCGGCGGTCGGCAACGGCTGGGCCAGGAGAGCCCGGATCAACAAGTGCTACTACGACGCCGGCCTGCTCTTCGACGGCGCGACCCCGTACGTCGCCTACGGCAACGGCACGATCAGCGTCGCCCAGCTCTCGGCCGATCTGAGCTCGGAGGTGCGGTCGCAGACCGTCTATACGACACCGTCGAGCATCGGCACGCTCGAAGGCTCGCGCATGTACAAGCGGGGCGCCTACTACTACATCTGGCTGACCCGGCCCGCGAACGGGCAGTACGTGCTGCGCTCGGCCAGCCCGTGGGGTCCGTACGAGCAACGCCAGGTCCTTCTTGATCTGCCCGGCCCGATCTCCGGTGGTGGCGTGCCGCATCAGGGCGGCCTCGTGCAGACGCAGAACGGCGACTGGTGGTACATGGCGTTCACCGACGCCTACCCGGGCGGGCGGATGCCGACGCTCGCGCCGATCACCTGGAGCGGTGATGGCTGGCCGGTGCTGACCACCGTCAACGGCCGCTGGGGCGCCACCTATCCGAAACCGAACATCAGCACCACGAAGACCGTGCAGTCGATGATCGGCCCGGACTCGTTCACCGGTACGGCACTGTCGGCGCGCTGGGAGTGGAACCACAACCCGGACACGTCGAAGTTCGCCGTCGGCAACGGGCTGCGACTGTCCACCGCGACCGTCACCAACGACCTCTACAACGCCCGGAACACGCTGACGCACCGGATCCAGGGCCCGGCGTCGACGGCCACCATCCAGCTGAACTACGCGTCGATGGCCAACGGCGACCGGGCCGGGCTGGCCATGCTGCGCGACCGCTCGGCCTGGATCGGCGTCCGCAAGGACAACGGCGCCACCCGTGTCTCGATGACAAACGGCCTGACCATGTCGGCCAGCGGGTGGACCACGACCGGCACCGGCTCCGAGGCCGCCGGAGCCCCCGTCTCCGGCGGCACGGTCTGGCTGCGGGTCACCGCGAACATCCAGCCCGGATCCGGGCGCACGGCCACGTTCTCGTACAGCACGAACGGCAGCACCTTCACCACGCTCGGGCCGGCACTCGTGCTGAACAACGACTGGCAGTTCTTCATGGGCTACC
Source organism: Actinoplanes sp. NPDC000266 (assembly GCF_042899005.1). Lineage (NCBI taxonomy): Bacteria > Bacillati > Actinomycetota > Actinomycetes > Micromonosporales > Micromonosporaceae > Actinoplanes > Actinoplanes sp. NPDC000266. The sequence continues at coordinate 1,029,346 of NZ_JBIAZI010000002.1, forward strand.
GCTTCGGCCTCTTCAACTACGCCACGAGCACCCTCGGCGGCTCGGTCACCGTGAACCGGTTCGACCTGACGGCGCCGTGATCCCCTTCCCCCACCACCCCTAAGGAACCGACGTGAAGAAATCCCGATGGCTGGCCGCCATCACCGCCACCGCGACCGCGCTGGCCGGTGGCCTGCTCAGCGTGATCGCCGCCCCGCCCGCCTCGGCCGCGACCATCGACACCAGCGCCTGGTACGTGCTGGTCAATCGCAACAGCGGCAAGGCGCTCGACGTCTACAACCTCGCCACCAACGACGGCGCCCGCATCACCCAGTGGACCCGCAACGACGGCAACCAGCAGCAATGGCAGTTCGTCGACTCCGGCGGCGGCAACTACCGGCTCAAGTCCCGGCTGTCCGGCAAGGTCCTCGACGTGTACAACTTCTCCACCGCCGACGGCGGCGCGATCGTGCAGTGGACCGACAACAACACCACCAACCAGCAGTTCAGCGTCCAGGACGTCGACGGCTACATCCAGCTGATCAACCGCAACAGCGGCAAGGCCCTCGAAGTGCAGGGCGCCTCGACCGCCGACAGCGCCAACATCGTCCAGTACGCCGACTGGAACGGCACCAACCAGCAGTGGCAGCTGGCCCGCGTCGGCGGCTCGACCCCGACCACACCACCGCCGTCCGGGTCGTGCACGCTGCCCTCCTCCTACCGCTGGAGTTCGACCGGGGCGCTGGCGCAGCCGCGGTCCGGATGGGTCTCGCTCAAGGACTTCACGACCGTCCCCTACAACGGACGGCAGCTGGTGTACGCCACCACGCACGACAACGGCACCACGTGGGGTTCGATGAACTTCGGGCTGTTCACGAACTGGTCCGACATGGGCTCGGCCTCCCAGAACGCCATGTCGTCGGCCACCGTCGCGCCGACCCTGTTCTACTTCGCCCCCAAGAACATCTGGGTGCTCGCCTATCAGTGGGGCTCGTGGCCGTTCATCTACCGGACCTCCAGCGACCCGACCAACCCCAACGGGTGGTCGGCGCCGCAGCCCCTGTTCACCGGCAGCATCACCGGCTCGGGCACCGGGCCGATCGACCAGACCCTGATCGGTGACGGCACGAACATGTACCTGTTCTTCGCCGGGGACAACGGCAAGATCTACCGCGCGTCCATGCCGATCGGGAACTTCCCCGGCAACTTCGGCTCCTCGTACACGACCATCATGAGCGACTCGACGAACAACCTGTTCGAGGCGCCGCAGGTCTACAAGGTGCAGGGCCAGAACCAGTACCTCATGATCGTCGAGGCGATCGGCGCCAACGGCCGCTACTTCCGGTCGTTCACGGCCACCAGCCTGAGCGGCTCGTGGACCCCGAACGCCGCCACCGAGGGCAACCCGTTCGCGGGCAAGGCCAACAGCGGCGCCACCTGGACCAACGACATCAGCCACGGCGAGCTGGTGCGGGTCAGCGCCGACCAGACGATGACCGTCGACCCGTGCAACCTCCAACTGCTCTACCAGGGCCGCTCCCCCAGCTCGGGCGGCGACTACGGCCTGCTGCCCTACCGGCCGGGCCTGCTGACCCGCCAGCGCTGACCGCACCCGCCCTGGCCGCCGTCACCCGGTGGCCAGGGCGGGACGCACCCGGAACGAGCTCGCCGTGCGGAAATCGGCTGTGTTCTTGAGATAGCCGATCCCGAATACGGAGCCCGTCCACCGCAGGCGGAAATCGCGATAGTTGAACGACTGGAGCACCACCGAGCCCTCCACCGGACCCGGGAGGGGGCAGTAGGTGGCGTCCTCGCGGAAGATCTGGCTGTAGTCGAACGGGGCGACGTATCCGCGGAGCTCGTAGTGCCGCAGATAGCGGCCGTCGCCGGTGCGGAACGAGAGGCACTTGGGGTCGGCCAGGCCGTTGACGGCGGTGAAGGTCGCGCGGCGGCGGCTCTCGGCGTCGTCCACTGTGGCCACGACGATGGCGTCGGTGTTGTCGCCGCGGCTGAGATAGCCGCCGCCGGACCATTCGAGCGACAGCGCGCCGAGGGGCACGGCGGCCGCCGGCGCCACCGACGGGCGCGGGCTGGTGGATCGCGGCGCGGGCGCCGGGGTGCTGAAGAGCGCCGCCGAGGTGGCCGGGGCGGGCGCCGCGATCGGGCCGGAATCCCGCGACTCGGACACGACCAGCGGAACGGTGACGGCCACGGCGGCGACACCGGCGACGATCCCGGCGATCACTTTGCCCCCGACCGCCGCGGCACCGCCGCCCGCGATCGCCGCAGCCCCGCCGCCCGCAACCGCCGCGGCGCCGGTGGCCGCGACAGGGGCGGCGGCGATCGAGCCGACGACGGTGTGGGCGAGGCCGGCCGGCACCGCGAGAGTGGGCAGGGTCGCCAGCAGCTTGTCGGCGGGCAGTTGCCCGTCCCCGGCCGCCGTGCAGGCGGGGCAGCCGCGGACATGCCGGGCGGCGCGCTTGCGCCAGAGAGGGCTCGGCCGCCCGTCCCAGTCGGCCGTCTCCGCGGCCAGCCGCGCGCAGACCGGCCGGGCCGCGAGCGCCGCGACCACGGCCCGGGCGAGGTCGAGCTGCTCCCGCGCGCGCTGGACGCGGACGCCCGCGTGCGCGACGCTGACGCCGGCCGCCACCGCGAGCTCGGCCCGGGACAACCGGCCGGCGACCTCCTGCCACCACAACGACAGCAGCCGGCGGTCGTCGGGGTCGAGCCATCGCGTCGCCTCGGCCACCTGGCGGCGCTGGTCGCTGAGCTCGCCGCGCAGGGCGGTCACGTCCTCGATCTCGGCCCGCGGGTCGGCCCGGCCGGCGGCCTCCTCCAGCGGCCGGAGCCGGCGGCCGGCGGCCCGGCGCTGCTGCCGGTGGGTGCCGACCTGACGGACCGCGATCACGGCCAGCCAGGCCCGGAAGCTGCCCGGGGCACGCAATCCCGGCAGCTCGCGCACGGCCCGCAGCATCGTGTCCTGCACGACGTCGTCGACGTCCGCCGGGTCGTCCATCGCCGCGCTGACGAGGTTGTAGACCAGCGGAAGATGGTCGGCGATCAGCCGCTGCAGGGCCCGGCCGTCACCGTTGCGGGCGGCGGTGACGAGCTCGGCCACATTCGCACTCGTCAGGTCCATAGCGACGCCACCCTATGCCGCTCCCCAGTGGAAAGAAACCGAACGAAAAGTTGTTATGCGATCTCCCGCTGGATGGTCGCAGCTCCCGGAAGTTTCGGAAAGTCGATCTTCAGGTCATCGCGCATTTGTAGCTCTACCAGCCATTTAAGCACCGCCAACGCTTGCATAACCGCTGGTAAGAACGTTTCAATACCGGTCCAAGACTTCCGGAATGTTTCCGGAAAGTATTGTTTCCCCGTCGTTTCCCGTGTCAGCATGACCCGACATTGAGGTTCGTCGTTCCCGATACACCGGCTCCCCCGTGCTTCCCCGCGCGCGGTGATCGACCGGCGCGACGCGACCCTCGAGAAGGGAGCTTCCGTGACCACCCGTCCCCCCAGATCCCCCCGGATCCGGCTGCTGATCAGTGCCGCCGCCGCCACCGTCGCCGCCGCGGGCGTGATGATGGTGATGCCGACCGCCGACGCGGCGGAAAGCACCCTCGGCGCCGCGGCCGCGCAGTCGGGCCGATATTTCGGCACGGCCATCGCCGCCAGCCGGCTCAGCAACTCGACGTACACCACCATCGCCGGTCGTGAGTTCAACATGATCACGGCCGAGAACGAGATGAAGCCGGACGCGACCCAGCCGCAGCGGGGCCAGTTCACCTTCAGCTCCGGCGACCAGATCTACAACTGGGCCACCCAGCGCGGCCTGAAGGTCCGCGGCCACACCCTCGCCTGGCACGCCCAGCAGCCCGGCTGGATGCAGAGCCTCAGCGGCAGCAGCCTGCGCCAGGCGATGATCGACCACATCAACGGCGTGATGGGCCACTACAAGGGCAAGCTCGCCGCCTGGGACGTCGTCAACGAGGCGTTCAACGAGGACGGCAGCCGGCGGTCGTCCAACCTCCAGGGCACCGGCAACGACTGGATCGAGGTGGCGTTCCGCACCGCGCGCGCCGCCGACCCGTCGGTCAAGCTCTGCTACAACGACTACAACATCGAGAACTGGTCGTACGGCAAGACGCAGGGCGTCTACAACATGATCCGGGACTTCAAGGCCCGCGGTGTGCCGATCGACTGCGTGGGCCTGCAGACCCACTTCACCGGCGGCAGCTCGCTGCCCGGCAACTTCCAGACCACGCTGTCGAGCTTCGCGGCGCTGGGCGTCGACGTGGCCCTGACCGAGGTCGACGTCACCAACGCCTCGACCTCCCAGTACGCCGGGCTCACCCAGGCCTGCCTCAACGTTCCGCGCTGCATCGGCATCACCGTCTGGGGCGTCCGCGACAGCGACTCCTGGCGTTCCGGTGAAAGCCCGCTGCTGTTCGACAACTCCGGCAACAAGAAGGCGGCGTACACCTCCGTCCTGAATGCCCTCAACTCCGTCGGCCCGACCACCCCGCCCACCACGACGCCGCCCACCACAACACCCCCGCCGACCGGCTCCAACCGGATCGTCGGCGCGCAGTCGGGCCGGTGCGTCGACGTGCCCGGCGCCGCACAGACCAACGGCACGAGGGTGCAGCTCTACGACTGCAACGGCCAGGCCAACCAGACCTGGACCCTCACGTCGAGCAAGCAACTGACCGTGTACGGCTCGAGGTGCCTGGACGCGGCCGGCTCGGGCAACGGCTCGGCCGTGCAGATCTACAGCTGCAACGGCCAGGCCAACCAGCAGTGGAACGTCAACTCCAACGGCACCATCACCGGCGTCCAGTCCGGGCGGTGCCTGGACGTCTGGGGCACCGGAAACGGCCAGCAGATCCAGCTCTACGACTGCAACGGCCAGGCCAACCAGCGGTTCGCGCTGAGCTGACACATGAAAGGTGATCGCCTTGGCAGCTAAGAGGATTCTCACTGTGGCCGTCGTGCTGGCGCTGAGCGCCGCCGGCCTGGTCGCTTGTGGAGGTGACGACGACAACCCGGACTCGGGCGGCGACGTCACGATGCAGTTCTGGCACAACGCCACGACCGGGCCCGGCAAGGCCTTCTGGGACAAGACGGTGGCCGATTTCCAGAACGCCCACCCGAATGTCAAGATCAAGATTCAGTCGATCCAGAACGAGGACCTGGACGGCAAGCTCCAGACCTCGCTCAACTCCGGCTCGGCGCCCGACATCTTCCTCCAGCGCGGCGGCGGGAAGATGGCCGCGATGGTCGAGGCGGGCCAGCTCAAGGACATCACCGGCGACATCACGGCCGAGACGAAGCAGGCCGTCGGCGACGCCGCGCTCAAGACCGGGCAGGTCGACGGCAAGGCGTACGCCGTGCCGGTCTCGATCCTTCCCGGCGGTTTCTGGTACAGCAAGGACCTGTTCGCCAAGTCCGGCATCGCGTCGCCGCCGGCCACGCTGGAGGAGCTCGACGCGGCGGCGGCCAAGCTCAAGGCCAACGGCACGCCGATCGCCCTCGGCGGCAAGGACGCCTGGCCGGCCGCGCACTGGTACTACTTCTTTGCGCTGCGCGCCTGCTCACAGGCCTCGCTCGACGCCGCGGCCAAGGACAAGAACTTCGGCGACCCGTGCTGGACCAAGGCCGGTCAGGACCTCAAGACCTTCGCCGACACCAAGCCGTTCAACGACGGCTTCCTCACCACCTCGGCCCAGCAGGGCGCGGGCAGCTCGGCCGGGCTGGTGGCCAACCACAAGGCCGGCATGGAGCTGATGGGCGCCTGGGATCCCGGTGTGATCGCCTCGCTCACCAAGGACACCAAGCCCCTGCCCGATCTGGGGTTCTTCCCGTTCCCGGCGGTTTCCGGCGGCCAGGGCGACCCGGGCGCGATCATGGGCGGCGCCGACGGCTATTCCTGCTCGGCCCAGGCGCCGAAGGAGTGCGCCGACTTCCTCAACTACATCCTCACCAAGGACGTGCAGGAGGGCTACTACAAGGCCTTCAACTCGCTGCCCATGAACAAGCAGGCTCAGGGCGCCGTCACCGAGGACTACCTCAAGGCCGTCCTCGACGCCTACAACAAGGCGCCGTACGTCTCGCAGTGGCTCGACACCGTGTACGGCCAGAACGTCGGCAACGCCCTGAACGTCGGCGTGGTCAACCTGCTCGCCGGCAAGGGCGACGTCGCCGGAATCATCCAGGCCGTCAACGACGCGGCCAAGAAGGGCTGAGCGGCGTGACGGTCACCGAGGCCCGGACCGGCGGTGGCGTGCAGGCGCCGCCGCCGGTCCGGCCCCGCCGGCGCGGCATCGGCTGGGCCCAGCGGCTGGAGATCGTGGCCCTGTCCGGCCCGGCCATCCTGATGTTCACCGGCTTCGTCATCTTCCCGGTCCTGATGGCCGCGTACTACGGCTTCTACCGGTGGAAGGGCTTCGGGCCGCCGACCGACTTCGTCGGCCTCGACAACTACGTCACCATCCTTCAGGACAAGGCGTTCCACGAGGCGCTGTGGCACAACGGCCAGATCGTCGTGCTGTCACTGGTCCTCCAGGGCCCGATCGCCCTCGGCCTCGCCCTGCTGCTCAACCAGCGGATGCGGGGCCAGTCGGCGGTCCGGGTGCTCATCTTCGTCCCGTACGTCATCGCCGAGGTCATCGTCGGCACCGCCTGGGCCCTGCTGTTGCAGACCAACGGCGCGGTGAACGACGTGCTGCGATCGGTGGGCCTGGGCGGCCTGGCCGCCGACTGGCTGGCGAACCCCGGCCTGGCCATCTGGACGCTGATGCTGATCCTGACCTGGAAGTACGTCGGGTTCGCGGTGATCCTGTTCCTGGCCGGCATGCAGAACATCCCCGAGGAGCTGGCCGAGGCCGCCGCCGTCGACGGCGCCACCTACTGGCAGGTCCAGCGGCACATCACCCTGCCGCTGCTCGGCCCGACCATCAGGATCTGGGCCTTCCTGTCGATCATCGGCGCCCTGCAACTGTTCGACCTGGTCTACATCATCTGGGGCCAGTACGTCGCCTCGACCGCCGGCACGTCGACCATGGCGACCTACATGGTCGTCGAGGGCCGCAACGCGGCCAACTACGGCTACGGCAACGCCGTGGCCGTCGTCATCTTCGTCATCTCCATGCTCATCGCGCTCGTCTACCAGCGTTTCGTTCTGCGCCGGGACACCGAGGGCGCGCTCACCGAAGGGCGGTAGCCATGAGCACCCGCAACCCGGCCGTCTACGCCGCCGCGCTCGCGCTGGTCGGTCTCATGCTCGGCCCGGTCGTCTACATCATCCTCGGCGGCTTCCGCACCAACTCACAGATCACGACCGACCCGGCGGGCCTGCCCGACCCGTGGCAGTTCGGCAACTACACCGGCGTGCTGACCAGCGACACCTTCTGGCGCCAGGTCGGCAACTCGACGATCGCGGCCACGGCCACCACGGCCGGCGTGGTGACGCTGGGCGTGATGGCGAGCTACGTGCTGGCCCGATACCGGTTCCGCGGCCGGGGCGCGATGTACGCCCTGTTCGCGGCCGGCCTGATGTTCCCGGTGACCGTGGCCATCACGCCGCTCTACATCCTGGTGAAGAACCTCGGCCTGGTGAACACCCTGCCCGGCGTCATCCTCCCGCAGATCGCCTTCGGCCTGCCCACCACCATCATCATCCTGGTCCCGTTCCTGCGGGCCATCCCCAAGGAGATCGAGGAGGCGGCCGCCATCGACCGCTGCGGACGGCTCGGCTTCTTCTGGCGGATGGTCCTCCCGCTCTCGGTGCCCGGCCTGATCACCACCGGGATCCTGGCCTTCATCGGCAGCTGGAACAGCTATCTGCTGCCGCTGTTCATCCTCAACGACCAGGACAGCTTCACCCTGCCGCTGGGCGTGCAGGCGTTCTCCTCGCAGTATTCGGTCGACACCGCGAAGGTTCTCGCCTTCACGTCGCTGTCGATGATCCCGGCCCTGCTCTTCTTCAGCCTCTTCGAGCGCCGCATCGTCGGCGGCCTCACCGGCGCCGTCAAAGGTTGAACCCCGCCACGCCTTGAACGCGACTACTCGTGCGTGTGAGACTGCGCCGCGTGAATTCGTTCGTACGGCCTGTCGGTCTGTGGTGACGAGTCAGCAGCGACACGTGGCCGTGCTGGTCGCAGTGTGCCTCGCGGCCGGGGTGCCGATCTTCCTGCTGTCGGGGACGGCTGTCGCGCCGTACACGCAATTGGGCAGTAGCCTTCTGGCCTGTCTGGGCGCCATCCCCTGTGTCACCGCCTCCCGCCGGGTGGAGGGAAGCGCCCGTCTCGGCTGGCGCCTGCTCGCCGCCGGGAGCCTGAGCTGGGGTCTGGGCAACTTCTACTGGTCGTGGAACGAGCTCGTCGTGCACGCCGAGGTGCTGTTCCCCTCCCTGGCCGACATCGGCTATCTGCTGTTTCCCTTGCTCGCCACGGCCGGGCTGTGGCTGATCGCCGGCTGGACGTCGATCGGATCCCGCGTGACCGTGCTGCTCGACGGCCTCATCGTCGGCTGCGCCCTGTTCGTCATCGGCTGGTCCCTGACGGTCCGCGAGGTCTGGGAGACCGGCGCCGACTCGGTGCTCGCGTTCGCCGTGTCGATCGCCTACCCGGTCTGCGACATCGTGCTGGCGACCGTGGCCGTGCTGCTGGCCGCCCGCACCCGCCGCGACAGTCGCGGCGTCGGCCTGCTGCTGCTCCTGGGCCTGGCCGGGATGACCGTCAGCGACGTGCTGTTCGCCCTGGACACCTCGGCCGGCACCTACGCCACCGGGCAGGACTCGGACGCCGGCTGGTTCGTCGCGTTCGCCGCGTGCGCGGCGGCCGGCCGGCTGGCGACGAGGTGGCCGATGAAGTTCGACCACACCGGAGTGCCGGCCCGCTGGCAGACCGCCCTGCCGTACGTCCCGTTCGGACTGGCCGCGCTCGTGGTCGCCGGTCAGACGCTGGCCGGTGTCCGGGTCGACGCGGCCGAGGCGGTGCCGCTGATGATCGGGCTCCTGCTGGTCCTGCTGCGGCAGCTGTCCACGCTCCTGCACAACTCGACGCTGACCCGCCGGCTGCGGCACCAGGCCTACCACGATCCGCTGACCGGGCTCGGCAACCGCGCGCTGTTCCTGGAGAAGCTCGAGGGCGCGCTGGCCGCCGGGCAGCCGGTCGCGATCGTCTATCTCGACCTCGACGACTTCAAGATGATCAACGACTCGCTCGGGCACGACGCCGGCGACGTCGTACTGCGTGCGGTCGGCGAGCGCCTGCGGGCCTGCTTCGCCGGGCCGGACACCATCGCCCGGTTCGGCGGCGACGAGTTCGCCGTGCTCACCGCCCGCGTCCACGACCTGCCCGCTCAGGCCGAGTGGCTGCTCGGTCTGCTGCACGAGCCGGTCGAGGTCGGCGCCCGCACGGTCCGGCTGGGCGCGAGCGTCGGCCTCGCGCTCTCCGACGGCACGGCCGGGTCGGAGGACCTGCGCAAGAACGTCGACCTGGCCATGTACGCGGCCAAGGCGCAGGGCAAGAACGCGTACGCGATGTTCGAGCCCTCGATGCGGCAGGGCTTCGACCAGGAGGTCATGTGGCGGTCCGACCTCCGGCAGGCCCTGGCCGACCGCGAGCTGCACGTCGCCTTCCAGCCGATCGTCGCGCTCGACGGCCGCCGCGTGGCCGGTGTCGAGGCGCTGGCCCGCTGGCGGCACCCGCGGCTCGGCCCGGTGACGCCGGACGTGTTCGTCCCGGTCGCCGAGCGGGCCGGCCTGATCGGTGAGCTCGGCCTGCAGGTGCTGCGCCGGGCGTGCGCGGAGTTCGCCTCGTGGCCCGGCTCGCGCACGGCCTACCTGTCGGTGAACGTGTCACCCTCGCAGATGCTCGACGCCTCGTTCCCGTCGAAGGTCATCGCGACGCTGTCCGAAGCCGGGCTGCGGCCGGGGCAGCTGGTGCTCGAGGTGACCGAGAACGCGCTGGCCGACGAGTCCGAGGTGATCGGCACGCTGCGCCGGCTGCGCGAGTTCGGCATCCGGATCGCGATCGACGACTTCGGCACCGGATACGCCTCACTGCGCTATCTGCACCGGTTCCCGGCCGACATCGTCAAGATCGATCGGACGTACGTCCAGGACATCGCCCGCGATCCGGCCGCCGTGCACATCCTCGGCACCCTGTGGCAGCTGTTCGGCGCGCTCGGCCTGACCGCCGTGGCCGAGGGCATCGAGGACCCGGCTCAGGCCGCGATGCTGGCCGAGCTGGGATGCCAGGTCGGCCAGGGCTTCCTGTACGGCCGCCCGGGCCCCCTGGGCGCCATCACCACCGAGCCGGTCACGGCAGGCTGACGGCGACGCGCAGGCCGCCGTCGGCCGGCGCCGTCGCGGTGATCGTCCCGTCGTGGGCCCGCACGATCGACCGGGCGATGGCCAGGCCGAGCCCGCTGCCGCCGCTGTGGTCGATCCGCCCGGTGGCGAGCCGGGTGAACGGCTCGAACAGCCGGGCCACCTCCTCGACCGGCACCACCGGGCCGGTGTTCTCCACGATCAGGCCGGCGCCGACGGTCACCGTGACAGTGCCGCCGGGCCGGTTGTACTTGATCGCGTTGTGGACGAGGTTGCGGAGGAGCCGCTCCAGAAGCACGGCATCGCCCTCGACCTCGTACGGGCTCGTCTCGATCTTGATCTTGACGTCGGCGTCCTCGGCAGCCCGGGTGTGCGCCTCGACGACACCGGCGGCGATGCCGTCGAGGCTCTGCGGTGTCCGCGTCCGCAGGCCCTGATCGGCCTGGCTGAGCACCAGCAGGCCCTCGATCAGGCGCTCGTTGCGGGCGTTGGTCTCCAGCAGCTGGGTGGCCAGCAGGGCCGACTGCCCGGAGGTCAGCGGCTCGGCCAGGCCGACCTCGATCAGCGCGCGCTGCAGGGCGAGCGGGGTGCGCAACTCGTGCGAGGCGTTCGCGGCGAAACTGCGCTGGCCCTCGTAGCCGGCGGCGATGCCGTCCATCATCGCGTCGAGCGCCCGGCCCAGCCGCTTGATCTCGTCGCGGCCCCGGCCGGGCCGGATCCGGTGTCCGAGGTTCTGCGGGCCGACCTGGGCGATGACCGGCAGCATCCGGCGTACGGGCGTGAGGACCCACCACACCAGCAGCGGCACGATCAGCAGCGTCGCCGCCAGCACGATCCCGTACTGCGGCAGGTTGTCGATCGGGATCTTGCGGGTGATCCGGCACGCCATGCCGTCGACGTCGCCTTCGAAACAGGGCGAATAGTACGGCGGACTCCACGGCAGCTGCGTATAGACGAACAAGGCGACGAAGACGAAGGTGACAGTGGCGAACACCGCGACCGCCAGCCGCGCGCGCAGCCCCATCAGCGCAGTCCGACGCGGTAGCCGGCCCGCGGCACCGTCTGCACGACCTGTGGCTCGCCGAGCTTGCGGCGCAGGGTGGAGACGGTCACCCGGACGACGTTGCTGAACGGGTCGGCGTGCTCGTCCCACACCTGCTCCAGCAGGTCCTCGGTGGTGACGGCCTGCCCCTGCGCCCGCATCAGCGTGTGCAGAACGCCGAACTCCTTGTGGGTCAGCGCGAGCGGCCGCCCGTCGCGGCTCGCGGTGCGGGTCGCCACGTCGAGCTCGACGCCGTCGCGCTCGAGGACCGGCGGCAGGGCCGGAGCCGTGCGGCGGGCCAGCGCCTGCACCCGCGCGACGAGCTCGGCGAAGGCGAACGGCTTCGTCAGATAGTCGTCGGCGCCCAGCCCGAGGCCCTCGACCCGGTCGTAGATGCCGCAGGCGGCGGTGAGCAGCAGCACCCGGGTGGTCAGCCGCCGCTCGGCGATCCAGCGGCAGACGTCGTCGCCGGTCGCCTCCGGCATGTCCCGGTCGAGCACCGCGACGTCGTACCGGTTGATCCCGATCTTCTCGATCGCCTCCGCGCCGTCGTAGGCGATGTCGACCGCCATGGCCGCGCGCCGCAGGCCCACGGCGATCGTCTCGGCCAGCAACCGCTCGTCATCCGCCACCAGAACTCGCACGGCGGCCATGCTGCCATGATCCGTATAAGGTCCCGATAAGGTCACGCCACCAGGAACGTCCCGGCCATGAAGATCACCAGGAAGACCGCGTGCAGGGCCGCGCCGACCACCAGAACCGTGCGGTCGACCACCGGGTGGGCGCCCATCCGGGCCAGCACCAGGAAGATCGCCACGGCCTCCATGGCGTACCGCGCCGCCGACTGCATCGAGCGGCCGCCGACCTCGGTCGACATCAGCATGACGAGGGTGATCCCGCCCTGCACGACCAGGTAGAGCTGGTCACGGCGGAACCTGTACGGGCCTTTCAGGCACAGGATCAGCAGCGCCACGGCGACCAGGACCGTGCCGGCGTCCAGAACGGCGCTGATGGTGGCCTTGTCCAGCGGCTCGGCGATCTGCCGGACCGAGATGAGCCACGCCTCCCCCGGGAATGTGTACCTTCGGCCCCACTCGTCCTGGGCGATGCTGAACTGGACCGGGCTGCCCAGCTCGATCCAGCAGTAGACGCTGTAGCCGACCACTCCCAACGGCACGAGGGCCAACCCGAGCACGTCGGTGCGGATCCGCCACTTCGTCTGGCGCAGATATTCGACGGCCAGCGGGGCGATCAGCAGCACACCGAACAGCCGGGTGGCCGACGAGAAGGCGCCGAGCGTCCCGGCCAGCCACCAGTGCCCGCGCCGCGCGGCGTAGAGCGCCCCGACCACCAGCAGCAGGAACAGCGACTCGTTGTAGCCGATGAACAGGAAGAACCCCATCGGGAAGACAGCGAGATACCACGCGGCCCGCCGCGCCACCCGCGGCCCGAACTCGTAGTCGGCCAGCCGGTAGAGCAGGACGAGGGCGCCGAACGCGGCCGCGTTGGCCACGAAGAGGGCGGCGGCCGGGCCGCCGCCGAACAGGTTGATCAGCATCGGGTACAGCGGGAAGAAGGCCGGGAAGCCCGGGCCCAGGTGATAGCCGCCCTCGGCGATCCGCACGTAGTGCCCGGCGTCCCATCCGTTCCAGGCCATGACGATCGACCACGGATCGGGAGCGGGGCCGTCACCCTCGTAGGCCAGCCAGGCGAGCGCGCCCACCACGAGATGGACGACGGCCGAGGCCGACCAGACGGCGAGCCCGGCCAGCAGGGCCGAACGCCACGGCCGGCGGACCGGCACGGCGAGGTCGGGCGCGACGAGTACGTCTTTCACGAGTTCCACGGGGACACGGTGACCGAGCGTGGATAAGGCCCAGTTAAATGCTCACCGGAAGCACTAGGCGGAAGCGGGCGCCCGCGCCGACGGCGGTCGTCAGCTCGATGTCGCCGCCGTGGGCGCGGGCCAGCGAGCGGGCGATGGCCAGGCCGAGACCGGCGCTGGCGCCGCCGGTCCGGGTGCGTGACCGGTCCGTACGGTAGAAGCGGTCGAAGACCCGGCCGGCCTGATCGGCCGTCATCCCGGGCCCGCTGTCCGCCACCTCCAGCACCGCCTGCCCGCCGACCGTGCCGACGCCGATCCGGACGGCCGTGCCGGGCGGGGTGTGCGCGATCGCGTTGCCGACGAGGTTGGCGACCACCTGCCGGAGCCGGGCCTCGTCCGCGTCGACCGGCGCCGGCCCGGGCGCGCCGTCGCCGCCCGGCCCGGTCACCTCGACCGGCCGGGACGGATCGAGGGCCCGCACGTCGTGCCGGGCGTCGGTGGCCAGCGTGCGCAGGTCCATCGGTCCCCGGTCGAGCCGGCCCTCGGGGGCGTCGTCGAGCCGTGCCAGCAGAAGCAGGTCCTCGGTGAGCGCGGTGAGCCGGTCCGCCTCGCGGCCGATGCGCCGCATCGCCTCGTCGACGTCGGCCGGCGTGGTCACGGCGCCCATCCGGTGCAGGTCGGCCGAGCCCTTGATGACGAACAGCGGTGTCCGCAGCTCGTGGCTGACGTCCGACACGAAGGTCCGCATCCGCGCCTCGGAGGCGGCCCGGCCGGCGAACGCCTTCTCGAGCTGGCCCAGCATCGTGTTCAGCGAGCCCGCGAGGTGCCCGACCTCGGTGGCCGGCGGCGCGATGGCCGGCACCCGTGAGGACAGGTCGCCCGCGGCGATCGCGGCCGCCGTCCGCTCGATCGTGCGCAGGGGCCGTAACCCCCGGCCCAGGGCGAACCAGCCCAGCCCGGTCAGCAGGACGAGCAGCACGCCCCCGCTGGCGAGGCTGGTCGTCCGCAGCTGGGCGACGGTGGCGTCGGCCTGTGCCATCGGCGTCGCCGCGACCACGGTCGCGCCCGAGGTGGTCCGGGCGGCGGCCGCCCGCCAGCGTCCCGAGTCGTCGGCCGCGCGGAGGAAGACCCCGGAGCCGTCGGCCGGGATGGCGCGGAGCTCGGCCACCGGCGGCAGCCCGGCCCGGTCCTGCCGGGAGGAGAGAATCCCCTCGGCCACGCCGCCGTCCGCGTCCAGATAGACCAGGTAGGGCGCGCCGATCAGGTCGAGGGCGGGGTCGAGGACCCCGGTCGCGGCGGCGGCGCCGGCCGACTGCGGCCGGTCGGCCGGCACCCTCGAGATCAGCGTGGTGAGGGAGGCCAGCTGGGTGTCGAGGCGGTCCAGCTGGTAGTGCTCGAGGCGGTCGGAGACGACCGTGCCGACCAGGCCCAGCCCGGTCAGCAGCAGAACAGTGGTGATCAGCAGCAGCCGCACGCGCAAGCTCATCGGCGCGGCCCGCGCATGACGTAGCCGACGCCGTGGACGGTCTGGATGAGCCGGGGTTCGGCCGTGTCGACCTTGCGCCGCAGATACGAGATGTAGGTGTCCACGATGCTGGCGTCCCCGCCGAAGTCGAAGTGCCACACCCGTTCCAGGATCTGCGCCTTGGTCACCACCCGGCCGGCGTTCTCCATGAGATAGCGCAGCAGCCGGAACTCGGTGGGCGAGACGCGCACCGGGCGGCCGTCCCGGGTCACCTGGTGGCCCTCCGCGTCGAGAGCCAGCGGGCCGACCGTCAGCAGGCCGGCGTGGTGACCGGAGGTGCGGCGCAGGATGGCCCGGATCCGGGCGATCAGCTCCTCGAGGTCGAACGGTTTGGTCACGTAGTCGTCGGCGCCGAGCGACAGGCCGGTCACCTTGTCGGCCTGCCCGTCGCGGGCGGTCAGGAAGAGCACCGGCACCGGGCCGGCGCGCCCCCGCGTGCGTTGCTCGCGCAGACGCCGTACCACCTCGAAGCCGTCCATGTCGGGCAGGCCGACGTCGAGCAGTACGAGATCGGGCGGCTCGCCGGCGGCCGAGGTCATCGCCTCGGCCGCCGTTCCCGCCGAGGTGACCCGGAAGCCGGCGAACCGCAGCGTCGCCGAGAGCAGTTCCCGCACGGTGGCCTCGTCGTCCACCACCAGCAGACGTTCCGTCATGACGGCCAGCCTACGAACGCCCGGCGACGGCCATCAGACATCGCGCCGCCGGAAGACCACGAACGCGACGGCCAGCACCGCCGCGACACCGAGGCACATGCCGCCCAGGTTCAGCCACGGGTGCGGATAGTCCGGGTCGGCGACCGTGCTGAGGGCGGCCGCGCCGCCGATGGTCGGCCAGAAGTCGAAGAGATCCTGCATCCACGACGGGAAAAGGCCGGCCAGGGCGGGGACCAGCAGGATGATGCCGACCAGGGTGGCCAGGGCACCGGCCGTGGCCCGCATTATCGTGCCGAGCCCGACGGCCAGCAACGCGATCGCGGCCAGATAGAGGCCACCGGCGAACACCGCGGAGAGCACCCCGCTGTCGCCGAGCTCCGCGCTCGGCACCCCCTGCCGGGCCAGCAGCGGCTGCCCGACCAGAAAGGCGGCGAACATCAGCGCCTCGCCCGCCACCACGGCGACGACCGCGGCCAGTGCCACCTTGGCCGCCAGCACCCGTCCGCGCCGGGGCGCCGCCGTCAGCGTCGTGCGCATCAGGCCGGTCGCGAACTCCGAGGTGACTACAAGGATGCCCAGCACCCCGATGATGAGCTGAGCGACGATGTACGTGGTGAGGCTGTGCTCGGTCGGGTCCCAGGCCAGCCGGTCCGCCTCGGTGGCGGTCTCCCAGGTCCGGCCGGCGCCGTTGGCGGCCAGAGCGGTGATGCCCACCCCGACGACGAACAGGCAGGCCAGCGTGTACCAGGTGGAACGCAGACTGCGCAGCTTGATCCACTCGGCACGCAATGCGTTCACGCCGCCACCCCCTGATAGTCGACGCTGTCGCGGGTGAGCTCCATGAAGACGTCCTCGAGCGAGGCCCGCCGCGGGGTGAGCTCGCTCAGCGCGACCCCGTGGAACGCGGCCAGCCGGCCGATGTCGCCGGCGCTCATCCCGGACACCACCAGCGACGCCTCGAGGCCCTCCTGGACGCCGGCCCCGGCGGCCGACAGGCGCCGCGCGAAGGCGCCCGGGTCGGCCACGCGCACCAGCACGGTGCCCTCACCGCTCGCGCCGGTCAGCTCGCTGACGGCGGCGTCGGCCACGAGCTTCCCCCGGCCGATGACGATCAGGCGATCGGCGGTCTGCGCCATCTCGCTCATCAGATGGCTGGAGACCAGCACGGCCCGGCCCTCGGCCGCGAGCGACCGCATCAGGTCGCGCGCCCAGCGGATGCCCTCGGGGTCGAGGCCGTTCACGGGCTCGTCGAAGATCAGCACCTTCGGGTCGCCGAGCAACGCCGCCGCGATGCCGAGCCGTTGCCGCATGCCCAGCGAGAAGCCGCCCGCGCGCTTGCCGGCCACGCTCTCGAGCCCGGTGCGGGCCAGCACCTCGCCCACCCGGCGCCGGGGCAGCCCGTTGCTCACGGCCAGCGCGAGCAGGTGGTCGTACGCCGTGCGGCCACCGTGCACGGCGCCGGCGTCGAGCAGCGCGCCGACCTCGAGCAGCGGCACCGGAAGGTCCGCGAAACGGCGCCCGCCGATGGTCACCGACCCCCGGTCCGGCGCGGCCAGCCCGACGATCATCCGCAGGGTGGTGGACTTGCCGGCCCCGTTCGGGCCGAGGAAGCCGGTCACCTGGCCGGCCTCGACGGTGAACGACAGGTCGTCCACCACGGTGTCGGGCCCGTACCGCTTGGTCAGGCCTGTTACGTCGATCAAGCTCATGCCGCCGATGCTGGCCGACCAGGCTGACCGGCTCGTCAGAGCTTCTGGGAGAACTCTGAGAGATTTCCCGCTCGGGCCGCCGCGACGGCCGCGTCACACAGGAAACTCTCCGGGCCGGTACCGCCGCTCGATGTGCCCCTCCAGGTCGCGCGGGTAGAAGTAGACCGGCCGCAGATCACCGTTCGCGTACCGGACGGCCTGGTCGTTGAAGTGCGGCGACTCGGGGTCGCCGCTGGCACCGCCGGCCGTGATCGCCCAGGCCCGCAGCGTCGGCCCGAACTCGACGACCGCCACGAAGCTGTTGCCGCTCGTGCCGTAATAGCGCTTGGTGCCCGGATAGCGCCGCGCCCCGAACGAGGCCAGCGAACCCCACTGGCCCGACGTGAACGGCACCGGAATGCTGGGCTTGGCGTCGTCGAAGGTCTGTGTGATGGCGCCGTCGTTGCGCTGGAAGCGGTTGATCTCGCCCCACGGCACCCGCCAGCTCCCGAAGTCCTGGGTGAGCCGGTTCACCGCCTGATCGAGCGCGGCCAGCCACTGCGCGCCGGTGACCTGCTCGGTCCCGGAGCCCCAGGTCGGCAGTCCGGCGTCACGGGCGGCTTCGCCCCAGAACACCGCCAGCGAGGTCGCCGTCGACTGGTAGCCCCACCGGAAGTCCCACCGCCGCAGCAGGTCGACCGGTCCGGCCAGCCGCGCCCGTTGCGCGTCGCCCGGCGGCAGCTTCTGCCAGGCCGCGACGACCCGCGGGACGAGGCGGGCGAAGGCGGTGAGGTACGGATCGAAGGCGGCGTCCCGGAGCGTACGGAGGGTGAAGTCCCGCCGGGCCGAAAGCACCCGGATGGCCTGAGGGCCGCGAGGGTTCTCACCGGCCTGGTCGAAGTAGCGCGGATAGTCCCCGGCGTCCGGGCTGTCCGGGCCGGCCGCGGTCCACGGCCAGTTGTTGGTGTTGAAGGCCCAGCCGATCCGCGGGTTCACCGCCTGCGGCAGGCCGGCCAGGCTGTGCAGGCCGCGCCAGTCGGTGGCCGGATCGCTGCCGTCGACCGGCCGCCGGAAGTCGAAGCGGTCGTCGCGGACCGGCATGAACTGCGGCACCAGGAAGGCGGTGTTGCCGCTGGAGTCGGCGAACAGCGTGTTGTTCGAGCTGTTCGCCTTGAGGCCGGCGACCCGGATGAACTCCTGATAATTGCGTGTCTTGGTGCGCAGGAAGCTCTGCTGCAGGGCCGGCACCGGCCGGTTCATCAGCGCGAAGGCGATCCACTTGCCGTCCGCCTCGCGCACGATCGGGCCGTGGTGGGTGGCGTACGTGGTGAAGGTCCGCTTGGCCCGTCCGCCGTCGGCCGTTCGGTACGCCAGCGTGACGGTCTTCGTGGTGATCGGGCGCCACTGGTGGCCGTACCGGTAACGCAGTTTCGCCGTATCGACGGTCTCGGTGAACTCGTCAACGTTGTCCACGCCGCTGGAGGTGTGCATCCAGCCCGCGTCGGCGTTGAAGCCCTGGTAGATGAAGAACTGCCCCCACGTCGCGGCGCCGTAGACGTCGAGCCCCTCGCCGCTGGTCACATGCTGTTCGGAGCGGAAGAAGAAGCTGGTGTGCGGATTGATCAGCAGCAGCGCGTGCCCGTCGCGGGTGCGGTGCGGCGCGATGGCGAAGCCGTTGGAGCCCCGTGGCTCGCGGTCCTCGACGGCCGGTTCGGCCACGGCGCGCTGGGTGTAGAAGGCCTCGAGCTGGCTGAGCGACACCCGCTCGATGTCGCCGCCGATGCTGCCCTCGGAGAAGCTCAGCGGCATCCAGGGCTCGAAGCGGGTGAGCACCCGGGGCCGCACCTCGGGGTGGGTGGCGAGATAGAAGTTGAGCCCGTCGGCCCAGGCCTGCATGAGCCGGCGCAGCCAGGCCGGGCTGCGGGCGTAGTCGCGCTTCAGCTCTCCCGGCTCGAGCCAGAGCCGCTGGCGCAGGTCCTGCCAGATCGCGGTCTCGCCCTCGGCCTCGGCGAGCCGGCCGAGGCTCACCAGATAGTTGCGTTCGACGCGCGGGAAGTCGTCCTCGGCCTGCGCGTACATCATCCCGAACACCGCGTCGGCGTCGGTGCGGCCGACCACGTGGGCAATGCCCCAGTCGTCGCGCGTGATCGTCACCCGCGCGGCCTGCTTGCGCCAGCGGGCGACCTCGGGTGTGTCCCTTCCGGCCGCGGTCGCCGGGCCCGGCGGCAGCCCCACCGCGGCGACAGCCGCGGCGCCCACCGCTCCGCCCAGCATTTGGCGACGGCTCAATCCGTGGTCCACCATGCCGGCACCATATCGTCATTCATCGATCGATGGCAGCGTCAGGCGCGGGGCAGCACCCCCAGGAGGGTTGCGGTCAGCGCCAGCCGCAGGGAGTCCCGCAGCTCCAGGTGGAAGCGGGCCAGTTCGGGCTCGGCCTCGTAGGCCGCCCGCAGGCTCGGCGGCGGCGCGCTGTACGCCGACAGGGCGCCGGCCAGGACCATGGTCTGCAGGCTGAACAGGGTCGCGCTCTCCCCCAGCTCGGGCAGGCACTTCTGAATCAGGGCGGTCATGGTCGTCAGGCGCTCGAGCGAGGCGCGCTTGTAGCGGGCCACGACCTCGACGGAGACGTTGTGCTCGAGGACGCTGCCCTGCGCGCCGAAGAGGTCGCAGAGCACCACCCGGCCGGCGAGCGAACGACTGAGAACCTCGGCCACCGCGGTCGCCCGCTCGGCCATGGGCGCGCTCTCGCCGACCTCGGCCAAGTCGCCCGCCAGCTCGGTCAGCCACTCGCGAAGGAAGTGGTCGAGCACTTCCAGCAGCACCGCCTCGCGCGACTCGAAATAGCGCAGCACGTTCGGCTTGGCCAGGCCGACCCGGCGGCTGAGCTCGTTCAGGGTGACCGCGGCCACCGGCATCTCGTCGAGCATCGCCGCCGCCACGTCGAGGATGGCCCGGCGCCGGATCTCCCGCTGTTCCTCGGTGCGCGCCCGCTGAAAAGTCACGATCACCAGCCTAACTTAAGTACCCCCGGTACGTTGACATCATACCTTCGGTACTTTAACGTCGTACGGGCAAGATACCTCCGGTACTTAATTGATGGGGAGCCCGACATGAACTGGACGACGACCGACATTCCCAGCCAGCACGGCCGGGTGGCCGTGGTGACCGGAGCCAACACCGGGCTGGGGTACGAGACCGCGCGGGCGCTCGCCGAGCGCGGCGCGTCCGTGGTGCTGGCCGTGCGCGACGTGGAGAAGGGCGAGCGGGCGGCGGCCGGCATGACCGGCGACGTCACCGTGCAGGCGCTCGACCTGACCTCCCTCGACTCCGTCCGCACAGCCGCGGCCGGCCTGCGGTCCCGGCTCGGCCGGATCGACCTTCTGATCAACAACGCCGGCGTGATGTACACCCTGAAGAAGACCACCCGGGACGGCTTCGAGATGCAGTTCGGCACCAACCACCTCGGCCACTTCGCGCTCACCGGCCTGCTGCTCGACCTGATGCTGCCGGTGCCCGGCTCCCGGGTGGTGACGGTCAGCAGCACCGGCCACCGCATCCGGGCCGCCATCCACTTCGACGACCTCCAGTGGGAGCGGTCGTACAGCCGGGTCGGCGCCTACGGCCAGTCCAAGCTGGCCAACCTGCTGTTCACGTACGAGTTGCAGCGCCGCCTGGCCCCGCACGGCACCACCGTCGCGCTGGCCGCGCACCCTGGCCTGTCCAGCACCGAGCTCGCCCGCAACGCCCCGGCCGCTCTGCGGCTCCCCCTCACCTGGCTGGCCCCGGTCATCACCCAGACGCCGGCGATGGGCGCGCTGCCCACACTGCGCGCCGCCACCGATCCGGCCGCCCTCGGCGGCCAGTACTACGGCCCCGGCGGGCGCTTCGAGATCAAGGGCCACCCCCGGCTGGTCACGTCCAGCCCGCAGTCGTACGAGGTGGCCCTGCAGCAGCGACTGTGGGCAGTCTCCGAGGATCTGACCGGGGTGACCTTCCCCGCCGTCCCGGTCAGCCGTTCTTGGTGAGGACGACCTTCGTCCCCGAGGCCTTGATGGTGTACGCGACGGTCTTGCGCGTCCACGGGTTCGTCGCGTACACGCGTACGCCCTTGGTCACGTTCTTCGTCTTGACCATCGTCACCGTCAGCTCCGCGTTGGCCGCGGTCACGTCGCGCCGCACCACCTGGCGCAGCGTCGCCACCTTGACCTTGTGGCCGCGGGACGCCCGCCGGGCGTCGTCCGTCGCCTGCTTGGCCACCCCCGCGACCGTCGCCGGCATGGTCAGATAGGCCATGCCCTGGGTCAGCGCCGCGGCGCTGACCGTCGCCGGCGCCGCCGGGATCGTCACCCGCTGCGGGCCGTACGTGTAGGTCAGCGCGACGTTCACGCCGTCGTCGTTCGCCCGCGCGGACGCCAGCACCCCGGCCGCGTCGACGTGCATGGTCACGGCCGCGCCGCTCTCGTCGCGGAACTTGTAGTCGACGGTCCCGTCGTCGTGGGCCGTCTTCGTTCCGGCGCGGGCGGTGTCCTCGGTCAGCACCGTCGACGGCGCGATAGCCGCGTCCTTCACGTACGCGTCGAGTTTGAGTGCCTTGTTCGCCGTGAACACGAACTTGACCGCCGGTAGGCGCATCATCTTGAGCGCCGACCGCGCCGACGGGTCGGCCAGATATTCGTAGAGGCCCTTGCCCGCCACCGCGTAGTCAGCGGTCATCTGCCGGCCGATGATGGTCCGGTCGAACACCACACCGGCGGCCGGGTCGACCACGAACAGGCCGGTGGCCGACAGCGACCCGGACAGGCCCATGGTGGCCCTCCAGCCCTTGGACGTCGCCGCCGTCGACGCGGTCGCCACCGTCTTGAGCGCGGCCGACATCTCGGCCGCGGACAGGGACGTGGCCGTGTCGGCGGCGTAGGCGGCGCCCGGGCCGGCGAGAACGGCGGTCATCGATACGGCGGCCGTCAGCGCCACGGGCCGGGACAGGTGGAACATATGCACCTCGCGCAAGATCCTTCGAAACGGATCACGACCATATCCCCGCGAAATGCGACGAAATATCGTCCATGCGGTCAATAAGGTCGTACCGATCGGCGCCGTACATAGATGCCGGTTGATATTTGGACCGTTTGATGCGACTGTGAGTGGGAGCGCTCCCAACGCCCGATCACCGACGAATGGAGGCATACCGTGCGATCCCCCTCAGCCGTACGCCGTCATCCCCTCCGGGTGCTCGCCGTGGTACTCGCCACGATGATCAGCACGCTGTCCTTTGCCGGCACGGCACAGGCACACGGCACGATCATCAACCCGGCCAGCCGCGCCTATCAGTGCTGGCAGACCTGGGGCAGCAACCACATGAGCCCGGCCATGCAGCAACAGGACCCGATGTGCTGGCAGGCCTTCCAGGCCAACCCGGACACCATGTGGAACTGGATGAGCGCCCTTCGCGACGGCCTCGGCGCGCAGTTCCAGGCCCGCACCCCGGACGGGCAGCTCTGCAGCAACGGCCTGGCCCGCAACAACAGCCTCAACCAGCCCGGCGCCTGGAAGCAGACCACGCTGTCGCGCAACTTCACCGTGCAGCTCTACGACCAGGCCAGCCACGGGGCCGACTACTTCCGCGTCTACGTCAGCAAGCAGGGGTTCAACCCGGCCACCCAGAGCCTGGGCTGGGGCAACCTCGACTTCATCACCCAGACCGGACGGTACGCCCCGGCGCAGAACATCTCCTTCAACATCTCCACGTCCGGCTACACGGGACACCACATCCTGTTCGTCATCTGGCAGGCCTCGCACCTCGACCAGGCCTACATGTGGTGCAGCGATGTGAACTTCACCTGACCGAACCCACCCGGCCCGGCCCCGGAACGCCGCCCGGCGTCCCGGGGCCGGGAACCCCCGTGACGAGGTGAGAAGCCGGCATGTCCTCCCGTTGGTACCGCAGCCGCTTCACCGGCGTGGCGGCGATCCTGATCGCCGCGTCGGCCGGCGCGGCGATCCTGCACAGCACCTCCGGCTCGGAGGCGAAACCGCCCGACCTGCGGACGCAGATCACCGAGCGGTTGCGCCACACGCTCGAGAGCTCCAGCCCGGCCCAGCACAACCACGCCGGTCACGACGCCTCGACGGCGGCCGGCGGCGCTCAGCCCCCGGTGATCTGCGGGGTCCATCTGTACGGCTTCGAACCGGCCCTGGCCACCACGGCGGCCGAGGTCCGCACGGTCTACGGCTTCCACCTCTGCGGCGTCGCCGAACCGAAACGACCCTGGGACGTGGCGGTCAAACTGGCCGGCCCGGTGATCGTCGACATGTCGTCCGACCCGCCCGGCATCCGGACGGTCGAGGCCACGGCCGAGGTCCGCTTCGTCGACCGGCTGCGTGAGATGTTCCCCAGCCCGTACGAGGAGCTGGCGCTCAAGGAGGCGCTGACCTCGGACGAGATGGCCGAGGTACGCCGTCGCTACGACGACGCGGCCGGCCTCTGAGCGATCTCCACTGTCGTGCCGGGGCCGCGTGCCTCATAGTGGTAGGTCCGAGCCGCCCGGACCGCTCGATCATGAGGTTGCGACTGTTGGATCGCGTTGGTTTCGCCGTCGATGCCGCACTGCTCGACCGTTTGGCACATCTGGGTGGCAATGTGTCGGCCCTGCATCGAGAGCTGATCGCCGGCGGCACGCCCGTGCCCAGCCTGGCGACGCTGCACCGCGCCGTGACCAGGGCTGTGTCCACCAGCGCGCCGCCGGGCGGCGACAGCCGGGAACCACCCGACCCGGGGGTGGCCATGACGGTGGACGAGCTGGCCGAACGGCTCCGATCGCTCAAGGCCTGGGCCGGCGATCCGTCCTACGCGCGGATCACCACCCTGGTCAACGCGTCGTGGCGCCGGGCCGGCCGCCCGGGCAGCGAACTGGCCGGCCGGACCACCGTCGTCGACTGCTTCCGGCCCGGCCGGCGCCGGCTCAGCGCGGAGCTGGTGACGGCGATCGTGCAGGCGCTGCACCCCGATCCGGCCTATGTGGCGCAATGGCAGCAGGCGTTGCTGGCGGTCGCCGGTGAGCGGCGGGCGGCCGCCCAGGTCCGCGTGCACGACAGCCTTCCGCCGGACCTGGCGCTGTTCACCGGCCGTACGGCCGAGTTGCGCCGCCTGCGGAACGCGCTCGCCGCGGACGGCCCGGCCGTGATCGCCACGATCGAGGGGATGGCCGGGGTCGGCAAGACCCAGCTGGCCCTGCGGGTGGCCCATCAGCTCCCGCACGACCGGACGCTGTTCGTCAGCCTGCGCGGCTTCGATCCCGATCCGGCCCATCCACCGGCCGACCCGGCCGCGGTGCTGGACGGCTTCCTGCGGACGCTCGGCGTGCCCGGCTCGGCCGTTCCGCACGACCTCGAGGCCGGCCGGCGGCTTTACAACGAGCGGCTCGCCGGGACCCGCACGCTCATCGTGCTGGACAACGCCGTCGACGCCGATCAGGTCCGGCCCCTGCTGCCGGACGCGCCGGGATGCGCGGTCCTGGTCACCAGCCGCCGCAGCCTCGACGCGCTGAAGCCGGCCGTCTCGCTGACCCTCGCGGTGTTCGGCCGGGCGGAGGCGCTGCGGTTCCTGACCGAAGAGATCGGCACGGCGGTGGTACGCCAGGACCCGGGCGCCGCGGAGCGCATCACCGAGCTCTGCGGCCGGTTGCCTCTCGCTCTCGGCCTGATCGCCGCCCAGGTGCGGGCGAAACCGGGCTGGGGCCTGGCCGACCACGCGGAATGGCTCGGCGAGCGCCGCCGGGCCGGGCGCCTGGAGGACGGGGTGGCCCTCGCCCTCGACCGGTCCTACCGGAACCTGGACGCCGACCGGCAGCGGCTGCTCCGCCTGGTGGCGCTGCACCCGGCCGACGACTTCGACGCCCACGCGGCGGCCGCCCTGACCGGCGGCGACCTCGAGGCGGTCCGGGCCGGGCTCCGGCAGCTGTGTGACGACCACCTGATCCAGCCCGCCGGCGACGGCCGGTACACCCAGCACGACCTGATCCGCCTGCACGCGGCCGAGCTGGCCCACGAACAGGAGCGCCCGGCCGCGCGCCGGGACGCCCTGAGCCGCCTGCTCGACCACTACCTGGCCACGGCCGTGTCCGCGATGGCGATCCTCTACCCCACGGGCGCCGACCGGCGGCCCCGCGCGCCGGAGACGACCACGGCGGCTCCGCACCTGCCCGGCCCGGAAGCGGCCTCGGCGTGGCTGAGCGCCGAGCACGCCACGCTGATGGCCGTGTCCGCGTACGCCGCCGGGCACGGCTGGCCGGCACACACCACCCGCCTGGCCGAGGTGCTGTTCTACTACCTGCTCTACACCAGCTATCGCGACCTGCTGGCCATGAACGAGCGGGCGGCCGCGGCGGCCCGCTCGGCCGGTGACCCGCTCGCCGAGGCCAAGGCCCTGTCGGCCCAGGGCGTCGCGTTCACCTCCATCGGCCGGACCGAGCCGGCGGCCGACCGTCTCGAACGGTCGGCCGGGCTGTTCCGGAGCGTCAACGACGTCCGCGGTCAGGCCCACGCGGTCATCAACCGGGCCAACCTGGAGTTCTACCATCGCGGGCCGGCGGCTTCGAAGGTCCACTACGAGAAGGCGTACGCCCTCTATCGCGAGGCCGACGACCGGATCGGCGAGGCCCGGGCCCTGCACAACCTCGGATACAACGAGGGAACGCTCGGCAACTTCGACGAGGCGATCGACTTCCTGACCCGTGGGCTCGCGGCCCACCGCGAGGTCGGCGACCTCGACGGTGTGGCCAAGGCCCTGAGCAACATGGCGAACATCGAGGTCCGCCGCGGGCGCCCCGGCGAGGCCCGCGAGCACTGCCGGGAGGCGCTGGCCCTGAGCCGGCGGCTCGGCAACCGCAGCTTCGAGGCGGACGCCCTGGACGCCCTCGGCCTCGTGCACACCCGGCTCGGCGAGCCCGAGCAGGCCATCGACTGTCACGAGCGGGCGCTGGCGATCAAACGCGAGGCCGGCGACCGCGTCTCCGAGGCCGACATCCTCAACGGCCTGGGCGAGGCGACCCTCGCGGCCGGCCGGCTCGACGCGTCGATCGCCCATTTCGAGGCGGCCCTGGCCATCACCGGCGACGACGGCATGGCCGAGCAGCGGGCCCGCGCCTACACCGGCCTCGGGCACACCCTCGACCGGCGGGGCGATCCCGGTGCGCGCGCGTTCTTCGAGCGCGCGCTGCACCTCTACATCGAACACGGCATGTACGAGGCCGGCGCCATCCGCGCGCTGCTGGCCGGCCGGTAGAGCGGACCGGGCGGCCGAACGACGACGCCACACCCTCGCGGCGCGTGCCATCGTTCCCCCGTTCAGCCACCCGTTCCCGCTCGCCCTCAGCGATCATCCCGTCACGGCGCCCGCCGACGGCGAAACCCGACCGACTCCGACCGTTTCTCAGACATCGACGGGACCGCCGGTTTCCGGTGTAATCACGGGCATGTCGCACGCGTCGCTCACCGATCTGATCGGCCGGTACCTGCCACCGGCCACCGAGGCGTGCCCGGTCTTCGCCGAGAACTCGCACTTCGAGCCGATCATCGACGGCGTCGCCTACTTCACCGAGCTGGCCGATCACATGCGGGCCCTCGGACCCGGCGACGCCGTCTACATCGCCAGCTACCAGGCCGATCCCCACCTCGACCTCACCGGGCGCGTCGCCGGCGAGACCGGCTACCGGCCGTTCGCCGACGTTCTCGCCGAGAAGGCCGCGAACGGCACCGACGTGCGGATCGTGCTCAGCGCGGCCGAGTTCTCCGGTGGCGTGCCGTGGCTGCCGGTGGGGCCGTTCCGGGCCAACACGATCGCCGCGCGGGTGATCCGGGCGTGGAAGTCGCCGGCGCACGACGCCGTGACGCCGTTGGAGGACCGCGTGCTGCTCGACTGGTCCGGCCCGGTGCTCGGCTCCAACCACCAGAAGCTGGTGGTCTTCCGGCACGACGGTGTGCTGACGGCGTACGTCGGCGGACTTGACCTCTCCCCCAGCCGCTTCGACCACAATCCGCACCGCCGGCTGAAGCTCGGCGCCCATCGGTGGGGCTGGCACGACGCGGCCGCGCGCTTGCGGGGCCCGGCGGCCGTACGGGTGTGGGAGACGTTCCGCTTCCGCTGGCAGAACACCGCCGCCCTGCCGCCGCGGTCCATCGCCAGGAACCTGCCGCCGGAATATTTCCACCTGCCCAGCGGCGGCTTCACCTGGATCAACCCGCTGACGCCGCCGCGCGAGGTGCCGCCGGTGCCCGATCAGCCGGAGCATCCGGCCGACGGGACCGCGGTCCAGGTGGTGCGCTCCTACCGGCCGTGGTCGCTCTATCGCCACCGCGGGCTGCGCCGGATGCGCCGGGCGAACGTCGTCCGGGCCGGCATCCAGGAGATCTACCACTCGATGATCACCGCGATCGGCGCCGCCGAACGCTACATCTACCTCGAGGACCAGTACTTCCACGAGTCGCCCGGCGGCGATCCACGGTTCCAGCTCTACGGCCAGTTGCGCGCGGCCGCCCAGCGCGGCGTCAAGATCATCCTGATCGGTTCCGGCCGCCGCGACCCGGCCGACGGCGGCGACAGCACCGTCCACCCGGTGATCACCCATGACCTGCGGTGGCGCGTCCTGGCCCGGCTGCCGGCGGCCGCCCGCCGCAACGTGGTCATGTACCGCGTCGACAACCTGACCGTCCACACCAAGCTGATGCTCGTGGACGACGTGTTCGCCAGCATCGGCTCGGCCAACTTCTTCAGCCGTTCGATGGTCGGCACCGACAGCGAGATCACGTCCACCTTCGTCACCAGTGGCCCGCTGGTCCGTGACCTGCGCACCCGGTTGTGGGCCGAGCATCTGCGCACACCGCTCGACGACCGGCTGACACCGGCCCTGACCGACCTCGACACCGCCCTGGGCATCTGGCGCCGCGAGTGGCTGCCGGCCGGCCACCCACCGGACACGTGGCGCCGCCCGGGCCTGCCGGCCGGCTTCGCCCCGGCCGAGTGGGCCCTGACTCCGGCCCGCTGGTCCTCCGCCGTCTGGCGCCGCGAGAGGCGGGCTCAGCCATAGATCACGGTCAGGGTCAGCGGGGCCAGCGCGGCTTCCGTGTTCCCGATGACCATCAGCATCAGCAGCACGCATCCGGCCGCCGACAGCACGCCGGCGCCCACCAGCAGCCGGCGCCCGGTGGATCGGCGGAGGATCGTCCGCCAGAGGAGGACGGTCAGCGTCACCAGGGCCACGAGCAGGACGGCGCAGATGACGGCCTTGGGCCGTTGCCAGGCGAGCCGGTCGTCGATCGCCTGCTGGAGCGCCGGTGAGATCTCGGCCCGGCCCTCGTCGAGCCACCTCTGCCCGACCGGGGAGAAGGCCGTCCCGGACAGGGTCTTCCGGGGGTCGGCGACGCTGGTCACGTTGGCCCAGCAGGCCACGACCATGAACAGGCCGAGAATCAGGCTCGCCACCCCGAAACCGAGGTAGGTGCGCCGCTCGAAGGTGTGGCCGGCGGCCCGCCTGAACCGCAGCCAGGAGAAGACGCAGAACAGCAGCAGGAGCACGGTGAAGAGGCCGCCGACGACGAGGAACACGACGTGATAGTTCCGGTCGTCGGCCAGGACGCGGTCGTAGGCCGGGCTGGTCTCGAATGACATGGATCGACCGTATGAACGGCTCGGCCCGGGAACCTCGGGCCTCGTGATGGTCTTCTCCCCGGCGCTCTACGACCAAAGGATGAGGCGAAAGTCGGCGCGGGGTCGGACGCGGCGCGGCGGCCGGCTACCTAGGCTGGCTCCCATGACGCTTCGGCAGGTGGCGGTCGATGTGGCGCCGGCGGCGGTCGTGGCGGCCGTGGCCGTGCCCCAGCTCTCCTATCACGCCACGCACGACGACCCGCGCTTCGGCGCGTACGTGCTGTTCAGTGTCCTGATCCTGGTTCCGCTCATCTGGCGGCGGCGGTTCCCGCTGCGGATGTTCGCCCTCGCGGCCGTCGTGGCGCTGGCCCAATGGACGGCCGACGTACGCCTGGCGGCCGACCTGGCCCTGCTGATCTCCCTCTACGCGGTGGCGAGCCGCCATCCGATGCGGGTGGCGATCGTCGCCGCCGGCGTCGTCGAGGCGGGCGCCCTGCTGGCCGCCCTCCGCTGGCCCGAGACCGGGTCGTGGGCCGGGACAGGGTCCTGGTCGGAGACGTTCCTGCTGCTGTCCGGCCCGGTGGTCACCGCCCTGCTGCTGGGGGCCAACGCGCGGCACCGGCGCGACGCCCTGCGCGCCGCCGTCCAGCAGGCGGCCTCGGCCGAGCGCACGCGTATCGCCTCCGAGATGCACGACGTCATCGCCCACAGCCTGGCCGTCATGGTGACCCTGTCCGAGGGCGCCGCCCGCAAGCAGGCCAAGGATCCGCAACGGGCCGGTGAGGCCATGCGCCAGGTCTCGGACACCGGGCGCCAGGCCCTGTCCGAGATGCGCCGGCTGCTCGGCGTCCTGCACGCCGGGCCGGCCACCGGCGACCGTCATCCCCAGCCCGGCCTCGCGCAACTCGGCGACCTGCTCGATCAGGTCCGGTCGACCGGCCTGACCGTCGAGTCGGCCGTCACCGGCGAGCACACCGGCGTGCCGCCCGGCGCCGAGCTGACGATCTACCGCATCGTGCAGGAGGCCCTGACCAACACGCTCAAGCACGCGACCGGAGCCCGCCGGGTCAGCGTCGCCGTCACCCTCGCACCGGGATCCGCGACCGTCGACGTGCACGACGACGGCGCGCCCGATCCGGGCCGCGCCGGCACCGGCCACGGCATCGCGGGCATGCGCGAACGGGCCGCGGTCTACGCCGGCACGGTCACCGCGGGCCCCGACCCGCGCGGCGGCTGGCGCGTGCACGCCGGCCTGGCCCTGCCGGCCGGGGCCACGGCCCGATGACGATCCGCCTGCTGCTGGTCGACGACCAGGCCCTGATCCGCGCCGGGTTCCGGATGATCCTCGAGGAGACCGGCGGCATCGACGTCGTCGGCGAGGCGCCGGACGGGGCCGAGGCGGTGCGGCTGACCGCCGAGCTGCGCCCGGACGTGATCCTCATGGACGTCCGCATGCCCGGCGTCGACGGGATCGAGGCCACCCGCCGGATCGTGGCCCGTGACCCGGCGGCCCGCGTGCTCATTCTGACCACCTTCGACCTGGACGAGTACGCCTTCGCGGCGTTGCGGGCCGGCGCGAGCGGGTTCGTGCTCAAGGACGTGCCGGTCGACGAGCTGGCCCGGGCCGTACGGGCGGTGGCCGACGGCGACGCGGTCGTCTCCCCGCGCATCACCCGGAGCCTGCTCACCGCCTACACCACCCACCTGCCCGTGCCGGCCGGCCGCGCCCGGGCGGTCCTCGACCAGCTGACCCCGCGCGAGCGCGAGGTGCTGCGGGCGGTGGCCGCCGGCCTGTCCAACACCGAGATCGCCGCGCAGCTGGTGGTCTCCGAGGCGACGGTCAAGACGCATGTCGGCAGCGTCCTGTCCAAACTGAACCTGCGCAACCGCGTCCAGGCCGTCATCCTCGCGTACGACATCGGCCTCGCCGGATAAAGCGGATAGCCCCCCGGGTTGTTCTCGTGGTCTACTCTCCAGGCGTCGCGGCGATACGGACCCGTCCTGACGTAGAAATCGCCTGTCGGATCAACCCAGGAGGGTGCAGTGGCGGACCTGCCACCGAAGCAGCCCGGTCCCCCGGAGGACCGGGCCGAAGACGTTTCCCCGCCGGCGCCCCAGCTGCTGGTCATGCCGCCCAACGACGCGATCCCCTCGCTCGTCTGGCCGGGAGCCGAGGGCGAAACGGCGTGGGCGATCCCGGTCCAGATTCCGTCTGGCACGCGGGGATTCGCGGTGTTCCTCCCGATGGTTCAGGTCGAGGCGACGGCCCCGGCGGCCGCCGCCAAGCAGGCCGCTCCCCCGGACACGTCGGCCGCCGCCAAGCAGGCCGCCTCCGCGGCGGCCGTCGCCAAGAAGGCCGATCCGGCCCCCACGCCGACCATCACCAAACAGGCCGAGCCGCCCGCCACGCCGGCCGCTTCCGGGCCAACAGCACAGGCCGCCGCCGAGCTTGCCGACAAGGCCGCGACGCCGGCCGCCTCCGGGCCCGCCGAGAAACCGGCAGCGCAGGCCGCCGCCGGACCGGCTCATGAGCCCGCGGCGCAGGCCGCCTCCGGGCCGGCCGAGAAACCCGCGGCGACACGGGTGGCCACCGCCCCGGAGCCCCGGGTGGTTCCGCCGCTCAACCCGCAAGCGGCGCTCGCCCAGCGCCCGCAACCTCAGCCCTACGCCCAGCCGGGCCGCCCCTTCGTCACGTACGAGCGGCCGCCCAGTGCCTGGCAGACCTTCCGCGAGAAGCACTGGCCCGGACCGAAGCCCGCCCGCGGCTGGGCCGCCCCGGCCGGCGTGCTCGCCGGCGCCCTCGGCTTCCTGATCTTCCTGCCGCTGGACCGGGTCGGCATCGGCTGGTTCCTCGGCTGGCTGGCGCTGACGCTGGGCGTCGGGTTCGCCGTTCGCCAGTCCAAGGACCTGTCCCGGCGGGAGCGGCTGATCCGTTCCGGCTGGGCCGCGGCCGCGCTCGCCCTGCTGCTCGTCCCGGCCTTCCGCAACGCCTGGTGGCTGGTGACGTTCAGCGTGCTGGGCGCGATCGGCTGCACCGCCCTGGCGATCGTCGGCGGCCGGCAGGTCCGGTCGATCCTGTTCAGCCTGGTCGCCGCCCCGTACGCCGCGCTGGCCGGCATCCCGTGGGTCCGCCGGCATCTGACCGGGGGCCGCAACCCGGGGATCACCCGGCGGATCTTCTTCTCGGCCGCCCTCACCGTCGTGGTGCTTCTCGTCTTCGGCGCCCTGCTGTCCTCCGCCGACGTCGCGTTCTCCCAGCTGCTGGACGACGCCGTGCCCGACTTCAACGTCGGCGCGATCTTCCAGTGGATCTTCCTGGCCGTGGCCGGTGGCCTGCTCGCCGTGTCCGGCGTCTACACGCTCAGCGCGCCTCCGGTGACCTCCGGCATGGACACCCGCGGCCGGGGCCGGTTCGGCCTGATCGAGTGGGCGCCCGCCGGCGCCGCGCTGGTGCTGCTCTTCGCCGGTTTCGTGGCGGTGCAGTTCACCGTGCTGTTCGGCGGGAGCCGTCACGTGCTCAAGACGGCCGGGCTCAGCTACTCCCAGTACGCCCGGAGCGGCTTCTGGCAGCTGGTCGCGGTCACGCTGCTGTCCCTGGCCCTCATCGCGGCCCTCGCCCGCTGGTCGAAGCGGGACACCCGGGCGGAACGGCTGCTGTTGCGCGTACTGCTGGGCCTGCTCTGTGCCCTCAGCGTCGTCATCGTGGCCTCCGCCCTGTCGCGGATGTGGGAGTACCAGCGCGTCTACAGCTTCACCGGCGAGCGGATCTTCGTCATGGCGTCCGAGATGCTGCTCGGCGTCATCTTCGTGATGATCGCGGCGGCCGGCATCAAGTGGCAGGGCCGCTGGATCCCGGCCTCCACCGTCGGTCTCGCCGTGCTGATGCTGCTCGGCCTGGCCGCCCTGGACCCCGAGGGCTATGTGGCCAGCCGCAACGCGGCGCGTTACGAGGGCTCGGGCAAGATCGACGCCTGGTATCTGCGTGCTCTCTCGGCCGACGCGACTCCGGCTCTGACGAAATTGCCCGATCCGGTACGCCGGTGCACGCTCAGCTGGATCGCGGAGGACCTCAAGGAGCCCGATCCGTGGTACGCCTGGAACCTCGGCCGCCAGCGGGCGCGCGAAGCCCTGGACGAGCTGGGCCCGGCCGCCATCGGAAGCCAGAAGGACTGCAAGGCCGCCGACCAGTTCGACCTGCCCAAGACGCGACGATGAGCGACGGTGCTCCGGCCCCGGCCGGAGCACCGGAATAATCCGTATGCCATACGGAGTTGTGCGCCGTATGAGCCTGACTCTTCAGCTGAACCGCCTGATCGAAGCCGGTCTCGCCGACATCACCGGCGAGACCGCGACCGGCCTCGCCGCCCACGTCGCCGCGCTGCCCGGCGAGCCCGGGAGCGTGCTGGCCGTGCACCCCACGCTGGCCACCGCCAGTCAGCTGGCGCCGCTGCTGCGCCACCACGGCAAGCCCGGCTTCGTCGTCGAGGACATGACCGACCTCGACGAGTTCGTTCCCCTCGACGGCCTCACCGTGCCGGCCGGGCCGTTCTATGTCATCCGCGAACCCGAACGCGGCGACGACATGCGCAACTGGAGCCCGAACGAGGCGCTGCCGGCGATCCTCGAGCGCGGGCGTACGCCGCTCACCGTCAACGAGGGCATCAGCTGGCTGCTCCAGGAGCCGAAGATGCTCGAACCCAACCACTGCTTCATGACCATCGGCTCCCGCAAGCCCAAGGGCGGCGCCCTCGACGCCCGGACCCCCGCCCTCTGGATCAGCAACGGGACCGGGCGCGACGGCGCCGCCCGCCGCCGCGCCCCGAAGGTCGGCTGGTGCTGGGCCGGCAACCGGCACACCTGGCTCGGTTTCGCCTCCGCCCACTCCCGCGCCTGATCAGCGGAAGCCGAACACCAGGGGCAGGATGAGGACGACGGTCCAGAACCACACGGCGTACACCGGAAGGTAAAGGGTCTGCCATCGCTCGATGGCCGCGAACCCGGACCGCCGCCGCACGAATCCGAACAGCAGCCACGCCGACCAGGCGAGGTTGACCAGCAGCACGATGTTCTGGCCGATCGCCGTCACGTTGTTGGGGGTGGTGCCGTACTCGGCGATCCGGCCGGCCATCGTGTAGAGCACCAGGGCGTCGATGAGCAGGGCGCTGACCACGAGGGCGAGCTGCATCATGTCGAACGGCCCGCGCGGAGCCCGCGGGTCCCGGGCCGACAGCGAATAGAGCAGCAGGCCGAGGACCACCGCGAGCAGCAGGTCGAACATGACCAGGGCGCTGCGGTCGACGTCGATGCCCGTGCCGTTCCAGCCGATGACGACGAGGTAGGCCAGCAGCGTGACGGTGAACAAGGGGGTGAACAGCCGGGTCAGCACGGGTGCGATGTTCTCGATGACGCCCTGCTTGACCTCGACCAGCCAGCCGCCGACGACGGCCGCGGCCACCAGCCCGCACGGCACCACCCAGCCCTGGATGAGATCGTCGGCCCCGATGCCGATGGCCTCGAAGATGCCGTAGAGGAAGGCGATGAGCACCCCGCCACCGAGCATCATGAGCACGAAATAGACGAACCATTCGCCGGTGAAGCGGATGAAGTCCATGCGCCGCCGTGACGAGCGCAGGTCGTCCGAGACGTACGCCAGACCCAGCACCAGCCACAACGCGGCCGGCAGATGCGTCATGACCAGACCGGCCGACTGGTCGCTCTCGGCGAGCGGATAGGCGTTGGCCACCACGGCGCCGAGCGCGAACAGGGCCACCAGCACCCCGTACACCCAGGTCGCGGGCCGGCGCCGCCACAGCAGGAAGGCGGCCAGCCAGGGCAGGGCGAACAGGCTGAGGTTGGCGCCGTAGAAGACGCCGAAGTCCTGAAAGGACAGCCCGAACAGCGCCGGCACCTTGATCGAGACGGCGGCGCCGACCGCGCAGACCAGCATCGCGGCGAGGTCGCGCCGTTTACCCGGTACGCCGGGCTCGCTGGTGAACATGAGCTGCTTCCACAGCCGTTCCGAATGCTCGCGGGCGAACTCCCGCGACAGCTCGTCCAGCCCGCCCATCCGCTTGACCGCGACGAGGAACGCCTCGTCGCGGCTCAGGCCGAGCATCGTCAGTTCGTCGACCGAGTGCCGGAGATGGTCCTCCAGCTCGTCGGCGTCGGACTCCACCAGCTCGGGCCGGCGGCGCACATGCTCCCGCCACCGCACGAACTGGTCCTCCAGCTCGTCATTCACGACAGTCACGCGGTGCCCTCCAGTGGGGTGAACAGCGGCCAGACCTGCTTGAGCGCTTCGACCACGGTCTGCCACTGACGTTGTTGTTCGGCCAGCTCGGCCCGGCCCTGCGGGGTGATGCGGTAGTACTTGCGGCGCCGCTCCCCGGCGACCGCCTGCCAGCTCGCCTCGACGTGACCGAGACGCTCCAGCCGGTGCAGCAGCGGATAAAGGAAGCCCTCGGTCCAGTCCAGCTCCCCGCCGGACAGGTCACCGATGCGGCGCAGGATGGCGTAGCCGTAGCTCTCCCCCTCGGCGAGGATGCCGAGCACGATCGGTGTCGCCGAGGCGGCCACCAGATCCTTGGTCACCCGCACGGGCGCCTCCCTCATACCTAGAAGTACGAGGCATAGTAGTTCTAGGCATCAAGGAAGGGAAGCGCGACCCCACTGGAAGGTCTACCGTCATCAATCGCAGCCGATACGATGCGGAGTCCGACGTGCGAAAGCCCTACACATGCCTGCTCACGGCCGCGCTGTTGTTCGGCGGCGCCGCCGGATGCGCGGACGGTGATCGGACGCCCGCTCCCCCACCGGCTCAGGCGTCCACACCGGCCGTTTCCGCGTCGCTCACTTCCGCGCCGCTCACTTCCGCGCCGGCCACCTCAGCGCCGGCCTCGGCGCCCGCTCCGCCGCCGGCGAAGACGACAAGCAGGCCCGCCACGGACAAGGCGTTCCCACTGACCGTGTCGCGGCGCGGTGGACTGGCCGGGGTCGACGACAGCGTCCGGATCTCCGCCGACGGCTCCGCGATCGTCACGCGCCGGGGACGGCCGCCGGTGACCACCACCGTGCCGGCCACCAAGATGGCCGAGCTGCGCGGGCTGCTCGACCGACTCGGCCCCGCCGCCGGCCGCCCGGCCCGATCCGGCCGCCCCGGGGCGGTCTGCAACGACGGCTTCGAATACCAGATCACCGGCCCGTCGATCGCCGCGCGCGTGGACGGCTGCGGCACCCCGGAGAACACTGAGCTCACCCGGCTCCTGACCGTCGCCGCCGCCCTGTTCAACTCCTGACGGCGGCCGCGGTGATCACCACGTTGTCGCGGTAGTGCCGGGTCTCCGGGTCGAACGGTCCCCCGCACGTGATCAGGGTGAGCCGGGCCGCTCCGTCCCGGGCGAAATACTTCTCCAGCGGCACGGCCGTCTTGCGGTACCGCTCGCGGGCGATCACCTCGAACGCGCGCTCCCGGCCGCCCGGCCCGGCGAGCGTCACGGTGTCGCCCCGGTCGAGACGGCCGAGCCGGAAGAACGCGCCCTCGCCCTCGGCGGCGCTGTCCACGTGCCCGGCGATGACGATCGAGCCGGCCTTGGCGGAGAAGCCGGGCCCGTACCGGTACCAGCCGACCCGGTCGACGCTCGGCGGGACGGCGAAGTCGCCGGTGGCTTTGTCGATGCCGACCGCGTCGACTGTCGCGTCGAGGCCGAGGGCGGGGATGCGCAGCCGGGCCGGGCCGTCGGCGGTGGTGGCCCGTGGCGGCGCCCCGTCTTGAATGGGCACGCGCTTCGCGGGCACCGCCGGGGATGCCAGCGCGGTCACCGCTGGGGCGCCGAAGTCGTCCGCCGGCTGCGACTGGCAGGCCATCACGCCCGCCGTCACCGCCAGGGCCACGCCCGACACCGTGAGGGACAGGGCACGCCCCGGACGGGTCCGGGGCGTGCCGCGACGCGAGCTCATCGACGTCCGGTCGCCAGCCGCGTGATCCCGAACGCGGCCAGCAGGATGCCGACCGCGCCGGCGCCGTACCAGGGCAGCGAGCCGTTGCCGTCGGCCCGTCCGCCGTCGCCGCTGGGCACGCCGCCCGGCGCCGAGTGCAGCCCGGTGATCGACTGCGTCACCAGGTCGAGGGTCTTGTCCTCGGCCGACCCCACCGCGTACACGATGGTCGCCGTTCCCTCCTTCAGGTCAAGATCGGCCGGCCCGAGTACGCGGGTCTGCGTGCCCGCCAGGACCACATCCGCCGAGACGGTGCCGGCGTCGACGTCGGCCTTGCCCTCCTTGCCGTTCGTCACGTCGGAGAAGACGGGCTGCCCGCCGGCCCGTACGTCCACCGCCGGCGCCGCCGCCGTGTGCCGCACGATCAGGCGGGCCTTGCCCGCCGCCAGCTTGGCGGTGTCGTTGACGAACGGCGTCAGCGTCGGCTTGCCGTCCGCCGTGAGGTGCGCGACCAGGCTGATGTTGGCGCCGCCGGGCACCTCGGCGTCGTCGACCTTCAGCAGCGCGCTGCCGATGGCCTCGCCCGGCTTGGTGAGAGCGATGTCGTACTGCCCGGCGGGTAGGCTCAGCGGGCCGGCGACCTTACCGGGCTGGAAGTCCGGGATCGTCTTCTCGCCGTTCACGTAGACATCGACCGGCTGGCCGGGAATGCCGTGCACGACCGACACCTGGGAGTTCGCCTTGGCGTAGGCCGGGGTCAGGCCGAGCGCCACGGTTCCGCCGAAGGCGAGCATGGTCACCGCGCCGGCCGTGGCCGCACGGCGAAGGGACAGAGTGCGCATCTGAGCTCCTGAGGTGGTCGTCGATGAATCGGTACGACCGGTCCTTCGTCGGGGCGGCGGCGCGTGGATGCGGGGCGGCCGAGAAAAATTGGGTGCAACCGCGGCGGGCCCGCCGAGCGAACACACAGGTGAACCCTTATCGGAGGAAGGAGGTCGATGAGCTCCGACGACGAGCTCGCCGAGCGGTTACGCGACGGCGACGAGACGGCATTGCGTACGGCGTACGACCGGCACGGCTCCGCCGTGCTGTACCTGGCCCAGCGGCTGCTGGGCAACCGGGCCGACGCCGAGGACGTCACCCAGCTGACATTCGTGGCGGCCTGGACCGGCCGCGACAGCTTCGACCCCCAGCGCGGGAGCATGCTGGGCTGGCTGCTCGGCATCGCCCGGCGCAAGGCCGTCGACCGGCTGCGGTCGGCGGCGCGTGAGCAGCGGACGGCCGAGGTCGTCCAGGCTCAGCAACCGCCGCCGCCGGACCCCGAGCAGACGCCCGAGCTGACGGTCGACCGCCTCGTGGTCGCCGACGAGCTCTCCCGCCTGCCGGCCGAACAGCGGCGCACACTGGAACTGGCGTTCTTCGACGATCTCACTCATCCACAGATAGCGGCGGTCACCGGGCTGCCGCTCGGTACGGTCAAGAGCCATATCCGCCGGGGAATGGCCAACCTGCGACGTCGTTGGGAGGTGGACGGTGCAACATTTGGATCCCGATCGGCTGGTCCTACTCGCGCTCTCTGAAGAACTCGAGGAACTGAACGAGGCCGATCACCTGACGCGGTGCGACGTCTGCCGCCACGAGATGCAGGCCCTGCGCCACGTGGCCGAGCTCGGCGCCGGCGGGCAGCAGCTGCGCGATCTGCCCCCGCCGCCCGAGCATGTCTGGCAGGCCATCGAGGCCGGCATCGCCCGCGCGCCCGAGCCCGCCCGCCCGGCGGCCCCGGTCGTCGACATCACGGCGCGGGCGCGGTCGCGCCGCCCCCGGCCCCGCTGGCTGACGCCGGTGCTGGCCGCGGCCGCCGCGGCGGTCCTCGCGGTGGCCGGCGTGATCGCGGTCGACCGGCTCACCGGCCGCGCGCCGGCCGAGCAGGTGACGGCGCGGGCCACGCTCGAGCCGTTGAAGACCGTGCCGCCGAACGCGGGCGGTGACGTGCAGGTGTTCTCCGACGGGCAGCTGCGCATCGACGTCCGCAACCTGCCGCTGACCACCGGCTTCCACGAGGTGTGGCTGCTCGACCCGGACGACCCCGGGAAGATGGTGGCCATCGGCAACCTCTCCGACAAGCCGGACGCGCTGCTGCCGGTGCCACCGGGCACCGACCTCAACCGGTTCCGCCTGGTCGACGTCAGCGACGAACCGCACGACGGCGACGCCACCCATTCGGGTCGCAGCCTGCTGCGCGGAACTCTGACGGGTTAGGTGCATCCATCCGGCGCCCGCCGGGCGAAGGACGGGGTGGTGGCACCGAGGCCACCATCCCGTACCGGAAAGGACGCACGAAGATGAGGATCACCCGAGCCGCCGCCGTAGCGACCGCGGCCATCGTCGCCTCCGCCCTTACCGCCGCTCCGGCCAGCGCACACGGCACGACGAAGACCTCCGGCACCAAGTCCCTGGCCGCGGTGCTGACCGCGGACAAGAGCGGCTTCGACCGCAACGGTTACGACTACGACATCCTGACCGCCGCCGTGCTGGCGGTCCTGAAGGCCAAGCCGGCCAGTCCGGTCAAGGTGCTGGCCGACGGCAGGACCGCGGTCACCGCGTTCATCCCGAACGACCTGGCCTTCCGCCGGCTCGTGGCCGACATCCAGCACACCAGGCACCTGCCCGGTGAGAAGGCGGCCTTCACCGCCGTCGCCGGCCTGGGCATCAACACGGTCGAATCCGTTCTGCTCTACCACGTCGTCCCGGGCGCCACGATCAACCGCAAGGCCGCCCTCAAGGCCGACGGCGCCAAGCTGAAGACGGCCACCGGCGCGACGATCAAGGTCGACGTCTACGGCCCGCGCTGGCACAAGCGCATCGCCCTGATCGACGCCGACCGCAACGACCGCAACCCGCGCGTCATCCGCTTCGACATCAACA
This sequence comes from Actinoplanes sp. NPDC000266, assembly GCF_042899005.1. NCBI lineage: Bacteria > Bacillati > Actinomycetota > Actinomycetes > Micromonosporales > Micromonosporaceae > Actinoplanes > Actinoplanes sp. NPDC000266. The sequence goes on from NZ_JBIAZI010000002.1 coordinate 1,068,898, forward strand.
AGGGCAACAAGCAGATCGCCCACGGCATCGACCGGGTCCTGCGCCCGATCAACCTGCCCTGACCCTTTCCTCACCTCGACGGCGGGCGTCCACGGGCGCCCGCCGTTTCGATATCAATCGATTGACATCGATGTCATACCGGGTTAACGTCGCCTCATCCCCCGCGGGAGAGGACGGCTCCTCGTGCGTACGCTGTCGAAACTCACCGCCACGGCGCTGACCGCCGTGTCGATCGGCCTGGCCCCCGTCACCTCCGCCTCCGCCGCCCCCACGGTGGTGTGCAACCGCTACTGCGACGGCCGGGACGCGGCGTCGGCCGCCGGCGACCGGGTCGCCGTGACCAGCGCCCTCTACGGGCGCACGTTCAAGCTGCACGTCGACGACACGAACGCGATGGGCTGGGCCACCGTCGACGGTGGCCGGGCGGCCGACGAGGTGTGGATCGACCGCTCCTTCGACGGCGGCCGCTCGTGGCCGGACAACGGCCGGCTCGGCGCCACGACCATCCCGGCCGGCTCGACCGGCTGGCGCACGGGCCAGTTCAACGTCGACGACTGGAACACCAACGGCGTCGGGGTGCTGCGCGCCTGCGGCAAGGCCGGGGACCGCCCCGAGATCAGCTGTACGCCCTGGGCCCGCAGCACCTGGAACGCGTGGGACCGGCGCACGGCCGCGGCGACCGCGCTGATGACGCGTTTCGACCGCGGCACCGGCCTGTTCGACGGCAACGGCTGGTGGACCGGCGCCAACGCGCTCACCGCCCTGGTCACCAACATCCAGCGCAGCGGCATGCGCAGCTATCAGTACGCCATCGCGAGCACCTACGACAAGAACGTCAGCGCGCGGCAGGGACAGTTCCGCAACGAGTTCCTGGACGACACCGGCTGGTGGGGCCTGGCCTGGATCGCCGCGTACGACGTGACCGGCGACAGCCGCTACCTGAGCACCGCCCGGGCCGACGCCGACTGGATGCACAGCTACTGGGACGGCACGTGCGGCGGCGGCGTCTGGTGGAAGACCGACCGCAAGAACAAGAACGCCATCGAGAACAGCCTGTACATCCAGCTCAACGCCATGCTCAGCCGGCGCCTCCCCGGAGACACCACATATCGCGACCGCGCCCGGGCCGGATGGTCGTGGTTCCAGAGCACCGGAATGATCAACGGTGCGAACCTGGTGAACGACGGCATCAACCTGGGAACCTGCCGGAACAACGGCGACACCACATGGACGTACAACCAAGGGGTTTTGATCAATGGCCTGGTCGAACTCCACCGTCTGACCGGCGACGCGACCGCGCTGGCCACCGCCCGGCGCATCGGTGACGCGATGACCACCAGCGGCTATCTGTCCCCGAACGGCATCCTGCGCGAGCCGAACGAGCCCGACACGTGCGGCGGTGACGGCGCCTCGTTCAAGGGCGCGGCGATCCGCGGCCTGGGCGCGCTGAACACGGCCGTCGGCGGGGCCTACAACACCTATCTGGCCCGCAACGCCGACAGCGCCCACGCGAACGACCGCGACAGCATGGACATGTACGGCTCCCATTGGGCCGGGCCCTTCGCCGGCACGAACCACAGCTGCCAGCACAGCGCCCTCGACCTGCTGAACGCCGCCCCGTAAAGCTGAGCCGGGCCGGCCCGGCCCTTGCGCACATCACGACCGGAAGCGTCTGATGAACAGGGTGCGCGGGGGAACAGCACGGACGGTCGGCCTGGTCGTGGCCGCGCTCGCGGCGCTGGCCACGGTCATCGTGGCCGGCCGGCCCGATCTGAACGGTGATGTGCGGTACGTCCTCGGCGGCCTCGAAACGGCCGGCCGGGGCGGTGTGAGCCTCGGGGACATCTTCGTCTCGCGGCCGCTCGCCTACAAACTGCTGATCGCCGCGCTCGACGAGGGCCGTATCGCGCTCGTCCGCGATTCCTCGTTGGACACCACCAGCCTGGTGATCCGGATCGAGACGTACCTCCTGGTCCTCGCCGTTGTCGCTGTGTTGTTCGTGGGGGTCCGGCGGGTCGCCGGGTGGCCGGCGGCGGCCGGGATCGCCGGTGGCACCGGCCTGGCGCTGCTCGTCGCGCCGCCCTGGCATTTCCTCGAGCCCGACTGGGCCGCCGCGCTCGCGGCCGTGCTGGCGGTCGGCGCCGCGTGCGCGCCCCGGCGGCGATGGCTCGGGGCGCTGCTGGCCGGACCGGCCGTCATGCTCGTCGTGGCCATGAAAGCCTCGACCTTCCCGGTCGCGCTGATCGCCCTGCTCGTCGTCTTCGTGCTCGACCGGCGCCGCGCCGCCTGGACGGCATTGTCCACAGTGATCTGGGTCGCGCTCTGGTATCTGGTGAGCAGACACTTCCAGCCCTGGGAGTGGACCTGGCTGAGCGACCTGGCGACCCTCGTGCACGGCAAGCCGCAGGGCATTTACGCCGACGATCTGCGCCTGCTGCGGGTCGCGATCGGTGACGCGGCGGTGCACAGCCCGATCCTGGCGCTCGCGCCGGCCGCGGCGGCGGCGCTCGTCAGCCGCCGGCACTGGATCTTCGCACTGGTGGCGCTGCTTGCCGCCGCGTTGTCGCTGGCTCCGGCGTACGGGCAGGCGGAGTTCTTCGACTACCATTTCGCGGCCGCGGTGGTCCTCGCCGGCGGGGTCTGGGGCGCCGCCTTCGCGCTTCGTCCCGGGTTCCGGCTGCCGCTGGTCGCCGCCACGGTGCTCGTCGCCGCCGTCAGCCTCGTGCTGCTGCGGCAGCCCGCCTCGTGGCGGCTGGAGCACGGCGGGCCGGTGGTCTGGGCGTACGAGATCGGCGCAGTCGCTCTGGCCGTTGCCGCCTGGTTCCTCGGCGGCCGCAGCACCGTTTCCGTTCCCTGGCCGGCCGGCGTGGTCGCGCTCTGTTTCGCGCTGCTGCCGGCCGTGCTGCCGGGTTATCCGTACACGTTCAGCACCTACAACTACAACGTCCGCAACGGTCCGCCGACCAGCGCGCCGCTGGTCGAGCTCGGCCGCCGGCTCGGGCGGGACACGCCGGTGCTGTACCTGACCTACGGCACCGTCAACTACGGCATGGGCAATCCGACAAGCTGCCGATACCCGTCGCCGTTGTGGCTGCAGCGGGGGGCTGTCGCTCCGCGGCTGCGCGCCCTGCCCAGCTATGCCGACAACCTGCGCTGCCTGACCGAGAACCGCGACGCCCGATATCTGATCGTGCAGACCGCCTGGTTCAGTGTTCCGCAGTCGGCTCCCGACGTGCGGGCGCTGATCAGCGAGCGGTTCGACTGCTCCCCGGAGGCACAGGTTCCGGCCACGCCGGGGCTGCTGGTCTGTCCGGCCCGGCCATGAGTTGATAGCGTGCGGGTACGGGCCGAGAGGCGCTGCGACGGATCATCATCCGCCACGCTCGACCCGGTCGACGGTCCCAAGGGCGCCTCCCTCGTGGAGGACACATGGCAACGGACCTGACCGCATTCATCGCCGGGCTGCCCAAGGTTGAACTGCACGTCCATCACGTCGGCTCGGCGACGCCGGACACGGTGGCCCGCCTGGCCGAACGGCATGCCGGCACGACCACGGTGCCGGCCGACCCGCGGCTGCTGGCCGACTACTTCACGTTCACCGACTTCGCGCACTTCATCGACGTCTACCTGTCGGTCGTGGACCTGATCCGCGACGCCGAGGACGTGGCTACGCTCACCTACGACATCGGCGCCGGCCTCGCCGCCCAATCGGTGCGGTACGCCGAGCTGACCCTGACCCCGTACTCGTCGGTCACCCGCGGCATCCCGGCCGAGGCGTACTGCGAAGCGATCGAGGACGCCCGGCGCCGCGCCGCCCGTGACCACGGCATCGAGCTGCGCTGGTGTTTCGACATCCCCGGCGAGCCGACGATGACCGGCGCCGACGTCACCCTCGACGTGGCGCTCGAGCAGCGCCCGGACGGCCTGGTCAGCTTCGGCCTGGGCGGCCCGGAGGCCGGCATCCCCCGCTCCCGGTACGCCGGCCACTTCGCGGCGGCCCGCGCGGCCGGACTGCACAGCGTTCCGCACGCCGGCGAGTCGACCGGACCCGGCACAGTCTGGGACGCGATCCGTCACCTCGCCCCGGAGCGCCTGGGCCACGGCATCGCCGCGGCTCAGGACCCCGAGCTGATGGCACATCTGCGCGAGCACGACATCGCCCTGGAGGTGTGCCCGACCTCAAACGTGTGCACCCGCTCGGTACCGTCGCTGGCCGACCATCCACTGCCCCGGCTGGTGGCCGCGGGCGTGCCGGTGACCATCAACTCCGACGACCCACCGATGTTCTCGACAACGCTCAACCGCGAATATCAGGTGGCCGCCGACCTGCTGAACCTCGACGAACAAGGCGTAGCCGAGCTGGCCCGCCAGGCCGTGCGCTACTCGTTCCTCGACGGTCCCGGCAAGGCCGCCGTGCTGGCCGAGATCGACGCTTACGTCAAGGATCGGAAGAACCGCCCCCGGTAAGCCGGACCGGCATGCCCGGCCGGGCATGCCGGTCACGTTTTTCAGCTGATTCGGTAGGCGCGGATGACGGTCTGCTCGACAGTGTCTCCGGCCGAGGTTCGGGCGCTGACCCGCAGCGAGGCGAAGCCGGCGGACAACGGGTGGCGGACCCAAGCCGTGTGGTTCGTGCCGTGGCCGGTCACCGTGGCCGGCTTCCAGGTCCTGCCGTCGTCGTAAGAGACCTGGGCGGTGACGCCGGCCGGGGAGTTCAGCTTCAGGGGTACGCCGAACCGCCGGCCCCGCGGCGCGCTGTTGCCGAGGTTGAGCGCGGGCGACATCCGCACCGACAGAAGCGGCAGCGGCGTCGCCGTGGCCGTCGATCCGGAGCGGAAGGTCCACGTGCTCGTCACCGACGTCGAGAGCTCGTACGGCGCCGTCCTCTTGGCCGTCGCGGTCATGCGGTACCGACCGGCTGTGGCGGGCACGGTGAACTGCCGGGGCTGTTCGGCGTTCTCGTCGATCGTGCCGATCAGCCCGCCGTCCCGGTAGAGGGTGATCGTCCGGGGCCGGGCCGTGATCCCGTTGACCCGCACGCCGGACGCGTCGGCGTACATGGGCAGGTCGACGTTGATTTTGTCGCCCTCGCGGGTGACCGAACCGGCGGCGGCCGACGGCGCGAACACGGCCTTGTTCCAGGCCAGGTGGTACGTCTGACCCGGCTTGTACTGGACCGGGGAGCGCTGGGCGAAGCCGAGGTAGGCATCGGCGTCGACGTCGTACTCGCCGAAGCCCGCGGTCCAGGAGATCCCGTTGTCGGTGTTGACGAAGTCGGTGCGCGACGCCGGCATCGCGATCCGCGTGTCCGGGCTGTAGCCGGTCTCGATCAGCTGGCCGTCGCGCCGGGAGAGGGCGGTGAAGCCCACCATCCCGGGCGCGCCACCGGCCGCCCGGGCGTAGGTTCCCTCGATCGCGGCCAGATCCTTTCGGCCGTACGCCTTGGCGACACCGGTCGGGAAGCGGCCGTCGCGCGGCCAGTGCAGCCGGAACGACGAGGTGGCCGACGTCAGCGTCGTCGTGACGGCCGAGTGGAACAGCGGTTCGGCGGTGTGGTCACCGATCTCGGCGAAGTACAGACCCGGGCCGGGGCCGTTGACGGCGGTGTCGCTGAAGATCCCTTCCGGGGAGAGCCAGGTGCCTCGGATCGCGGTGAAGGTGGGCGTGGCCTTCTTGTCCGGCACGGACACCGCGACCGGCTTGGCCCGGCGCGCGTCGAGGTCGACCGTGAGGTCGCGGTCGACGACCAGGCGGGGCTGCACGAGCAGGGTGGTGGCGCCGTCCCCGCTCTCGGCGGTGCTGCTCAGGCCGTACGTCCCGGCGGGCAGCCGGATGGTCGAGCCGGTGGCCTCGGCGTACGCGAAGGTGGTCAGGTCGGTGAAGCCGGTGAACTCGGTGACCGGGGCGGCGCCGTCGTGCCCGGTGTGGCGCAGGGTGACCGTGTAGGCGGGGCCCTCGCGGTGCACGCCGAACGGGACCTCGGCCCGGACGCCGCCGGTGGCCGTGGCGACGATCCGGCCGCCGATCCACTGCTGGTCGCTCTCCACAGTGGTGTCGGCGGTGAGCTTCGCCGTGGCCGTCGCTCCGGCCGCCACGGTCAGCGACGGCTGGCCGACGGTGAACATGCCGGCCGGCGCGGTGGTCTCGACGGCGAGTCGCAGCGTCACCGGCACGGTGCCGTCGTTGCGGAAGGTCACCGTACGGTCGATCGGCTTGTCGTCGGTGTGCGGGAAGGGCACGGTGCCGAAGTCGGCGCTGCCGGTGGCGGTGGCCACGGTCTGCGTGATCGCCCGGGCGACGTCGACCCGGCCGGCGCCCTGGGCGTACGTCTCGAGACCCGGCGTCGGCTCCGCGGAAGCCATCAACGCGGTCTTGAGCTGCTGCCCGGTCCACCCGGAATGCCGCTGGGCCAGGATCGCGGCCGCGCCCGCGACGTGCGGGGTGGCCATCGACGTGCCCGACAGGCTCGCGTAGGCCGGGTTGCCGGCCGGGTCACCGATGGTGGCGTGCGCGGCCCTGGCCGCCACGATGTCCACACCGGGCGCGGTGATCTCGGGCTTGACCAGCTCGCCCTCGAGCGCGGGCCCCCAGTTGGAGAAGTCCGCGATGGCGTTGTCCCGGTCGACCGCGCCCACCGACAGCGCGGCCGCCGCGGAGCCGGGCGAGCTCACCGGCGCGTGGCCGTTGTTGCCGGCGGCGACGACGAAGAGCGTGTGGTAGCGAGCGCTCAGCTCGTCGACGGCCTCCTCCATCGGATCGGTGCCGGGCTCGTCGTCGCCGCCCAGGCTCATGTTGACCACCGGCGCGCTGGCCGCGGCCCAGGCCATTCCGGCCAGGATCGCGGAGTCCTGGCACTCCTCGCCGGGGCAGACCTTGCCGATCAGCAGCTGGGCGCCGGGGGCCACGCCGCGGTAACGCCCGTCCGAGGCGGCGCCGGTCCCGGCGATGGTGGAGGCGACGTGGGTGCCGTGCCCGAAAGTGTCGCCGGCGTCGGGCGCGTCGGTGAAGTTCCGTACCTCCTTCAGCCGTCCGGCCAGGTCGGGGTGGGTGGCGTCGACCCCGCTGTCGAGCACGGCGACAGTCACGCCGGTGCCGTCGAGGCCCTGCTGCCACGCGGCCGGGGCGCCGATCTGCGGCACGCTGCGGTCCAGGGTGAGCTTGCGCTTGCCGTCCAGCCAGATCCGCTCGACGCCGGAACGCCGGGTGCGCCCGGTCATCTCCGCCCACAGGTCGTCGCGCTGCTGCCGGTTCGCCCGCACGGCGACCATGCCGAGCTCCGGCAGGCGGGCCACGGCCTTGGCGGCCGTGCCTTTGATCAGGAGCGGCAGGTCGCTCGACCCGGTGTAACCGAACTCGGCGAGGGCGGTGAGGTCGAACAGCCGGCGGTCCAGGCGGCCGGCCCGCACGAGCGGGAGCGCGTCGGACGGGAACACGTAGCGGTGCCCGCCGTTGCTGCGCTCCACAAAGGTCACGCGCTCGCGGCCGGGCGCCCGGGCGACGGTGAGGTTGTCGCCGCGCCGTACGACCCGGTCGCCCGTGATCAGCGTGAAGGTCTGCCGGCCGGGCCCGGCGGCGTGCGCCGGCTCCACCGCGACCGTGCCCGCGGCCAGCAGGCCGGCCAGGGCCGCGGCCCAGATCCGTCGTCTCAAGGTGTTCCTCCGAAGTGTGTGGTCCGGAGAAGACGCCTCAGGGAGGGTCCCGGTTGCAAACGACTTTCAGGCCCGGGTCACGGTGAAGCGGAGGGCGGCGCCGGCGCCTCCGGCCACGAGCGCACCGTCGTCATCGATCCGGACCGGTGATCCGTCCCACGCCAGGTCGTACGTCCGATCGTCGATCGTGGTCAGGGTGAACCGCTGGGCGGCGGTCCCGGCCCGGCACACGCGGAGGTGGAGAGCGCCACCGGCCTCCCGGCTCGCGCAGACCCACCCGCCGGGTCGCTTGACCGCGAGCCGCAGGGCGAAGGCGCCGTCGTCGGGCACGATCAGCCAGCGGTTGCGCGGCTCCGGATCCTTGCCCTCGGTGGCGGAGACGAGAACCCGGTCGTCATCGTCGTAACCGGCCATCACCTTCGCCGCGGGTGCGGTGGTGGCGAGGGTGACCGGGACCGTACCGGCGAACAGTCCGGTCGGCGGGGCCGGGGCCGGGGACGGAGCGGCCGGAGGTAGCTGCTCGGGTGGCGGCTCCGTGGATCCGGGTCGCCAGAGGAGCCCGCCGCCGAGCACGAGAACGGTCAGCGCGCCGGCCACGGCCGCACGACGGCGACGGCGGCGCTGCCGGCCTCGCCGGATCACCGCCTCGACCGCACGCGGGCGCAGGGACGGGGCGCTGTCGGCCAGGAGGGAGGACAGACGCTCATCGAGGTTCACCGGCCCACTCCTCTCACGTCATGCTCACCCAACAGGGCGGCCAGCACCTTGCGCCCGCGGGACAGCCGGGCCTTGACGGTTCCGGCCGGCGTCCCGGTCTCCTGCGCGATCTCGGCCACCGACAGGCCGGCCAGATGATGCAGCACGATGTCGCGCCGCTGAACTGGCGACAGCGTCCGCAACGCCTGCATCAGGGCGACGTGATCCGCGCTGAGCCCATCGAGCACCTGATCGCCCGCCTCCCTGCGGTGGGCCAGCAAGCGGTTGGCGGCCTTGCGCCAGCCGCTGATCGCGATACGCGCCGCCACCGTACGCACCCAGGCCTCCGGGCTGTCCGCCCGCGAGACCACCGACCACCGCTGCCACGCCCGCGCGTAAGCCTCCGCCACCGCGTCCTCGGCCTCAGCCCGATTGCCGGTCATCACGAACAGGTGCCCCAGCACCCTCGACGACGAGGCGGCGTAGAACTCCTCGAATTGCTGTACGGGCGTCACCGCACCGGCAGCCTCACCCGCCGGCCCAGGCCGACCTTCGGGGCGTTGGTGTCGGTGATCATCGCGAAGGCCCCCGGCGGCACACCCTTCCGGGTCGCCACCCGGGAGGCCGCCTCGAGAAGCGTCCGCTCGCGGCGGCCGGCGATGAAGAAGATGTACTCGTCCCCCGACTCCTCGCCGTCCTCGACCTCCTCGATGCCGAGCTCCTCCTCCAGATCGATCAGATAGTCGCCGACGTCGTCGATCCACTCGTCGTCGGCGGTCATCGGGAAGTGGATCTCCACCATCAAAGCCATGCCGCCATGGTCCAACATCCTCGTCGAGTCACGCGCGGACGGGTCCCCGGCTTGCAGTACCCATAGGGGGTAGGGGTACAGTCACGGACATGGCTACTCGGAGCTACGCCGTCCCGGCCCGGCTGGGCGCGTTCGGCCTGGGACTGGCGGTCGTCTTCACCGCCGCCCTGGGCCTGGGACGCGCCGTCGGCCCCGACCGGGAACCGGCGCCGGACGCCACCCATGCCCAGCACAGCGGCACCACCGAGCAACCCGCCGGCGAGCAGCCACTCCCCGCCGGGCTTCAGGTGAGCGAGAGCGGATATCAACTGGCGCCGCTGACCGGCGAGCTGTCGACCGGCGATCCGGAGCCGTTCCGCTTCCGCGTGATCGGCCCCGACGGCAAGCCGGTGACCGCCTACACCACCAGCCACGACAAAGACCTGCATCTGATCGTCGTACGGCGTGACCTGTCCGGCTTCCAGCATGTGCACCCGGCCCTGGCCGCCGACGGCACCTGGTCGGTCCCGCTCGCCGTAGCGGCCCCCGGCCAGTACCGCGTCTTCGCCGACTTCCAGCCGGCCGGGCGCGAGGGTCTCACCCTCGGCACCGACATCCCCGCCCCCGGCGACTACCAGCCCCGGCCGTTGCCGCCGGCCCGGACCACCACCACGGTCGACGGTTACACCGTCACGCTGGCCGGCACCCTGAAGCCGGGCGCCTCATCCCCGCTGACGCTGTCGGTGAGCAGGGACGGCCAGCCGGTCACCGACCTGCAGCCGTACCTGGGCGCCTACGGCCATCTGGTCGCCCTGCGCGCCGGCGACCTCGCCTACCTGCACGTGCATCCCGACGGCACACCCGGCGACGGGCGAACCGCGCCCGGACCGGGAATCACCTTCCACGCCGACGTGCCCTCGACCGGCACCTACCGGCTCTACCTGGACTTCCAGCACGCCGGAAAGGTGCGCACCGCCGAGTTCACCGCGACCGCCGGCACCGTCGCGCCCACTCCGTCACCCACCCCCAGCGAGCACGGCTCCGACGGCCACACTCACGACTGAGGTTGCGTTCGATCGGTCAGCCATCCCCGCTTCGCTGCCAGCACGGCGATCTGGAAGCGGGTCCGGGCGCCGAGCAGGGAACCCGCGTCGCTGATGTGCTGCTGGACCGTGCGGCGGCTCAGGTTCAGGGCCCGGGCTATCGTCTCGTCCTTCATCCCGGCCGCCATCATGCGCAGGATCTCCCGTGTTCGCAGGTCTCGGCCCGAGGCCGGAATTTCGCCGTCCGGGCGGTCGTGCCGCCTCGACAGCGACACCGGCTCGGCGCACTCCCACATGCTCTCGAACAGCGCCACGAGCGCCACCACCAGCGCCGGCGAGTGCACCACCAGCGAACCCGACGACGGGCTGTCCCCCTTTATCGGCAGCAGGGCCGCCGCCCGGTCGAAAATCACCAGCTTCACCGGGATCTGGGATGTCAGCCGTAACTCTCCGCCCCGGCTCGAGCCGCGCAGGGCTGTCATGAGGGACACCGCGTCGGTGAAACCCTCCGTCTCGTACACCGAGCGCATCAGCACGCCGGGCGTCATCCCCGCCGCCTCGCCGGACGCCGATCCGCCCGTGACGTACGGCGGCTTCGCCAGATGCAGGACCTCGAGCGAGCTTCCCATCAGCAGCTGGCGATAGCGCGCCTGCACCTCGTCCTCGCTCGTCAGCACCTCCACCATGTCCGTGGCGCGTGGCCCGGACACCGCCTCGTGTGCCTCGGAGAGCCGCTCCACGAGGGACTCGACACGGGCCAGTTCGGCCCTTCGCCGGGCCAGGAGGGCGCCGAGCGACGGCCTCGGCGGCGCGGCCGCCCATCGCGGCGCCGCACCGCCGATCCGCGACGCCAGCGACGCGTCCACCAGGAGCCGCAGCGCCCGCTCGGCTTCCGAGGGTGACACCCCGGCCGCGGACGCCATCTCGTCGCGGTCCGCCGATCGGACGGTCATCAGGAGCTCCAGCACCCGGCCGGCCAGCGGATCGAGACCCGTTGCCGACCACGGTATTTCCGTTCCGTCCATACGTTGTCGCACCCTCCGATGTGAGCATGCCAGGAGCGCCGCCCGCTGCGATTAATCGGGGATTACGGATGTGTAAGGGCCGGTCTGCTGGTTTGCGCAACTGCACAAGGTCGTCCTTGTGGCGGTGACCGGCAGCGGGGTGAGCTGGGCGAACCCACAACCTCGCAGGAGCACCGAAATTGCGTAGACCCCAGGCACTACCCGCCATCGCCGTCCTGGCGACGGCCGCCATCCTCGGGACGACGGCCCAGGCCGCGCACGCGGCGACCCCGCCACCGGCCGTCGACGTCACCGGCACACCCTCGCTCGTGGACGATGTGGCCGACCCGGTCGACGCCACGGTCGCTCCGGACAAGGCGGCCAAGGCTCACCTCGCGAGCCACCAGGACCGCTACCGGATCGGCGACCCGGCCGGCACGCTCACCACGGCGAGCGTCCAGACGGAGGGCGAGCGGGAGACGGTCCGGCTCAACCAGAAGTACAAGGGCCTGCCCGTGTTCGGCGCCCAGTACGTGGTCCGTACGGAGAAGACCGCCGGCAAGCGCACGGTGACCGGCACGTCGGGCAGCTACTTCACCAACCTGGACGTCGACACCACCGTCACCCCGATCCCCGCCTCGGTCGCCGTCTCGCGAGCGGTCGACGAGGTACGCCGGAGTCTCAACCCGGCCGCGGTGGTCGTGGCCGGCAAGGCCGAGCTCACCGGCACCGACCAGGGGCTCCTGGTCATGCCGACCGGCACCGGTGTGCTCGCGCGGCGCGTGCTCGTCCAGGGCAAGGACACCGTCACCGGTCAGCCCGTGCTCCGCGACGTCTATGTGGGCGCGACCAACGGGGTGGCGCTTCTCAGCGTCAGCCGGATCAAGTCCTTCGCCGACGCTCCGAGGGCCGGCACCGCGCCGCAGACCACGAAGAAGGCGGCCCCGGCGGCCACCGGGACGGCGGCGGTCACCGGACAGGGCACCACCCTGCACGGCGCCACGGTGTCGCTCCCGCTCGTCCGGTCGGACGCGGGGTCGTACCTCATGAAGGATCTGACCCGGTCGGCGCCGATCACCACGTGGGACGCCCGGGGCCGGGACTACTACGAGCTGATCGGTGGCCAGTGGCCGGAGGGCCTGGCGCCGTTCGCGTCGCCGTCGACGACGCTCGGCGCCGACCTGACCGAGGCCGGCGCGGTGGACGCCGCCTGGGACGCCACGCAGGTGTTCGACTGGTACAAGGCGAAGTTCGGGCGGAACAGCCTGGACGACGAGGGCATGCCGATCGACTCGGTGGTCGGGATCACGTATGGCGGCTCGCCCTGGGTCAACGCGTACTGGGACGGCACCCGCATGGTGTACGGCAGCGGCGACGCCGAATATCTGCCGCTGTCCGCCGACCCGGACGTCGTCGGCCACGAGATGACGCACGGCGTCGTGGAGCACACCGCGAGCCTCGTCTACGCCGGGCAATCGGGCGCGCTCAACGAGGCGATCGCCGACTACTTCGGCAACGCCATCGACGTCGATGCGTCGGGCACGTCGATGTCCGACCCGCAGGCGAGCCTGCTCGGCGGCGACCTCTGCCGCACGCTCTCCCCCGCCCAGTGCGCCCTGCGCGACCTCGACGACGGCGCCACCACGGCCGACTTCCAGCACCTCATCGACACGCCGTCCATGGACGACGGCGGCGTGCACCTCAACTCGACGATCGTGTCGGGCGCGCTCTGGGACCTGCGCCAGGCCCTCGGCAAGACGGTCGCCGACAAGGTCGTCTACCGCGCTCTCACCGACTACCTGACGCCCATGTCGGACTTCGTGGACGCGCGTGACGCCGTACTCGCCTCGGCCCGGTCCTTCCGCTTGAAGAAGGACGACCTCAAGGTCGTGCAGAAGGCGTTCGACTCCCGCGGCATCACCGCGAAGTGGGAGGAGAAGCTGTACGGCAAGGGCACCGACGTCCTGATCGACCGGCTCAACACCGGGATGTACGCCGACATGAGGGCCAGTGCGGCCGGCGGCTGGTTCGCCGTGCCGCGATCGGACGCGAACCGCACCGAGCCGACGTCGATCTGGGTCGGCCGTACGAACGGCAAGGGCACGCCGTACCGCATCTCCCCGAACGACGGGAGCGTCAACAGCTTCCCGCACACCGACGGCAAGCGGGTCGTGTGGATGTCGGTCGTCCTGGATCCCGCCTCACCGACGTACGAGACGAACCGCATCCTCTCCGCGCCGATCGGCGGAGGCCCGGTCAAGGAGCTCTACAGCTCCCCCTACCGCGTCGACGGTCTGGGCTTCGACGGCGACGTCATCGCCTGGAGCCAGTACGACCCGGACCAGGGCTACCTCGACGTCGTGCGCTACCTGCGCGGCAGTTCGAAGACCGTCCGCACGCTGACGCACCCGGACTGGCGCGGCAGCGCGACCGCTCCGAGCGTCAAGAACGGGAAGATCTCCTACGTCCGGTACGAGAATTTCGAGCAGCCCGACGCCAACGGCGTCTACTGGTCGCTGGGCGTGGAGGTGTACGACGTCACGACCGGCCGGACGGCCTACGCCGGCGGCGACGCGGGCGCCGAGCGGATGAGCTACCCCGACCTGTCGAGCACCGGCGTCGCCTGGATGACCGACCGCGACTACGGCACCATCGTCGACGGCCAGTGGACCCAAGGGGCCTACTACGACTCCGTACGCCTCTATGACTTCGCCCAGGGCACCAGCCGCCTGCTGTTCGACGAGAGCACACCGCAGGCGATCCGCGCCGTCACGGTCGCCCTGTCCGACACGACCCTCACCGTCACCGAGGAGGCGCCGGTGAAGGCCTGGCTCGAGACCGGCGGATATCCGAACAACGTGCTCAACCCGAAACTCAAGCAGTACACGTTGCGGGGCACGTACGTCGGCCCGGCCTCCTGCAGCCCGGGCGCCCAGATGTACGCCACGGCGGGGAAGAACCGCGAAGTGGTCTACATGGACTCCTCGGCGTCCGGTTTCGGCCTGGCCCACGCGAACGGCGTCAAGTCCTGTAAGTGATCACCGCGGCGCGCTGGGATCTGTCACCCGACGGTCCCGGCGCGCCGGCTACAGGTGACGGACGATCGAGCCGGCCATCCGGTCGTGCAGGGTCCGCTGACGGTCGCCGAAGACCATGAACGCGTCGATCCAGAAGTAGACGCTCAGCGTCACCACGTCGAGGAACCATCCCAGCAGGCCCTTCACGCCGAACTCGCGCACCGCCATGCGGCCCCAGTCGAACGGCTGCCCGGTCTCCGCGTCGGCCACCACGTAGCCCAGCAGTTTCTTGCCCGGACTTTGGCCGTCGGACCAGGTGAACATCGACCAGACGAACCAGCCGATCCAGAGGGTGACCAGCATCAGCAGGCCGTCCAGCAGGAGCGCGCCCAGCCGGCCGCCGGCCGAGACGAGTTGGCCGCGCGGCGCGGCGCCCGGCATGACGTAGCCGGGCCGGTAGGGCTGAACGGCCGCCGGCGGCGGCTGCGTGACGGGCGCCGCCCACTGCTGTCGGTACATGTTCGGATCGCTCATACCTTTCTCTGACGGACAGGCCCGGATTCAGCCGGCATAGTGCAGCTCGCTGAGGGCGAGCAGCCTCCGCTGCACGGCGGGGTCGTGGGACACCGGCGGCGTGGTCGCTTCCCGGTCCCGGTTGAAATATCGGCCGGTCACACCGGCCAGGCCGGGGTCGGTGGCCACACGCAGCGCGGTCTCGGCGCCCTCACCGGGCGTGAGGAGGCCGCGTCGGATCAGCCCGCGCAGGGGACGCAGCCCGGCCGGCACCAGGTCGTCGATGATGTCGGTGGCGACGATTCCCGGATGCACCGCGTTCACGGTCACGCCGTCGGCGGCGAGACCACGCGCCAGGGCATAACCGGCGGTGACGGTCATGAGCTTCGCCCGGGCGTACGCCTCGAACGGCACGAAACCGTCCGCCCCGTTCACCTGGTCCAGGCGGTCGACGCCGGTCAGGTCCAGAGTCGCCGGCCGGGGCCGCCCCGCGATTTTGATCTGGCGGGTGTCGTTGAGGGTGTCGCTGGCGACGTTCACCACCCGCGCGGCGCCACGCCTCAGCGGGCCGTCCAGCAAGGTCATGAGGCCGTACGGCGCCAGGTAGTTCAGGGCGATGTGCAGCTCGACGCCATCGGCCGAGAGGCGATGCCCGGGGAAGTGGGCGCCGGCGTTGTTGATCAGGAGATGGATCCGTTCGTGCCGGCCGGCGATCGTGCGCGCCGCGGCCACGACGTCCTCGCGCCGGGACAGATCCCCCGGGACGACTTCGAGATCAGCGGTCACCCGGGCCGGATCGCGGGCGATGGTGACGACGTGCGCGCCGGCGCCGACGAGCCCGGCGGCGATGACCTGTCCCATGCCGCCGGTCGCACCGGTGACGACGGCGACCTTCCCCTTCACCGGCCTCGTCATCGGGTGACCCGCGGGTAGGCGCGTTCGAACCGGGCGCTCTCGGCCTCGTCGACCAGGAACGCGGCCAGGTCCGCGCGGCCGATGGAGCTCCACACCCGCATCGGGAGTTCGGCGCCGGCCCTGTACCTGCCGATGGCGTCATGGTCCGACAACTTCGGCGGCCGCACGATCGTCCAGTTCAGCCCGGAGGCGGTGATGAGGGGTTCCATCGCCTCCTTGTCGCGCATCCGGTCGGCCACACCGGCCCACACCGCCCGGGAATACAGCGACGCGTCGTGTGACTCCAGCACGCCGTGGGCGCTGACGGCGATCAGCCGGTTCACCCCCGCTGACTTCATGGCGGTCACGGCCGACCGGATGCCGTCCGCGCAGACCGTGGTCGGCCCTTTGCCGGCGCCGCCGAGGGCGCTGATCACGACATCGGCGCCGGGAAGGGCAGCCGTGAGGGCCGGGATGTCGGTCACCGCGGGCCAGATCACCTCGGTCAGCCCCTCTCGCGGCGCGAACGTCCCGGGCCGCCGGACGACAGCGACCGCCTCGTGGCCGCGGTCGAGGGCGGTGGAGACCACGTACCTTCCGGTGGCTCCCGACGCGCCGAGGACCACCATCCGCTGCGCGGGCCGCGAGCTGCTCCTGGAAAGGGGCCCGGCCGCGGTGACGCACGTGCAGGTCGCCGAGCGGGCCGGGGTGGGCCGGGCCACCGTCTACCGGCATTGGCCACGGGCCGAGCTGCTCCTGATGGAGGCGATGGCCACCGTACCCATGCCGTTCTTCGCCGAGCCCACCGTTCCGGCCAGGCAGTGGTTACGGCGAGAGCTGACCGCGATGGCCGAGCAGCTCGACCTCGACGACGTACGAGCCGTGGCCACGACGCTGGCGACAACCGCGCAGTGGGACGACACCATGGACGCCCGGCGCGAACAGTTCGCGGGCATCCTGCGGGACCGCCTCGCGGCCGCCCTCGACGAGGCCCAGGCGCGCGGCGAGCTCACCTTGACCGTCCCCAGCCGCGACGCCGCCGCCATGGCCATCGGCCCGCTGTACTACCGCAGCACGATCGAGCGCACCACCACCACGCCGGCCTTCGTCGAAGCCGTCATCGCCGCGCTGGGCACCTGGTCCTGCGCCTAGCCCGCGTCTCAGAGCCGGCCGAGGGCCCGGCGGAGCGGGTCGAGGCCCAGGGTGCCGAGGTCGAGGGCGTCGCGGTGGAACGCCTTGAGGTCGAAACCGGCGCCCTGGCGGGCCTGGGCGTCCTGGCGCGCCTGGAGCCAGATGCGCTCGCCGACCTTGTACGACAGGGCCTGGCCGGGCCAGCCGAGGTACCGGCGCAACTCGAAGCGCAGAACCTGCTCGTGCATGCGGCTGTGGCCGCTCAGGAACTCCCAGCCGAGCTCCGGCGTCCACCGCTCACCCGGGTGGAACCCGAACGGGTTGCCGGCCGGGATCTCCAGCTCGAGGTGCAGGCCGATGTCGAGAACGACCCGCGCCGCGCGCAGCGCCTGCAGGTCCAGCATCCCGAGGCGGGCGCCGGGGTCGTCGAGATATCCGAGCTCACCCATGAGGCGCTCGGCGTACAGGGCCCAGCCCTCGGCGTGACCGGAGCAGAAGCTGAGCAGCCGCTGCCAGCGGTTGAGCCGGCCGGACCGGAAGATCTTCTGCCCGAGCTGAAGGTGATGGCCGGGGACACCTTCGTGGTAGACCATCGACGTCTGCTGCCAGGTCGAGAAGGACGTCTGCCCGTCCGGCACGGCCCACCACATGCGCCCGGGCCGGCTGAAGTCGTGGTTGGGCGGCGTGTAGTAGATGGCGCCGTCGCTGGTCGGCGCGATGTGCGCCTCGATCGCCCGTACGGCCGGCGGAATGTCGACGTGCGTTCCGTTCAGCTCCGCGATCGTCTTGTCGGCGGTGGCCTGCATCCAGTCGCGGAACTCCTCCTTGCTGTGCAGCCGCCGGGCCGGGTCGGCCTCGAGCACGGCGACGGCCTCCTCGACGCTCGCGCCGGGACCGGCGATCTCGGCCGCCACGACGCGCATCTCCGCCTCGATGCGGGCGAGTTCCTCGAAACCCCAGGCGTACGTCTCCCGCTGGTCGATGACGGCGCCGAGGAAGTACTGCGCGGCGCGGGCGTGCCGCTGCGCGCCGACGGCTTCCTTCTCCCGGCCGTACGGGGCCAGGCGCGTCCGCAGGAACTGTCCGAACTCGGCAGTGGCCGCAGCGGCTTGATCAGCGTTGCGCTTCAGGTCGGCCCCGAGCGCGCCGGTGGCGCCGGCCCGCTCGGCCAGAGCGGGATAGAAGTCGTCCCGGGCCGGGTCGGTCCAGGCGCCGGCCTGCTCGGCGACGGCCAGCATCTGTGCGCGGGCGGCGGCGTTGCCCTTGACCGCCTCGGCCAGCAGCGTCTCCTCGTACTGCCGCAAGGCGCCCGGCACGGCGGCGAGCCGCGCCGCGACGGCGGCGAGCGCCGGCTCGCCCTCCATCGGCATGACGTCGAAGACGCGCCGGATCGCGTGCGCGGCGCTGGAGATGACGTTGACGTCGGAGGTGGTGTCACCCTCGTCGTACCGGGCGAGGTCGAGGCCGAGCCGCTCTTTCATGGCGTCGGCCGAGACCCGCTCGGCCTCCGTGGCCGGCACGATCGCGTCGATGCCGGCCAGCGTGCGGCGGAGCAGATCGGCGCGCGCCGCGTAACCGTCCGGGGAGAGATCGTCGAGGGTCTCCCCCGGCCCGCCCAACCCGACGAAGGTCGCCCCGATCGGATTGAGCCGGGCCCAGTCGTCGACATACTTCTCAGCGAGATCATCGATAGCGCTCATGGTCCCAACTTACGCAGACCACGCTTCAGTTCGAGTCCTCCACCGCCGCCTGGATGACCTCGGCCGCGCCTCTGATCATCCCGAACAGGGTCTCACCGAACGCACTCAGGAAGTGGGCCGACTGGGGCCTGTTCACGACCGCCAGGAAGATCAGAATGATGACGAACGGAGCCCAGCTCAGGTGCATGGCGATCCGGCCGGCCGCGGTCCGCGCCGACGCCCGGCCGAAGATCAGGCCCACCAGCAGCGCCGGGGTGAAGATCGGGCCCAGGCGGGGCTCGGCGCCACTGTCCGAACCGACAGCGATCAGGTCGATGGCAAGGGCGGTCATCTCGGTGACGGCCGCCAGGACCGCGACCACCGCACCGTACGAGATGAGGTCCTTACGTTCCTGAAAAGCCGATCCCGGCGGTAGCGACGGATCGCTGGATGTCATGAAGCCAGACTGTCAGCCGAGCGATAAGCGGGTAATAGGGCGAATTGCCGACAACCAGCAGCTGTCCCGGCTAATCCGTTCGGCGTCAACCACCCAGGTCACCACCACTCTGCTTCTCGACGTCCCGGGCCAGCGCGCGCAGCGTGGCCGCGAACCCGAGTCGCCCGGCGAGGGACAGCACCGGGCCCGCGAACCTGGTGATCTTCCGCGGGGAGACGGTCACGTCCTCGTACCAGACCACGCGGCTCCGCCGGCCCGGCAGCGGCGTGACCGAGAACCAGGCCCGGCCGTGCACGACCCGTCCCGACTTGGCCACCTCGCATCGCCCGAGCCGGTCACCCGCCTCGTCACCGGACGGCGGCTGCCAGGCGACCACGGTCATCGGGTCGTCGAACCCCAGCGGCCCCACGCCGGTGCGGGCCACGAACATGGCGCCCTTTCCCCCGGCCGGCCCGGGCAGAGTCCGTACGGCGGTCAAGGGCGCCCAGTCACCGTGGCGGGGCCAGTCCACCAGGGTCTCCCAGACCACGGTGGCCGGGGCGCGTACCTCTTGAACGACGGTGAACTCAGCCATCCGTCAACTCTCCCAGACCGGCGCCGGGATCCTCAGTAGTAGTACCGCCGGCGGCGCGGACGCCGGCGCGTCGACATGGTGCGCCAGGTGAAGAAGGCCCCGGCGGCCAGCGCCGCGGCGAGGACACCGATCACGAGGCCCTGACCCGAGCCGCCGCGCTGGTTCGCGCCGACCGAGGAGAGAGCGGCCGGCTCGACCGCGGCCGAGGTGGCCGGCGCCGGCGCTGGTGCCGTGGGGAGCCCCTGGAAGTCGACGATGCCACTCGACTCCAGCAACGTCATGTGAGTGGCGACGAACTGGTTCGCCTGCTGCGCCAGCTTGCGGACCGTGTCGTTGCGCGTGCTGCTGCGAATGGTCGCGATCGCCGGGAAGATCTTGCCGTGGGCGGCCCGCAGCCGGTCGATGTAGATCCGGTCGAACTCCTCGCCCTCGGCGTCCCGCATCTCGCCGAGCCAGCCCTGCTGGTCGGCGTTCGGCCGGTCAGGCAGCTTGATGCCGAGCTTGCGGGCGGCCGCCTTGTCCAGCTTGTCGAGGACGACGTGCTGGTCGGCGATGCTCTTTCCGATCTGCCGGATCCTGGGGTTGCGCGACTTCTCCTGCGCCATCTGCCCCGCCGGGATCTCCCACAGCCCGGCGAGCCGGACCTTGACGACCAGGTCCTTGTCGGCCGCGGTGATCTCACCGTCGTTCGTGTCGGTGATCAGCTCACCCGGCGGCACCGGAACACCGGGCTCGGCACGGGCGGGCGACCGCAGCGGATCGAGCAGAACCAGAACCAGGGCCACGAGCACCGGACCCCACAAGCGACGCAGCCACCGCACGAGAACCTCCCGTCACATTGACACCTGGCAGGCAGTACGTGCGGGAGCGGCGTACGGATCACCGGACGCGCCCGCCTCGCCCAACCGAGGCGGGCGCGCGCTGCGGCGGATCAACCGGCGATCTGCCGCCGGCCGCTGGTGCCGGAGGCGACGTTGATCCGGCGCGGCTTGGCCCGGTCCGAGATCGGGATGCGCAGCGTGAGCACGCCGTTGTCGTACGTCGCCTCGAGTTTGTCGGTGTCGAGGGTGTCGCCGAGGAACAGCTGACGGCTGAAGACACCCATCGGCCGCTCGCTGATCACCGGCTCGACGCCGTCCTGGCGGGCCCGCAGACGCTCGGCCCGGACCTGGAGCACGTTCTGCTCGACGGTCAGGTCGATCGAGTCGGGGTCGACGCCCGGCAGGTCGAAGTAGACGTTGAACCAGTCGCCGTCACGCTCGGCGTCGACGTGCATGACCGCGGGCCGGCCGGAGGTGCCGACGAACTGCTCGAAGACGCGGTCGATTTCACGGAACGGATCGGTACGCATCAGCATGGTCGTGTCCCCCTTCGGTGATTCACCCGGTAGTTGAGCGCCATCGACTCAACTCTCTCTTTCACGTTTACAACGACTCGAATCCAGCGTCAAGACCTTGCCACCGGCCCGCATGTCGCGGCCAGCCCGCACGAGGTCCAGGACCCCTCGTCGACGTCGGCTGACCCCGATCCCCGTCGAGCCACTTTCGAGTCTTTCTTGGCCGCGGCTTTCACGGCGGGCGGCCCTGGGCGGCCCTGCACTACGACAATGTCGTGCAGCGTGAGGAACGGCGAAGGGCAGCCCGCAAATGACGACGACGAACGGTGAACGCGGCCGGACCGACCCGATTCTGCTGGTCAACGGCACCCTCGTGGGGGTGGGCGGGGTCTTCACGGCGACCGCCTCGGTGGCGGCGACGGCGATCGCCGCCCTGGCCTGCGTGGTCCTGGGCGTGACGGTGGTCGTGGCGCGCCGATGACGCCGCCCGACGAGGAGTTCGACCCGTTCTACCGCGCGACCTATCCCGAGCTGCGCAAATACGGGGTGGCCTGGGGCCGGAACTGGCAGGACGCCGACGACGCCGCGCGTGACGTCATGATCGACGTACGGCGGCGCTGGTTCACCATCGCCCCGAGCCGGCGTGCGGCCTACGCCCGGGTCGCGCTGGTACGGGCCATCCTCAAGATCCGCCGGGAACGGCACGCGCACGACACCAGCCCCTTTCCCGTCACCGAGCTGCCGCTGCCACCTCGCGACGATCTCGACCTCGGCGCCTACGAAGGCCGGCAGTGGGTCGGCCAGCTGCTGGGCGGCCTGCCGTGCTCGCAGCGCGCGGTGATGGAGGCCTTCCTGGCCGGCATCACCTTCAAGGAGTTCGCGGCCGAGCTTCAGCGGCGCGAGGCGGCGATCACCGGCCGGATGTCCGCCGAGGAGGAGGCCGCCGACCTCGAACGGCGCGCGGCGGCCGCCCGCAAGAATTTCCAGCACGCCCGGACCGCGCTCCGCCCGCTGGTGGCGGAGTTCGAGCGGTCCCGGACCGGCGACGGCACGACGACGGGAAGGGGTGAGACCCGGTGACGGACCACGAACCGACGGCCGACATGATCCGGGGGATCGACCGGCTCGTCGACGCCGAGCTGGACGAAGCGGAGCTGACCCGCCGGCTCGAGGACATCAAAGCGCGGTCCCATCGGGAGGCGGAGACCGCGGTGGCCGGCGGCACCATCATCCCGCTCGAGGGCGAGATCGACGTGGAGAACGCCTACGAGGTCCGCGAGGCGGTGGCCATGGTGCTGACCGACGGGTCGCCCACCCTCATCGAGATCGACATGTCGCGGGTGACGCTCATCGACTCGGTGGGGATCAGCGCCCTGGTCGCCGCGTTCCAGCTGGCCGCCGTGTCGGGCGTCAAGCTGGTGATCACCCGCCCCAGCCGCTTCGTGCACCGGCAGCTGTGGGTGACGGGCCTGCTCGGCCTGTTCGGGTCGCCGGCGCCCGGCGAGGCCGAGCGGCAGGGCGCCACCGGAGGCCGCCGATCGGAGACGACCAGCCAGGAGTTCAAACCGGCGAAGTAGACGCCCCGGGTCCGGCGGTCGCCGCTCGTCAGGGCGTCCGGCCGCCGTCGGAGCCGCTCGCCTCGCTCTCGGCCACGGTCTCCATGGCGGCTTTCACGAGCCGCTCGGCCAGGTCCACAGTGGCGTCGAGCTCGGCCTCGATACTCTTCGGCTTGGACTGCAGGCTGATGACGCGGACCAGCCGGTTGTCCTCCGCCCAGAACGCCATCCGGGGAGCGCCTCCCTTCACCGGCACGATCCCGAGTTTCTGAGCAAGCCACGCCTGTACGCCCGGGGCGGTGTCCGACGTGAACGGGGTCTCCGGCGAGTCGAGCACCCGCATGTACGGCAGGGCGATCGGCAACGTCACCCGGAACGCGGCCTTCTCGGTCTTGGACGTGTCCCGGAAGGAGAAGATGAGGAACGGGAACCCCTTGTGCTCGCCCGCCACCACGTCGGCGGCGTCGGGCCGCCCGGCCGTGTAGGGCTTGAACAGTCCGGCTTCCGAGGCCAGGGTCAAATGCTTCGGCTCGTACGCCCACCCGTGCGCCCCGGCCAGCGAACGCCGCCCGGCCGGCGCCCGGGCCACCACCACGAAGGCCACGATCACCGCCGCCAGCAACGCCGCCGAGATGACCAACGGCACGACCGCGACGAACCGCCAGATCAGGTCGTCCGTCCGCAGATCTCCGGGCTGCACGGCGGCAATCTGCTTCGCCTTCATCTCCTCGTAGGTGCCGCCCCGCTCCGCGGCGCCCCGCCCGAACGCCATGCAGACGTCGCCCGGATGCATCTCCTTGTCATCGCACAGCACATGTTCGGCACTGCGGCGCTGCGACTCGGCCAGCAGCTCGGCATCCGACTTCCAGTGGCTGTCGAGCAACCAGATCCCGAGCCACCCGAACAGGACAGCGATGAAACCGACGACGAGGCGACGGGTCAGCGTATGCACCATGGGCGCAGCGTAGTGAACATCATCAAACTCTTGGAACGAGGCGCAGTCGCGCTGACGGATTCACCGTCAAGCTGCGGGATGGTGTGGCCGTCCGGCGTCCGTCAGGCTTCCGGCATGAACAGCTTCGAGCTGTACGAACTGGGACGCACGCTGATGCGGATCGGCGAGGAAGCCATTCCGGGTCCGCCCGGTTCCCGGCGGCTGGCTCCCGGCGCGCTCACCGTCATGGCCGACGTGTTCGAGCACCCGGAGACGACGGTCAGCGAGATCGTCGCGCGTACCGGCTTCCCGGCGAGCCAGGTAGCGGTGTTCCTGACCGCCCTGAGCGACCTCGACGCCGTCACCACCACCGCCGTCGACCCGGACGTCCCCGGGCGCACTGTCGTCCGGCCGATTCCCCGGCACGGCGGGGATCCGAGCGTCGACGAACTGCTCGCCGCGGCCGCCGGGATCCAGGATCCCGGCCAGGCCAAGGACGTCATCGACACGCTCGAGAAGCTGGCGCGCCGGCTGGCCGGGACCTTGTCGCCGGAACTCTTCGACTGGTACACCGCCGAGACCCGTATCTGAACACGGCAGGCCGAGATGATGCGTATCTTCAATCCGTTCGCTTTTTTCTACTACGCCTCCGTCGCCGAACTGGACAGCGCCGTGTCGTATTTGCGGGACTGCCTGGACGCTCAGGATCGGGAGGTGCAACCCCCGCCCTCCGGAGCGGAGTTGGAGGAAGCCGGGTCTTCCGGCCATCCGATCGAACGGATACGCCGGCGCGTCGAGGACCGCTGACGTTCCGGCGGCTACCTCACCATCCAGAGGTAGCCGCCGGCCTCGCGTACCTCGACAGTGCGGGCGGGCTTGCCGTCGGGACGGTTCAGGCAGGAGCCGTTCGGCCCGAACAGCCGGCGGTGGACCGGGCATTCGAGGGCGTCACCGACCAGGCGCGCCCCGACCATGCTGAACGGCTTGTGCGGGCACACGGAATCCATGGCCACCGGCTTGTCGGACCGGGTGCGCCACAACAGGACCGTGCGGACGACGTCGCCGCTCCTGAGCTGCCGCACCACCACGGTGCGGCCGACCTGGTCGCTGCTGACCACCCGGACCCAGCCCGCCGCCTGCAAGCTCTCGCAGTCGTCGTGCGCGTCCCGCCCGGCCACGCGGCGGAGGTAACACCAGATCGGGATCAGCGCACGCCTCAGTCGGGCGGCTCGCAAAGGCATAACATCCCCTGTGGACGTCAGCGGAAGTCTTCGATGTGGTCCTCGACCCACTGCCGGAACGTGCGGGCCGGCACCCCGGTGACCTCCTCGACGGCGGGCGTCACGACACACTCGGCCTTCAGAAGCTCGGTCATGTTGCGGACGAAGGACTCCGTGGGTTTCGGATCGAGGTCCTCCGGGGCCACCTCGGCCACCTCGACGGGACGCCCGATCACCTCGCCGATCACCTCGATGTGCCGCCGCAGCGTCAGGGCCTGCGGCCCGGTCAGCCAGTACGCCTGTTCCTCGTGCCCGGTGCTGGTCAGGGCGCGGACCGCCACGTCGGCGATGTCCCGTTCGTGTATCGACGCGATGCGCACGTCCAGGAACGGGCCTCGCACGACCCCGCCGGCGCGGATCTGCCCGGCGGAGCGGAGGTTC
Organism: Actinoplanes sp. NPDC000266; assembly: GCF_042899005.1. NCBI lineage: Bacteria > Bacillati > Actinomycetota > Actinomycetes > Micromonosporales > Micromonosporaceae > Actinoplanes > Actinoplanes sp. NPDC000266. The sequence goes on from NZ_JBIAZI010000002.1 coordinate 1,093,832, forward strand.
AGGCCGGCGAAGGTGGTCGGGCGCAGGAAGGTCCACGCGATCCCGGACTCCCGCAACGCCCCCTCCACCGCGGCGTGCCTGCTCGAACTCACGCTGTGCCTGGTGGCCGGGTCGACCACGGAGGCCGACGACAGCAGCACGACGTGCTTCACCCCGGCCGAGCGCGCCGCGCTGACGAACGTGGCGATGCTCTCCGGCCGGGCGTACAGGAAGACCTTCTCGACGCCGTCGAGAGCGGCCATCAGCATCGCCCGGTCGTCCACATCGAGCCGGACCAGCGCATCGCCGTCCGGTGTACGGCTGGTGCCGCGAACCGGGACTCCGGCCGATTGCAGCCCGGCCATCACATGGCGTCCCACATTACCTGTCGCACCGATCACAAGGACGGGCATGCATTCTCCAAAGGGAGGCTGGCCGGCGGAATTGCCATGAACCTAACCGGGTCGCACAGACACCGGCATCCCCTGGGCTGACAGACCGGCACACCACGTTGCTGTCAACACTGGGGATATAGACCCCGCCACATCCGCCTTAACCTCGGCACGTGGCTGAAAACAACACGATCACCATTCACGTCGATGACCGGATCGAACAAGCCCTCGCCGCCCTGACCCGCGGCGGCATCTCACCCACCACCGCCATCGAACAAGCCATCCTCGAAACCGCCCGGCGCGCCACCCCCACCGCACCCACAACCATCGACTCACAAACCCTGAGCGTCCAACGCAAACTCACCCGCGACCAACTCCTCGAATTCGCCGAACGCGGATACATCGTCATCCCCAACGTCATACCCCCCGACATCCTGGCCGCCGCCAACGCCGCCATCGACGAACGGCTCCGCGAGCAGCCACCCGCCGACGGACACACCGGACCCCACTTCATGTTCGGCAAATGGGACGAAGAACCAGCCCTCGCCGCCCTGCTCCGCGACACCCCCGCCTTCGCCCTCGCCGAAGAACTCACCGGCGACGGCGCCATGGAATACCCCTGGCAAACCCAAGTCGCCCTCACCTACCCGCCCTACACCGACGACCGCGGCATGCCCCACATCGACGGCGGCATGACCCGCAAAGCCGACGACCCACCCCGCACCTTCACCGTCCTCGCCGGCTTCTTCCTCACCGACCAAGACACCCACGACACCGGCAACCTGTTCGTCTGGCCCGGAACACACCGCCAACACGCCCAATACTTCCGCGAACACGGACCCGACGCCTTCACCTCCTACCCCGACATCAAACTCCCCGAACGCGAACAAATCAGAGCCAAAGCCGGCGACATGCTCCTCAAGCACTACATGGTCGGCCACAACGTCGGAAACAACACCTCCAACCAAACCCGCCGCACCGTCTACTTCCGCCTCCGCCGCCGCGGACACGAAGCAACCTGGCGCGAAATCCTCCAAGACCCCTGGCACGACTTCACCCCACTACGACCCCTGGTATCGGAATTCGAAAACAAATGACAACCCGTCAATCTCCCGGCATGAAGGCGATAGCGTATTCGTCAACGGGCGAAAGCGACGTTCTCCGACTGGTGGACCGGCCCGTTCCCGAACCGGGGCCCGGCGAGGTCCGGGTCCGCATCGCGGTCTCCGGGGTGAACCACTCCGATTGGAAAGGCCGGCGGTTCGGGCACCGCAACGGCGTCCTCATGTTCCCCGAGGTGATTCCGCACAACGACGGCGGTGGTGTGATCGACGCCGTGGGCGAGGGCGTCGGACCGGAGCGGGTCGGCCAGCGGGTGTGGGTGTGGGAGGCGGCGTACAAGCGGCCCTACGGCACGGCAGCGGAGTACAGCATCGTCCCGTCCCGGCTGGCGGTGCCGCTGCCGGCAAACGCCTCGTTCGAGACCGGCGCCTGCCTCGGTCTCTCCGCGGTCGCCGCCCACCGCTGCCTGATGACCGTGCAGGACGGCCCCGACCGGCTCGGACCGGGCACCCTGAACGGCCGGACGGTGCTGGTCGCCGGCGGCGCCGGCGTGGTCGGTCATGCGGCGATCCAGCTCGGCGCCTGGTCCGGGGCGACCGTGATCGCCTCCGTCAGCGGCCCGGAGAAGGCGAAGCTGGCCCGGATGGCCGGGGCGGCGCACACCGTCGACTATCGGGCGGACACCGTGGAGGCCGACATCCGGGCCGTCACGCCGGACGGGGTGGACCTCATCGTCGAGGTGGCGGCGACCAGGAACATCACCACCGCCATGGAGGTCCTGGCGCAGAACGCCACCGTCGCCGTGTACGGCACCGAGGGCGACCGCACGCTCGCCATCCCGGCCAAGAAGGCGATCGGGCGCAACCTGCGCTTCCAGTTCGTGCTGGTGATGACGCTGCCCCTGGCCGACAAGGACCTCGCGTCGGCCGACATCACCCGGGCGGTGGCCGACGGGGCGTTCGCCGTGGGCGAGGAGGCCGGACTGCCGGTCCACCGGTTCCCGCTGGAGCAGACCGGCGAGGCCCAGGACGCCGTCGAAGCCGGCGTCCTCGGCAAGGTCGTCGTCGAGATCGGGGACGGAAGATGTACGACAGCGACACCTACCTGAGGCGGCTGGGGTTCGACCCCGCCGCCGGACGGCCGGGCGCGGACCTGACCACCCTGATCGCCCTGCACAAGCGGCACATGGAGAGCATCCCGTTCAACAGCGCGGGCTCGATGGCCGTACCGGCGCCGAGCGGCCGGCTGGTCGACCTGGTCGACTTCGACGAGGACGCGACGTTCGACGCGGTGGTCGCGGCCGGCCACGGCGGTGGGTGCGTTCAGATGACCCGGCTGTTCCTGCGGCTGCTGCGTGACCTCGGGTTCGACGCCGGCCTGATCGGCGGAACGACGGCGGAGGGACGCGAGGCGTACGGCGTCGAGGTCGAGCACATGCTGATCCTGGCCCGTGTGGACGGCGGTTCCTGGCTGGTGGACATCGGGTACGCCGGGCCCTCCTTCATCGAGCCGCTGCGCCTCGACGGCACACCCGGCGACCAGATCCAGCACGGCTGCCGCTACCGCCTGGTGGCCGAGGGGGACGGCCTGTCGCTGCGGCGCCGCCCCCGGCTCGACCGCTGGAGCACGGTCTACGCCTTCACACCCAAGATCCGCGAACGGTCGGACTGGGCGCCCGCCGAGGCGGCGATCAACGACGCGCTCGCGGCCGGCGGCGAGGGCGGTGGCCTGTACAGCCGGGCCGTCTCCGACGGCCAGGTGGTGCTGAAGGGCCGCCGCTACCTGACCGTCCGCGGCGGCATCGAGTCGGCCCGCACCGTGACCGACGACGAGTGGCACGCGTGCCGCGACGCCATTCTGGCCGGCGAAGTCGGCTGACCGGACAACGAGGAGGAACCATGCGCCGGCGAATCGCCCGGTCGGAACGGATGTACGTCAGTGAGATCAGGACGCAGGGGCTGCAGATCTGCGTGGTGCGCGGTGGCGTCGACGCCGAGCTCCTCGACGCGGCGTTCACCGCGGTCCTGGCGGAGGCGCCGGGTCTGCGCAGCCGCCTGGAGAAGGACGGCGACGACTACTACCTCAGCCTGCTGGACCCGAGCGAGCTGCCTCGCCTGCACGTCCGGCCGAACGAGCCTGGGGCGCAGGTCGCGGAGTACAACAAGCCGTTGCACCTGGGCGGCCCGCTCGCCCGCGCCGTCCTGCTGACCGGCGCCGACGAGGACGTCGTGATGTTCGGCGTCGATCACGCGATCTGCGACGGCCGGAGCGCGACCGCGTTCTGCAGCCGGGTCTGGCAGCGGTACATCGACATCCAGTCCGGGACCTACAGCGCCCCCGGCGACCGGCGGCAGGACTGGCCGAAGCCGCTCGACGACTGGCTTCCTCCGCGCACCGGGGCCGAGCTGGACGCGTACGTCCAGGAGCGGATCCGCCGGGCCGAGGGAGCGCCGGTGGCGTCGCTGCCGTTCCTGGGGGCCGGTTCCCTGCCGGTCCCGCCCGAGACCCTGATGACCTCGCGCCGCCTCCGGCTCACCGAAGCGGAGACCACCGGCCTGCTGGCCTTCGCCAAGGACGCCGGGGTGTCGGTGAACGGGCTGGTCGCCGCGGCGCTGCTGGCGGCCGTACGCGCCGGGCTGCCGGGCGAGTTCGACGACCACCGGCTGTCCAGCTTCTGCACCGTCGACCTGCGCGATCAGGTCGCACCAGGCCTCAGCCACGAGGCCATGGTGCCGATGGTCTCGTGGTACCGCGACCTGCTGGACGTGCCCGACGGCGCCGACCTGGTCAAGCTCGGCCACCGGTTCACCACCGGCCTGCGGGCCGGCATCGAGCGTGGTGACGCGGCACTGGAGATGCAGGCCCTGGACCGGCTGCTCCCCCACCCCCAGCTCTGGCCGACCAGTCTGGTGCTCACCAACGTCGGCCGGATCGACGGGCCGCCGTCGCCGGAAGGGCTGGAGATCGTCGACATGACGAAGTTCCCGCTTTCCAGCCGGTGGGATCCGCAGCGCGGGGCGGGCCCGTTGCTCGCCTCGCCGGCCACGATCTACGGCCGGTTCAGCCTCGAGATGCCGTACAGCACGCAGTGTTTCACCACCGAGCAGATGGACGCGATACACGACCACATCCGCGGCTCGCTGCTGAGCTGCGCCGATCGCGCGGTGAGCACCCGCCGGTGACACGGAACGGGCGGCCGGATGTCCTCCGGCCGCCCGTTCCGTGTCCGGGTTCAGAAGCGAACGGGCAGGCGCAGCGCGCCCAGCACGGGAGTCTTCAGGCGCACGGGAACCTCCTGGAGCCGCACGTCCAGGGCGAGCCCGGGCAGGCCGAGCACCAGCGACGTCAGCGCCTCGGCCATCACGAGCCGGGCCAGCCGCTGCCCGACGCAGGCGTGCACGCCGTACCCGAAGGCGAGGTGGGCGGACGCGTCCTGGCCCAGGTCGAGCCGGTCGGGGCAGCCGAACCGGGCCGGGTCGCGGTTGGCGGCCGGCAGCGCGACCGTCACCGTCTCCCCCTCCCGGATGAGTTCCCCGCCCAGCTCCACATCAGACGTGGCGGTGCGGAAGATCTGGAACTGGTTGACCGACGTGTACCGCAACAGCTCCTCGACCATCGCCTCGATGCCGCCCGCTCCGCCGGCCCGGGCGGCCGAGCGCAGCGCGCCGAGCTGGTCGCCGTGGTGCAGCAGCGCCAGCAGCGACGACGCGAGCGCGCCCTCGCAGCTGGCCAGGCCCGCCGCGAACACGATCAGCATCATGTTGGTGATCTCGCGATCGGTCAGGTCGTTGCCGGCGGCCAGCCGGCCGATGACGTCGTCGCCCGGCTCGGCCCGGGCCTTGCCCACCAGATCCAGCAGGTGCAGGTAGGCGTTCGATCCGGCCTCCCGCTCACCCTCGAGGCCGACCCGGTCGTCGGTGGCGCTGTCGGTCAGGGTGGACAGGACCGCGCTGCCGTCGAACGGGACGCCCATCACCTCGCACAGCACGCGCAGCGAGAGCGGCCGGATGTAGGTGGCCATGAGGTCGGCCGGCGAGCCGTGCGCCCGCACCTCGGCGAGCTGCGCGGCGGCCAGCTCGGCCACCCGCGGGCCGTACGCCGCCGTCCGGCGGGCGCTGAACTCGCCACTGAGCAGATTCCGGTAGCGGGTGTGGTCCGGTGGGTCCATGTGGATGAACCCGCCCGGCACGAGCGGGACGCCCGGAAAGATCTCGCCCTTCTTCGTCACCGGGGCGTGGGTGTCGTAGAACCGGTGGCTGAACGCCTGGCTGCTGAGCACCTCCCGGGCGAGGTCATGACCGGTGGCCAGCCAGCCGATGTGCCCGTCCGGGTATTCCATCCGGGTCAACGGCCGGGTGCGGACCAGCTCGGCGAGCACCGCCGGCGGATCGAACGGATCCGTGCGATCCCAATGCCTGAGGTACGAGATCGGCTCCGGGGCTCTCTCGGTCATGCGGCGACATCCTCTGGTCGGTAGCGGATTCAGGGTCGGATCACTGCTGCGCGGCCTGGGCCCGAAGCGCTTGCCGGTCCACCTTCCCGGCGGCGCTCAGCGGCAGGGATGACAGCCGCAACAGCCGTTCCGGGAACTTCCGCGGCTCCATACCGGCCGCGGCGAGATGGGCGGTGAGGTCGGCCAGCGTGAGCTCGGCCGAGGTGGCGACGCAGGCGCAGACCCGCTCGCCGTACAGCGGGTCGGCCACCGCCACGCAGGCGACGTCGCGGACCTCGGGGTGGGTGATCAGCACCGACTCGAGCTCGGCGGGGCTGATGTTGAGGCCACCGCGGATGACCACGTCCTTGCGGCGCCCGACGATCCGCAGCCGGCCCTGGTCGTCGATGGTCCCCAGGTCGCCGGTGCGGGTCCATCCGTCCGGGGTGCGCTGCGTGCGGTCCAGGCCGGGCGAGTTGACGTAGCTCATCGGCGACATCGGACCGCGCGCGACGACCTCACCGGTGGCCCCGGCCGGAAGCTCGAGCCCGTCCGGGCCGACGACGCGAATGTCCGCGACGGCCGGGTCGGGCCGGCCGACCGTACCGTCGTAGAGGCCGAGGCCGCTGTTGCACGAGACGCCGTCGGCCGAGCCGTACAGCGAGACGACCGTGCAGCCCAGCTGCTTCTCGGCACGCCGGGCCGTGTCCTGGTCGAGCGTGGACCCGCCGAGCACGGCGGCCTGCAGGCTGCTGAGGTCGGCGTCGAGGATCTCCGGGCAGTCCAGCAGCATGCGCAGCATCGTCGGCACGCCCAGCAGGTGGGTGGGACGGGTCTCGGCGATGGTGCGCAGCGTCGCCACCGGGTCGAACGCCGGCCTCAGCACGAGGGTGCCGCCCAGGGTGGCCAGGGTCACCGGCGTGCCGCTGGAGCCGAACGCCGATGCCAGCGGAACCAGGAACAGGTTGCGCATCGTGTCCGGCGCGCCTCGGTGCAGGCCGGCCATCATGGCGCCCCGCCCGCCGGCCAGAGCGTTGTGCGAGTACAGGACCATCTTCGGCTCCGCCTCGGATCCCGAGGTGACCAGGATCCGCGCCGGGCCGTCGGGATCCACCTCGGGCGGCACGAACTCGTCCGCGATGGCGGCCACGCCCATGACCTCGATCGGCATGCAGCCGGGCGTCCCGGCCGGGGGGCCACCGGCGACGATGACGGTCCGCAGACTCGGCAGGGCGCCGGCGTGCTCGCGGATGCGCTCCGCGCAGGGGTAGCCGCGGTGGTCGGCGACGGTGATCACCGCGACCGCCCCGGAGCGGCTCAGCAGGCTCACCGCGTCCCGGTCCCCCCGGCCGAGCGGGAACGGCAGAACGATGCCGCCGATCGCCGCGACGGCGAGGTCGACCGCGCACGCCAGCCGGGCGTTGGGCAGCTGGACCGCCACCACGTCGCCCGCGCCGATGCCCTGCTGGGCCAGCCCGCGGGCCAGGCGCCGGGCGGTCCGGTCGAGCTGGGCGTAGGTGACGGTCCCCCTGGCGTCCATGACGGCCGGCGCCTGGGGCGCGCGCCGCACGTGCTCGCGGAACAGGGAGTACAGGTCGCGGTCCGGATAATGGCCCGCGGCGGCCCATGCGCGGCGCCGGCCGGCGGAGATGTGGTCGATGTACCGGGTGGAGGTGCGGTTCACGGGACCCTCCCTGGTCAGTGCCTGACGAGCCGGGCCAGTGCGGCCCCGGCGTCGGACCGGAGTCGGACGCGATCGGGTTTGCCCCAGCCGGTCCTGGGCAGCTTGGCGCGGATGTCGATCAGGCTGGGGACGTGGATGTCGGACAGGGCCGCGGCGACGTGACGGCGCAGTTCCCCGGGGTCGACGACGGCGCCGGGCTCGGGCACGACGGCGGCGTAGATGTGCTCGGCCCCGTCGGCGTCCTCGATCCCGCACACCGCGGCCAGCGACACTCCCGGGGCCTGGGCGAGGACCTTCTCCACCACCTCGGCGTGGATGCTCACGCCCTCGATGGTCATCATGTCCGCGAGCCGGCCGATCACGTGCAGCCGGCCGCCGTCGTCGAGGTACCCGACGTCGCCGGTACGGACCCAGCCGTCCCGGATCAGGGCCGCGGTGAGCTCCGGCTCGTGCCAGTAGCCCGCCGGCGGCCATGACGGGGCCGCGTAGATCTCACCGGTCTCGCCGCCGTCCAGCGGTGCACCGGTCCGCGGGTCACGGATGCTCAGCGCGGCCGGATCGACCGGCCGGCCGGCCGTCGTGGCGGCGTCCGGGTCGCCGTGGTCGTCCGGGGTGAGCTCGGCGAGCACCCCGGCCTCGGTGGTGCCGTAGATCTGGCGGAGCCGGGGACCGAAGATCTCCCTGACCTCGCGCCGCCGGTGCGGCGGCCCGGGGCTGCCGCCGCAGACGATGTCGGTCAGGCTCGACAGGTCGGTGGCCGCCCGGTCGGGATGCTCGGCGAGGGCGGACACGTGCGGACCGCCGAGCATGAGCCGGGTGATCCGGTGGTCGGCGACGGCACGCAGCACGGACCCCGCGACGAAGCCGGGCTGCAGCACGACCAGGCCGCCGCTGACGAGGGTGTCCTCGGCGGCGAAGACGTCGAAGTGGATGATCGGGGTGATCAGCAGCAGCCGGGCCGGGCCGCCGGCCCGCGCGGCCGCTCTGGTCGGCAGGCACGGCGCCGCCGCCAGCATGCTGTTGCGGACGCCGAAGGTCCAGCAGACGCCGGCGCGGACGCCATCCGGCAGCCTGATCTGAGTGACCACCGCGAGGTCGTCGCCGGAGAGCTCCGGACAGGGTGGAACGCCGCCGGCGGAACCGGTGGTGAGATCCACGCTGCCCGGCTGCCCAGGGCCCAGCACGCCCAGGACCGGCCCGCCGGCCGCATCCGGCAGCAGGTCACGGAGCCGCTGCTCATTGGCCGGGTCCACCGCCAGCATGCGGGCACCGGCGTCCGCGCCGAGGAACCGTCGCAGCTCCACTCGCAGCTCGTCGCCCTGGCCGTCCGGATGCACCCAGCGCAGATGCACGGCGGCCGCGCCGGTCAGATTCGCCGCCCACTGCAGGATCAGCGTGGCGGCGGTGTTCGGCGCGGTCAGGATGCCGACCACGCCGCCGCGGCCCATGCCCTGCTCGCTCATGACGCTCGCGGCGCGGCGGGTGGCGCCGGCCAGTTGTCCCGCGGTGAGCGCGACTTCCTCGCTGACAAGCGCGGTGCGAAGCGGATCGGCGTCGAAGTGGGCCAGCAACCGCTGGACATAGTGCACGGTTTCGCCTTCCTGTCCGTGAGGAGAACTCACACCCGGGATGCCGGCCGGATCAGCGCCGAGCGGGCGTCGGCCCGCAACTGGACCCGGTCGGGTTTGCCCGGCCCGGTCACCGGGATCTCCGGGCGGACCTCGATCAGGCTGGGGACGTGGTTCTCGGACAGGGTCCCGGCGACCAGGCGGCGCAGCGCCGCGAGGTCCACGGCGGCGCCCGGTTCCGGCACGACGGCGGCGTAGATGAGCTCCACCCGGTCGGCCCCCTCGACACCGCAGACCACCGCCTGGGAGACCCCCGGGGCCTGGCTGAGCACCTTCTCCACCGCCTCGGGGTGGATACGGAGGCCCTTGACCTTCATCATGTCCGCGATCCGGCCGGTCAGATGCAGGTAGCCGTCGGCGTCGAGGCGCCCCATGTCGCCGGTACGGGTCCAGCCGTCCCGGACGAGCGCCGCGGTCAGCTTCGGTTCGTGCCAGTACCCGGCCGTCGCCCAGCGGGGGATCGCGCAGATCTCGCCGGCCTCGCCGTCCGGCAGGGCCAGGCCGGTCTCCGGGTCCCGGATGCTCAGCGCCGCCGGGTTGACCGGCCGGCCGACCGTGCCGCAGCGGGCGAGGTCGCCGTGATCGCCGGGCGGCAGCATGGCCAGCACCCCGGTCTCGGTGGTGCCGTACACCTGGATCAGGACCGGTCCGAAGATCTCCTGGGCCTCGCGCAGCCGCCGGGGCGCCGCCGGGCTTCCCGTGTAGATCAGCTCGGTGAGGCTGGACAGGTCGGTGGCCGGCCGGTCCGGGTGCGTCGCGAGCGCGTACACCTGCGGGGTGCCGATGATCAGCCGGCCCACCCGGAGCTCGGCCACCGTGCGCAGGACGGCTCCCGCGTCGAACCCGGGATGCAGCACGACCGTGCCGCCCGTGATGAGCGCGTCATCGGCGCTGAACCCGCTCGAGTGGGTGAGCGGGGCGGTGATGAGGATGGTCGTCCGTCCACTGCGGCCGGCCGCCGTCGTGACCATGTCGTTCTTGACGCCGAAGGTCCAGCAGACGCCTTTCGGCAGGCCGCTCGACCCGCTGGTCTGGGTGATGACCGCGAGGTCGTCGTCGGTGAGGTCGGCCTGAGGCACGGCCTGCCCACCGGGATCGGCGGTCAGGCCGGCCGTGTCCGGGCCGCCCGGCCCCAGAACCGCGAGAACCGGCCGGTCGGCGCAGCCCGCCAGCAGATCGCGGGCCCGCTGCTCGTGCGCCGCGTCGACCGCCAGCATCCGGGCGCCCAGATCCGCGACCACGGCGCGCTGCAACTCGAGCCGGAGCTCGTCGTCCGGGATGACGGCGTTCATCCCCCGCACGTGCGCGGCGGTCGCACCCACCAGATTGGCCGCCCAGCGCAGGATCAACGTCCCGGCCGTGTTCGGCTCGGTCAGGATGCACACGACATCTCCGCGGGAGACGTCCTGACGGCTCATCGCCACGGCCGTACGGCGAATGGCATCGGCGATCTCGCCCGCGGTGTGGGTGACACCGCCACTGACTATCGCGGCGCGATCCGGATCGGCGTCGAAATGGGTGAGCAACTGCTCGACATAATGCACATGCGTCGTACTCATAACCCGGTTTCGCCTTCCTTCTCCGGGAAATTGCGATGACCACCGCCGACCGCAGAAAGCACGCTAACCGGCGGCTCGCACGCCTGGAATCCCTCACCTTGACAGCGCTCGGCGCTCCTTTCGGGGGCGCAGCCAACGGTCGACACGGGCGCGCAGATCGTCCGGGAAGACGTCCTTGCGCAGCAGGGCGTGCACACCCTTGGGCGGCAACGGGACGTCCACGTGGTGGATCTCGCTCTGATCGGCGTACTGGGTGATCCGGAAGCTGGCCACCATGCTGCACAGCGCGTACGCCTCGGCCCGGGTGACGCCGGACGCCACGCTGAACCAGCTGATCAGGCCGCGCAGGCAGTCGAGCAGCGCGGCCTCCAGGTCGCCGGCCAGCCCGATGCCGATCCAGTGGGTTCCGGTCTCGGCCAGCGGGCGGGTGAGGCCCACGTTCTTGTGCAGGTCGTACCGCATCCGCAGGCGCTCAGCGGTGGACTTGAGGCCGGTCTGGTCGACCAGCCCGTCGCCCTGCAGGGCGTGGATGTCGCCGATCCAGATCCGCGCTCCGGGCTTGGCCACCGGGAGGAACAAGGACGAGCCCACGGTCAGCTCGGGCAGCGCCAGGTTGCCGCCGTGCGAGCCGCCGACCAGCGCGCTCGTCGGCCGGTCGCCGGCCGGTTCGGCCGCGATGATGCCGGCGAACGGGTCGAGCGGCAGCGATATCCCCTGGACGTAGCCGGCCCGGGTGCGGCTCTCGTCGAAGCGGAAGTCGTGCGAGTACGGCTGGTCGAAGTCGTACGGCAGCGCTCCGGCCCGGGTCGGGAACGCGTTGCCACCCCAGTCACCCGGCCGCAGCTCGATCAGCCGGCACTCGACGACGTCGCCGGGCTCGGCGCCGGTCACCTCGACCGGGCCGACGATCGGGAAGGGGCAGCCCGGGTACTCCCGGCGCAGCCGGGCCCGGTCGGCCGGGGCCATGCCGTACCGCAGCTGGTTCTGCCAGTTGGTCCAGGTGTCCAGATAGAGAACGTCGTCGCCGGGCTCGGCCTTGGCCGCCGGCGCCGCTGCCGGATCGAGAATTCCCGACCGGACCGTGGCCATTGTGGACTCGACTGTATGCGTCGTCACGGATGCCACGCTAGGCAGCCGCCGATAAGCCGGGCAAGCAATTCCGGGCATCGCCGGAATTACTACCAACATGACGGAGGGAATGACGACCACCCGATCGGGAAGGCGTCTACCAGGCTGAGGGATGCCCGGCCGGCGCGGCCGCTTCTAGCCTCCGAAATGCGGGCCGCCGGGCTTTGTCCGTCGGTCCCCACTCTTCGAGAGGACGTGTGGAACCGTGCGCGCCGAACTGATCAAGGCCCTCCCCCTGGTGTTGCGGGAACACAGGGACAGCTTCGGCGAAAAGCTCGCCTTCCACGACGACAGACGAGCCGTCACGTACCGCGAGCTGGAGGCCCGGACCCGGCGGCTGGCCGGCCACCTGGCGGCCCTCGGCGTGCGGCGCGGCGACCGGGTGATGATCTGCCTGCGCAACGGCGTGGAGATGATCGAGAGCTACTTCGCCGTCCTGCGCGCCGGCGCCGTCGGAGTTCCGGTCAACCCGGCGTCCTCCGACTCCGAACTGGACTATCTGCTGGCCGACAGCGGGGCCGGTGTCGTCGTCACCGATCCGGTGCACTCAGCCGGCTTCCTGCGCTCTCCGTCGCTGCCGCCCGGCGCCCGGCTGCTGGTGACCGGTGACGTTCCCGGGCATCCGGCGGTCCACGCGTTCGCCACGCTGGCCCGGACCGAGCCGGCCGAACCCGCCCGGGACGACCTCGGCCTGGACGAGGTGGCGTGGATGTTCTACACCTCGGGGACCACCGGGCAGCCGAAGGGTGTGCTGTCCACCCAGCGCAACTGCCTCTATTCGGTGGCGGCCAGCTACGTGCCGATCCCGGGGCTGACGGCGGACGACCGCGTGCTCTGGCCGCTGCCCCTGTTCCACAGTCTCTCCCACATCGCGTGCCTGCTGTCGGTCACGGTGGTCGGCGCGACCGCCCGGCTGCTGGACAGCCCGTCCGGCGACGAGTTCCTGGAGGCCGCGCGGGAGAACGCGGCCACCTTCGTCGCCGGCGTGCCGACCACGTACCGCTACCTGGTCGAGGCGCGCCGGCAGAGCGGGATCACCCTGCCCGGGCTGCGGATCGGGCTGGTCGGCGGCGCGGTGGCCGGCGCCGAGCTGTGCCGGTCGTTCCGCGAAGGCTTCGGGGTGCCGCTGGTCGACGCGTACGGCAGCACCGAGACGTGCGGCGCGATCACCATGAACCCGCCGGGCGGCGACCCCGTCGACGGATCGTGCGGGCTTCCGGTGCCCGGCGTGGACGTCCGGATCGCCGACCCGGACACCGGCCGGGAGGTCCCGGCCGGTGCCGAGGGCGAGGTGTGGGTACGCGGGCCGAACGTGACCTCCGGCTACCACAACAAGCCGGAGGCGACCGCGGCCGCCTTCCGGGACGGCTGGTACCGCACCGGCGACCTGGCCCGCCGGGACGCCGACGGCTACTTCACCATCCGGGGCCGGATCAGCGACATGATCATCCGGGGCGGCGAGAACGTCCACCCGGAGGAGATCGAGGCGGTCCTGCGCTCCGTACCGGGAATCGCCGACGCCGCGGTGGCCGGACAGCCGCACGAGGTGCTGGGCGAGGTGCCGGTCGCCTACGTCGTCGCCGACGAGCCCGGCGCCGACATGGGCGGCGTGATCGAGCGATGCCGGCGGGAGCTGTCCCCGTTCAAGGTCCCCGAAGAGGTGTACGAGGTGGCCGGCCTGCCCCGGACCGCGTCGGGCAAGATCCAGCGCCGCCTGCTGGCCGGGCAGCCGGCCGTGCCGCGGCACACCGCGAGCGGGCGGCAGGACGGCGTGCTGCGCGTCCAGTGGATGCCCGCGCCGACCGGCGGCGGGGTTCTCCTCGGCGCGGAACCGGACCTGACGGTGTTTGCCGCTCCCGAACTGCCGAGCGCCTGGGACGAGATCCGCGCGGAGGTCCGCCGCCTGGTCGGCGACATGGCGGCGTGGGCCGCCCGGACCGGATCGGGGCAGCTGGTCCTGGTGACCCGGCAGGCGGTGACGACGGCCGACGGGGAGTCCGCCGATCCCGGTCAGGCCATGCTGGCGGCCGCGGCGGCCCGGGTTCTCGGCGACCGGGCCATCCTGGTCGACCTCGACGAGCGGTCACCCATCGACGCCGTGCCGTACCCGGACCTGCGGGCCGAACCGCGGTGGGCGCTGCGGTCGGGCCGGCTCCTGGTGGCGCGGCCGGTCCGCGAGGAGGTTCCCGATCATCCGGCCCGGGATCCCTGGTCCGGCCGAGGCGGCGTGATACTGCTGACGGGCGCGGACACCACGCGCGGGGCGGCCGTGGCCGCCCACCTGACCGCCTTCCGGCCGGACGCACGACTCCTGCCGGTCGCCGCCGGACAGGAGGAGCCGGCCGGCGCGGCCGACGTGGTGATCCTGGCCGACGGTGACCCGGAGGTGGCCCGGAGGCTCAGCGCCGCCGTCGATTCCCGCCACACCGTGTTCATCGTGATCACCGACTCGCACGAGCTGGCCGGTACGGTCGATCCCGGCCCGGCGGTCGCCGCGGCCGAGCTCGACGCCATAGTCCTCGACCGCCGCCGGCGCGGCCTGCACGGGGCGTCGCTGGCCTGGTGCGAGACGGCCGGATCGACCTGGACGCGCGACGGGTTGTCCGCGCTCGAGACGCTGCTCGCCACCCCCGCGACGGCTTCATTGCTGGCCCTGCGCCCGCGCCGGCCGGAAACCGGAGCCGCCGGGCCGCGGCCCGTCGGGGACGGTGGCACGGCCTCCGCGTTCCGCGCCGAGCTGGCCGGTCTCGACCGGCACGCCCGGCTGGCGCGGCTGCAGACCCTGGTCCGGGAGGAGACCGCGGCGGCGCTCGACCGGTCCGGCACCGACGGCGTCCCGGCCGACCGGGCGTTCCGGGACCTCGGGTGCTCCTCGGCCACGATCGTCGAGCTGCGGGCCCGGCTGATGGCCCGGACCGGCCTCAAGTTGCCGACCGGGGCGGCGTTCGACCATCCGACGCCGCGCGCGCTGGCCGCGTACCTGCAGGCCGAGCTGGCCGGCGACGCCGGCGCCGACGTCGCCGAGCGGACGCCGATGGCGAGCGACGAGCCGATCGCGATCATCGGGATGGCCTGCCGGCTGCCGGGCGGGATCGCCGGGCCGGAGGACGTGTGGCGGCTGGTCAGCGAGGGCCGGGAGGCGTACGGGCCCTTCCCCGGCGACCGTGGCTGGGATCTGGACCGGTTGTTCGACGCCGACCCGGGCCGCGCCGGGACCTCGTACGTCGACCGCGGCGGCTTTCTCGACGGCGCGGCCGAGTTCGACGCCGGCTTCTTCGGCATCTCGCCGCGCGAGGCGACCGCCATGGACCCGCAGCAACGCGTGCTGCTGGAGACCGCGTGGGAGGCGCTGGAGCACGCGGGGATCGACGTGTCGTCGCTGCGGGGCACCGACGCGGGCGTCTTCGCCGGTCTGATGGAGCAGGGTTACGGCGCCGGCGGCCCGGTGCCGGAGGAGTTGGAGGCCTTCCAGACCACCGGCACGGCGGGCAGCGTCGCGTCGGGCCGGATCTCTTATCTGCTCGGCCTGCGGGGCCCCTCGATGACCGTCGACACGGCGTGCTCGTCCTCGCTGGTCGCCCTGCATCTGGCCGCCCACGCGCTGCGCCGCGGCGAATGCGCGCTGGCGCTGGCCGGCGGGGCCACGGTGATGGCCGGCCCGCAGTCGTTCGTCGAGTTCTCCCGGCAGCGCGCGCTGGCCGCCGACGGCCGGTGCAAGTCGTACGCGTCGGCGGCCGACGGCACCGCGTGGGCCGAGGGCGCCGGAATCCTGGTCCTGGAACGCCTGAGCGACGCCCGCCGCAACGGGCGCCGGATCCTGGCCGTTCTCCGCGGCTCGGCGGTCAACTCCGACGGGGCCTCCAACGGGCTGACCGCGCCGAGCGGCGAGGCGCAGCAACGCGTCATCCGGCAGGCGCTGCGGGCGGCCGGGCTGGAGCCGGACGCGGTCGACGCGGTGGAGGGGCACGGCACCGGAACCGTACTGGGCGACCCGATCGAGGCCGAGGCGCTGCTGGCCACCTACGGCCGGGACCGCGACCCCGACCGGCCCCTGTGGCTCGGCTCGCTCAAGTCGAACATCGGGCACACCCAGGCCGCGGCCGGC
Organism: Actinoplanes sp. NPDC000266; assembly: GCF_042899005.1. Taxonomy (NCBI): domain Bacteria; kingdom Bacillati; phylum Actinomycetota; class Actinomycetes; order Micromonosporales; family Micromonosporaceae; genus Actinoplanes; species Actinoplanes sp. NPDC000266. The sequence goes on from NZ_JBIAZI010000002.1 coordinate 1,109,801, forward strand.
GTCGCCGGTGTGATCAAGATGGTCCAGGCCCTCCGGTACGGGGAACTGCCGGCGACGCTCAACGTGGACGAGCCGAGCTCGCGGGTCGACTGGTCGGCCGGCGGGGTCGCCCTGCTGACCGAGAGCCGGCCCTGGCCGGACCGTGGCCGTGCGCGCCGCGCGGGAATCTCCAGCTTCGGCCTGAGCGGAACGAACGCTCACGTGATCCTGGAGGAGGCGCCCGGCCCGGTGACCGCCGAGCCGGTGACCGCCGTTCCCCCCGTGGTACCGCTGGTGCTCTCCGCCCGCAGCGCGGGGGCGCTCAGCCGGCTGGCGGACCAGCTGGCCTCCCTGATCGAGGCCGCGGAGGAGTCGTCGCTGGTCGACGTCGCGGTGGCGCTGGCGTCCCGGCGTACGGTCATGGACGAACGCGCGGTGGTGCTGGCGGTCTCCCGGGACCAGGCGGTGGCGGATCTCCGCGCGCTGGCCGCCGGCGAGGCGGGTCCGTCGGTGGTGCGCGGCGCCGCCGGTTCCGACGCGTCGTCCGGCGTCGTCCTGGTGTTCCCGGGACAGGGCGCCCAGTGGACCGGGATGGGGCGCGAACTGCTCGACACCTCCCCCGAGTTCGCCACGGTCGCGCGGGAGTGCGCCCGGCTGCTGGCCGAGTGGGCCGACTGGTCGTTGACGGACGTGCTGCGCGGCGAAGCCGGCCCGGAACTGATGGAACGCGTGGACGTCATCCAGGTGGCGAGCTTCGCGACGATGGCCGGGCTGGCCGCGGTCTGGGCGGCGGCGGGCGTACGTCCCGACGCGGTCGTGGGTCATTCGCAGGGTGAGATCGCCGCGGCGTACGTCGCCGGGGCGCTCACGCTGCACGACGCGATGCGGGTCGTCGTGGTCCGCAGCCGGATGATCGCCGAGACCCTGTCCGGCCGGGGCGGCATGGCCTCCGTCCGCCTCGGCGCCTCCGACGCCGCCGCGCGGCTGGCGCGATGGGAGGGCCGCCTCCAGATCGCCGCGGTCAACGGGCCGTCCTCGGTGGTCGTCTCCGGCGACTCGGAGGTGCTGACCGAGGCGTTGCGCGAGCTGGCCGGGTCGGGTGTCGACGTCCGGCGGGTGGCGGTCGACTACGCCTCGCACAGCGACCACGTCGAGGCCCTCCGGGAGCAGCTGCCGGCGGCGCTCGACGGCCTGGCGCCGGCCGAGCCCGTGGTGTCCTTCCACTCGACGGTGACCGCCGGCCGGGTCGAAGGGGCGCTGGACGGCGACTACTGGTACCGCAACCTGCGTCAGCCGGTCCGTTTCGGCCCCACCGTCGACCGCCTCCTGGAGCAGGGCTTCGGGGCGTTCATCGAGGTCAGCTCGCATCCGGTGCTGGTACAGCCGATCGCCGGGGCCGCACACGCCGCGGGCCGTGCGGCGGTCGCGGCCGGCTCGCTGCGGCGCGGTGACGGCGGGCTCGGCCGCCTGGAGCGGTCGATGGCCGAGATGTTCGTCGCCGGTGTGGCGGTGGACTGGCGCGGCCTGCTCCCGGCGAGCGACCGGGCCCGCTGGGTCGACCTTCCGACGTACCCGTTCGAGCGGGAGCGGTTCTGGCGGCGGCCGGCGGCGCCCTCCGGCGCGCCCGGCCTGGGCCTCGACGACCCCGGGCATCCGCTGCTCGGCGCGCTGGTCCGGTTGCCGGATTCCGGTGGCCTGGTCGCGACCGGGCGGTGGAATCCCGCAACGCTGCCGTGGGCGGCCGGGGACGACGTGCCGGAGGCGGCCCTCGTCGCGCTGGCGCTCTGGGCCGGTGACCTGATCGGATCCCCGGTGGTCGAGGAGCTGACCGTCGACCGGCCCGTGACGCTGCCGGACCGCGGCGGTCTCGACGTCCGGATCGTCGTCGGGCCGCCGGACGGCACGGCCCGCCGGTCGCTGACGGTCCACTCGGGTACGTCGCCCCACGCCGCCGGAACCCTGGCCCCAGCGGCCGGATCCGCACCGGCGGCTACCGGCGCCGCCTCGGCCGAGATCACCCTGGACGACGCCGGGCGGGCCGATGCCGGCCGCTACGGCATCCATCCGGCGCTGCTCGACGAGGCAGTCCGGACCGTCTTGCCCGCCGGCCGGGCCAAGACCTGGCGGGGCGTACGCCTGCTGGCCTCCGGGGCCGGCACCGTCGAGGTCCGGTCGGCACCCGCCGGGGACGGCTCGGCCCTGCGTGTCGAGCTGACGGATCCGGCCGGGCAACCGGTGCTGGTGGTGGCCGAGCTGATCGCCGGGGAACCGTCGTCCACCGCGGCGCTCTTCCGCCTGGACTGGACCGACGTGGTGCCGGACACCACCGCCGGCGCGCCCGGGACCCCGCTGATCCACGAGGCCGGCGTCGCGGCCGGCGACCCCCGTGCGGCGGTCGTCGAGGTGCTCGGGGTGATCCAGGACTTTCTGGCCCGGCCGGGCTCGGACGACACCCGGCTGGTCATCGTCACGCCCGACGACGACGGTGTCGCCACCGGCGCCGTCTGGGGGCTGGTCAGGTCGGCGCAGGCCGAGCATCCGGGCCGGCTGGTGCTGGTGGCGGCCGGTCCGGCCGACCGGGCGACCGCCTCGCTCGTCGCGGCCGCGCACAGCGGTGAGGCACAGCTGAGGCGGCGCGACGGCCGGTGGCAGGCGCCCCGGCTGGCCCGGGACGAGCCGGCGTCCCCGCCCCGGCCGCTCGACCCGGACGGAACCGTCCTGATCACCGGCGGGACGGGAACGCTGGCCGCGGTGACCGCGCGGCATCTGGTCACCGAGCACGGCGTTCGCCACCTCGTCCTGGCCGGCCGCCGCGGTCCGGCGGCCGACGGCGCCCCGGCGCTGCGGGAGGAGCTGGCCGCGCTGGGCGCCACCGTTCGGATCGTGGCCGCCGATGTGGCCGACCGCGAGCAGGTGGCGGCCCTGCTCGCCACGGCCGGCGGGGAACACCCGCTGACCGCGGTCGTGCACACGGCCGGGGTCCTCGACGACGCGGTGATCACCCGGCTCGGCCCCGGGCACGTCGACGCCGTGTTCGGCCCCAAGGTGGACGCCGCCCGCCACCTGGACGAGCTCACCCGCGACCTCGATCTCGCCGCGTTCGTTCTCTACTCCTCGGCGGCGGGCGTGCTCGGCAACCCGGGCCAGGCCAACTACGCGGCCGCCAACGCGGCCATGGACGCCGTGGCGCGGCAACGGCGGCGAGCCGGGCGGGCGGCCGTCTCGATCGCCTGGGGCTACTGGAGCCGGGACAGCGGCCTGACCCGCCACCTCGGCCGGGCCGACCACCGGCGCAACCGGGACGGCGGCATGACCGGCCTGTCCGACCGGGACGGGATGGCGTTGCTCGACCGGGCCCTGGGCGCCGGTGAGGGAACCGTCGTGGCGGCCGCGCTCGACCCGGCCACGCTGCCGGCGGCCGACGACGCGCGGCTGTCGCCCGTGCTGCGTGGCCTGCTGCCGTCCCGGCGGCCGGTCAGCCGGGCCGGCGCGGTCGTCCGGGCGGCCGCCGCGGCGCCGGCCGCCCGCACCGGCGGCATCGGCCAGCTCTCCGAAGCCCAGCTCTCCGAGGCCCAGCGGCTCGACGCGCTGGCCGACCTGATCCGCCGGCAGGCCTCCCTCGTCCTCGGCCACGCGAGCGGCGACGCGATCCGGCTCGACCGCACGTTCAAGGACTCCGGCTTCGACTCCCTCACGGCGCTCGAGCTCCGCAACCGGCTGGCGGCGGAGACCGGGCTGACCCTGTCCCCCACGATGATCTTCGACTTTCCGCGGCCCCGGGAGCTGGCGGCCCACCTGCGGGACAAGCTCGCCGGCCGGCGGCAGGCCGGGCCGGTCGCCGCGAAGCCCGCGGCGACGGCCGGCGAGCCGATCGCCATTGTCGCCATGGCCTGCCGGTTCCCCGGCGGCGTCCGCAGCCCCGAGGACCTGTGGCGGCTCGTGACCGACGAGACCGACGCGGTCAGCGAGTTCCCCTCCGACCGGGGCTGGGACACCGACCGGCTGTTCGATCCCGACCCCGACCACCCCGGCACGACGTACGTCCGTCACGGCGCCTTCCTCGACGAGCCCGGCGCGTTCGACGCGGCCTTCTTCGGCATCTCCCCGCAGGAGGCGCTGGCCATGGACCCGCAGCAGCGACTGGTCATGGAGACCTCGTGGGAGCTGCTCGAACGGGCCGGCATCGACCCGCGCGGGCTGGCCACCCAGGACGTCGGCGTGTTCGTCGGGGTCAACAGCCATGACTGGAACGTGCGCACCCACCTCGCGTCCGCCGTGGAGGGCTTCCGGCTGACCGGCGGCTCGGGCAGCGTCGTCTCCGGACGGGTGGCCTATCACCTGGGGCTGGAAGGCCCGGCCATCACGGTCGACACCGCCTGCTCGTCCTCGCTGGTGACCCTGCACCTGGCCGCGCAGGCGATCCGGAACGGCGAATGCTCGATGGCGCTGGCCGGCGGAGTGATGGTGATGGGGTCGGTGGAGACCTTCGTCGAGTTCTCCCGGCAGCGTGGCCTCGCCCCGGACGGCCGCTGCAAGGCCTTCGCCGACGCGGCTGACGGCACCGGCTGGTCGGAAGGTGTCGGGCTGCTCCTGGTCGAGCCGCTGGCGCAGGCCCGGGCGCGGGGTCACCGGGTGCTGGCCCTGGTCCGGGGGACGGCGGTGAACTCCGACGGCGCCTCCAACGGGCTCACCGCGCCGAACGGCCCGTCGCAGCAGCGCGTGATCCGCAAGGCGCTCGCCGCCGCCGGGCTGCGCGGCGACGAGGTCGATTCCGTCGAGGGACACGGCACCGGGACCACGCTGGGTGATCCGATCGAGGCGCAGGCGCTGCTCGAGACGTACGGCCGGGACCGGCCGGACAACCGGCCGCTGTGGCTCGGGTCGGTGAAGTCGAACATCGGCCACACCCAGGCCGCGGCCGGCGTCGCCGGCGTGATCAAGATGGTGATGGCGATGCGGCACGGCGTCCTGCCGAGGACGCTGCACGTCGACCGGCCGTCGACCCACGTGGACTGGTCGGCGGGCGCCGTCCGGCTGCTCACCGAACGCCGCGCCTGGCCCCGGGACGGGCAGCCGCGCCGGGCCGGCGTCTCCTCGTTCGGCATCGGCGGCACCAACGCCCACGTCATCCTGGAGGAGGCGGGCGAGGAGGACGTCGAGGAGGCCGGAGCCGAGGTCACCGGTCCCGGCGACGAACAGTACGTGCCGGTGCCCCTCTCCGCTCGCACCCCCGCCGCGCTGCGGGCCCAGGCCGGCCGGCTGGCGGACTTCGTGGCCGCGCGGCCGGAGCTGCGGCCCGCCGACCTCGCCCTCGCGCTGGCCACCGGCCGGGCGCAGCTCGACCGCCGGGCCGTCCTGGTGGTCCGCGACCGTGAGCAGCTGGCCGGCGAGCTGCGCGCCCTGTCCGCGGGCGCCGCCCCGGTCATCGGCGGATCCGCGGCCGGCGGCCGGTTGGCCGTCCTGTTCACCGGGCAGGGCAGCCAGTGGCCCGGCATGGGCCGAGATCTCGCCGAGCGGTTCCCGGTCTTCGCCGAGGCGTTCGCCGACGCCTGCCAGGCCGTCGAGAAGCACTGGGCCGGCCACGCCACGGCATCTCTGGCCGACGTCGTTCTCGGCGCGCCGGCGATGCCCGGGGACCGGTTGATCGACCAGACCCTCTACACCCAGGCCGGCCTGTTCGCCCTGGAGACCGCGCTGTACCGGCTGTACGAGTCGTGGGGGCTGCGCCCGGACGTGGTGGCCGGCCACTCGATCGGCGAGATCACCGCCGCCCACGTCAGCGGCGTGCTCGACCTGGCCGACGCCGGCACGCTGGTCGCCGCCCGGGCCCGGCTCATGCAGGCGCTGCCGCCGGGCGGCGCCATGGTCGCCATCCAGGCCAGCGAGGCCGAGGTGACGCCGTCACTGGTCGAGGCGCCCGGCGTCATCGATGTCGCGGCGGTCAACAGCGCCCGGTCGGTGGTGGTGTCCGGCGACGAGGTGGCGGTCCTATGGGTGGCGAGCGACCTGGCGCAGTCCGGCCACAAGACCCGCCGGCTGCCGGTGAGCCACGCCTTCCACTCGCCGTTGATGCGGTCCATGCTCGCCGAGTTCCGGCAGGTGGCCGAGTCCGTCACGTACCGGCCCGGTGCGATACCGGTGGTGTCCACGGTCACCGGCCGGCCGGACACCGGGCAGCGGTTCGCCACCGCCGATTACTGGGTCGCGCAGATCTGCGCGACGGTCCGGTTCGGTGACGCGGTCGTCTCGGCACACCGTGAGGGCGTGACGACCTTCCTGGAGCTCGGGCCGGGCGGGGTGCTCACCGCGATGGCGGCGGAAAGCGTGGACTCGCCGGCGGTGTCCTTCATCGCCACGCTGCGCGCGGACGGCGCGGAGGTCGCCGACGTGGTGGCCGCCCTCGGTGAGCTCCACGTCCGCGGTGTGGCCCTCGACTGGCCGGCGATCACCGGCCGGCCCGCGGGATCCGCCGGGGTCCTGGCCACCGAGCTGCCGACGTACGCGTTCCAGAGCCGGCGGTACTGGCTCGACCAGCCGAAGTCCGGCGAGACCGTCCCCGCCGCGCAGGACATCCCCGCCGCGCCGACCGTCCCGGCCAGGCTGGCGGACCGGTCCGGCGCCGAACGGGAACGGATCGCGCTCGACGTGATCCGGGAATCGGTGGCGGTCGTGCTGGGCTACGACCGGGCCGACCTCGACGCGATGGACGACGACCAGACGTTCAAGAGCCTGGGCTTCGACTCGCTGGGCGGGGTGCGGCTGCGCAACCGGCTGCGCGACCTCACCGGCGCCGACCTGGCCGTGACGGCGGTCTTCGACCACCCGACGCCGAGGATCCTCGCGGCCCGCCTGGTGGACGAGGCGCCCGGCGAAGCCCCGCCGACCGTACGGACCGAGACCCCGGCCGACCCCGACGAGCCCATCGCCATCATCGGGACGGCCGTCCGGCTGCCGGGCGGCGTGCAGAGCCCGGACGAGCTGTGGCGGCTGGTCATCGAGGGCCGCGACGCGATCTCCGGTTTCCCCACCGACCGGGGCTGGGACACCGACGGGATCTACCATCCGGATCCCGCGCACCCCGGGACGACCTACACCCGGTCGGGCGGCTTCCTCTACGACGCCGCCCAGTTCGACCCCGCGCTGTTCGGCATCTCTCCGCGCGAGGCGCTGGCCATGGACCCGCAGCAGCGATTGCTCCTGGAGGCCTCCTGGGAGGCCCTGGAACGGGCCGGCATCGATCCGCTGTCGCTCCGGGGGGAGGAGGTCGGCGTGTTCACCGGGATCGTGCACCACGACTACGCGACCCGGCTCAACCGGATTCCCGAGGACGTCCGGGGCTACGTCATGACCGGCACCTCGCCGAGCGTCGCCTCCGGCCGGATCGCGTACGTCTTCGGGTTCGAGGGCCCGGCCGTCACCCTGGACACCGCGTGCTCGTCCTCGCTGGTGGCGATCCACCAGGCGGCGCAGGCCCTCCGGCGCGGCGAGTGCACGATGGCGATGGCGGGCGGGGCCACGGTGATGGCGAGCCCGGAGGCGTTCGTCGAGTTCTCCAGCCAGCGCGGCCTGTCGGCCGACGGCCGGTGCAAGGCGTTCTCGTCCACCGCCGACGGCACCGGCTGGTCGGAGGGCGCCGGTGTCGTGCTCCTGGAACGGCTCTCGGTGGCCCGGCAACGCGGTCACCGGGTCCTGGCCACGGTACGCGGGTCGGCGGTGAACTCGGACGGCGTCTCCAACGGGCTGACCGCACCGAACGGCTCCGCGCAGCAACGGGTGATCCGGCGGGCGCTCGCCTCGGCCGGGCTCGGCCCGGCCGATGTCGACGCGGTGGAGGCACACGGGACCGGCACCGTCCTCGGCGACCCGATCGAGGCGGGTGCGCTGCTCGCCACGTACGGGAACGGCCGCGATCCCGCGCAGCCGCTCTGGCTCGGGTCCCTGAAGTCGAATGTCGGGCACACCCAGGCGGCCGCCGGCGTGGCCGGCGTGATCAAGATGGTGGAGGCCCTGCGCCGCGGCGCGCTGCCACCGACCATCAACGTCGAGGACCCGACCGGCCAGGTGGACTGGTCGGCCGGCACCGTGGCGCTGCTGACCGAGGCGCGGGACTGGCCGCGAACCGGCCGGCCGCGCCGGGCCGGGGTGTCCGCGTTCGGCGCCAGCGGGACCAACGCGCACGTGATCCTCGAGCAGGCCCCGGCCGAGGAAGTCCCCACCGTCCCGTCCGGGGAGCCGGCATTCACCGCCGACGTCGTACCGCTGGTGGTGACGGCCAGGAGCACCGCCTCGCTCGCCGCACAGGCCACCCGGCTGCGGGCGACCATGGACGATCCCGCGGCGCTGCCCGCCGTCGCCGGCCCCCTGGCCCTCGGCCGGGCGACGCTGCCGGAACGGGCGGTCGTGCTGGCCGGCTCGGCGGACGAGGCGCTGACCGGACTGGCCGCCCTGGCCCGTGGCGAGACCGCCCCCCACCTGATCACCGGCAGCGTGGCCGGCTCCGGCGCACCCGGCCGGCTGGTTCTCGTCTTCCCGGGCCAGGGCTCGCAGTGGACCGGCATGGGACGCACGCTGCTGGACGGCTCGGCGGTCTTCCGGGCGCGGATCGACGAATGCGCGCGGGCCCTCGAACCCTGGGTGGACTGGTCGCTGACCGCCGTCCTGCGCGGCGAGGCGGACGAGCACACCCTCGGCCGGGTGGACGTCATCCAGCCGGCGAGCTTCGCGATGATGGTCGGCCTGGCCGCCCTCTGGGAGTCGGCGGGCGTACGGCCCGACGCGGTCATCGGCCATTCCCAGGGCGAGATCGCGGCGGCCTGCGTGGCGGGCGCCCTGTCCCTGGCCGACGCGGCCCGCGTCGTAGCGGTACGCAGCCGGGCGATCGCGACCACCCTGTCCGGCCACGGCGGCATGGCCTCGGTGATGCTGGGCGCGGCCGAGGCGAACGAACGGCTGGCCCCCTGGGACGGCCGGCTCGAGGTGGCCGTGGTGAACGGCCCGTCCTCGGTGGTCATCGCCGGGGACGTGGAGTCGCTCGCCGAGGCCCTGGAGGCGCTGACCCGCGACGGCGTACGCACCCGCACCGTTCCGGTGGACTACGCCTCGCACACCCACCACGTCGAGCGCATCGAGAAGATCCTGGGGACGGCGCTGAGCGGCATCGTCGCCCGGGCCCCGCGTGTCCCGTTCCACTCCACGGTGACCGGCGGCTGGATCGACGGCGGCGACGCCCTCGGCGCGGACTACTGGTATCAGAACCTGCGGCGCCCGGTCGGGTTCGGCCCGGCCGTGGCCGGCCTGCTGGACCAGGGCTTCGGCGTGTTCCTGGAGGTCAGCTCCCATCCGGTCCTGATACAGCCGATGACCGGCGTCATCGACGACGCCGGCCCGGCCGCACGGTCGCGAGGGTCCGTCCAGCCGATCACCTCCGGCACGCTGCGCCGCGACGCCGACGGTCCGGCATCCTTCCTCGCCGCGGCCGCCCGCCTCTTCGCCGGCGGCGTGCCGATCGACTGGAGCCCGTTCCTGCCGGCGCGGCCGGCCCCGTGGGCCGGCGAGCTGCCCACCTACGCCTTCGACCGCCGGCACTTCTGGCTGACCGAGGCCGCGGCGGACGACGACGGTCCGGCCGGGCCGGCCGGCGACGACGGCTTCTGGGAGGCGGTCGACGACGCCGATCCGGCCGCCCTGGCCGCCCTGCTCGAGCTGCCGGCCGACCAGAGCGCGGCCCTGGACGCGGTGCGGCCGGCCATCGCCGCGTGGCGCCGGGCGCGGGAGACCTGGTCGGCCTCGGCGCACCTGCGGTACGCGGTCGAGTGGGTCCCGGCCCGGCGCGAGGCTCTGGCCGTGCCCGCCGGCCGTTGGCTGGCCGTCACCTCCTCCGCCACCTCCTCCGCCGCCGAACCGCTGATCAGCCGGCTGCGGGCGAACGGTCTCGACGTCGTGGCCTGCCCGGCCGGCGAGCTCGCCTCGTCGCTGGGCGGCGAGGTGTCCGGGGTCCTGTCGCTGCTCGCGCTGACGGACCGGGCCGGCGACGGCCCGGACGATCCGGCGGCGCTCACCACCGCCACCCTGGCCCTGATCCGAGCGCTCGCGGCGGCCGGGGTCACCGCTCCCCTGTGGTGCCTGACCCAGGGCGCGGTCAGCGTCGACGTCCGCGACGCCGCCGCCGGGGCGGCCGAGGTCGCCCAGTCGGCGGTGTGGGGTCTGGGCCGGGCCGCCGCCCTGGAACGCCTGGACCGCTGGGGCGGCCTGATCGATCTGCCGGCCGAGTTGGACGGCCGGGCCGTCCGGTCCCTGCTCGGCGTGCTGGCCGGGCCGTCCGGCGAGGACCAGCTGGCGATCCGCCGGTCCGGCGTCCTCGTCCGGCGGCTGCGGCGGGCCGCCGGCGCGGCCGTGCCCGACGGCGAACGGCGCTGGCGGCCGCGCGGCACGGTGCTCGTCACCGGCGGGGCGGAAGGCCTCGGCCGGTACGTCTCGAGGTGGCTGGCGCGAACCGGCGCCGAACGCCTGGTGGTCACGACCGGCCGGCCCGGCGCGGCCGAGGCGCTGAGCGAGGAGCTGGCGGAGGTGGGCAGCACCACCGTGGTCGAGTCGTGCGCCGCCGACGACCGGGACGCGCTGGCCCGCCTCGTGCTCGACCCCGGCCGGCCGCTGACCGCGGTCGTCCACGCCGCCGACCTGTCGCTGACCGTCCCGATCGACGAGACCGGCGACGCCGAGGTCATCGAGGTCTTCCGGGCCAAGGTGGACACCGCGATATGGCTGAGCGAGCGTACGGCCGGGCTCCCGCTCGACGCGTTCGTCGTGTTCTCCTCGATCGCCGGCATCTGGGGTGGTGGCGGTCAGGCGGCCGCCGGCGCCGCCAACGCGGTCCTCGACGCGCTGGTGCGGCGTCTCCGCGCGGACGGCGTCCCGGCCCAGGCGATCGCCTGGGGAGCGCTGACCGCGGCCGGCATCGGAATGGACGAACAGACCCTCGCGCAGCTGAGGCGGCGCGGGGTCCTCCCGATGACGCCGGACACGGCGATGGCCGCCCTCGACCAGGCGATCCAGGCCGGTACGGAGTCGGTGGTGGTTGCCGACATGGACTGGCGTGCCTTCATCGTGCCGTTCACGTCGGCTCGCACCAGCCCGCTCTTCGACGACCTGCCGGAGGCCGCGGCGGCGATCGAGGCGGCCCAGCCCTCGGACGACTCGTCCGCGAGCACCTCGTCGCTCCTGACGTCGCTGCGCGCGGCCGGTGAGGCGGAACAGGACCGCATCCTGCTCCGGCTGGTACGCGGTCAGGCGTCCACGGTCCTCGGCCACGGGGGCGCCGACGGGATCGGCGCGGCCCAGGCGTTCCAGGAGGCCGGTTTCGACTCGCTGGCGGCGGTCAACTTCCGCAACAGCCTGATCACCGCCACCGGGCTGAAGCTTCCGGCCACGCTGATCTTCGACTGCCCGACCCCGCAGGCGGTGGTCGCATACCTGCGCGCGGAGCTGCTCGGCGGCGAGAACGACGGGGACGTCCGCGAGGAGGACGTGCGGCGGGTGCTGGCCTCGGTGCCGTTCGAACGGTTCAAGGAGGCCGGGGTCCTCGACGTTCTGCTCGGCCTGGCCGACGGCGGGGCGGGCGGCGGGGCGGGCGGGATCGTGGACGACTCCGCCGCGCCCGCCGCCGACGACGAGCTCATCGACGCCCTGGACGTCAGCAGCCTGATCGAACGGGCGCTCGGCTCCGGATCCTGACCGTCTACGCGGACTGTTCGATGAAGGCGGCGCAGGCCTGCCGGGTGTCCGGCCCGGCCACCACGCTCCAGCCCGGCGGAACGTCGGCGAAACCGGGCCAGAGCGAGAAGTGGCCCTCGTCGTTACGAACCACCAGGTAGTCGGCGGTCTCTGCCTCGAACGGGTTCATGCGGATCTCCTTGAACGGGACGGCGAACGGAAACGGGCCCAGCGGTGGCCGCCTCGGCCACTCTCCGCTGAGCCCGTCCCCGGTGGTGGATGTCAGTACCGGCTGACCTCGATGGGCAGCTGGTTGACGCCGATCATCGCCCACGGGTTGCGCAGGTTGACCGGCGCGTCGTCGCGGACCCGGATGTCGCTGTACCGCTCCAGCAGCAGGCGCAGGGCGACCCGGACCTCCAGCCGGGCCAATGGGGCGCCCAGGCAGAAGTGGATGCCCTTGCCGAACGTCAGATGGGGGTTGGGATCACGGTGGATGTCGAACCGGTCCGGGTCGTCGAAGACGCGGGGGTCACGGTTGCCGGTGGTCATCCAGGCCAGGACGAAGGCGCCGGCCGGAATCTTCACGCCGCTGATCTCGGTGTCCTTCTTCGCCTGCCGCCCGAGCCGGGGGAACGGCGGGCGGAAGCGCATGGACTCCTCGATCGCGGCCGGGATCAGCGTGGGGTCGGCCCGCAGCTCGGCCCAGACCTCCGGGTTCTCGTGCAGCGCGAGGACCGTGTTGCCCAGGGTGGAGGTCGCCGTGACGTGCCCGGCCAGCAGCAGCAGGCCGAGGAAGCCGACGGTCTCCTCGTCGTCCATCCGCACGCCGTCGACCTCGACCGCGAGCAGCTTGCTGGTGAGGTCGTCGGCCGGCTTCTTGCGGCGCTCGCGCACGAAGTCCAGCAGGTGCAGGTTCAACTCGCGCAGCAGCGGCGCGACGTTGGTGACCGCGCTCTCGCCCAGCGAGTCGAGCGACGCCTCCGGGTCCACGTTGTGCGTCTCGAAGAAGGTGTCGGACAGCCGCCGGACGAACGCGCGGTCGGTGACCGGGATGCCCAGCATCTCCGCGATGACGATGAACGGCAGCGGGTAGCCGAGCCCTTCGATCAGATCCCACTGATTGCCGGTGGCATCCGCGTCGTCCAGCAGCTGGTTGGTGACCTCGGTGATCCGCGGCTCGAGGTCGGCGATCATCTTCGGGGTGAAGGCCCGGCTGACCAGGCCGCGGAGCCGACGGTGCCCGGGGTCGTCGGCCCGGACGAAGTTGCCCTTCTTGAAGAGGTCGAAGTCCTCCTGCTTGGGGGCCAGCGGGGCGACGTCCGACGAGAAGGTCTCCGCGTCGGCCAGCACGTTCTGCACGTCGTGGTAGCCGAGCACGTGCCACGCCTGGATCTTGTCGTCGTAATGCACCTCTCCGCGCGCCCGCAGCCCGTCGAGATAGGCGAGGAAGTTGGACAGGGTCCGTTCGGACTGTTTCAAACTCATGAAACCCACTTCTCTCGTACGGCCGATTCTCCTTACCCTTCAGGCACCCTAGTTTCGGAGCGGCCGGCCGGGATCCCTCGCATTGCTAGTCGTGGCCGCCGCCTTTTCGCCGAACTCACGGAATGCGCTTCCAGCGCCTTTAGGAATCGCTGTCAGGGTGAGGGATAGTGGCCGCGGCGCCGGGCTTCGTACCGTGAGGCGAACCGACGAGAAGGAGCCAGGCAGCATGAGCGCCAACCAGTTGGAAAGCTTCGACGCGCACTACGCGGGCACCCCTCTGTGGGACATCGGCCGTCCCCAGACGGCCATGCGCAGGCTCGCCGAGGAGGGCGCGTTCGCCGGCCGGGTGCTCGACGTCGGCTGCGGCACCGGCGAGCTCGCGCTGCTGGCGGCGGCGGCCGGCCTGCCGACCGTCGGCATCGACGCGGCGCCGACCGCGATCCGGATCGCCCAGCGCAAGGCCCGCGAGCGCGGCCTGCAGGCGCGTTTCGAGGTCGGCGACGCTCTCGAACTGGGCAGTCTGGGCGAGCAGTTCGACACCGTGCTCGACTCCTGCCTGTTCCACGCCTTCGACGAGACCGACCGGATCCGGTACGCCGCCAGTCTGGCCGGCGTGATGCCGCGTGGCGCGCGGCTGTACCTGCTCTGCATCGGCGACGACCACCAGCCGGGCCCGGTCCGGCCGCCGCACGGCGGCATCCGCGCCCGGCGGGTGAGCGAGGAGGTCATCCGTGCCACCTTCACGACCGGCTGGCAGATCGACTCGATCGAGAAAACGGCTGTCGAGAACAACCGGGACAGCACGGGGGCGCCGGGCTGGCTCGCGACGATCACCCGCGCCTGACACCTTTCCGCGAATTCCCCGATTGCGATCAGAAGGAGCAAGGCAGAAATGAGTCCGCGACCCGGGCCGACCTTTCCGGATTGGCCGCAGTTCGACGACACCGAACGCCGAGCTCTCGATCGTGCGCTGAACCAGGGCCAGTGGTGGCGTATGGGCGGCACCGAGGTGGAGAGCTTCGAGCGGGAGTTCGCCGCTCACCACGGCGGCGGGCACGCCCTCGCCGTCACCAACGGCACACACGCGCTGGAGCTGGCCCTTCAGGTGATGGGCGTGGGCCCGGGCACCGAGGTCATCGTTCCCGCGTTCACCTTCATCTCCTCGTCACAGGCCGCACAGCGGATCGGGGCCGTCGCCGTGCCGGTGGACGTCGATCCGGACACGTACAACATCGACGTCGCCGCCACCGCCGCCGCGATCACCCCGCGGACCCGTGTGATCATGCCGGTGCACATGGCGGGCCTGATGGCCGACATGGACGCCCTGGACAAGCTGGCCTCCAACGCCGGGGTCCAGATCCTGCAGGACGCGGCCCACGCCCAAGGCGCCCAGTGGCAGGGCCGGCGCGTGGGTGAGCTGGGATCGATCGCGGCCTTCAGCTTCCAGAACGGCAAGTTGATGACCGCCGGCGAGGGCGGCGCGGTGCTGTTCCCGGACGCGGACACGTACGAGAAGGCGTTCCTGCACCACAGCTGCGGCCGGCCGCGCACCGACCGCCGGTACCTCCACCAAGTGGCCGGCACCAACATGCGGATGAACGAGTTCTCGGCCGCCGTCCTGCGCGCGCAGCTGGGCCGGCTCGACGCTCAGCTCGCGGTACGGGAGCAGCGGTGGACCTACCTGTCGGCGCTGCTGTCGCAGATACCCGGCGTCCGCCCGCAGTCCGGTGACCCGCGGGCCGACCGCAATCCGCACTACATGGCGATGTTCCGGCTGCCCGGCTGGTCGGAGGAGCGGCGCAACCAGCTCGTCGACCGCCTGGTCGACGCGGGGATCCCCGCCTTCGCGGGTTTCCGCGCCATCTACCGCACTCCGGCGTTCTGGCAGTTCGGCGCGCCCGGCGAGTCCGTGGACGCGATCGCCGCCCGGTGCCCCACCACCGACGCGATCAGCCGGGACTGTGTCTGGCTGCACCACCGCACACTGCTGGCATCGGAGCAGGCGCTGGCCGACACCGCCACCATCGTGGCCGAAGCCGTGGCCGCCGGATGAGAATCCGCGCCGTACTGGTCGGGTTCGGGTGGTCGGGCCGGGAGATCTGGCTTCCCCGCCTGATGGCGAGCGGCGACTACGAGGTGGTCGCCGCGGTCGATCCGGGCCCGGCCCAGCGGGCGGCGTTCACCGCGGCGACCGGCCGCCCGGCCGTCGCCGACATCGACGCGCTCGGAGGCGCGGACGCCGACCTCGCGCTGGTCGCCTCGCCCAATCACCTGCACGCCACGATCGCGCGGCGGCTGCTCGGCCGGGGGCTGGCCACCTTCGTGGAGAAGCCGGCCTGCCTGTCGACCGCCGAGGCGGACGTCCTGGCCGAGGCCGAACGGGCCGGCGGCGTCCCGCTGCTGGCCGGCAGCGCGTGCTCCTACCGGGCCGACGTCCGGGCGCTGACCCGGCTGGCCCGCGAGCTCGGCCGCCTGCGCCACGTCGAGCTGGTGTGGAAACGAGCCCGTGGGGTGCCCCGCTCCCAGGGCTGGTTCACCAGCCGTGCCGAGGCCGGCGGCGGGGTGCTGTTCGACCTCGGCTGGCACCTGCTCGACGTGCTGGAGGCGGTCGCCGGCCCACAGACCTTCGATCAGGTCACCGCGTCCCTCTCGCACGACCACGTCGACGACCCTCGGTGGACGGCCGCCTGGCGGCACGACCAGCCGCCGCCGGAGCTCGCCGCGGACGTCGAGGACACCGTTCACGGGTTCCTGGTCGGCGGCGGCGGCCTGTCGGTCGGCTTGCACGCCAGCTGGGCGGCGCACTCGGCGGTCCACGACGTCACCGAGATCCGGGTCGAGGGGAGCGAGGGCTCGGCCACGCTCCGGACCACCTTCGGTTTCAGCCCCGACCGCGAGAAGCAGCCTCGGCTCAGCGTCGTGCGGTGGGGCCGGACCGAGGAGGTCGCGTTCCCGGCCGAGCCGATCGGCACGGAGTACACCCGCCAGCTGGACGACCTCCGGGGCCGTCTCATGGCGCGCCGGTCCTCGGCCGCCGGCGTACGACGAATCATCGGCGCGATCGAAGCGCTCTACACGGCCTCGGCGGCGCCGCTGCTGCCCGCCGGACCGGTCACGACCGCGGCGGCGAGATGATGGCGGGCATACCGATGCGCAGTGTGGTGATCTTCGATCTCGACGGTGTCCTGGTGGACAGCCACGAGGTGATGGGCCGGGCGTTCGCCGCGGCGTACGCCGAAGTGGTCGGCGCCGGCACGCCGCCCTTCGCCGAGTACCAGCGGCACCAGGGCCTCTACTTCCCGCAGATCATGCGGCTCATGGGGCTCCCGCTGGAGATGGAGGAGCCGTTCGTCCGGGAAAGCTACCGGCTGGCCGGCCAGGTGCCGGTGGTGACCGGGGTGCCCGATCTGCTCCGCACGCTGCGGGCGCGCGGGTTCCGGCTCGCCGTGGCCACCGGGAAGGCGGGGCCGCGGGCGCGATCCCTGCTGACCACCCTCGACCTGATCCAGCACTTCGACCACGTCGTCGGCTCGGACGAGGTCGTCAACGCCAAGCCCGCGCCCGACATCGTGCTGCGGGCGCTGACCCTGCTCGGCGCGGACCCGGACGCCGCCGTCATGGTCGGTGACGCCCCGGCCGACATCCGCAGCGCCCAGGCGGCCGGGGTGACCGCCGTCGGGGCGACCTGGGCCACCGTGGACGAGGCCGAACTGCTCTCGGCCCGCCCGGATCTGGTCATCCACTCCCCCGGCGACCTGCTGCCGGTGTGCCCGCCGGTCTCGGTACCGGGCCGGCGGTGACCGGCCCGGCGTCGCGGCCGGGCACCTGGCTCGGGGTCGACGTCGGCGGCACCAAGGTGGCGCTGCGGGCGGAGACCGACGGCGGCCCGGCCCGTGAGCACACCTTCCGGTGGAACGGCCGCGGCCTGGAGTCCGACCTGGCCCAGCTCGCGACCGAGATCGCCGGGTTCCGGCGGTGGAGCCCGGGCCACCTGGCCGGGGCCGGAGTCGCGATGCCGGCCACCGTGGGGGCGGATGGTCTGGTCACGACGTGGCCGAACCGCCCCGAGTGGATCGGTCTGGACCTCCGGAGCGCGTTCCGCTCGATCCTCGGCGACACCCCGGCCCGGTGGGCCGACGACGGCGACCTGGGCGCGCTGGGCGAGGCACGGGCACTGGGCTGCGACGACCTCCTCTACGTCGGGGTCGGCACCGGCGTCGGCGGTGGCCTGGTCGCGGACGGCCGGCTGTGGCCCGGGCCGGACCGGGGCTCCTTCGAACTCGGCCACCTGGTCACCGACGCGGACGGCCCGCTCTGCCGGTGCGGGCGCCGTGGGTGCCTGCAGGCCGTCGCGTCCGGGCCGGCCACGTTGACGCGGGCGAGCGAGCTGCGAGGGGCCCCGGTGGGATACGACGACCTCCGCCGGGGCCTGCCGGCCGGCGCGGAGTGGGCGGTCCGGGCCGTGGACCACGCCTGCCGGCGGCTCGCGGTGGCTGTCACCGGCGTACACGAGCTGGCGCACACCACGACGGTCGTGGTGGGGGGCGGATTCGCGACCGGCCTGCCGGGGTTCGCCGGCCTCGTCGCCCACCACGTGGCCGATCTGGCGCGGCCGGGCGTGCCGGCGCCCATGGTGCGCCCGTCCCGGTTGGGCGCGCGGTCCACACTGCACGGCGCGGTGACGCTGGCCCGCCGGCTGTCAGGCTGAGAGACGCAGGCTCGGCACGGCCAGCTTGGTCAGTTCCGGCACCAGATCGGACGGTGCCGGCTGCGACACGATCTCCTGGCGTAGCCGCTCGGCCGCCGTACGGCACTCCCGGTCCTCCAGCAGCGCGACGACGTGCGCCCGGACCCGCTCCACGGTGGTCTCGCTGTGGGTCAGGTGGCGCGCGGCGCCACCGGCCGCGTACGCGTCCCCGACGGTCATCTGGTCGGGGAACCGGGTGACCATCAGCTGAGGCACGCCGAGGCCGGCGGCGGTCAGCGCGGTGCCGATCCCGCCCTGGTGCACGATCGCCCGGCAGGTCGGCAGCAGCACGTGCAGCGCGAGCGAGCCGGCCACCCGGACGCCGTCCGGCAGCGCCCCGAGAGCCGCCCGGGTGGCGGCCGAGAGGGCGAGCACGACCTCCACCTCGAGGCTGGTGACCGCCTCGATCGTCCGGTGCAGCAGATCGGTCACCGCGTCACCGCCCATGTGCACCGTCGCCGTGCCCCAGGTGATGCACACCCGGGGCCGCGACGGCGGCTCGACGAGCCAGGCCGGAACCGCGCCGGGAGCGTTGTACGGGACGTACCGCATGGAGAGGCGGGGCGCCGAGATCTCCCCGCGCTTGCGCTTGCTGGGCGGGCAGGGGTCGATCCACACCGTGGGAACGGGTCGCGGCCCGGCGCCGTGCCGGCGGAAGAGGTCCACGAACTCCGGCAACGGCGCCGGGTTCCCCTTTCGCACCAGCATCCCGGGGATGATCGGCATGCCGGTCCCGTGCGCGGCGGACGGCACGCCGAGCACCTCGGCGGCGACCGCTCCGGCGAAGGTGACCGACTCGTGCACGATCATGTCCGGCCGCCAGCTCCGGGCGTACGCGATGAGGTCGTCCGTCATCGCGTCGGCGACCTCGTACATCGTGAGCGCCATCCGGTGGACCGCTTCCCGCTGGTCGCTGGGCGCACCGCTCAGCGCGCCGGCCCGGGCCCGGGCCGCGACGTCGATGTCCCTCCCCACCGGCACGGCGGGAAGCCCGGTCGTGACGACGGTGTCGGCCAGCGACGGCGGGCTGGCCACCCGTACGTCGTGGCCGGCGGCCCGGAGCGCCCACCCCAGCGGCACCATCGCGTGGTAGTGCGACGGCCAGGCGAACGTCGTGAACAGGAAGCGCAAGGGCGTTCTCCCATCAATCGGAGTGGGCAAGCCGTTCGAGGAGATAGCGGGTCAGCGCGGCCGGCGTCGGGTGGTTGAACACCGCGGCCGGGGTGAGCGAGGTGCCGGCCTGGCTGTTCAGCCGCCGCGTCAGGTCGAGGGCCATCAGGGAGTCCAGGCCGACCTCGAAGAAGCCACGCCCGGACTCGACCGGCTCGTCGGGGCTCAAGCCGAGGACGCGCGCCAGCTGCGCCCGCACCAGGTCCAGCACCGTCCTCTCCCGCTCGGCGCCGTTCTGCGAGCTCAGCAGATCCGCCCACCGGCCGGTCGGCTCCACGGCGGACGCCGCCCGGTACGCGGGCCGCCGCCGGGCCCGGACGAGCCCTCGCAGCAGCGGCGGGACCGGCCGCCCGGGCTCCGGCGCGGCCCACCGGCCGGGGGACCCGGGTACCGGGAACCGGGAACCGGTGTCGATCGCCGCCGACAGGGCCGACAGCCCCGCGCCGTCCGCGGTGGCCAGCATCGGCGCGCGGGCACCACACCGGGTGGCGGCCGCCAGCGCGAGCCCGTCGGCGGCGCCGTCGGCCGCCTGGTCGGCCGGGCCGATCAGGCCGGCGGCGGTGATGACCACCGCGACCAGGGCGAGGTCCCGGCCGGTGGTGAGGTCGGCCAGGTGCCGCAACGACGCGTCCCGGGCGTCCAGGACGGCGCCGAGCCGGTCCCGGTCGAGCTTCGCGAGCGGGGTGCGGCCGGCGGTCCCGGCCGCGTGCACCACGCCGGTCAACGGGTGGGCGGCCGGGATACCGGCCAGCAGACCGCGTACCGCGTCCCGGTCGGTGACGTCACAGGCCACCACGCTCGCGGTGGCGCCGGCCGCGGCGAGCTCGTCGACCAGGTCCGCCGCCCCGGGGGCGCCCAGGCCACGCCGGCTCGCGAGGACCAGGTGCCGGACGCCGTGCCGGGCGGCCAGATGCCGGGCGACCCGGGAGCCGGCCCGGCCCGTGCCACCAATGATCAGGACGGTTCCGGCCGGGTCGAGCGGGCGAACCGCCGGGCCTGTCTCCGCGACGGGGACCAGCCTCGGGGTCAGGACGCGCCCGGACCGCACCGCCGCATGTGCGACGCCGGCGGCCAGCCCGGCCCGGGGGCCGGCGTCCGGTTCGACGTCCACGAGGACGAACCGGTCCGGGTGCTCGGCCTGGATGGCGGCGATCATCCCGTGGACGGCCGCGGCGGCCGGATCGAGCACCGCGCCGGGCTCGACGGGCACGCCGTCGCGGGTCCGCACGACCAGCCGGGCGCCGTCCAGCTCCGGTTCGTCCAGCCACGCCTGGGCGACCGCGAGCACCCGCCGGCAGGCGGCCGCCGGCGACTCGCCGGGTGGCACGTCGAGGACCGCCACCGAGCCGGCCAGGGCCGGCGGATCGCCGGCGAGCTCGAGCACCTCGTCGTCGTTGTTCACCGGGACGGCCCGCAGCGGACCGGAGTCGCCGGCCACGTCGAGCTCGGCCCAGGCGACCCGTAGGGCGCCGTCCGGCCGGATCGGCCGCGGCTCGCGGGCCGGCCGCGGGGCGATCCGCCCGGCCGTGAACACCGTCCGGCCGTCCTCGCCGGCCGCGAGCAGCTCGACGCCGTCCCCGGCCGGGCGTACCCGGACGCGCAGCGACGCGGCGCCGGTCGCGTGCAACTCGACATCCCGCCACCGGGCGGCGTCACCGTAAGCGCCGTCCGTGGCCCGGAGCGCGGTGTCCAGCAGAAGAGGATGTATGCCGAAGGCGGCGGCGTCCCGGCCGTGGTCGTCCGTGAGGACCACCTCGGCGAAGGTTTCGTCACCGCGGCGCCAGACCTCCCGTACGTCGTCCCGCTGGGCACCGGCCGGGGGCCAGGCCGCGAGATCGGACCCGGCCTCACCGGCGCCGGCCGAGCCGGGATCGAGCAGGCCGGTCGCGTTCAGCGTCCAGTCGCCGGACGGGGAGGGCGCGGACCGTACGGTGACCGGCCGCCGCCCGTCGTGGTCCGCGCCGCCGACGAAGACCTGCACCGACAGGGTCGTTCCCCGGTCCAGCCAGGCCGCCTCGGCCACGTCCAGTTCCGTCAGCCGGCCGCAGTCCAGCTCGTCCCCGGCCCGGATGGCCAGCTCGGCCCAGACCGAGGCGGGCACCTCGGCCGGACCGCCCCCGGCGCCGCCGAGCCACGGTTGCCGGTGCGCGGACAGCCGCCCCACGGCGAGCACGCCGCCGGAATCGGGCAGGGCGGTCACCGTGGTCAGCAGCGGATGCTCCGTCTCCTCGGCCGGCGCGGCGGCGGGGGAACCGCCGCCCCGCAGCCAGTACCGGCGGTGCTGGAACGGGTGGGTGGGCAAGGCGTGGCAGACCTCCCGCCATGCCGGGCCGGAGTCCGGGACGGCCGCCGTCCAGTCGACCGGCAACCCGATGGCGAACGCCTCGGCCATCGCGGTCAGCACCTGCCGTACACCACCGTGGTCGCGCCGCAGCGTGCCGATCACGCCGACCGGCCGGCCGGTGTCCGCGATGACGTCGAGGATCGGCGCCACCAGACCCGGGTGCGGGGACACCTCGACGACGGCCCGCATGCCGGCGGTCACCGCGCGGACGGCCGGTTCCAGCTCGACCGTGCGGCGCAGGTTCCGGAACCAGTAGCCGGCGTCCAGGACGTCGTCCGGGCCGATCCACCGGCTCTCCACCGTGGAGTAGAACCGGCACCGCTCGACCAGGCCGCGGGCCGGGCGCTCGCCGACCCCGTCGAGCTGGGCCAGCATCGGCCGCTCCAGCTCGTCCACGAGGAAGGAGTGCGACGCGTAGTCCGCCCGCAACCGCCGGAACCAGATGTCCTGCTCGGCCGCGGAAGCCGCGAGCCGCTCGATGGCGGCGACCTCGCCGGAGACGCCGACCATGGCGGGCCCGTTGACGGCGGCCAGCTCCAGCCGGCCGTCGTACGCGGCCAGCAGCTCCTCCGCCCGCTCCCGGCTGACGCCCAGCACGAGCATCCCGCCGGTCGGCGGCAGCGCCGCGGCCAGCCAGGAACGCACCACGCAGATCCTCAGCGCGTCGGTCAGCGACAGGACCCCGGCCACGCAGGCGGCGGCCAGTTCGCCCTGCGACGACCCGACGACCACCTCGGGCTGGACGCCGGCCCGCGCCCAGAGCTGGGCCAGCCCGGTCATCATCACGAACGCGGCGGGCTGGACCACGTCGGTGCGGGAGAGGTCGTCCGTCCCGTCGAGAGCCTGCTCCAGCGTCCAGTCGCAGCCGTACTCGTCGAGCAGTTCCTGGCAGCGGCGGATCCACTCGCGGAACTCGGCCGAGGAGGCCATCAGCTCGCGGCCCATGCCGGCCCACCCGCCGCCCTGGCCGGGGAAGACGAACACGGCGCCGCTGCCCGGCCCCGACCGCCCGGTCACGACGTCCGGCGCGGGCTCGCCGGCGGCCAGGCTCCGCAGCTTGGCGGCCAGCTCGGCGTGGTCGGCGGCGAGTACGGTGGCCCGCTCGCGGAGTCGTGCGCGGCCGAACGCGAGCGCGGCGGCCAGGTCCGGCAGTGGGGGCCGCCGGTCCTCGACGGCGTCCGCCAGCCGCATCGCGACGGCGGCGAGGCGGCCCGGGTCGCCGGCTGACAGGACGAACGGCAGGAGGGCGGGGCCGGCCGGCTGGGGCGTGCCGGGCGGCGTACTGCGAGGCGCCTCCTCCACGATGACGTGGGCGTTGGTGCCGCTGGCCCCGAACGCGGACACGCCGGCCCGGCGCGGCCGGTCCGGGCGGGCCGGCCAGGGCTGAGCGTCGGTCAGCAGCCGGATGGTGTCGCCGGACCAGTCGACCTCGGGGGTCGGCGCGTCCGCGTGCAGGGTCGCCGGCAGCGTCTCGTGCCGCAGCGCCAGCACCATCTTGATCACGCCCGCGACACCGGCCGCCGCCTGGGTGTGGCCGACGTTGCTCTTCACCGACCCCAGCCACAGCGGATCGGCGGCCTCGCGCCGGCCGTACGTCGCCTGCAGCGCCTGCGCCTCGATCGGGTCGCCCAGCCGGGTGCCGGTGCCGTGCGCCTCGACGACGTCCACCTCGGCCGGCGACAGCCCGGCGACCGCGAGGGCCCGCCGGATGACGCGCTGCTGCGCCAGCCCGTTGGGGGCGGTCAGCCCGTTCGAGGCGCCGTCCTGATTGACGGCCGAGCCCCGGATCACCGCGCCGACCGTGCTGCCCTGCTCCTCGGCGTCCGGAAGCCGCTGCAGGAGCACCACGCCGACACCCTCCGACCAGCTGGTGCCGTCGGCCGACGCCGCGAAGGCCTTGCACCGCCCGTCGGCCGCGAGCCCGCCGGCCTTGGCGAACTCGACGTACGCGTTGGGCGTCGCCATGACCGTCACGCCACCGACCACGGCGAGCGAGCACTCCCCGTTGCGCAGGGCCTGCATGGCCAGGTGCATCGCCACGAGGGACGACGAGCAGGCCGTGTCGACCGACATCGCCGGCCCGGTGAACCCGTACGCGTAGGACACCCGCCCGGACGCCACCGACAGCGCGCCGCCGGTCACCCGGAGGCCATCGGTCTCCGGGTCGCCGCCCTGCATGCCGTAGCCCTCGCCCATCACCCCGACGAAGACGCCGACATCGGAGCCCCGGTACGCCGCCGGGTCGAGCCCGGCGTCCTCGAAGGCCTCCCACACCACCTCGAGCAGCAGCCGCTGCTGGGGGTCCATGGCCGTCGCCTCGCGCGGCGAGATGCCGAAGAACCCGGCGTCGAACCCGGCCACGTCGTCGAGGAAGCCGCCGGCCTCCACCGGGATCGTGGACAGGTCCCAGCCACGGTCGGCCGGCACCGGCGCCCGGCCTTCGCGGCGGGCGGTCAGCAGGTCCCAGAAGCCGTCCGGGTTGCGGACGCCGCCCGGCAGCCGGCAGCCGAGCCCGACCACCGCGATCGGATCGGCCAGGTTGCCCGCCGTGACGGCGGTGACCTCCACCGGCGCGTCCTCGCCGGACAGCCGTTCGCGGAGGAACCGGGCCAGCTCCACCGGCGTCGGGTAGTCGAAGACCAGCGTCGCGGGCATGGCGAACCCGGCCTCGGCGCTGAGCCGGTTGCGCAGCTCGACCGCGCCCAGCGAGTCCATGCCGGCCGCCTGGAACGGGGTGTCCGGCGCGATGTCCTCGGCCGAGGCGTACCCCAGGACCAGCGCCACCCGGGTGCGGATCAGGGCCAGGAGGATACGTTCCCGCTCGCCCTCCGGCCGGCCGGCCAGCGAGGCGGCCAGGTCGCCGGTGTCCGCCGCCCGGCCCGCCCGGCGGCGGACCCGCACGAGATCGCGCAGCAACGGCTGGACCGTGCCCCCGTCGGCGGCGCCGGCCCGCGCGGCGGCCAGGTCGAGCTTGATCGGCACGAGGTGCGACGCGCCGCTGTCGACCGCCGCGTCGAAGAGCGCGAGCCCCTCCTCGTGACTCAGCGGCGACACCCCGGCGCGGCGCATCCGCGCCCGGTCGGCGTCGCCCAGGTTGCCGGTGATGCCGCCGTCCTGCGCCCACAGACCCCAGGACAGCGACACACCGTGGCGGCCGTTCGCGCGCCGGATCGCCATACGGCCGTCCAGATACGCGTTGGCGGCGGCGTAGTTCGCCTGCCCGGCCGAGCCGAGCAGCGCGGCGGCCGAGGAGAAGGCGACGAACGCGGCGAGGTCGTGGTCGCGGGTCAGCTCCTCCAGGTGGCGGACGGCGTCCGCCTTGGGGGCGAAAACGGCGGCCAGCCGGTCCGGCGTCATCGCGTCGAGCAGCCCGTCGTCCAGGACGCCGGCGGTGTGCACGACGGCGGTGAGCGGGTGCTCGGGCGGGATCGCGGCGAGCAGCGATGCCACGGCGTCCCGGTCCGCCACGTCGCAGGCGGCCACCGACGCCTCGGCGCCCAGCTCGGCCAGCTCGGCCACGAGCGCCCGCGCACCCTCGGCGGCCGGGCCGCGCCGGCTGACCAGAAGCAGCCGCCGGACACCCCGGGTCCGTACCAGGTGGCGCGCCACGAGCGAGCCGAGGGAGCCGGTGCCGCCGGTGATCAGCACCGTGCCGTCGGGATTCCACTCGGTGGGCTCGGCGGCCGTCACATCGGCCGCGGCGAGGCGGGGAACCCGGAGTCCGCCGGTTCGGGCCGCGAGCTGCGGTTCGCCGGAGGCCAGCGCCGCGGCCAGGGCCGTCCCGGCGTCCAGGCCCGGCTCCACGTCGAGCAGCACGACGCCGGGCATCTCGGCCTGGGCCGCCCGGACCAGGCCCCACACGGCGGCGCCGGTCGCGTCGGTGAGCTCGCCGACGGCGCCGGCGGTACGCACGACCAGCCGCCCACCGGCGGAGGCGCCGCGCTGCCAGGCCCGCAGTACGGCCAGCACATCGGCGAGGACGCCGGCGACCGGTCCGGCGGGCACGTCGTACACGGTGTCGTCCGGCCGGCCGGGTTCGACGTCGGCCGCACCGCCGAGCGTGACGACAGCGGGCGACGCGGCCTCGTCCGCCGGAACGACCCCGGCCGCCGGAACAGCCACGGGCTGCCACACCACCCGGAACATGGCGTCCGCAGCCGGGCGCGCACCGACATCTTCGGCTCGGACCGGCGTGGCGCCGACCGAGCGCACGGTGATCACCGGCCGCCCGGTCTCGTCGGTGGCCCGCAGGCTCCAGCGGTCGCCGGCCAGCCGGGCGAGGTGCGCCCGCAGCCGGCGCGTCCCGCCGGCGTGCAGCACCACCGATTCCCACGGCGTCGCGATCGCGTCCGGGCCGAGCACCGCCCGGAGCGCCGTGTCGAGCAGCGCCGGGTCGAGGCCGAAGGCTTCGGGCTCCGCATCGTCGGCCAGCCCGACCTCCACGAAGGTGTCCTCGCCGTGGCGCCACAGCGCGGCCGTCTCCGCGCGTCCGTCGCCCTCCGGGTCGATCGCCAGCTGTTCCGCACCGGACGGTGGCCACTGCCCGGCCGTCCCCGGATCGGCGACAGCGCCGGCATCCAGGGTGCCGTTCGCACAGTGGACCCAGGTCGCCTCGGTGTCCCGCGCGCCGTAGACGGTGAACGGACGGTGGCCGCCGGTGTCGGCGCCGACCACGATCTCCAGCCGGACGGTCGTGCCGTCCGGGATCGCGAGCGGCGCCCCGACCGCGAGGTGGCCCAGCACGCCGCAGCCCAGCTCGTCCCCCACCCGTACGGCGAGGTCGGCGAGCGCGGCGGCGGGCAGGACCGGCACGCCGTGCAGCCGGTGCCCGGCGAGCCAGGGGTGGGTGGTGAGCGACAGCCGGGCCGTGCCGATCAGGCCGCCGGTGTCCGGCATCGGCACGATCGCCGCCAGCAGCGGGTGCTCGACCTCGACCTGGCCCAGATCGGCCGCGTTCACCGCGCCCGGCGCCGAGGTCAGCCAGTAGTGCCGGCGGTCGAACGCGTACGTCGGCAGCGGCACGGCCGGGGCGTCGGCGGGCACCAGCGGCTCCCAGTCCACCGGCACGCCGCGGACGAAAAGCGCGGCGACCGAACCGATCAGGGTCTCCGCCTCGGCCTGCCCGTCCCGCAGCGCGGGCACGCACACCGGTTCGTGGCCGGACCGCGACGCCGTCTCGAGGACCGGCGCGGACAGGCCCGCCCCGGGCCCGAGCTCGACGAACAGCCGCCCGCCCCGGTCCAGCGCGGCGCGCACGCCGTCGGCGAACCGGACGGTACGCCGTACGTGATCCACCCAGTACCCGGCGCCGGTCAGGTCGGCCCCGTCGGCGGTGACCACCGGGATCCGGGCCGGTTGCCAGGTCACACCGGCGATGGCGTCCCGGAACCCGGCCAGCATCGGGTCCATCCGCGCCGAGTGGAACGCGTGCGACACCGGCAGCCGGCGCACCTTGCGGCCCTGCTCGCGCAAGGCGCGCACGGCCGCGTCCACCCCGTCCTCGTCGCCGGACAGCACCACCGACCCCGGATCGTTCACCGCGGCGAGGCAGAGGTCAGGACCGAGGAACGGCCGGACCTCGTCCTCGGTCGCGGCCACCGCCGCCATCGCCCCACCGGCCGGCAACCGCTGCATCAGGCGGCCGCGGGCGGCCACCACGGTCGCCGCGTCGTCCAGCGACAGCACCCCGGCCACGTGCGCCGCGGTGATCTCGCCGATCGAGTGCCCGAGCAGCAGGGCGGGCCGTACGCCCCACGACTCGACCAGCCGGAACAGCGCCGTCTCGACCGCGAACAACGCCGCCTGGGTGTAGACGGTCTGGTTCAGCGCGTCCGCCTCGGGGCCACCGGGCTCGGCGAACACGACGTCCCGGACGGAGGAGTCCACGGCGCCGTCCAGTCGCTCGTCGAGCCGCGCGCACGCCTCGTCGAAGGCGGCGGCATAGACCGGGTACCGCTCGTACAGGGCGCGGCCCATGCCGGCGCGCTGCGCCCCCTGACCGGGAAACACGAAGACCACCGACGCTCCGGCGCCGGCCGTGACGGCGCCCACCGCCGCGCCCGGCCCGGGCCGGCCGGCCGCGACCGCGCCGAGACCGGCGAGCAGAGCTTCCCGGCCGGCGGCGGCGACCACCGCCCGGTGCGCCAGCAGCGACCGGGCGGTGACGAGCGTCCGGGCCGCGCCGGCCGGCGGCACCCCCCGGGCCACGGCGGTCCGCAGCCGGTCCACCTGGCCGGCGAGGGCGGCCGCGCTCTGGGCGGACAGGACGAAAGGCAGGACATCCGGTTCGGCGTCCCGGTCCGGCTTCGGCGCGACCGGTTCGGGGACCTGCTCCAGGATCAGGTGGGCGTTGGTGCCGCTGATGCCGAACGACGAAATGCCGGCGCGCCGGGGCCGCCCGGCCTCGGGCCAGTCCCGGCCCTCGGTCAGCAGCTCCACGGCCCCCTCGGACCAGTCGACGTGCGGCGTGGGCTCGTCGACGAACAGCGTCGCCGGCAGGTGCCCGTGCCGGATCGCCTCCACCATCTTGATGACGGCCGCGACTCCGGCCGCCGCCTGGGTGTGGCCGAGGTTGGACTTCACCGAGCCCAGCCACAGCGGCCGGTCGGCCGGGCGCCCGTGACCGTACGTCGCGATCAGGGCCTGCGCCTCGCTCGGGTCGCCGAGCGTGGTGCCGGTGCCGTGGGCCTCCACGGCGTCGACCTCGTCCGGGCCGATGCCGGACGCGGCCAGGGCGGCCCGGATGACCCGCTGCTGGGCCAGGCTGTTCGGCGCGGTCAGGCCGTTGGACGCCCCGTCCTGGTTGATCGCGGACCCGCGGACCAGTGCGAGCGGGCGATGGCCCTTGCGCCGCGCGGTGGACAGCCGTTCGAGCACGACCACGCCGACGCCCTCGGACAACACGGTGCCGTCGGCGGCGGCCGAGAACGCCTTGATCCGGCCGTCGGCGGCCAGCCCCCGGGCGCGGGAGAAGCCGGTCAGGCCGACCGGGGAGCCCATGACGGCCACGCCGCCGGCCAGCGCCATCTCGCACTCGTCCTGGCGCAGCGCCTGGGCCGCCAGGTGAACCGCCACCAGCGAGGACGAGCACGCGGTGTCGACGGTCATGGCCGGGCCCTCGAGCCCGAACACGTACGACACCCGGCCGGAGGCCACGCTGCCGGCCGTCGCCGTGGTGGTGAAACCCTCGTACTCGGCCGGGACGCGCGCCAGGTCGCCGAGGTAGTCGTGGATGGACATGCCGGTGTAGACGCCGACCGGGGCGCCACGCAGCGACGAGGGGTCGACACCCGCCGACTCCAGCGCCTCCCACGTGGTCTCCAGCAGGAGCCGCTGCTGCGGGTCCATGGCGGTCGCCTCCCGCGGCGAGATGCCGAACAGCGCCGCGTCGAAGTAGCCGGCGTCGTGCAGGAAGCCGCCCTGCCGCACGTAGGTGGTCCCGGCCTCGTCGGGGTCGGCGCCCAGGAGGCGGTCCACGTCCCAGCCGCGGTCGGCCGGCATCGCGGACATGCCGTCCCGTCCCTCGGCCACGAGGTCCCAGAACTCGGCCGGCGTGGTGATACCGCCCGGCAGGCGGCACGCCATCCCGACGATCACCACCGGGTCGTCGGCGGCCGGGAGCGAACGCTCGGGAACCCGCGGCGCGGGGGCGGCGCCGGCGGCGGACGATCCGCGCACCTTCTCGATGAGGTGATCGGCCAGCTGCCTCGGCGTCGGGTAGTCGAAGATCAGCGTCGCCGGCAGCTTCACGGCGGCCGCCGCGGTCAGCCGGTTGCGCAGCTCGACCGCGGTCAGCGAGTCGAACCCGATGTCGCCGAACCGGCTGTCGTCCGAGGCGGCGTCCAGGTCGGCGATGCCGAGCACGGTCGCCACCTCGGCCCGCACCAGCGCGAGAACCAGGTCGGTCTGCTCGGCGCCGGTGAGCCCGGCCAGCCGGCGCCCCAGCGCCCCGCCGGGCTCGCCGGCTCCGGCCGTCGCCGTACGCCGGGCCGGCCGGACCAGCGACCGCAACAGCTCCGGCACGACGCCGCCGGCACCCGCCTCGGCCCGCACCGCGGCCAGGTCGAGACCGATCGGCACCAGCAGCGGCAGGCCGGAGCGGATGCCCGCGTCGAAGCCGGCCAGCGCCTCGGTGGTGGACATCGGACGGACACCGCCGCGGCTCATCCGCGTCCGGTCGACGTCGGCCAGACGGCCGGTCATCCCGGTCGCCGGGCTCCACAGGCCCCACGCCAGCGCCACCGCGGGCAGGCCCTCGGCGGCGCGGGCGGACACGATCGCCTCGGCGTACGCGTTGGCGGCCGCGTAGTTGCCCTGCCCGGCCGATCCGAAGACGCTCGCGGCCGACGAGAACACCGCGAAGACCTCGGGCGGGTCGTCGCGGGTCAGCTCGTCCAGCAGCCGTACCGCCGCCTTGGGCGCGAACACCTTTGCCAGGCGGTGCGGGTCGAGGCCGGTGACGACGGCGTCGTCGAGCACGCCGGCCAGGTGGATGACGCCGGTCAGGCGGTGCTCGGCCGGTACGCCGGCCAGCAGCGCGGCGAGCGCCTCCCGGTCGGTCACGTCGCACTCGGCCACCTCGGCCGTGGCGCCGAGCCCGGCCAGTTCGGCCACCAGTTCGGCCATCCCCTCGGCGGCCGGGCCGCGCCGGCCGGCCAGGACCAGACGGCGTACGCCGTGTTCGGCCACCAGATGCCGGGCCAGCACCGCCCCGAGCACCCCGGTGCCACCCGTGATCACCACGGTGCCACCGCCGGCGAAGCCGGACGCGGCCGCACCGCCGGTCAGGACGGCGCGGCCCAGCCGGGGAGCCAGCACGACGTCCGCGCGGACGGCCACCCGCTCCTGTCCCGACGCCAGGCCCGCGGCCACCGACCGGTCCCGGTCGCCGTCCGGCTCGGCGTCGACCAGGACGATCCGGCCCGGGTGCTCGGCCTGCGCGGACCGCACGAGCCCCCAGGCCGCGGCGCCGGCCGGGTCCACGACCGGGCCCGGGGCCGGAACCGCGCCGTGGGTCAGCACCACCAGCGGCACCGGGACGAGCGCCGGCTCCTCCAGCCAGGCCTGCACCACGCCGAGCACCCGGCCCAGCAACGGCAGCGGGTCGGCCTCGCCCGCGTCGACCGGCGCGACGTCCAGGACCGCGACGTCCGGACGGGGATCGCCGAGCTCGTCGGCCAGCGCCAGCCGCACCACGTCGCCGGAGGTCTCCACGACTACCAGGTGCTCCGGCACGGCGGCCGGCGGCGGCGAGGCCAGCGGCGCCCAGTCGACCTGCCAGAGCGACTCCGGCGCCCGGGCCGCCGCCGACCCGTTCACGTCGGTGATCGGAAGCGAGACCAGCGAGTCCATCGACAGCACCAGCGCACCGGTGCCGTCGGCGGCGTCGAACGACAGCGCGTCCGGCCCGCACGGCGCGACGCGCACCCGCAGCGCGACCGCGCCGCCGGCGTGCAGCCGGACCCCGTTCCAGGCGAACGGCAGGACGTTACGGTCGTCGGCGCGCCGGTGGAAGGCGTTCGCGTGCAGGGCCGCGTCGAACAGAGCCGGATGGATGCCGAACCGGTCCACGTCGTCCCGGTGGCCGGCGGGCAGGGACGCCTCGGCGAAGACCTCGTCGCCGCGCCGCCACACGGCGGTCAGCCCGGCGAAGGCGGACCCGTACTGGTATCCGCGCCCGGCGAGGCGCTCGTAGAAGTCGTCGACCGGTTCGGCGACGGCGCCCGGGGGCGGCCACGAGGTGAAGTCGAAACCGCTGCCGGCCGCCGCGTCGTCCGCGCCGGACAACAGGCCGGCGGCATGCCGGGTCCATCCACCCCCGGCCCGGGAGCTGTGCACCTCCACCCGGCGGCGACCGGCGGCGTCGGGCGCGCCCACGGCGACCTGGAGGCTGACGGCCGCGTCCGCCGCCAGCACCAGCGGGGCCTCGATCACCAACTCGTCGAGCACGCCGTAGCCGAGCTCGTCACCGACCTGGATCGCCAGATCGACGTACGCCGTGCCGGGAACCAGCACGGTGTCCTGGATCCGGTGACCGGCCAGCCACGGGTGGGTGGCCAGCGACAGCCGGGAGGTGGCGACCACGCCGTTGGTCTGCGGGAGGTCCACCACCGCGCCGAGCAGCGGGTGGCCGCTGGTTGCCTGGCCCAGCGCCTCGGGCCCGGCCGAGGTGACCGGCATGGTGATCCAGTACCGCTGGTGATCGAACGGGTACGTGGGCAGCTCGACCCGGAACGTTCCGGCGTCCTCGGGCAGCAGCGCCCGCCAGGTCACCGGCACGCCGCGCACGAACACCTCGGCGGCCGAGGTGGCCAGCCGGGCGGGCGCGTCCTCGTCCCGCCGGATCGACCCGACCGCGAGGACGTCCGCGTCCAGCTCGGCCGCGGTCCCGGTGATCGCCGGCACCAGCACCGGGTGGGCGCCGAGCTCGATGAAGACCCGGTGGTCGCCGGCGATCAGCGCCCGCACGGCCGGCTCGAACAGCACCGGCTGACGCAGGTTACGGAACCAGTACCCGGCGTCGAGCGGCTCGTCGCCCGGCCGGCCGGGCTCGACCGTCGAGCAGAACGGGATGCGCGGCTCCACGGATGTCACGGCGGCCAGATCGGTCAGCAGCGCGGACCGCAGGCTTTCCACGAAGTGGCTGTGCGAGGCGTAGTCGACCGCCAGCCGGCGGAACCGGATGTCGCCGCCCGCCACCCGCGCGGCGAGTTCGTCGAGCGCGTCACCCTCGCCGGCGACCACCACCGACGCGGGCCCGTTGAACGCCGCCACCTGCAGCCGCTCGCCCCACGGCTCGATCAGGGCGCGTACGGCGTCCTCGGCCAGCCCGACCGACGCCATCCCGCCCCCGGCCGGCATCAGCTCGGCGATCACCTGGCTGCGCAACGTCACCACCTGAGCGGCGTCGGCCAGGGACAGCGCACCCGAGAAGCAGGCGGCCGCGATCTCACCCTGCGAGTGGCCGACGACCGCGTCCGGGACGACACCGAGAGACTCCCAGACCGCCGCCAGGCCGAGCATCATCGCGAAGCACGCCGGCTGCACGACGTCGACGCGGTCGAGGGCATCGGGGACCTCGCCGCGCAGGACGTCGGCGAGCGACCAGTCGACCCAGGGCTCGAACGCCTTCTCACATTCGGCGATCCGGGCGGCGAACACCGGCGAGGTGTCCAGCATCCGGCGGCCCATGCCGGCCCACTGGGTGCCCTGGCCGGGGAAGACGAAGACCACCTGGCCGGGGCCGGCCGTCCGGGCCGAGCCGGCGGTCACCCCGGGGCCGGTCCGGCCCTCGGCCACCAGACCGAGGCCCGCGCGCAGTTCCTCCGGGGTGCTCGCGACCACCACCGCCCGGTGGCCGCGCACGGCCCGCCCGGTCGCCAGCGCGTGGGCGAAGCCCGCCAGCGGGACGGCGTCGCCGACGGTGTCGCCGACGGTGTCGCCGAGCCGGCGGCCGAGCTCGGCCAGCGAGGTCGCGGTCCGGGCCGTGACGACGAACGGAAGTGCCGTCTCCGGCCCGGTTCGCGCGACCGGCTCGACGGCCCCGGCGGGCGGCGCCTCCTCCACGATCATGTGGACATTGGTCCCGCTGGCGCCGAACGAGGAGATGCCGGACCGGGCCGGGCGCCCGGTGTCGGGCCACACGCATCCCTCGGTCAGCAGCTCGACGGCGCCGGCCGACCAGTCGACCTGCGGGGTCGGGGCATCGACGTGCAGCGTTCTCGGCAGATAACGGTGGCCGAGCGACAGCACGGTCTTGATCAACGCCGCCACGCCCGAGGCGCCCTGGGTGTGGCCGAGGACCGACTTCACCGAGCCCAGAAGCAGGGGCCGCTTCGCGTCCCGGTTCCGGCCGTACGTCGACAGCAGCGCCTGTGCCTCGATCGGGTCACCCAGCGTGGTTCCGGTGCCGTGGGCCTCGACGGCGTCGATGTCCTCCGGCGCGAGCCCGCTGGCGTCCAGCGCGGCGCGGATGACACGTTGCTGCGCGGGCCCGTTCGGGGCGGTGAGGCCGTTCGACGCGCCGTCCTGGTTGACCGCCGAGCCGCGGATCACGGCGAGCACCTGGTGCCCGTTGGCCCGCGCGTCCGAGAGCCGTTCGAGCAGGACGACGCCGACGCCCTCGGCCCAGCTGCTGCCGTCCGCCGCGGCGGCGAACGACTTGATCCGGCCGTCGCGGGCGAGCCCTCGCTGGCGGGCGAACCCGACGAAGCCGCCCGGCGTGGCCATCACGGTGGAGCCGCCGGCCAGCGCCATCGTGCACTCTCCGCGGCGCAGGGCCTGGCTGGCCAGGTGGATCGCGACCAGCGACGACGAGCACATCGTGTCGATCGTGACCGCGGCCCCCTCGAGCCCGAGGCAGTAGGCGACCCGGCCCGACGCGATGCCGCCGGCGCTGCCCAGCGCCCGTTCGAGGCTGAGGAAGCCCTCCGCGCCGGCCAGGTCGGGCGCGTAGTCCTGGTGCACGATCCCGGCGTAGACG
The DNA here is from genome assembly GCF_042899005.1 of Actinoplanes sp. NPDC000266. NCBI lineage: Bacteria > Bacillati > Actinomycetota > Actinomycetes > Micromonosporales > Micromonosporaceae > Actinoplanes > Actinoplanes sp. NPDC000266. Next base: position 1,143,719 of record NZ_JBIAZI010000002.1, read on the forward strand.
CTGGTGGTGGTGCCGCGAAGGCTGTCCGGGTCGATGCCGGCGCGTTCGATCGTCTCCCAGCAGACCTCGAGCAGCTGCCGCTGCTGCGGGTCCATGGCCGTCGCCTCCTGCGGCGAGATCCCGAAGAAGCGGGCGTCGAACTCGGCCGCTTCGTGCAGGAAGGCGCCCTGTTCGACGTACGTCGTGCCCGGGGTGTCCGGGTCCGGGTCGTAGAGGTTGGCCAGGTCCCAGCCGCGGTCGCCGGGGAAGGGTGTGTAGACGTCGGCGCCCTCGGACACCACCCGCCAGAAGTCCTCCGGCCCGGCGATGCCCCCGGCGAAGCGGCATCCCATCGAGACCACCGCGATCGGTTCCGAGGCCGCGGCGAGCAGCTGACTGTTGCGCTGCTTCAGCCGGGTCGTTTCCTTGACCGACTCCCGAAGGGCCCGGATGAGGTCTTGCTCGGAGGTACTCACTTCGTCGACGCTAGGGGCCGCACCGGGCGGCCGGGATCCCTCAGCCTGACGGGCGGCGGGTGTCAGCCGGTGCGGAGCCGGGCCCGGAGACCGTCGACGAGCACGGCGAGCTTGCCTTCGGCCACGGTGCCGTAGACGTGGAAGTCCGGCCGGACCAGAACCGATGCCGCGCCCCGGTCCCGCAGATAGGAGAGGTAGGCGCCGTCGATGTCCTGGACGTGTCCCGGGACGAGGTGGACGACGGTGGCCCGGATGTCGTGCAGGAAGGCGCGCTGGGCCTCGCCGACCGCGGCCGGCGCCTCGGTCGTGACGAGGGCGAAGCCCGGTGGGACGAGGTCTTCGAACCGGCCGGTGACGCCGTCGCGGGCGATCCGGCCGGAGACGATGACATCGCCGGAGCCGGGCAGGAACAGACCGGCGGTCAGCCGCGTCGCTTCCGGAGGTCCCGTCCGGCCGCCTCCACCGTTGGCCCGCATGGCCGCGTCGCGGTCGGCCGCGGCCGCCGGGTCGGTGACGCAGATGACCCGCCCGAGCTTGACCGAGGCGAGGACGGCCTCCCGGGTGTGGCCGCGCCGTTCGGTCGTGTAACTGTCGAGCAGCCGTTCATCCGCGCCGCCACCGAGCACCAGGTCCAGCTTCCAGGCCAGGTTGCTGACGTCGCGGATCCCCGAGCACATGCCCTGCCCGGCGAACGGCGGCATCAGGTGGGCCGCGTCGCCGGCCAGCAGGACCCGGCCCTGCCGCCACTGCTGCGCCCACCGGCCGTGTGACCGGTAGACCCCGGTGCGCAGCAGCGTCGCCGTCCGGGGCGTGACCCCGTGGGGCGACAACAGCCGCCACGCGGCCTCGGCGCTGTCCAGCTCGGCCGACTCCCCCGGCAGGCACATGAACTCCCATCGCCGGCGGCCGGGCCCGCTGCCCACCAGTGTCGTGGGCCGGGCCGGGTCGCACAGCTGGATGTTCGTCGGCTCGAACTGCCGGGGCTCGTGCAGCGCGACGTCGCACAACAGCCACTCGAAGGAGAAACCCAGGTCGGTCATCGGCACGGCGGCCAGCGCCCGCACGATGCTGTTGGCCCCGTCGCAGCCGACCAGCCAGCCGGCCCGGAAGGTGTGGGTGACACCGGCCCGGTCCTCGGCCACCGCGGTGACACCGTCGTCGGTCTGGCTGATGCCGACCACGGACAGGCCCCGCCGCACTTCGATCAGCGGTTCGGCCGCCAGCGCGGCGGCGAGCAGCTGCTCCAGCGCGGGCTGGTGCATCGTGTTGGCGTCCGGCCAGCCGTACCGCCCGGTCTCGCTGAAGCCGATGTCCAGCAACACCTGCCCGTTGGCGCCGCGCCACTGGTAGCCGGTGGCGGGCACCGAGATCCCGGGCAACCCGGCCCCCACGCCGGCCGCCGCCAGCAACCGGGCGGTCTCCCCGTCGAAGCTGGTGGCCCGGGGCAGGCCGAAGACCTCGGGATGCCGCTCGATGACGGTGACCCGCCGGCCCCGGCGGGCGAGCAGGGCGGCGAGCACGGCGCCGCTCGGTCCACAGCCGACCACGATGACGTCGGCCGGTGAGGGTGCGGAAGTCATGGAACGCGACCGTACGCACCGGATCCACCGGGCCACCATCGCCCGCCCTGACGGTGCGGCCACTGTCAACGCGAGGGATCCGGGCCGGCCGGGCCGGCTCCTACCGTGGCGGAAACCGAGCTGTATTGGAGATTCCCCGGTGCGGTGGCATGACCACTACGTTCGCCAGATCCTCGGCCGGCTCGACACCGATCCCGCCGCCGCCGTCGTGTTCCTCCGGGACGAGCCGTTCTCGGCCGGCCGGCTGGCCGGCGCGATCCGTACGACGGCCGCGTGGATGCGCCGCGCCGGCGTCCACCCGGGCGCCACGGTCGCCGTGCTGACCAGCCCGAACACGCCGTCCACACTGGTATACCGGTACGCCGTGAACCTGGTCGGCGGGACGGCGGTCCACATCCGCGGCGTCAACGCGGCGGACCCGCGTGACGACCTGGGCCTCCGCGTGCAGGCGGAGATCCTCACCGATCTGCGGCCCCTGGTGCTCGCGGTCGACGCGGACAACCTCGACCGTGCCCGCGCCCTGCGCGCCGCGACCGGGCCGAACTTCGCCATCATGGCGCCCGGCCGGTTCGGCGCCGACATCCTGGACACGACCCAGCCGGCCGGGACACCGTTCGACGACGCCACGGCCGAACGCCCGGAGACCGCCGTGGTGACCTTCACGAGCGGCTCGTCGGGACGGCCCAAGGGCGTCAGCTGGTCGTTCGCCGTCAAGAACGAGATGGCCGCCGCGGCCGTCGCCGCCGAGCCGGCGGTGTGCCTGATCAACGGCGCGCTGACCCACTCCAGCGGCTTCTCGGCCGACGACGCGATCCTCGCCGGCGGCAGCGTCGTGCTGCACGACGGGTTCGACGCCGGCGCGGTGCTCCGGGCCGTCGCACGGCACGGCGTCAACCGGATGGTTCTGGCCTCGCCGCAGGTGTACGCGCTCACCGAGCACCCCGCGTTCGACGACTTCGACCTCAGCAGCCTGCGCGAGGTGTTCTACACCGGCAGCCCGGCCGCGCCGGAGCGGCTGGCCGCCGCCGCCAAGGCTTTGGGTCCGGTGCTGTTCCAGGTGTACGGCAGCAGCGAGACCGGCCTGATCAGCCTGCTCACGCCGCGGGACCACGCGGATCCCGACCTCCGGCGCACGGTGGGGCGGGCGCCGGCGAACGTCCGGATCACCATTCGTGACCCACGGGACCACGTCCGGATCCTGCCGCCCGGCGAGCCCGGCGAGATCTGCGTGGCGGGGCGCTGGAGGATGAGCCACTACTGGAACGACCCGGAGCAGACCGCCCGGACCGTCCGCGACGGATGGGTGCACACCGGGGACGCCGGCCGGCTCGACGAGTCGGGTTACCTCACGTGGGAGGGCCGGCTCGACGGCGTCCTCAAGGCGCATGGCGTCCGCATCCACCCGGAAGCGGTGGAGCGGGTGCTGCTCGAGCACGAGGACGTGGCTCAGGCGGCGGTCTTCGGCATCGAGGACGACGATCGTCTGGCGCTGGTCCACGCCGTGGTGACGCCGGCCGCCGGGCGCACGCCGCGGCCGGAGGCCCTCCGGGCGTACGTCGCGGACACGCTCGGCGACAGCCACGTCCCGGCCGAGATCGAGGTCCGGCCGGAACTCCCCCTGCTCGGTTCCGCGAAGCCGGATCGCGCTCGGCTGCGCCGTCAGGCCCTGAACGCCCGGTTCTGGCGATCCGCGCTGGCCGGTGCCGACCGGCCCACCCGCCTGCTGGACATGCTCGGCGTCCCCTCGACCGGCGCCTCCCGGCAGGAACGGCGGCTGGCGGTGGCGGCGACCGACGACGCCGTCCACGGCGCCTGGGCGGTCCTGCTCCATCTGCTGGGCGCCGGCTCCCCGGTGGTCTTCGGCACCCGGACGAGCGGCGCCGATTCCGGCGTACGGCCGGTGCGGGTGCCGGTCGCGCCCGGTGATTCGTTCGGCGCGGTCGTGGACCGGGTCGCACCGGCCCTGGCCGTCGCGGCCGAACACGCCGATCTCGGGCCGCGGGGACACGCCGTGCTCGGCGAGGCCGCCGGTTCGCTGTTCGACACCGTGGTCACCCTCGCCCGCTCCGGGGAGCCGCTGCCCGATCCGGACCGGCCGCCCACCGTCGAGCTCCGGGTGGACCGGGCCGGCGACGCTCTCACGCTGACCCTTGTCGCCGACCCCGAGCGGATGGGCGAGGCGCCCGCCGGACGCCTCCTGGACATGGTCGAGCGCCTGCTCCGGGCATTCCACGACGCTCCCGGGCAGCCGCTCGCGCGGCTGGACCTCTTCGACGCCGCGACCCGCCGCCGGGTGCTGCGGGAGTGGAACGCGTTTCGGGAGGCCGAGCCCGCCGCCACGCTGGGCCGGATGTGGGAACGCGCGGTGGCCTCCAACGCGGAGCGCCCGGCGGTGGAGCAGGACGGCGCCGCCATCTCCTACACCGAGCTCGACCGGCGTGCCGGGCACCTGGCGGCGACGCTCGCCGAGGCCGGTGCGGCGCCGGGGAAGCGGGTCGCCCTGGCGCTGCCCCGGTCGCTCGATCTGATCGTCGCGGTTCTGGCGACCGTACGGACCGGCGCCGCGTTCGTCCCGGTCGACCCCGGCTACCCCGCCGAGCGGATCGCGGCCATGCTGGAGGACTGCGACCCGCTGGCGGTGGTGTGCGCGACGGCTGACGACCTGCCGCTGACCCGGCCGTGGCCCCGCATCCCCGTGGACGCCCCGATGGCTCCCGGGCGAACCGGCGAACTCCCCCGGGTCGTGCCGCGGCTGGCCGACACGGCGTACGTCATCTATACCTCCGGAACGACCGGCCGCCCGAAGGGCGTCGCCGTCACCCACGCCGGGCTGGCCAACCTGGCCGCCACCAAGCGCGAGGGCCTGGGCCTGGACGGCCGGTCCCGGCTGCTGCAGTTCGCCTCGCCCAGCTTCGACGCGTTCGTCGCCGAGTTGGTGGGCACGTTCACCGCCGGGGCCACACTGGTCGTACCCCCGCCGGGTCCGCTCGCCGGGGAAGCCTTGACGGCGGTCCTGCTCGACCAGAGGATCACCCACGCCATTCTCCCGCCGGTGGCGCTGTCCAGCGTCGATCCCGAGGCGGTGCCCGGCCTGCGCGGCCTGATCAGCGCCGGCGAACAGTGCCCGGCCGAGTTGGCGGCGCGGTGGTCGAAGAACCGCCGGATGGTCAACGCCTACGGGCCCACCGAGGTCACCGTCTGTGCCACTCAGAGTCGCCCTCTCACTCCAGGTGACCGGCCCCCGATCGGGCGGCCCATCGCGGGCGCACGGGTCTACGTGCTCGGGCCGGGACTTCAACCGGTGCCGCCGGGGTTCCGGGGTGAGCTGTACGTAGCGGGGATCGGCGTGGCCCAGGGTTACGTCAACCGGCCCGGGCTGACCGCCGAACGTTTCGTGGCGGACCCGTTCGGCCCGCCCGGAAGCCGGATGTACCGCACCGGCGACATCGCCTCCTGGCGCGGCGACGGGAACCTCGACTTCCACGGCCGGGCCGACGACCAGATCAAGCTGCGGGGGTTCCGGATCGAGCCGCGTGAAGTCGCCGCCGTGCTGGAGGAACTGCCGGCGGTCGCCCGCGCCGTGGCCGGCGTCCGCGAGGACGGCGACGGCCGGCCCCGGCTGGTCGCCTGGGTCGTACCGGCCCGGACGGCGGCGCCCACCCCGGACGACCTGCGCGCGCACGCCATGAGCCGGCTGCCGGAGCACATGACCCCCAGCCGGTTCGTGCTCCTCGATGCTCTCCCGATGACCCGGAACGGCAAACTCGATCCGGCCGCGCTGCCCGAGGCGGCCGAACCCGACACTCCCGCCCCGGCCGGCCAGGCCCCCGGAACCCCGTCCGAGCGAGCGCTGGCCGGCCTCTTCCGGGAGCTGCTGGGCGTCGGCGGCGAGGTGGGCGTCGGCAGCAACTTCTTCGCGCTCGGCGGCGACAGCATGCTCGCCATCTCGCTGATCCGGCGCGCCCGCGAGGTGGGCCTGGCCCTCTCGCCCAAGGAGATCGTGGAGAACCCCACGGTCGGTGCCCTCGCCGCGGTGGCGACGGCGCTGCCCTCCCCGTCCGTCCCTCACGCGGAAGGCCGTCGATGATCCGCCCCACCACCAGCTCCGAGAACCTCGAGTCGCTCGACCTCACCGACCCCGTGCTGCACGCCGAGAACGACCTGTCCGAAGTCTGGCGCGCGCTCCGCGAGGAACGGCCGCACTACTGGCATCCGCCTAAGGGCGACCGCCCCGGCTTCTGGGTCTTCACCCGCCACGCGGACGCCATGGAGATCTACCGCGACCGGAAGAACTACACCACCGAGGGCGGCAACATGCTCGAGACCCTCCTCACCGGGGGCGACTCGGCGGCCGGCTCGATGCTGGCGGTGACCGACGGCGACCGGCACACCCAGCTGCGCAACGTGCTGAACGCGGCGTTCTCGCCCCGCCGGCTCAAGAGCATCCGCGAGGCGATCCGGCGCACGATCGACGACCTGATCAAGGCGGCGATCGAGAAGGGCGAGTGCGACTTCGTCCACGAGGTCTCGGCGAACATCCCGCTCGGCGCCATCTGCGGGCTGATGGATGTGCCCGAGGCGGACCGGCGGTACCTGCTGGGGCTCACCTCGCGCGCGTTCAGCTCCGACTACGCCGGCGCCCCGCCCGAGGAGAGCTGGCAGGCCAAGAGCGAGATCCTGCTCTACTTCGCCGACCTGGCACACACCCGGCGCGACAGCGACTCCGACGACGTGGTCAGTCTGCTGGCCAACTGCCACGTCGGCGGCCGGCGGCTCGGCGACGCCGACCTCATGTCCAACTGCTACGGGTTGATGATCGGCGGGGACGAGACCGGCCGGCACGCCATCTCCGGCGGCCTCCAGGCGCTGATCGAGTGGCCGGACCAGTGGCGTGCCCTCAAGGAGGGCACGGTCGGCCTGGACACCGCCGCCAACGAGATCCTGCGCTGGAGCGTGCCGGCGATCCACAGCGGGCGCAAGGTCACCGGCGACACCACGGTCGGCGGGCAGCCGGTCAAGAAGGGCGACATCGCCAGCATCTGGATCTCGTCGGCCAACCGGGATCCCGGCGCCTTCGAGGACCCGGACCGCCTCCGGCTCGACCGCCGTCCGAACAAGCACCTCACCTTCGCCTTCGGCACCCACATCTGCCTGGGCCACACGCTGGCGCGCCTGGAGGTGGAGGAGGTGCTCGACTCGCTGCGGACGCTCGTGGCGTCCGCCGAGCAGACCGGCCCCGAGAAATGGATCTACTCGAACGTCCTGAACGGCATGAGCTACCTGCCGGTCACGCTGACGCCGGAGCCGGCGTGAACCGCGTCGCCATCGTCACCGGGTCGGCCCGGGGCATCGGCGCGGCGGTGGCCGCCCGGCTGGTCGAGGACGACATCGGCGTGGCCGTCCTCGACATCGACCCGATGGCCGCCGAGAGCACGGCCGCCCGCCTGGTCCGGGCCGGCGGCCGGGCGACGGCGATCGGGGTCGACGTGAGCGACGCCGGCTCCGTGCGCCGGGCGGTCGACGAGGTGGCCGACCGGCTGGGCGCACCCGGCATCCTGGTCAACAACGCCGGCATCACCCGCGACAACCTGCTGTTCCATCTGTCGCCGACCGACTGGGACCTGGTCATCAACGTGAACCTGCGTGGCCCGTTCCTGATGACCCACGCGGTCGCCGAGCACATGGCCAAGCTCGGCTGGGGCCGTGTGGTGAACCTGTCCAGCATCGCCGCGGCCGGCAACGTCGGCCAGGCCAACTACTCGGCGGCCAAAGCCGGGGTGGAGGGCCTGACCAGGACGCTGTCCCTCGAGCTCGGCCCGCTGAACGTCACCGTCAACGCCGTGGCGCCCGGCTACGTGGCCACCGAGATGACGGCGGCCCTGGCGACACAGGCCGGCCTCACGGCCGAGGAGCACCAGGCGCGGGCGGCGGCCACGATCCCGTTGCGCCGGGTCGGCCAGCCTCAGGATGTCGCCGACGTGGTGGCGTTCCTGGTGAGCGACCAGGCGTCGTACGTCTCGGGCCAGGTCGTCCACGTGGCCGGCGGACCGGTCCGCTGACCGCGCCGCGAACTGTCAGGCCGGGTAGTTGTCCGCCCGCGGCGGATCCCACCAGCATGGCTGCAGAGAGAAGGAGATCGCGCTCGTGTCCACTGTGCTGCTGCTCAACGGCCCCAACCTGGGGATCCTCGGCGATCGCGAACCGGAGGTCTACGGCTACGACACCCTGGACGACATCGTGAAGTCCGTCGCCGACGAGGTGGCCGGGGCCGGTTGGCAGGTCGTGCCGGTCCAGGACGACCACGAGGGAGGCCTGGTGCGAACGGTGCACGCGCACCGCCGGTCGACGATCGGCGCGATCGTGAACCCCGGCGCGCTGATGATGGCCGGGTGGAGCCTGCGCGACGCGCTCGCCGCCTATCCCGCGCCGTGGATCGAGGTACACCTGAGCAACGTCTGGGCACGCGAGCGGTTCCGCCACGAGTCGGTCCTGGCCCCGCTGGCCAGTGGCGTGGTCGTGGGTCTCGGCGCGCTCGGCTACCGCCTGGCCGCCCGGGCGCTGCTGGAGCTGTGCCGCCCCGACCACGCGCACCGGGACTAGGGGGCCTCCACCATGCCGGAATCTTCGGCGCCGTCCGAGGCGTGGCTGCGCCGCTTCCGCCCGTCCGGCGACGCGGCCTCGTCCCTCGTCTGCCTGCCGCACGCGGGCGGCTCGGCCAGCTTCTTCTTCCCCCTCGCGCGGGCGCTGGCCCCCGACGTCGACGTCCTGGCCGTGCAGTACCCGGGCCGGCAGGACCGCCGTCACGAGCCGGGCATCGACAGCATCCCGACATTGGCCGACCTCGTCGCCGACTCGCTGCGGTCCCTGGACGACCGGCCGTTCGCGCTCCTCGGGCACAGCATGGGCGCGCTGCTGGCGTACGAGGTCGCCCTGCGGACGGCCGCCGCCGGGCGGCCCACGCCGGCCCACCTGTTCGCCTCCGGCCGCCGGGCGCCGTCCCGCTACCGGGACGACCGGTTCCACCTCTCCTCCGACGGCGACATGCTGGCCCATGTCCGGCGGCTCGGCGGTCCCGGGTCGGCGGCGCTCGACGACCCCGAGCTCCGGGAGATGGTCCTTCCCGTCATCCGCAACGACTACCGCGCGGTGGAGACCTACCGGCACGACCCGTCGGCCGTCCTGGACTGCCCGATCACCGTGCTCACCGGCGATCGCGACGCGCTGGTGAGCACGGACGAGGCGCGGGCCTGGGCCGCACACACCACCGGGCCGACCGACCTCGAGGTGCTGCCCGGTGGCCATTTCTACCTGTCCGACTCGACCGGGCAGGTCGCGGAGCTCCTCCGCCGCCGGCTCGCCGGAACGCAAGTCCACGAGGGAGGAAGACGTTGACCGTCCGTGTATGGGACTACCTGCCGGAGTTCCACGACGAACGCGAGGAGGTCCTCGCCGCGGTGACGAGGGTGTTCGAGTCCGGTCAGCTGATACTGGGCCCGAGCGTGGCCGGCTTCGAGGCGGAGTTCGCGGCGTACCACGGCATCGCGCACTGTGCCGGTGTCGACAACGGCACCAACGCCATCAAGCTGGCGTTGCAGGCGCTCGGGGTGGGTACCGGCGACGAGGTGATCACGGTGGCCAACACCGCCGCGCCGACCGTCGTGGCCATCGACGGGACGGGCGCGAAGCCGGTCTTCGTGGACGTTCGCGAGGACGACTTCCTGATGGACACCGACCAACTGGCGGACGCGATCGGCCCGCGGACCCGGGCGCTGGTCCCGGTGCACCTCTACGGCCAGTGCGTCGACATGGCCCCGGTGCGCCGGCTGGCCGGCCGGCACGGGCTGGCGGTTCTGGAGGACTGCGCGCAGTCGCACGGGGCCCGTCACCACGGCCGGCTGGCCGGCACGCTGGGCGACGCCGCGGCGTACTCGTTCTATCCCACGAAGGTTCTCGGCGCGTACGGCGACGGCGGGGCCGTCATCACCGGCGACGAGCACATCGACCAGAACCTCCGGCGCCTGCGCTACTACGGCATGGAGGACCGCTACTTCGTCGAACGGGTTCCCGGGCACAACAGCCGCCTCGACGAGGTCCAGGCCGAGATCCTGCGCGGCAAGCTCCGCCGGCTCGACGCGTACATCGCGGGGCGCCGGGAGGTCGCGCGGCGCTACACCGAGGAGCTGAGCGACGTCGCCGGGCCCGGCGGGCTGGTGCTGCCGGCGGTGACGCCCGGCAACGACCATGTCTATTACCTGTACGTCGTCAGGCACCCCCGGCGGGACGAGATCATCGAGCGGCTGCACGCGTACGGCATCGCGCTGAACATCAGCTACCCCTGGCCGGTGCACACGATGAGCGGGTTCGCGCACCTCGGCTACGCCAAGGGCTCGTTGCCGGTCACCGAGAAGCTGGCCGGCGAGGTGTTCTCGCTGCCGATGTACCCGTCGTTGCCGCCGGAGCGGCAGCAAGCCGTGATCCGGGCCCTTCGTGAAGTGCTGGCCGGTCTCTGAGACAACCCATCTGGTACGGAGGGAAAACCATGCCGCGTGAACTGGCGAGCGCCACCTGCCGGGTGTGCGAGGGAAACGTCCATGAGTTCCTCGACCTCGGGCGTCAGCCGCTCTCCGACGCGTTCCGGGCGCCGGGCGACGACACCGAGGAGTTCTTCTACCGGCTCGCCGTCGGGCAATGCGAGAAGTGCACCATGGTGCAGCTGACCGAGCAGGTGCCACGGGAGAAGATGTTCCACCAGGATTACCCGTACCACTCGTCCGGGTCGTCGGTCATGCGCGAGCACTTCGCGGGCGTGGCGCGGCGGCTGCTCGCGACCGAACTGGCCCGGCCCGACCCGTTCATCGTCGAGATGGGCTGCAACGACGGCGTCATGCTGGGCACGATCCGCGAGGCCGGCGTACGCCATCTCGGTTTCGAGCCGTCCGGGTCGGTGGCCCAGGCCGCCCGGGCCGGGGGCATCCGGGTGCGCACCGCCTTCTTCGAGGACTCGACCGCGGCCCAGGCCCGGGCCGAGGAGGGACCGGCCCAGGTCATCTACGCCGCGAACACCATGTGCCACATCCCGTACCCGGACTCGATCTTCCGCGGCGTCGACGCGTTGCTGGCGCCCGACGGCGTGTTCGTGTTCGAGGACCCGTACCTCGGTGACGTGGTGGCCAAGACGTCGTTCGACCAGATCTACGACGAGCACTTCTTCCTGTTCAGCGCGCACTCGGTGCAGACCATGGCCGCGCACTACGGGTTCGAGCTGGTCGACGTGGAACGGCTGCCGGTGCACGGCGGCGAGGTCCGGTACACGCTCGCCCGGGCCGGCAAGCGCACGCCGGGTCCCGCCGTCGCCGCTCTGCTGGCCGAGGAGGACGCCTCCGGGCTTTCCCGCCTGGATACCTTGCGCGGGTTCGCCGCCAACGTCATGCGCATCCGCACCGACCTGGTGGAGCTGCTCCGGCGGCTGCGGGCCGAGGGATCACGGGTGGTCGCGTACGGCGCCACGGCCAAGAGCGCCACGGTCGCCAACTTCTGCGACATCGGGCCCGAGCTCGTCTCGTACGTCAGTGACAGCACCCCCGCCAAGCAGCACCGGGTGACGCCCGGCAAGCACATCCCGGTACGCCCACCGTCCGCGTTCCGCGACCCGTACCCGGACTTCGCGCTGTTGTTCGCCTGGAACCACGCCGACGAGATCATGGCCAACGAGCAGGAGTTCCGGCGCTCCGGAGGGAAATGGATCCTCTATGTGCCGACCGTCCGCGTGGTGTGAGGAATCGAGGAGCCATGCCTGAACGAATCACGGAGCGAACGGCGACACCCCCCGGCGATCTGACCGCCGCGGCCACCGAGCCGGGCCGGGAGTTGCTGGCTGTCCTGGAGCGGCACATCCCACGGATCCGGGCCGAGGCGGACACCAACGACCGGGACGGCACCTTCCCGGCCGAGACGTTCCGTCAGCTCGCCCGGGACGGCGTGCTGGGCGCGACAGTGCCCGCCGAGCTGGGTGGGATGGGCGTCGGCACCCTGCACGACGTGGCCGTCGCCCTGCTGCGGGTGGCCGGGGCGGACGCCTCGGCCGCGCTGGCCCTGCACGCCCAGTTCAGCCGGGGGATCACCCTGACGTACGAGTGGCGGTACGGCCCGAAGCCGACCCAGGAGCTGGCCGAACGGCTGCTGCGCGCGATGGCCCGCGGCGAGGCGGTGATCTGCGGCGCGGTCAAGGACCACGGCCGGGACGTCACCCGGCTCCGCTCCGACGGCAACGGCGGCTGGCTGCTCTCCGGCCGCAAGACGCTGGTGACGATGGCGCCGATCGGAACCCACTTCGTGGTGTCCGCCCAGGCCCCGGTCGAGGGTGGCCCGACGCTGCTCTACGCACCCATCGTGGCCCGGGAGAACCCCGGTCTGTCCATCATCGAGGGTTGGAGCGGGCTCGGCATGCGGGCGTCGGGCACCCTCGACATAGCGTTCGACGACTGCCCGATACCCGCCGGTGACGTCCTGGAGCGTGGCGCCGTCGGCGCGCACAGCGACGCGGGCCTCGCCGGGCAGGCGGTCAGTTCGATCGCCATGCTCGGCATCTACGCCGGCGTCGCGCAGGCCGCCCGGGACACCGCGGTGAGCACGGTCGCGCGGCGGGCGGCGCCCCCGGCGGCGGCGACGCGCACTCTGTTCACCGAGATCGAGGCCCGGTTGTACGCGCTGAAGGCCACCGCGTCGGCGGCGCTGGTCAACCTGGACGAGTTGTCCCCGCGCCACGACATGGATCCCGATGAGCGCGGCCGCCGGATGATGACCCCGTTCCAGTGCGCCAAGCTCATCGTGAACCAGCTGGCGGCCGAGGTGGTCGACCACTGCGTGACGGTGGTGGGAGGCGCCACGTACACGGCCGGGCACCCGCTGGCCCGGATGTACCGCGACGTCCGCGCCGGCCGGTTCATGCAGCCGTACACGTACGTCGACGGTGTCGACTACCTCAGCGCGCAGGCGCTGGGCCTGGAGCACGACAACAACTACGTGAGCGTCCGGGCGACACGGACGACCTGAGCACCCCGGCCGTTGTTCAACCGTCGCACTGACGCGGTTGAACACCCCGGCCGCCCGGTCACCGCAGCAGATGCTCGATCTCCGTGGCGAAATGCTGCCACTCGTCGGCACACCGGCGGGCCACCTCGGCGATCACGTACCGGCAGTGAACGGGCGAGTTCTTCAAGACGTCCTCCCACCCCTGCGGTCCGGTGGCGTGGCTGAAGAGCCAGCGCAGCACCTCCCGGCCGTTCTCGTTCATCCGCAGGGCCGGGTCGTTCTTGAGGTTCTGCAGCAACGGCCGGGGGTCGCTCCCGCCGGCGCCCGGCGGAGGGGCGAGCGCGGCGGGCCGGCCGGCGGGAACCGGGTCCTCACCGCGGCGGATCCGTTCCCGTACGTCACGCGCGGTCGCGACCGAGACGCCGGCCACCCGGGCGATGTCCCGCAGTGAGGCGTCCGGCCGGCGGGCCAGCTCGTCGCCCGCCGTGCGGCGGCCGGCGGCGGCCGACAGCGGGCGGACCCGGCCGTCGCGGCCGATCCGGACCGGCGCCTCCCCGGCGGCCGTCTCTCTGCGGATACGGGCGACCGTCGACGCCGAGAGCCCGGTGACGGCGGCGATGGCCCGGTCCGCGTACGCCGGGAAGGATCCAATGATGCGGACCGCGGCCGACCGGCGGTCCGGCCGGCTGAGGGGAAGGCCGTGGGCGCTGTTGGCGATCACCGCGAGCACGAAGGCGTCCTCGGGCGAGCAGTCGACGAACTGCACCTGGACCGAGGAGCGGCCGGCGGCCACCGCGGCGCGCAGCCGATGCGTCCCGTCGATGACCCGCATGCTGTCGCGGTGCACGAGAATGGGCGGCAGTTCGGCGCCCACCTCGGAGAGCAGGCGTACGTGCTCCTCGTCGGCGTTCGAGCGGGGCGAATCGGCGGCTCGCAGCGCGGCCACGGGAACCGTGTGCCGGGCGCATTCCCGCGCCCGGCGGTGCAATTGGACGAGGGGCTCAAAATCGAAGGGCGACCGTTCCCATTCGGAGCGATCAGGGTCATCGAGCGCCGGCAAGAGCCACCCCCGCGATTCGATGATCTACATGTGTCCGGCAACAGGTCGCCCACCCGGCGGGCCCGGTGGGCCGGACCGGCGGGCGGCGACTGCGGACAGTAGTCGTAGATCAACGTTACGCACTCGACGACCATAGACCGAACGACCCGGGACCGCCTAGTGCCGATCAATGAAAGACCGTTTCACGTGGGGATTCACGTGCGGTTGACACCACCTGGGTCCACTTTCGACGATCGGCGGCGGCGACCCCGCACCAAGATCCAGTCGCGATTGACAGCACAGGGTCCTCCTGTATCGTCGGCCGCAAGAACAGGAGTTGACAGACGTCTATGCGCTTCAGCGGGGAAACGCATTTGTCGAATACTCGGACGTCGCTCCGACCATTCTAAGATGTCGAATGACTTCGGGGAGTCGAATTGTGTGAGCTGGGTTTTCCCCCGCAAGCGTGCATGTCCACTCATGACTGCGTGAACCTCGAGATCCTGGCCACGGCGGCGTCCGTCTGGCGCGGCGGCGACGTCCTCTCGGCGCTCTCCATCGCCAGGGCGGCGGCGACCGCCCGGTGCAAGCGGGGCAGCGAGTGGTGCTCGTCACTGGCGGGCATGCAGCAAGCGCTCCTCCTGACCAACATCCGCCGCCTCGACCTGGCCCGTCGCGTGGTGCGCCGGTCGGCGGCGGCCGTGCAGGACCCCGTCATCGACGCCATCGCGGCCGTGGTCGACGCGAAGATCGCCCTGTGTGAGGGCCGGACCGGCGAGGCCACCGAGTTGTGCGACCTGGGACTGCGGCTGGCCGGCGACGTCCGGCTCCTGTCGTGGGCGGCGGTCGGCAACGTCGTACGGGCGGTCACCGCCCTGCGGCGCGGCGAACTCGTCGCCGTGCTCGAGCACGCCGACCAGCTCAAGGAGGACGTGCTCCTCGGCCGGGACGTCCTGCCCTGGAACTCGCCCGCCTGGCTGATCGTGCAGGTCGCCGAGACCGAGAAGGGCGGGGTGGCGGCCGCGCCGCTCGCCCGCCAGCTGCTGGAGTCCGAGACCTCGATGCGGGGCCTGCTGCTCTCCGAACCCACGTCGGCCTCCTTCCTCGTACGCATGCTGTTGCGGGCGGACGATCGGAAGACCGCGTTACGGGGGCGGGAGCACGCGTCCGCGCTCGCCGCCGACAACCCCGACATCGCCACGTTGAGGGCGGCCGCCCTGCACGTCGACGGCCTGGTCGACGGGGACCCGCGACAGCTGGAGCAGGCCGCGGCGGCCTACCGTGACCCCTGGGCGCGCGCCTCGGCCCACGAGGACATCGGCCGCCTTCTGGGCTCCGGCAGCGCGGACGGCGACCGGGCGCGCTCGCACTACGAGCTGGCGATGCGGCACTACGAGGTCGCCGGATCGCCGCGCGACTCGTCGCGGGTGAGCAGCAAGCTGCGTGGCCACGACACCGTCATGGCCACGCCGGGCTACTGGCCGCCCAGCCGGATCCCGACGCTGACCGACACCGAGTACGCGGTGGCCGAGCTGGTCGCCGGGGGCCTCACGAACGCCGAGGTGGCCGACCGGATGTTCCTGTCCCGGCACACCGTCGCCTTCCACCTCCGCAAGATCTTCCAGAAGATCGGGACCAGATCCCGCATCGAGCTCGCGCTCCGGTGGAAGCAACTGGTGGCGGGCGCCCCGGAGCGGCGCCTGGCCGGCCACCGGAGCTAGGGCCGGTCGAGCCCGAAGTAGTCGCGGTACATGTCGATCTGGTGGGCGAGCATGGGTTCCCCGTACTGGACGGGATGACCGAGCTCCCCGGCCACCCGCAGCAGACGGGTGTGCCGGGGCTTCATCACGATGTCCGCGACCAGCGCGCCGGGACGCAGGCCGGCCGGGTCGAACGGCAGCTCGTCGCCGGCCCGCAGGCCGAGCGGCGTGGCGTTGACGACGATGTCGGCGGCGGCGAACCCGGGCACGGCGACGGCCTGGACGCGTCCCGGCCACGTCGTGGCCAGCCGGTCCACGAACGCGGTCATCCGCCCGGTGTCGCGGTCGTACACGCTCAGCAGCGCGACACCCGCGCTCAGCAGAGCCGTCGCGATGGCGGCGCCGGCCCCGCCGGCCCCGGCCAGCGCCACATGCCGGCCCGCGGGCGGGTAGCCGCGTGCCACCAGACCGGACACGAACCCGGCGCCGTCGAAGTTGTCCGCGTGCCACGACCCGCCGGGCTCCCGGCGTAACGCGTTGGCGCTGCCGGCCAGCGAGGCGGCCGGGCTGACCGCTGACGCGTGGCGCAGCACGTCGATCTTGTGGGGGACGGTCACCAGCAGGCCGATGACGTTCCGTACGGCCCGCAGGCCCTGGACGACGGTCCCCAGCTCGTCCGCGCCGACGTGCACCGGGACCACCACGGTGTCCGCGCCGAGCCGCGCGAGCAGGCGGTTCAGCAGCGCCGGCGCCCGCACCTGAGCGATCGGGTCGCCCAGCACGGCGATCAGCCGGGTGGTGCCGCTGATCGCCGGCGATGGCGGGGAGTACGCGTCGTCAGGCATACCGCATTCAAGCGCGGGGCGGCGGCGGCCCGGCACCGTCAGCCCGGATGGTTGCCGCCCGGACTACTCACGTGGGTGATGCCTGCCCCGACCGGCCCGGTCAAAACTGATCGGGCGGTTGGTGCCGGCGCGAGCCGCTTACGCAACGGCCGAAGGGGACAACATGACCGCGGTTTCCCTCCGTCTGAGGGACCACTCGTACGACGTGACCATCGGCCCGGGTGTGCGCACCCGGCTCGCCGGCGTCGTCCGGCGTCTGGGCGCCGAGCGGGCCGTCGTCGTGTCGGCTCGTCCACCGGAATGGGTGCCCGACCCCGGAGTGCCCAGCCTGGTGCTGCCGGCGCGCGACGGCGAGCACGCCAAGACCCTCGCCACGGTGGAGGCCCTGTGCGGAGACTTCGCGCGGTTCGGGCTCACCCGCACCGACGTGGTCGTCTCCTGCGGCGGCGGCACCACCACCGACGTGACCGGGCTGGCCGCCGCGCTCTATCACCGGGGCGTGCCCGTGGTCCATCTGCCCACGTCGCTGCTGGCTCAGGTGGACGCCAGCGTCGGGGGGAAGACGGCGGTGAACCTGCCCGCGGGCAAGAACCTGGCCGGCGCGTACTGGCAGCCGAGCGCCGTCCTCTGCGACACCGACTATCTGACGACCCTGCCGCGGCGGGAGATGCTGAGCGGCCTCGGCGAGATCGCCCGCTGCCACTTCATCGGCGCGCCGGACCTGCGCGGGCTCTCCCTGGCCGAACAGATCACCGCCAGCGTGACGCTCAAGGCCCGCATCGTGGAGGCGGACGAGCGCGACACCGGGGTGCGGCACCTGCTCAACTACGGCCACACGCTCGGCCACGCGCTGGAGAAGGCCACCGACTACGCCGTACGCCACGGCGAGGCGGTCGCCGTCGGAACGGTCTTCGCCGGGCGGCTGGCCGAGGCCCTCGGCCGCATCGGGCGGGCCCGGGCGGCGCGGCACCTCGAGATCGTCCAGCACTACGGGCTTCCCGCCGCCCTCCCGGCCGAGGCCGGCACCGCCGCGCTGATGGACCTCATGCGGCACGACAAGAAGGCGGTTCACGGATTCACGTTCGTCCTGGATGGACCGGGCGGCGCCGAGGTCGTGGACGACGTGCCACCGGACGTGATCGCGAGCGTGCTGGACGCCATGCCGCGAATCCCGGTCGCCGAGCTCGCCGGCGTGCCCGCGGAGGCCCGCCGATGACGGACTTCTCCCGGCCGGACGGCCCTCTCGCCGCCCGCCTGGAAGCGGCGTTGCGCAAGCCGGTGGCGCAGCAACCGGTGTGGCCCGACCCCCGCCGGGCGCGGGCCGTGATGGCGCAGCTGAGCCGGGCGGAGCCGGTCGTCACGCCGGACGAGACCGCGCGGCTGGCCCGCGAGCTGGCCGCGGTCGCCCGGGGCGAGGCGTTCCTGCTGCAGGGCGGCGACTGTGCCGAGACCTTCGCCGGCGACACCGAGGCCCACCAGCGCGGCAATCTCCGGACGCTGGCTCACATGGCGGCCGTGCTCGTCCACCGGACCGGGCTGCCCGTCGTCAAGGTCGCCCGCATGGCCGGTCAGTACGCCAAGCCCCGCTCCCAGCCCGTCGACGCGCAGGGCCTGCCGGTCTACCGCGGCGACATGGTCAATTCGGCCGACCCGACGGCCACGGCCCGGACGCCCGACCCCGGCCGGATGCTCCGGGCCCACGCCGGCGCGTCCCGCAGCATGGGCGTGGTGCGCGAGTTCCACCGCGACGGCGTGCCCGGCAGCCAGATCTACGTCAGCCACGAGGCCCTCCTGCTCGACTACGAGAGCTCGCAGTTGCGGGTGGACACCGGCGGGCCGGAGCCCCGCCTGTCCAGCGGCCTCGGGCATTTCCTGTGGATCGGCGAGCGCACGCGTCAGCTCGACAGCGCCCACATCGCCTTCGCCGAGCTGCTGTCCAACCCGATCGGCGTCAAGATCGGCCCGTCGACGACCCCGGAGCAGGCGGTCGAGTACGTACGCCGGCTCGACCCCCACGGCGAGCCGGGGCGGGTCACGCTGATCAGCCGCATGGGCCGATCGTGGGTCCGCGACGTCCTGCCGCCGATAGTCGAGAAGGTCGCCGCCTCCGGCTCCTCGGTGATCTGGCAGTGCGACCCCATGCACGGCAACACCTACGTGTCGGCGAACGGTTACAAGACCCGCGACATCCGGCACGTTCTCGACGAGATCACCGGCTTCTTCGAGGTGCACCGGCGGCTGGGCACCCATCCCGGCGGCATCCATGTGGAGGTGACCGGCGACGACGTGACGGAGTGCGTCGGCGGCGCCCCGGCCCTCACCGAGAACGACCTGCCGGCTCGATACGAGACAGCCTGTGACCCGCGCCTGAACGCCCAGCAGGGACTGGCAGTCGCGCTGTTCGCCGCGGAGATGGTCGCCGCGTCCCGGACCTAGCAAGGCCACCGAAACCAACGATCGAAGAGGTGCTATGAAGATCGCCTTCTCCAGCCTCGCCGGCTACGGCCACACCTACCCGATGCTGCCCCTGGCCATCGCGTGCCGGGAGGCCGGCCACGACGTCGTCTACGCCACCGGGGTGCGTTTCGCTCCGCTGCTGCGTGACCTCGGATTCCGTACGGTCCTGGTCGGCATGCAGATCCGGGATGCCTTCCGCATCGCGTTCGAGGGGAAGAGCGACCGGATCGGCGACCTGCCGTGGAAGGAATGGATCGAGCCCGCGACCCGGGCGTTCAGCGAGCTGCTCCCCCGCAGTTACGCCACCGACCTGCTGCCCGTGCTCCGGGCGGAGCGGGCCGACGTGGTGGTTTACGAGGCGGGCAACCCGGGGGCCGGGCTGGCGGCGCACCGTCTCGGCATCCCCGCCGTCTGTCACTCCCACGCCCGGGCCGACGCGACCGACCGGAAGGAGCCGTGGCGGCAGGTCGACATGCTCCAGCTGCGTGCGGTGGCCGCCGAGGTCGGTGTCGACGTGCCCGAGGGGACGTACCTGCTCGGCGACCCGTACCTGGACATCTTCCCGACGTCGTTGCAGGAGCCCTCGTTCCTGAGCCGGCCGGAACGGCGCCCGCTGCGGCCCTTGCAATTCAGCGAGGCCGGTGTGCTCCCGCCGATCGCCGTCGCCGCGCGGAGACGACCGCTGATCTACCTGACCCTCGGCACCGTGGTCGGCACGGCCCCCGCCCTGCGCGCCGCCATCGAGGGGCTGTCGGCCCTCGACGCCGACGTGGTGGTGGCCACCGGGCCGAACCTTCCGGCCGAGCAGTTCCGGGACCTGCCCGGCAACGTCTACCTCGAGCGCTGGGTGCCGCAGGGCGACCTGATGCCCCTCGCCGACCTCGCCGTGCACCACGGTGGCGCGGCGACGACCCTCGGCGCGTCCGGCGCCGGCCTTCCGCAGCTGCTCCTGCCTCTCGCGTCGGACGGGTTCCTCGTCGCCGGCGCGGTCGCCGCCACCGGCGCCGGGAGACGACTGCTGCCGGACGGGGTCGAACGCCCGGACCAGCTCGGCGACGCGGCTGTCGTCTCCGCCGAGGCCATCAGCGCGGCCGCCGCCGAGCTGTTGACCGACGCCGACACCCGGCAGGCGGCCAAGACCGTCGCCGAGGAGATCGCCGCCATGCCGAGCCCGGCCGAAGTGGCGCCCCGCATCGAGGCGATGCTGGCATGACGATCGCGGCGCGACTGGCGGCACGGGACGACACCCGGCTGCCCGCCCGGCTCGCGCTTTCCCGGCGGGCCGTCACGGCCGGCCGGGACATGCGGACCGCGGACTTCGACCTCTGGATGGCCGAACGCCAGAGGGCGCATCGGTTCACCGTCGAACGGGTGCCGCTGGACAGGATCAACGGATGGTCGTCCCACCCCCACACCGGGAACATCACGCATCGCAGCGGCCGGTTCTTCAGCGTCGAGGGACTGCATGTGGCGATCGACGGCCGCGAATGGCAGCAGCCCATCATCGTGCAACCCGAGGTGGGGATCCTCGGCATCCTGGCCAAGGAGTTCGACGGCGCCCTGCACTTCCTGATGCAGGCCAAGATGGAGCCCGGCAATCCTGGGCTGTTGCAGCTCTCGCCGACCGTGCAGGCCACACACAGCAACTACACCGGGGTGCACCAGGGCGCCGGTGTGCGGTACCTCGAGTACTTCACCCGGCCGGACCGGGGCCGGGTCCTCGCCGACGTTCTGCAGTCCGAGCACGGCTCGTGGTTCCTGTGCAAGGCCAACCGCAACATGATCATCGAGACGGACGACGACGTGCCGCCGCACGAGGACTTCCGCTGGCTCACCCTGGGCCAGATCGGCAAGCTGCTGGAACGCGACAACACCGTGAACATGGACGCCCGCAGCGTCCTCGCCTGCGCTCCGACGGCCCCGGCCGAGGCGGGCGCGATGCGCTCCGACATCGACGTGTTGTCGTGGTTCACCAACGAGCGGGCCCGGCACGACGTGCGGGCCCGGCGCATGCCGCTCGCCGAGGTGGCCGGCTGGGAGCGCACCGAGTACGACGTCCGGCACGTCCACAACCGGTACTTCCGGGTCGGCGGGGTCTCCGTCGAGGCCGGCAACCGTGAGGTGACCTCCTGGATGCAGCCGCTCTTCGAGCCGGTCGGCATGGGGGTCTGCGCGTTCCTGGTCCGCCGCTTCGGCGGGGTGCCACACCTGCTGGTCCACGCCCGCGCCGAGGGCGGCCTGCTCGACACCGTCGAACTCGGGCCGACGGTGCAGTGCACCCTGGAGAACTACACGCACCTGCCGGAGGCGGAACGGCCGCCGTTCCTCGAGATGGTACGCCGGGCCGGAGCCGACCGGATCCGGTACGCCGCGGTGCACTCCGACGAGGGCGGCCGGTTCCTCAACGCCGTCAGCCGCTACCTGCTGGTCGAGGCCGGTGAGGCCGACGCGGGGACCGAGCCCCCGCCCGGCTACGCCTGGGTGACCCCGGGCCAGCTGAACTCGCTGGCCCGGCACGGGCGCTACCTCAACATGCAGGCACGTACGCTGCTGGCGGTCCTCGGCCTGAGCAACGGCCTACTGTAGGGCGGCGTCGCGGGCGAACGCGTCGACGCACCGCCGCAGCGCGGTCTCGAGCGGCACCCGCGGACGCCAGCCGGTGACCGCCCGGAAGCGCGCCGAGTCGATCGCGACGCTGTGCATGTCGGTGGCCGTCGCGAGATCGGGCGGCGGCACACAGACGACGGGGACCGGCGGCCGTCCCAGACGGTCGCCGACCAGCTCCGCGATCACGCGCAGCACGTCGCCCAGCGGCACACCGCTCCCGGTGCCCAGCAGCCAGTGCCGGCCCGTGAGCGCGTCCGCATGGTCGATCCCGGCGACGAAGGCGTCGGCGGCGTCGTGCACGTACAGCAGGTCGCGCTCCACCGTGCCGTCGTTCCAGAGGGTGAGCTCCTGGCCGGCGAACGCCTTGCGCACCATGGTGGAGACCACGCCGCGGCCGTTCAGCCTCCCGCGCGGGCTGTCCCCGTAGACGGTCGGCAGCCGCAGCGAGGCCCCGCGGACCCGCCCGGCCGCGGTGGCCTGTTTGAGCACCTGCTCGGCGGCGTGCTTCTGCCGGTCGTACGCGGTCACGGGCGCGTCCGGCTCGCTCTCGTCGAGCGGCATCCGTTGCGGCAGCCCGGCCTGCGAGGTGGAACCGGCGAACAGGACAGTGGCCGTCCGCCCGCTCTCCCCCAGGATCTCGACGAGGTCACGCATCACGCCGACGTTCACCCGTTCGACGTCCGGGTTGTCGCCGGCCTCCCGCCAGCCGGCCGTGTGCATCAGCAGATGGACGACCGTGTCGGCGCCGTCCACCGCCGCCTCGAGCACCGCACGATCCGTGAGGTCGGCGGACAGCACCTCGACATCGGCCACGGCGCCGTCCGGCACCGGCTGCGGCCGCCGGCCCGACGTCCGCAGCCGGATCGGCCGCCGGGCGAGGGCCTCCACCACCGCGGCGCCGACGAAACCCGAGCCACCCAGCACCGCTACCAACGGCCGGTCCTCGCCGGCCGTCACCGGGCCACCGGGCCGACCCGGTACAGGGCCTGCCAGTAGTAGCTCCAGGAGACCGCGCGGTCGCTCGCCACGCACGCCCACCGTTCGCCCGGGCGGTACGCGGCCTCGAAGGCGGGCACCTTGGCCAGCACCGCCTCGCTGTCGTGGATGTCGATCACGTCGCGCAGCAGCCCGCTGTCGAGGGCCAGCCGCACCACGGCGGACCCCTGCGAGTGGCCGTCGAGCGTCTTGTCGAGGTACTTGCCGACCGGGTTGTTGACGTAGAAGTGCGCGCAGGAGGCGTCGATGAGCGCGAGATAGTCCCGCACGGTGTCCGGGTTCATCTCGGCGAACGAGTCGACGTTCACGCACAGGTCGAAACGCTCGCCGGCGACCTGCTCGTCGACCTCGCCGATGCCCACGAACCTGATCTTCGCGAACTGCGCCGGCTCCAGAACGGCCCGCAGGTACCGGTGCGACAGGGCCAGCGTGTTGGGCAGGTCGACGATCGTGTACCCGGCGAGGTCGTGATTGGACAGCAGGGTGTGGCAGGTACGCCCGTAGCCGGCGCCGATCTCCAGGATCCGGGCGCCGTCGAGGGTCATGTTCGCCGCGATGAAGTCGAGCTCGTGCACGGCCTGCAGATAGTCCAGGCACACCGGCTCGCCGTCGCACCGCACCGAATACGGGTCGCCGACCTCGCGGTTGCGCGTGCGGCGCAGTCTTTCCCGGTTCGCCGGGCTGAGCTGCATGCCCAGGGCGAAGGTGAGCGCTTTCAGGTACCGCACGCCATTGGGCGCCGGGTTCCAGAGCGCCAGCTTGAAGTTGACTCCGTTCGACTTGAATCCGGCCAGGTCGGTCACGGCCTCCTCGGTGATGTGCGCCTCGGTGATGTGCCGCCACTGCTCACTTGGGCCGTACCGCCGGTGCACCGGCTGGACCTGCTCAGTCATGGCTTGTTCCTACACCCGCCGGAGGCCGGCCGACAGCCAGTCGATCTGACAGTACTGGGCCCCCGGACCCGACTACCAACACAAGCGATTCGCGCGCGCTCGCCAGCACCTAGGGTCGGGCCGTAAATTCAGCACATCGCGAGATTCGCATCTATAGATCTCTAACGGGGAGAACCGCTGTGACAGGAAACATCACACGTCGTGCCGTCCTGGGCGTCGCCGCCGCCTCGGCGGTCGGCGCCATGACGGGCGGCGCCTCCGGGCCGGCCGGGTCCGCCGCCGGCAGCACCGCGCGGCGTGGAGGCGGCGGCCGCCCGAACTGGGACTCGCTGAGCCGCCATCTCGACGGTGATCTGATCCTGCCGTCCGACGCCCGGTACGGACAGGCCCGCGAGCAGTCGCTGGCCCAGTTCGACAACACCAACCCGATGGCCGTCGCCTACTGCGAGACCCCCAAGGACGTCCGGACCGTCCTCGCGTTCGCCCACGACCACCACGTGCACACCGTCCCGCGCAGCGGTGGGCACAGCTTCGGCGGCTACTCGACGACCACCGGCATGATCCTCGACGTCTCCCGGATGAACCAGGTGGCCATCGACGGCGAGCACGTCACGATCGGCGCCGGAACCCAGCAGGTCGACGCGCTGGCCGCCCTCACCCCGCACGGCATGGCCCTGGTCAGCGGCATGTGCCCGACGGTCGGCTCCGGGGGTTACCTCCAGGGCGGCGGAATCGGCCTGCAGACCCGCACCTTCGGCATGGCCTGCGACCGGCTGGTCTCGGCCGACGTGGTGCTGGCCGGCGGGCGTCTCGTGCGGGCCTCGGCCCGGGAGAACCCCGATCTTTTCTGGGCGTTGCGCGGCAACGGCGGCGGCAACTACGGCGTCGTCACCAGTTACACGCTGAGGCCGATCAACCGTGCCTCCCTCGTCGGCTACCGGCTGGTCTGGCTCGGGGTGGACGCGGCGAACGTGATCGAGAAGTGGCAGCAGTGGATGCTCGCGGCGCCCAACGATCTCTCCTCGCTCCTGCTGGCCCGTGTCCGGAACCCACCCACCCCGGACATCGGGGTGATCCTCACGGGCACCTGGTACGGCGCCATCGAGGACCTGAACATCCTCGTCGACCAGCTGATCGGGGAGGTGGGTGTGGCGCCCACCGTCCGGGCCGTCGCCAACGCGTCGGTCTACGACATGATGATGTCGGTGTACGGCTGCACGTCGCTCACCACCGCGCAGTGCCACCGTGAGGGCACCACCCCCGAGGCGCAGGTGGCGCGGTCGTACCACTACCACACCCGCTCCCGAATGTACGACGACGCGGTGCCTCGCGCCGACGTCGACGACCTCGTGGCCATCCTGACCGACCCGGCCAAGTCCACTCCTCAGCAGGACCGCCTGCTGTACTTCGAGGCCCTCGGCGGCGTGGCCAACGAGCCGGCCCGCACCGACACTGCGTACGTCCACCGGACCACCCGGATGCTGGCCGGTGTCACCGCTCAGCTCCTCGACGCCAACTACACCGCCGACGACGTGGCCCTGAGCGAGAGCTGGCTGGCCGACGCCTTCGCGGTGCTCGACCGGCACTCCCTGCGCGAGAGCTACCAGAACTACATGGACCCGTCGCTGAAGGACTGGCGCAGGGCCTACTACGCCGAGAACTACCCGCGGCTGGTGCGCGTCAAGCGGGCGTACGACCCGTACGGCTTCTTCCGCTTCGCCCGCAGCATCGGCTGACACCGGGCCGGGGGGGGGGGGGGGGCGCCCGCCCCCCCCCCCCCCCCCCCCCCCCCCCCCCCCCCCCCCCGCCGCCCCCCCCCACCCCCCCCCCCCCCCCCCCCCCCCCCACACCCAC